>CAVOTF010000007.1:0-1994735 GCA_963699075.1 uncultured Acidimicrobiaceae bacterium | reverse complement strand
GCCGAGGGCAAGGGCGTCAGCGGCTCGGCCCCAGTCCGTGATGCCCTCTTCCACTTCTTCGTAGACGCTTATCATTTTGAAGGACTGGATCAAGAACGATCCCGCTACCAATCGTTTCGGGACCGACGTCGAGACGGAAACAGGTAAGCACCCGCTCAATCTCTGCGCCGACATCTGCAACGGCGTCAAGCATTTGGAACTGACGAAAGCAAGAACAGGTGACCTAACTACGGCGGTGAAAACCCAGTCGGTAACTGTCCACGTGGGTAGCCACAGCGAGCACAGCTGGACCGTTGAGTCGGCCGGGAGAACGTGGGACGCGGCTCGACTTGGCGGTGGAAATCGTGACGGCCTGGGACACTTGGCTGAAGAGCAAAAGCCTCCTCTGACGTGCCTTGGCCCTATCCGTCCCTTGACGGTGCCCGGCAGACGACCCTGAGGTGCTGGGCCTGGCCGCTGAGATTCTCAGGCCTGTTGGGAAGGCTGGGTTACAGGTCGCACGGCACGTGGTGGAACGCCTGCATTGCCACGCCGGCTGCCCGCTGAGCCCGACCAAGCTCCGGCACCGTCGCAAGTACGACGCCGTGAACGACCTGTTTATGAAGGACGCCGAGGCGAAGGGCGTGCCGCTCCCGAACAAGCGGGTCAGGCCGGGACAGTAAGACACGCCAGTTGCTCAGTTGGTGGCGTGGAACTCCTTGGCCGGCTGAAGTACGACGCACATCGAGTTGATGATCTCTTCCAAAGCGTGGATGTAGTGCCGCATGGAGTCCACCAGCTCAGCCGAGCCACCCGTGCGGAATTGCCCCCGGCTTCGGTGAAACGGCGTTGCTGGATCGGGTCGAGCGCTAGCTGCACATCCCTGTGCCACGACTCTGCCTGCTCGGCGACTGGCCGGATGAATGTGAAGACGCCAGCTGGGATCTGGATTTGGATCGTCCTGCCCCGCTCGAGGAGACCTTGGAGCATCCGTAGTTGGGGAGACTTGTCGGGGGCTGGGACAAGCGGCGTAGACGCCGGTCTCGGTTTGGGCATGCGTTTCGGGAACACATGGAGGCCTCGCACGAATGAAAAGACCGACCACAGGAGTCCGACGAGAACGATGAGGGCGCCCACGCCGGATAAGGACCACGCGCCAAAGAGGAGTGGCCTTATGGGCTGATCGGCCTGCGCTACTGCAGCACACCGCGACGGTCGCCAACGCTGCCGCCGTGCCGATGCAGCCTGCCGCAGTCTTCCAATTCATTCCGGAATGAGCCTACGAGGCGACGATGACGCTTACCCGCCCATGCGCGGTGACCCACACCTTTGCTGTAGAAGGCCCTGTGAGCTTCGAGCCGCTCGGCGCCGTGCTGACCGAACCCATCGTGAGCCCAAGAGGCGAGGCGTGCGGAGAGCGAAAAGTGCCGAACCCGGCGAGCGTGGTCATCAAGAACGCGTTGGTCGCCTTTAACGTCATCTGGAACGCCTTGGGGATGTCACCTGCCGCCAGGGCCCGGCTACCCCGATGAGCCCGGCGCCAGGCGTCCTCGACGCGATAGCGCCGTGGTCGATCGGTTTTTCGCCGAGTGACCCGCAATGGCGGGCGGCTGCCGCTGCTCTAAACGACGCCTATAAAACGCTAGGTAAGGCCCTTCACGAGATGCAGGTGCAAGCCTCCTCACGGAGGCAGTGGCCGACGCGCTCCTCACGGCGCGGGCAAACGGCGCAACACGCACCCGATTTCCCCGCCTATGACGGTTACCAGGACTATGTCGTCAGGGGAGGCAAGTGCCAGGCCTTTGCAAAGGTGAGGCCTGGCTTGGCTTATCCCGGCGAGCTTGCGGAGCTTCGCCCAAGCGGCGACGTGTTCTGAGAGGCCGTGGCGGAGTTATTGGTGACCTTATGACCCGTTTGAAGCACGTTGGAGAAATAGACGGGTTGCATAAAGGGCTGCGCGTCCTGATGCCGTCCGGCAAGACCGGCGTCGTCACCGAATGGAACAAACCCCGCCGCGACCGTGCTGCTCGATGACGGCAGCACCGAGACGCGCAACCGAGGTCGTGTACGTCGCGAGAGAAAGGTAGAAGAAGCATCAGCCGGACAGAGTTTTCAGCGGCGTTCCCATAAAGTAGAGGCGTCGATCGTGAATGCCGCAGGCCAGGCGTACAGTCTTTCGTCGGTCAGCGCCATGTACGGAATAGGCGGGCAGGGTGCGCCGGGTGTGGTCGCCCTGGCCGAAGGGGAGACGACAGGCACTTACACCGGAGTGTTCACGCCTAGCGGCGCGGGCACGCTCGTCGTGACGGTGAAAGGTTTCGACTCGACTCCGACTCTCCAAGCAGTCGCGGTCTGTCGCGTGCAGTTGAGGCGGTTCCATCCTCATGAGTGTTTCGTTTGTACAGGGCTCCGGCTCCAGTTCGACTTACGAATACGCCAATGGGACCTTCGGGGCGGTACTACCCGCCTACCCGGTGCTCGGTGATGCCGTCGTCCTGGTATCGGTCAACCTTGTCAACAGCACCGCGGCTGACCGGCATCAGTGCATCCTTTGGCAGCCTTATGGCACCAAGCGCACCGCAGACCGGAAAATTGTTGCTGGCGTGGCTCGACGCCCATTACTGCTTACAACGAGGTAATAGAGTCCACCATTGGCGGCGCTTGGTATGCGGCCGCGTTCGAGTTCGGGCCGAACGCCGGACAGGGCGCTGCCAGCGCCGGCTATGCCAACTTCAACAACACGTCGGCCAACTCCATCTTCGGCGACCCAGGTACAGTCGCCAGCGCCACGATCGAGAACGTCACGACGGGCGCAGCCTACGTCGTGGTCGTCTTTGACCGCTCGGGCGGTTCAATCGAGAGCGTGCCGGGCAGCCCATGGACCGGGTTGCAGAACTTCCTGGGCGTCACGGGGACGGGCGTTGCGTGGCTTGTTGCGCCCAATGCTGATCCGATCCCTATCTCCTTCGACGTCATCGACAACGAAAGCTGGACGTTGGCATCGTCGAGTTCCTGCCGCCCCCTGTCCCGATCGTCACCGGCGTCTCGCCCTCTAGCGGCTACTCGGGCATCGGGGTCACGATCACAGGCACGGACTTCACAGGTGCAACCTCCGCTCTTTTCGGCGGCGCCTCGCCTCGTTCGAGGTCGTGGGCGCGATCACAGCGACGGCCCCGCGGGCTCCGGGACCGTCAACGTCACAGTGACGAATGCCAACGGATCATCACCGACGAGCAGCGCCGACGAGTTCGTCGACAGATACGCCGGACCGTTCAGCCTCAACGTCTCGTTGTCGCAAGCCTCGGCGAGCGTGACTCTGGCCAAGCCGCCCCATCCTCACGCAGCGGTCCCCGTTGCGCCTGAACAAGCTCGGTATCGCCGTCGTGGAGCATTCAGCCGCGGCGGCTTTTGCTTGCCCGTCAACGGCGGCACGGCGGCTAGCAACCGTCCCCTGAATGGTCCGCGCCGTACGTCGCCTGCGCGACTGTGAACTCGCCGCCGTCCGGCGAGTCAAGCTGTTGGATCAGGGCCGAGCATGAACGGGCTGATAGCGAGATACGCCTTGGCGGCCTCTACGGCTTCGGTGTCCCAGTTCACGGTAAGGCTATCGACGGCGACAGCGGCGACGTTGACTGGGGTTTCCGCCTCCGTCCGGCGAGTCGAGCTGGTCAATGAGGCCTTGCCGTAGAAGGCCGATACGTTCGGTACTGTTGGCCGCCGCGTACTGCGCTCTGTTCCTGCCGCGTCCAAGGTGTGACCAGTCGAGACAAGCGCCGGCACCGGCGACAGGTCGGCGTTGACCTTGGCAATGTCGGCGGCCTGTGTCGCCTCTGCTGTCTTGAATGACGCCTTCCAGGCGGCGGTCGGCTTGTACTGGTGGAGCAGGGTACGACGTTTGACTCGGCTGTCGCGATTTCGCGACGTTGGTCGAGGTGGACGTGGCCGCTACAGCGACCGCCGAACCGCCGAGCACCAGGACCCAGGCCGTGGCAAGGACCAGGACGGGCTTCTTCATGGGGTTGACCTCTGGCCCCGTACAGAGTAGTGCAGCGTTCTCGGTTACGAGCAGGCTCTCGCGACCACAAGTTGCACCGCGCTAGCCGTTGCGCCGGAGGCGGGAGCCTGCGAGAACACCGTCCAGTTCGACGCGATGACAACGCCGAACAGGCCCCCGCCGATGACCTTGTAACCGAGTCCATCGGCCAAGAGCGTTGCCTCGGCCTGATCGAGTTCTTCGCCGCTCACATTGGTCATGGTCGCTGCGTCGTCCCCGGTGGGGCACTCATCGGCGTGGCCGGGGGAACCGTTGCGGCTGTGACGGTCGTAGCAGGACGGGCCGGGGTCCCGAGCGGCATGGAACTCATAGCCCGCTGTCAGGACGTCGATGCGCCGGGGCGACGGGTAACCTTGTCGCCGTGGATATTCCCGCCGACGGGCGCCTAACTGTCAACCAGGGCCGCTTGTGGTGGCTCCTCCGCAGGATGTACTCCAGTGACGTGCTGGACATGACCGGGCCGACTTCGAGGCACTCTATGCCGAGCAAGGCCGGACCGGGCAGGTGGCGGAAGCGGGACGCGAAGAGCCTAAGCGCGGGCCTCCTCCAGGAGGAGGGGATTTTCACCCTCGGGGGAGGCTGGCCGGAGGCCGGCCTGTCGGCATGGCCGGATTTGGTCGAGCGGTTTGAAATTTCCCGTCTGGCTCAGCCGGGGCGCTGGTCCGCGTCTTGCTCGTCGCTACTTCAGTGGCTTGACGCTAACCGTCAGGCCGTCCAGTTCGGTCGTTCCTGGAGGACGAGCTAGCCCTTTACTTCGGCGAGCCGTTCTCCCTCGAGGAGGTCAAGGCCGGTCCAGTATTTGATAGGCGAGGGTTACGTTGAAGGGACGCCGCTAGAGGAGGAAATCGACTTCGGGATAGTGCGCCCCAGGTTGACCTCGAAGGGCGTCGCTTGCGTCAAAAAGTTCGGAGGCAACGTGGCGAAGTACGAAGAGGCGCAGCGCCCGCGGGGCACGTTATCAATGTGAAGGGCGTGAACACCCAGATTTCGACGGGTGACCACTCGAACCAGACCATGAACGTCGGCACCGATGCCGGTGAAATCCTGGAGAAGGTACAGGGTTTGATGGACATCGTAAGGGGCCTCGGCTACGAAGACCCCGAGCTCGACAAGCTGTATAAGGAGGCCCAGCAGGATCTCGCTAGCGGCAAGCCGACGGGCAAGCCGGCCCGACGCCTGTTGGCGCATATCAAGAGTGTCGCCGCCAACGTCGGCAATGCGGCCTTGGACATGGTCGTGAACACGGTGGGTCCCGAGTTGCTCGACATGCTCTCCCACCTCGCCTGAAGAGGCGCTTCGCGTGCTCGACCGTTACCCACGAGTTACCCGAAACGCCCTCGGAGACCAACTCAGGACGTTCGCAGAGCGTCGTTCACTAGCTTTGAGCTCGTGTTTTACAGAGAGCGGGCGACGGGAATCGGACCCGTACTGACCAGCTTGGGAGGCTGGTACGTCGAACAAAGGTTCGCTACTGTGTCCTTTTCCTGTCGCCCATTCCATAGTTAGCCAGCCAACAGCCCTTCGAGTGGCGTGGCGGGCACAAAGCCGAGCACTTTCGTGCCACATCCGTGCCAGAACGACACGGCTCTGCCCGTCAGGAGCTGGCATGGCCTGGCAATAATTGGGCAGGTCATAGAAGTGCTGTGCCAAAAGCCGAGGTCAAAAGACCTGCTAAATCGCCCTTTCAAGGCGGCGGCACGGGTTCGAATCCCGTTGGGGGTGCTGCTAAAAGTCCAGGTAGAGGGACATGGGGCGGCAGCCCAGCAACGAGCACCTGGACCGCTTTGTGACGGTCGAGCCCGAAGCGTGGCTGTTCGCCGCCGATGATTGCGGCACATGGATCCCAGCACGCTCGATCGTGCCTGGCAGCGGGCCAGGCTCACGATCGGGCGTCCGGAGGTGTTCTTCCACGACCTGCGTCATTCAGGTCTCACTTGGGCAGCGGCGTCAGGAGCTTCGGTTGCCGAGTTGATGCGGCCGGGTGGCCAGGCCAACCCCCGCGCCGACCTTCGCTACCAGCACGCCACGGAGGACCGAGACAGAGCAATTGCAGACGCTCTCGCCGACCTGGCGACATCCGCCATTACACCGCTTAGGAAAAGTGTGGGCGAGCGTGGATGGTCTTTCAAGGCAAAGTCCAAGACATGAGGTACCCAGCCCCACGTCGTTATCGGTCTCGCACGTCAACCCACCAATTGCACGAGCTTGAGCGCCTTACCGTCGGCGGTGCTGCTAACGACGACGGTCATCTTGCCGTCGGTCGTGACGCTGACCGGTATTGCCGACGCTGGGAAGGACTGGTTGAGGAAGGGCAGCTGGACTTCCTCGGCACCATGAACGTACCTGGCCTCGAGCCGACCTTGCTTTGAGATGCCAAGTAGTTCTAAGCGGGCGTGTGCCTTCGCAGTGGCCTCGGTGTAGGGCGTCTGTCCGACCATCAGGACCCCGCCGTTTTGCATGGGCAGCGCCCAAACGGGATTTTCCAAAGGAGAGCGGAAGCGGGCTACGCCGTGTTGGGCGAAGCTCGTGTCGAGGGAGCCATTGGCCTCGAAGGCGACGACTTGGCCCGTGGCCGTCGGGCTCGGGGCGATTACCGGGACGTCTTGGCGGGTGCCAACGAGGAGGAACCCGCCAGGCCGGGTTATGAGGTCGGCGACGAAGACGTCCGGCGAGGCATATTCGAGAGCCGCAGCGAACTGCCCTTGGAAGGACGGGACAGGAGAGCCGTTGGGCCTAAATGCGTTGACCGTGGTTCTCCAGTTGCCCATGTTGCCGCCAGCAATAAGGCCTAGGATGTCGCCGTTGCCTTCGACCGCGACCCGGGTTAGCTCTGAGTCGTCCATCATCTCGGGGATCACAACTTGGCCCTGTCGTCCGAACGGTTTTGACACGGTCCCGCGCGCGTTCAGCTCAGCTATCCCCATCGGGCCATTGCCCGGAACGAGGCCGCCGCCGACGAATATGTCACCCGAAGGCGCTTGAGTCACAGCGGAAGCGCTACCGTCCGAGGGCAAAACCGTCCACCCTCCCTTCCCGAACGCCAGGTCGAGCCGCCCGCTTGCCTCCATTTGGGCCACCACCCATCCGCCAGGTGAGCTACCAGCGAGGATCGCACCACCCCCGCTCGCCGGGGCGGCCGCTTCAATCCTGAAGTCTCTGCCACCAAGGGCTAAGTGTTCGGCACCCTTGTCGCCGAAGGATAGGTCAGGGGCGCACGTGCTGGTGAAGGCTCGTACCAGGGCGTAGGAGGCAGCCGGGTAGTCGGAAACCACGACCAGGGTCATCCCGTCCGGGAGCATCGTCGTGGCGACGGAGGGCCCGTATGCCAACCAGGACGGGGGCAGACCGATCACTGGGCCTCTGCCGCTGTCGCATCTTGGGTCAACGACACCTCCCATGACCGTCAACGAGCGGCTGAGCTCTCGACCCGTGCTTGGCGCAGTGATACCAGAGGTGATCACCAGTACCGAGACAAGGGAGACCGTACCCCTCCGCAGGAACTGAGAAAAGCTGAGGCGCGAGCGCACATGTGCACTACTCGGGTTGCACCCAGACGGTTCCGTTTCTGGCGGGATCCCGTACACGACCGGATTGTTCTTACTTGATATATGTAGAGGAAGTTCTCACGCGGCCTGGGGTGCCCGGCTTCCTAGCTAACTCGTTGCCAGAGGCGACGGGCTTCTTTGGATGATTAGTGGCTGTGGAAGCCGGACCGGTCATCCCGTCGGGGAGCTTGCCCGAAGCGTCCTTTGGCCGTACAATGGACGTACAGCGTGAAACGAGGTTGAGCAATGGACACGAAAACGCGGCGTCGGAACCGGCGTATGGACCTGCGGACGACCCCAGAGGAGCGCGAGCTCATTGACCGCGCTGTTGCTGTGACCGGAACCGATCTTACTGACTTTGTCGTCTCGCACGCGTACGAAGCTGCTCGCCGTGTGCTAGCCGACCGCGATCGCTTTGAGCTCGATCCGCCGGTTCTCGCGGCATGGGAGGCGCTCAACGCTCGCCCGGCGCGGGAACTGCCAGGTCTCGCAAAGCTGATGCAGCGCCCCTCGCCGTTTAGCGAGTGACCAATCGCTACGAGCCGCCGGAGCTGCTGGCCGGGCGCCACGACCTGAGCGGGTTCCGGTGCCGGTCGTCGGAGCAGACAGACTGGCTGCTGCGCTATGGGCTTCAGTCAGCGGCAACCGGGAGTACACGGGTCTTCGTGGTCACTGAGCGCGATAGCGATCTCGTCGTGGCCTACTACGCCTGGTGCATGGCGCAGGTGCAAACCTCTTCAGCGCCCGACCGGATGCGCAAGGGTGCTGGACGCTACCCGCAGCCGGTTGCCTTGCTGGCCCGCCTCGGAGTAGATGTCGACCACGAGGGCAAAGGGCTCGGGGCAGCCCTCCTCCAAGACGTCTTCGCGCGCCTCGTCGAGCTTTCCGCTGATATCGGCTGCCGGGGCCTTCTCGTCCATGCCGAGTCCGCCGAGGCGCGTGCGTTTTACCTCCACCTTGTGCCCGAGTTCGAGCCAAGCCCTACCGACGAACTTCACCTTGTCTTGTTGATGAAGGACATTCGCCGGACTCTCCTGGGCTAAACCGCACCTACTCGAGTTCGCCTGGCAACGCCTCTTGGCTGAGGCTTCTAGCCGCTTCGGTAACGAGATCGACCTGGACGGCCTGCCCATGACCGTCGGCGAGTACTGGTCGGTCGATGCCCGCGACGCCTACTCGATGGTGAACGACCCAGCGACCGGCGCGGGAGACGTCAGATAACGACCTTGAGACGGTCTCTGAGCTCCTCGATCGCTTTGCTCGGCAGAAGCTGGCATGGCCTGGCATCACTTGGGCAGTTCAAAGAGTAGGTCGCGCCAAAAGCCGAGGGCATAAGATCTGCTAGATCCCCCCTTCGAGGCGGCGCAACGGGTTCGAATCCGGTTGGGGGTGCTGCATAAGCACTGGCCCCGTTCACCCGACCCGATGCGATGTGTGGTACCCCAAACCGCCCCCGCCGAGAAAAACGGGGAACGGTTTGAGGCACCCACGCTCGCTCGTTGATGCCCCTGGTCGGGTGGCTGCGGCGGGACGACGGGTTCCCCGCGGGTCCTATTGGCTCCTCTCCTGCAGTGCGTTGCCTGTGGCGTCGTCGTAAGGCCTCTCCGGCAATGCTCTGTGCGGCAGCCCGCTCGTCGCAGTGGCCAGCAGTGGGCTCCATTTGTCAATGTCGGTCGAGGATTCTTTCCAACCGGTCGAGGCGGGAGATGACGTGGTCGGCGTAGTAACCGGCGGCCCTCCCAACATCTGGGTCGACCGTGCCTTCGGTAGCTGCGGCAGCACGCCGTACCCAGCGCTCGACCCACCACAGTGCGGAACCCAACAGTGTCACTGGCTCCCACCAATCGGTGCGGTCGGTGAGGTCATCTAATGGCTCTTGAGTGCTGACGCCCCCTCGGTACCCACGCCAAAACGCCTCGCGCTGTCCTGGGGACAGATCATTTTGGTCGAGCAGGTACGCGATCTCGTCCGCTGGGTCACCCAAGCGGGCATATTCCCAATCGATCAAGATAGGGCCCGGGCTCCAAAGTACGTTCCCGGGGCCGGGATCACCGTGGAGGAGAGCGAGAGCCGCGCCAGCGTTGAAGCTCCTGTCTCGTCGCGCTTTTCCGCAGCTTCGCTGTACCGAATTGGCCGCAATCCGCAGGCGAGATTGGATCGCGGCGGGAAGAGGGTCACGAGCCCAGACGAGGGTCGACATGATCGACTGCAGCCTGCCTTCTGCATATGACACGAGGTCGCCGGGTTCAGATGACCCGTCGACGAGATCGTCGACCGGAAGTTCGTGGACCCAAGCGACGACCGATCCCAAGCGCTCGATTTCGCCGAGCGCGGCTGACCTCAGCTCTTTCTGTTGCCCCGGGACGAACTCCATGCACATGGTCGGTGTTTCGAACCACCGGCTGTTACAGCGGAAGTCGTACAGCAGTGGCGCAGCAATGCCTCCCGCCTTCTTGAGCACCGTCGCCTCTCGCTCAGCTTGAGCGCAATCGGCTGGGGCGCCACTGAAGGAGACCCGTACGACCAGGTCTTCCGTGGTCCCTGCGGGACTGACATAGGAGACCTTGTACACGGCGTGACGGTTACCGTCTTGGAACCGGCTGGCTGCCGTGATGCGGTCGGGAGAGCAGCCGACTGCCGCCGACACGTAGCCCTGGAGCCTCCCGAGAAGACTTCCTTCCGCGATCGCCGCCATCGAGACCATCATGCACGGCGGTTGGCTCCACGTCCTGGCACAGCGTCGCCATTGTTCTCACCCGCCTGAACGGCGGTCGACCAGGACCAGGCTCGCGCCCCCGGGGACGCGACTAGGACCTCAGAACCAGTGAGAGCGAGACCGCGGCGCGTTTTCCCCCTGAGAGGGTGATAATGCCCACGAGGGCGGACCGGTTAGATGGGACTTCCACGCCAATCTTTGTGATTTCAGGGACGGCGAACTTCACCGTCTGCTCAAAGGTTTGTGGCGGTGTCGATGTCGCCGACGGGCTGCCGCGCTTCTGGCCTGCGTTTGACGCTCACCCGCCGAGGCCGCCGACGGACGGCTCCTGGGACTGGCAGGTCTCCATCGCCGGCTGCAGCTGCGGCGAGTTCGACGCGACGCTGGGGTCGTGCACTTCGCTGCCCGAGAATGTCGGGTCGGGAAAGTCCGGCTCGCCGTGGGTGCGGATGCACTGGGCCCAGTTCAGCCACGCCTGTTGTTGGGCGGAGGAGAGCTGCTGGCCGGCAGAGCTCCACGGCGATGGCAACGCCTTGCAGGCCTGCAGCGCAGCTTGGAATGTAGCCGAGTTCGGGTCAATTCCCTTGGTCCTGTACCCGTAGCCTCCGTCGGGGGTTCGCACCGGGTCGGGGAAATTCGAGACGCCGTGGCTGCGTATACATTGCGAGTAAGCGAGAGCCTCCGCGAGCGGCGACGTCCCCGCCGAAGCCGGTCCTGCCGCTCGGGCGGCTGTCGTGGTCGAATGCGAACCGACGGGCGTCGTTACCTGCGAGCCAACCGTTGATCCTCCCGCGCAGCCGGCAACAGCGACCCCCACCACTACTACAGCCACCCAAAGGCCCGATCGACGCACAGTTCTTCGGTCCGGCACAATGCCCTACCCGGCACAACGCCACGCTCGGAGTCTCGTCGTCGAAGAGCTGCTACCTGGTCCGGGTCGCCGTAGGTCACTCCTCCAGTCAACGCAATGTGATGTTGCGAGCACGTATGCGTTTTTCGGTACGCCGACGATATGTACTGAGCCGTGGCATTGCGAGCATGCCCCTCCACACAGCCCTAAGTAAGTCTCGGACAGTTTTCGCCCGGCTGTGCCTCACGGGAAGCCGAGAATGGTGACGGGAACGGTCGAGGAGTTCTCGGTCGTGCATTGAAGCGATTTGCTCAGTGATTGACGGGTGCATCGATTTGGCCTCCGGTACCCGGTCTCCCCCGAGTTGGGGCGCAGCGGGTCGTTGGCTCCAGCCTCTTGGGCAAGTGGGTACGTCCAGTAAGTGACGACCGCGGGGGCCGGCACCGGGTTGGCACCGGGCCGCCACCGGGCTGGTACGGGACGAGCACGGAGATGGTACGGAGCTGGCACGGAGGCAGTAATTAGGCCCGCCGATGGGCTCGGAGCGGCCAAAATGGCTGTAATGCAACTGGAGCCTTCGGCCCGGGAAACCGAGGTCCTCAGCCTGCTCGGGGAGCACCTCAGCAACGCCCAGATCGCCCAGCGCCTCTTCATATCAGAACGCACCGTCGAGACTCACGTGTCCTCCTTGTTACGCAAGCTGGGCTTGCGAGACCGCCGTGCCCTAGCTGTCTATGCCTCTGAGCAATCAGCGGCCGACGCCCTCCAGTTGCACCGGCCGGCCGAGCCTCCGACGTCTTTTGTGGGCCGGGAAGCCGAGCTTGTGGAACTGGGCACTGCCCTGTCCCAACAACGCCTGGTCACCCTGGTGGGGCCAGGGGGCGTAGGCAAGACCCGGCTTCTGCTACGGGCCATGGAGGGCAGACCGGTAGCGTTTGCGGATCTGGCTGTCCTGCCCCGAGGCAGCGATCAGGAGGCGGTGGCGAGGGCGGTGGCAGGCGCCCTGGGCATGGTTGAGCCGGGGGCAAGCGCTCTGTCAGCCGTCTCAAAGCAATTGGCCGCGGTCCCCGTGATCCTGGTTCTCGACAACTGTGAGCACGTGCTGGACGGCGCCGCTGGCCTCGCCCGCCACATATGGGACTCGACTCCCAACCTCGTCGTCGCCACTAGCCGGGAGCGTTTGGGCCTTCCCGCAGAGCACGTCTTGGCCGTAGGCCCACTGCTCGCGCCCGACGCCGCCCGGCTTTTCATGGAGCGCGCCAACCGAGCGGCACCCCAAGCACTGCCCAGCCTGGACGAGGACAAGGTGGTCGAACTGTGCCAGCGCCTGGAGGGGCTCCCCTTGGTCATAGAGCTTGCCGCCGCCCGCCTGGCGGCTCTCAACTTTGACGACCTCGCCGCCCGTCTCGACGGAGCCTTGGACCTCCTGGGCTCCGGTGAACGCTCCCAGGACCGCCAACGCAGCCTGCGAGGCACACTGAACTGGAGCTACGAGCTGCTAACGGCCGACGAGCAGGCTCTGTACCGGGCCGTAAGCGTTTTAAGGGGGCCGTTCCGCCTGGGCGTGGCTGACGAGCTGCTTCCCGCTCAGCCCCGGGCCCGGGTCGCGGCTGGCGTTGCCCATCTGGTCGACGCCTCACTGCTTGTGCGCCTGGAGGACCGTTACCGCCAGCTGGAGCTGGTGCGGGCCGACGCCCGGGAGCGCCTACGTGCCGCGGGAGAAGAGAACGCGGTCGGCCACCACCTGGTGGACTGGGCGCTCGAGGCCGTTGACAAGGGCCTGAGCCATGGGGACGAGCATGACTTGGCGGCGGCCGTCGAGGCGGCTCAGGAGCTGGGCCGCCCCGAGTTCACCGAGCTGGCCCTGGGGGTGGCCCGAGCCTGGGAGGAGCGCGGTCATGGGCATTGGTCCGATGCCGAAATGCTGTACGAAGCGGCGGCGGTGGCCTCCAAGGAGCCCAAGATCGCCATCCGAGGTGCAGATCTGGCCTGGAGCCGGTCCCACGGCACGAGGGCCGTCGCCCTGTTCGGACTGGCCACCGATCTCGCCGTGGCCGCCGGCGACCCAGCCGCCGAGGCCTACGCCACCTCGGGAAGGGTAGAGCTGATGGGCCGTTTCGGTTGCTACGCCGACATTCAGTGCGAGCCTGAAGCCACCAGCCCGCTGGTCGAGCGTTCGTGGTCCGCGGCCGAAGCGGCCGGCGACCCCTGTTCGCGGGCGCGTGCCTTGCTCGCGCGGACCTGGCGCAGCGATTGGGAAGCGCGCGATGTCGAACGAATGGGCCTTGACGCGGAGCAGTCCTTGCTCGCAGCCAGGGAATGTGGCGACATGGCCATTCTTTCGAGCGCACTCGACGGCTGGTGCTCGGTCGCCCTGAAACGCCTCGACATGCCCACGGCTCAAGCCGCCGTCTCCGAAAGGCTGGAGATCACGGAGAGGTTCGACCCTCACCAGGCGCGGCAGTTCCTGGAGCGCTTCGACGCCGTTCACATGTCCTGCATGCTGGACTGCATCCTGGGCCGCTTCGAGGACGCCCTGGCTGCGGGCAGAGTGATGGACGAGCTCGGCCGTGGACGGGGCATTATCTTCGGCGGGGCAACCCAATTGGCCCCCGCCCTTTTCTTTTTGGGAAAGTTCGACCAATCCCTCGAACAAGTTTCGGGCGCCTTCGCTGAGGCCCTCCAACGTCCTGGCACCGGCAATTCCATGCTCCTGCGGGCCTTGTGCTGTGCCGCCGCCATTTGTGGTTACCGGGGCGACCATGAAGCCGCGGCGGAATGGTGGCGCCAAGCGGAAGCGGTGGCCACCGCCCGGCACGGCCGAGACTTCTTCATCAGAATGATGCGGGCCGACGTGCTCCTGCACCACGGCCGGCGCCGGGAAGCGGCCGAACTGATGGCCGAGCCACCTTCGGCCTTGGTGTCGCCGTGGCGGGGCTGGTACGGGGCGGTGCGGGCCGAAGCCCTTGGCCCGGTTGCCTTTGCTGACGCCGAGGCGGTGGCCGAGGGGGGCATTTACTCAGCGGCCGTGCTGGCCCGGGCGCGGGGCCACCTCGTAGAGGCGCTGGCTTTGTTCAACGAGTGTGGGGCCGCCTACCAAGCGGCGCGGACGGCGTTGTGCATGAGCGGGGCCGAGGGTACTAAGGCGCTGGCTCGGTATGCGGAGTGGGGGCTGGCGTCAACGCCGACGTGACCTGGTTAGTCAAGGACCGCCCGAAGGGTCGAATGTCTCGGGGGGCACCTCGTTTGGGGTGCTGGCTAGCGTTGGCCGCGATTGCCGCCGCCGATGGTCCTTAGTTCCTTGGGGCGGCCCCGAAGGCGATGGCGTAGCCCTGGGCGGTGATCAGGCGGTAACCGAGGTTGGCGTCGGCGACGATCCCGACGATATCTGTGGCCCGGTTTTTGCCGAGGGATCCGTAGAAGCGGGCGTCCCCGAAGGCGTAAACCGCTCCATTGGCGCCGAGGAGCCAATACCCTTTGCCAGTCGGAGTGGAGGTGATGCCGACGATGTGGCGGTTCAGGTCTACCGCT
This sequence comes from uncultured Acidimicrobiaceae bacterium, assembly GCA_963699075.1. GTDB lineage: Bacteria > Actinomycetota > Acidimicrobiia > Acidimicrobiales > Palsa-688 > Fen-671. The sequence goes on along the minus strand of CAVOTF010000007.1, from coordinate 1,980,060 downwards.
CCGAGGGATCCGTAGAAGCGGGAGTCACCGAAGGCGAAGACCCCCCCGTCGGCGGCTGCAAGCAGATAGCCCTTACCGTCAGGGCTTGACACCATCGATGTGACGGGCTGGTTTAGATGGGTGCCACTGAGCGAGCCCATGAATTTCGCGTCCCCGAAGGCGAACACCCCGCCGTCTGCCGCAGCTAGAAGGTAGCCGCCGTTATCGACAGTACGGGCCATGGCGACGACCGGAGCGTTGAGAGCCCGGCCGCCCGTCGATCCGTAGAAGCCGGCGTCCCCGAAGGCGAACACCCCGCCGTCGGCAGCGGCCAGCCAGTACCCGTCGCCATCAGCGGTGGAGTTGACCGCCACGACGCGGGCATTTAGCAGGGTGGAGTTAGTCGAGCCGAAATCGCCGGCGTTACCGTGTTCCGACAACTGACCTTCCGGGTCTAACACCCAGTACCCGGCGCCGGTCGGCGTTGCCGCAACCCCGCCACCCGTCGGTACCAACACCGGCGACGGGACGGTCGAAAGCGGGCCCGGGGGCGCAACCGGAACTGGCGGAGCGACTGGGGCCGGTGTCGCCGTCGGCACAGTCGTCCCTGGAGGCCCTGAGACCGGGAGGGCCACGTAGCTGAACTGGTCGGCCGACGAGGTCGCGCTGGTCCCTCCGCTGGTCGTGACAGTGATGTCGACGGTCCCGGTACCGGGTGGGGCGGTGGCGCTAACTTCAGTGGGCGAGCCGATGCTGTAGCCGGTGGCGGCGAGGGAGCCGAAATCGACCGCGCTCGCTCCCGACAGAGACGTGCCGGTGATAACCACGGTGGTGCCGCCGCCGCTGGGCCCGGCCGCCGGCGACAACGACACGACTGTTGGGAGCGCCACGTAGCTGAACTGGTCGGCCGACGAGGTCGCGCTGGTCCCTCCGCTGGTCGTGACAGTGATGTCGACGGTCCCGGTACCGGGTGGGGCGGTGGCGCTAACTTCAGTGGGCGAGCCGATGCTGTAGCCGGTGGCGGCGGTGGAGCCGAAATCGACCGCGCTCGCTCCCGACAGAGACGTGCCGGTGATAACCACAGTGGTGCCGCCGCCGCTGGGCCCGGCCGCCGGCGACAACGACACGACTGTTGGGAGCGCCACGTAGCTGAACTGGTCGGCCGACGAGGTCGCGCTGGTCCCTCCGCTGGTCGTGACAGTGATGTCGACGGTCCCGGTACCGGGCGGGGCGGTGGCGTGCATCATCGTCGCAGAGTTGACCGTCTGGCCCGCTGCCGCAGTAGTCCCAAAACTTACGGTTGTCGAGGTCGCCACAAAACCTGTGCCGGTAATGATCACTCTCGTGCCGCCGGCGATCGGCCCGGCCGCAGGCAACAAGGAGATGACCGTCGGGGTGGCCAGGTAGCTGAAGCTGTCGGCCGACGACGTCGCCGAGGTCCCGTTCGAGTCCGACACCGTCACATCGACCGTCCCTGTGCCTGCCGGCGAAGTCGCGTGCATCGTCGTCGCAGAGTTGACCGTCTGGCCCGCTGCCGCAGTAGTCCCAAAACTTACGGTTGTCGAATTCGCCACGAAACCGGTTCCGGTAATGAGCACCCTCGTGCCGCCGGCAATGGGCCCGGCCGCAGGCGACAAGGAAGTGACGGTGGGCAAAGGGGAAGCGCCGGCGCGACCCGGAAAGTACCCCATCAGGCCGACGGTCAAAACAATCACAGCGATCACGAGCCCGCTTCGTCCCGCGGGCTTCCATGTCATGAAAGGTTCTTCGCGGGCCGGGAAACTCGATGAAGATCGCTCGAGTTAGCCTGGCTTGACGCGCAACCCCGAGAAGCTTGGGCCTGTTCATAATGACCCAGAGCCACGTCACCGTCTCGGCCTGGTATGCGCAGCGAGTTCACTTCTGGGACTCTACCGGGGATCTGACCACTAACAGTGCGTGGACAATCACAAACAGTGGCACCTTACGCGGGCCACGCCGACTTCGTGAAGCGCACGGGTTGGTGGGCCCACCAAACCCCGCGCTGCGAGCAAGTTCACGCGAGGCCTCAGGGGCAGGACAATTCTCACGAAAAGTGGCCATTGTTCCGGTCAGGGTCAGCTAAAAGTTCAAGTAAAATGGGCTTGGAGGGGCGGCCCATCAGTTGTTGGCGTGGCGATAAAACAGTCGGTGTTCGACTCCATGCCCGTTCAATGCAGCACTCGGCCGCTATCGATGGTGAGTGCTGCACCCGTCAGCGTGCGCATTTCGGGCGAGATGAACAACAGGATCGCCCGGGCGATTTCCTCGGGCTGAGACAGCGGCCTGGCCCAAGCACCGCCGTTGTCTTCACGTGCGCGAATGTTGCCCTCGTCGTTGACGAACATGGGCGTGTCGGTCGGGCCCGGGCAGACGCAGTTACTGCGGATGCCCGATGCGGCATAGTCCAGGGCGATGGAACGGGCGAGCGCAACGAGCCCTGCCTTCGAGGCGGCGTAGGCCGCCAGCCCGGGTAGGGGCCGTAGCCCAGCCCCAGCGGCAACGCTGACGATCGACCCCCCGCCCGAGGACTCCATCAAAGGGATCAATGCTCGAGACGTCAACCAGGCTCCTCGAAGGTTCACTGCCATCGTCCGGTCCCATTCGGCCTCACTGGTCTGCGTGGCAGTCCCGTTGACGAGCACGCCAGCACAGTTGACCAGGACGTCGCAGCGGCCCAGTGAGGCCCGGACACGGGCCGTCGCTGCGCTCACGTCGGCAGCGTTGGAGATGTCGGCGGTGATCTCGACGAACCGTCGGTGCTCGGCCAAGCCGGCAGGCACGGCGCACAGGTCGATCCCGACGACCGTCATCTCCTCTTCCAGGAACAGTTCCGCCGTGCGAAGGCCGATACCCGAGGCAGCACCGGTCACGACCGCCACTTTTCCATCGAGCCCATGTGCCATCGACAACGCCCTGGTTAGCTTACGCGCTATGTCGTTTGACCTTTGGGACCGCGAGGAGGAGTATCGGCGATACGGTCCCAAGGCGAGGCACTCCGACCGGGCGGGGGTGCACGAGGACCGTCCTTAGCGCAGCCGGCTCTGCCTGCAAGGAATTCACGCCGGGAGTATCGAGTTGCCTTAGGTGGCAGTACAACGCGGCTCGAGTTCTCTAGTCCCGAACCCATCCGCTGCCCGCTGTCACTGCCCGCTGCTCCAACGCGAACGTCGTCGCACCGACCTAAAACTTGGCGAGGACCCTCTCGGCGAGCTGTTCTGCTTTGCTAAGGGCCCGGTGCCCGTTACGAGGAGCTCCGTCGACCCCGTCAGGACGACAATCGTACTCGTCATGGTCTTTCCTGAACCCAGGACTACCGAATATGCACTTTGCCCGAACCCTGGACGGCTAACGGAATGCTCACCCCGACGGTCGAACTGCCTGCGCGCTGCGTTGAACGCCGCGCTGCCCTCGCTCGTTTGAAATCGGACCAGGACAGAAATGACAGGCGCCGTGCCTAGGTAGCTGCAGACAGTGACATGGCCCTTCGTCTCTGAAAATGCGGGGCCAAACTTGGCGCCGTACACCGAGCCGACCAAACTTGGCGAAGCAAGCCCGCACGTTGGCGGTGCGGCTGCGCCGGCCGCCGCTGTACACAAGCCGAGGGCCGACATAGCTAACGCAGCGCTGGCCACCAAAGCCCAACCTGGTGCTTTCAAGGGATGGTCAGCTGCCCACATGGCAGCCTCGCAAACAACGGGCCGTCAGAGCTGGGAAGAGCGCTATGGCGGCGTCGGCCCGAGACACGATTTGGCTCCCGCTAAAGCGGTCGTGGGCGAAGGCGTGGTCGACGTAGCTGTCCGCACGGCTCGGTGCGACCCCGAGTGCGACCGAGATGGCGTGGGCGAGCCCTTTCTCGGTCAGTGCCTGGTCCGCGCCCTGCGTGGAACCAGTGAGCGTCTTGAGGGCGCTTGACGTGCTGAGCCTCACCGAATGGCCGAGGCTCGTGGCCAGTTCGGCGCCCGTGAAGGGTGCGTCGGGGCGGAACTGTCGTCCAAAGCCGGTCATTACGCCAATCCTGGTGAGCGTCCCAATGGCTAGCCCTGATGCGGACCGAGGCGAGACGTCCGTAAAGCCCGACGACTCCTCGGCCTGTCCCTCGAAAGTTGCGAACGTAAGCCCAGGTAGGAGGGACGCCTCCTTAGCGACGGTCAGGCCGCTCGGCTTGCGTGGTGCGGCCGGGTCGACGTACATGAGGCTACCGAACAACCGGTCGAGGAAGATATTGACCCGCGACTCGTCGAGTAAGGCGCCGTGGCAGATCGGCCCGCTCGGCGTCGGAGTAGGGCATTTGGCTCCGGGCGTCGTGCTGTCGACGTCGCTAAGCAGGGCGGTACTAGAAGTCACCTGGCTCGTGCTGACGGCGGTCGAATCCTTGAACGTCAGGGTGACGCTCGAATCGGACTCCTGCGTGTTGCCGTAAGTCAGCGCCCCGCTGGAGCCGGCGATCTTGAGCCCGCCGCCGTAGTCCGACGCAATCGTGTCACTGACGTCCACGTTCGCGGTCATCGTCGAGTTCGAGGTTTGCTTTTGGGCTTGGGTGTTCGTGTACGACGGGTTGGCGATGTTCGCCGACTCCGACCCGCCGGTCCGGCCTGCGACGGCTCCACTGGCGTAGGCCCCGTAAGCCCACGGTGCGAGCCTTTCACCCCGGTTGGCAGGGATATTGGCGTCCTGGGTCCCGTCTGCAAAGAACGGGTCTAGAGCCAACAGGTCTTTCGCCTCCGTCGGGCTGATCAATGCATACTGCGCCGACGAGGTGTAGGTCACTGCTCCTCCGGACGCATAGGTCAAGCCCGTAGAGGTGTAGGGGACCTCGCATTGGCTGACGCCGTCGAGGGATACACCGAGCTCGCAGTCGTACAGCTCCAACACCGTGCGTTCACCCATGCTCGGGTCAGCGGCCAGCATGACGTACTGCGTCTGCCCCGACCCCAAGCTGTAAACCGCGTACTGGGGATGGAGCACGATCTGGAACACGTCGTTCCAGAAGGCCTCATGGTTGTACAGGGTTGCAGCGGAGGCGTGTTGAAGGCCGGTCGAGCTGCAGTCGTACAGGCTGCCGTCGGGGGCCGGCGTCGCAAGCAGCGGGCAGGTAACGCCGTCCCCAGGCCAATCGTTGTAATCCGGGGACACAGTCCGTGATAAACCGAAGGCGGCTGTGTCGGAGGTTTCTTGGCTTAGGTCGTCGGTGGTGCCGAAAGACGTTTTGGTTGAGCTGTCCCACTTCGTCGATTGGTCGAAGTCGATACCGAACACGCTCATTGCTGGAATGATGTCTTTGCCAAGCGAGAGGCTCGTCTTTTCTTCGATGCTTTGCTCGGTCTTTTCGGAATTGCTTTGAGTGCTGCTGTTGGCAACTGTGTAGTCCGTCCCGAAGCCGATAGTGCTACCGAAGGTAGCGGTGCTCAGATCGCCAGGGGGGGCATAGATAATTGTGTACGGGACGGCGCTGGCCTGCACGGCGGCCACCGGCGCCAGGATCACGTTGAACGGGTTCGATTCGGACCTGACGTCCCTCGACGGGATTTTGTAGAAAGTGCCTTGCCCAATGTATGAATCGGTCGCTTGAACTTCGACGACGACGCGCAGCGTTTCGGTGATGTTGTTGAGGCCAAGTGACTGGCCGGGAAGAAGCTGCAATGCCAAGTCCCCGGTCGTAGTCCTATCCAGGTCCGTGGCCAGCTGCTGGCCATCAGTGAGCTGGTCCTGGACCGTCGGGCCGGGTACCCATTGGCCCTGGGTCCCGTCCCAGTTAGTGCACGGCCCGACGGGGGGGCTGCCCGGAGGGAGCGTTGTGACGGTTGTCGCCGATGGGACCGACTGGCTAACCGCGCACATTTCGAGGGTCGCCGAGTAGGTCGCTCCATCGCCGATGGTCGTGTACCCCTCCGGGCACTTGGACCTGTCGAATACGGGCGTGTACTGGAAAGGGTAATCTCCAGAGTCATTTTCGAAACTTGTGGTGATGTGCAGCACAGGGTTCGCGCTGGCAAACGCTAGCGTCGTCGGGACATGTGAGAGGTTTAGGTCGTGGTCGTAGTCGGGGGGGTTGAACCACGTCGGTAGCTGTGACCCCTCTGGGCACTCCGGCGCCGGGCCCGTGACATCCAACTCCCCGAGCGCGAAGGAGTAGGTGGCTCGACTGGGTACCGTCGACGTTCCTTCTAACGCGTAGACAGGAACCGTCTCCCCGTAGGCCGGTTCGGGAGTTGTGGCCACAAGTGTTCCCTGCTCCCTCGGATGAAGGGGTGGGACGTACCGAAAGGAGAGCGCTGGCGCGGCCCCGAACATTACCTGCGTGACCCCTGACAGGTTTTCGCCCGTGATCGTTACGCTCCCCGAGGGCCCGAAGGCTGGCGTTACACCGGTTATCGCCGGGCAATCGTGCAACAATGTGCACACCAGCTCGACGTCGCTGTGCGCCCTCAGTTCTTGGACATGGGGGGCCGTCGCTGCGAGCGCGACCCCTGGCAAGGTGGCGGTCCCCTGGAGGGCCAGCGTGGCTACGCCTATAGCGAGCACGAGCCGTCGCTTTAATGTTTGACGTGGCTTGTTTTCGATGAGGATCCGGCGGGTCATCTGGGCTCCTTGTCACGTTCGGGTTCGATTTCTACGGCGTCCAGCATGCGCTCGAAGGCAATGCCGGCTCGCTTGTACGCCTCTTCGACCAACTCCGGCGACGAGCACGAGAAGACGCAGAAAGCGCTGCCTTCTTCGGGGACGAAGGTGGCGTGAAGGAGCTGGACGGCGGTTCCCGCGCTAGTGAGCAGTTCGACCGCGGCCCGCAGGCGAGCTGTGGCGGTGACGAACGTGCTCGGGGTCCCCGCGGGCCAGTAGTGCTCAACGAGGAAGGCTGGTGCTGCTTTGTTGCCACGTCCCACGCCCCCGAATTTAAGGACGCCGAGCCCCCCTTGCGTCCGTTGTTTCCCTATGGTTTGGGAGCGCCTTCCCCGTAGGCGGCGAGGCGGGCTGCGACGCGGACCGGCGACGCGGGCGGTCCGGCTACCTTCCTCGGGCGGCCCGGTTATCTCCGCGGGCCGCCATGACCGCGCCGAGCTCCGCCCGGGAGGCGATCCCGAGTTTGCGATAGGCCCGGGCCAGGTTCGCCTCGACGGTTTTCGGGCTAATGAACAGTTCCTTGGCCACTTCACGGTTGGTCCGCCCCATGGCGGCCAGTTTGGCCACCTGCTCCTCGGTTGGGGTGAGCTCCAAAGGAGCACCGTGACGCACTGGTACCCGGCGCGATTCGGCCTCAGCCTGGGCTTCCCAAAGTGGCGCGCCTAAATCGTGGAAGATCGTCATGGCCCGCTCGAGAGCCACCTTTGCCGCCTTTCGCTCGCCCCGCCGACGGTTCACTTGCCCTATGACCATAAAGGTGCGAGCTAAGTCGAAAGGGACCGTGACCCGATCATGGTGAGCGAGTGCCTCGTCCAGTGCCCTGCTGGCACCCTCAAGCTCACCGCCGTCTGCGGCTACTTGTCCTCTAGCCCGGGCGGCGACGGCCAGGAGTGGTTCGCGCTTGGCAAGCCATGCCCGCTCCGACAGTATGCCCACGACTTCGCTTGCTCGCTCTAGTTGGCCCAGTTTGAGCAAGGTCTCGGCATAATCGGCCTGGGAACGCAAAGGCTCGCGCCCCCCCAGTTTTTCGTGGCGTTCCAAACTGCGAGCGAGGAGGCTCGCCGCGAGCCCTGCCTCGCCGAGCGAGAGCTCCACGAACCCTAGGACGGACAGCGCGTTCGACGCGTCCCAGTCGTCACCTTCGATATCGGCCTCAGCCAGCAGCTCGCTCGCTATCGCCCGGGCCTCGTCGACAAACCCTCGGTGCGCTTGGACAATGGACAAGTTGTACCAAGCCTGACGCAGCTGTGACGCCTGCGCCATCTGCGCGGCTACTTCGAGATGTTCACGGGACAATGATTCGGCCCGGGCCAGTTCCCGGCCCACAACTCGAGCTGTGGCAAATGGCTGAGCGCATAGGGAAGTGATGAATCGTCCCCCTCAATCCTTGACGCACTCAGGGTCACGTCCAGCCAGTGCCGCGCCCCGTCAAAATCTCCCTGGTATTTGAGCCAAGCCCCTAGCGAAGCGCTCATCCGCTCGGCAACGGTGGCGGGCGGTGCCAATCGCTCGAGTTCCAGCCCGCGCCGCACGACGTCTCCCGGCAGTTCGTTGCCCGCATAGAACTCGGCCTGGGCATAGGCCATAAGAGCGCGCTGCTGCACTACTGGGTCCTCCTCACCGGCGTCCTCGAGCACCTGCAGCGAGAGTTGTGCGTGCCGGCGGGCAAGCCCGAAATCGTGCCAGGAAACCAGAGCAAGCGTGGCGTGGAGGCGGGCCGACAGCACCGTGTCGAGCCCGGCGTCCTCCAGGGCGTTCAGGCAGTAAGCCGCCGCTTCGGAGGGAGTGCCGGCCACGTGTAGGACGCGAGCCGAGAGCTCGGCCGCCGCGGCCCGGAACGGCCCGCGTGGCAGGGTCTCGAAGAGGTCGCCTGCCAACTGGCGTGCTCCGTCCGCGTCCCCAGCCCGAAAGCGGTACTCAGCTAAAGACAAGCGCCGGTGACCCAAGTCAACGCAACCGGGAGGGCTCAGGTGGCATGCCAGTTCGATCAGCTCGACGGCCACCTCGGGCGCCCCCCGCTCTGCCGCCGAAGCCGCTGCCGTCCCCAGCGCCAAAGCCACCTCGTTGTCGGGGCCGTTGGCCGCCAGTGCGAGGTGACGGGCGTGTTGTTCCGGCTCGGTGACTACTGCCGCCAAGGCCGAGTGGGCCGCGCGGCGTTTGGCGGCTGGTGCACCGCGATAGACCGTCGATGCCAACAGGGGGTGGCTGAACCGGAGCCGCTCCTGAAGGAGCTCCACAATCCCGGCCCGCTCGGCCTCCTCGAGGTCTCCCTGGACCTTACGCCCGAGCGCAGCCTCGACAGTCGGCGCATCGGGGCTCGGAAGGCTTGCCGCGACAAGGAGCGTCTCTTGAGCCTCCGGGGAGAGGCGGCGGACGCGCCGGCCCAACAGCTCCGCCAGCGAGGATGGAACTGGCAACGGCTCACCTGGCCCAGGTAGCGCACCTTCTTCGGCAAGTGCACGGGCCAGTTCCAGAGCGAAAAGTGGGTTGCCGCCGGTGGCACTTTCGATCCGCAGCAGCGTGGGTCGCGGGAAAGCCTGTCCTAACTCTGCCCGGATCAGGTGGTAAAGGCTGCTGAGCCTAAGTGGCCCCAACGTCAACCACTCCACTGTCCCTGGCAGGGCTCGCCTGAGCCCCAGTACGTCAGCGCCGCTGCCGAGCTCGAGCCGTCGCGTGACCAGTAACCGTACGGGGCAGTCGGGCAAGCGACGGCACGCAAAGGCCAGTGCCGCGGCCGACGCCCTGTCGAGCCATTGAACGTCGTCTATCACCACGAGGACCGGTGCCGACGCGGCCAGGCGGCGGAGCACTGACTGGAGCGCCATGCCCAACGCCCTGCCGTCCTCCGCTCGCCCGCTGGCCGCAGGGGTGCGCAACAAGGCCACCTCGAGCGCTACTCGTTGCGGCTCAGGCAATTCTTCGACGACGTCGTCGGACAGCGGCGCCAAGAGGTCGCCGAGCGCGGCAAATGCGAGCTTGGTTTCCGCCTCGACCGGGTTGCAAGAGAACACAGTCAGGCCTTGACCCCTGGCCAGCTCGGCGCCCATCCGGCACAGAGTTGTCTTCCCGATCCCCGGCTCTCCTTCCATGACTAGGGCATGGAAAGAACTGCGACCCATTGCCATCAGCCGGCCCAGCGCGGCGAACTCGTCGTCGCGACCCACTACCCGGCCCAGGGCAGGAGGACCCGACATGGGAGCGAGACTATCGGCCTGTTTTGTGGGCAGTCCGTTGGGCGCCCCCGCTAGCGCGGCTGTGGATGGCTCCCAGGTCGCCGACGGGGTTCTGGCAACTGCGGACGGTAGGTCGGGTTCAGACCGGCTCGATGCGGCCGAGGAGGGCTGTGGCGGCGGCGAGGACGGTGTCGTGGTCGTGGGTAAGTGCGAAAAGGTACCGGCGCCCCAGGTCCGGGCCAGTGTCGCCGAGGTCTTTGGCGATGAGGCCTCCGCTGTAATGAGCGCCGACGATGATGACGGTCCATTCCCCGCGCAGAGGGTCGCGGGGGGAAAGGTTTGCGCCTCGGACGCCTCTAGCCGGGTTTGTGCCCAGGCCGGCGCCGAGGGCGACGACCAAGGGGCAGCGTTCGGCCAGGTCTCGGTAACGAGCGGCTGTAGCCGGGGTGAACCGACCAGCGCTCTGGAACGCTGCGAGCACAAGAGGCGGCATCTCCAGGCTGAGGCCCTGCTGTTCGATGTGGCGTGAAATCGACAGCAAAAGGCCCTTGGTGCCGATGCGCACCCGGCGGGGGTCGAGCAAGTCGAACGGAGTACCACTGCAAAGTACCGGCGCGTCCAGAAGGGAGATCGACTGGTGGAGCGGCGGGTGCGCTTCGAGCGGCCCGGGCCGGGAGAAGTACCAGCCTTGCCCGAGCGTGGCTCCTAGCGCTAGTGACTGTTGAAGATGAGCCTCGGTTTCGATGCCCTCGGCCAGGACGGTAGCGCCAGAGCGCTCGGCGTAGGCAGAGACAGCGGTCAGTATGCGGGCCTGGCCAGCATCGGGCCACCGCTGGACGAGGGAGATGTCCAGCTTGATGACATCGGGTGCCAGGAACGGGAGAAGGGAGAGCGAATCGGGGACGGCTCCCACGTCGTCAAGGGCAATCCCGCATCCCCGGGCGCGCACCTGGCGGACCGATCGGAGCAGTTCGGCTGGGTTGTTCATCAAGGCTCGCTCGGTGATCTCCGCTACCAGCCGCGGCCCGGTGCTCCGTTCCGTGAGGGCGGCGACCGACATGCCCGGCTCAACATTGACAAACACTTTGAAGCCTTCGGGTAGATCAGAACCCCTTAGCCCCTCGACCGCGGCCCGCTGGCACTTCGTGTCCAGCTCCCCGACGCGCCCGACGCGCCGTGCGTGCTCGAAGGCGGCGTCCGGGCTAACGCCGAGCCCGGGCCAACGCGCCAGCGCCTCAGCGGCCACCACGTCGCCGTGCTCGAGATTAACGATCGGCTGGTAGGCCGGACGGATCTGCGCCTCGTCGAAAATACCATCGAGCACAACCTGTTCAGTTGCGGTCACCTTCTTCTATCGGCATGGGAGCCCCGTGACAAGAACCCACCGCTGGAGACGCTCGTCCATGTCCCGATTGGGACTGTCAACGACGTGCCGCGGGTCACTTAGGGCAGGACAAGGTGCCACGTCCAGCGGATGCTCGACCGTATGCAGTTCCGTGGGCGTTTATGGTTGCGCCGTGGAGGGCGATACGTCCCAAAGGATGGTTGGCCGCGACCGCGAGCTGGCGCGGGTCACGTCGTACCTGGATGATGCCCTGGCCGGCCGGGGCCGGCTCGTGCTGTGCACGGGCGAGGCGGGAGTAGGGAAAACCCGGCTGGCGGAAGAGGTTGCCGCGCTGGCCGCAGCGCGGGGTGTGCCGGTGGCCTGGCCGGGCGGCCGACCGGGGCAGTTCGCCGCCCTACGGGCTGTGGCGGGTGATGCTGGAGGAGCCCGCTGTCCGGACCGCTGAAGCCAGGTCCGGTGCCGACCTGTGGTCGGCTGTGTTTCGCGACGCCGAGCGCCCGGATCTGGCCGACGGCGCCGATGCCAACACAGCCCAGCGGTTCGCGCTGTTCGCCGAGGTGCGCCGGCGGCTGGCGGACGCGGCCGGACCGGGCGGCCTCCTGCTGGTACTCGATGACCTGCAGTGGGCGGACCAGGCGTCGGCGGCGATGCTCGCCGATGTCGTGGGCCAGCTGCGGGGGACGCCTATCTTGCTCGTCGCCACCTACCGGGGCTCGGGGACGGCCGCCGACACCAGTGCCGGGCTCCTGCAACGCCTTTCAGCCGATGCCAACACCGAGCGCGTGGACCTGCGTGGCCTGCCCGCGCACTCAGTCGGCGACATGCTCCTCGCCGCCGGGATCCCCGCGTCGGAGGAGGAGGCCGCCAAGGTGCATTCTGAGACCGGAGGCAATCCGTTCCTTGTCCAGGAGCTGGCACGTGTTCTCGTCGAGCAGCGTCACGGCGAGCCGGCGCCGGTGCCGGGCCGGGTGGTCGACGCGACGGCCCACCGGCTCGGCCAGTTGTCCGCGCCCGCCCGGGCGATGTTGCAGGCCGCGGCGGTAGCAGGCAACAACTTCTCGGCCGGAGTGGTGGCCCGGATGCTGGATGTCCCCGTGCTAGCCCTGCTCGCTCCGATGGAAGAGTGCCGGGCGGCGGGGTTCCTGGTGGCCGGCGAGCGCCCCGGAGACCACCGGTTTTATCACGCGCTGGTCCGCTCGGCGGTGGGCGCCGGGCTCAGCTCAGCGGAGCAACGGCGCCTGCACGGCGCTGCGGCGGACGCGATCGAAGCGCTGTACGAGGGGCAGCTGCGCTCGCACCAGGCGGAGGTCGCCCGGCACCGGGTCGAGGCGTCGCTGCCCGGTGACCGGGCGCGGGCGGTCTCGGCGTGCGCGGCCGCTGCCGATGTAGCCATGGAGGAGCTTGCGTTCGAGGAGGCCGTGCGCCTCTACCGCCAAGCTCTGTCAGTCGGCGAGGAGGAGATCGCCGAAAAGGACCTTGACCGGCTCGAGCTCGCCCTCGCCACGGCCCTGCACCGCAGTGGCGACCTGCCTGGATCGCAAGAGACGGCCGTCGGAGCCGGGCGCAGGGCCCTTCGTCGGCAAGACCGGCTCGGGCTGGCGCACACCGCGCTCGCCATGGAGGCCACCGGCGTACCGGAATGGGATGCTGAGATCTGCCGCATCTGCGAGCAGGCGCTGGTCGCCGGAGACGACCTCCCGGACGACCTGCGGGCCCGGGTGTCGTCCCAGTACGCACAGGCGCTGGTGTACCTGGGCGAGTATGACCGCGCTGGAGAGGTGAGCCGGGAGGCGCTGTCCCGCGCCGACGCGTCGAACGAACCGCTCGCGCTCGTCGGGGCGCTGCGGGCCCGCCAGCTGGCCTGTTGCGCACCCGAAGGCCTCACCGAGCGGGTCGTGCTGGCGGGACGGATGCTCGAGGCCGCCGATGCCCTTGGCAGCGCCTGGGTCGAGATGTGGGGCCGGCTGTGGCGGATCGACACCCTGTTCGAGACCGGTCAGCTCCGGAACGTCCAGCGTGAGCTCGCCGACCTCGGCGCCTGCGTGGAAAGGCTGAGCGGACCGATAGGTCAGTGGCATTATCTGGCCTACGCGTCGAACCTTGCGTTGGCGACCGGGCGCTTCACCGAGGCGGGGCGACTGGCGCGCGAGGGGTTCAAGCTGTTCAACGAAATGGGGCACCCGGCCGCGTTCGGCGCGCTGGCCGTAATCCTTGGCCAGGCGGGCCTGCACATCGGCATGGACCGGTCCGGCTTCGTCGAGCTACTCGGCCAGATCCCCGAGCACCTGCGGCCCGAGGCTGTGGACACCACCCGCGGCACCGCTACCATCTTTCCCGCGCTCAGCTTCGCACTGATCCGCCTCTACCAGGGCGACCATGCGGGGGCCGCTGAGGCCTACGCTCTGGCCGGGCCGGTCGGGGCCTGGACACCGTCGCCGGCCATGCGCATGGCTGCCTGGGGGCACGCGCTCGCTGTCGTCGTCGGCCTCGGGCGCACGGCGGATATAGAGTTCCTCGCCGCGCGGTTCGAGCCGTTCCGCGGCCGGCACGTTGCGAACGGCGCTGGCGCCGGGGTCTACATGGGACCGGTAGAACTGCAGCTCGGGCTGGCGGCTCTGGCGCTGGGCCGCGTGGCCTCGGCGGTCGGGGACTTGGAGACAGCAGTCTCGAGCTGCGACGCCAACGGCGCCCGGGGGTACGCAGTCCAAGCCCGCGTGGAGCTAGCCGCGGCGCTGGCCCGCCGTCAGGCGCCTGGTGACTTGGACCGCGCGCGGGAGGTGTTGGATGCCGCAACGGGTGAAGCAGAACGGCTCGGCATGGTGCCGTTCACCGAGCGGATAGCGCAGCTGCGGGCTCAGGTCGGGGTGACCCCCTCGCCGCTGAGCTCTCGGGAGCTCGAGGTAGCCCGACTGGTGGCGCGCGGGCTGACCAACAAGCAAATTGGCGAGACCCTGTTTGTCTCCGAGCGGACGGCGGAGAACCACGTCCAGCACATCCTGCTCAAACTGGGCTTCAGCAACCGCAGCCAGGTCGCGGCGTGGTTGCACGAATGAGTACCCGACTGAGTACTTCCCCCGATGCGCGGCGCTCGGCTTTTCCTTAGCGTCATGAATGTCACTGCAAATAAACCGAAAACGAGGAAAGGCAGAGCAATCAAATGGCATTTGTTCACGTTTCCGAGACCAAGGGCCGCACCATCGAGGACTTCCGTGCGGTAGCGGCCAAGCACAACGCACCCCAGGACATCGACGGCCTTCTCGCCTGGGCGGCCGGCTCGGACGACAACGGCCTGAACGTTGTAAGCGTCTGGCAGTCCCGAGCGCATCAGGAACGGTGGGCCGCCGAGCAGCTTTTCCCGGCGTTCCAAGCGCTTGGAATGGCTGACGTGCCGGCGAACAGCCAGTTCACCGCGTACGAGACCGGCGAACTGTACCTCCGCTGACGAGCTGTACCTCCGCTGACGCCCGAAGCGAGGGTCCCCGGACTGCCCGGGGATCCTCGCCCATAACACTGAGGTGGCTGAGTGACGGGAACGAACAACGGTCTTTTTTGACGAGTACCAGTCGCTCGAGTGCCCGTCGGTGTGCTCGGCCAAGCGCAATTATTTTCGGCTCGCCGGGAAGGCACGGGAAAGACGACGATGGACCATATGGGTCTAGAGTTAGGAGGTTTCGTGGGGACGGGTGACTTGCACGAAGAACACCGGCCCGGAAGGAGGTGGGTCGTCACGGACATTAAGGCGGCGTTGTTTTCACTGGGCGTGAGCCCTTCGTTGGTGACCTCCGCTGAGAGGGAAATGCTCGACGAGCAGGGTTACCTGCAACTGCAGGGCATCCTGGACGCAAGCCAGGTGACGACCCTTGCCCGGCGCTTCGACGAGCTGGTCAGCCAAGAGGGTGACCGGGCCGGGTTGGAGGCACACCAAGAGGAGGGGGCGGACCGTCTGGCCGACCTGGTCGACAAGGATCCGGCCTTCGACCTGACCTGGAACAATCCCAGGCAACTAGCAGCTGTATCGCACGTTCTTGCTTGGCAAGAGTTCAAGGTGTTCTCTCTGAACGGACGGGCCGCGCTCCCTTCGCAAGGTCACCAGGCTCTCCACGTCGACTGGGGATCCGCAGTAGCGCCTGGGGACTACCAGATTTGCAACTCGATCTGGATGCTCGACGATTTCACTCCCGAGAACGGTGCGACACGTGTCATACCTGGGTCTCATCGTTGGGGGAGGTTGCCTCAAGATGAAATGGCCGACCCCCGCCAGCCTCACCCTGATGAGATCCTGCTCCTGGGCTCGGCTGGTACAGCCGTCGTCTTCAACAGCCACTTGTGGCATGGAGGCACGACAAACCGGACGGGCAAACCTCGCCGTGCCCTTCACTCCGCGTATGTGCGCCGCGACAAGCAACAGCAGACGATATTTCGCAATTATCTCCTGCCCGCGACTTACGACAGGCTGAGCGAAGCGCAACGCTACCTGCTCGAGGTCTAGGGCTCACCCCACTTCTGGCTGCAACGCCAGGAACCGCAACCCAGGAACCGCGGTCGGTCACCTCGATGTGCCATCGGGTAGAAGATGGGATAGCGTGTCGCGTCCGGCGACAATAAGGGGTGGCGTCGATGAAGAGCTTGCGAGACGTGACCGGCTCAGGGGGTGTTGCATTCGGGGCCTGGTCCATCATTCCGTCGCCGTTCGCGACTGAACTGTTGGCTCGCTCGGGGTACGACTGGATGTGTGTCGATATGCAGCACGGCCAGGTCGGCTCGGTGGAGTCGCTGATGCCCTTGCTCCAGGTGATCAACGCACACGACGTCCCGGCGTTCGTAAGGATCCCGTGGAAGACGAACTTTACCGTGGCGATGCACGCCGTCGACTACGGCGCCCAGGGGGTTATCGTCCCGATGGTCGATACCGCTGAGGAGGCGGCCGATATCGTCCGGGCCCTGCGGTACCCGCCCGAAGGAGAGCGCAGTTGGGCGCCTGTACGCGCTCGGCTTTTGCTCGACAATTACTCACCGGCGATAGCCAATGAGCATGTTTTCTGCTTCGTTATGATCGAGACTCGCTCGGGCCTGGACCACGTCGACGAGATCCTCTCTGTCCCTGGCGTGGACGGTGCCTACATCGGGCCGAACGATCTTTCGGTGTCCCACGGCGGGCCGCCGCTACCAACGTCGAAGAACCCGCTCCTGTGCGATCTGGCGGACCGGGTTCTCGATGCTTGCAAGCGCTCCGGCCGTGTCGCCGGTTTCCACACCGATGGTCCTGAAGAAGCCCTCTATTGGTCGGGCCGGGGCTTCCAAGTCGTCAATGTCAGTTCCGATGCGGGGCTGATCGCTGCGGGGTCCGCGGCCAACGTGGCCGACATCGTGGCGGGTCGCGGGCAAAGGGCGTGATTGCAAAATCTAAGCGCCTTTCTATGATGCCAATGGGTAAATCACACTTTTATAAAAGGAAGTGAAGCAGCCTGAAGGAGGTCTGCGATGACCACGAGCACAGTCCAGACAGAGATAGAGAAGTTCCTGGGACAGGGGACGGTCCCGCTTTACATCGGAGGCGTTTGGACGGCTCCGCATGAAGGTGCCGTCCTCCAGGTCCAGGATCCCGCCGACGCGACATTGCTGGCCGAGGTGGCCGCCGGCTCGAGTGCCGACATAGACGATGCCGTAGCCGCGGCCAACCGGGCGTTCCCGGATTGGTCCGCCCTACCTCCCGCAGACCGGGCTGCCCGCCTCCATCGCTACGCTGACGCAATCGAGGACAACCTCGAACTGCTGGCCAGCCTCGAGTCACTCGACGTGGGTAAGCCGGTGACCGGTGCCCGAGACTTTGACATACCCTTCGCGGTCCAAGCCTTCCGGTACTTCGCCGACCTTTCCGTGCACACGCGCCGGTCTGCGCCGCTCGCAGTGGCCCATATGGAAGCGCGTCAGGTCCAACTGCCCTACGGCCCTTGCGGTTTTATCTTTCCCTGGAATTTCCCGTTCCTGTTGTACGGGTGGGGTGTGGCACCAGCCTTGGCGGCCGGGAACACCGTCGTGGTCAAACCTGCGGAGCTGACCCCGCTCAGCACCCTCTACGCGTGTCATCTGGCCGAGCAAGTGGGCATACCCGCCGGCGTCATAAATGTCGTGCCGGGGTTGGGAGAAGCTGCTGGTGCCGCGCTCGCCCGCCATGCAGGCATCCGTCGTATGTCATTTACGGGGTCGCCAGAGGTCGGCCGGGAGGTGGCGTCGCACGCCGCCCGGAACTTGGTGCCCTGCAAGCTCGAGCTTGGGGGCAAGGGAGCCGCGGTGGTCTTCAATGACGTCGACGTCCCCGACACCGCCCGCCGGCTGGCCAACGCGATCACCGGCAATTCAGGCCAGGTGTGTTGTACGGCTACCCGTTGGATGGTCCACGAAGACGTCTTGGAGCAGTTGGTCTCGGAAGCCAAGGAGGTTTTGGGAGAGGTCACCATAGGCGCCGGCTCGGACCCGGCTACAACCATGGGGCCGTTGGTAAGTGAGGCCCAGCGTCGCCGCGTCCTTGGCTATATCGACAAGGGCCTGGCCTCGGGTGCCACAGCACTGCTCGAAGGGGGCGAGCTCAGGCCTAAAGGGCACGAGGGCGGGTACTTCGTGTCACCCTCCCTGCTTACGGGAGACCCCGCGAACATTTGTGCTCGCGAAGAAATATTCGGGCCTGTCGCCTACGTGATCCCGTTCCGAGACGAGAACGAGGTCGTGCAAACGGTCAACGGTTCCCGTTACGGGTTGGCCAATAGCGTCTGGAGTGCCGATTTGAAGCGGGCCGAGCGGGTCGCCGAGCGCCTTGTGGCGGGCAATAGCTGGATCAACGCTCATAACGTCTTCGCGTACGGCCTCCCGTACGGCGGCGTAAATTTGAGCGGCTATGGGGGCGGCGTCAACAGCCCTGAGACGCTTCTGGACTACTTACGGCCGCAGACGATCGCCCGTCCACTTGCTTGAGGTGGGCGCCGCCAGCAATCAGGGAATTGCTACAACTCGTCCCCATCGCCTACCCAACTGTTCCTCCCCTCTATGCGTCACGCTTCAATACAAAGCGGTAGGCGACGGCAAGTAGCACCGCGGCTAAGGCTAGGTAAATTGTGGCCTCGACCCCTTGGAAAGCCCAAAATCGGCCCGCTGGTTGGTACGAGAGCGACTCGCGGTACCCGTGGGCGGCCAGGCAGCGTAGCGACGTCGACCTGTTACCGCAAAGCTGAAGGGCGAACGATTTGACGCCGTAGCTGAGCGAAGTCCCATTCGGGCCTATGAGCTTTTCGGACAGGACCCAGGCGCCGTTGGGGCCACTTGCCTGCGAGCCGAACGGGTAAAGCTTTGTGACCGCAGGCATGAAGTGCGGCCTCGCCCACACAGCGATCGGGAAGCGGACGGCCAGGAAACCTCCAATTGTCATGGCGATGGCCGGAATGACACGCCTCATGACCGTTCCGGCTGCGATGCCAAGAGATACTGCGAAAATCGCATAGGCGATGGGCACGATGCCCTGAATATCGAAGGCGTTGAAGCGACCGTCGATCGCGTTCTCGGGTGAGCGCCACCAGCTCACCAAGAAAGTGAGCACACCGGCCCACAAGACTGCTGCGGTGAGGACCCAAGCCAAGTTCACGCTGAACCACTTTTTGCGGGTAACCCCCTGCGTCCAAGCCAGGTTCTGGGTGCCCTCCTCGTATTCTTGAGCGAGCAAGGGCGTGCCCCAGAACATGCCGAACAGGGCGGATATGACGAGGGTGGAATCGACGAGGTCGATTATGAAACCATCGCCCCTGAACAGGATACTGCTGACATCCCCGCAGCTCTGAGTGGCGGCGCACGTAGCTTGGAACGAGCGGTAATCATTTGCCATGTTTATGCCCGTGACGACAAGCAAAACCGCTAGCGCCGCCAGGGTGGCGAGCGCCCAGTAGACCTGGCGATAGTGGAGCCTCCATATGAGCTGGTTCACGATGCTGCACCCAAGGGAGCGAGGTGGGCGGCCGCTTCGAGCTCCTCCTTGCTCATGTAGGCGAGCACGACATCCTCGAGCCCGACCTCGTCGACCTGCCAGGACGGCCCCAGGACCGGGCCATCTGTGTGGACGAGGAGCCTCGTCTGGTTGGCCGTCTGGGTCGCCTTCACCACGCTCAGCCCGGGTTCTATCTCTGAGAGTTTGCGTCGCGGTCCGACGAGCATCCGGTGTGTGCCGAGGATGTGCTCGATGTCGTCGCAGATTTGGGCCCGGGACGCAGCGAGCAGGACGAGGTGGTCGCAGACCCTTTCCAGGTCGTGGAGAAGGTGAGAGGACAGGATCACTGAGAGATCGCCCTCCGCGACCGCTTCGGTCAACGAAGTGAGGAACTTCCTTCTTGCCAGGGGGTCCAGCGCTGCCACCGGCTCGTCGAGCAGCAGCAACCTGGGGCGCTTGGCCAGTGCGAGCCCGAGCGCGACCTGGGCGCGCTGGCCGCCCGACAGAGTAGAGACCGGCCGATCTGTGGGGATCCCGAAAGCTTCAAGGCGCTCACGGGCCCCCGAGGCATCCCATTTCCGGTTCAGCCCCGCCCCAATCTCGAGGTGCTGCTCGGCCGTCAAGCGCTTGTAGAGCGGGATGTCCTGGGCGAGATAACCGATGCTCGAGAGGAACTCCTCGCTCTGCTCAACCGAGCGGCCCAGGACCGAGACGCTACCCTCCGTCGGGGTGGCGAGGCCTGCGAGCAGGCGCAACAGCGTCGTCTTGCCGGCACCATTAGGGCCGACGAGCGCCGTGACATGGCCCTGGGGGATCAGGAGCGAGCATTCTTGGAGGGCCCAAAGCGACCCGTAGCGCTTGCCGAGCCCCGAGGTCTCGATGGCGGGGGGAGCGGGCGCAACCCCGCTCATGCGATCTGCTCCACGCTCGGGTCGCGCAGCGCACTCTGCACGAGCGACTCGATGCTCTCGTCGTCCATCCCTTCGGACCGGGCTGTCTCGATCCATCTGCCGAGGCTTCTGGCCAGTCGGGCCTGGGTGCCTGGTGGAGGGCCATTGGGACGCCGCGAAACAAACGTGCCCACACCCTGGCGACCCTCGACGAGGCCTTCGTGCTCCAGTTCCCAGTACGCCTTCATCACGGTGTTGGGGTTGATAGCCACCTCGGCCACCACCTCTTTCACGGTCGGCAGCCTGTCGCCGACGTCGAGCAAGCCCACCCGTATCGCCTGCTTGACCTGCTGGACGATCTGTCGGTAGGCCGGCACCCCCGAGCCAGGCTTCAGATGGAAGCCGATCGATTGCCTCAACACTTCTCTAGTCACCTAGTGAAGCATAGTGATCCGGTACCGGTTTTGTCAAGGTCACAGCCGCGCCGGAAATAGCGGATGGCTACCCTCATCGCTCCGGAGTTATGCTCCGACCTGAACCTCTGCTCGTGGCCGATGAGCGGCCGTTGGGGGAGGTGCCAGGACCGCCCACTTTGGAGAGCACACATGCACAGTAGGAAATCGCTCGTTGCTGCGACGCTGTCGTTGTTAACCGTCGTTGGCCTTGCTCCGGCCGGCGCATCGGGGACGGCTCTGACGCACGGGGCGCGGTCGCTCGTCTCCCTCGGCATACCCACCTCGCCCTACCCGTCGCTGGCATCGTGCCGCGGGACCGTACGACACGAGACCTACTCGAGCGGTGTGCTGACTGTCGCGACAGACGATCCCGTGTACGAACCGTGGTTTGTGAACAATACGCCCTCCAACGGGAAGGGCTATGAGCCGGCGGTTGCTTACGGAGTTGCCTCCCTGCTCGGCTTCGACCATGCGCACGTGAAGTGGGTCACCGAGGCGTTTGATTCCAGCTATGCTCCGGGCCCAAGCGGTTCGACTTCGACATAAACGAGGTCTCTGTCACACCCGACCGGGCGAAGGTAGTGAGCTTCTCCATCAGCTACTACGCCACGACGCAGTCGATCGTGGCCTTGAAATCCGACGCGATAGTAGAGCACCACTCGCCGGCCGACCTTAAGACCTACCTCTACGGTGACCAGATCGGCACTACGGGGCTCGCGTACATTTACGCCCAGATCCACCCCACGCGCGAGCCGCGCATCTACAACACACTGGACGAAGCCGTGGCCGCCCTGCAGACCAAGCAGGTCAACGCCATCGTCGTGGACACTCCAGACGGCCAGTACATGGCCACCTCGGAGGTGAAGAACGGCGTGCAGGTTGGCCAGTTCCCGAGCACCGGCGAGCATTATGGGCTGTTGTTCAGCAAGGGTAACCCGCTCGTCGCCTGCGTCGACTCGGCGCTGACGGTGATGACGAGCAACGGCACGCTCGCCAAGCTGTCGAAGCAGTACCTGGGTATTTACAACTCCATACCCACCATAAAGCCGTAGGTGGCGGGGGCATCGCGGCGGGTTCGGGAGGCCGTCGTGCTGCCCACACTGGGACCGTCCAACGCCGGAGGCGGACCAACCGCCGGCGACGAGGAACCGATTTCGCTTTATTCGAGCCACCGGCCTCGCCTGCGCGGTCGGACAGGTACGGCTGCCAGTACCGTTTCCACGCTGATAGTGGTCGCGCTCATCGCTCTGGTCCTGACCTCCCCGGCGGCCGCGGCCTTCCGCAACGGCTTCCTCAACGTTCATCAGATGTGGGTCGCGCTTGCAGGCCACCCGGAAGAGGGAATCCTCTCGGTGGGGAAAGGCTTCGTCCTCAACATTTGGCTCTCGGTGGTCTGCGAGGCGATCGTCCTTGTGCTCGCGCTCGGGCTCGCAAGCCTTCGGCTCACGAGGGGGCCTGTACTGCTCCCGTTCCGGATCCTCGGTATTGCATATACCGACTTCGCCCGTGGGGTACCGGTGATCCTCGTTATGCTCTGGGTGGGTTTTGGCGTGCCGTCGCTAAACCTGACCGAGGTATCGACGCAGTCACCCGTGGTTTACGCCGGGTTTGTGCTCGTATTCGCCTATACCGCCTACGTCGCCGAGGTCTACCGTGCCGGCATCATGTCGGTGCCGCGCGCACAGGTCCAAGCGGCCCGCAGCCTCGGGCTCAGCTCTCGCACGACCCTGTGCCGGGTGGTGCTCCCACAAGCCGTACGCAACGTCCTGCCGGCGTTGCTCAACGACTTCGCTTCGCTGCAGAAGGACACCGCGATCGTCTCGACGCTCGGGGTGGCCGAGGCGGTCCACTCCGCCCAGATCGCCGGAGGCGTGGAGTTCAACTACTCCGGGTTCACGATCGCGTCCCTGCTGTTCCTCGCCGTCACCGTCCCGCTAACCCGGTACACGGACCACATCATGGCACGGGACCGTTCTCGCCGCCTCGCCGGGATGGCGGCGTGAGGATGGCGGCGCCGGTGTTGCGCGCCGTCGGGGTGCGCAAGGCCTTCGGGGCGCTCGAGGTGCTGCGCGGCGTCGACCTGACCATCGCCGCCCACCAGGTCGTGTGCGTCATTGGCTCCTCAGGGTCAGGCAAGTCGACCCTGCTACGTTGCTGCAACCTCCTAGAGCGGGTCGACTCGGGGACGATCGAGCTGTTCGGCCACGACCTGGGAGACGAGCGCATCGACGATGACCTCGTCCGGCGGCACACCGGGATGGTGTTCCAGGCGTTCAACCTCTTCCCGCACCTGAACGTGCTCGACAACGTCACCCTTGCCCCACGGCGCGTCCTCGGGTTGGAGCGCGGCCTTGCCGAGCAACGCGCCCATGAAATGCTTGCCCGGATCGGCCTGGCGGACAAAGCAGCCGAGTTCCCCGACCGCCTCTCGGGGGGCCAGCAGCAGCGCGTCGCTATCGTGAGGTCCCTCGCAATGGGCCCTCGGCTGCTCCTCCTGGACGAGGTCACATCTGCGCTCGACCCCGAGCTCGTCGCGGAGGTGCTCGACCTCGTCGGAGAGCTCGCCCGCCAAGGCATGACGATGTTGATCGCAACCCACGAGATGGGGTTCGCGCGTGATGTGGCCAACACCGTCTGCTTTCTGGAGGGAGGCGTCATCGTTGAATCAGGTCCGCCCGAACGGATCTTCGGCGACCCCACCGAGCAAGCCACCCGGCGTTTTCTCCAGCGCATCGTCAACGCGGGCCGGCTCTAGGCCGGCTCTAGGCACCCGCAACGCGCTTAGCCAAGGACGGGCATGAGTTCGCTCCCGGCCACGTCACCCGGCTTAAGTTCGCTGAAGTAGACGTCGTAGCCGATGCGCTGTGAGCCTTCGATCTGGTCGTAAAGCGCTGCCCCGTCCTCGAAGTAGATGATCGCGATCACTTGGCGGACCTCGGGGGTGCTATTTCCCATCGCCCGGTGAAGTGCCCAGCTGGCGTGGAAGCTCACATCACCAACCGCCATCGGCCCTGTGGGCTCAACGGGCAGCTGTTCCTCAGCGACCAGTCGGGAGTAGAGGTCCTCGGACTCGTCCGAAATCTTGACCAGGTGCCGGTGCTGACTGTGGTGCGACCCTCTCACGAACTCCATCGTGCCCATCTCGGCCGGCACGTCGACCAGGGGGATCCAGGCGGTGATCGCGTTTTCGGTTGCGAGAGGCCAGTAAACATGGTCTTGGTGCCAGGGTGTCGCTCCTCCGCCGGGCTCTTTGAACAGTGCCTGGTCGAAGTAGAAGCGCACGGCAGGTACCCCCATCAGCGACGCTGCCATTTTCGCAAGACCTTGGTCCCAGACGAACTCCCGGACGGCGAGGTCCCTCCTGTTCAAGTCCTGGACTTGCAGGAAGGCCTTCCCATATGTGTCGCGCTCCTCCAAGGGAAGCGCAGCCCTGGTCGCCTCGCGGACAAGTCCTTCCACGGTCTTGCGCACGCCGTCGACCCTGGCCCTCGGCAACACTCCTCGAAGAGTCAGATGGCCAGAACCTTGGTATTCAGCAACACTGCTCTCACGCATGCAGTCCTCCTGTGTGGCACTGGGTTGTACGCCTTTTAGGAGCGGCAACATTTGTGGCCTATTGCCAGCTTTGTGTATGCCACTGTTCGACCATCGCAGCCTTGGCGCTACCCTAGTGCGCTCTCTAGGAGCCTCAGTGGGTGGCCGGCAATCGCCGAGCACTCCGTTTTCCTCCAACTTTCCTGCTCGTCACTTATCTCTGTCGGTGTGACCTGGTAGCAATGCCGAGCTATCTTCGGCTTCATCCAAACAGGCTTCCCACAAGAGGGCGGCGGGGTCGTCATCTGGCCACCGCTTGACCGCGAGGCGCTCCGTTTTGTCAGCGAAGCGGTGACCTATCGCGAGCTGCTGATAACCGGGGCTGCGACCGGCCTGCTTTCCCGGCTGGTCGCCGAGGCGGCAACCGGCGAGAGGCTGCTGCGGTCATCTGGCGAGGGACCGCGGAGGGAGGCCGTGCGCGCCGAAGCAAATACGTTCAGGCGGGCCCGGCACCTCGAAAGTGGTGAGGATCTGAGGGTTTGGCTCACAGCACGCGGCCTCACGCTCGAAGAGTTCGACCAGTACATCAGCCGTTGCGTGGCGCGCGCCGGCGCGGAGCTCGATGGGCTCGGTGCGGGAGGGGAGCTCGGTGCGCAGGGCGGTGAACTGACCGCGAAGCTCCTCTTCGGTGAGCTGGCCTGCTCGGGCGCATGGCGCGCCTTCGCCGACACCGCTGTCCGCCTCTTTGCTGCCGAGCGGTTATCTCTGGACGCCGACCCGAGCGGGTCCCGTCCCGAGCCGGCGCAAGGCCAGACGGACGGGGCCAAACCGGTGCGCCCGCTGGCCGAGGTGGTCCAGGTCCTCCGTCCGTTTGGTGCCTTCGACCCGGCGTGGTGCCAGGAGCGTCTTGAGGTGTTGCAGTCCCGCGCCGGGATGCTGGAGGGCGCAGAGTGCCAAATTCGCGCCTCAGAGGCTGTAGCGGTTCGGCTCGGGGACTCGAGAATGGATTGGGCTCTCTTCCGTTACGACGAGCTCCGGCTCCGCTCCCAGGCCGCCGCCCTGGAGGCGCTCAGTTGTGCCCGATCGGACGGGCTACTGGCGGGCGAGATAGCTCGTCGGGCCGGCAGTGAGCTCACTGCCCTCCGAGCACGAAGGCAGGAACTGCCGCCCGGTCACGTCGCCTTGCTCGACGGGGCGGCCCAGGACGAAGCGGTGGGCCCGGTCGAGCATGAGGGCGGTTTTTCTGTTCTGTGGCTGCGCGAGCGTTCGAGGCCCGACGTCGGCGACCCTGAGATGGTCGAGCGAGCGGTCAGCGAGCTGCTGTCAGAGGCTCTCGACCGAGCGGCAAACGGTGCCGTCCGGGAGATCGGCCAACTGTGAGCCTGAACGAGACCGATCGGCAGGTCCTCCGGCGTCTCCCCTTGCTCTCCAGGGTCTCCCCCCAGCTCTCCGATCTCGTCGTCAGGCTGTTCCAAGAGCGGCAGTACGACTTCGGCGAGATCCTCGTCGTCGAGGGAGATGACCCCGATGGCATGTACGTGCTCAGCGAAGGCAGCGCGCGCGTCGTGGTCGACCACATGGGAAAGGAGGTGACCCTCGCTCGCCTGCAGCCGGGCGACTGGTTCGGGGAGTCGGCGCTGCTAAATGAGACGACGCGCAACGCCACGGTGAGGGCCTCCGAGAAGACCCGCGCTCTGTTCCTCGACGCTGTCGTCTTCGCCGCCCTCCTGGCCATTGAGCCAGGCGTCAGGGAAGCGGTCGTCTCCCAAACGAGGGCACATCAGCTCGACCGGCTCCTCCGCATGCACGCCGCCTTTGAGGACCTGTCGGCGCAGGACACCGCCCGGATCGAGCCGCGCCTTAACGTACAGGAGGTTGCCGCAGGTACAGAGGTCGTCCACCAGGGCGACCCGGGAGAGCGGCTCTTCATCGTGGAGACTGGGCGGCTTGAAGCGGTGAGGTCCGATGACGGCAGGGAGACCCGGATCGGCTTCCTCAGCACCGGTGACCTCTTCGGAGAACGTTCCCTCGTGACCGGGGAACCCTGCGTCGCCACGGTGCGGGCCCTTACGCAGAGCCGGCTCTGGTCGCTCGGGCACGCCGACTTCACGTGGCTGTCTCAACAAGTGCCGGTCTTTGGCGGGCGCCTGCGTGAGATAGCCGAGGGCCGCGACTACCGAGCGGCGGCCCGGCTGCCGCTCGACTTCGCCCACGAGATCCTGCCGGGAGGCCTGAAGAGCGGGCTACAGCCGTCCGAGGGCGTGACCGGCGAATTGTCACCAGACGCACCTGACCACACCTCTGTGGGGGCTCCTGTCCGGCCGGCAACACCGCGGCGTCGGCACCGGCTCCGTAAGCGGCGCGAGTTCCCAATCGTGCACCAGATCGACGAGACGGACTGCGGGGTGGCGTGCCTCGCCATGGTGGCTAAGTGGCACGGCATTGAGGTCCCACTCCCTTCGCTTCGTGACGTCGTCGGTACGACTGTGTCGGGGACGACCCTTCGTGCCATTGCAACCGCTGGCGCGCATATCGGGCTGCGAGCCCAGCCCATGAAGGTCTCGCGAGACCGCGTGGGCGATCTGGCGCTCCCGGCGATAATCCACTGGCGCGGCGACCACTGGGTGGTCCTCGTCAGCGTCCACGAGGCAGAGGCCGAGTTGGCGGACCCTGCCGCCGGCCGGCGCATCGTGAGCCGTGACGAGCTGAGCCAGCACTGGGACGGCTTTGCCGCCGTCGTGACCCCGACAGGCGAGCCACCTGACGTGGGTAGCGGTCGGCCGAACCTGCGTTGGCTGCGGCCCTTTGTGGCCGCTCACAGGGGTACGATCGGGCTCGCCCTCGTGCTCGCCCTGGCTGCGGCGGCATGTGAGGTAGCCCTGCCGCTGGTCGTCGAGTCGATCGTCAATGACCTCGTGACCCCCCACTCCGAGTCTCTCCTGTACGAAAGTGGCCTCGTAATGCTGGCGCTCATCGTGGGTGGCACGTTCGCCGTGCTTCTCCAGCGGCTGGCCCTCGTCGGCGCGACCGCGACATTCGACGTCGGCACCCTCGACTTCATGACCAAGCGCCTCCTTGCGCTGCCCATGTCGTACTTTGCCGCCCGCCGGGTCGGGGACATCGAACGTCGCTTGAGCGGTGTGCGCCAGATCCGGCGCCTAGTGGTCCAACAAGGTATTGCCGCCCTGACCGCAGCGACTCAGGTGCTCGTAGGGGTGGCCATCATGTTCGTCCTCTCGCCTGTGCTCGCTGCCATTTTCTTGGTGCTACTGCCGCTGTACGGCCTCGCCATGCGGTACTCGGCCCGCCGGCTGCGGCCGCTTTACGCCGCCGTCGAAGAGAGCTACGGGCGCTACGCCTCCGATCAGGTCGACCTCCTGAAAGGTATCGAGACGGTGAAAACCTCGGCGACCGAGGGAGCCCTCAGGGGACGCTTGCGGAGTGTGTTCGAGGAGTTCACTGTGCGCACCGCAGCGTCCCAGCGGACGATCGCCCGCTACGGCTCGGTGGTCCAGGTCATCTCTTTGTTGACCTATTCGTCGTTCATCTTCCTTGGTTCTATCGAGGTACACGACCACAGGCTGAGCCTCGGTGCATTCGTGGCCTTCACCACCCTCGTCATGCTCACGACCGGCCCACTGGTCGGCCTGCTCAGTATTTGGGACGACGTCCAGGCGTCGGCAGTGCTGCTCAACCGGGTCGCAGACGTGCTCGAGCACGAACCGGAGCAGGGCGAAGACCAGGGCCGGCTCCTCCCGGTGCCTACCCTCGAGGGCCGTGTGCAGCTCGTCGACGTTACGTACCAGCCCGCCACCTGCGACGAGCCGGTCCTCGCCCACCTCAATCTCGATATTGCCCCCGGTACCACGGTGGCAATTGTCGGGCGCTCTGGGTCGGGAAAGTCCACCCTGCTCCGGATGCTCTCCGGGCTGATCGAGCCGACCAGCGGGCGGGTACTGTTCGACCGCGTCGACTCCACCCTGCTCAGTTACCCGGAGCTGCGCCGCAAGGTGGGTTTTGTGCTCCAGCAGCCCTACGTGTTCGCTGCCACGATCGCCGAGAACATCGGCCTCGGCGACGATACCCCGGATATGGACGCGGTTCGCGACGCTGCTCGTGCCGCAGATCTGGCTGAGCTCGTCGACCATCTCCCGCTCGGTTACGGCACGCTCGTCGGGGACCGTGGTCTGCCGCTCTCAGGCGGCCAGGCGCAGCGGCTTGCCATCGCACGAGCGCTTTACAGGCGTCCGCCCCTGTTGTTGTTCGACGAAGCGACAAGCGCCCTCGACACCGAGTCGGAAGGTATTGTCAAGCGGAACATCGACCGGCTCATGGAAAATAGGACAGCATTTGTTGTTGCTCACCGATTGAGCACGGTCCGCAACGCCGACTTGATCGTCGTGCTCGAGGCGGGCCATCTCGCCGAGAAGGGTACGCACGAGGAACTGATAGAGCGTCGCGGTATCTATTACTACCTTTACAGCCAGCAGGCGCTTGGGCTTTGAAGTGGCACGCAGAGGCAGTCGGCGCCACGGCTCCCCGGTCGCGGGACCCGTTTTTGCCGTTCGACCAGGTACGCGGAAGGGGTGAGTACGATTACACACCTTCGCACCCGGCCCGAGCGGCGAGGGCTGGTGTACGCTTTTGGAGACGGCCAATGGTTCGCACGGGACCAGGCTTTCGCAAAGGAGGCTCGCAATGGAACAGCAACCAGAGGGCAGGCTAGACGAGGACCTGGAGATCGATTCCGACACCGCCGAAAATGTAACGGGCGGTTTCTTCAAGTTGGAAATCAACAAAACCGAGGACCACCACAAGAACCCGGAAGAGATGCGCTTCTAGTTTGACAATTAAGCTCAAGTTTAACGTTTGAGCTCGCCCAGAAGACGGTGACCGACGGGTGCGCCGTCACTGGGGCGTTTTGAGGCCGAAGGGAAGTCGGAGCTGACACCTGAGCCACCAGACGAGGCGGAAGGGCCGCTAACACGGCCCGATGGTGCCAGCGGTTTAGCCGCTGGGAGCTTTCTGGCTTCCCTCAGCGCCGCAGAGGCGACGGACCTCGCGCGAAGTGCCGAGCGGCGGCACTTTTCCCGTGGTGACATCCTTTTTTCCGAGGGCGACGAAGGAAATGAGGTCGTCGTCTTACATTCGGGTCGCATCAAGGTTTGTGGGAAGCGTGGCGACCGGGAGGTTATTTTCTCGGTGCTCGACCCCGGCTCGATACTTGGCGAGCTGAGTGCTGTCGACGGGTCCCCCCGCTCGGCTACGGCGATCGTCCTGGAGCCGACCGAGGTAGCGGTAGTCAGCATCGAGGATTTCCGTGAGTACTTGCTTACCCATCCGCGGGTTTCTTCCGAGCTGCTGAGGCTCGTCGCCGAGCGCCTCAGGCAGGCTTCCCTCCGCCAACTCGAATTCGGTACCACTCCTACTTTGACGCGACTGTGCGGGACGCTGATGGAGCTTTCCGACCGCTATGGCCATTCGGTTGGCGCGAATGTCGAGGTCACGTTACCCCTCAGCCAGCAGGAGCTGGCCGAGCTCTCGGGGATGTCGCGCGAGGCTCTCGTGAAGGGCCTGCACCAGCTTCGCAGCCTCGGGTGGCTCTCGGTCGACGACCGCACGATCGTTCTCCGAGACGCAACGGCCATCAGGAGACGGGCCACGCTCGGCTAGTACGACCTCAACCGGGTCATCGCCAAAGGCCTCGGCCTCACCGCCTCCAGCTCAGCGCGACGGCCCGCCGCGGCGGCCGCGCCGGTCCGCATCCCGCGCCCCTGCGCGTGTTACTGGAGCCCGGAGCGCACCGATGTGATCCGTTGCGTATTGAAACCGAGCCAGTGCATCCTGCCGACGTACCGAGCGTGCTCAACCTTGATGCAGCGGTCCATGATGACAGCGAGGCCGCCGTCTTCTGCGATCCTCGCCCCCTCTTCGTTGATGACGCCGAACTGGCACCACAGGGCGCGAGCGTGGATGGCCACGGCCTCTTTGGCGATCCCAGGAAGGGCGTCGGGGGCGCGGAAAACGTTCACGATGTCAACGGGCACGGGCACGTCCTGTAGTCGGGCGTAGCACGTCTCGCCGAGGACACTGGTCTCGCGGGGGTTCACCGGGACGACCCGGTAGCCGTGCCGTTTGAGGTAATAACCGACGAAGTGGCTGGGCCGCAGCTCGTTGCTCGACAAACCCACGATCGCGATCGTCTTCGTCGTGTGGAGCAGGCGTTGGATCGTCAGCGGGTTCTGGTACCGCGCGAGATGCGTCACGAGGGGGCTGCTCCAGTCCCCAGGGCAGCCACGCGCTTCAGGCTGCGCTCCAGGTCCCAGGTCAAATCGTCCACCGACTCGGTGCCGACCGACAGTCGCACCGTGCCGGGGCGAACGCCGGCTGCCCGCAGTTCGTCGTCGCTGAGCTGGCGGTGTGTCGTGCTGGCGGGATGGATGATCAGGCTCTTCGCGTCACCGACGTTGGCCAAGTGCGACCAGAGGGCCATGCCGCGGATGAGCTCTTGGCCGCCCGCCCGGCCCCCGGCACAGTCAAAGGAGAACACCGCGCCTGCGCCAAGGGGAAGGTACTTTTCTACGAGCGGCCGGTACTTGCTCGTCGGTAGCCCGGCGTAGGTGACATTTGACGCGAGTTCGTGCGCCTCGAGGAAAGAGGCGACGGCGGCCGCGTTCTCGACGTGGCGTTGCATCCGCAGCGACAACGTCTCGAGGCCCTGTAGGAAAAGGAAAGCGTTGAACGGTGAAAGCGCGGCCCCGAGGTCACGCAAGGTTTCGGCGCGCAGTTTCATCAGGTACCCATAGGTCCCGAACGTCTCGTGGAACATCAAGCCGTGATAGGCCGGCGATGCCCCCGCCACTACCGGGAACCGCCCGTTTGACCAATTGAAAGTACCGGAGTCCACGACAATTCCGCCGATGCTCGTCCCATGCCCGCCGATGAACTTGGTTGCCGAGTGGACAACGATGTCGGCACCCCATTCGAACGGGCGGCACAGGTAAGGCGTCGCGAACGTATTGTCCACTATCAGTGGCAGGTCGTGCTCGTGCGCAACCTGCGACACAGCCCGGATGTCCAGTACGTTGCCGCCGGGGTTGCCGATGGTTTCCGCGAAG
Organism: uncultured Acidimicrobiaceae bacterium; assembly: GCA_963699075.1. Classification (GTDB taxonomy): domain Bacteria; phylum Actinomycetota; class Acidimicrobiia; order Acidimicrobiales; family Palsa-688; genus Fen-671. The sequence goes on along the minus strand of CAVOTF010000007.1, from coordinate 1,948,958 downwards.
AACGCCTTGGTGTTCGGGCGGACCGCGTGGCGCCAGGCGTCCGAGTCGTCTGGGTCGACCCAGGTCAGTTCGACGCCCATTTTGCCAAGAAAATGCTTGAGCTGGTTGATAGTCCCGCCGTACAACGCTGAGGACGAAACAATGTGGTCTCCAGTTTGCAGCAGCGTGAAAAACGCGGCCGCCTGCGCCGCGATCCCGCTCGAAAACGCTACCGCGCCGCAGCCCCCCTCGAGGTTCGCCAGGCGCTCCTCGAACACGGCTACGGTCGGGTTCATGATGCGTGAGTAGGTGTTGCCGTACTCCTGCAGGTTGAAATACGCCGCCGCCGACTCGGGGTCTTCGAAAACGTAGCTCGCCGTTTGGAATATCGGCACGGCCCGGGCTCCTGTGTTCGGGTCGGGACGTTGGCCCGCGTGCAGCTGGCGCGTCTCGAAGCCGAACGAGCGGTCCTCCTCGGGCTCAGGGATTGAACCAGGAGTGTGCCTCGGAGCAGTGCCGGGTGGCTTTTGGGCGTCGCTCATCCGCCGTCTCCGTCGTCGGCCAAGAAGCGGCGGATATACGGCGTCTGGTGGGCTTCTTCCAGCAAGAAACAGTCGTGGCCGTATGGCGCTTCGATCACATGGCACTCGACTGGCTTGCCCAGTGCTAGCAGCGTCCTTTCGATATCTCGGGAAGCGGCCGGCGGGTACAGCCAATCGGAACTGAACGCGATCAGCAGCACCCGGGCCGAGACGCCTTCGAGGGCCCGTTCCAGCGACCCGCCGCCGTGCTGGCGAGCGAGGTCGAAATATGTCAAGGCGCGCGATGTGTAGAGGTACGTGTTCGCATCGAAACGCCTGACGAACGAGTCGGCCTGATGCTGGAGGTAGCTTTCGATCTCGAACTCCGGCTCGGTGATCGTATAGCGGACCTCGTCTGCGAACTGGAGGCGCCGGGCGAACTTCTCGTCCAGCGCCTCTGCCGAGAGGTACGTCATGTGGCCGACCATGCGGGCCACGCCCATTCCGGCGTCGGGCGCGCGGCCGGAGCCGTAATAGTCGCCGCATTGCCAGGCGGGGTCGCGCATGATGGCTTCGCGCGCGATGGAGTTCCAGGCCAAGCCCTGAGGATGGAGGGCATGCGTGCTCGCGATGGCCACGACGGCATCGACCTGGTCGGGGAACAGGATCGCCCATTCGAGCGCCTGCATCCCGCCGAGGGACCCGCCCGCTACCGCCGCGAGCCTGTCGATACCGAGCTCGTCGAGCAATGCGCGCTCGGCTCGCACCATGTCCGCCACCGTGATCACGGGGAACCGTGCCCCGTACGGGTGGCCGGTCGCCGGGTCGAGCGACGACGGGCCGGTAGTCCCGCGGCAACCGCCGAGGAGGTTGGTCGAGACCACAAAGAAGCGGTCGGTGTCGAAAGCCTTGCCCGGTCCGATCATCCCGTCCCACCATCCGAGAGCCTTGGCCGTCCGACCGTCGCGCTCCTCGGCGGCGAACCCGTCGCGTGTGCCTTCTTCAGGAGGTTTGCTGGCTATGCCGGCGGCGTGGGCGTCGCCACTGAGCGCGTGGCAAACCAATATGACGTTGTTGTGCCGTGGGTTGAGGGTGCCATATGTCTCATACGCCACACGGACCTGCTGCAGCTCCCGTCCGCAGTCGAGCCTCAGGGGCCGCGGAAGGTCCAGGTACTGGGCGTCTACGACACCGACAGAATCCGGTCACCTTCTTGGCTGCAGATCCGGTCACCTTCTTGGCTGCTGCTATTGAAGTGACCATGGCTCCCTCCACCGGGCCTGTTCCCACCCGGCGCGAAGTACTGTACAGTCTCCCCATGGAAGCGCTAGACAGGCTGTCCATTTAGGCATTAGGGCAATTGAGAGGGAGGGCATGAGTGACATGACCACGGTAACCAACGGAGTCAATGTGCAGGCGTTGCTCGACGCCCGCGACGTGCTGAAGGGCGCCCCGGAGGCTGCTCAGTTCACCTGGAAGGCGCAGTCCAAGTGGCAGAACGGCGTCCATAGCGAGACGCGGATCCAGAATTTCTTCGGTCTCGGGGCGGAGCAGAGCCACAAGACCGAGGCGGTGTTCGATGCCGACCACCCGGAGGTTTTCGCGGCTGGGGACAACGGCATCACCCCGATCGAGTACCTCCTAGTTGGGCTGGCCAGCTGCCTGACGGCGGGTGTGGCGTCGGTGGCGGAGAACCGTGGCATCCAGTTGCGCTCGGTTGAGGCGACCGTCGAGGGTAACCATGACATCCGCGGGATCCTGGGCGTCGACAGCGACGTTCGCAACGGGTTCAACGACGTGAAGGTCACCTTTACGATCGACGCGGATGCCTCGAAGGAGGAGATCGAAGCACTGGTGGCGCAGTCCCAGAAACGCTCTGCGGTGTTCGATGCCCTGACCAACCCGACGAGCGTCACCGTCGAGGTCGCCTGAAAGGTCCGGCCATCGAACGTACCGCCGCTGTCGTCGTCGGTGCGGGCCACGCTGGGCTCGCTGCAAGCTATTTCCTGAGTGAGCAGTCGCTCGACCACGTCGTGCTCGAGCGCGGAGACGTCGCGAACTCCTGGCGGACACAACGCTGGGACTCATTACGGCTGCTCACTCCAAACTGGCAGAGCCGCCTGCCGGGCCACCATTACCAAGGCCCCGATCCCGATGGCTACATGGCGACGGGGGAGGTCGTCGAGTTCATCGAGACGTTCGCCAAGGTGACGGGCGCTCCTGTGCTTGCCGAGGCGAACGTCACTTCCCTGCGGCCAAGCGAGGACGGGTACCAGGTCACCTCGAGCCGCGGCGAGTTCCACTGCCGGGCAGTGGTAATCGCAAGCGGCGCGTGCAACCAACCGGTGGTGCCGGCCTTTGCCAGCGCCCTGCCGGCTTCCATCGAGCAACTGACACCCTTCGAGTACCGCAACCCGGACCACTTGGCCGAAGGTGGCGTGCTTGTGGTGGGGGCGTCCGCTACGGGTGTTCAGCTGGCCACGGAACTGGCTCGCTCGGGGCGCCCAGTGACCCTTTCGGTGGGCGAACATGTGCGGTTGCCCCGGACCTACCGTGGCCGTGACGTGCTGTGGTGGATGGACGCCTCAGGGATTTGGGACCAGCGCTACGACGAGATCGACGACCTGACCCGAGCCAGGCGCCTACCCTCACCTCAGCTCGTTGGGACACCTGAGCGGGCGACGCTGGACTTGAACGCACTTATGGCCATGGGTGTCGAGGTCGTCGGGCGCTGGGCGGACCTACGTGAAGGTCGCGCCTTGTTCTCAGGCGGGCTGCGCAACATGTTCACGCTGGCAGATCTGAAGATGGGCCGCCTGCTCGGCACCTTCGACGTATGGGCTGCGGACAATGGGCGAGACGCCGAGGTGGGGGCTGCCGAAGGTTTGGAGCCGACGCGTGTGCCAGAGACGGCTCGGTTGCAGCTTGACCTTCGCAAAGGAGAAATCCGCACGGTCGTGTGGGCGACGGGCTTTCGCCCCAGTTACCAGTGGCTCGACGTGCCCGTGCTCGATCACAAAGGCCAGCTGCGTCACGAGGGGGGTGTGGTCGACATGCCCGGCTTGTACGCATTGGGACTTCCCGTGCTACGCAGGCGCAAGTCCACCTTTATCCACGGTATTGAGGACGACGCTCGTGAGGTGGTCGATCATTTGGCGGGATATCTCGCCTCGGGCCGTCGAGGGTGACGCGCCGTTCCACCTGGCAGAGCGGAGGACGCTCGTTGTGCGGCGCGGCTAGCTGGAAATGCGAGTGTGTACCGCCTTGATCCCTGCCCTGGAGATCTCGAAGCCCTTGCCGGCGATCGTGCAGGTAACGCCTGCGGTAGTGGACAAGCAGTGGAACGGCCCGGAGCCCGTCGAGTGCCCGTAGGCGAGCACCGGGGTATTGATCGCCGGGTTCCCGAGGCACTGCTGGCCCTTACAGACTTTGAAGGTCCCGGTGCGCACCAGGACGACGGACTCGGGGGGAGAGATCGTCTGGCAGTAGACCTGGTGAAGGTCGATGTAGCCATTGTCGATCTCGCAGCTGATGTTCCCCGACGGGGATAGGAACTCGCCGCCGTGCTGCGTCTGCGCCGGAGCCGTCACCGTTGTGGTCGTGGCAGCCACCGCCATCGCGGTCGCCCCGGCCGTTGCCAAGGACGCCTCCCCGGCCGTTGCCAAGGACGTCGCCCCGGCCGTCGCCCCAGCCGTCGCCGGGCCCAGCCATCCCGAGCAGCAGAGCGTGAGCGCGAGGCCGGCGGAGATGGCGGCCCCACGCGGCCATTTCCTGGCCCTGTCGGTCCTAGGCTTGTCGGTCGAGATCAAGTTCGTAGCCCAGCAATCTAACCCCGGACCGTGGGGTGGTCGCGGACCGAGGAGACGTGTCTTTCCGGCGGCGGCCACGGGAAGGTCACCACCTGCCCGGACCGGTCAACTTGCTAGCCTTGCCGCCGTACCGAGGGGGGTTTGCCGATCATGTCCAAGCCGCTGATTGCCCTCGTCGGGACTCTCGACACCAAGGGACGCGAGTACCAGTGGGTGAGTGACCGGCTCGTGGGCAATGGCGCGCGCGTCCTAGTCGTTGACGCCGGGGTTGGCGACCCCGCCGGGTTCGAGCGGCCCGTCGACTTCACCCAGCACGCCGTCGCCGAGCGCGCTGGGTCGACAATTGAGGAGCTCCGGCGGCGCAACGACCGAGGATTTGCCGTGGCGACGATGGCCGAAGGTGTTGCTGCGGTACTTGCTGAGCAGCTGGCCAAGGACGATCTCGACGGAGTGTTCGTGCTCGGCGGGAGCGGAGGCACATCGATTGGGGCACGCGCCGTACGCGACCTGCCGGTCGGCCTGCCCAAGCTGATCGTGTCCACGATGGTTTCGGGCGACGTGTCACCCTACGTCGGTGCGAGTGACGTCACGCTCATGTACAGCGTCGTCGACATCGCCGGGATCAATCAAATATCCGAAGCTGTCCTTGGAAATGCCGCGGCCGCCATCACCGCGATGGCCGCGGCCCGGCGCGTTCGCCAGAGCGAACCGGACGACGACAAGCGGCCGCTCATCGGTGCTTCCATGTTCGGTGTGACCACGCCGGCCGTCAACGCAGCCCGTGCCCGGCTCGAAGAACTCGGTTATGAGGTCCTGACGTTCCACGCCACGGGGCCTGGAGGTAGGGCATTGGAGGCGCTGGCGCGGTCCGGCTTCCTGGCCGGGGTCCTCGACCTGACCACGACCGAGCTCGCTGACGACCTGGTAGGTGGGGTCCTCAGCGCGGGCCCGACCGCCTGACCGCAGCAGGGGCTTCGGGTGTGCCGCAGGTCGTCAGTCTGGGTGCTCTTGACATGGTCAATTTCGGGCCCCGAGGCACGGTACCTGCGCAGTTCGAAGGGCGGCTGTTCTACGAACACAACGCGTCCGTGACCCTTATGCGGACGACCGCTTCCGAAAGCGAAGAGCTTGGGCGACGAGTCGGACAGAAGCTGGCATCAGCCACGTCACCTACCATCGTGGTCATCCCGCGAGGCGGAGTGTCGGCCTTGGACGCCGAGGGCCAGGCGTTCTGGGACCAGAAGGCTGACACCATGCTTTTCGAGGCGGTCAGCTCAGCGGTGGCCGGCTCGAGCGTGGAAGTCATTGACGACCCGGCCAACATCAACGACCCGGAATTGGCCCGCCGAGCCGCCGACCAGCTCCATATCCTCATCACGAGAGGTACCTGAGTTGGACCGCGCAACAGTCTTGGCCCGGCTACGTGCCACCATCGACGCCGGTCGTCCTGTCATTGGGGCCGGCGCTGGGACCGGGATCTCCGCTAAGGCAGCCGAGGCGGGTGGCGCGGACCTTATCGTCGTGTACAACTCGGGGCGCTACCGCATGGCGGGCCGCGGCTCGTTGAGCGGCCTCCTGGCTTACGGCGACGCCAACCAGATAGTGGTCGATATGAGCAGGGAGATCCTGCCGATCGTCCGTGACACGCCCGTGCTGGCAGGAGTGAACGGTACGGACCCGTTCCGAATTATGGAGAAGTTCCTTGGTGAGTTGGCCGACTTGGGCTATAGCGGTGCCCAGAACTTCCCAACGGTTGGCCTGTTCGATGGTGTTTTCCGGCAAAACTTGGAAGAAACGGGCATGGGCTACGACCTCGAGGTGGAAATGGTGCGCTCTGCGGCCGGACGTGGCATGCTCACCGCCCCATACGTGTTCGACATCGAGTCGACCGTAGCCATGACCGAGGCGGGCGCCGACATCGTGGTACCCCATGTGGGGTTGACTGCGACAGGGACGATCGGGGCGCGCACAGTAATCACGCTCGACGAGTCGGTAGCACGCGTCCAGGCGATGCATGATGCCGCGGTCGAAGTGAACCCTGAGGTGATCGTGCTGTGCCACGGGGGCCCGATCGCCGAGCCTGAGGACGTGGCCTATGTCCTTCGCAACACTGCTGGGGTCGCTGGCTTCTTCGGTGCCTCTTCAGTGGAGCGCCTCCCAACCGAGCGGGCCATCAAGCAGCAGGTCGTTGATTTCAAGTCCATCGAGATGAACAAATAACCCTGAATAACTCTAGATAAACTAAGGGAGAATTCGATGTACCGCAAACCAGACGACGTAGAGACCAGGGTACTTGATTGGGGTACGATCAAATGGTTGGTGACTCCCCACCTGGACGAGGGAGCGGGGCTTACTACCGGCGAAGTGATCGTCTACCCGGGGCAGGGCCATGCCCCGCACCGCCACCCGGGCGAAGAAGAGGTCATCTATGTCATATCAGGGAAGGGAGAGCAGACCGTTGGAGAAGGCACGGACAGTTTCGCCATCGGCGAAGGCGACATTGTCTATATCCCCACTAACGTGCTCCATTCCACGTACAACACAACTTGGAGCCCTCTGCGTCTAATCGTGGTTTACACACCCGGTGGCGCCGAGACGATCCTCGATTCTCTTCCCGGGACAAGGGTTCTCCAACCTGGGCAAGCACCCGTGTGGGCTCAGGTAGTCTGAGGTAGCGGGCTTTTCGCTGGAGTTCAGCTCGACGCCGTTCGGTGCCAGGCCTTTCAGCGCGACACCCCTCAGTGCGACACCATGCAGCGCGAGCCGCCGGCCGTCTTCGCCCGGTACAAGGCCACATCGGCCCTGCGTAGCAAGTCGTCAGGACGACCGGGGTGGCCAGCGGCGAGACCGATGCTCACTCGCACTCCTAGCCCATGCTGTACATGCGACCATGACCGATCGGCCACTCCTTGGACGATCGCTGCGGCTCGTAACTCTGCTGCGGCCACGTCGAGGTCGTCGAGTAGAAGAGCGAACTCATCACCTCCGAGACGGGCGGCGAGATCGGCGGAGCGCACACTCGCTGAGAGGAGGGAAGCTACCTCGACAAGCACCATGTCGCCCACCGGATGGCCCCAATTGTCGTTGACCTCTTTGAAGCGGTCTATGTCGCAGAGGATCAGGGTTACTCGTTCCACTCCTTTGGTGGCCATGACCGCCATGAACCTGTAGAACTCCCTGCGGTTTGCCAACCCCGTGAGATCGTCAAGGAAGGCGTGGCGCCGGAACAAGGCATGCTCTCCCCTCAGACGTTCTCCCTGCACGAGGGAACGCATGGACGCCAAAGCCGTGAGCCGGCTCTGCCACCTGAGGCGAGCTTGGCGCCTGGCATAGCGCAGCGCAGGGCTAAGCCCGCCGCCGAGCGGCTCGTTCTGTTCGGCCAGAAGGGAAAGGGCAAGGTCGTACTCCGTCGGCCTGGTCGCCGGGTCGAGTTCGGCCAGTACCAGTTCGGCCCGCTCCGACGAAGAATGTCGGCGCCCATTGCTGGCGTCAGAGAGCGCTGCAGCGAGCTTGAGGTGGGCGGCGAACTCGTAGTACGGTTCGGGGCCTTCGGAGTCCATACCTTCTGCGATTTCAGACACGTCTTCGCCTAGGAGGCCTGCGAACATGAGCTCGAGGACTGACAACCCGGTGCGCCAGGTCCGGGGCATCTCGGTCGACTGTGCTGCCTGGACGGCTTGGCGACCGAGCTGGCAATGCAGCTCGATATCGTCCTGCTCGTCGATCTCGCGCAGTGCGCATGCCCATTTCATTTGAAGCTCTGCCCGGTTGAACAGCACCACGGCTCGTAGGAACTTCTCTTCCCCGGGTAGAAGCACGCTCTCGGCGCGCTGGTACTGTTCGTCTTCGAGTTCCCAGAGCCTCCTGTACCCGTAGGACACCGCGGCGGCAATATGAGCGCTGGCTCGTTCGTAGGAGTCGCATTGGTCGAGGCCCTCCGCCAGCTCGAGAATTACCGTCGCGCGCCCCAGATCGGCGTCCGCGGCCACAGCAGCCTCGGGGTCGCCGCCACCGATCTCGTCCCAGGAGCCGAGAGCCAGGGCGAGGGCCTCCATGACCGGCTCACTGTCCAGTTCGGCCTGCTGGCGAAGGCTGTCCACCGTCCGCCTGAAGTTCCCGTCGTTCGCGACGAGCGTGGCCACCGCGTCTGCATAAAGGGCTGCTCGGAGGACCTCTGGCCAGCCCGAGCTCCGGGCGCGCGCAATCAGGTCCGTCACCTCGTCAGCGGCGCCGGGGACGCGGTCCTGCACCTCCTTGACCAGCCAATGGGCGCGGTCCCTGGCGGAGGTACGGTCTTCAGTCAGCCGGGCGTCGGCGGGGCCCTCGCCCCTCGGGCCCGCCGTGGACATTCCACGTGCTCCTTCGATCGCCTCCATTGACTATTCGCGTCGGCAGCGAAGGGAACTGACCTGAGCACAGCGCAGCTGGTTGTGGGGCATAATGCTCCTCGGCGCAGGCTTGTCCGCCACCCGTCTACAACGGCGAGACTGGCTGGTCAGAAACCTCGCACCGCGATCAGGAGCAGGTGAGCGCTCAGACCAGCGAGCGATGGTTCGGACTCGACCGCTCGTGCCGCCCACAGGATTGCCTCCCGGTCGTCCGGGTCACCCCAGCGGTCGGCCAACTGCGGGAGCCAGCCGGCAAGGCCTTCCAGGCCGACGTGCTCACGGGTGACCAGGCCTGCCTCGCTGACTTCGGCGACCAGCTCCTCAGGGTGATGGAGGTAGGCCGTCGTCCACCATCCGGGCCGCTGGTCGGGGTTGCGGTGCTGGCCGTCCCTTAGGTCCTGGGCCGCTATGGAACGGAACTCAGGGTCGAAAAGGAACTGACGCACGAGACCGTCGAACAAGGAAGCGAACCGGCTCACCGCCGCCACAGCGACCACTCCGCCGGGGCGAACGGCTCGGGCCGCTTCTCGCAAGGCTGCGACCCGGTCTTGGCGTTCGGTTAGGTGGTAGAGCGGGCCGAACAGGAGCACGACATCGTAGGTGCCGTCTGCAGCGGGAAGCCGCCGGGCGTCGCCAAGGTTAGCCGTGACCCCCAGTTGGCCTAGATCATCGTTGGCCTTGGCTACGTGGCGCGGGGCCCGGTCGATCAGGTGGACTTGGTAACCGTCGTCCGCCAACCACCGAGCATGTACCCCTGTGCCGCCACCTACGTCGAGCACCTTTGCCGGCGGTTTGGGTAGGTGCCGGCGCAGGACCTCTTGCGCCCTAAGGAGCTCAAGTTGACCGAAGCCTTCCGAGATGCGGTCCTCCTCGTTGTGGGTTTGGTAGTGACGGACAACTGTGTCGTCGTCGGGCCCCATCGCAGCAAAATTACGCGCCGTAGCCGGCCATTGCGGTTGAATTACCCAGCTCGGTAACGGGTACCAGGCGGTCCGGGCCTGACGCTCCGGCGCTCCAGCGGTCCCGGCTCCGGCGCTCCAGCGGTCCCGGCTCCGGCGCTCCGGCGCTCCGGCGGTCCCGAGCCGGGGCCCGGCGAGCCCGGACGCTAACGCCTCGGCACGCTGCCTAAGCTTGTCTCGAAGACCGATGCCGGAAATGGCTCAGCGAACTGTTAGTTCCCCGGGCATTAGTGCCTCGGGCGAAATAGGCCCAGAGGGGCTCAACAGGATCCTGCGACTGGTCGCGCTCGTCGAAGATTATGACGTCGCCGAGCTGTACCCGGGACGAGACGGCGGTTGGTCGTTGGCCCTGGGCAAGGCCAGGCTCACCTGGTCAGCCGACGGGGCCGCCGTCACCAAGGCCTTGGTGCCGCACCTGGTGATGCACCACTGGGAGTACCTCCTGGGCACGCCACGTCAGGCTGCCCTCAACGAGTTGCGCGTGAACAGGCTGTTAGGCGAGCACCGGCCCCCCGTCCGGGTGCCCAAGCTGCTCGGTTCTTCTAGGCACGGGCCGTCGATGACCTTCGAAGCGGTGGACGGTGCCCCGCTCGGGCCGAAGTTCCCTTCCTCGCTCCCGAGCCCCGAGCTCGACGGGCTGATATCCATAGCGACGAGCCTGCAGAGTTATCGACCCAGGCGAAGGTGGTTCCAACGCCTCCACGTAGACCGCCGCCTGAGACTTCATCACCGTTCGGGCTTAATCGGGGATGGTGACGCTGCGACGCTGTCCCTGCTGGCAGCGCATGCCGGCCTCAAATGGCGTTTCGCACACGGCGACATCACCGCCCGCAACGTGCTTAGAGACAGTCAAGGACGGTTGGTGCTCATCGATTGGGAGTGGGCGGGTATGTACCCGGCCGGCTACGAGCTCGCCTTCTTATGGTTCTCGTTACTCGATGTGCCAGGAGCGCAAGCCAAGGTCGCGGCCGCGGTCCCTGGGCACGATCAGGCCGGCTTCTTGTTGTCGAGGGCCCTGGTCCAGCTCCTGCACCTGCAGATGTGGCAGCGCCGTCCGAACCCGCACGTTGCCAAGCATGAAGACACGCTCCGGCAACTTCTCCAGGAGGCTAGGTCTAATTATGCAAAAAGTTAGGTCTCCCTTCGGCGCCCGGCAGCGGGATGGGCTCGCCTTTGTTGCCTCGAAAGGCCGTCGAAGGGTGTTCGGTGGCTTTGGTCGAGACGGGGTTGCGTAGTCTGGCACCTGAAACAACGGCCGTCGTCCGGAAGTACGATTTGCAGCGCCCGCGGGGTCAAGTCGTAGCGGCCGACACTGTCGTAGTAGGGCTGCCAGGACCTGATAAGCCCTTCGTCCAAGTGCCTTTCGTGTACAGGTCTAGCTCCGATCTCCGCACAGCGGAACACCATATGATCGCCGGGAATATCGAGACGGTCCCCGGCAATTACGGCGGCGCCAAGCTCATCCAGGGTGTCGACGGCACGAACCAAGGGGCACCCGGCCACAACCAGTTCTGGATGGTCCGTGTACTCGACTAGCCCAATTGTGTATCCCCAACCTCTGTTTTCGATCCTTGTGCCAACCGGGATTATCGCGAAGCCCTGGCTTTCGATCTGAAGATGGAGGTTGTGGAAGAACTCCTCCCTGGCCGCTTCATTGCACATAAGACACATGACAATGCCTCGTTTCTTTGGTCGTTGGTCCTTGCTCGTGACTGTGAGGCCCAGGGGCGTTCGTCGGCGCAGGCCTTGGACCTATGCGCCGCTACTGTTCGCCGCCTATGGCGGGCTGGCGGCCTACGGCGGGCCCGGCCCATTCAATTCGACCTGAGCGCCTGGCGGCTTCGGCCCGTTCATGCCAACTTGAGTCGTGGGCGGGCCCGACCAGTTCGGTCCACCCTGCGGCCCTGGCGGGTTGGCCCGAGGAGACCGGCTTGGCGGTCCCTTTCGGTCTTGGCTTTATGGTCTTGCCAGCAGAGCGCCCTGACATTGGAAAGCGACGTCTCGCCCTTGTTAGCCACAGGGTTTATATGGTCGTACTCGAGCCCGAAGCGCCTCCCGCAGTCCGCGCACTGCGCTCCTGTAAAGGCCGGCACCGGGCCAAGGTCCAAAGCGCTGCGCAGCTCTGCGCGCAGGTGACGCCCGAAGTGCTTGACGCTGTGGATCGCAACACCGTCGTGCAGGACAGCCTTCAAGAAGGCGTCCCTGCCGAGTTCTCGGGCGAGCTCTACTGGTATAGGGCCGCCTCCTATGACTTGGCACACCTCGCCGGGGTGGGCATGGCCCCGGCGCCAGGCGAACAGGTCACAGACGATGACGAGGTCAGCTCTTTGCGAACGCGCCGGGCCTTGCCCGACGGCCATCGCCGCCAGGGCATCTGCCGCGTAGGCCTCGAAGCGTTCCAGCGTCCCACCGGCCTGCTGCACGGCGCGCCGCGCGCGCTGTGCGGAAAGCTCGAGGCGGTTGACAAAAGGCACTCCGGTCTCTGGGGCAAGAGCACCTGCAAAGCGGACCATGCCGAGCTCGTCGCGCCAGTGGCGCCACTGCCGCGCGCGCAGCTGCCTTTGGTGCAGCTCGTTGACATCGGCCCTGGCTTGGCGCTGCTCGCGCGCGGCCTCGCGCAGTTGGCCGAGGTCTGAGCGCTTTGCGAGCTCGACCAGCGAGGCTTCGCTGCCTGGTGCCTCGGGCTCGGTCTTCGCGATTTCTGCAGCTTGGAGCAGGCTCAGCTCGCCCGCTAAAAGAGCGCTCTGGGTACTGGGACAACCGGCCAAACCGGCTGCGGTCTCCAAGCCTTGGCGGGCCTGGCCTGTCGTGCCACCCACTTGGCGAGCAACCCATGCCGCCCCGTCGCTAAAGCCACGGCCCTTGTGAGCACCACAGCTAACCGCGCGCGCGCAGCCAACAGACGCGCGCCGGCACAGGCCTTTTCGGTCGCAGCCAGCGCTTCGGCAAGTGCAGCGCAGTCCGTGCCGCTCAGCAGCGAGGGGTCGAAGCCGACCAGGGCCCGGCGCAAGGAGGCAGCAGCGGACAGCACAGCGCTCGACATGCCACCTCCTCCAAGGACAACAAGAACGAACTTCTAAAGGAGGAGACCGTCAAGGCCGGTCCCGAGCGCTTCACCCACTATAGCGAACATATGTTCTACATGTCAAGGGCCGATTGAAGATCTTTCTCGGCGGAACGTGCGGCCGCGGGAACGGTCCGGTTTTGTGAGGCGGGCCAGTCCCGCGACGTGCGGCGCCCGCCCGGTCTCAGCTGCGGGCCCACCGAGTTCGACAAGACGGGCCAGTCCCGAGACATGCGGTGTCGCCGGTCCAAGCCGCGGCCGCAACGCTCACACGAGCCGGATAGAGCGGCCGACAAGCCAGGAGAGCGCACCTAGTGCCTGAGGGATTGTGTATTCGTTCCCTGGAGAGCCGTGGTCGAGGTACTGAAGACCTTGGCTATCGAGCAAGGAACGGAGCCCGGCAGCAAGTTCCCCATGCAGGTCAGGGATATCCAGGGTGATGAACCGCTCTTCGCCCGATGGGTTTATAAGGATGAAACCATCGTCGTGGTCGACGTCGTAGGTGAGCGGCTTGCCAGTCCACCAGTCGATCTCAGCCGGTTTTTCTTCGGGCACCTTTTGGTACCACACCCCGAGCGGTTTCCAAAAGGCCCGGACGTTGGCATTCGTCCCGGTGAGCAGCGTCCAGTCGACGCCAAAACGGCGCTCGTAGGCCGATAACCGGTGCGGTGTGTCGCGCCCGGGGTCCACTGTCACTTCGACGAACGCGACCATGTCGCCCAAACCAGCTTTATCTACCGACGCTTGAAGCTCCTGGAAAACCCCAGTTGTCAACGGGCATTCTTCCTGGCAAAGCGTGAGGAACGGGGCGAGCACTACGTACTTGCCCCTGAACGAAGCAAGGGACATGCGATGGCCGTCCTGGTCGACGAGAAGCGTCGTCGGTACCCTGCGCGGCTCGGGGAAAACCGTGCCGAAGTCGGCCGACGGAGCCGAGGGCTTCCCGTTGCAGGCGCCCAGGCCAAGCATTAGTACCAGGACAAGCAGCGTCGCCGTCGCTGCTCCGCGTAGGCCCGTCCGTTTCATCGGTTGACAGCTTGGCAACATTTCCCCGCCGCGGTGGCGCTGGAGGGCTGCCTAGGGACCTGAGCAGGCTTATGTCTAGGACCGGCGCGTGGCAACAAAAACCGGTATCTGCCGGTCGGTTTTCGTCTGGTACTGCGCGTATGGGGGGTAGGCGGCCACGGCTCGTTCCCACCAAACTGCCCGTTCTTCGCCGATGACCTCACGCACTTCGAAGTCGAACGCCTGAGGCCCGTCCTGGACCATGACCGCTTTCGGGTCGGCCTTCAGGTTGTAGTACCACAGTGGGTGCTCGGGAGCGCCCCCCTTGGATGCCACGAGCGCGTACTCGCCGCCATGCTCGACCCTCATGAGCCCGAACTTGCGAACGTCTCCCGAACGGTGCCCGCGTGTGGTTACGACGACTATCGGCAGGCCGGTGTCACGCAACGTATTCGCGCGTTGTCCGCCAGACCGCTCGTACTCCTCCACCTGGTCTCGGACCCACTTCTGGGGACTGGGCTTGTAATTACCTTCTATAGGCATGCGCTGGAGCATAGAAGCACGCCGCCGGTAATTGCCGACTGGGAAGACCTACGCGCCGTTGATGACCACCTGGCGAAGAGCGAGGTTGTCGTCCAGGACCACCAAGTTGGCCGGTGCCCCGGGATGGAGGTAGCCGATGTCGCGGCGGCCGAGCACTCGAGCAGGGAGTTCTGTCACCGCGGCTAGTGCGGTCGGCAGTCCCAGCGACAGCGAGGCCAGCCGCTGAACGGCTTCGAGCAGGGTGGATGCACCGCCAGCGATAGTCCCATCGGCTCGGCGCGCAACACCCTGGACCAATGTGATGGGTACGTCGCCCAGCATGCGCCCATGCTGGTCTCCACCGCTCAGGCTGGTGGCGTCGCTGACAAGCGAGCACCGGCCCGGCGCCGCCATGAAGGCAAGCCGGATAAGTTCGTCGGCGACGTGGCCCCCGTCGGAGATCAGTTGTACCCGGACCCGGGCGTCCGTGAGGGCGAGGCCGGCCAACCCGGGCGCACGTGCCGAGATCGGCGCCATGCCGTTGTACAGGTGGGTAACTACGGACGCCCCCGCGTCTACCGCCGCTGCAGCCTGGGCGGCGGTGGCTGCGCTGTGGCCAAGGGACACGACGATCCCCCGGCCCGTTAGCCAACGTGTGAGCTCGACCGCCCCCGGCAGCTCCGGCGCCAGGGTCACCATCGTGACGTGACCGGCGGCGAGGAGCCTTCGAGCAAGCTCCAGATCAGGTGGTTGGAGCCGCTCGAGCGGATGTGTCCCGGCGCGGCTAGACGACAGGAACGGGCCCTCCAGATGAGCACCGACGATGAAGGCCCCCAAGCTGGGCGCAGAGAGCTGACGGCGACGCTCGACATCAGTGACGCGGGTCACTGCGGCCGCGGTCACGTCCGGGTCACCGCTGATCAAGGTTGGTTGGAAAGCGAGCACACCGTCGCGCGCCAACGCTGCACCCATCGACTCCAAGTCGTCGACAGAGGCATTGGCTATGTCCACCCCTGCATACCCGTTGACCTGGAGGTCGACAAAGCCCGGTGCGGCGATCCCCGAGCCACTGCCCGCCATCCCGACGGCCACGACCAAGCCGTCGTCGACGGCCACGTCCCCGGGGACCAAGGCCCCGTCGACAAAAGCGGCGGCGACGCCGAGGCGCTTTGCACTACCGAGCGGCAAAAAGCGGGCCCCGTGTGACCAGTAGCACCCGAGCCTCCGCGGCCACTGTCTGCGCGGTCCGCGTCGGTGCCGACCCTGTTTGTGCCGTCCCTGTAGGAGCCACCGGTGTCTGGGCCACGAGCACCATCGGTGTCGGCATCGGCAGACAGGGCGAGCGCCCGGCGGAGGCGGCCCCCGGCCTCCTCCAAAACCGAGGCGGCCGCTGCGACGTCCATACCTCTCGCGGCTACCAAACTTGCAAGCTTGGTATTCCAACCGGCCGTTTCGAGAGCTTCGACGGCCCGTTCGAGGCTCACCCCGGTGACGGCTTGCACGATGCGGGCTGCGCGGTCGCGCAACTTGGTGTTGGTCGCCCGGACGTCGACCATGAGGTTGCCGTAAGTCTTGCCGAGCAGGACCATGACCGAGGTCGAGATGGTGTTCAACGTGATCTTTTGGGCCGTGCCAGCATTGAGACGGCTCGAGCCAGCGACAACCTCTCCGCCGACGACGACCTCGATGGCTAGGTCGGCGGCTGCAGCCAGGGGCGTTGCCCTGTTGCACGCCAGCCCGATGGTCGCGGCTCCACAAGCCCGTGCCCGTTCGAGTGCCCCCAGGACGTAGGGGGTGCGGCCGCTGGCCGAAACGCCGATGACGATGTCGTGCTCGCCCAACTCAAGCAGGCCGACGGCGGCCGCGCCGGCAGCCCGGTCGTCCTCGGCGCCCTCCACGGGGTGCCGCAAAGCGATGTCGCCGCCGGCAATAAGAGCCCTTGCCACCCCGTCGGGCACGCTGAAGGTGGGCCCGAGCTCGGCCGCGTCCAGCACCGCTAGCCGGCCCGCAGTCCCCGCACCTACGTATACAAGTTGCCCGCCAGCCTGCAGTTGCCGGCACACCAGCGCGACAGCGGACGTGATCGCAGGTGCGGCCGCGGCGACTGCTTCACTAGCGCGGCGCGAATCGGCGGCCATCAAGGCAACCAGCTCGGAAGCGCTAAGGAGGTCAAGGTTGTCAAGCTCAGGCCTCACCTCTTCCGTGGTCAGCAGGCCGAGGTCGGCCAGCCCCGCCAGCCCGGTCCCGTCCGCCAGCCCAGTCCCCTCGGGGACCCCAGCTCCATCGCCCCGAGTCACCGCAGCGCCTCGGCGGCAAGCCGGTGGACTTGGGCTCTGACAGCGGCCTGGTCCTCGGGGCGTCGACGGGGATGAACGCTGTTGGTGAGCAGCACTACCGCCGCGCCCATCGACGGTGCGACGAGCAGCGAGGTACCCGTGAAGCCGGTGTGCCAAATGGTCCCGTCAGGCCAAGGTCCCCATTCTCGGGGCTCGAGCCGCCACCCGATCCCTCGTACGTCATCTCCTTGCCCCGCCTGGTGGCTGGTCATCTGGGTGACCGACTCAGCCGAAAGCACCTTCGCGAGCTCGGGTACGAGCAGGACCTGGGCAAAGCGGGCCAGCTCGGCAAGCGGGGCGAACAGACCGGCATGTCCCGCCACACCGCCCAAGGCGTAGGCATTGCCGTCATGCACCTCGCCCCAGACCAGGCCAGGCGTGCCGCGCTGGTCCCCGTCGAGCTCCGTGGCCGCGCACAGCCTCCGATCAGCTGGCGGCGGCCGGAACCTCGTCCGAGCGAGCCCGAGCGGGCCGGCCACTTCTGAAGCGAAGATCGCCTCGAGGTCTTGCCTGAAACAGGCTTCCAGCACCCAACCGAGGAGCATGTAATTGAGGTCTGAGTACAAGACCGTGGCGCCCGGAGTGGCCGCTACTGCCTCGGTAAAGACCGCTGCTTGGACCTCGGTTCTCCCCTTGCAGGTTTTGAAGAACGGCCGGTGGTCGACGAGCCCAGAGGTGTGAGTGAGCAGGTGCCACAGGGTTGTCCGATCCTCGGGGTACCCGGGTAGCCATTTGGCCACCGGGTCGTCCAGGCCCAGCGTGCCGCGCTGTTTAGCGGTCAATATCGAAGTGACGGTGCAAACCATTTTGGTGAGCGACGCGAGGTCGTACAAAGTCTCTGCTGTGGTGGGCACCATCTCCCCGTAGGTGCAGGCGTAACCGCCGAATGCCTCGAGTGCGGTACCTTCGGCATCGACCAAGGCCAGGGACACGCTCGGGGGGAAGCCATCGGCGACCAAGCCCGTCAGGTAAGCCCGCAAGCTGTCAACCGCGGTTGGACGAGCCAGCAAGCTGCTGCGGTGGACCTCGAAGGCGAGCTGGCCGGCCAAGGGGCCCCTCACACAGTGCCGGACGACCCAGCCGGGGCGGGGGAGCGACGAAGGCGGATCTCCTGTGCCCCGTACTCGGGCTCGACTCGACGGGCGCCGTCAGGAACGAAGCCGAAAGAGGCATAGAGGCTCTGGGCAGCGTGGTTCTGCTCGAAAACCCACAACGTGACGGTGTTGAGCCCCCGCTCGGAGAGGAGCTGGAGGTCGTGGTCGATCAGCGCTTTACCGATCCCCTGTCCGCTCATAGATGGCGCCACGTACAACGAGTAGATGTGGCCTCGCCGGCTGTCGAGGGGGTCCTCACCATGGCGGGAAAACGCCACGATGTCGCCTTCGATGGATTCGACCAGCCACGTTGTTGGGCCCTTGGACGAAGTCAGGGTCCGCAGCCAGTCAGCTATTTCTTCCTCGTCGAGCGCGTCGAGGACGGGTTGGTCCACGATCCCGGGGTAGCCGACGCGCCATGCGGTGACAAAGACATGGGCGAGGTCGGCGGCGTCGGCCGCTGTCCCAAGGCGCAGGCGCGTCTGCGGGGGGAGCCGAGCCTCCGTCGCTGCCGGTGGCTGCAACCGGGTCCGGAACCGGAACCGGTCGGCCCGGTAGTGGGAACGGACGAACTCGATCGGTCGCCCGATGGGGTCGAAGCTCTGCCGGCAGAGCAGCAGTACCGGGCCGCCACTGGCGATACCGAGCATGGAAGCCTCGCGTTCGGGAGCGACGACGGCCTCGATCGTCTCCTCCGCCCATGCCAGTTCGATGCCGTAGCGGGCGCGCAGCAACTGGTACAACGATTGGGACTCGCCGAGCAGAGCGGCTACATCGTCAAAGCGCCGCGCATCTAGGTACAGCACCTCGACCGCGACTGGTTCGCCGTCAGCCAGGCGTACCCGCTCGATCTGGAGGATCTCGTCTCCCTCGGCCAGAGCCAACATGCCGGCTATCTCAGCGTCCGCCGCCACCCGCCCAACGCCCAGGAGGCGCGAGGCCGGTTCCATGCCGCGGGAGCGGATGTGCTCGCTGTGGCTGGTGAGCTCGAGCAGGTGGTCCATCTTCGACTTGGCCACGAAGGTGCCCCGGCCCTGGTGACGGTGCACGCGTTGCTCTGCCTCGAGGCGGTCCAGGGCCTGGCGTACCGTCCCGCGCGACACGCCGAACCGCTCGCTCAGCTCGCGTTCTGTAGGCATGCCCGCCCCCGCCGGCAGCTCACGGATGAGCGTGACGAGCGCGTCGCGAACGGCCTGGTGCTTAGCCTGGCCAGATCCGTCCGGCAGCTCTAGCACTGCTCGGTGCGCTCTATCGGTGCTCACCTCGTACCGGTTCCTTTCCGCCACCGTCAGAAAAACCCAACCCGAGCTCTCTCACTCGTAAGCGGCCTGGGCAGCTAGCGCACCTCCTACATTGGATCATACCAATCATCAAAGGTCCTATCTACTCTTTCCGTTTTTACTTGTTTTGAGAGTGTCTGGCCAATTATGAGCACCGACCATGGATGTCACTTCCAGAGGGCTAGCCCCAGCCAAGCATATTTGACCGGACCAATACACAGTGGTATAAAAGCACCAAGTTCGCGCCGTCGGTGGTGCGACTCGGATCGGAGGTGTCCATTGGTCGCTGACAGAGGTCCCGTCCGGGTAAGACGGCGCAGCAAGAAAGCCTGTCGGAGCGCCGCAGCGCTAAGTATGAGTGCCAGCCTGCTCGTCGGGCTCGGGATATTGGTCCCCAGCCAGGTCGCCGGAGCTCAGGCGTCGTCAGGGGCGACCCTTGTGGTCGCCGACACGTCGAGCGTCCAGAAGCTCGACCCAGACATCGTCACCAACTTCTTGGACTTCCAAGCGTTGGGGCTTATCTACGACCAGCTCGTCCAGTACAGCGGCAGTCTCGGGCTAGTGCCTGACCTGGCTACCAAGTGGACCTACAGCGACGGCAACAAGCTCCTCACCTTCCAGCTCCGCCACGGGGTGACCTTCGACGACGGCACCCCCTTTACGTCCGCCAACGTCGTTGCGTCACTGGACCGTGCCCTGGCGCCGAAAACAGGCGACGCATCAGCCTCTTACCTGGCCAACGTCAAAAAGATCGTGCCCACTGGGACCTACAGCGTGCAGTTCGAGCTGAGCCAGCCGGATACCTCGATCCTGGACGGGCTTACATCGGTCAACCTGTCGATGCTGTCGACCAAGGCGATCGCTGCCGGGACGGTTGGCAAAACACCCGACGGCACCGGGCCGTTCGAGTACTCGAGCTGGAGCCCGGGCAACACCTTCGTCATGACGAGCAACCCCAACTATTGGGGCGGCAAGGTAAAGATCGGCTCGGTGAAGATCGAGACGATCTCGTCCGAGCAGTCGATCGCTTCAGCGGTCGAGGCCCATACCGTCCAGATCGGCCTGCTAACCGAGCCGCAGGTGGCAACCCACCTGCCCTCGTCCATCACGTCCGAAAAGGTCCTCGACCTGACTTACCGGGCCCTTCAACTCCAGGACAAGACCGGGCCGCTAGCCAATGTCGACAATCGTCTCGCAATCGCCTGCGCTGTCAACCGGCAAGAGGTGGTGGAGGATTCGGTGTTCGGCGCCGGCAAGGTCGTCGGACCGGTCCCACTGGGCCAATTTGCGTCCAACCCGGTTTCGGCTGTCTGCCCGACCACGAACATCGCCATGGCCAAGAGCTATTTAGCCAAGGCCGGCGACGCGAAGGGTTTTTCCTTCACCGCTATTACATCGACCGACCTCGACCCGACGAGCGCGGCGCAAGCCACAGTGGTCCAAGGAAACCTTGCTCAGGCTGGGATCAAGATGAACATCCAGAACCTGGCCAGTGACGCCTATATCCAGGACTGGCTGAAGGGCAAGTTCCAGGGGGCTTTCGCCTGGAACGGCGCTGACCCCGACCCCTACACCATGTACGGGCGCTATTTCGGTACCGGCGCCAACCTGGGGGTCCCGGCCGGCTACAGCTCGCCGCAACTCCAAAAGCTGCTGACCGCCGGCGATGTCGCCACGAGCCTCGCCAGCCGGAAGATGATCTGGTCTGAGTTGTCCAACAATTTGACCTCGAACGCCGTATGGATCTGGCTGTTCACGGCGTACGACTACGCAGCGGTGTCGTCCTCTGTGCATGGGTTCTCTTTGCGCCCGACCAACTCGACGTCCCTCGACAGCTTGAGCACAGCCACTTTCTCCTAGAGCTTGCAGGAGCCAACTTCACGTTTGTGCCCGCGGGGGGCTTCGCCGATGGTTAGCCTATCGGTGAGGCCCCCCGGGCCATTACATCGAATGGTGCTCAGGACCGTCTTGTGCTGATAAACCTGGCTAGGCGGCTGCTCAGCATGGTAGTGACCCTCGTCGGGGTCTCAATCATCGTGTTCCTGGTGCTCCGCCTCTTGCCGGGCAACGCTGTGACGGCGCAGATGGGGGTGAGCGCCGGCCTGCTGAGCCACGCTCAGCTCGTCGATCTCGACCACTATTATGGTGTAGGCCAGCCGTTCGTCGAACAGTACACCTCATGGCTGGGATCGTTGTTCACAGGTAATCTCGGGGTTTCGTTGTCGTCGCGCACATCGGTCGCCTCGCTCATCGGCACAGCTCTACCCGTCACGTTGGAGCTCGCTGCCGCCTCGCTGCTAATCGGAGAGCTAATCGGCATCGGGTTCGGCGTCTTTGGCGCTCTCCGCCCCCGCCATGCGGTCGACAACGTCGGCCAGGGTGTCGCGGTTGTCGGCTTGGGCGTGCCCAGTTTCGTGATCGGCACCGCGCTCGTCACCATCATGGCCTCGGTGTTCCAATACTTCCCGTCCTCAGAGAGCTTCGCCAACCTTTTCCAAGATCCTTGGCTCAACGTGCAACAAATATTTTTCCCCGCGCTCACCTTGGGCCTCGGCATCGGGGCCGCCATAATGCGCACCACACGTGCCGCCATGCTCGAAGTCACGGGCCTCAATTATGCGCGTACCGCAAGGGGAAAGGGCCTCTCCAAACGGACGGTGACATGGAAGCACCTCTTCCTTGCTGCGCTCGTGCCGGTAACTACCATGTCCGGCATCCAGCTCGGCTACCTGCTCGGCGGCACGGTCGTCGTCGAGCAGATCTTCGTGCTCCCGGGTTTGGGGCGCCTCCTGATCACATCGATCAACAATAGGGATTTTCCCGTTGTCCAGAGCGTGACCCTGATATTCGCGGCAGGTTTCGTGATAGTGAACATGCTCACCGACGTGCTTTACACGGTTATCGACCCCAGGACGCGGGCCTGATGACCATCGTCGACCCGAGCTTGGCCGTCTCGAACTGGGAACGCCCCCGCCGGCGCTCTCTGCTGGGCAGCCTGTGGGCCAACCCGAGCGGCCGCGTCGGTTGCGTGCTGGCCGGCCTCGTGGTGTTCGCGGCCATTTCGGGTGCTGTGGGCTTGACGCCCTATTCAGCTCAATCACAAAACCCTCTTGCCGTTCTAAAAGCTCCTTCTTTCAGCCATCCGCTCGGGACCGACCAGTTCGGCCGGGACATGTTCTCCCTCGTGCTCCAGGGCCTTTACGTCTCGCTCAAGATCTCATGCCTGGCCGTGGCCATTGCGGGTTCTCTGGGGACACTTGCAGGGATAGTGGCGGGTTATTTCGGCCGCTGGGCCTCGGCGATCATAATGCGAGCCACCGACATGCTTTTCGCGATTCCCGCTATCCTGCTGGCGCTGGCAATCGTCACGGCGCTCGGGGCAGGTTGGCTCAATAGCGCCTTGGCAATAGGTGTTGGCTATATCCCGATATTCGTCCGGGTCGTGCGCGGCCCGGTGCTCGCGCTGCGCGAGGCGGGTTACGTCCGGGCGGGCCGCGTGCTCGGGTTCTCTTCTGCGCGCTTGCTTTTCCGGCATATCCTTCCCAACGTTGCTGGCATCGTCGCCGTACAAACTAGTCTGGCCCTCGCCTGGGCGGTGCTTGCTGAGGCGACCCTAAGTTTCCTCGGCCTGGGACCGCCGCCCCCCACAGCGTCGCTCGGAGAAATGGTTTACAATTCGACGTCGCTTGCCTCTACGGCATGGTGGACACTGGCAGGACCGTCGCTGGCGGTGGTTATTGCCGTCATCGGGTTCAATTTCTTGGGCGACGGTTTGCGCGACGCCATTGACCCCCGCGGGCGCACTCGTTGAGGAGGCAGAACTGAGAGTTATCGGTATGATCTCGGGCACATCGTTCGACGCGGTCGAAGCCTTGCTCGTTGAGCTGGAGCACGACGGCGAGGTACTCGTGTGCGATCTTGTGGAACACCGCTCGGTCCCCTACCCGAGGGCGACCCACGATTCGATAGCAGCACTTTTGCCGCCAGCCGCCTCGACGATCGAGCAGGTGTGCCGTTTAGACGTAGAAATAGGCCAGTTCTTCGGCACCGTCGCAAAGGACCTCGTTGAGCGCCACGGCCCGGTCGACGTTGTCTGCTCGCACGGCCAGACCGTCTACCACTGGGTCGAGGGCGATGTTGCCAGAGGGACTTTGCAACTGGGGGAACCCGCCTGGATCGCCGAGCTCACTGGCGCGGCCGTCGTCAGTGACGTCCGCAACCGCGATATAGCGTGCGGCGGCCATGGTGCTCCCCTTGCCAGCCTGCTCGACGTCCTGTTGCTTGGCTCCCAGCCGTCGGCCACGTCGGGGTCCCTCAACCTGGGCGGGATCGCCAACGTCACGGTTGTCGGTCCGGACCAGCCGCCTATCGCCTTCGACATCGGGCCGGCCAACGCCTTGATGGATGTCTTTGTACACGCACTGACCGGCGGCGAGGAAAGCTTTGACCGAGACGGCGCCTTGGCTGCACGGGGCAAACCCGACACGTACCTGGTCGACCGCTTGCTGGACGACCCTTATTTTTCCTTGCCGCCCCCCAAGTCCACGGGCAAGGAGTACTTCAATTTCGGTTATGTGAGCAGCCGTTTGCCCGAAGGTAGGGAAATCACCCCCGAAGATCTGTTGGCCTCGCTCACGGTGGCGAGCGCGGAAATGGTTGCCATGGCCCTTCGTCCCTACGACCTCGACGACCTTGTCGTCGCTGGAGGCGGCACGCGCAACCCCACCCTGATGGGCCAACTGCAGGCCCGCCTGCCCGGCGTCCCTGTTCGCAGGATCGACGAACTCGGCGTACCCGAAGAAGCCAAGGAGGCGCTCGTGTTCGCTGTGATCGGCTTCTTGACGCTGTCCGGCATCACGGCCACTATCGCGTCCTGTACCGGCGCGGCGAGGCCCAGCGTGTTGGGATCCATAACGCCCGGCGCGGGGCCGCTCCCGGTACCCACGGTCCCTCCGGCCGGCGCCCGCGTCTGCCCGACGCGGCTGCGGGTCAGGACGCCTCTGCGTCGAGGTGCGCCGAGCCAGATGGACGGGCCGAGATGAGCCAGCCGCCATGAGCGAGCAAGCTGCCGCGCGAGAGCCGCTGCTGACCTTGAATGGTGTGCGCGTCGGTACATCGCAGCACCGCCACGACCACGAGATCGTGCGCGGGGTCGACCTGCAAGTGTTCCCCGGCGAGAAGCTCGGCATCGTGGGTGAGAGCGGCTCAGGCAAGAGCCTGACCGTCCTGTCGGTGCTGCGACTGCTGCCTGACCCGCCAGTGCGGTTGTTGGGCGGCACCATCACCTTCGCCGGACAGGATCTCAGCAGGCTCGACGACAAAAACCTGCAGAAGGTCAGGGGGGCCGAGATCGCGATGGTTTACCAGGACCCGATGACCTCGCTGAACCCGCTCTTGCGGGTGGGCACTCAGATCGTGGAGACCCTGCGCGCCCACGGCGTCGACCGGCGAACGGCCCTGGCCCGGTGCCAGGAAGTCCTTGGCCAGGTGGGCCTCCCCGACCCGAAACGGGTGGGCCGGGCGTTCCCTCACGAACTCTCGGGAGGGATGGTGCAGCGCGTGATGATAGCCATAGCGCTATCGGTTTCCCCTAGGTTGCTAATCGCCGACGAGCCGACCACGGCCCTGGACGTAACCATCCAGCAGCAGATCTTGGAACTGGTGGAAGAGGTGCAGTCGCGCACGGGAATGGCCGTGGTTTGGGTAACCCACGACCTTGGGGTAGTGGCCCGGATCGTCGACAACGTGGTGGTGATGTATGCGGGTCGGGTCGTCGAACGGGCGCCGGCTCGCCGGCTTTTCGCCCGCCCGAGCCATCCCTATACTCTCGCCCTGCTCGGTTCACTGCCCCACGCCGGGACGGGGCACCGCCAGCCGCTGACGCAGATCGGCGGGACGCCGCCGGACCCGAGCCGCCTGGAACGCGGGTGCCCGTTCCGGCCCCGGTGCCCGTACCGGGTGGACCGTTGCGCCGAGGAGGAGCCCCCCTTGATCGACCGGGGCCTCGGGTCGTTCGCCGCTTGCTGGAGGGCCCCGGACGAATGGCAGAGCTGATCATCAAGGCCACGAACGTGGTGAAGGAGTACCCCTCGCGGCGGGGACCGCCTGTACAGGCCCTACGCGGGGTGGACATCGCCCTGGAGGCGGCGTCCACGCTCGGGATCGTCGGCGAGAGCGGCTGCGGTAAGTCCACGCTCGGGCGGCTGCTGGTCGGGCTCGAGGCACCAACCTCGGGCCGCATCGAGCTGATGGGCCAGCCCATCGACGGGACAACCGAGCGGGCCGTGCTCGCTCGCCAGGTCCAGCTCGTCTTCCAGGACCCCTTTTCGTCCCTGAACCCCCGCATGACTGTTGCCGCGGCTCTCGGCGAAGTCCTGGTCGTCCACCACCTCGTTGCGGGCCGGGCGGAGCGGCGCGCCCGGGTCGACGAGCTGCTCGGCATGGTCGCCCTTGCCCCCCGTTTCGGGGCGCGGTACCCCCATGAGTTGTCCGGCGGCCAGGCGCAGCGCGTTGCCATCGCCCGTGCCCTTGCCGTCCAACCCCAAGCGCTTGTGTTGGACGAGCCGACCTCGGCTCTCGACGTGTCGGTGCGGGCCGAGGTGATCAACCTCTTGACCCGGCTTCAGGACGAGTTGGGCCTGTCTTATGTGTTCATCAGCCATGACCTCGCCATGGTGCGCCACATCAGCGACGTGATCTGCGTCATGTACTTGGGCAAGGCCGTGGAGTCAGGGCCGTACGAGGCAGTCTTGGGAGCTCCCCTCCACCCCTATACGCGTGCACTTGCCGATGCCGTCCCGTTGCCAGACCCCGAGGTCGAGGCGAGCCGGCGTAAGTCGACCGCGGGCGAGGCGCCCATGCTCGGCACCGAGCCTATGGGGGGGTGCCCCTACTATCCCCGCTGCCCGCTTGCAGAGGAGGTGTGCCGTGCTCAGGTCCCGGCCCTGTTGGAACTTCGACCACGGCACCTGGCGGCGTGCCATGTCGCCGCCCGTGTGGTCATGTCGACGCCCGGGGCTTAGAGGATCCGGGAGAGGAAAATTTGAGTCCGTTCCTGCCTCGGGCTGGACAGGACTTCTTTCGGGGGGCCGGCCTCGACGACGACGCCCGCGTCCATGAACACGAGGCTGTCGCCTACCTCTCTTGCGAAGCCGATCTCGTGGGTTACCACGACCATCGTCATGCCGTCGTCGGCCAGGGAGCGCATTACGTCGAGCACGTCACTGACAAGCTCGGGGTCCAGAGCCGAGGTCGGCTCGTCGAAAAGCATGAGCTTTGGTTGCATGCAAAGTGCCCGGGCAATGGCCACACGCTGTTGCTGGCCCCCGGAAAGTTGGCGTGGGTAGGCGTCGAACTTCTCTGCCATCCCGACTCGGCTTAACAGGTGCTCCGCGCGCCTTATTGCCGTCGGCTTAGCCTCACCTCTCACGCGAACCGGCCCGACGATGACGTTTTCCAGTGCTGTCATGTGAGGGAACAAGTTGAAGTGTTGGAAGACCATCCCAACGTCGGCACGCCGCTGGCCTATCTCGCGGTCGCGAAGCTCGTACAGCTTCCCCCCGTGTTCTCGGTACCCGACCAATTGGCCGTCGACAGTGAGCCTGCCGGCGTCGACCTTTTCCAAGTGGTTGATGCAGCGCAAGAAGGTCGACTTGCCCGAGCCGGACGGGCCGATGATGCACATAACTTCGCCGGTGCGTACCTGGAGAGTGATACCCCGCAGGACCTCCTGTCGGCCGAAGCGCTTGCGTACGCCCTGCGCCTCCACCATAACCCCGGTCATAACGTGTCCTTGACGTAGGGGACGCCCTCTATCTCGCCGAAGCGCCCATACCCGGTTTTGCCGGGCCGGATGGACAAGCCCATGAGCAACCGCTGCATCGGAGTCGGTGGGAGCTGGCGGACCGAGCCTTTCGCATAGTGCCGCTCGATGTAGTACTGACCGACCATGAGCACCGAGGTTACCCAGAGGTATTGCAGGCTGGCCACCATCAAAAGAGGGACAGTCCTGTAGTCGGCCGCCATTATCTGGTCCACGGTGAAAGTGAGCTCGGAAACCGTCACAACCGACGCTAACGATGTGGTTTTCAGCATCGAAATGGTTTCGTTGCCGGTCGGTGGGATGATCACCCGCATAGCTTGGGGGACGACAATTAGGCGCAGCGTCATGAAGCGCGACATCCCGATGGATTGGGCTGCTTCGGTCTGGCCCTCGTCGACTGATATGAGCCCGGCTCGCACGACCTCGGACATGTAAGCCCCTTCGTTGAGGGCGAGGCCGATGCTCGCCGCCAGAAAAGGGGTCACCCAGGTGTTGAGGTTGAAATGGACCAGGGCGGGCCCGAACGGTATGCCCAACGAGAAACTGGGAAATATGTAGGAAGCGTTGTACCAGAAAAGAAGTTGTACGAGCACCGGGGTCCCGCGGAAGAACCAGATATAAACCCACGCGCTCCCCGTGACGATCGGGTTCGGGGAGAGGCGCATTATCGCTAGGGCTACCCCTATCGCTATGCCTCCAGCCATCGCGATCAGGGTGAGCGCGATCGTGACACCGAGCGCTTTCACGACCTCGCTGCTTAGGAAATACTGGTTGATGATGTTCCACTCGAAGCGTTCCCGGATGCGCCCGTCAATGACCACATGGGAAAAGAACAACGAATGGACGAGCATCACCGCCAGGAGGACGACCACGACCGCGGCCACCCAGCGGCCGGGGTGGCGGATCGGTACCACCGGCATCGCGGTGGGGGCGTTCAGGTCACTGCCAGGGCCCTTGCCACTACCTCGGGCGCCTAAGAGCAGCGATGCCGGTGGAGATGCCTAGTGGGCCTCGTGGAGCACTAGCTCGTAGCACCGTTGATCTGGGGGTTCGAGATGGCGCCCTGCTGTACTCCCCACTTGTCCAGGATCTTCTTGTACTGGCCGTTCGCCATGATGGCTTTGACCGCTCCCAACAGCGGCTGCGCAAGGCCGCTGTTCTTAGCGACCACGAAACCGTAGGGGGCAGTTTCGAACGGTGTGCCGGTCAGCTTGAACTGGCCGTTTGAGAGGTGGACGATATAGGCAGCCACCTGGGAGTCAGCGAAGCCAAGGTCAGCGCGGCCATCTGACACGGCCAGGTTCGCCTCGTTCTGGTCCTCGTAACTGAGGACTGTCACGTGGCACAGCTTGGCCTGGCTCTCGGCATCGGACTGCTCGGTCGTCCCAGTCTCTACCGAGACAGAATGGCCACAAAGGGCTTTCAAGCCGTTGAAGCTCTTGGTGCTGTTGGCCTTCTCATAAAAGCCCTCACCTGCTTTGAAGTAGTCGACGAAGTCGACCACCTTTTCGCGCGCCTTCGTGTCGGTGAACGATGAGTTCCCGACGTCGAACTTGCCGTCCTCGATCCCGGGGATAATTGTGTCGAACGTCGCGTCTTGTAGGGTCACCTTGACGCCAAGGGCCTTGCCGAGCGCAACGGCCAAATCGGCGTCGAAGCCGACGATCTTGCCGTTTTGCATAAACTCGTCCGGAGGGTAGGTGGCGTCCATTGCCATCGTGAGACCCGAAGAATATTTGGCGGGGACCTGGAGCGGGCTCGCGTGAGCAGAGCCAACAGCGGTTGTCGCTACCAGAGCGACCGTCCCGAAGGCCGCGATCACGGGACGCCAGGTCTTAATACCCCCTGCAATTCGCATTAGTACCTCCATAGGTCACGCTGTGCCGGACTGACATGAAGTGTAGCGGCCCTCCACCCGGGCCACGAGACGGGGCCGCGCGGCGCCGATGGTGCCGGTGCCCGTCCCCCCACTAACCTACGGCCTCATGAGATGGGGGCACGATGACCCAGTCAGCGACTGAGGTCCGGGCGTCGGGAGGGCTTGGGCAGGCCCGCCCGGCCGTTCGCCTCGTCGCAGTGCGCAAGAGCTACGGACGGGTCGTCGCGGCCGATGGCATCGACCTCGAGATCGCTGAGGGCGAGTTCTTCACCATGCTCGGGCCTTCGGGATCGGGCAAGACCACGCTGCTGCGCGTCATCGCCGGGTTCGAGCGCCCCGACAGCGGGACCGTGGAGCTCGCCGGTACGGACGTGACGAGGCAACCACCGTATGCCCGCAATGTGAACACCGTCTTCCAGGACTACGCGTTGTTCCCGCACATGACCGTCATCGAGAACGTGGAGTACGGGTTGAAGATCCGCAAGGTGCCCAAGGCCGAGCGGCGGCGCAAGGCCGAGCAGATGCTCGACCTGGTGCGGCTCTCGGGCCTCGGTGGGCGCAAACCAGTTCAGCTGTCCGGGGGGCAGCGCCAGCGTGTCGCGCTTGCACGGGCCATCGTCAACGAACCCGAAGTACTCCTGCTCGACGAACCTCTCGGTGCGCTCGACCTGAAGCTGCGCCAAGAGATGCAGAGCGAGCTTAAGCGAATCCAGCAAGAGGTCGGTATCACCTTCGTTTATGTGACCCACGACCAAGAAGAGGCGCTGACGATGAGCGACCGCCTTGCGGTCATGAACGCCGGCCAGATCGAGCAGGTCGGCACGCCGATAGAGGTTTATGAGCAGCCGGCTACGGAGTTTGTGGCCGGTTTCATCGGCGTCTCCAACCTGATCGATCGCGACGGGGACCGCTTTACTGTCCGACCGGAGAAGGTCTACCTCCTGTTCGACGACGCCGAGCCGGCGCCGCCGGGCGCCCACGTCGAGAGCGGGACGGTCGACGAGGTGGTCTATCTCGGCGTTATCACCCGCTTTCGCGTGCAATTGGATGGCGGCGGTCAGCTCGTCGCAGTGCGCCAGAACCTTGAGACCGCCGCTGCCGAGGTGCTCGAAGCTCGGGGCCAACGAGCGCGTGTGGCTTGGCGCCCGGACCAGGCGTTCCGGGTGGCGACTGCAACGCGCGGCCGCCAAGTTAGTGAGTGAAGTCCCGCAAAGAGAAAGGATAGGACATGAAGAACCGGACGTTTTTTCGAGGAAGGGCCAGCGCACGGTATTGGCAATTGCAATCGCCCTACCGCTGTTGGGTGCGTTCGACGCCGCGACGGTTGCCGCGTCAGGCGCGACCGTCAGGACTGCCGACGGGGCTTTGACCCCACCGACTCAGGGTATGAAGCCTCAGCAGTCGGTCGGCAAGGGCGAGGGGGAGCTCAACCTGATCGCCTGGGAGGGTTATGCCCAGCCCGAGTGGGTGAAGCCTTTTGAGCAGCAGACCGGCTGCACGGTCAATGCAAAATACGCTGGGTCGTCGAGCGAGATGGTCTCGCTTATGGCCAACGGCGGCGGTGGCCAGTACGACCTTGTGTCGGCCTCCGGCGACGCGGACCTCCGGCTGATTTACGGCGGGGACGTCAAGCCCGTCAACGTCAACCTGGTCCCGGCCTGGAAGCAGTTGCGGCCCTTCTTGCAGAGCCCAGACTTTAACACGATCAACGGCGTGCACTACGGCATCTCGTTGCAGTTCGGCCCAAACGACCTGCTGTACTCGACGAAGGTCTTCCCCAAGGCGCCTCCGTCGTGGTCAGTTATCTATTCCAAGCAGTACGCCGGCAAGATCACGATCCCGAACAACCCGATCCAGATCGCTGATGCCGCGCTGTACTTATCGGCGCACCAACCGAAGCTTGGTATAACCGACCCCTACGAGCTCACCCAAAGCCAGTTCAATGCGGCGGTGAGCCTGCTTAAGCAGCAGAGGCCGCTTATCAAGGCGTACTGGAACCTCGCCTCCGACGAGATCTCGCTGTTCGCCAATGGAGAAGCCGTGGTCGGGGCCGCCTGGCCATACCAGACCGGACAGCTGCAGTCGGCCGGGGTAAAGGTCTCGGACACCATTCCGAGCGAGGGCGCTACCGGATGGGCCGATTCGTGGTTGCTGGCCACCAAGGCGCCGCACCCCAACTGTGCGTACAAGTGGCTGGCTTACATTTCAACGGCGAAGGTCCAGGCCGAGCAGGCCGTTAACTACGGAGAAACCCCAGACAACTCTCTGGCTTGCCCGATCATGAACCAGTTGCAGAAGGGTTCCTGCGATTCGTTGCATGCGAACGAGCCGGACGCTTACTTCAAGTCCATCAAGTTCTGGAAGACGCCGTTGGCCCAGTGCGATAACGGGCAGGACAACTGCGTCCCGTTCCAGCAATGGGTCACCGCCTGGACACAGATCACGGGTTAACAAGGCCCTAGCCCAGTATTGATGACGGCTCCATGGTGATGACCACAGAGGCCCGCGAGGGCCGAGAGCTTAAGGGGGTGGCCCGGGTCTCCGCTGCGCTGTGGCGCAGGGCGTGGCTCAGGGCCGCCCTCACGCTCTCCCCCCCATTGGCATGGTTCCTCGTCATCTATCTTGCCTCGCTGGTCGTGATGCTTGTCACGGCCTTTTGGACCGTCAACCCGTTCACCAACAACCTGCAGCACCAACTTTCGCTCACCAATTTCGGCGCCCTGTTCGACGCACCGATCCCGGCCATCATCGGCAGGACCATCCTGATCGCAGCCCTCGTTACGGCGACCGATGCCGTGCTTGCGCTCCCGTTTGCCTACTTCATGGCAAGAGTCGCGACGCGCAGGATGCGAAATGCGCTGTTCGTAGCCGTGCTGCTGCCCCTATGGGCGAGTTATCTCGCCCGTGTCTACGCGTGGATAGTCATCCTCACCAAGGACGGCACGCTCGACTGGACCACCCAGCGCCTCGGCCTCGGCTCGCCGAACATCGCTTACACGAACCTGGCAATGGGGATCGTGTTCTGTTACATCTGGCTGCCCTTCATGATCCTGCCGGTCTATGCCGCGCTTGAACGGGTACCGGACTCCTTCATCGAAGCTTCAGCGGACCTCGGAGCCCGGAACGCAAGGACGTTGCGAAGCGTGGTGCTCCCGCTCGCCCTACCAGGAGTGGTTGCGGGGTCGATCTTCACGTTCTCGCTGACCCTCGGCGACTACATCACTCCGCTGCTCATAGGTTCGGGGTCCGGCACGAACTTGATAGGCAACGTCATCTACGACAACATCGGCTTGGCGAACAACCTCCCCTTTGCGGCGGCACTCGCCCTGGTGCCAATCGTGATCATGATCGCGTACCTGCTGGGCGCTCGGGCGCTCGGCGCGTTCGAGGCAATGTAAATGGAGGGCCAGGCCACCCGCGTCGCGCTGGTTGCATGGGTGGTCGGCGTTTTGTTGTTCCTTTTCATGCCGATCGCGACGATCATACTTTTCGCCTTCGACCGCTCGACAGTCCAAAGCTGGCCGATCCAGCACTACACGACGCGTTGGTTTTCTGTGGCATGGGACGACCCAGCTGTCAGGTCCGCGCTCTGGCTCTCGGTAAAGGCGGGTACCGCAGCGACTTTCCTGGCTCTCGTGCTCGGTTCCCTGGCAGCATTCGGCGTCCATCGCTACCGCTTCTTCGGTAGGGAAGCCGTTTCGCTTTTCATCGTGTTACCGATCGCGCTGCCGGGCATAATCACCGGCCTTGCGCTGCGGTCCTTCTTCACCTTTGCGGGTATAAATCTTTCCCTGATGACAATCGTCATTGGGCATACGACTTTTTGCATCGTGGTCATATACAACAACGTCATCGCGCGGATCCGGCGAACCTCAGGCTCCTTGGGCGAAGCTTCGATGGACCTTGGGGCAAACGGCCTGCAGACGTTCCGTTACGTCACGCTACCGACCATCGCGACGGCGCTGGTCTCCGGTGGCCTCTTGGCTTTCGCCCTGTCCTTCGACGAGGTAATCGTCACCACGTTCACGGCTGGGGCACAGACGACACTGCCGATCTGGATCTTCGGTGCCATCCGGCTCGGCCAGCAGCTGCCAGAGGTGAACGTGGTGGTGACGGCCGTGCTCGCACTGACCGTCATCCCTGTCGCCCTGGCCGCAAAGTTGACCGGTGGCGGCGGCATGACAAGGTCGTCCGTCCGATAGCCCGTCGCCGTACGCGACCGCTTGGCAGGTTGTTTTGAGCCCGTCGCGATAATTGTGCCTCTGAGCTCCGGGTGCGCTGTTATTGTCCAACCCGAGATGGAGCGGGAAACGCACTTCGGTAGCGATGGGGACCGGGATGCCCTCCTCACTGAGGCTGGGGAACGGGCGCGACGGTACTTGGACGGAGTCGCCGAGCGCTCCGTAGTCCCGTCGCCGGAGGCGCTTTCGGCCCTTGACCAGTTCGATTTTCCCTTGCCGGAAAAGGGGCTCGAAGCATCGCGGGTGTTGGCGCTACTGGATGACGTTGGTTCTCCGGCCACTGTTGCCTCGGCGGGCCCACGCTATTTCGGTTTCGTCACCGGAGGGGCGCTGCCGGTCGCCGTCGCAGCTTCGTGGTTGCTTGCGGCGTGGGACCAGAACGTCGCACTTTCGGTTATGTCCCCGGCGGCGGTCTCCCTGGACAGGGTGGCGATGGACTGGGTGCGCGAGCTGCTCGGCTTACCGGAGGGGACGGTTGGGAGCTTTGTTTCCGGGGCGACGATGGCCAACGCGACGTGCCTGGCCGCTGCGCGCGACGGGCCCTGACGCGCGTCGGATGGGACGCTGGCGGCCTCGGCCTCGTAGGAGCTCCGCCCGTCCAAGTTGTGGTTGGCCAAGAGGTGCATACCTCCGTCACCAAGGCTCTCGGCTTCGTCGGTCTCGGGCGGGACAGGGTGTTGCGCCTGCCTGTAGACAGCCAAGGCCGCATCTTGGCGGAAAACCTCCCGACGCTGGAGAGCCCTGCGATCGTCTGCCTCCAAGCAGGCAATGTCAACAGCGGCGCGAGCGACCCGTTCGTCCCTCTTATCGAGTGGGCTCACTCGCAAGGCGCGTGGGCCCATGTAGACGGCGCCTTCGGGCTCTGGGCTGCAGCTTGTCCGGAAGTTGCAAGCGAGGTAGCCGGCATCGCCGGCGCGGACTCATGGGCGACCGA
Organism: uncultured Acidimicrobiaceae bacterium; assembly: GCA_963699075.1. GTDB lineage: Bacteria > Actinomycetota > Acidimicrobiia > Acidimicrobiales > Palsa-688 > Fen-671. Next base: position 1,915,125 of record CAVOTF010000007.1, on the reverse strand, counting down.
TGCCCACAAGTGGCTCAACACCACCTACGACTGCGGCATCGCCCTTGTCCGCGACGGCCAGGTCCTCTACGAGGCGATGCGCGCCGGGGCGGCGTACCTTCCGATGGTGAAGGGCCGCGACCCGATGTCGCTGTCCCCACAAGCTTCTCGAGCGCGCCCGCGGCGCCGAGGTATGGGCCGTCTTGGCCGCCCTCGGCCGTGACGGGGTCTCCGAGCTCGTTTCGCGCGACATAGCTCTGGCGAAGCGCTTTGCCGCTGGTTTATCGGCAGCTGGCGCCAAGGTGTTGAACGATGTGCGGCTCAACCAGGTCGTCGTGTCGTTTGGCGACGCCACCACGACCGACGCAGTGGTAGCCGCGGTGCAGGGGGAAGGGACTTGCTGGTGTGGCCCGACCACCTGGCAGGGCCAGCGCGGGATGCGCATCAGCGTGAGCAATTGGGCCACGAGCGAGGCGGATGTCGACCGGAGCCTTGCGGCGGTCCTCGAGGCGATGCGGCACGCCGGCGCCCGCTAAGGCGATTTGGGTGCCAGTTGGAGATTAGGTCGCCCGGGGTATGACGCACGAATGGCCCGAGTACCGCAATATCAAGCAACCGATGTAGGCCCCACCTGCCAGAGCCATCCGACTTCGCTTAACGGGACGGGAGCTGCGATGCTTTCGGCATGGATGTCCTGGGAAGGGCCCGGAGTGATCTCGGTGCGGGTGGGGTGCGAGTTCGAGTTCGAGGCTCCGGTAGCCGTGCCTTCTCTCTGGCAGGTGCGGCCGCGGCTAGACGGCGAGCACAGGATTTTGTCCGAAACCTGGGAGACGCCGGCCCCCGTCCGCAGTTATAGCGACGCTTTCGCCAACCAGTGCGACCGCTTTACGCTTCCGCCGGGCCGCTCGATCGTCCGCTACGACGCGACGGTCGAGGTCCCGGCCCGGTTTGACGATGTCGACACGAACGCCCCGGCGGAGGCCATTGAGGAGTTGCCCGACGAGGCGTTCGTGTACCTCCTGCCGAGCCGGTTTTGCTGGCCCGATGTCCTCTACGGGCCGGCCTGGGAGCTCTTCGGCAATGTGCAGCCGGGGTGGCCGCGCGTGCAAGCCGTGAGTGACTGGGTCCACGACAACATCTCCTACCAGGTCGGCGCGAGTTCGGCTGTGACGAGCGCTTTCGACATCTGGCAATCGCGAACGGGAGTATGCCGTGACTTCACCCAGCTCGGGATGACGCTGTGCCGGGCCCTCAATGTCCCGGCACGGTACGTTGCCGGCTATTTACCGGACATCGCCGTGGCACCGCCGGAGTTGCCCATGGACTTTTGCTCCTGGTTCGAGGTCTGGCTCGGGGGGCGTTGGTGGACTTTCGACCCCCGCAACAACGAACCCCGGATCGGCCGGGTCGTCATCGCCCGCGGCCGGGACGCCCTCGACACGGCGATGGTCACCACCTGGGGCCCGGTGGCGCTCCAATTGATGACGGTGTGGGCGGACGAAGCCACGCCCGGTGAGGTAGCCCCTGCGTGATATAGCCCCTGCGATATAGCCCCTGCGTGAGCATCGTGCCGTGGACGGTGCCACCTTGTCGCAAGAGGCCTCATCGAGGCGCAATACTACGCACTGCGTGCAGGCTGCCACCGGCCGGGCTAAGAGCGTTCTGGTCTGACGGTCCCGCTTGAGCCGCCGATAGCCATGTGGTTTGGTGGGATCAGCGGCAGGTAGCCGGGATGACGAACAGGCAGGATGAAGGAAACATGATGAGCGAACCAAGAATGATCGCAAGGAGCGTGTCGAACGGTCTGTCCGGCAAGCCGGCTGCTGTCGATTACTTGGCGCAACATCATCCCGAGTTCGCCGATTTTGACTTAGCGGAGCTGAAGTTCGAGTGGGGCTGGCTAGTCGAGACCGTGACAAGCGACAGGCAGGCCGAAAAAGTTGTGCTCCTCGTAAACCGGCACGGGTTTGTCGAGGAGGTCGGCACAGACGTGCGTTTCCGCCAGACTGCGCAGCGTTCTCTGATCGATTTGCGGACGAACAGCGCCCAGCCTGTACCTCAGAAGAGCTGGAGCTAACAGCCCGTCTGGCCCTAAGGTGAAGAGCGTTACCGCTGCTCTTTACGAAGGGAATGACGCTCATGGTCGAAACGCTGGCGTTCGTTGCCGACGGGAGTGAGGTCGGGGGCGCTGATCTCACCGACGATGAGCTGACCGACCTAGCGCTGTCTGCCAGTTCGGAGCAACCGCCCGACCCGGATGCGCTACCACTCGCGCTCTACTCGTCCCAGTCCCCTGGCTTTTTGCCGATGTGGTACATGCCGCCTGTTGTTGCACGCGCCGCGGGGGGATGGCGGCGCCCGCTGGTGTTCGTGCTCATCGCCGCTTTCTTGGCGATTGACGGTTTCGGTCTCTGCATCACCTACGGGCAGCTGGTTGCCGCCTGAGGCTGCAGCAGTCAGGCCGTCAGGCCGCTTGAAGAGCTAGTTCCCGCTCGTCCAGGAAGGCCCACCAAGCGTCAGCGGCTTGGCGTAACGACGCCCCGATGCCTTGGGTTGTCCCGCTGATTTCGCTGAGAGCCGAGATCGCCCAGTCCGCGTGGCGGACGTCCACTTCGGCGTGGTGCTCCCAGAAGGAGATCGCGTATTCGTTCAGCCCATAGTGCCTGCGGAGGCCATCTGCCTTGCTCCGGGCAACGCCGGCGGCTTGGCACTCGTAGGCCAAGAACCCGGCTAGGCCGTGCAGGGCTCCTCTGTCGAGGAGTGCTTCGTAAGTGCCGAGAAGGTCCGCCATAGCCGGCGACGGCTCGGCCGCACCGGCGCCGACACTGACGGCGAAACGCTCGAACAGCTGCACGTGGGGGACAGGGTCTCCCATTTCGTCGGCGAGGTTGGCGGCCACGAGCTCGCGGGGAGCACCGTCGGGAAGTGCGTCGACTAATCGCCCGAGGAAGCCAGGGAGGTAGTTTTCGAAATGGCGGTATTGGGAGGCGTAATTGGCGAGCTCGGCGATGGACACCTCGCCGCGCTCCCAGCGCCGGTAGAAAGAATGGTCAAGTAGCGCCCTGTCGGCCAGGCTGATCGTCACGATGCGGTTGAGGCCGGAACGGTTCATCGCGGCATCTTAGATCGGCAGGCCCGAGCGCGCCGGTCGGCCTAATCGCCGCTGGGACCGAGGATCTCGTCCAAAGTGAACAGCGACCGCATGGAAATGGAAGCCTCCATCAGCTTGTCTGCGCCGTTGCTACCCCGTACCCTCCGGTCGATCACGCAAAGGACTGTGCCGACGAGCGCTCCACGAGCGCGCAGCTCTTCGGTGGACAGCACCACCTGGCCACCCGTCGTGATCACATCTTCGACAACGAGGACACGGCGCCCCGCGATCTCCGGGCCTTCGGCGAGCTTTGCCGTCCCGTAGGTCTTGGCCTCCTTGCGAACGAGCACCTGGGGCAGGCCAGTTACTAGTGACAACGCAGTGGACAGCGGCACTCCTCCGAGCTCGAGCCCGGCGAGGACCTCGGTGCCCTCGGGGACGAGGGGGGCTGACTGCTCGGCGACCGCCCGCAACAGCTCCGGGTCGGCCTCGAGCATGTACTTGTCGAAATACACGTCAGAAACCTGCCCCGACCGCAGCACGAAGTGGCCTCTAAGGCTGCACGTTTCCTTCAGGCGCTTAGCTAATTCGCTCCGGTCCATGGAGGCCATCACGCTTCTTTCGCAGGGGTGCCGTGGCCCGGAGACGGCGAGCTAGGAGCGGCGAGAACGCCTTGGCACGACCTGAAGGACATCACCGAGGAGCGTGACCCGGCTGAGAGAAGGGAAAGGAACGAACCCGCTGAACCGATCGAAAAGGCCGACAAAAAGGACCCGATCGAGCCGACCGACAACACCGAGCCCACGGAGCCGATCGAGAGGAAAGAACCTTTCGAGGCGATCGAGAGCGTTGAGCCGTCCGACCACAGCGACAGGAACGAGGGAGAACGCAGCGACTTTGTCATTTCTCCATCATGCGTCACGTCCACTGGCCGCCGCAGCCCGCCCCTCGGCCAGAGCACGCTTAGCCAACGGCACATAAAGGACCACTGAGGCCCAACCGAGCGCAAGGCCGATCACCGCGGCCACCCAGGCAAGCACGAGAGCGGTGTGGTGCCATCCGATCGTCGAATGCCCGGCCAAGAACAGGGGGAAAGCCAGCATCAGCCCGAAGGTCCCAGCCTTTCCGACCAGTGTTACATCGATCCGCCTCGCTCCAGCCATGGCCAAGGCCACAGTCGAAACGGCCACCAAGCCCTCGCGGGCCATCGCGATGACAGCGATGGGAACCGGCACCGCTCCTACCGCAAGGATCCCGATCACCGCCGTTGCGAGCAGGACGCGGTCAGCTACCGGGTCGAGGACTTTGCCGAGCTTTGTTACCTGGTCGAGTCGGCGGGCAAGCTGGCCGTCCAACCAGTCCGTCGTGCCCAGCGCAGCGAGCAACACGGCAGCCGGGAACCAGTCCCTGTGGTGCGGCTGGAGCAAGAGCCACACGAACCAAGGGACCAGCACCAGCCGGGGGGTGGTCACCACATTTGGCAGCGACAGGATCCGGTCCTCGCCAGTGCGACGGGCGCGTCGTTGCACTGAGCTCGGGGCGGAGGGCGTCATGAAGTGGTCGAGGCGCAGCGGACCCTCACAGAGTACTCGGCAAAGACGCTGGTCGTGATCGTCGCCGGGGGCTCGGCCCTACTGAAGTTCATCTGAAGTTTGCTTTCCCGCCACAGGCAGGAAAGGGCATGTTCAGCCTCCAAAGTTAGGTTTCGCCGATCAGATGGCCAACTTGGTCGCTTTTGGTAACTGTGCTCGTCGCCGGGGTGGTGGGGATGGTGATCGGTTACCTACCGGTCCATTCCCGTTCCAACGCGGCCGCCAGCTCGTCGGGGCCGGCGTTCCCTGGTGGCTCTGGACGGGCTTCTATCGGGGCGACCACCGCCTCAACCGCGCCAGGCTCCTCCTCGAGCACGCCGACCCTGCCGGCCAGAACAGGCGGGGCGGCCTCGCTACCCACCACGATGCAGTCACCGGTGACGAGTACGAGCGGGCCCGCCTCAACAAAGAGCACCACCACGACGGCTGGCACGACCACGACTACAACTACAACGCTGCCGCTCGCTAGCACTACGGTGCCAGTGATGCACCTAGTCGTCCTCCAGACCCAGCAGGTCTCCGGACCAGGTTCCACCCCGGAGTTCACGGTCCTGCAAGGCCCTTACGAGGTCGGCTACGCCTACGACTGCCAGTCGGCGCCGGTTGCGCAACAGGCGTTCCAAGTCCTCGACGTGCCTGCTCACGGCGCCACCAGTTCGGTTTTGTCTTCTAGAGACCTGCAGGGTTCCGGCACCGTGGTGGTTAGCGCGACGGGAGACCAGAAGCTCAAGGTGGAGACGGCTCCGGCGTGCCAGTGGGTCATGAAGGTCGTCGCCCCATGAACCCGCGCCTGCGGCCCCTGAGCCAGAGAGGGACGGTAGGGCTCGGGGTGTTGGCCGCGGTGACCACCCTTGTGTTGAGCGCCGTGGCAGGCCCCTCGAGCGCTACGTCGGCGCCGCGTAGCGACGCCGTGTTGATCGCCGGGAGCCACCGGTACTACCTTCAACTCGCCGTCACCCCAGCCCAGCAGGAGCTCGGCCTCGGGGACAGGGTGAAGCTGCCGCTCGATGCCGGGATGCTGTTCGTATACCCGTCATCCGGGACGCGCTGTTTCTGGATGAAGGGGATGAGGTTCGCGCTCGACATGATCTGGCTGTCGCCCACGGACGAAGTTGTCTCCGTCCAGCCTGACGTTTTACCGAAGTCCTACCCCTCCGCTTACTGCACCCTGGCTCAAGATGTCATTGAGCTCGATGCAGGCCAGGCGCGCTTCGCGGGGATCGTTGTTGACCGCGTCGTGAAGTTGGAGATGCCGGCAAGCTGACGTCTCAGGCGCCCCGGCGGCCGCCCGCAGCCTGTCCTCGGGCTATGCCTAAGGGCGGTGTTGCTGGCCCCCCAGGGTTGTCGGTGTACCGGGGACGATTGCGTGCGTCGTCGGGGTGGTGCCCGATGGGAACGATGGCCCGCTAGGGCTCGCGTTGGTGGCACCGCTGTTCGGCAGGTAGCCGATCAGCCCGCCGAGCCCGCCAGCAACCAGCGCGGCGAGCACCAATGCCCACGTTGGCCAACTTCGCCGTTCCTTGAGCCGTAACGAACCCGGAGCGGGCGTCCCATCGTTCGCACTCGCCGGTCCTTTTTGCGCTGCCACAGCGACGAAGTGTACTCGGCGTGCTACCGCTTAAGCGCCTGCGTGGGGCCGGTGCCGGACGTTTCGGTGAACGGCTGGCGAACACTTCCCCAATACTCGCCAAGTTCGTTGCACGGGCCTCTACGACCATGTTCATATGGCCCTAGCCGGCCTCGGCCGCGCACGAAAAGGCCTCATTCAGATCAAAAAATCAAGCCCCCACAAAGGAGCTCACCTTGGCACTACGCAACAGGATCAGAAGGGTCAGTCTCGTCGCGGGGACGGTGGTGTTCGCGGCCCTCATCGCGATCGCCGGCCCAGCCTCCGCCCAGGCAACCCCTCCGACGGGTTCCAGCCTCACCCCGAACCCCGTAACTAACACGCAGGCTCAGTTTTCGGCGACCGAGCAGTACCTGGGCGACGCGGGCATAATCACCGTAACTATCGGGCCTAACACGATCTTTGAACCGGGCGTGGCACTGAGGTTCGAAGAGTGCAACCTGGACCCAACGTCGCTGGCCGCGTGCGACGGCTCAACAGGCCAGACCACCGACGCGGGCGGCACCTCGACTGTCGTCCCCGCTGCCAACGGCAGCGTGACCTTCACGATGTACCTGTGGGAACTGCCCACCGGCTGGACCCCCGACACCTTCGATTCCACCGACCCGTACACCTTCAACCAGCCAGGCCAGGACCCTCTGTCGACGGTGACCTGCGATGACGCAGTTACAGACGGAAATATAAACAATGACACAGGTACGGCGCACCCCTGCTCGATCTGGGTAGGAGACGACCCGTCAAACTTCACGAACAACAGTTTCGTGTTCAACGGCATCCAGCCGACGCCTGCGCCAGATGGTGGTCAGCCGCCGGTAACGACGACGACAACTGCAGCGACGACGACCACGACGGTCTCCCCTACTACGACCACCTCTGTAGCACCCACGACCACGACGTCTGTGGCACCCACCACGACCACCACGGTCGCAGGCGGGACCACGACCGTTGCTCCCACGACGACCACCACCACGCCGGCACAGGGCCAGGTGCCCGAGTCGCCGTCGGTGACGCTGCTGCCCTTGGTCGGGCTCGGCGTTGTCGGTGGCGGCTTCCTGGTGTTCCTCCTCCGCCGGCGCAGGGCTGGCGCATAAATGGCCCCCGAATGCTCACAGACGACGGACACACACGCACAAAGGAGAATTGAAAAGATGCCTAACCGCAAGTTCAGCAATCGGGCCCGGGCGGTGATAGCGGCCGGTGCGATGCTCAGTGGGCTGATCGGGACAGCAGCAGTTGCCCCAGCGGCAAACGCTGCGCTCTCGTTCCCGTCGTTCACCCTGTCGGTCGCAGCCGAAGGCACCCAGCCGACCGCGCCTCGGTTTTACGAGGGTTTCTCCAACACGATCAACATCGCAGGCTCCGAGACTGCCGAATACGCGCTCGAGCCAATCGGGGCCCTGTACAACAACGCAGGGATCTTCGGCTGCAACCAGAACAGCGACAAGCGCACGTGCAATACCTCCAGCCCGGTGCTGCCGTCAACGGACGTCTACGACAATTACGACCACGATATTGTGAGCAACGCTCAAGCCGTCGGCTCCGCTGCCGGTGTCACGCAGCTGTGCACCGCCGGCTCGAGCGGGCTTGAGCCCAGCCAGCCGAGCCCGATCCCGGCCGCGTGGCCGTACTACACCTACCCAACGCCGGGAGCGAACGAGGGAGCCGACGGTATCCCGATCGACCTAGTCCGGGCCTCTGCTTCGGAGGCCGACCTTGGGAACCACGGGGTCACCGTTTGTTCCGACCTCCAGCAGCAGGCTGTCGCAGCCGATGCCGTCATCGGCCTTGACTTCACCCCGCAAGGCTCCACGGCCGGTCAGCTTCCCGATGGCACCTCGGTTGAAGAGGTAGCGCCGTCCACCCCGATCGACTTTTCGAACACGGGCGGCCCAGGCTCGGCTACCGACACTGCGTACAGGGTGTTCTGCGACCCCGCCACCGACCCGCTGGCCATCACGACCTGGGACCAGCTCTACGCGGCCGAGGGCATCGCGAACCCGCCGAGCCCCGACCAGCCGATAGTCCTGTGGGGCCCGAAGAACAACTCGGGCACCGGGGCGACCTGGTACACCTTTGCAGGGTGCACCACCACCACGGGCCGTATCTTGAGCGACCACCTGGTCACAGAGAACGACGCTCAGCAGCTCGGGCAGTATGCGGCCCAGAACGCCGCCGGGACGATATCCGAAATGGAGCCATCGACCTGCACCGGTAGCCCCGTCGTATGTAGCACCACCGCGGTGCCAACGGATAACTGCGATGGCACAGGCGTCGGCTCAGGCTTCGGTACGTCGGCTTACGGCAGTGCCCCGACGGGCACAAACCCAGGCACGGGGATTACTTGGGCCTCGAACGAGCAGTGCGTTGCCCAGGAAGTGGCTGACTCCATCTTCTTCATGTCCTACGGCTACTACTTCTCCCACCCCTTCACCGCGGCTGTCGAGATACCGACTGAAGCGCAGGGTGTAAACGCCAACTACATTGACGGCACCATTGGTACCGCCAGCGGCGACCTCTACGAAGTAGGCGGCGCCGCATCGACGATCGCAGGCGCTGCTGTCACCAGTAGCGTCACCGGTCAGCCGGGTACCGGCGGCGTCACCGGCGATCCCCGGGCAACCCCGGGCAGCGGCGTCCAGACTGGCCGCGACCTTTGGATGGACTATCTGATCGACCATGTCCGTGCTTCCGCGGCGGCCTTTGTCAACTGGTTCTGCGACTATGGTGACTTCATCTCGCCCAAGGGCCTTGACCTGACGGACGGCCAACCCATCGACAACGAGATAACGACCGACCTCGGGGCATGGGGCTTCAACCGTCTCAGCTGCGACGGCGGGACTGGTGCACTCGGTGCCCGAGGCTCCACATACACGTCTCCGATCACCAATACAACGGGCACTTACAACGGTGTTGCCTATACCGAACCGGTTATCGACCCGGGCCCGCCGAACAACGAGTAACGAAGTTGCGGTCGACGCTTGACCAGCTAATTAAGTAGTCGGTTCAGCCTTCAGCACAGTGAAGAAGCCGGTGGGCTATGCCCGCCGGCTTCTTCGGTGCCCCGGTTGCCCAAGTATTTGACCCTCCACACCCCACGTACACGAAGCATTTTGAAACCGAAGAGGAGCCGACCTTGATGACAAAGTTGCTCGCCATGGCCTGCGTCGCTGGGGCATCGCTCGTAGTGGCCGGCGGTTGGCCGGCAGTCGTCGATGCTCAGGCAACTCGCACGGCGGTGACGGTGTCGCCGTCTTCTGTAGTCCCCACCGCCCAGTACTTTTCGACGACACATAAGTTGGCCGGCACCGGGGCAGTAGTCACAATCAGAGTTGGGCCAAACAAGGTGCTTATCCCTTCTTTCCCGGTAGAGGTGATGGAATGCGACCCCTACCCGTCCAGCCAAAGCGACTGCGACATGGAAACGACGCTGCCCTTTGACGAGTTGACCAAGAAGCGCGACGTTGCGGCGGCAAATGGCAGCGTTACCTTCCATTTCCTAGTGTGGGCCCTCTGCCCAACAAGTGGGATCCCATTCCGGTGGTCAAGGTCGGTCTAGGTCAAGCCACCGCACTGTGGATCGGCGATGACCCATCCAACTGGGCCAGTACGGGGCTTGTCTCGGCACCTGTGCAGATCCGCAACAAGGCCGTCCAGTCCGGCAAGTCCGGCAAGTCCGGCAAGTCCGGCAAGTCCGGCAAGTCCGGTAATGATTTTCCACCGGGCGCTGCAACGGCGGCCCTAGTCGAAGGAAACGATAGGCCGTCGCGCGGGACGGGCGCAGTCACGGTCGTAATCGTTGGCGTCATCGCCGTGATCCTCGGGGCGGGCGGCGGCGTCGTGGCATCGGGCGGCAGGCTTCGACGCCGGCACGCCCGAACCTGATCTGAACGTGGTCCCGCCCGTCCCAGTCAGCGTTGACCGAGATGAGCGCTTTGCGTCCGACGCCGCTTGCGAGTTGCCCGCGCGGATGTGCCCGCTCATTTGGGGTCGTTCGAGCCCATTGTTTGTCGTGCGTTCACCATTATGTCATCTGCCGCTCGCCCGGCGGCTAAGTAGGCAGTAGAGCATTGGGGCATTGGCTTGGCTGCCCAAACGCCAGTCCTGTCTCGATCTCCTCAACCGTTGAAGGCTAAGGGTACTCATGAGAATTCCGCTCCAGCTCAGATTGTCACGTCTGGCCCGCTTGGCCGGGGCCCTTTGCCTGCTCGGCGCGGGCTGGACCGCTGTCGCTGGCTTAGCGTCCGCGCAGGTGACGACGGGTATCAGCGTCTCGCCCAACCCGCTTCCGACCGTGAGCCAGTTCTCGGTGACGACCCAGCAGTACCTGGGAGATGCCGGCACGCTGACCGTTACAATCGGGGCCAACAGCACTCTGGAACCAGGCATGGCCCTCAGGTTCGAAGAGTGCAGCCTTGACCCCACGTCGCTGGCTCAGTGCGACGGGTCTACGGGGCAGACCACCAACGTTGGCGGGAACACGGAGATCTTCCCCGCTGCCAATGGCAGCGTGACCTTCACCATGTTGCTCTGGGAACTACCCACAGGCTGGACCCCTGACACATTCGATACGAGCGACCCGTCCACCTTCAACCAGCCAGGTTTTGACCCGCTGACGAGTGTCCTCTGTGACGACGCCGTTACGGACGGGAACCTGAACAATGATGCCGGCTCCGGCACTGCACATCCCTGCTCGATCTGGGTTGGAGACGACCCGTCCAACTTCGCGAACAACAGCTTCGTTTTCAACAGTATCCAGCCTGAGGCGGCCCCACTCGGCGCCGCCCCGCCCGCCACGACAACCACCACGGCGAGCTCAACGTCGAGCACCACGGCGGGCGCGACGACCACGACTGGCTCCACCACCAGCACCACGCACCCGAGCACCACAAGCTCGAGCTCGTCCACGACATCCACGACCGGGGGCGCCACGACAACCTCGAGCTCGACCACGTCTTCGAGCTCCACCACGTCCTCGAGCTCCACCACGACATCGAGCTCCAGCACGACCTCTACGACCGCGGGCTCTACGACGACCTCGAGCTCCAGCACGACCTCGAGCTCCAGCACGACCTCTACCACCGCGGGCTCTACGACGACTTCGAGTTCGACCACGACCACGGAGCCCACGTCGACCACGACTGGCGGGAGCACGACGACCACCATGGCGGGTGGGACAACTCTCCCGGGCACCACCCTTCCATCTCTAACCACGAGCACGACCACCCGGCCGGGGCACTTGCGTTGTCGGTACCGCGACCACCGCTGTTTTAGCAAGGGTCACTCGGTGCCGCACACTCCGCCGACGACTTTCCCGCACACCCCACCGACGACTTTCCCGCATACCCCACCGACGACTTTCCCGCATACCCCACCGACCTTCCCGCACACCCAGCCGACCTTCCCGCACACGAGGGGCAAAGGTTTTGGGCCGAAACCGAAGCCGAAGTGCTGCGGAGCGCACGACGCAGCTGCGCCCGCAACCAAAGCTTCGTCAGCGGCTGACGGGCCCGCGCTCGCACCCGTAGACCCGACTTCCTCCGACCCCCAAACGGCCGCCGCCGACAGCTCGTCTCTCGCTTACACGGGTTCGAGCCCGTACGTCGTTTGGCTTGCGATTTTCGGGCTCGGGATGGTCATTGCCGGAGAGTTTGGGCGCCGGAGAGCCAAGGCCCGGCGCGTCACGTTGAGGGGCCTCGGGTCGGACGAGGACAGTTGAGCTCCGAATGCCGCCGGCAACAGACAAAGTGCCAGGTGGCGCTGTGGGTGCTAAGCCGTGACTGTTGCGGCGCTCCCCCCCGCTATAAGAAGCGAGACGTCAGACTCGCCTCGCGCTATTCAAAGCCCGCGCTCCTTCCAGGACAGGTTGTTCCGAGTGGTGCTTATGGGCTGCGCCGGCACAGTTGTCGTGCTGATTTTCGCGATAATCTTGTTCCTCGCTCAAAAGGCTTGGCCGGTGCTCCAGAGCAGTGGCCTAAGTTTCTTCACCACCTCTGTGTGGAGACCAGCGGCCATCGGCCAATACGGGATACTTGGAGATCTCATCGGTACCGTAACGGTCGCAGTCGTTGCTTTGGTGTTCGCCTTCCCAATCTCGCTCGCCACGGCCCTCGCCATCAACCAGTACGTCCCAGGCGCGGCCCGGCGCGTGCTTATAATGCTGGTCGACCTCCTGGCTGCAGTCCCAAGCCTCGTTTATGGACTTTGGGGTGTCCTCGTCTTTGACGCCTGGCTCACCGGGCCTACCACCTGGATGAGCAAGTACGCCGCGTTTTTCCCGTTGTTCCGGCCCGGCCCGGGTGCTCTCGGGCGTTCCCTGTTTGCCTGCGGCCTTGTCGTAGCCATCATGGTCACGCCCATCATCACCTCCGTGAGCCGAGAGGTCATGTCGCAGACCCCTGTCGAACAATGCGAAGGGGCATTGGCGCTCGGTGGGACGAAATGGGGCGTGATCACTGATGTCATCCTTCCATTCGCTCGCAACGGGATCATCGGTGCCGGCCTCCTAGGCCTGGGCCGAGCACTCGGCGAAACGATGGCTGTCACCCTGATCCTGTCGATCACGACGAACCCGACCAGCCACATCCTTTACGCAGGGGGTGGGACGATCCCCGCCCTAATTGTCGATTGGTACTCCCAGGTGGGCCCCGGACGGGGTCTCGACGCGCTGACTCTAGCCGGCCTCACATTGTTCGCTCTCACACTTGCCGTCAACATCTTTGCCCGCATAATTGTGTCCAAAAGTGGCAGGACGGCATGACTTTGGCGATTGACCAGCGATCGACGGAGCCTCGCGACTTGGACGTGCCGCGACGCCTTTCGGTCGTCACCCGGGAAGATGTGGCCGAATTCGCGCTCTCAGCCGTGGCCGCCTCATGCCTGGTGGCAGTGGCATTTGTGTTGGCCGGGTTCGGCACCAGTGACTGGCTCGGTTTCGTTGTCTGCTGGATGACAGTTTTCGTGGTCAACTACATCGCCGTTAGTACGAAGCGGTATGGCGCCCTGGTGGCAAAGGACCGGCTCGCGCGTCTATGGGTAGTGGCCGGTGCGTCCGTTGCGCTGGGCGCACTGGGTTGCATCCTGTTCTACGTCCTAGTGAACGGATGGTATGCCGCCTTCGGCCACCAGTTCCCGAGCTTTTGGGACCACGACTTCAGCAGAGGTGGAGTGCTCGACACCAAGGCACGCGTCGGGGCACTGCACGCCATAGTCGGAACCTTGGAGCAGGTCGGTCTGGCCACCCTTGCCACCACTCCGCTGGCAATCCTCGCCGCGGTCTATCTCAACGAGATGCCTGGGAAGCTCGCCACGCCCCTGCGGATAGTCGTGGATGCAATGAGCGGTATGCCGTCTGTCATCGCTGGCCTCTTTATATACATCATCTGGGTAGTCCCGAGAAAATTACACGGGTTTTCCGGCCTGGCGGCTGCCATGGCCATCGCGATCATAATGATGCCAACGGTCATCCGGACCGCTGAGGAGGTGCTCCGCCTCGTCCCAGGTACACTCCGAGAGGCTGCGCTCGCGCTCGGTTCGCCCGAGCGGCGCATGGTGCTCAAGGTAGTCCTGCCGACCGCTCGAGCTGGGCTCGTCACGGCTGTCATCCTCGGGGTCGCCCGCGCTACGGGTGAGACCGCCCCGGTCCTGCTGACGGCCGGCGGAAACCCGCGCCTCAATTTCTCGCCTTTTTCCGGGCCTCAGGCCGACCTCCCCCAGCAGGTTTATAGCTGGTTCCAGACTGCTGGGCCGACCAGCCTCCACGAGACGTGGGGCGGCGCCTTGGTCTTGATCCTCGTCGTACTAACGCTGTTTGTACTTGCCCGTCTGCTCGGGTCGGGAAGACCCGCCCGAGCAAGGAGACGAGGTTCAGCCCGCCGTGGAAAAAGGGCGGTTGCGCGGCAGGCCGTTACAGCTTGACTACTCGAAGGAGTTTCTCTATGGTCCGACATCCTTTCATTTGGCGAACTGCCGCCCTCGCAATGGGTCTGGCCCTGTTCGCCGCCGGCACTGCACCAGCCGATGCGGCGTCGACGCTTGCTGGCGGAGGGTCGTCGTTTGCGGGGATCGAAATGGACCAGTGGACCGACGACGTGCAGAGCATCGTCCCGCCGGTGGAGATTAGCTACACCCCATCGAGCTCAGGCAACGGCCGTACTTACTTCCGGGCCGGGACTTACCCGTTCGCCGTTTCCGATATCCCTTACCAAGGGTCGCAGGCTGCCGGCGACGTCCCCCCCAGCTGGCCTTTCGAGTACATCCCGATAACTGCCGGCGGTCTCAGTTTCATGTACAACGTGCCGGGCGTCACGACCCTCAAGCTGAACGCAGCCGTAGCGTGCGGGATCTTCACCGGTGAGATCACGAGTTGGAGCGACCCCGCAATCGCGGCTATCAACCCCGGGTTGACCCTGCCCGACCAGCCGATCATACCCGTGCTACGCGGCGACAACGCCGGTACAACCTGGGTGTTCCAAGACTGGTGCATCACCGAGGCGCCGACGGTCTGGGCGAGCTTTGTAAGTTATGTCAACGCCCATGACGACAATGTCACCCCACCTGTCACCACGACGACCCCGAGCTCTCAGTTCCCGGCAATAGGTTCGGCCCAGACCGCCCAGGGAGACTCGGGTACGGCGGCGGTCGTCGGGTCGAGCACCGGCACCGACGCGATAACCTACGTCGAGCCTGAGTACGCCAGGGAGTACGGCAACAAGCCCGTCGCCTACGTAGAGAACGCTTCGGGGGACTATGTACAGCCGACCCCCGAGAATGTCGCCGGGGCGCTCTCTTATGCCGCCGGGCAGTCCAACGGCATCCAGGTGCTCAACTTCAACGGTGCCGGGTGCAATGTATACAACCCGGCGACTTACTCATACTTATTGGCGTGTACGGATGGCTCGTACGGAACGGGTTATGGGCAGACCGTCGGTGGGTTCCTCAACTACGTCCTCACCATTGGGGAAAAGGAGGCTTCTTCCATCGACTACGCCTCCATTGGCCTCGCTCTCGAGCAGTACGGGATCCAACAGGCCCAGAACATCCCCGGTTACCCGGCGCTCACTGCCAACGAACAAGCGAACTTTGCAGCCGGAGACGTGACGCCGCCGATCGTCCAGGCGACGCCATGCGGCGCCGCCTTCCAACTGACGGCCCCGGCCACGACCACCACCGTGGCCACGACTACGACAACGGTGGCTACGACGACGACAACCGCAGCGACCACGACAACCGCTGCGACGACGACCACGACAGCCCCTGCGACCACGACAACCGCTGCACAAACCACGGGTACCACCGCGCTCAGCACTACGGCTACGACTGCGCACACGACGGGTACGACCGCCCGCACGACGGCCACGACTGCGCAGACGACGGGTACGACTGCGCACACGACGGGTACGACCGCCCGCACGACGGCCACGACCGCCCGCACGACCGCCACGACCGCCCGCATGACCGCCACGACCGCCCGGACCGCTTTCGCGCCTACTACCGGGGCAGGCGGTGGCAGGACCGTGCCCCCAAGCACTCCGACAACAGTGGCTCGCAATAGCCCTGGCTTGGTGACGCCGACCACGGGCCCCCGCTCGGGCTCGGCGGGGGCCACCACGCCCACGCTGCTGGCCGCGCCCGGCGGCTCACGTACGGGCACGCCCACGACACAGCCGGCCACGCTTGGCTCCCACTCCACGTCTCCGACGACAGCAAATGTCCCAGGGACGCCGCCCGTTGGAAGCGCCACGACGGTCGCTGGCGCAGCTGCTACGTCACCCGCAGGGTCGGCTACCACTGCGCCCGCTAATAGCGCACCCGGAGCGTCCGCGCCGGGGCCATCGGCAACCACTGCGCCGGCGGCGTCGGGGGGGGTCGTTTCCCCAACCGTCTCTCTCACTAACACCGGCCCGGATGCCCAGACGGGTGGTCAGCAGGTCTTCCTTGTAATCGCCGGCCTGAGTATTGCGGGGGTGTCTGAGGTCGCCCGCCGGCGGCTCCGGAAGGCGCGATGAACCACCTACGGTTTGTCGCGCTCGGAGTTTGCGCCGGGGTGCTGAGCCTTTTGGCGCTCATGTCCCCCACCTCGGGAGGGGCCGCGGCGTCCGCTGACGGGACGACGACGACGTTGTTCGGGACGGTCCCCGGATTGGTCCAGGGTGAAGGAGGGATGTTCGACCAACCTTGGTGGGACGCCATCGTGGCTTCCTCACCACCGCCGTACGGTGTTGACCAAGTGCAGTTCGGGAACGGCCCGGACATGGACCAAGCACGCGAAGACCTGGTGACTGGGCAGGACGACTTCGCTGTGGCAGAGGGGCCATTGACTGGGCCTCTCTGTACGAGTTCAGGTATGACGACTACCTCGCTCGGCCAGTCCTGCGCCATGTCTAACGACCTCGGCGTCTATTCAGATGAGGCTGGCACGGCGGCAGCTGACGGCCTTTCGGTCGCCTACGTCCCCGTCGCCACCGAAGCAGTCGCTGTACCCTTCATCATCATCCCGCCCGGGCCAGCGGGGTGCAACCCGGCCAATGGCGCGGGGAGCATTGCCGACCCGTACGGCTGCACGTTGGTGCCGACGATGAACATGTCGCCTTCAACGCTTCAGCTGGTGTTCGAGGGCGCCTCTCCAAACTGGAGCATACCGGCCATCGAGGCAGACAATAACGGCCAAGGGTTTGTCTCGACCCAGACAGATGGCATCCCGTTCCCAGCCACCCTCATAGACGCCGACGCCTCGACCGGAGCGCTGGTGAGCTATTTCCTGGCCAATCCGACGGCGGCTTCGGCATGGGACCAGTGGACCGCCCAATTCGGCACCCCTGCCAATACGGTGGTCTACGAGTGGCCGAAGAGGCCGCCGACCATAGGAAGCCAGTTCCAGGAGTCGGACATGATGGCCGACCTCGTGCCTCCGAACCCTGCGGTGCCTTCAGAAGCCAATGTGATGGGCGCCTGGGCGCCGGAGTACAGCATCAGTGCCATCCCTTGGTCTTGGACGTTCCCCGGCTATACCAAGTACCCAAACGCAAACCTCCCGGACATCTCGATCGAAAATGCTGCCGGCAGCTTCGTTGTGCCCAGCTATTCGTCGATGGAAGCCGCCTTTACGCACGCAAGCGTGGACGGGTCGTCCAATCTTGTGAGCTTTAGCGACGACTCCACCGACCAGGCGGCCTACCCGGCGGAGATGATGACTACGGACTATGTGGAAGTGCCTCTCAATGGCGAGGTCCCTGATAAGGCCTCGACGATGGCCGGGTTCCTCAGTTATCTTCTCAGCCCAGCCGGCCAGAGCGCCATCTGTTCGGCGGGGTACCTGCCCGTAGTGCAGACCGGTCTCAACAGTTCTGAGTGCCCGCTGGCGAGTGTTCCAAGCGCTGCGGCCACACTGTCGGCAACGATCGCGTCGCAGGACGCCAAGGTTGTGACCGAACTGCAAGCTGAAGCTGCACCCGCCACCACTACATCGTCCACGATGTCAACGACGACCACGTCCTCCACTACTACGACGTCCTCAACGACAACCACATCGTCAACAACGACCACGTCCTCCACGACAACGACGTCGTCGACCACCACGACGACAGCCCCTACGTCGACAACACTTGCGCCTACGAGCACGACCACTTCACCGCCCGTATCGACGACGATGGTTGCCACCGCCACTACGACCTCGTCTTCCTCGACGACGCTGCCGGTCACGGGAGGGATCACGTCTCCGGCCACGACGCTGCCCCCCGCTACAACGCTGCCTCTTGCCACAACGCTGCCTCCCGCCTCAACGCTGCCGTCGACCACCTTGCTACCGACCGCCACCACGTTGCCTCCGGCCACGACGGTACCGATTGCGACGACGCCGGAGCCTGCCACGACTTTGCCTTCTGCCGCAGTGTCCCCGCCTTCGAGCACTACCGTTCCTGTTGTCAGCACATCGCCGCCCAATCCGAACACTCCGGAGACCACGGCCGTGGCGACCCAGGCCGCGTCGGGCCACGGGCCGACTGGGCCGAGTTCGGCCACCGCGCCCGGCAGATCGTCAGGTTTGGCATACACCGGGAGCGGCTCTCTGTGGGTCGGTGTGCCGGGTTTCGCGCTGCTTGCGGTTGGGGAAGTTGGGCGGAGAGTGCTGTACCGGCGCCGCGAGCCCGAAGAGGCTCCCGCAGCATGACCGACGTCCTACCTCGGGGGTATGACACTTCTCCGCGTCCCGACGAGCGGAGCGACCGCGTGAGGTTCTCCCTCGATGACCGGACCAAGGAACTCCTGCGCCTGCTTGTCGGAGACGACCGGGGCGCGGCAGGACAGCCGGGCCAAACCGTTGACTGGGACTCGATCTGGTCAGTAGCCGAGAGCTGCGGCACAGAAGAACTGGCGCTGGGGTCAGCCGTCCTTGCCGCGCAGGAGGCCGCCGTTGGGGAACCGATAGCCACCCCCTCAGCGCTTTTGGTCCGTGCCAGACGAGGCGATGTCACCCCGATGCCGCCTCCGTCTGAATTATTGGTCGGCGCCAGGCCAGGCGAGCGTGGCCCGAGCGACAGTTCAGTCAAGGCCCGGTTGGCCAGGCCGGACGAGGAGCTGCCGAAAGGGCTTCGCACGGCAGCCGCTGGGGCGACGTGGGTGCGCAACATTGGCCTAATCGTCGTGCTTTTTGCCGTCTGGCAGCTGTGGGGGACTGGCATCGCCGAGGCTCACTCCCAGGACCACTTGAAGGCCGAGTATGCGTTGCTCGTGCGACAACAGGCACGCGGTGCTACGTCACTGGGGGACCAGGCGACTATTAGGTCAGGCGCTAAGCCTGCCGCCGCCACGTCAGTCGGAGCAACGAAGGTCGCAGCGACGGCGGTCGTCAAGACCCCAACAACGCCTACCAGGCCCAACGTGGGAACCTCATCGCCGGCCGGACAAGCCGAGAGCGAGACAGCCGGAGCCAGGAGCTACGACCAGACCAGAGCATTCGTTGAAGGAGCACTCCCTGGTGGGGTGCTCGGGCGCATCCGCATCCCGGCGGTTGGTGTGGACCGCTACTTCGTCGAAGGTGTAGGCGAAGCCCAGCTCCAACAAGGCCCGGGGCGCTACCCCGGCTCGGGGCTTCCTGGCCAGCCAGGGAACCTCGCCATCGCTGGTCACCGAACGACGTACGGAGCGCCGTTCTTCGAACTGGACCACGTTCGCGTGGGGGACAAGGTGACCATCGACGTTCCCCAGGGCCGCGCGATCTACACGGTCTCGCAGCCGCCCTTCGCGGTGTCCCCTTACGACACGAACGTCCTCGCCAATTTTGGGGACTCCCGGTTGACCCTTACCACCTGTAACCCGCCTTTCTTTGCGACCACACGGCTGATCGTTGTTGCAGAGCTCAGCGAGTGGCTGCCCACCGGGGCTCGGATCTCCGTCGCTAACGTTCGGGCCGACCCTGCGCATATGAGAAGAACGGCTCGAAGGACGTCGAGGGTGCGCCCCGCCTTTGGCGCCGGGGCACTAGTCCCGGCCCATCGGGTGGCGCCGCGTTTGCCGGACGCGGTTTCGCGTGCGGCGGTCCATGATCCCCACGCATCCCCTGGAGCGGTGGCCGGGGGGACGATGACAAATGGAACTTCGACCCGAAAGGTGAGTGGAGCCGGTGGAGCCGTCGACGACGCCTCGACCGTTAGCCAGGGCCTGGCTGACGAGGGGGCCGGCTGGCACTTTGGCGAAGTTCCCGTGGTGTTAGCGCTCGTTATCGCTCTTGCAGCCCTCGGCGTAGTTTACGGCCGGGTTGCGAAGCTTTTCGTCGGAGGCTCGCGTTGGATGGTGATGGTACCCATGTGGGCAGCTGGGCTGCTTGCTCTTTTCAAGGTGCTGGGACTTCTCCTCCCGGCGGACCTTTGAACGTCACAACAATGGCGCATGGCCGCACGGATGCTCTAGCCCGCTTCGTCGAACCGGGCCGCGGAGCGTTCGAGCTCTCGTTGGCTCTCTGCGCCTTGTCCTTGGTGTTCCCATGGGTCGTAATTGGGGCCGTCGCGGCAGCCGCCCGCGCCTGGCAGCGGGGCTCTCCGCGTGCGTGGCTCGTCTTTATCGTGGCCGCGTGGTGCTGTCTCCTGGGCCTTGTCATTAGGCAGTACCTAGGGTTCGGGATGCTCCCATGACCGGACCGGGCGGCGAGCGAGCTGACACGGGCCTGCCCTGGGCGCCTTCGCCCGGGGAGCGGGCCCGTCCGGGCGCGGTGTCGGAGGTTGAAGGCGCCGCGGCCAAAGCCGCTACTTGGCCGGAGGCCCCTGCCCGAAAAGCCCAGGACGGTTCGGGCGAGGTCAGGTCGCTCGACATCGATGAATATGAAAGGGCAGACAGCGCGACCACCAGAGGTGTCCTCGAAGCGCGAGAGGTCTCCTGTTGGTTCGGTA
Source organism: uncultured Acidimicrobiaceae bacterium (assembly GCA_963699075.1). GTDB lineage: Bacteria > Actinomycetota > Acidimicrobiia > Acidimicrobiales > Palsa-688 > Fen-671. Next base: position 1,894,458 of record CAVOTF010000007.1, on the reverse strand, counting down.
GCGCCAAGGTGCTCGAGCGCGTCTCACTGGTGATGCGCCCGCGGGAAGTCACCGCACTGATCGGGCCGTCAGGTTGCGGCAAGTCGACCTTCTTGAGGACGCTGAACCGGATGCACGAGCTAGTCCCGATCGCGCGGTTATCTGGGCAGGTGCTCCTGGACGGCCAGGACATCTATGGCCAAGGGGTACGCGTCACGGAGACGCGTCTGAAAATAGGCATGGTTTTCCAAAAACCGAACCCTTTCCCCTCGATGACAATCGCTCAGAACGTCCTTGCCGGACTGCGGCTTTCCGGGCTCAAGGTCAACAACAAGGACGCTCTCGTTCAGGAGTGCTTGACGCGCGCCGGGTTGTGGAAAGAGGCTCGTAACAGGCTTAACGAGTCCGGTGCTGCGCTTTCGGGTGGCCAGCAGCAGCGCCTGTGTATCGCGCGCGCTCTAGCCGTGAGGCCCGAGGTGTTGCTGATGGACGAGCCATGCTCGGCTCTCGACCCGATATCGACAGGCGTGATCGAGCAGACGATAGGCGAGCTCAGCAAACAGATCACCATCGTCATAGTGACCCACAACATGCAGCAGGCTCAGCGCGTCTCGCACAACTGTGCGCTCTTTCTCCTCGACGGGGAAGGCCAGCCCGGCCATATCGTCGAGCAGGGCCTCACCGAGCAGATCTTCGGTGCTCCACAAGACCCTCGTACTGCCGCTTACGTGGGTGGGCGCTTCGGCTAAGACAATCCGGGAGCTGCCAGGACGCCCGGCCTCAAACAACCTTATGCCTCAGCCCAGGTTACCTAAGAAGGACGAGCCGCTCGATTAGGCTGCCCGCGACACGGTAGCAAAGCACTGTCTCCTCGCTCGACCCGCCGCCAAACGTTGTCCTGTGGTGGTCGAGTACCCACGGCCCCGCTATGAGGCGGCCGAGTACCGTTACCTGTCGGTCAGGGTAGTGCTCGAACACGTCTGCCATTCGTCGGCCGATGGCCTGGGCGCCGTGGATGAGGACTTGGCCAGTCGCGTCGGAGAGCACCGCTGTCGCCGACAAGCAGCTGATTAGGCCGGCCTGATCGCCGGAGTTATATGCGGCGAGGTAGCGCTCTATCGTGTCGACTTCGAGCGGGTTGGGGCGCACGGCCGGCCGTTGAGGCGACGAAGAGATGTACCGCTCGCCCAGTGGCTCGGACGAGCGTCGGCCCTGTGGCTCGATCGACGAGTCGCGGGGCGGCTCGCTGGGAGCGGCGCTTACTGGTGCCACCGATATATTTGCGCCTGCCGCACGCAGCGCCTCGGCCACTCGGGCAGCATCGAGGGCTCGTGCGCCCATGAGCACTTCGGGCTGGATGCCGCCGACGGAGGCACCGACGTAATCGGCGGCCAGCTCGGACGGGCACCCCATCTTGGTCAAGACGTCTAGTACCTCGAGGGGCCGCGGACCAGGGTCGACTAGGCGGACTGTGACTTCTTGGGCCGCGCTCGCGGTACCTTCGCCGTCGACCGGCCTCGCGACAGCCGCGCCCGGGTCGATCATGCAACTACCAACGCCACGAGGTCTAGGGTACCTCGCTCGCTGGCAGCGTCAATGGCCTGCACCTTGCCGGCTACCCGATACTGTCCGGCGCAAGTCGATGTCCGCTTGCCTGCCGACAGCAGTGGGTTTCGTTGCCGGGTGGGAGGTCAAGGCCTCCAGGTCGATGCTGTCCCCGTCGTTCGTGCGAAGTTCGAGCCGGGTGGCGCGGATGTGTGCGAGGAAAGATGTTGCCGCCACACTTCGCTTGACCTCTTTTGCGGTAAAGCCGCATACGCGGCACCTCGCCGACCAGACACCTCGTTCGAGGATGTAGGAGGCGCGGTGGCTCGCAGGCACAACCTGATCGTCCACGGTTCCTTCCTAGGTTCTACATAAATCACCTACGCGGTCGTAACCGACAATTCCTCAGTTCCCTGACGCCACGATGGCTGGAAGGTGGCCAGCCGGTGAACATTTGGCACCGTCCCTGCAAACTTTTTGACCGGAGAGGCGATATGGGCTGACACTGGGTGGCCGGAGCCCTTCGCGACCTGGCATCGGCCGGAGCGGTCGACTTGTATGGAGATGAGATGCAAACAGCGAACGTAACTTTTGGTGGGCCGCTCCGCGCGTGGCGGGAGCAGCTGCGCACCTGGTGGGTCGGTCTTGATGCGACCAGCAGGACGGCCGTCCAGCTGTCGCTCGTCCTGGGCGGGACGCTGGTTGCATACCCGTACTCGCTGTTGACTCTCGTCGAGCAACTCGACGTCCAGTCACCACTCGCTTACGTGGGCCTGGTGCCCGTGTTCGCCCTTGCGTTGGCAGGAGCGTACATGCAGCCCAAACCCAACGAGCCGGATATCTACGACCGTCAGCTCGACTACATAGTGGGAGCCCCGCTCCTGCTTGCGGCGGCTGCGATAACCATCCTTTTGCCTCATCACATGTCGTCGACTTACTGGCAGTGGCGGGTCGACCTGTTGGCGGTCCCGCTCTTCATTGCAGGTTTGGTGGCTGTCGTTTTCGGCGTCCGGGTGCTCTGGCGTCAACGCCTCCCTATCGTCTACCTGCTGCTTGCCTTACCAGCGTTGTACACGGTCGTGCTCAACTCGGCGCTCCTGTGGTACACCAACTTCACGGTGAGCGTGCTGCGCGACATAGTTGCGCGGGTTCCCGTGGCAGTGCCCACCCCCGTCCCAGGAGATGCACTTTTCACGGTCACCCACCACGGGCACAGTTTCGACCTGCAGGTGGTCACGGCCTGCTCCGGGGTAGATGGCCTTGTTGGGTTCTTGTTGATCGGCTTGCTGTTTGCCGCGATGGTGAGGGGCCCCTTGTTGCGGAAGTCCATCTGGCTGTTTGCCGGGCTCCCGCTGCTGTGGGCGATCAACCTCGGCCGGATGATGTTCATTTTCTGGGTGGGCAAGGAATGGGGAGAGACGATCGCCCTCGACGTGTTCCACCCCTTCATCGGCCTCGTCACCTTCAGCGCGGGGGTCACGGTCTGGGCACTTGCCCACCGCTGGCTCGGCCTTCGGATTAGGGGCTCTTCAATTGGCTCGCGTCCAGCGGGTGGCGGCGTCGCCCAGCCGGCAAAATCCCCTAGGGCAGCTGCCATCCCTGCCATCGCCGCAGCGACGATCGTGGTGGTGATCGCGTCCGTTGTGGTGGGCATCGGCGATAACAACCTCAAGTCCTACAACCTCATCGAGAACGCCGTCGGTCAGCCGAGGCTTGCCTCGTTCCTCGTCAGCCCGGCCCATGTGCCAGGCTGGACTTCTGCATATGACCAGCAGTTCTTCAACGGCGAGCCCGAGTTCGGGCCGTCCTCACTTTGGTACCGCTATCTTTACCGCCAAACGAGCAATACGGCGGCGTTGCGGTCCTCCGTCCCAATTTTTGCCGACGTTATAAACGCGCCCGGGATATCGGGGTTCAACGCGTTCACGGTCCAAGATTGCTACACCTTTCACGGCTGGTCAGAGCGCGGCACCGTGGACGAAAATCTGGGCGGTGGGATCGTTGGCCAGGCCTTGTCCTACGACTCCTCGCAGTACGGCGACTGGTCGCTGGTCTACTGGATCTGGCCTGTCAACGGGACTGCGGGAGAACCCAGTGCGAGCCGTTACGAGCGGGTCGTGCTTTACCTCCAAGACGGGGGTGGGGCGTCCGTCCGGGACCCTTTGACGGGTGTCACCACCTCGGCGACGATGAGCCTCGACGAGCGGTTAACTGCCAACCGCGATTTCCTCACGGCGTTTGCCCGCGAGATAATCAAGGAACAGAAGGCGGCGACAAGTGCGAGTACCTGACCGAGGGCGCCGGATGAGCACCATGAGCGATAAATCTCCCATCGAGGACCTGTCGGCTAGGCGGCGCGACGACATTGGTCGCGACCTCGAGCTGCTGCTGGAACGCCTGGCCGAGAGCCGGGAGGCAATCGTACGGCTGCTGGCCACCAGGAGCGGGGACGAGGAGGCGGTCGCGACGGATGCATCGGGAGACGACGCGACCGTCTCAGAGGAGCTGTGGCAGGCCGACGAGATCCAGTACACGGACGCCGCGGTCGGCACCCTGAGACCGCTGCCCACCTCAATTGCCGGGACTGCAGAGGCGGAGCCAGCTCCGGCCCCGGAGCCAGAGGCGAGCCCAGGACAGGAAATCGCACCTGACGCGGCGCAGCCACAGCCGCCTGCTGGTGGCGCTTCCTTTCAGCTCCCCAGCTCCCTCCGTAGGCCTGGACCGCCCGCGCTGGAGCTCGCTCTCATTTATCGTGAAATAGCTCGTACGGGTGGAGAAGTTCACACGGAAGCCGCCCCGGCCGCGGTGCCGTACTCAGAGCACGAGGGGCCAAAACTGCTGGCCGTGGGCCCGATCACGGCATCGGCACCCGCGTCGTCCGGCGAGATGCCAGTCGTCAAGAATCCCGGCGCTACAACGAGCTCCGGTTCCCGTAAAGCCTGTTCGCGACAAGAAGACTGACAACCGCGCGAAGGCTGTGAACGGGCCACGCGCGGCCCGTCGCAGGCTACTAGCGGTGGTCCTTACGGCCGTCGGTGCCGTTGTCCTGCTCACGACAGTTGTGAGCGTGCTCCCTTCGATAGTGAGCGCTTTGTAACCCAAGAATTCAGTGTCCGTTCACCGGCTTTCCACTGGAGCGCAAAGTGCGTAAGCAATACTTGCCGGCGTGCCAGCCCAATGGACATGCGCTCAGCGCTCGATGTTGGACCAAGAACAGCCATGACGGCTGTGGATATTTCACAGGCGGGTGCTCAAGGCGATCCTAGTTGGGAACCCTCGACAAAGCCGGAGCTCGATGTTTCGGTAGTCATGCCTTGCCTGAACGAAGCCGAAAGCGTTGGGACCTGCGTCGCCAAAGCCTTCGAGGGGATGCGCCTTGCGGGGCTGGTCGGCGAAGTTGTCGTTGTCGACAACGGCTCCTGGGATGGTTCGGCCGAAATCGCTCGCAAGGCTGGGGCGCGAGTCGTCGAGCAACCACAACGGGGCTACGGGAACGCATACCGGAAGGGCTTCGCCGAAGCTCGTGGCCAGATCGTCGTGATGGGTGATTCGGACGATAGCTACGACTTCACCAAGCTCGGAGCCCTGATCGCCCCCATCCAGGGCGGCGGCGCCGATTATGTCCTGGGTTCTCGCTTTCGTGGCGAGATCCAGCCGGGCGCGATGACCTGGAGCCACCGCTACATAGGCAACCCGGTTCTGACCGGCACGCTCAACATGCTTTTCGGGCTGAAGTCGAGCGATGCCCATAGCGGGTTGCGTGCCTTCCGGCGTGAGTCCCTCGAACAGATGAGCCTGCGCTGCCATGGGATGGAGCTCGCCTCGGAGATTGTCGTCAAGGCGGCACGCAACGGGCTCAGGGTCGCCGAAGTGCCCATCGTCTATCACCCGCGCACCGGTGAGTCCAAGCTCAACACATTCCGCGACGGCTGGCGCCACTTGCGCTTCTTGTTGCTGCTATCGCCGCTTCACGTGTTCGTTTGGCCTGGGTTGGCGCTTTTTGGGGCCGGGGTTGCAAGTGAGAGCTTTCTGCTTGGCGTGACGCGCTCCGACATGGGCCTTCGATTGAGTACCCTCGCGTTGTGCATCATGCTGTTGGGCATGCAGCTGTTCTTCATGGGCGTGTTCGCCAAGACATACGCCCATCGTGCCGGCTTCGAATCAGAGTCTTCCGCGAGCCGCTTTGTGGAGCAGAAGTTCACACTGGAGCGCGGGTTGGTCGTGAGCCTCCTGCTGGGCCTTGTTGGCGCCCTGGTCGTACTGGGCACTGTTATCGGCGGTATCGGGGGCTGGGTGCTCAACGAGCAGCTGTTGGCGCTCGGGGCCGGCTTGCTGGTGTTGGGCGCGCAATGCGCATTCTGTTCGTTCTTCCTCGCGATCATCAGGGGCCCTTTCGAGCGCGTTGCCACCTCCGGGACGATCGTCTTGTCGTGAACGCCCCACACGGGCGTAACCCTTTGGTGGTCCGCCGGTGAGGACGGTGGTCCTGCTAGTCGTTGGGGCACTTTGCGTTGCTGCTGGGATCGCTTTACGGCGTGGTGCGCCGTCGTTATCGCGAGACAACGGCTCCGGACAAGTGTCGCGACGGTGGGACACCGAACCGGACCGTGTCCGCTTTAGCACGGACGGCCTTTTCGCGGCATCGCCCGAGCTTTCCGCTCGGAGGACACTCAGTACTCGCCAGCGAGACTGGTTCATCGCAGGCATCGTTGCAGTGCTCGTTAGCGCGGTGCTCGCGCCGCACCTCACGGTCGTTGTCGTCATCGGAGCGTGCACGCTGGGCTACGCCGCTTCCATGGCGGTGCGGATTTGGTTGTACCTGACCTCGCTAGGCGGGCCTGAGCTGGTCAGGTTCTCCGACAGCGAAGCCCGCGCCGCTCCTGACCACGTGCTGCGAACGTACACGGTGATGGTGCCCGCTTTCGGCGAGCCAGAGGTGATGTCATCCTTGGTGGCCAACCTCCGGCGCCTCGAGTACCCCGCAGCGCGTTTGCAGGTGCTCATCCTCCTCGAAACCGACGACCTCATCACGATCGCTGCCGCACGTGAGGCTATCGGCGCAGCGCGGGACCTGCGCATCCTCCTCGTACCCCCGGGTGGGCCTCGCACCAAGCCAAAGGCGCTCAACTATGGCCTGACCCACGCTACCGGCGCCTACCTGACCATCTTCGACGCAGAGGACCGTCCCGACCCGCTCCAGCTACGTAGAGCTGCCCTTGCCTTCTCTAAGGCGTCTCCCTCAGTCGCGTGCCTGCAGGCTCGTCTCGGTTTCTTCAACGGAGGCCAGAACCTCATCACGCGCTGGTTCCAAGTCGAGTACAGCATGTGGTTCCGCCAGATGCTCCCAGGGTTGGCGAAGCTGGGTGCGCCTATCCCGCTGGGTGGCACCTCTAACCACTTCCGTACAGAAGTCCTCCTCGATCTGGGCGCGTGGGACCCGAACAACGTGACAGAGGACGCCGACCTTGGAGCTAGGTTGAGCCGAGCTGGTTATCGCAGTGAGGTGCTCGATTCACTGACTCTTGAAGAGGCGAACAGTGACTTCGTGAACTGGTCGAAGCAGCGCTCCCGTTGGTACAAGGGCTACCTCCAGACATTCCTCGTCCATATCCGAGACGTTCGCTCCACACGTCGGCTCCTGGGCACGCGCGAACTCCTCTTCTTTGCGTTCGTGGTGGGCGGCACCCCCCTGATCGCGATCATTAACCCCATTTTCTGGGCTCTCACGATCCTGTGGTTCCTCGTCCAGCCTGACTGGTTGATGACGGTGTACCCGGCGCCTCTGTATTACATAGGGCTGTTGGTGTGGCTTGCCGGCAACTTTGCGTTCACCTTCGTATCGATGCTGGAATCCATCGAGGTCGACGATTCGCTTTTCGTGGCGGCGTTGCTGACGCCCGTCTATTGGGTCATGATGTCTATCGCTGCCTACAAGGCGCTGCTGCAAGTCATTTTTACTCCCACATACTGGGAGAAGACCCGCCACGGGTTGACCCACGGGTCTGGGGCACACCCGCCGGTGGGCTCGGTGCCATGATAGCCGTCACCCTGCCGGGTGCCCTGTTGCCAGCCTCATAAAATTGGGGCCAGCCCGCTAGCACCAGGGGAGCCACCCGGCCACCCCTGCAGCCATGGCGGAGCGGTATTTCGCCGACATCTCTGTGCCCGGCTTGGGAGCCCCCGTTGGACAGGCCTCGCCGGCAGGCACCCCAACCTCACCGACGACCAAAGGCTTGCCTGCCTGCTTGGCATCGGCGATCGCCAGCGCCAGGCCGCCGGGCATCGCCACGCTGTCCGACCCATAGTCATGGTACGAAGCCACATTCACACCGGCGGCCTCATCGATGCGCGACTCGCCGCCGCCAGACCACCCGCATTGCTCGCTGGTTAGCTCTCCGGTGCCCACAAGCGCTCCGGCATCAAGTGAATGCACCTCGTCGCCCACTTCGTCGAACCAGTTGACCAGTGTCGTCGTGGCGTCTGCCGGGCAGGTGTCGTTGCCATAGCAGGCACTACCGCTGTAGCCAGGCAGGCAGTCGGAAGCTTCCGGCTCGCTCATTGGTTCCCACATCAGGATCGCCGGGTTCCCGGCGTAGCGGCTGACGACCTGTTGCAGGTAGGACCAGTAGGAGCTATGCGCATAATTGGTGCTATCCCCATAGCCAACCGGCCCCGCGTACGGCTCCAGATAGCCGGACTTGTACCACTCGTCGGTCTTGAAAACTTCCCCGTCGCAAGTGCCGCCCTGCGTGGCTAGGTAGCCGATAAGTCGGACGTGTGTGGTGCTTTTGTCGGCAGCTGCTACGACCTGGTCGAGCCCGCGCCAATCCCGGTGGACCGATCTAGGGCTCATGTCGGGGCCGACGTCTATCGTCTCGTCTTGGTCAAAGTTCACCCGCACCACGCTGTTGAGCGGTAGGGAATCGAAAAGGGACAATACGTTGACCTCGGCGCCACAGCCGCCGTTGATCGTGTAATCGCTCGCAGCCTCCGGGGCGTTGACCCCAGTGAACTGCCATGGCTTGCTCGCAAGATAAAGCGACGTACCCCTCAGGACAACTCCGTCTGGCGCCCGGACGGCTGTCAGCGCCGGCGAAGCCGACGCTTGACCGGGTGGCATGACTAGCAAGGCCGTGGCGGCTCCAATGACGACCCTCTTGTGCGCCACTGCCACGGCGCTGCCTTTCCTTACCGCGCCCTTTGCGGCGACCAAGGCCAGATGGCACCACTTGTTCACAGCGTGTGTATCGGCCGTGCCCGCCATGACCTGTAATGACGTATTGCGCTTGCTTTTGTTGGTCTTCCCAACGGGTCACCGAGCGAAGGTCCGGGTATCATGCCGCTGCATGACCTGTGCTATCTGCTCTTCACCCGAAAGCGTCATCGTCGAGGCGAGAGAAAAGATGTTCGGGCTCGGTGACGAGTTCATCTACTCGGAGTGCGGTGGTTGCGGGACGCTCCACCTGGAGACCGAGATCGAGGACTGGGGCCGCTACTACCCCGCAAAAAGCTATTATTCGATGGACGAGGGCCAGATCGCCGGGCCTTTGGCGGACCGGCGGCCGACTCTAACCAGGCGGACCGTGGCTCAAACCGTCCTGAAGGTCCCCTTTCCTGACTGGGTCTATCGGCTCGACCGGCGCCTGCCGTTCGGCCGTTGGTGCCGAAACCTTGGCCTCACCCTCGAGTCACGCATCCTCGACGTCGGATCCGGTGGTGGGTCGCTGGTCCGCCAGTTGGCGACAGTCGGTTTCACAAACCTTGTCGGTGTTGACCCGTTCATCGCTGGTTCTGTCACGCACCCCGACGGTGTGCGCCTAGTCAAAGGAGAGCTTGCGGACCTCGATGAGTTCTTCGACTTTGTGATGTTCCATCACTCGCTTGAACACGTCCCGGACCCGCGCCAAGCTCTCGCGGATGCTCAGAGGCTCATTGCTCCGGGTGGCGTCTGTTTGGTCCGGATCCCGGTCGCAGACTCTTGGGCCAGGCATCACTACGGCCGCGACTGGGTGGAGTTCGACGCTCCACGTCATCGGTGGCTCATGTCCCGGGCGGCGATGCATCATCTGGCTGTTCAGGCCGATTTCGAGGTGTTCGACATGTGGGACGACTCCGATGGGTTCCAGTTGTGGGGAAGCGAGGAATACCGCCGTGGGATGCTTTTCAACCCCTCGAAGGAGGAGGTGTTTACCAAGGCCGAGCTAAAGGATTTCGCGAGGAGAGGGCGGGCCTTGTCGACGGCCGGGGTGGGCGACCGGGCCTGTTTCATGCTTCGTCCGTTGTGATACGCGGGCCACGTGGTGCAGGTCGCGGGCGCTAACTGTTGAGTTGCGCAGGTTAGGGCCCACACGCTCGCTCAGTACATGAGCGCTTCACTCGTCGTTCATCTCGTTGTCATCCTGGCGTCGAACAGGGCGCTTAGCCTCGCAATAATGACACTGCGGCGCGACCGAACAGCGATGGTGGCCGGCGCCGTCCTATTGGCCTGGCCGCTGGCGGGTTACCCTGCGTGCCTCCGGGCGCTGGCGCGCTGGCGGTCTCGGCCGGTACGGCCAGATCTAAGTGCTGCTCTACCGCCCCTGACGGTCATAGTGCCCACTTTCAATGAGAAGGCGGAGATAGAAGGTCGTATTGTCAACCTGCTTGAAAGTAGCTACCCGATCGACCTGCTCTCCATCATCGTCGTTGACTCGGCGTCCTCCGACAGCACCTCAGACATCGCAAGGTCTGTGGCGACAGGGCGACGGTGCCACCTCAAGGTGCTGGAGGAGCCGTCCCGATCGGGCAAGGCGAGCGCGATCAACCTTGGGCTCGCAGCTGCGCGTACCGACCTGGTGGTCCTGACCGATGCGCCGACACGCTTTGCGCCTGACGCTCTCCGCATCGTCGTGCGGTGCCTCAGCGACCCGACCGTAGGCGCAGCGACGGGTTATTTCCGCATCAACGCAGGCGATGGGGCACTGGGTGACGAGGAGGCGCGCTTCTGGCAAATCCGCAACCGACTTCGCACCATGGAGGCTGAGATCGACTCGACGCCATTTATCACCGGCGAGCTCTGTTGCTTCCGGCGCGCCTTGGTGCCATCTCTACACACTGGCACTCTGGCCGACGACATGGACATCGCCCTACAGGTCCGGCGGCAGGGTTATCGCGTGGTGATCGACAACGACGCGATCTTCACAGAGGCGCGGACAGGTGCGGCCCGAGAACTGCTGCAGACAAAGAGCCGGCGCGCCGCAGGTGGCATCCAGGAACTGTTCAGGGGCCGGGACATGTTCCTGCGACCGCGCTTCGGATGGTACGGGATGGTCGTGCTGCCTTCTGCATGGTCGTACTACGTACCACTGCGGTTGCCCGCCGTCGGGCTGATCGCTTACGGGCTACGCCGGAAGCGGGCTGTACCTGCGACGGCCGTCGCGACTATAACCCTGGGGGCTGCAGCGGCTCTTCTGGCACCCTCGACACGGCGCAAGGCCCTTGCTCAACTCCGGATGCTCGTGTTCAACGAGGCGGTTTTTGCAGCTGCCTGGTGGCGCGTCTTGACCGGGTCAATGGACGTGAAATGGGCCCAGGAGCGCTCCACCCGAGGCGCCTCCGATCGATCATGAGCGATCCCGATATCCGAGTCTCGGCGGTCCTGGTCTCGTACAACTCCAAGGAGGATCTTCTCAAGAACCTTCCGTCTTTGTTGGAGGCGACGAGCCGCGAAACCGACGAGGTCATCCTGGTCGACAACGATTCCACCGATTCGACCTCTGAGGTCGTTCGGTGCGTCTTTCCCGAGGTCCGGTTGATCGAAGCTGGGTCGAACCTAGGTTTCGGCGGGGCCGTCAACCTCGCCGCAGTTTACGCCAGAGGTCGTACCCTACTGGTACTCAACCCTGACCTCCGGATCAACTCACAGGCCATAGACGCCCTCGTAGCCCGCGTCGACAGGGCCGGGGGGGTGGCAGGGCCCGTGCTGTACGAACCAGCTTCGGGAAAAAGGCTCTACGGGATCCGCTTCGACCTGATGGGCCTGCCGATCCCATCAGAGCGACCGATGCCGGCCTTCTACGTTCAAGGATGCGCCCTGGCCATCTCATCGGCCTTGTTCCGCCGCATCGGTGGGTTCGACGAACGGTACTTCTTGTTTGCCGAGGACGCTGAGCTGTGTTGGCGCGCCGCGGCGAGTGGAGCCCCTGTCGATGTAGTACTGGAGGCGGAGGCCATGCACTCCGGCGGGGGATCGGAACCTGGCGGGTACGTGAAGGACGGTGTCAGACGTATCGCCGATCGTCGTTTTAGCCTGCGCGAGCGCAATACCTTCGCCATGTTCCTTGCGAATGCACCGTTGCTCCTGCTCGTTGTCCACGTCCCATTGCACATACTCAAGACGGGTGTCTTTTGTGCCCTGTTCACGTTGCTTGGGCATCGCCAGCTCGCGGCATCCTTGCTAAAAGGTCTGACCTGGAACCTTGAACAGTTGCCCGCGACACTTGAGCGCAGGCGAGCCTGGCCGGGGGTGTCGACGATGTCTTGGCTCAGGGGCCGGGTGACACTGGTACCCGCCGCATGGACCAGCGTTAGAAATGACGGGCTTCCAAGGTTCGTGAACGAGTGAACGCGCCGCTGGAGGGGGTACCCGCCATCCAGAGGCAGAGCGCCCTCCCCGCCGGCGCCAGGTCGGTTGCGATCGGCGTAGTCATTTCCGGCTTAAGCGCCTATGTCTTCCTGGCCTGGTCCGCGCGCCATCTCGGCCCGGTCCGCTACGCGCCGCTCGCCGTGTTCTGGTCGACAACGTACCTGGTTGGCCCGGGGTGCTTCGGGATCCTGGAGAAGGAGGTTGGCCGCCAACTGTCCCGTGCTCGTGCGGTAGACCAGTACCCGGCGCCCATCGTCCGCCGGATCGGTCGCCAAGGCCTCGTGATGGCGGTGGTCCTCATAATGTTCGCGGCCGGCCTTTCGCCTGTGCTGCGACCCCGTTTGTTCGATGGGAGCACGTTGCTGATGGTGGCTTTCATTGCATCGTTGTTGCCGATGTGGTCCCAGCACATGGCCTGGGGCGTCCTGGCCGGCAATTCCGACTTCAAGGCCTACAGGAACATCAACGCGGGTGAGGGCCTCTTGCGGCTCCTTGGGTGCGGCCTACTGATCGCGGTGGGGACGTCATCGGCCGGGCCGTTCGGCCTGGTCATCGCCGTCGCTCCCTTAGGTGCGGTCATCGTCACGAGCTGTCCACTCTTGAAAGCGAAGAAGTGGGGGCCGGATATAGGGCGGGCGGTCCTGACCCGCTCCCTGCTCTATCTCCTGAGTTTTTCATTCCTGTACAGCGTTTTTGTCAACGCAGGGCCGATCGCTGTGAAGGTTCTGGCCAAACCGGGACAAGCGGCGCTCACAGGGAGTTTCCTTTCCGGCCTGATAATCGTAAGAGTCCCCCTCTTCCTCTACGCCTCGGCTAGCGCCACTCTCCTGCCCGCCCTGACGTCTCACGCCGCCGCCGGCGACTGGCAAGGTTTCCACGCCAGACTAAGGCGCCTTAGCCTGCTCGTCGGCGCCGTAGGCGCCGTCAGTACGGCTTCGGCCGGACTTGTTGGCCCTCTGGTGGTGCGTATTGTCTTCGGAGCCGGGTACGCGCTGCGGTGGCCCGACCTGGCCCTGCTGGCCGCCTCGGCAGGTGTCCTCCTTCTTGCTGCGACGTTGTCTCAGGCTCTGACCGCGGCCGGCTTTTTCCGTGCCCTACTGGCGAGTTGGGCAGTGGGATTGATGGTCATGGTCATACTGGTCGCCGTCGTATCTCCGCTCTTCGAGAGGGTCGAGCTCGGTCTATTTGGAGGCGCGCTCTCTGCGCTCGTCTGGATGGCGGCCCGCATCCGCTACCTCGGTCGGGCCCCAAAGCGCGTCAGCCGGACTACGAAAAGTGCTCTACGTGTGAGAACCGGTTGACGACGAACTAGCCGGGACCCAGCGGTACAGCTGGCCGATGACGGAGCCGAAGTCCATGGCCATTTTCCAATGGCCTCCGTTCGTGGAGGCAAGAGCTTGGGATATCTCTGGGGTTTGGGCGTCGGGCTTTGACGAAGGCGTGTCCAGCAACCACTGGAACTGGCCGGAAAAGTTCTCAGCCAGGCTCTGGAAGTCCCGGTCACTGGGGATAACCCAGTGGCTTGGGTCCCTGGAAAGCAGCGGGCCTTCAAAGGCGACACCCGTGTCGACCATGATCAGCTGGCCCCGCGCAAGGCGGGGGTCGATGTAGTTGTCGAAGCGCTGCCAGGCAGGTAGCGAGAACTGCTGGGAACCCGCGCCCGGAGAAGACAAGCCGAGTACGGCTCGGAACGCAATGGACTCTTGCTCGACGAGGGTGCGCTTTGGGTTGCTATCGCTATAGGTCCCGCTCACGGCGTCGAGCGCTCCAAGGCCGACCAGCGCGACGCAGAGGGCACGCTTGGTGAAGCGGCTCAGCCTCGGCCTCTTCACCACCTCGCGGGCCGCGTAGGCAAGCAAGACGGTGGCATAAATGGTGGTAGTGGCGTAGTACCGCGGGTCACCCCAGGTCTGCCTGGAAGCCACCAGGAGCGTAACAAGGCCAGGGATAACCGCCGTGGCGCCGAGAATTGCGGTCAGTTCCCATTTGCCCCGTCGAGTACGTACAACGAGGATGAGCAGCGGGACGACTATAAATAGCGCTGGGACGAAACCCCAAAGGAACCCAAGCGAGTAGCCGGTTGCGCTAGCGAGCGAGGCGTGCTTTGGCAGCCATGGTGCATTGTTGGGAGGCAGGCCAGAACCCGATTCGAACCAGAACAGAGGGTTCCCCATTATCAACCAGTTAGCAAAGGTCCACAACGCGAAGACGAAGAGCCCCGGGAGGGCGACAAGGGTGGCCAACTTGGCTTTGCGCGCCCAACCGCGTTCCCCCAACCCGACGAGCACGGCAACAAGAGGAACGAGAAAAACTGCCTCCTCCCTGATCGCCATCGTCGATCCCAGCCCCATGGACATCAAGATGAGTGATCGAGGCCCTCCTTGCTTGTACCACTGGACTATGCCAAGCAAGAACACGGAGGCGGCCAAGTAGAACGAGGCCTCGCTCATGCCGTTGGCGCAGTAGAAGATAACGACCGGGTTGAGGCAGTAGGTCACTGTCAACCCCGCCACCACCGGCTCGCTCAGGCCTAGACGCCTGAAAAGCCGAACGAGGACCAGGACATTGGCCGCGCCGCAGGCGGCCGTGGTCAAAGCACCAGCCAGCACGGCATGGTTGAGCGGGCTCGCGATGAGCATGAACGGCAGTTCCAGGACCACAGGTCCCGGGAACCAGACGAACCCCCAGGCCGCCAGGTGAGGGTCGCGGCTGAAAAGGACGGCCCGAGCGTCCCCGGCGCGTACCAGCGCATCGCCGATGGCGTAGTGGACCGAGTACAGCAAGTAATAACCAGCGCCCACGTAAACCCCTAAGGCGAGCAGCGCCAGGGCCCAGGGCCACCATGTCACGACCGCACGCTGCCAGGGTGGCCGTAATTCTTGGCTCGACGAAGCTAGCGGGCCCCCACTGCGAAGTAGCCCGCTGCTGCCGCCCGCCCGCATGCCGGCCGACGCGCTTGGTCGTGGACGGTCGAGGAGAAGGCTCACAGGGCTGTTCCAAGCATCCGGGAGGGCTCCTCAGCGAGTAGGCGAGCCGGCGTGGTCTCCCAGGACCGGCTACCGAGCATCAGGCGATATCCGCTGGGCTATACCTTTTCGCACAGTAGCGGTGACCGGTGAACGGGCCCCGTCTGAGAGGTGGCGCTTTGGTTAACGGGACCTGAACTTACGGGCCGGCCTCCGGACCTAGGACCAGTCACCCGGTCGAGCCGCCAGGGCCGCCTCGCTGAGCAAGCCCACCAACTGCTCCTGTAGCTCGAAATGACTGAGCAGCAACCTTCCGAGGTCCTCGAGGTCGGGCGGGACTTCGGAGCCGAGGGTCAGTTCGGCTGCCCGGTGGCGGGCGTCCTGGATGATAGTGACCGACTCCTCCTCCGCCCAGGGCACCAGCCCGGCGACTTGCTCCTTCTCAACCTCCAGGGACTGAACGCGCGCTCTTACCACGAGGGCTCCCAGACGGGCCTGCGCGGCGAGGAGATGGCCTTCAAGCTCGCGTGCGCGAGCGTCTAGCTCGATCAGCCTGGACCGCTGGGCTTTTATCAGCTCTTCGTCGGTGTAGTAAATCTCCTCTGCGAGCAATAGCGAAGCGGGACCATGGCTCTCGCCCGGCTCAGGTATCGCGGCGCCGCCGGACGGCACGTCCGCGCTCATGTCGGGTTGCCGCGTCGCGGACGGCGAAAGAGGGGGACGGGCACCGACTGGCCCACCGGGCGCGCTCGTCGTCGCACTTGGGGGCCGTCGAGCACGAGGCGCGAGGGGCCAGGCTCTCGCTCCGGCTCGTGCCGCACGAGCTGCCTACCTATCGAAGCCAGCGTCGCCTCGATATCGGCAAGCTGGGCGAGATGGCCCTCCAGCGCACGTGCTGCAACAAGGCCGATTGCGGCAGGTGTGTAACTGCCCGGGCCGTCGGGATTGCCAGTGTCGTTGAGGATCTTTGCAGCGCGCAGCTCCGCCTTGAGGAGGATCCGTGTTGCCTCGAGCTCGGCGGCCCGCCGCTCCGGCGAGGCAACAGCGGGTACTCCCTTTCCGGGAGCGCATTTCAGAAGTGCCTGAAGACGGGCCTCGAGCTCTCCCGCGAGCTCGAGCTGGCGCGTGGCCCGTTCGATACGTTGCTGCGCTTCGCTCACACTGTCTCGTACTGCAATGAGCTCGGGCGGATCTGCCCAGGGTGCGCCCGCCGTTTCGGTGTCGCGCCCTTCCAGAGCCCTGCCGACGACGGGCCTGACCGGGGGCTCCGCCCAGGGTGCGCGGTCGCTGTCGTCCATCCCCCGAGCGTACTGAACGACCCTGGTGCTGTAGAGGTGCGTTCAAATCGGAATGCCACTCCTTGAGGTCGTCTGCATTCGCTCAGTAACCTGCCATGGAAAGGTTCGCCGCCACTTCGCCTGCCGTTCACCCATTCGCCCTCGTCGGCGCTATTAGGTCTTGGTTGACGGTGCGAAAATTGGGACCATGATCCGCAGGTCGATTGACCGAGTTGCGATCGCAACAGCTGTCGGGTTCTTGACAGCCGGGGGCGTCCTTATGGGTGGGGGCGTTGCCAGCGCAACGTTCCCAGGGGCCAACGATGCGATCGCTTTCTCCTCCTCGTGCGGCAATGGCGAGGCCATCTACAGCGTCCCCAACGGGACGACCAACTCCGAGTGCCCCCCTGGCAACCCGCCCGGCAATCCGGCGTACACCCAAAATACGGCCGGCTCCATCGACGCGATGCCCTTCTTCTCGTCCGACGGCGGCACACTTTACTTTTCGTCCGACCGGGGATCGCCCGGCAACCCTGGCCCTTGGTCTATCTACTCGGTCGCCTACCCGTCGACGCCCAGCACTCCTCTCAATACGCTCGCCACCCCGCCCTCCGGGTACAACGACTTCGCGCCCACGGTCACCGCCGATAGCAGTACTGGCTCGACCCTCGACTTCATCCAGTGCCTAGGCGCCGCCTCGCCTTGTACCCTGCAGGAGGAAACGCTCTCCACTGGCGGCGTCCCGACCGACAGCCCAGTGCAGATCTCGACTGGCAACTGCCCCGCGCCGGCCGGGCCGCTCTCGAGCACCGACGGCCAGGCCAATCGGCCTGAGTTCAACCCGACGACGCCCAACCAGCTCGTGTACGTAGGCGTGAACTCCGTAACCCAGACAAACAATATCTACCTGCTCACAATCAACGCGTCGGGCAATGCGTGTTCCGATTTGTCGAGCGCAGCGCCGACGATCATCCCTGCCAACCAGACGTACACACAAGCGGCGAGCTTCGCCGACGAGGACCCCGATTGGAGCCCGGACGGCACGCAGATTGTCTTTGACTCCACCCGTACGACAGGCAACAAGCTTTACGAGATCGACCCGGCCGACAACACTGGCGCTTACCAGGTCTGGGCGTCTGACCCAGGCGAGGAGGTGGAGCCCGTCTACGCGCCGGCCGACACCCCGGCTGGGGCTTACCCGAAGACCTCCTACCCCACAGGAGGGTCAGCTTCGTCTTACTACCAACCAATGCTGATCTGGGTCCTTACGGGTGGCGGCGACAATGTCCAGGGGGTCACGAGCATCGACGACGGCACGATGTACAGCGCACCGACGCTCGTGACGGCCGACTTCGCCCTCAACGTCGACCCGGTCTGGCAACCTTTGCTGCTTGGCTCGGCGCTCCCGGAGGCGCCTTACCCCGCGCTGCTCGTGGGCGTCGGCATGATCACGCTGGCTGGCGGGGTCTGTATTCGCCGGCGACGGGTCGTGTTGCAGGTCTGACGAGTTCGACGGGCAGGAACGACCAAGGCCTTCGCTCCGAACGCGTCGCGCGCCACATATGAGCCCGTCTAAACCGTCGGTCAGACCTGGCGTGCGGCACGGACGAAAGCCTCTGCCCGCTGCGGGTCGACTCGGTTCCAGGTGTAGCCGTCAACTTTGAGCGAGCTCCCGACGATGCAGCCGTCTGCGAACTCGAGGAAGCCGGCGATGTTGTCTGCTCTCGCCCCGGTGTTCAAAAGGACGGGGACCTCGGCGGGCACCGCGCGGCGTACTTCGGCGAGCGTCGACATGCTCGGCTCTGCACCAGCCATTGGGCCAGAGATCAAGATGGCGTCAGGCAGGCTGGACACCGCGGCCGACCTTGCCACCTCGACAGGCGAACGCCCACCTGCTGAAGAAGCGAACTCCGGCGTGACATTCATAAAAATTGCCAGGTCGTCGGCGTGAAGCGAGCGCCGGTGGCGCAAAAGGCTTGCAGCGTCAGGGTTCCACAGGCCCATGTCTGACTCCCACACTCCCGTCAGCACTTCCCTCATGAACCGAGCCTCCGTGGCAACGGCTGCAGCAAGCGCGCACTCGGCGTCCCATAGGTAGTCCACTCCGAAAGGCACGCTTTGAGGCGCGCACTCGGACACGACCCGAGCCATTACTGCCGAGGCTACGAGGTCGGCCTTGAGCACGTACGGCCTGTCGTTCTCGTTGCAAAACATGACTGCGTCGAAACCCGCGTCGACCAGGGCCGACACTTCTTTGCGCACGTGTTCGACCAGACCTCGCACACCTTCGCTCTCCGCGTAAAGAGGTGTCCCTGGGAGCGCTGGCACGTGCGCCATCGCTATCAGCGGCTTCGTCACGTTGGGGAAGATCTCGTTGAAGCGGCGCCGCGGCGCCCGCCTGGTCTGGTCGGCGCCTTGCTGCGCCCCTTCGCTGGCATCCATGTAACAACGTCTATCACCCGGCGCACTCGGTCGGGGGCCTGGTCGACCCCACGACGGAGGTTCACTACGATTGGCTGCGACAGAAAGGGACGACATGAGGCGCTGTGGGGTGTTGACCAGGGTCGCGACTGCGGCAACAGCTGTTGTGGGGTTGGCTACCTTCGGGCTGGCAGGGCCCGCTTCTGCGGCCGCCGCGGTCGGTGCTATACACGACCTTACGGGTGAGTACAACATCTCCGGCAGCGGAGCTTTGGCTTGTCCCCCGGGCCAGCCTCTCGCCACCGACACGTGCTATTTGGTCGGTGCGACCGGCACTTTCGCCTACAACGCCACATCGAGCACCAACGTGGTAGTCCCGGTCACTGACGGCGTCGTGGGCGCTGCGGTCAAGCTACCCGCGGGCGACTACATCTCCTACCTCTCTTGCACCGCCGGCCCTGATTGCATCGGTCTCGGTAGCGCCGCCTCGGGCGAGACCACCTTTTACTGGCTGGATAGCGGCAAGGTTGCCAAGACTGTGTCGGTGGCTTCCAAGGGTTACTACTGGGACGGGTTGTCTTGTGGGTCGCATACCTACTGCGTGGCAAGTGGCAGCATAAATGCAGGGACAAAGGTCACCGGGGCGGTCGCAGTGATGAACAACGGCGCGGTCAGCTTGCACACGGTCGCCACTGTGATTGGTAGCGGCGTTTCTTGTTACGGGCCGACCTCGTGCCTGGTTGTCGGGACGTCCCACCAAGGCGCTGGCACGGCTTATGGCACCCTGGTCGAGGTCAAGGCAGGGGTGACCGGAGCAGTCCACACCATCACGGCTGCCGCGTTCCTAGGCGGCGTCACGTGCGGTTGGGAAACCGGGATCTGCCGGTCCACGGGGGATGTGGCCGCCGGGAACGGGGGGTACTACCCCGCCATTGCGATTATCAAAGGGACCGCTGCCACGGTGACTAAGTTGGCGGGGGACGCTTCCCCTGGCGCTGCGGTTTGCCCAGCCGTGGGGCAGTGCGTTGAGTTTGGGGTGGTCAACCCCAATCAAAAGGGAGAGCACGCTTTCGTCGCGGTGGCCACCGGCGGGGCGGTGGGTAGCCCTTTGACGGTGCCGAGCCTGGCTGATGTGGAGGGGCTGTCGTGCCCGCAGGTTGGTGCCTGTGACGGTATAGGGAGCCTGTTGGACGGGCCGCACGGTGACTACTCGCTAGCCACCTTCACGCTGCGTTACTAGCGGCCGCGTGGCCCGTTGTAAACGTAGCCGCATGGAAGGGTCGCCCAGTCTCGACTGGCTCCTAGATTAGGGCTATGTCCACCGAAGTGCGGTTCAATACCCGGGTGCCAGCGCCAGCCTTCCTGTTCGACCTCGACGGGACCTTGGTGGACTCCGTCTACCAACATGTGATCGCTTGGCAAGAGGCGCTCGCTGAATGTGGCGTTCCCTTGTCCGTATGGAGGATCCACCGACGGATCGGGATGAGCGGGGGCCTGTTCCTTGACGCCCTGCAGCGTGAGACGGGCCGGGTGCTGGACGCCGGAACTCTTGAGCGGTTGTCGTCTCTGCACGCGGAGTTCTATCTTCGCAGGGCGGGCGGAGTTGTCGCGTTGCCAGGAGCTACCGAGCTTCTCCGAAGCCTGCGCGAGCATGGGGTGCCCTTCGCGATAGCCACCAGCGGCAAGCGCGTTACGGCCTCGTCGGCACTCGAGCTGCTCGGCCTTCCCGAGGGCACGGTCGTGGTAACTCGTGACCTTGTTGAAAGGGCCAAGCCGGACCCCGACCTGTTCCTGGCTGCCGCCGACCTGCTGGGCGTTGAGCCCCAGCACAGCTTCGTGGTCGGTGACAGCATTTGGGACCTATTGGCTGCGCAGCGGGCAGGGTCGTTGGGCGTAGGACTGCTGTCCGGTGGGTACGGGCGCGAAGAGCTGCAATCGGCGGGGGCTTATCGCGTCTATGACGACCCGGCCGACATGCTGAACCATTTGGAGGAAGTCGGCGTCCGTCCCGCCAAGTAGGCCCGGCCAGCAGGAACCGCGCCTGTCAAGGGCTCTTCGATAGGGTTGTCCCAACTCTTAGGATATGTTCGCGCGCGGACCGTACAAAAGGGGGGCAGATGCTGGCAACCAAGGCGCTCGGTTTGGTACTCGTGGCGTGTAGCGCGCTCGGGTTGGCACCATCACCCGTAGGACCACTGGGATCGGCCGATGCAGCGTCCTTGGTCGGGTACGGTGCGCAAACGTCGCCCGTCGGGACGAAAGGCTCCCCAGGCAAAGCCGCAAACGTGGCTATAACAAAGGCTCTTGATGCCCAGATCCGGGCGAGCTACTACGAGGCTTATCTCCACGACCCGAAGCCCCGGAATATTTTCGGGGTCCCGGCCGGGCGCCCCGAGAGCAGCGTGAGGCAACCGTACATAGAATCCGCCGGAGTTATTTATGGGCGCTCGGCAGCCACCAACTCCTACTGGGTGGTGGCGGCGATTTGCTTCAATACTCTGACCGGCTGCGAAGACATGGGCGGTTTTCAGGTTTTCCACCGGACAGGCTCGAGCGGCGATTTCGCCTACGGCACATTTGGCATTTGCGACATCCCGCGCCCGCTTGCTAACAAATGGTACCCGGACGACCGCTATCCGATGGGTGTACGCTGCTCCAGCGCCGCGCTCGCATCGCTTGAGCACCTGAATGACACCCACGCCGGCTCTTCGGCGCTCAGTGCGCCCGTGATCACCGAGCATTTCGAGCCCGTTCTACCTTGCAACCAGAACACCACTCTCGGTCAGGAAGGCTGCGGAGAGCACGAAGTGCTAGCTGCCGACAAACAACTCAACGCAGACGTAAAGATCGTCTTTGCTCTCTTGGGCAACGCTGCCGCCCGCGCTTTCGTCACGGCCGAAACGACTTGGATGACCTATCGAACTGAGGACTGCACCAGCCAAAGCGATATCTACCAAGGCGGGACCGAATTGCCCGTCGTATACGCCTATTGCCTGGCCTCGGACGACAGTTCTCGCCGGCAGGACCTAAAAGCGTTTTACGCCGGTCTGACCCAAGGTATGGCCAAAGCCCCCAAGTTCCCCTGAACTCGCCAATGAAAGTCATCGTCGCCGTCGCACCCGGACATGGCCATCTCTACCCGACCTTTGGATTGGCCAACGAAATGGTTTCGAGAGGCCACATCGTCGTATACGCGATGGTCGATGACCCAACGTTGCGCGCCGCGTCGAAGGCGAGGGCCACATCTTCGCGGCTGTGCCACCAACGTTGGCCGACCAGCGCGAGATCGTGGACGCGGGGCCCGCAAAGATCCCACGCTCGCCGGCATTTTCGGGCCTCTCGCCCCACCCGCTGTAGGACCGTTGGTCGAACTCATCGCCGAGCGCGATGCCCGGCTAGTCCTCCATGACATGGCCAGTTTCGCGGCACCGCTCGCCGCGGTTGTCTCTGGAGTGCCCAGTGTCCACATCGGGGTAGGGCCGTCCTTCCCAGACGATGCTAGGGATGCAGGAAAGCGGCTCGCCCCGCTATGGCAGGAATGGGGCCAGCGGCCTGACGAGCTAGCTGGCATGTTCCGGTTGGCCTACTTCGACCCGTTCCCGCCGTCGCTCGACAACCCGGCGCGCTCGCTAGGTATGCCCCGCTACTCCTATCATCCGGTTTCGCTCAAGCCCCTCAGCACGGAATACGCGCCCCAGGCCCCTTCGCCTCCTTGGGTGTGGGTCACGCTCGGGACCGTGTTCAACAAAGACCAGAGTGTCTGGGACCAACTGGCGGCGGAATTGGCCCCGCTCGACGTCCAAGTCTTGGTCACCCTCGGCGAAGGGGTCGAGCCGGGCCCCCTGCTGCGGTCAGCACCCAACGTGGTCGTGCGGAGCTTTGTGCCAGCCAGTTACGCCCTCGCCGGGGCGAGTGCCGTACTGTGCCATGGAGGTGCCGGCACGCTGTTGGGATCCCTCCGTCAGGGGCTGCCGGTGGTGTGCTGGCCACAAGGCGCCGACCAATTCCACAATGCATGGACGTGTGAAGAGGCCGGGGCCGGAATTGCGGTGGCCGACGGTGTCGCAGCGGCGCGCGCACTTCAGATGGTCCTTGCCGACGGGCGCTATCGCGCGGCAGCCCGACGTCTTCAGGACGAGCTAATGGCGATGCCGGCCCCAGCCGAATGCATAAATGTGCTTGAGGATATTGCAAGATCGTGAGGGAGCCTTGAAGCCCGTCCCCGGCACTCAGGTGGGCCGCAGCCGGAAGAAAAGAAACCTGGGTTTGGTCCGGATTGCTTCGTAGGCCTGGGCATCGCGTTCGGCGGCCTCGGGCAACGGCGCCGGCTCTACGAGCCGTTCAATGACAAAGCCGGCATTAGCAATGGCTTCGCACATGGCTGTGAGGGGGCGCCGCCAGAAAGTGACCTCGAAATCCCGGCCGCCTATAGCCCACGTTTCGGTCACCCGTTTGACGGCGAAGTAATCGTCCGGTGAGCTCAACATCCAGTCCATGGTCGGGTGGTGGGTCGAGAACACAACAGCTCCCCGTGGGCTCAGCACACGACGGAGTTCCCGCAGCGCAGCTGTCCAGTCGCGCACGTAATGCAAAACGAGCGACGCGACCACGACGTCGAAGGAACCGGTCTCAAAAGGAAGCGGTTCGGCCAGGTTTGCCAGGACCAGGTCAGCCCTGTCACCGAGCGACCGTCGAGCGAGGTCCAGCATCGCAGGGCTTGCGTCCATCGCAGTTACCGTCGCGCCCTCGTCGACGAGAAAAGTCGTCAGTATGCCCGACCCGCAACCGACGTCGAGGGCCCGCAGGCCCGACACCTTTCCCAGCAGGAGCATCGTCGCCGGGCGCTCGTAGAATGCGTTGTACGGGCTAACCGCGTTGTCCGCGGCGTACTCGAGCGCGATGGCGTCGTACTGTTGGGCCCTGCGTTCACTGTCGTCCATCCGCCTCATCCTGGCAGGCTCCCAACGTCCTGTTGCCCTTTGCTGGCAGCGTACGACACGGCCGAAGTCTTGACTGCGCGAGGAGACGATGCTACTGTCCCGCCGTTGACTGTAAACAGTCAGCCGAAACAATGTCATCCGCAGAGGGCCGGTCGAGGGACCGGGCCGGAGGGAGGACCGACGATTGACCCAGGGGCGAGGAGGCGGCCGTTTTTACTGGTCACGTAGGGGGGAACCGAGCCTGGGACGAGTTATCGATGAGGAGTACTGGTGAACCTCCGGCGAGCCCGCGAATGGAGGATCTGCCTCGACCCGGAGAACGAGGGCATTGCCGACAACTGGTCGGGTCGTATCCCCGACCACGCGCTGACGGCCCCGGTCCCCGGGATAATCCAGCAAGTCTTCCCAGACCACCACGGGGTGGCGTGGTACTGGTGCGAGCTCGCCCCGTTGTCCCTCCCACCGGGCCAGCGCGCTTTGGTGCGCTTTGAAGCGGTCGATTATGCGGCGAACGTGTGGCTAAACGGTTACGAGATCGGTTCGCATGAAGGCGAGGGGCCGTTCGAGCTCGACGCCACCGAGCGCGTGCAACCAGGACGGGCGAACCTGCTGGCTGTGCGCGTCGTCAACCCGACAGGTGAGGCGATCGACGGGCTCGTCCTGGCCGAGGTGCCGCATGCCAACAAGACGCTGCCAGGGGATTTCAAGCCGGGGTGGGCTTATAACTTTGGGGGGATCCTGGGCGATGTTGTGTTGCACGTCGAACCCGAGGTGCGCCTGCTCGACGTCGTCGTCCGTTCCCAGCTGGCAACGGGTGTGGTCAGTGTCGACGTTACCGTGTCTGCTGGCGCGACACGCCGTCCACCCGTCACGATCAACGTTTTGGTGAGCGAAGCCGCTAGTGGGCTTGGTGTTGTTAGCGCCAGGCAGGACGTGGTGGGGGGCGGCTCGCCCGATGAGCCCACCTGTGCCAGCATCGACCTGCAAGTCCCGCCGGATGAGGTGAGGCCTTGGCATGTCGACGACCCGTTCCTTTACCTCGTCCGAGTGCGCCTCGAGCCAGCGGGGGGAGGAGCTCCGGAGGACGAGCGAAGCGTACGGACCGGGTTCCGCGAGCTGCGCGTACGCGACGGGTGGTTCGAGCTGAACGGCCAGCGCATCTACCTCCGCTCGACGCATACCGGCAACCACTACCCGATTGGCCAGGTCGTTCCTCAGAGCCCTGAGCTCGTGCGCCAGGACCTGGTCTATGCCAAGGCCGCTGGGTTCAACATGGTCCGCTGGATCGCCGGAATGGCACGAGAGGACCAGCTCGATTTCTGCGATGAGCTCGGCCTAATGGTTTACGAGGAGACGCACGCTGCTTGGCTGCTCGGGAGTACGCCGCGGCTAGCTGAACATTTCGACCGTTCTAATGACGAGATGGTGCGACGCGACCGGAACCATCCGAGCGTGGTGATCTGGGGGCTGCTCAACGAGACCTACGACGGACCGGTTTTCCGCCATGCTGTCGGGTACCTACGGAGGCTCCGGGCGCTCGATGACACCCGGCTCGTCCTGCTCAGCAGCGGGCGGTGGGACGGCGACCTGGCCGTGGGTTCCGTCAGCAACCCCGGCGAGGAATCCTGGCGTCATGAATGGGGCTCAGAACAAGCCGACGCCGTGCCGGTTGAGGTGGGATGGGCGCGTCAACCCGATCGCGGTGCGTACGTACCTGGTGCAGGCGACCTGCACCTCTACCCGACGCTTCCTGAGTCGGTTGGCGCCAAACAGCTGCTGCGAACAATGAGCGGCGGGCAGAAGCCTGTCTTTCTTTCCGAGTACGGTGTCGGGAGCCTCTTTGACGCCGTCACGGCCTTGGCAGAGGCGACGTGCTACACCGCTTCGGCCGACGGGGCCGCGGCGAGGTTCCCTGAGGCGCCTGACGTCGCCTATATCCGGTCTATGGCGGAGCGTTTCGTCTCCGACTGGGAGCGCTTCGGGATGGATGGTGTGTACTGCTTCCCTGAGGACGCGCTGGCTGACGCCCAGCTCAACCAGTCCCTCCATAGGGCAGTCACGTTTGACCTCATCCGGGCCAACGGGAACATCGCGGGGTACAACCTCACCGGCATGCTGGACCACGCCCTCACCGGGGAGGGCGGCTGGACCTTCTGGCGCCGCTGGAAGCCCTCCGCCATGGACACCATGGCCGCAGGATGGTCGCCGTTGCGCTGGTGCCTGGATGTGGCTCCCACCGTGAGCTTTCCCGGTGGAGAGGTTGGGCTGGAGCTCTCGCTCGCCAACGAGGACGCGCTCGCGCCGGGCCGGTACCCGGCTCGCGTAGCCATCGTCGGCCCAGAGCGCTGGCGCTGGGAACGCTCGGTCGAAGTCGAGGTCCCTAGCGGCCGCGCGCCGCTCGCGGTTGCTGTGCTTGCCGAGCGCGTCGCACTCGGCGGAGTGCCCGGTCAGTACCGGTGCGCGGCCTCGCTAGGCGTCGCAGCGGCACCGGCAGCAGGACGCGCAACAATCGATGTGATTAGGCGCCCCGCGCCGTTGGCGCCGCGACGGAGAGCCGGTGCGCTCGGCATCCACGAGGGAGAGCGCAACGGGCTCATGGGGCTCGGGTTTGACATAGGGCGCGACGGGGCCGAAATTAGCGATTTCGCGCTACTGCTCGTCGGGCACGCTGGCGAGCTCGACGAGGATAATTGGCGAAGCGTCTCTTCCGCGATCGACCGTGGGGCGACGGCGGTCGTGTTCAACCCCTGGGAGCTGATCGGCCCCGGCGAGACATCTGTGGCTCTCCCTTTGGCGACGCCGATCTCTTGTACGAGCTTTCGGGACTGGCTCTACCACAAGGAATGTTTCGCCACGTCGCCCGAACTCGTCGAAGGTTTAGCGGTGCCGGGCCTCATGGACTGGCGTCGCTTCGGTCCCGTCCTGCCCCGGCACCTATTGCACGGCGACGCCGAAACAGTTGCCGCCTTCGCCGCCGCCGTCGGGTTCCCGTGCCCGGGAGGGTACGCATCGGGCTTGCTGGCGGCAAGCTTCCGCCAGGGGGCCGGCCGAGCCGTCGTCAGTACTTTCGACCTGTTGGCCCATCTCGGCTCACTTGCCGTTGCCGACCGATTGACCGCCAACCTCATGCGGTATGCCAGTTGATGACACCCTTTCTGGTTGTCATCGCTTGGACCGTTAGGGAAAGGCTTCATGGCCGGTTAGTACAAAGAACATCATCGTCTACAGTAGACATTCGACGACGCAGCTGCGGGCGTTCGGGCAACCGGGAGGGGGTCCCCAGGCGATGACGGGATGGGCTTACAGGCGGGGGCCGACGTGATTGTCACCCCAGCACCTAGCACAACAGTGAGCCCGCCGCGCCGGCACCGGCGAACAAACGGTACATCTCCCGAACGCTGAAAGCGTGGGCATTCCTGGCTCCCGACCATTCGTCTTTATCGCGCATCTTCTGCTATTGGCCAGCTGTCCGCGCGATGGAAGGAGCCTTCACCACCTGGGACGGCGTATCAGCCCCCACGTTTGTCGGGTTGAACAACTTCGACCAGCTCCTGCATGACACCATTTTCCTCGGTCTCGTTCGCCATTTGTTCTGGTGGTCGATATTCGGCATCCCCGGAGGGATTTTCGCCAGCCTGCTGGTGGCACTGCTGATTTATCGCTTAGCAGTAATAGGGCGCAATACTGGTTCCGGGTAGCTTTCACCTCACCCTGTGCTTGCCTGGGATCGTCGGCATCCTGACTTGGGGCGACTTCTACGAGATAGGCGGTGTCATCGATCGATCTCCTGAGCGACATTGGGCTCAGGCGACATGGGACCGCCTGGCTAGCGAACCCGCACACTGCTCATGGGTGCGCTGATCTTCATGGGGTTTCCCTTGGTGGGCGCCTTTGCATATGTTGGTGTTTTATGCCGGTCTGCAGAGCATCCCTGGAGGGATCCTTGATGCCGCAGCCGTCGACGGCGTCACATCGCTGAGGCGGGTCTGGCACGTGGAGCTACCGCTCGTAAAGGGCCAGCTCAAAGTTATCCTCATTCTGTCCATCATCGGCAATTACACAAAATCTCCTCCCACCCTTGCTCCTCACTCAAGGAGGCCCCGCAAACGAAACTTACGTGCCGGTGTTATATATGTACGAGAACGCGTTCCAGTACGCTCAGATGGGTTATGCCCTCGCCATCGCCTTTGTATTGTTCGTTGCTTCATTGGTCCTGGCCGTTGCCTCAATGCGGTTCCTGCGTACCGATAAGGAAACGCGGAAGAAAGTGGCATGACAGAGCCCGCCTCGATCGCAGCTACCGCCACCCGAGAGCCTCCGCTTAAGGGCGTGAAGGGTGTCACGCACTATGTGGCGCTGATCTTCATCGGGGCACTTTCCCTTTTCCCTATGTACTTCATGGCCGTCAGCGGGCTTAGGAACGGCATCCAACTGGAGAAGAACCCTTTTACCCTGCCATTAACCACCCGTTCGGGATCTTTTACAGCCAGGCCTGGGATTACGTAGAGGGTGACCTGCTGCGCACGGTCCTGATCACTGCATCCAGCGTCGCCGGCATCACCATTTTTGGCATGCTGAGCGCCTACGCGTTCGCACGAATCGAGTTCCTTGGGACGGGCCTACTGTTTTACCTGATTTTTGGGCTGCTGCTGATACCAAGCTTCCTCACGCTCATACCGCTTTTCCTTGAGGTGAGGTCATGGGCCTCCTGGATAACCCGCTGGCGTTAATCCTGCCCTATATTGCCGGCGGCCAGGCCTTTGCGATCTTCGTGTTCCGCTCGAATATACGTGATATCCCGGAAGAACTGTTTGAGGCAGCACGGGTCGACGGCGCCAGCCATCTAAGGATGCTCCTACGCATTGCCACGCCTTTGTCGCGACCGATCATGATCGCCGTCGGGCTCCTCAACGTGACCTCGATCTGGGGCGATTATGTGTTCCCGAGCCTGGTGCTTAACCGATCTCCCGACGATTGCGATGGCCGTTGGTAACTTCAAGCCTCCGCCGTCCGTGCCACCACAAATGTTGTCAACTTGCAGTTTGCCGCCTACACGATCGTATCGGTACCAATAATCCTTTTCATTTTCTTCCTTCGCTACTTTATCGCTGGACTGGCCACAGGTGCAGTGAAGATGTGAACCCTCACCATGTAACAAACACAAAAGGAGGATGCACTAAGTATGACAATAGATCCGATACAACTAAAAAAGCCAGGGCCACTCGGCGTTATGTTATCTGCGCAGTCGCTGTTGTTGGTACCGGTGGCATGTCCGTCACGGCCGTGCCGAACGCCGGTGCCGCAACGGGGATACCGAACCTGAGCTACAAGGGCACGATCACAATGTACGCCGCCAGCTATGACCCGCCGATCGCCGGGTACAAGCAGCGCCGGGCACAATAACCGACCCCGAGATGCAAACGGCAGCGAATGCGTTCGAGAAGATCTACCCGAACATCAAGATCGAGTTCATCCCGCCGACGGCTAACTCGGCGGGTTATTCTTCGGGTCAGTACTACATCTCCGAGGCCGCCGCCGGTACCCTACCGGATGTCACCTGGGTCCCAGGGTATTACGTAAACGTCAACCTGCCCGTTGGCCTGTTCCAGGACCTGTCGCCCTCGTTTCAACAGCCGAACCCGTTTATCCCTGGTAACACGAAATGGATCAACACGATGAGCTCGGTTGCCTTGAACCTCGACATCGTCCCAGGGAACACCCCAGGGACCTCCGGGGACTTCGTGGTGAACGGGGACTGGGGAGGTATCGGGTTCTATTACAACAAGAACCTCTTCAAGGAAGCCGGCATCATGGCCGCTCCCACATCGTGGAACCAGCTCCAGGCAGACTCCATGCAGATCGATGTGAAGTTGAAGTCGAAGCGTGTTTACGCCGGCGCCTCCTGGACCCCGTTCATCTACAACTGGCTCGCCCACTACTTCCAGACAAACTACCTGGGGATCGCAAAGGACAAGGAAGTTTGGGACATCCCCGCATCGCTCCGGAGCCTATCACTCGTACTTCTACACCCATGATGGCGATTGGTTGAACCCTGCCAAGAACCCAGCGATGGCCTCGTCGTGGTGGCCATTTGGCAAGGAGCTGGTGGAGACATGGGACCCGAAGAACGTAGACGTGCCCTAGACGACAGGCCCTACCTCGTCGACGGGAGTACCCAGTTCCTCGGCCAGCAAGTGGCCTACGTGCTCATCAATGGGTACGCAGTCCCGAGGGAAGTGGCCTCTCTTCCGAAGTCACAGCAGTTCCCGGTTGGGTACTTTGAGCTGACGAACTTCAAAGGGACCTCGTCCTCGCCACCTCGCTGCCGGCATGGCAGGACAATGGTGGGCCCGAGACGTCGTTCCAATTCGGGATCTCGTCATCGAAAGCCGATAGTACGATGACACCGGCGAAGTCCCAGGCCGCCTTGGCATGGCTGCAGTTCATCTCTACGCCCAAGTGGGACTCCGCAATCGTAAACTACGAGGGCAACGACATGCCCATCATCGAGGGCTCACAGGTCACCCCAGCGCTTTCCTCAATCCATGCAGCCCTGCCTGCAAACCAAAAGTACTACCTGGGGGTCTGCGCCTACGATGGCCTGACGGCGTCGTCGTTCTCGATTATCGATGGCCTTTACCTCTCCTACGTGGGTGGGTATATTTCATTGTGGAAGGCATTGTCAGAGCTGAACAGTGATGTTGCGACGCTGATTTCCCAGTACAACTCGGCGAACCCGGCGCTTGTATCGAAGCTGACAGCATTGGAAGCGAAAGGCCTCATCCACTAGGTCGGAACCTGATTGGGTTAGTTTTCTTGGGGGGACGGGTCATCCTTGACCCGTCCCCCCGTGTTCTGTTCATCTAGTGGACGACGAGACTGCGCGGCGGGGTGTTGCGGTCGTGGCCGTCGGGGACGGGGAAAGCGATGAAAATGGAGCAGCGTGGCGAGGGTGCGTCGGCTCACGATTGGGAGCGTTTCGCGGCGTGGTCGGATGCCCTGTTTGACCGAGCCTCCCGGTTGCCGATCGGTTTCCTCTATGACGGGTCGCCGGTGCACGGGATCCCCGACGAGTGGTCACCAAGGCGCAGTTTTCGACGCTTGGACGCAACCGTTACGATGACCGCCTACGAAGGGCGAGACACACGGACGGGCCTCGGTTTGCGTGTGGAGGTTGTCCGTTACCTTGACTTCCCGGTTGTGGAGTGGACGACGTGGGTCACGAACCACTCCGAGCTCCCGAGCCCCCCCGTCATGGACTTGTTGGCCGTTACTGCCGCGTTCGGGGGCCGAGACGGCGCTTCCACCACGGCAATGGTGATTTCGATTCGAACGAAGGGCACGTATGGCAGACAACGCCGTTGACGGGGCGCAGCGCGCTCGAGATCAGCCCGGACGGCGGACGGTCTTGCGATGGCGCCTTCCCTTACTTCCGGCTTCTCTTCAAAGGCGGCGGTCTGACGGTCGCAGTCGGGTGGCCAGGGCAATGGTTCGCCCGGTTCAGTGGCGACAATCGGGCGATCACCCTAGAGGCGGGGCAGGAGAGGACCAACATGCGGGTACTTCCAGGGGAGACGGTCCGCACGCCCAGCATTACCTTGATGGGTTGGGCCGGCGACGGGGCCCACGCAATTAACCTGTGGAGGCGATGGTACCGCAAGCACGTGATGCCTCGCCCGGGCGGAAGGTCGCTTGCACCGTTGCTCTCGGTCGCCGGCACCGACGAAGGAGTGGAATTTACTGCTGCAACTGAGGCCAATCAGCTGGAGTACCAGCGCCGCTTCTCTGCGGAAGGAGTGGCTTACGACGTCTGGTGGATCGACGCGGGTTGGTACCCGTGCCGGGATGAGAAAGGCATTGCCGACTGGACTATTACGGGGACGTGGCGTCCGGACCCTGACCGCTTCCCGGATGGACTTGCCCGGGTCGGCGAAAGCGCTGCCGCTCATGGGGCCGAGTTGCTCTTATGGTTTGAGCCGGAACGCGTCTTCCCAGGGACCGAGCTAGCCCGGGACCATCCTGACTGGGTGTTAGCCAAGCCAACCACCCATACCTACGAGGTGCAGCGGCGGCACCACACCCTCTCAGGTCTGCTCGACCTCTCTAACCCGGAATGCCGAGCCTGGCTTACCGACCTCGTTAGCGGCCTGATAACTTCTTATCGGATCGGGGTCTACCGCCAAGACTTCAATTTCCCCCCCCTTGAATACTGGCGGGCACATGACGACCAAGGTCGCGAGGGCGTGACCGAGAACCTCTACGTACAAGGCTATTTGGCATTTTGGGACGAACTGCTCGAGCGCCATCCTTCCCTGCTGATCGACTCCTGCGCGTCGGGCGGCCGGCGCAATGACCTCGAGACCATGCGCCGATCGGTGCCCTTGCATTTCACGGACTATGGGTACGGCCAGCACCCGACCAAACTCGACTTCCACCGCACCATGTTCGAATGGCTGCCCTACTTCAAGGAGACGAGCCTGTCCTGGGACATCACAGAGGCCACAAAGGAGGGAATAGAGGCCAAGGAAGGGGACAGCTTTTCGTACCACTGTGCCTTAGCGCCGATGCTGTCTCCCGCTGTCGATATAAAGAGGTCCGACAATGACTTCACTACACTGCGCAAAATGGTAGGGGTCTGGCGGTCGGTGGCGGACGTGATGCTCGATGGCGACTACTATCCCTTGAGCCCACCAAGTCGTACAGGCAAGGAGTGGGTGATATGGCAGTTCAACGAGCCGGGTGGGCCCGAGCGGAGCGTCAGTGGCCGCGGCTTTGTACAGGCCATCCGTCTCGCTGACGCCGATCAGGAAAGGGCCCAGGTGCGTTTGCAAGCCCTCCGTCCCGAGGCGGTCTACGAGCTGCGCGAGGCTGAAACGGGCGAGGACCGTGAGTTGACGGGTGCGTCGCTCATGGGGCCTGGCCTGTACTTTGAATTGCCAAGACGGTCCGGTTCCCTCTGGTCATACCGTGAGAAGACCGACGCAAAGGAGCACCGGCAGTGAAACACGAGGACGGCAAGGGGCGCACGGTGGTGGTCACCGGTGCGGGCAACGGTATCGGGCGGGCTATAGCGGCGCGGATGGCGGCCGACGGGTGGACCGTCGTCGGGGTAGACCGGGACCGGGTAGCACTGGCCGACGTGCTCAGGAGCATCGACGGTGAGGGGGTTGCCGGCGATGTACGGGACCTCGATGTCCTGGCCGAGGCGCGTCGGGTGGCCGAGAGCCGGGGCCGCCTGGCTGCCTGGGTCAATAACGCAGGCATCGTACGCCTGGCACCCATCCACCTCATGGAGCCTGACGTTATTGATGAGACGCTAGATATCAACCTGCGGGCGGTGGTCTTTGGGGCCCGCGAAGCGTTGCGGTCCTTCTTGGCGCAGAGCGTGGCCGGTTCGATCGTCAACATTTCCTCGGTCCATGCTAGTGGCGGCTTTCCCGGCTACGGGCCTGACGACGCGACCAAGGGCGGTATAGAGGCTTTCACCCGTTACGTTTGTGTCGAATACGGGCACCTCGGGATCCGTTGCAACGCTGTTGCACCCGGGGCGGTGAACACCCAGATCATGGCGTCGGCTCAACTCGACCGGCAGGCACCGCCATCGTTTTCCTCCGACGCGACGGCTCTTGCACCCATGAGGCGCGTCAGCGAACCCGTCGAAATAGCTGATGCGGTAGCGTTCCTGCTCGATAGCGCGTCAGTGTCGATCAACGGCCACTGCCTGGCGGTGGACAACGGGATGGCCGCCTGGCACCACGAGTTCCCACCCGACCATGGCGTTGTTTTTTCCAATGCCACCCAGCCGTGAGGTCCGTGCAGAGGCGTCGGCGCGGGACGGGGCCGCTTGCCGACCCTCGCCGACCTACTGCGAGACAACCGCCGGTTCTCTTCGTGTTCGAAAGGTCCAAAGAGCTGCAACATAACATGCGGCCAGCAGGCCGCCGCACCAGGCGAACGCTGCCCAGGCGCTGTCGCCGGCGTGGCCGTATATGAGCAGCGAGCGCATGGTATCGACGATCGGAGTCATCGGCTGATGGTCGGCAAAAGCACGCACTGGAGCGCTCATGCTCGCGGTCGGCGTAAAGCTGGGGCTTACAAAGACGAGAAGCAACAGGATGTAACTAAACGAGCCAGCGCCTTCCACGGTCTTGGCGAACAAACCGAACATGATTGCCAGCCACGTGGTGGCCAAGGTGAACAACGCTGTCAGTGCCACGAACAGCAACCACTCGAGGACTGAAGCGTGCGACCGGAAGCCGACGAGTAAGCCGACTAGCACCACAAGGAATACCGAGAACAGGTTTGACAACAATGACGAAACAGCATGCCCACTCAATATGGACGACGGCGCGATCGGCATGGTCCGAAATCGACTGACCATGCCCCGTTGCATGTCCATGCTTAGACGTACCGCCGCGTAGGCGATGCCGCTCACCACCGTCATAGCCACGATGCCGGGCACGATGAAGTCCACGTACTTTACCGAGCCTGCACGGAAGATGTGGCCGAAGTTACCACCAAACACGTACACGAACAGCAACATGAGGGCAATCGGCATCGCCACCACCGTGATGATCGTGTCCGGGCTGCGGACGATATGGCGCAAGCTTCGTCTGGTCATTGTCCAAGTGTCGCTCAATACGCGCATCATGACTCTCCTTTACGGTGACTGACGATTTGCAGGAAGGCGTCGTCGAGCGTCGGCGACCGCTGTGCGAACTCGGCGACCTCGACGTTGGCCGCCTCGAGCGCGCTGAACAGCCGGTTCACCTGCGCTACGCTGCCGTCGGTAGAGATGGTAAGGGTGAGGGCGCTCTCGCTGCGGCTCGGGTGGCGGCCTGCGAGGACTTGCCCGGCCTTGGCCAGTTGCGTCGCATCCGGAAAACTGAGCTCGATCTGGCCCTGCGGAAGCATGCCTTTCAGTGCTTGTGGTGTGCCCTCGGCGGCGATCCGGCCGTGGCTGAGGATGGCGATCTTGTCGGCTAGCCGATCGGCCTCCTCAAGGTACTGCGTCGTAAGGAAAATGGTTTTTCCAGCGTGCGCGAGCGACTTGATCGTGTCCCAGGTCATGTTGCGACTTTCAGGGTCGAGCCCAGTAGTCGGTTCGTCTAAGAAGATGATCGCTGGGTCGCCGATCAGCCCCAGGGCAATGTCGAGCTTTCGACGCATACCACCTGAGTATGTGGATGTGCGCCGGTCTCCCGCCTCGGTAAGGCCGAACTGTTCCAATAGCGCTTCGGCTGTTCGGGCTGGGTTCGTGACGTGGCGGAGTTCGCCGATCAAGACGAGGTTTTCTCGCCCCGTCAGGAGATGGTCGACCGCAGCGAACTGCCCCGTCAAGCTAATGGACTCTCGGACCTCCGCGTCGTGGTCGGCCACATCAAACCCGTTCACGAGTGCCACGCCGGCGTCTGCGCGCAGCAGTGTTGTCAAGATATTGATGACGGTGGTCTTGCCCGCCCCGTTGGGGCCGAGCATGGAGAAAACTGTCCCTGGCTCTACGACGAAGTCAATGCCGTCCAACACGACGGTGCTCCCGAAGGACTTGCGCAGGCCGTTCACGTCGATGGCGGGCCCGGCGTTAGGCATTGTCCGTCGTCCCGGTGGTAGCGGGGATGTCTGCAACGTCTGAGCCACTGGCCCGGAAAACACGGATGTCGCCGAAACTCGTCCGCGCCCGGACCTCCACCGACGGATGGCCCGGCTGTGGCGGGTCAGATTCGTCCAAACCGTTGAGAACTTTGCCCCACGAGGTCTCGAGGTCTAGCAACGCCGCCACCCCTCGACGGACCCCCACTTCGACCTTGCCCGCGGCCGTGTGGGCGCGCACTGTGCCGCCCATGACCTCGTCGATCTGGACGCTTCCATTGGCAGTCTTGGCGTCGACATCCGAATGTGCTACCGATACCCGGATTTTCCCGTTTGCCGTAGTGACGCGCAGGTCTGCGCGGGCTTCGCCGACCCAGATATCGCCATTGGAGTTCTTGATGACAGCAGAGCCATCGGCTCGTGAAACCTGGACGGAACCGGAACCGGTGGTTATTTCGCTGTGGCCGACGGCCCGTTCGACGGTGATATCACCGGCCCCCGTGCGAAGTTGCAAGGGCCCGGCCTGCGAGAGCTGGATGTCTCCGGCCCCGACCTTGAACGTGCACTCACCGAGAAGGCCATCGACGCGGACCTGAGCGGCACGGCTCGGGCCGATCACCCGGAGCTCACCGACCCCGGCTTCACCGCGCAGGCGGGACCCTGAAGGTAGCCCGATCTTGATGTCGACCGACCCCCCCTCGTTCCAGACCACGTATTTCCGCCAGTTCCTAGGCGACTTAACCGTCAAGTTCCCGTCGCTGTAGTTGACCTGGGTCTGCTCGGCAGCGGCCACGTCGTTCTTATTGGCGGAGTTGGCCGGGCGGACCTCCACCACTGTGTCCGTGCGATCGCTCGCGATTATCTCTGTACTCCCGGCACCGATTTCGATCGAGACCGAAATGGGCGCGGGCGTGTCGAATGTAGGCATATGTACTCCTTGGGTATTCGGTTTGCTTTTTGAATTGGGCGGGCGCCCAGCGCCTAGCGCTAGCGCGCCCACCCGACATAACGCTGGCGCGATGGCGGTCCACTGCCGTCTCGCTTTTGGGGAGCGCGGTCCAGGGCGGCCGCGACTGCCTTCACGAGCCAGGCGTTGAGCGACAAACGTTCGCTTGCCGCCGCTTGCTCCGCCCTTGCCTTCAGCTGCTCGGGCAGGCGCAGGTTGACCCGGGCCAACCCGCCTTCGTCGCCGTCGGCGGCCGGTTCGGACCATGTGGCCGGCGCTAGGCCTTCGACCCGGCCCGTCTGATCACGACCGGCACCTGAAGGCTCGGCTCCGAAACCTGCAGGCTGGCGAACCACGAACTCGGCGTCACGGCCTCTGAGGCGCAGCTCGACCGAGCCGGGGGCCAGCTCGAACGTGATCTCCTCGGCGGCTGCCACGAGCGCGTCCTGCAGGGCGAGCCGGACGCTGGGATCGACGGCCGCGGTCAGGCGCTCGGCGACAACCCTCGCTTCATCCCCACCCGCCTCCGCAGCGATCATGAGTTGTTGGTGGATCGTCTCTACGTAAGGCCGTAAGTCCATGGCGCCATTATGGCACCACTCGTGGCGCTATGTCAAGTAAAAGAGCCAGAGTGGCATCATCATGGCTCCGCAATTGGCGTCGGTCGCGCTGCCGACCTCTCTTGGTGAAGCTAAGGTCCTGGTCAGGGGTGTGAAGCTTCCCGGTCCCGCGGATAGGTGATCGTCTCGAACCTCGGTTAGCCTTGTAGCGGCGTGTACGTGACAGCTTTGTGGCGGTACCCGGTCAAGTCGATGCAGGGCGAGCCCTGCGGCGAACTTGTGCTTGCAGCCGGGGGCGCCGCCGGCGACCGCAAATATGGGGTCCTTGACGTCGGCTCGGGGACAATTGTGTCTGCCAAGCGGGACGGCCGGCTCCTACAGGGTTCAGCTCGACTGTTCGACGGTACCGTGCTTGTCACGGTGCCAGGTCATGACGAGATCCCTCCGGGCCCAACGCTCGATGAGCGGCTTTCTGAGTGGCTGCGCCGGCCCGTGCGCTTGGTGGCGGTGGGCGAGTACGGCCGGGGCACATTCGAGTGCCCGGAAGACTTCGAAGACGATGGGTCACAAGTGGTCCAGTGGAGCGGCCTCGACAGCTCGTTCGTGGACGAAAGTGAGCTGCTTCTCATCGGCAGCGGGGACCTCGCCAAGCTGGCAGCCGAGCGGCCAGAGCTCCAGTGGGACATGCGCCGCTTCCGCCCCAACGTGCTCGTGGAGGCTGACGCGGGGACCTTTGGCGCTGTGGCCGCCAGCCGGGCCGTGCTAGTCGGAGAGGTGGCGCTCGAGCTGCAGTATGGCTGCACCCGCTGCGTTATGACGACCAGGGAGCAGCCGGGGGGCATCGAGCGGCAGTTAGACGTCTTCCGCCACCTCCTGCG
This sequence comes from uncultured Acidimicrobiaceae bacterium, assembly GCA_963699075.1. Lineage (GTDB taxonomy): Bacteria > Actinomycetota > Acidimicrobiia > Acidimicrobiales > Palsa-688 > Fen-671. The sequence continues at coordinate 1,856,733 of CAVOTF010000007.1, read as the reverse complement.
CGCCCATGACAACGTCCTCGGCGTCAGGGCGCGCACCACCGCTGCGGGCATCGTGCGAACCGGGGATGTCGTCACCCTGGGCTGAGCACCGAGGCGGAGTAGCAGTCGAGAAGGCCGACCTGAAAGCGGAGCAGAAGAAGGGCGGCGGTTAGGCTCGCCGCGTTGGCAGACCTCGCCGAAAAGGCGTACTTCCCCCTCACGCCCTAAGACGCCGAGCCAGGCTGGGTTGACCGGCTGAGGGCGTTATGCGCTTTCACGGCGTCAACCCCCCCGGTACGCGATCATGTCACCGGTGCGACACGACGCAGGGCCGACCGATGACGCATCACGGGTCAAATCGGCCGAACGGTGCCGATGAGCGAGGGCCAGACCGACGGGGAAGCCGTTTCGAAGGCGGGCAAGGCCATCGACACCCATCGTCTGGAAGCCTTCAGCGACGGCGTTATGGCTGTGATCATCACCATCATGGCGTTCGACCTGAAGACCCCGGTCACCGCCAGCGTCCACGGGCTCATCCAGCGCGTGCCGTCTTTGCTTGTATATGTCCTGAGTTTCACCGTTATCGGTATTTACTGGAACAATCATCATCACCTACTGCGAGCGACCGGACGCATCAACACCGCAGTCATGTGGACAAACCTGCAGCTGCTGTTCTGGTTGTCACTTATCCCCTTTGCCACTGAGTGGGTCGGGACGGCGCACGACCGTACCCTTCCCGCTGCAACCTACGGAGCGGTTGCCCTCGGCGCGGCCCTGGCCTATTACGCGCTCGTTCGAGCCATCCTGCGAGCGAACCCTAATGATGCCGACATAGCTGCTGCCGTCGGCAGGGACATAAAGGGGATGGTTTCACCCATTGTTTACATAGCCGGTTTCGGGCTGGCTTTCGTCAGCCCGTACCTTGCGTATGGGTGCTACGGCGCCGTTTCGCTGATCTGGTTCATCCCGGACCGACGCCTCACCAAGAACACCTGATCCTCGCCGGAGGCCCGGGTCACGGTCCCCGAAAGTTGACTTCTGCGGCACTGGGCTGCTCGCCAACCCCTGACTACATAGAGTGAGTATGGCAGTGCCCCTAGCGTTCTTTTGGCGCCTCTGGGTGGTCCCAAGTCAGGACATCAGCGCGCTTCAGCGCAATCGGAGCCGTCGGTCTAAAGGCCGGCCGTCTTCTGTCCCGATTACCGTCGTGAAAGATTTCGGCAGGTATCGGATGCAGAGGAGCGCACAGGATGGCGCAACGAAGAATAGTTGGTGGCTGCGGCTGGGGCAGCTCGGGCAAGACGGCAAGACCGAGGCGGAGAAGGAGTGCCCTCGCCGCCGCCAGCGCGTTCGTGCTTCTTGGCGTCGGATTAGCCGGACCGACTACGGCGTGGGCAAGCTCCACCGAGACAGTTATTGTTACCGGCGCTCCTGGGGTCAATGTCGTCACGGATTTGTTGAGCCTTGGAGGCAACCTGCTCGAGCAGTTCTCAATCATCAACGGGGTCGAGGCGTCGCTGCCCTCGCTCCTCGTCCCGCTGCTCGAAGCACTCCCAGGCATCAGCGTTACGCCCGACGTAACGGTGAGCGTGCAGTCGACCACCGAGTCGACCGGCCCGCACACGCCCTCCGACGCGTTCTTGGAGCAGACCGGAGCTACCACGTTGGCCAACGATGGTGACAACGGCCAGGGTGTAACGGTCGCTGTCCTCGACACCGGGATCGACAACCTGCCCGATTTCGCCGGTCGGCTCATCGGCGGGGTTGACCTTACGGGCGCCGGCGAGCCTTTCGAAGATAGTTACGGCCACGGCACGTTCGTCGCCGGCCTGATCGCCGGTGATGGCGCGTCGTCGGACGGGCAGTACTCAGGTGCGGCGCCTGGAGCTGACCTCGTTTCCATCAAGGCGGCCGGGGCGGATGGGACGACCGACATCGCCACTGTCATCGAGGGCGTACAGTGGGCCGTCGCTAACCAGGCCCGTTACCATATACGGGTCCTCAACATGTCGTTGGGGTTCCAGCCGATCACGTCGACTGTCCTTAATCCGCTCGATATGGCCGTCGAGGCAGCCTGGAACTCAGGGATCGCCGTCGTCGCAGTGGCCGGCAATGCCGGTCCGTTCAATGGCACCATTCTGTCGCCGGGAGACGACCCGCTCGTGATCACGGTCGGGTCTGTCGATGACCTAGCTCAGCCGGTTGTCGCCGACGACGAAATGACCAACTTCAGCAGTGTCGGCCCAACGAGCCCAGACGGGTGGGCCAAGCCCGACCTCGTCGCGCCGGGCCGCTCGGTGGTCAGCCTCGCCGCTCCGGGCTCGACCGTCTACGAGGAAAATCCCTCGGCCCGGATAGGTACCGGGAACTTTGTGGGGTCCGGCACCTCATTCAGTGCCGCCATCACCTCTGGTGCGGCAGCCCTAATCTTGGAGCAGGACCCGTCGCTCACCCCGGACGAGCTGAAGGCCCGCCTCCTCGGTACGACCAACCCCGGTCCAGTTGGTGACCCGTTCGTCGACGGCCACGGCGTCCTCGACGCCGCTGCCGCTGCCGCTGCCGGTCCGATGGACCTGAGGCAGTCAACCGTCGGAGTTTTGCTAACCAAACTCGGCAGCACGGTCTCGCTGTCGCCGACCGGCCCGGCGGACTCCTGGAACGCCCGGTTGTGGAGCGGTTCTGCCTGGAGCGGCTCAGCCTGGAGCGGTTCTGCCTGGAGCGGCTCAGCCTGGAACGGTTCAGCCTGGAACGGTTTTGCCTGGAGCGGTTCTGCCTGGAGCGGTTCTGCCTGGAGCGGCTCTGCCTGGAGCGGTTCTGCCTGGAGCGGTTCTGCCTGGAGCGGTTCTGCCTGGAGCGGTTCTGCCTGGAGCGGTTCAGCCTGGAGCTCTCTGGAGCGGCTCAGCCTGGAGCGGCTCAGCCTGGAGCGGCTCATCCTGGAACTAGCGGGGACGCCCCCGCCCGGGGCGCTTGCGGAGGTACTGGCCTGCTCAAGCGGTCGGCCCCGGGTGCCGACATACCAGTCGACGACGGCCCAGCAACCGGGCCAGAGGCCGTAACCGTGACCCCGACGAACGCTACCGAGATCGGCCAACGCCCGGCCGGCCGCCTCCTGTTGCGAGGCTGGCGATCGCCGTCCTCCCGCGTCCTATGGCTCTCGTTGGTCCTCGCCGCGGGCGGGGCGCTCCTAACCGTCTATGCCCGGCGCTGGGGCGCCCCTAGCGCGCCAGTACACGTGGCTTGGTGGCTATTGGTCCCGGCCTTCGCGCTGAGCAATTCCTTCGTGTTCCACCTTGAGGTCAGAGAAGAAGCTCACACCTTCACCCTCAGCGAGCTGCCCTTGGTGATGGGCCTCTTTTTCGCCTCGCCGCTGACCATCGTCGTGGGCCGTATCATCGGCGAAGCCATTTATTTCGGCATCCGTCGCAGACAGGCTCCGACGAAGCTCCTGTTCAACCTCTCGATGTTCCTAGCCGAAACGGCGACAGCCGTGGTTATTTTTAGGCTGCTGTCGCATGGTCGCTCACCCTTGGATCCTGCGAGCTGGTTACCGGTGCTCCTGGCTGTTGCTGTCGCCGACTTGATCAGCACAACGGCGGTGTCCCAAGCAATCCGTTACCACGGCGGTGCCAGGTTGCGCCTGGCTTCGGTAGCGGTTGCCAGCGGCGGCACGGCGGCCGTCAATGTCGCGCTGTCGCTCCTGGCCGCGATCGTAGTGTGGGCCAGCCCCTTTGCCATCTTGCTGTTTCTCGCGGTGGCTGCGGCGACTGGTTTGGCTTATCGCAGTTACGCGAACCTGAGCCAGCGCCACGCCGGTCTGCAGCTCTTGTACGACTTCACCAAGTCGGTGGGAGCGTCCATGCGGGCTGAGACGGTGATGGACGAAGTCCTGGGTGAGGCCCGCAAGCTGCTGCGAGCCGGCCTCGCGGAACTAGTCATATTCGACCGTGAGACGGGTCAGCAGATCTTGCGCCAGCGTAACTCGGAGGCCGGCCCACCCGAGGGTGGGACGCACGACCCCGTACCGAAGGAGCAAGGTTCGGTGTTGGCCCAAGTCGTCGAGGAAGGCCGAGCCATCGTCGTCCCGAAATCGGCACGCTCCCCTGTCCTGCGTACCTTCGTTGACCAGCTCGGTGTTCGGGACGCAATCGTTGCCCCCCTCCGCTCAGAGGACACGGTTATCGGCACGATCATGGTCGCCAACCGCCTCGGGGAGGTCAGCACCTTCGACGACGGAGATCGTCGCCTCTTCGAGACACTTGCCAATCACGCGAGCGTGGCCTTCGAGAACGGGCGCCTGGTCGAGAAGCTGCGCCGAGAAGCACTCGAGCGCAGGCACGAGGCCCTCCATGACGCACTTACGGGCTTGCCCAACCGGTCCCTTTTCATACAACGGGTGCAAGAAACAACCGAGGCTGCTGTCAGCGCTGGCCGCGTGGCGGCCGTCATGCTCATGGACCTGGACAGGTTCAAAGAGGTCAACGACACGCTCGGGCACCACAACGGTGACCTTCTATTGCAGGAGGTGGCCCGTCGGCTCATCGAAGTAGCAGGTCCTTGCGACACGGTAGCTCGTCTCGGTGGGGACGAGTTCGCGGTGGTGCTCCCCGACTTGGCCGGCGCCGACCAAGCCAAGGAAATTGCCGCTCGGACGGTCGACTCGCTTGCCGAGCCGTTCGTGATCGACGATCTGTCACTCGAAGTGGGAGCCAGCATCGGTATCGCCTTGGCTCCCGAGCACGGCACAGACGCATCAGCCTTACTGCAACGTGCCGACGTGGCTATGTACGAAGCCAAAATAGCCAGAGGCGGCGTGGTCGTCTACTCGATCGAGCGGGATACCTACAGCCCAAGGAGGCTGGCGCTGGCCGGCGAGCTACGACAGGCCATCGAGAACGGCGACGTGACCGTCTATTACCAGCCGAAGGCCCGACTATCCGACGGAGTGGTGACCAGCACAGAAGCCCTGGTGCGCTGGCGGCACCCAGTCCATGGGTTCCTGCCTCCCGATGAGTTCATCCCCGTTGTCGAGCACACAGGCCTTATATCTGTGCTCACCGCGCACGTATTGCGCTCGGCATTGAGCCAATGCGCCCTCTGGCGCGAGATCGGCCACGACCTCGGCGTGGCAGTGAACTTGGCCATGCGCAGCCTCCTCGACACCGACCTCCCAATCCTGGTCAGCGAGCTCTTGTGTGAGCTGGATGTGCTCCCTGAGCGCCTCACCCTTGAGCTGACCGAGTCCAGCGTCATGGCGGACCCAGTACGGACCATTAACGCTTTGGAACGCCTTGCCTCGATTGGCGTACAGATCTCTGTCGACGATTTCGGCACGGGGTACTCCTCGCTGGCATACCTCCAGCGGTTACCAGTTCGCGAAGTGAAGGTCGACAAGTCGTTTGTGCTCCGTATGGCCGTCGATCCAAACGACGCGGTCATCGTTCAATCCATTGTGGACCTGGGCCACAGCTTGAACCTCTCGGTGGTGGCCGAAGGCGTCGAAGATCAGATCAGCTGGGACCGTCTCAGAGCTATGTCCTGCGATATCGCCCAGGGGTACTACCTGAGCAAGCCCGTTCCCGCTTCGGAAGTGACCCGTTGGCTCAATGAACGGCTCCGACTTGACGAGGGGGTTACGAGCACACCTCCTATGACAATGGGAAAACTTACGAATGTACGGCTATAACGAGGCCAGTGAGCGTTGCTCACTTGGCGACGCTCGTAGTTACCCCGATACCTTCCCTCAAAAGACGTTCCAGTTCAGCAACAGGAACCGGCCTTGAGAAGAAGTAACCCTGCACCAAGTCGCACCCCAACGAACGAAGCACCTCCACCTGCTCCAGTTTTTCAGCCCCTTCGGCCACGATGCCGAGGCCGAGGTCCACTGCCAGGTGGATAACCGTCTGTGTGAGACGCGCTCGAGTCCCGGCTGAGCGCAATTCCGTCAATGAAGGACTTGTCAATTTTCAACGTGTCGATCGGCATGTCACGTAGGGAGCTCAGGGACGAGTACCCGGTACCAAAATCGTCAATCGCAATCTTCAACCCGTGCTGGCGCAGACGCGCCAGCAGGTCGGCCTTTCCTGCCATGTCGTCAATCAGCTGGCTCTCTGTAATCTCCAGAGTTATCTGAGCGGGGTCGGCGTTGGCGTGGCGTAGAGCGCTGAGGACCATGTCCTCGAACCCCGGATGGGACAGCTGTCGGGCCGAGACATTGACGCTCATCCGGAGCGGCCGGCCGGCGATCCGTGTCATCGCCTGAAGGTCGCCGCAGGCTTGCCGCAGCACCCATTCCCCAATTTTCACGATCAAGCCGGAAGATTCGGCGACGGCTATGAACCGGCCGGGCGGGACCATGCCCTGTACCGGGTGGGCCCAGCGGATAAGTGCCTCCACGCCCTCGATCTCGCCAGAGCTGAGCTTGACAACTGGCTGGTAGTGCACTCTCAGTTCATTGCGCTCCACGGCTAGACGCAGCTCGGACTCGATCTGCATCCTGTCAAGTATTTGCTGGTGTAGGGCGGAGGTAAATCTTACGTACGACCCAGCACCGGCGGCCTTGGCCGCGTTGATGGCTAAGTCAGCGTCGCGCAGGAGCTCTGAGACTGACTCAGCGTTGTCGCCACTGACGGCTACCCCGATGTTCACCTGCACCACGAGCCGGTTGTCCCCCTCACCGAAAGGTCGTACGAAGCTCTCCGCGAGCCGGCCGGCAACGGCATCGGGGTCAAACTCGTCTTTTGGCCCCTCGAGCAGCACGGCGAACTCGTCCCCTCCAAGGCGGGCGATGACATCTGCGTCTCGCACCTCCGTCTTCAGCCTGTCGCCGACCTCTTTGAGAACCTGGTCACCGTGGGCGTGTCCGTGGAGGTCGTTGACAGCCTTGAAGTTGTGGAGGTCGATGAACATCACCCCGAGCGCCACACCGCTTCGCCGACGCCGGTGGACGGAGTTGTTCAGGTGCTCGCTGAACAGTGCGCGATTGGCGAGACCGGTAAGGGGGTCATGAAAGGCCTGATGGCGCAGCTGTTCCTCAAGAGCTTTCCGAACAGTTACGTCGCGACTGTTGAGGACCAGCCCGGCGACACTCGGCTCGTTGAGGAGGTTGGTGAGCACCGACTGGAGAGACCGCCATGACCCGTCCGAATGCCGCATGCGCCATTCGACGGTCACCTCCGCCGTTGGGTCGGACAAGAGCCTCGCTACGAGGTTAGGCCATAGCTCGCGGTCCGACGGCTTGATCATGTCCAGGAGGCAACCCCCGGCAGTCGCTTCGGCCTTCCAGCCGAGAACACGCTCGACCGACGGGCTCTGGAACATGATCGTGCCGGTGGTGTCCACGATTGTGATGGCGTCGGAGGAGTGTTGGCCGAGCGCAGCAAATCGTTCCTCGCGTTCGCGCAGCTCCTCGCTGCCACGCTGCACTTTGACCACTAATCGCTTATTTAAGGCTACGTTGTCCAAAAGTGTGAGGATTTGCCTGGCAGTCAGGGTCACCAGCAACAAGAACCCCTCTACCGGGAGGAACAAGCCGAACGATTGTCTCTCCGCCAAGCGGGCCATTACAACCACCCCGGCCAGGCCCACGATGGCGTACGGGGTCAGCACGCTCGTGAGGTTGACCCGGTCGGAGTCAATGTCTTCCAAACCCGCCGGGGCAGCTCTCATTGCACTGAGCGCCCCCAAGCCGATCACGAAGTACCCGGCGACCCAGCCACCGTCGAGGGCATTGCCGATGCCGTAGCTGTTCGTTGCTGTGAAGTATGCAAAGCCACTGTCGGCGACGGCGAAGGCGATGATCCCGGCCATCACTAGCCCGAGGCAGGCCCGGTAGTCCTTTTCAGCTGAAATGGCAACTATTACTGCCAACGACACCATGGCCACGTCGCTGGCTGGATAGGCCATCGAGAGGACCTCTTTGAACAGGCCGTCCTTGGCGTCCCGAAAGGTCGGCCCGAGCACCAGTGCCCAACTGGCGAAGAGCAACGAGCCGGTGATCATGGCGGCGTCGAGCAAGCTGCGCAACCGGGAAGCTAGCCGCCTGGCAACGCTAGGGAAGGTCAGCAAGCCCCCGATGAACAGGGGTACCGCCGAGAGGTAGCCAGCGTCGGCCAGCGAGGGAAAGGGCACTGTCAGATCGCGGACCACGTCGTACTCGCACCAAACGGCCTGTCCGGCCGCCCACGACGCACAGGAGGCCGCTAACAATGCCCAAGAGAGCCGAGCTTGCGGGAGCCTCCAGGAGGCCACGCCACAACTGGCTGCCGCCGCGAGCGGTGCTATGAGCTCCCCTAGGTTGTCGAAGATGTCGGTCGTACGCGAGCCGCCGATACGTAGGGCGACCCAAAGCACGTACAGGCCGGTTAACAGCGCGAGGAACCCGGCGGTGCGCCAAAAGCCACGAGCATCGCGGCCGGGTAGGGCCATGTTTGACCTCCGTGGTCATCTTCGGCTACCCAAACACTCGGCGTGAACTGCGCCGAGATGAAGGTTCTCGTTGCACCGAAGGTCTGGTCCGCGCAGGTTTGCCCTTGGAACTCGTACGGCACTAGAGGCCGGGACGGGGCGCCGAGCCGGCGAGCTGCCCGACGAAGTCGTTCATGTACCATTCGCCGGCAGAAAACCACTCGTTCGCACCACGGGCAACTCGGGTTCAACTTCGCACTTTACGGTAGCGCCATGAAGCCTGCCCGCCGAGCAAATCCGCGCCGATCACGGCGCACCGCCTATCTCGCGTCCGCCACCGCGGTTGTCGGGTCGACCCTGGCGTTCTCGGTTCCGAACGCTGGTGCGTCTGGGTCACTGGTACCCGGCAACCTTCTCGTGTCGACCAGCGTCTACACCGACCTTCCCGCCATCACAGCGGGCACCACGGCCTTACCGGTCAGCCCCAACTCGTTCGCGATCTCGAACGTGACTTGGAGCGGGATCACGGATCTCGCCACGATCACCACAAAGGCTAATGGCTACGTCCCCGGGCAGACCGTGTTGATCTCTGGGGTGGGGGGTGCAACCGGTGTCAACGGTACCTGGACCATTGTCTCGGTGCCGTCAACGACCACTTTCACAGTCAGTCTGACGACTAACCCCGGGACGTTCACCTCGGGCGGGGGAGTCAGCTCGACTCAGCTAGGCGTCACGGCCGTGACTTGGAGCGGGGTCACAAATCTTGCAGCAATCACGACGGCGGCGAATGCGGCCGCTTACGTCCCCGGCCAAACCGTGGTGATCGCTGGCGTCGGGGGGGCGACTGGCGTCAACGGTACCTGGACGGTTGCTGCGACACCGGCACCAACCACGACCTCGTTCAGTTTCAGTCTGACGACTAACCCGGGTACCTACACCACTGGGGGCACGGTGACGGCGAACATCGCCATCGCCCCCAACACGTACCCAACCGTGTTCAACAATGACGCTATCGACGCGAACTTTGGCATCACTGAACCCATCGTGTTGGACCAGATCCCAGCCACCACGGCACTTGTAACGACGCCGATCAGCACGATCACCATTCCTAACAGCGACAGTCCGGCGGCCGACGGCGACCAACTCGTTACAAGCTTTTCATCGAAGTCTGAGTTGGCCGTGAACCAGTCCACTGATGGGCAGGACGTCAGTTTCGTGGGTTACGACGCTCCCACGGCCGCGATCGACGTCTCCAACTCGAACACTCCGAGCGAACAGGACCCGACCAACACCGACCTCGCCGGGGCCTCGGCCCTCCAGGGCTACTACCGCGATGCTGCCGTGATGAACGCCAACGGCAACTTCCAGTTCACCGAAGTTGGAGCGTACCCGGGCAACAACGGGCGGGCCGCAATCCTCAACCCTGCGAACAACACATTGTTCATAGCTGGAAACGCCGGCAACGGTGCGACCCCCACGTACCAAGGCGTCGTTATAGGTTCGGGTTCGCAGATCACCGCCGAAGCGACTACTTCCGAGGCATCTCAGGATGCCAGCGACCCCACCCCGACCCCTTACGGCAATTTCAACATCACCCAGCTCGGCAAAGCAGCGGACAAATCAACTAAGGACGACAACTTCCGCGGCCTGACGCAATACAACGGCGTGATTTACATGTCTAAGGGGAGCGGTAGCAACGGCATCAACACTGTCTATTTCGTGGACCCGACGGGCACAGCCTGCCCGAGCGGCGGCATCGGTGTCCCGCAGTCCGGCGCCGGCCTGCCTTCGGCTCCGGCGTGGACTTCGTCGCCGCTGTACCCGACCTTCAACACCTCTAACACGAGCCTGGGGCTTTCGAGCACCAACCCAGGGCTGTCGCCGACCAACATGTGCGTGCTCAACGGCTTCTCCACGACCCTCGCGAGCGCTGCGAGCAAGACCGCCAACAACGGGGTCACTTATCCCTTCGGCTTGTGGTTTGCCAACCCGACCACTCTTTACGTCGCCGACGAGGGTAGCGGTAATGGCGGTACCGGCGATAACACGGGTGGTCTGCAGAAGTGGGTTCTGAACACCTCCACCAACACCTGGGCGCTGCAGTACACGTTGGCGGCCGGGCTCAACCTGCAGACGACGTACTCCGTCAACCCATCTCCGGCGGGAGTGAACGGCGGTGCGGCCGGTCAGACCTTCCCCACGGGGACGAACAGCACGTTCGGCGGCGGGGGCAAGGCGTGGGCGCCCGCGACCGACGGCCTTCGCAACATAGTCGGGAGGATCAATGGCGATGGGACTGTGACCATCTGGGGTGTCACGTCGACGATCAGCGGGAGCGGCGACCAAGGGGCCGACCCGAACCAAGTTGTAGCCATTACCGATTCGTTGGCGGCCACTACGCTTCCGAGCACTGAGAGCTTCAGCCAGGTCCTTGCCCCGACCGACGGTGTGGTCTACCGGGGCGTCGCGTTTACGCCGACTACCGAAGTCCCCGACGTGCTCCCCGAAGTCCCGTGGGTCCCGCTGATCCCCATCAGCGTAGGGGTCATCGGCGGCGGTTTTGTGTGGCTGCGTAGGCGCTGGCAAGTCGGTGCCGGCCTTGAGGCGTCCCGACGGTAACCCGAGGTGCTGAAGTCACCGGCGCCGACCGGCGACCCCGGCAGATGTCCTGGGACCGGAGCGCCGCAGAACAGGGCGATCAGCGCACACGGCTAGGTCCGAACTGGAGCACATGACCGACCGGTTGGCTGAACGGCGGTGCTCTGGGCCGGCGAGCTCATCGAGGGGATCGTGATGGTGACGAACAGGCCACCTCCGTCCCGGGGGCGGGCGGTGACCGTACCGTCGTGGACCGCCGCGATCGATGCCACGATGGCGAGGCCGAGGCCCACGCCGTCGTGCGACGTGCGGTCATTGAGCCGTTGGAAAGGCTGGAAGATGAGCTCGGTGTCCACCGGCCTCACGACCGGGCCAGTATTGGCCACCGTTAGCACGCTGCTGCCTCCTGTGGATCCAGTGCTGAGCCAGATATCACCGGCGGGGACGTTGTAACGGGCGGCGTTGTCGACCAGATTGGCGACTAGGCGCTCGGCCAACACCGGGTCGCCCGATATGGTGGCCGGTTCCAGGCTCGTGTGCACCCGTCGGTCCCCCAAGCGGGCGGTGTCTAGGACGTCTTCAGCCACGGTGGCCAGGTCGACCTCCTCGTAGATGCTGAGCCCGCGCTCGTTGCGGGCCAGGATGAGCAGCGCGCCGACGAGGTGCTCTGCGTGGTCGGCCGCGGCGCGGACTTCCACCGCCATGGCGCGCAGGTCCTCGGGCGTGCTGTCCGGGTTGCCCGCTACGACGTCGACGGTCGTGCCAATTACGGCGAGTGGGGTGCGCAATTCGTGAGACGCGTTGGCGATGAACCGCCGCTGCCCCTCGAACGCGGCCTGGAGCCGGTCGAGCAGGTCGTCGAAGGTCTCCGCAAGCTCGCCGAGCTCATCGCGGGGACCATCCAGGGCAACGCGCTCAGATAGGTTGTGCTCCGACGCAGCGCGGGCGGCCGCAGTGACCTGCCGCACTGGACGGAGTGCCCGCCCGGAGAACACCCAGCCGAGGACAGCAGCAAGCGCGATTACTACTGCCAGGGTGACAAATGAGTACTCGAGCAGGTGCGACAGCGTCAGCTCACGCTGGTGTTGCGCACCCAACTGCTGAAGAGCCGCGTTGCACCTGGCAATGGCAGCCAAGTCGCGATGGAGCTTCCCGGACTGGCACAGCGCCACGACGCTCGCTGGGACAGCTGGAGAGTCCAGAGGTAGCAGGCCTGGCCCCGACGTCCCCACCTGGGCCACCAAGGCATAGCTGACCGCCACGACGACCGCTCCGCACAGGGCGAACAGGCCCGTATAGAGCAGGGTCAGCCGTTCCCGGACGGTCAGCCGTATGCGGCTCACATCCGGTATCCCTTGCCCACCACGGTCTCGATCAACGGCGGGTCGCCGAGCTTGCGCCGTAGGCGGGCCATCGTCACCGAGACGGTGTTGCTGAACGGGTCTACGTTGGCGTCCCAGACGTGCTCTAGCAGTTCCTCAGCGCTGACCACGGCGCCATCGGCGGCCAGAAGTGCCTCTAGGACCCCGAACTCCTTGCGGGTGAGGGACAGCGGGCGGGGGCCGCGCCTCGCGCGGTGACGGGCACGGTCCACGGCGAGGTCCCCGTTTTGCATGACCGGCGGCGCAGATGGCACTCGGCGTGACAGCGCCCGCACACGGGCGACGAGTTCGGCGAAGGCGAACGGCTTCCCCAGGTAATCGTCCGCGCCAAGCTCCAGCCCGTCGACCCGGTCGTCGACCTCGGCTGCAGCGGTGAGCATTAGCACCCGCGGTCCGCTGCCGGCCACCTCCCTGCACACCCTGTCGCCGTGCACGACCGGCAGGTCGCGGTCGAGCACGACGACGTCATAGGCCGTTAGTGCGATCGCCTCCAGTGCCGCAGCGCCGTCATACACGGCGTCCACGGCCATCCCGGCCTGGCGCAGCCCTTGGGCCACCCGGTCGGCAAGGGTCGCGTGGTCCTCGACCAGCAGCACTCGCACCTTACAATTGTGCGTCGGCAGACATGACACCTGTGCAACAGAGCGTGTAGCGCTGGTGTCACCCTCTCAGGCGTAGAACTACAGGCATTAAGCCGACCGCCATACCGTGTTTCCTACAGCAAACACGGCCCACAGCCCACAACCCACTCGCCACCTCTCCAGCGAATGGCGTTACCCGCCGTCCCTGGGAACGTCCGCCCACAGCTCGAACCTTTCTCGCCATCATCGGCACGGCTGCCCTCGCCCTCTTGATGGTCGCATGTGGAGGCCCGTCAGTCAGCCACGTGGCACAGCTCGGCTCGACCACAACGCAGACCAGCTCCTCCAAGCGCTCGGTTGTCTCCGGGGAGGAGAGCGCGTTCGCCTACGCCCGCTGCATGCGCTCCCATGGCGTACCGGGCTGGCCCGATCCCAACGTCTACGGGGGGTTCGATAAGTCCAAGCTCACCCAGCTGCAGCTGGGGGCCGGCAATGCGCGGGTCGGGGCGGCCCAAAGCGCCTGCCAGCACCTGCTGTCAACGAGCTCAGTGACCCAGCAGGAAACGCAGCGAATTGTGGCACAGGCACTGAGGTTCTCCCGGTGTATGCGCAGCCACGGGATTATCAACTTCCCCGACCCCGAAAGCAACGGCGGGATCAGAATCCCAGATTCCCTTCAGGACAACGGTGGTCCAACGTACGCCGCCGCGTTGAAGGCCTGCCAGCCATTCCCACCCCCACCCGTCGTAAGGACGCCTTAGACCGCCGTAACCATGTCTATATCCGCAAAAGTGCTGTTCAGTGCGCTCGAAGAGATTCGAACTCCCAACCTTCTGATCCGTAGTGATCACGCTTATTGCGACGTACTAAACAAAATATGGGCAGTTCGGGCTACTGGTCGTGCCAACCGAACGCGCAATAGTCAGATGCTGTCCGCTCGACGTCCCAGAGCCCTCTACGGCGCACTTATGGGGCTAGTGGTCTGTCACTGAAATTGGCTTGGTGGTTAGCCCGAGAGCGAGGATGCGCCACGCCTTAGCTTTGGTCGGCTGTTTGCGCCCGTTCGGCGGAGTCGGAGGTGGCTGCCCAGCTGCCGAGGAGCTTCAGTGCGTCCTCGGAGCGTGAGCCGGGCTCGGCGGTGTAAGTAAAGATCATCAGTCCCTCGTCCGACCCGAGGTCTAACCGGTTGAAGGTCAGGCTGAGCTCGCCGACGATGGGATGGTGCAGCTGTTTTATGGCGGTGTCGTGGAAGCGGACGTTGTGGGCCGCCCAGCGGATGCGGAACTCGTTGCTTTGCGTGGCCAGCTCGCCGACGAGGTCTGAGAGGTCCCGGCCGTGCGGGTTGCGACCGGCGGCCCAGCGCAGGATCGCGACGGTGTCGGTGGCGGCCCTATCCCAGTCGCGGTAGAACGCCTCGGCTCTACCGTCGAGGAACACAAATCGGGCGTTGTTTACCGGTCTGTTGGGGTCGGCGTAGAGCTCGGAGTACAGCGCACGTCCGAGCCGGTTGGCGGCTAAGAGGTCGAGGCGGTTGTTGCCGACGAACGCGGCGGCGCCGGTGATGGCGTCGAGAGTCCACTGGATGTCGGGCCGGACGCGCTGGTTGGCTTGGCGGCGGCGAGGGCGCTGCGGGCTCGGGTGGGCGGCTCGGACGAGGTCGAGCAAGTGAGCACGCTCGGCGTCGTCGAGCTGGAGGGCGCGGGCTAGTGCCTCGAGCACGCCCTCAGAGACTCCCCTGATATCGCCACGCTCGAGTCGGGTGTAATACGGCACGCTCACCCCGGCGAGGACTGCGACCTCCTCGCGACGCAGTCCCGCAACGCGGCGAGCGCCGTAGCTCGCCAGCCCGACCTGATCTGGCGTGATCCGTGCCCGCCGGGAGGTCAGGAACTCGCTGATCTCGGTCTTGGAGTCCACACCTGCAGGCTAGACCCGCCCGGCCGCACCCGAGAGACCCTGCGAGTACCCCTATTAGTAGGGGCTGTTTCTTACTGGCAATCGGTGGTTGTGTGAAGACAACGAACGATCCTGCGAAAGGCCAGACATGACCGAAATGACCGACATCCAGTTCGACAACGGGGCCATCAAAATGGCCGGGAGCCTCTACTTTCCCGACGGCTTCGACGACGGCAGCAGCTATCCCGCCATCGTCTGTGTCCACCCCGGTGGTGGCGTGAAGGAACAGACGGCCGGCTTGTACGCCAAGAGGCTCGCAGAGCATGGCTTCATCACCCTCGCATTCGACGCTTCCCACCAGGGCGCCAGCGGCGGCGAGCCACACTTCCTCGATGACCCGATGCGACGGGTCGGGGATATCTATAGCGCAGTGGACTACCTCACCTCGCTTGCGTTCGTTGACGCGGACCGCATCGGGGCGCTCGGCATCTGCGCCGGCAGCGGAGCCGCGATCAAAGCCTCTTCAACAGAACGGCGGATCAAGGCCGTCGGCACGGTGAGCGCGGTCGACGTCGGCGCTGCGACGCGCAAAGGCTGGGACGGGACGGCCTCCGAATCCGACCAGATCGCCAACCTCGAGGCTGTCGCCAGGCAGCGCACGGCCGAAGCCGGAGGCGCCAAGCCGGTCTACTGGCCGTACGTCCCGGCCGTCGGGGACACCACCGCCCCCCGCGATCTTCAAGAGGCCGCCGATTATTACCTGACACCGCGCGGCCAGCATCCCAACGCCCAGAACAAGATGCTGATGACCAGTCTCAGCTACATGGTGTCGTTCACCGGGTTCGATCTAGTCGAGAAGTTCCTTACCCAGCCGCTCCTCGTTATCGCCGGTACTGAAGCAGGCTCGCTGTGGCACAGCCAGGAGCTCTACGCCAAGGCCCCCGGCCGAAGGAGTTGGTCCTCATCGACGGCGCCACGCACATGGACCTCTACGACGGTCCCCGCGTTGTCGAGGTCGTCGCCGCACTGTCTCCCTTCTTCGCAGAAAACCTCGGCGACCCTCTAGACCCCAAGCTGATGGCCAGCGCAGGCGCCCGGTCGCGCTAAAAGCAGATCGAAACGGCTCGCATCAGGTAAAGACGAGAGAGGAAAAGACTATGACTTCCTGGTCCAAAAACGAGCTTCGTGCGATCGAGGACAACGACGACTTGTTCGTGTCCCCGTTCCGCGAGGACGGCAGCACATACGGCACCCCGACCCAGACATGGGCTGTCATCGTCGGCGGTGACGTGTACGTGCGGGCCGCCAACGGGCAGGAGTCGCGGTGGTACCAGGCCGCGATCAGTCAGAAGGCCGGGCGCGTTCGCGTCGCCGGCACCTACTACGAGGTCACCTTCGAGCCGGCCGGTGGCGACGTGTCCGACGTTATCGACGCGGGCTATGAGGCGAAGTACCCGGGCAGCCCCGCCGTGCCGATCATGCAGGGCCGGCCAAGTCAGCAACAGTCCGGATCTCGCCGCGCTGACACCTCTATTGCCTTCGACAGGTCGAGGCCCCCTGCGGACGACTTCCCGAGCGACATATTTCACGGTCCAACATGGGCCTTCCCAACCGCTACGACACTGTTCCCTCTAGTCCACAACATCAACAACGAGTTCGGAGCTATCTCATGAAACACATCTCCCTCGGGGGACTGGACGTCTCCCGCATCGGTCTCGGTGCCATGACAATGGCTGGCATCTATACCTCAGGTGGGGGCTTGGACGACGCCGAGTCGATCCGTGCCATCCATCGGGCCTTCGAGCTGGGGGTCACCCATATCGACACGGCCGAGGTATACGGGCCTTACCACAGCGAGGAACTAGTCGGCCGGGCAATCAAAGGCCGCCGTGAGCAGGTAGTCGTGGCGACGAAGTTCGGTGTCATGTCCCATACCGGGCGCGACCCTGGCGTCGCCGACAGCACTCCAGCGAACATCCGTATCGCAGTTGAGGGTTCCCTTAAACGGCTTGGTACCGACTACATCGACCTCCTCTATCAGCACCGGGTGGATCCTGCGACCCCTATCGAGGAGACGGTAGGCGCCATGGCCGAACTGGTCTCCCAAGGCAAGGTCCGCCATATCGGCCTGTCCGAGGCCAGCCCTCGCACCATCCGCCGTGCCCACGCCGTGCACCCGGTAGCCGCCCTACAGACTGAGTACTCCCTGTGGACTAGATACCCAGAAGCCGAGCTGTTGCCGCTACTGCGCGAGCTGGGCATCGGCTTCGTTCCCTACTCACCGCTCGGGCACGGGTTTCTCACCGGCCAGATCCGCTCCGTTGATGACATCCCCGACGACGACTGGCGCAAAACCAATCCGCGTTTTGTTGGTGAGAATTTCAAGCGTAACCTTCGCATCGTCGACGAAGTCCAGGCCGTCGCTGTCGAGGCCGACGCCACCTCCGCGCAGGTTGCCCTTGCTTGGCTCCTCGCTCAAGGCGACTACATCGCTCCTATCCCAGGTACTCGACGAGTAGCGCGCGTCGAAGAGAACACCGCCGCAGACGGTGTCGAGCTCAGTACGGAGCAAGTCATCCGCCTGAACAGCCTCACACCGGCCGCTGGAGGCCGGCACAACGAGGCGAACATGGCCAGAATCGACCGCTGATACCGCGGGCCCGGCTCGCACTGTGGCCAAGGAAGTCGTCATACCAGGAGGCCCATCTGGTACACCGGCTACGTGCGCCCGGCACGTGCTCGCGAGGAAATGGCACCCGTGCCGGCGGACCTGCAAGCATCCCTCGGCACGTTGCTTTCGAGGCTGCCCTGCACGAAGGCCGGGCACTCAGCCTCGAAGAGGCTGTCGCTTACGCCGAACGAGGCAGGGCCAAGCGCAACCGTGCTCGCTCGGGATGGGAGAGCCTCACGCCGTCAGAGCGGCGGGTGGTGTCCCTGTCGACCAGCACTTGACCGACGCCCAGATAGCGGAGCGGATGTTCATCTCCGTCCCAACCGTCAAGAGCCACCTGCAGCGGGCCTTCGCCAAGCTGGAACACGAAAGCAAACGACGCCATGGTCACGAGCAAGATGAGGAAGGAAAAGACGATAAACAAGATGATCCAGGGAGTGGTGGGACTAACCTAAGCCCGCCACCCGCGGACGAGTTGGCGAAGGCCCCGGTCGGTGCCGTCCTCCCGCTTTGGGCTCGCCAAGGTTGTACTCGAAGGTGTCAAGTAGTTGGAACAGCTCGTCGCTGATCCACTCCCGATCGCGCCGCCTTCCAACCCGCGTTGGCTGGAGAACCCCAACGGTTTGGAGCTGGTTGAGTGCTGCCCGTGCGGCGGTCGCCGTTACTCCGTAAGAGTTTGCTGCGCTTTCAGCACTGACGATCGGCTGCGTAGGCAGGCCCTGGACAATCTTGCGCGCAACAGAGTCCTTTCTAGGCGAGCCCGCTCGCTCGATTAGTTCTCCGAGAAGGCGATCGATGACAGATACGAGTGCTGTCGCGCTCCTCGCCGAGGTCGTGACTGCATCGGCGAAAGCACCGATCCAATCATCAGTTCGGCCCTCACGAAAGTCTGTTAGCCCGGCAATGTAGCGCCTTGCGTTCGTTGCGAGCACCACGCTAACTGGTGGTGCGACACGCTCTATCACATCTCGGCGGCGGAGTACGACGTGTATCAGGCAGCGACCGGCGCGGCCGTTGCCATCGCCGAATGGGTGGATGGTCTCAAACTGGGCATGGGCGATCGCGGCCTGCGCAACAGCAGGGATGTCGTCGAGGTTCACAAACTTGACGAGATCATCGAGCAATTCCTCTACGTACGCCTCGGGCGGAGGGACGAACGTCGCATCTCGCGGGCTTACCCCGCGACCTCCGATCCAGTTCTGCTCTGTACGGACCGCGCCTGCATAGCGTTCTTCCGTAGTGCCTTCCAGCAGCGTCTGGTGGATATCTATGATGTCGTGCACGCGAAACGGGCGCGGCTCAGCACCTATGGCGATCGCTCGTTCCATTGCTCGAACGTCGCCTAGAACAGCACGTGCTGTCGGATCCGCGGCAACGGGCTCGTAGGCAGCGAGTGCCAGTCGCTTGTTCGAAGCGCGTAATCCCTCGATAAACGACGACCCGAGCGCTTCAGCCCGGAGCAGAGTCGTTGCCACTGCCTCAAGGTCGCGACCCGGAGCTTGGAACTGGCTCAGCGCGGCGCTGGCTTGGGCGACCGCCTCTGCGGCACGACCTGCTATGGGCTGGTCCCAGTCGGCGATGGCGTCGGGCACGAAGGCGTGATAACGGAACGGCCGACGGTCGCGACGAAGACCATACCCGCCACCTTCCCATAGGCGCTCTACAAGTTCCGGCAGTACAATATCCTTTCCGAAGAAAGTTGTTACGAAAGGATACTGCGTGATCCTTTCGTAAGACGAAGTTAGCGGAAGGGTCCTACTTACGCAAGCTTCTACTCGGATCTTTTCGTAAGGGGCCGATGCCAGACTTCTGATCAGCACAAACGATAACCGGTCACCGTTACGACGCCTAGCAATATCAGGGACCTACCCAGACGCCGTCGTTTGGATGGACGAGCCCACCGGCACCGCTTCGTACAGCCCGCCACCAAGCGCCTTGGCACTGCGAGGGCCCGACGACGCTAGCCGCCTGAGGGCCACCCGCGTCGCCTGGCGTGGCTCGGATAACCGCGGTTCCTGCCCGCGTTGAACGAGCACCTCATATACCTGCCTCGCGCTAAGCGGGCACTGTCAGACCGCCGTACTCATGCCCATATCCGCAAAAGTGCTGTTCAGTGCGCTCGAAGAGATTCGAACTCCCAACCTTCTGATCCGTAGTCAAATATAGGCCGTCTACCGAGGTCTACTGAAGTCCATCAGTGCAGCTCAGAGGGGATGCCTGGTCCACCGAAGTCCACGGAGATTGGCTGTCATCGATCGGCTTGGCTGTCAAATTGGCTGTCAGGTTGAGCTTCGGTATGGGCAAGAGCGGGGCGTCCGGGTGTACCGTCCGAACCAGCCGCACTCGTCACAGAAGGAGTCTGAGGACCGACCGGGAGGGCAGGTCCTCGAGCTCCTATCAATCAGCGCTGTTGGTCCAGCCACTTCTCGATGGCGTGGCCCAGTGGGGCACAAATCGCCGCTCCGACGGCGATCCCGATGGGGCCGCCTGCTACGCCAAAGACGGCGCCCACGCCTCCACCAATGAAGGCGCCTGCATACTTGTCCTCGCTCTTCTTCGAGGCCATTGGGCTATCCCCTGTCCTATCGTGTCGCCTGGACCAGAGTCCAGGCGACGGCGCGGTGGCAGTGGGTGCAGGGTGGGAAGGTCTCCCCACGGCTGAGGGCGATCTGCTTGCCAGCGCAGTTAGGGGTGTAAATCCCAGACTGCACACAGACGCCACCCGTGTGGCCTGTCAGCTTTGTTTGTGTAACCATGGGTGGTGCTCCTTTATGGAGTCGGGGGCCGGGGGCGGCTGGCCGGTAAGTCACACCGCCCCTCGGTCCTTTGGTTTGTTGCATGACAATCATCCCATAGGCGGCGGGAGATCTAGTGGATCCTGGCTAGTCGTTGGATCCCCCGGGGAGGCATGGAAATCCCTGATTCCCGAACGCCCGCTCTGTATTGTCGGGAGCAAGACCCCGACTACCAGGAGGAACGCAATGGGAACGGATATGACCGAACAGATCATGGTGAGGTTGCCCCCCGATCTTCACGAGCAACTGAAGGCGGAGGCGGACCGCGATGAACGAACGGTGGCGCAAACCGTTCGGCTGGCGATCAAGCAGTACCTCTCTCGGACGGTAACCCCCGCAGGTTAGCGCCCGTTGGGCGGCGCCGAAGGCTCGTACTGGCTATAGCAGGAGGGCGCACCTGGCGTCGCTCCTCCAGCTCAGGGCTGAACCGTCGTCCTCCGGTTGTCCTTCGTTCACTGATCGCCATAGCCGTCCCCTATAGTAGACGCCAACCTATAGCGTGGAGATAGTCGCCCTGAGTAGATGAGGAGGACAGGATGATACCAACGCAGTGGCAGACGGAGATGGAGATCGGGGTCAACCAGGGCGTCTTGGGCCTGGGGATGGTACGCGACCCCCTCCTACAGGCGCAGATAGCGAGCGACATGATTCGGTTCACGGAAAGCCGCCTGAAACAACTGGTGGAGATGCGTCAAAAAGCCATCGCTGAGGCCCTCTTACGGCCTGAGATGTCCATGTCGAAACTAGCGGGCGAGCTTGGGATTTCGAAGTCCTATGTGGGCAAGCTGGCGCCTATGGCTGTTCGACAGCGGGTAGCCGACGTGAGGGAGCGAGAGCGGACGCACTGGGCCAACGTGCTCAGGCACTGGAGCCCCCAAGACACGACCGGCCTTGGCGATGGACGGGTGCTCTACCTCATCGCCAGCGTTTCCCAAGCGGTGGGAAACCCACTTGGGGAGTGGCTGGTCCAGGTTTATGACCACAAGACGGGTGAGGCGGTCGAGCTGGAACAGAAGTTCTGCCAGACCGAGCGCGAGGCTCGCGTAGAGGGCATCCTGCTCGTCCTACGTCGAAACGAGGACGGACTGCTCAACGGGGCATTCGAGAGGAGACACTACGCACATCAGGGCAGTAACGCATGTAGCGCGCCCGTCAGTAGCCAGCTAGCGGCGCGCACCGACCCGATTACGTGTGTTGATTGTCTTGCAGCTCTGGGACTTTTGGGGAGTTCAGGCGGTCAAAGTTAGGGTCGAGAGTTCGAGCGCCCAGGTGGTCGGGCGCAGCTCACGAGCTGGCTGGCGTGCCTCGCAATGGCTTACGACGCTTGTGACTCGGCGGCAGGACACTAAAGCCCCCTAAGAGGCCAGCGGGAAGGCAATGCTGGAGGTCACCCGGCATACGTTGGCTGTGAGGCACCCGTCCTGCATAGAGAGGCGGCTGACGCCGCCGCTCCTAATCTCCAACCTCAAGGGCCCCAGGGCAGACCGGCTCAATGAGCCGGAGGGAGTGTCAGATCGCTCTAGTCGCCGGGCGACTGCGCAATGTAGGAACGAAGCGACCGTCGAAGTAGCTCCGCCATGATGTCGAGCCCATCGGCAATCAGCTCGCTCGTCAGGATCGTCTGACCCGTCCAGTGCCCGGGGTCTTTCCTGGAGAACGACATCACCCGGATCACGGAGTCGTCATGAGCGGTCGCCCGATCATGGAAGTGATGCCAAGACTCACCCTCCATGTTCCCGCCGATCGGATGTCCAGCGACGATGTTGCGAGTGACCTTCACGGACTTACCACCTGACTGTCGATCAGCCCGTAGTTCAACACCGAGTGCTTCTCCAACCGCTTCCGCCCCATCGAATCCAACTTGCAGGGCTTGCAACAGGCCGTATTTCGCTAGATAGCCCTCGTCCACGTGGGCGAAAGGAGCTACCGCTTTATAGCCTTCAATGGCGTACGTGGCGTCCTCCACCACCATCAGTGCTGCTAACAGCTCGTTGGGGTGACGAGCGAGTGCACCCAGTTGATCAACGGCCACTCGGACCTCGTGGCATAGCCCAATCACTGTCTTCGCTGCGGGCGAGCGCTGGTGTTGCCTCGCTATCGAGTACAAGCCTCGTAGAAGTACGCCGAGCGCCTCGCCACGCCACGGAACGTCCTGCCGCAAGGCGTCGGGAACGATTGAGATGAAGTTCTCAAGAGCCACACTCAGTGCCTCTTCGCCCCTGCTCGAAGCATCCTGTACTTCTCGAACAGCGTTGCGAACCTCAATCGGGGGGACGCCTTCCAGATGTTCCTCTGGCCAGTTGCGGAGGACGGCATCGGCTAGCTGGTGGATGCGGTCAACAGCCACGAGGGACAGGTCGACGAGGTGCTGTGCAAGGTCATCGCCCACAACACGTGCTGTCTCATCAGTGCCATGCACGAACTTGGCATTGAGCAACCGACGTTTAGTCATTCGCCTGGTGTCCAGATCGTTGGCTAGGCACGGTGCAGTCCCCGTGGCACAGTTCACGCCACTGGCCGTCCTCACCCTGCTCTAACCACGTGAAGTGGTACCGACCGGGAATAAGGGATGCAGGGGCGGTCGGAAAAGCATCTTGTCGAAACAGGACTGCTACCTGACCGTCCGTCCGTATGAGTTGCCGATCAAGGGACTCGTGGTGAGCATTTCGGGGATCGATCACCCGGCACGACAGCTTGGCCAACCCGAGCTTGCCCCAGGTGTCTGGGTTCTTCGGGTTGCCTGGGCCGGGCTTTAGGAAGAACATGAGAAGGCTGGGCGAAGCGTTGCAGTCCCCTTCCCACTCTGGCTCGTGGTTCACTTCCACTCGGACCGAAAAAGACTGATCGGAGGCGGTTACCACGACGCTAAAGGGAACGGGTGGCAGGTTCTCACTGACGATCCTGTAGCTGAATCTGAAACGGTCCGTCGGGCCAACGTTCCAAGGCGTGCCTTGCCACATGCCCGGCCCCGGAGCGAAGGTCGCCAAGGGGGCGAATTGACCGACCATCATCTCCTGCTGGTCGTTTGTGGCTGTCGTGAGGATGACCCATAGTTCCTCCTGACCGGCGGCTAGGGGAACGCCGATGCCCGGGTCCCCACCCGCCAACATCGGCACCGGCTGAGGCACTACGGGCGGATGGCTTGCCGGGATGGGCGATAGGCCGACCCATTGCAAGCGCACGCCGATCGCCATCGGATTACCGGGGGGGTTGCGTATGCCAATCCGATGGTGGATCATGTTCGCGTTCACCTGCCGGTACTGGCCCGACTGGTCGTACTGAGGTGCCAAATCCTTGACAGGCGGGGGCGGGAGGGATGGGATAAGGACAACTGGTTTTGCTCTCCTGAACCAGGCAATTCCAAGCAGCGCCACACCCGAGACGCCGCATAACCCGGCCACGACGAAGAGAACGCCACGGCTCAACAAGGCGCCCAGAATGGCTAGGCAAGCCGCTACCAAGACGAGCCCCAGCCCGACGACAACGTCTCGGTTTCGTTCCATGCGGGGGAGCATAGGTCGAGCCTCCTGGCCCGAACCTTTTTGGTGCAGGATCGCGCCAATCACGAGGCCACAGCGGCTGGTCGTTCACATGTAGAGGGGCGGCCACTGACTGAGGACGAGAAGGTCACCTTGGTCGGCGTCATGGAGCTCCATCATGACGAGCCCTCCTGAAGTTGGGGGGGAGTGTACTGGGCGAGCTGTAATGGTCGAGCTGTACTGGTCGCAGTTCGGCACTCCCGAGCGATCGGGCGGGTGGTGAAGTGTCCCGATGGTTAGGCCTGAATGATGAGAAGAAGGACTACGACCACTCTCCGAGGCCGCCAACCCGATCCAACGGGATGGACTTTTCGCCACTCTGAGTAACCAGCGCACCTTTGCACGCCGCCACGCTTGCTCGGAAAGGCATACTCGAGCCAGGCCGTGTCCATGAGATAGGAGGACCCAACAATGACATCGTCCGTTGAGCAGTCAGAAGCTGTCACAATGCTCGGCGTCCACCAGACGGTCGACTTTATCTTCCCGGGACCCCAGGACTGGGACCAGTGGCCAGTGGCGGCTCAGAGAATGGTTCT
Organism: uncultured Acidimicrobiaceae bacterium; assembly: GCA_963699075.1. Lineage (GTDB taxonomy): Bacteria > Actinomycetota > Acidimicrobiia > Acidimicrobiales > Palsa-688 > Fen-671. Next base: position 1,832,353 of record CAVOTF010000007.1, on the reverse strand, counting down.
GCTCGCTGTCCTTCGGGATGCTCTGCGGCAGGTCCTTGATCCCAGCACCGTTCTCTCATACACCCGGCCCGGTGAGTGGGTCCTGGAGGTGCACGGGAGGCCACATCTGGACGGCAACATCGAACATGCCTACGTGGCTGGCGGGCTTGTATTGTTACCGCCAAGCGGTGAGTGATGAATAAGTCGCAAAGTCGTACAAGCACCCGTGTCGGAGCCCACTAGCGTTGTTGTGCTCTTCTGTCTAAGTTGGCTCAAGAGCCATTGTCTCACCTGGGCTTTTGGGCCATCCTCCCCTTACAGGCCGCTGTGCGCCCCTTAGAGGGCCGATCCAGGCGAGAGGTAGGGGGGAGGAACCGTCCGAGCCGATCGCCGCTCCTGGGGCCTCCTGGGGCCTTGTAGCGTAAGGCTTTTCTGCCGACAAGGGCTCGAAAGCCGTTCTACTACCGAGGTTAGTTACGACTCCAGCACGAGGGCGTCGTGGCCTCGGTCGGCGCCCCGGTATCGGTCACGCACCTCAGCGAGTTGTCGTTTGGTCATCTCCACGGTGAGCACCCCTTCAAGAAGCCCCTCGTAGGTGAGCGACTGGGATAGCGAGCGAAGTGAGGCTCGGGTGGGGCCTCCGAACTCGACGTACTCTCGGTTGCTCATTAGTTTTTCCATTTCGATGCCGGACCAGGGCTAAGAGCCCGGGAACGCTCGGGCAGCCCGGCAATACCATTGTCCCACCTTCTTTTACGCAGGTGGGACGGCGACTCGTATCATTGGTGCGTGACAGCCGTAGAACGCTTCTTGGAACGGACCATCCTGGCCGTCGTGACAAGGGCGCCAGGTTGGGCAGTCGCAGCCGGGGTAGTCATCCTCTACGGCGGCGGTGGGCTAGCGCTACCGCTTGTATTTCATTGGCGGCTGCTCTTCCTCGTCGAAGCCAACGTCCTGTGCACCCTCTTCGCTGCAGTCATCTCCGTCGTATGGTTCGGTGTCCAAATACAAGGCGGTCTCCGTCGCTGCCTCGTTGAGTGGACGACCGAGCTTCGCCACCTCGACTCGGTCGAGTTCGAGTGGCTCGTGGGTGAGCTGTTTAGACGGGAGGGATGGACGGTCAAGGAAACCGGGCGTCCAGACGCCCCGGACGGGAACATTGACCTGGAGCTGAGCCGTGACGGCAAGCGTAGGATCGTTCAGTGTAAACGTTGGACTGCCCAGCTCGTCGGTGTCGACGACATCCGGGGTTTCGGCGGGACTCTGCTTCGTGAGCATTTGCCCGGGGATGCCGGTGTCTTTGTCACCCTCTCAGGCTTTACGGAACAGGCGAGGGTTGAGGCCCAGAAGGCCGGGATCGCCCTCCTCGACGGTCGGAACCTCTACGCCCTCATGGAGAAAGCCCGTAGGGCCGAACCCTGTCCTAATTGTTCCAAGCCGATGGTCCTCGACCGCTCGTCGTTCGGCTGGTGGCTCCGGTGCGTGGCGCCGGGTTGTTCTGGTAAACGGAACTTGAGCGGGAACCCAGGGAAGGCTGTCGATCTGCTACTCGAAAGACCGTGACTGTCTCCCCAGATATCAGTCAGTAACGCACCGTGATCCGTTCCCCAGGCCACTCAGAATTCTCTGTCGTGGGGCAGCGTTGGCACTAGCCGTTCAGAGAGCACCAGAGCAGTCAGCCAGAAGATGGCTGCCATCTTCGAGGCAGTGCGGACCTGGGCCGGTACGGCTTCCTACCCTTGGCGGTGTGGGGTGTCCTCGTGGTCAGCAGCCCTGGTGTAGAAGGTCGCACACCACGCCATAGGTGATGACGTAGCCGACGCTAAGAGCGGCTGGCTCAGTGTTGGAAAGCACGGCGATATTGAGGTCCAGCTTGGGGAAGTCCACGAGCGCAGAGGTGAATCCCGCCTGGGCTCCGCCGTGGCCGAGGTAAGGCTGCCCTGGGAAGGACTGTCCCAAGACGTCTTCAGTACTAGATGGGAGCTCCAAGCCATATCCGTACGGGAAACTCGCGCCAGTTGCCAGCCGGGTTGGCGTCGTCATGTCTGTGTAGGAGGTGGCTGACACCACCCGTCCGTGCGTGAGAGCGTCCATGGACCTGACCAGGTCGGTCGCCGTCGAGCACAGCTCTCCAGCGGCAAAGCCGTCCGAGGCTGGGATACCACCCTCGCCGACACTGGACCACTGAGCGGTGGTAGGGCTCACGATGTAACCAACGGCGAGGTTTGGTGGGTGAGGGTTGTCCGGGCAGACCGAGGTATGGTCTAGGCCAAGCGGCCGGAGGATGTGGGCAGAGAGGTAGTTAGCGTAAGGCTGGCCGGTCACCTTCTCAATTACCAGTCCGAGCAGGTAATAGCCCGAGCTTGAGTACGACCACTGCGCACCTGGGACAAACTGGAGGCGTTGGCACGAAAGCCACTTGAGCACCTGTGCGGCACCGAACCTCGGGCAGCGGGCCATCGAGCCAAACGGCGACGGGCAATTGTCGCCCAACATCCCCGGGACCGAGTCGATGTAGTCCGGGATGCCAGAAGTGTGGTTGAGCAGCTCGGCGATTGTGACCTTGTTGCCCCAGGGCAGCCCCGGCACGAACTGGCGGATATGGTCGGTGAGCCTCAGGCGGCCCGCTTGCGCCAGCTGCATGACCACCGAAGCGGTGAACGTCTTCGTCATCGAGCTAATGGGGAAAACAGTCTCGGCCGTGGCTCGGATCTTCCCGGCGATGTCGGCAAAGCCGAAGCCACCGGAAAAGTCGACGTGGCTACCCTGGCTCACCGCAACCGACAAACCGACCACCGTCGGGGGAAGTCGCTGCTCAAAACTCTCAATAGCGCTCTGCACTACCCGGTCGACGGCGCCCGGAGAGATGTCGTCAGAAATGGCCTGGGCGTTCCCCGTAGCAGCGACGGAGTTCAGACCGGAGGGCCGAGACTGGTGCAGCGGCGTAGAAGACGCCACCTGCGTGCCAATCCAGGTGATGGCTGTAGTGATTGCGAGCGCCCTACACCAACTCGAACGCACTGGCTTTCGTCCCGGGCTTGTGGCTTGCCACGCAACTGTATCTCGGCATGCGGGAAAGCAGTCGCCCGAGGCGTATGGTTAGGGCGGCACCACCATCCGCCGGAGGGGTGAGGGAATGGTCGAGCGGAAGCGATCTGAGAGGCCAGCAGAGCGGGTTACGAGGCTGGAGCGGCTGATCGTTTCCATGCAGAGGAGAGAGCCACTGACTGAGGACGAGAGGGTCATCTTGGGCGAGGTCATGGAGCGCCACCAAGACGATCCCCTCCGGAAGTTGGGCGAGATCGAGCTAGGCGAGCTGTACTGGGCGCAGTACGGCACCCACATCGGCGGCACTCGGCGAGGGTCTCACCGTCGGGACCGACCGGACTTCGGGCGTGAGGGCAGCTTCTTAGTCAAGGTCACCCGTATCGTCAACCAACACGTCGTCGAGGTGCTCAACCCCCTCGGCGAGACCCAGCAGTACGACCCTCAGGAACTTCGGCATTGGGGCATCTCCTGGGTGTCAAGCCCGTTCCGGGTGACCGGCTACCGCGCTCGTTGCTTGAAGTGTGGAGAGGACTTTGAGCCGAAGCCGGAGGATCGTAAGTGGCAGGTTGAGGACCTGGTGCATCACCACCGGGTGGACCACACCCAGTGCGGTGGGCCAGGAGTCCTCGTGGGAGCGTCCGGCACCCGTTGAAGCAACTTGTTCACAGGGAGGCAGCTCCAGGCCTCAGTCGGTCGGTACGTGGCGCCAGCGGGCGGTCAACCCACCGTCGTCGACACATGGAACACCTGTCGACTAGGCCTCTTCATCCTTTCCGGTACAACCTCGATCCGGCAATCCCGAGGGTGGCAGCGGGCTGCTACACCGTGTGGGACGAAACGGGGCGCTTCGTCCATGCAGGAATGGCAGGCGGCCCGCCGAAGGGGCAGGCAATCCATAAGATCGACTTATGACAGGTTGGACAATAGTTGCTGCAATAGCTGCCCTGATAAGTTCCTTGGCTGCACTGTGGGGCGTCGGAGTCGCTGTTGGAACTCTGGGGCAGCTCCGGAAAGACTCAATGAACTCAGCGCGACCTTATGTAGGGGCGCAACTTGTCAGACCACCATTTACGAGAGGGACTCAGTACCTCATACTGAGGAACTATGGGAAGAGCGAGGCACGCAATCTCACGGTGACCTTCGATCCGCCGCTGCCTCACCCGGACCCGCAGTCAGGTTTCCCTAGCGTCACACCGCCCCTGAAACGGCGCTACAGCCAACCCATTCCAGTCTTGCTGCCTGATCAAGAACTCTCCAATGTATGGTTCCTAGGCGTTCCTGGACCTGATAGCAAGTTCGTGAACGCTGAGCCGCTACCAGACAAGTTCACCGTCACACTTTCCTATCTTGGTCCTGAGGCTACGGGCGAGCCTTTCACCGCGGCCTTTCCTTTAGATGTTGGCATCATCCACACCGAGTCTTCTGTAGAGCCAAGTGACCATCCCCATCGCATCGCCAAGGATGCACTGCAAGAGCTGAAGAAGCTTGTCAGTGAGGTTGACGAGCTGACCAATGTGATCTCCGATGGTACGGTCCACGACGCACCACCCAGCGAGGACTGAAAAAGCCGTCCAACTCTCAGCACCTGAGCGCCTCTCTATCTACGACCGCTCAAGAGCCGTTGTCCCACCTGGGCTTTTGGGCCACCCTCCCCTGAGAGGCCGCTGTACGCCCGTAAAGGGCCGATCTAGGCCGGGAGGTAGGGGAAGGGGCCGCCCGAGGCTGTCGCCGCCCCGGGGGCTTCCTAGGGGCTCGTGGCTAAGGCTTTTCTGCCACCATGGGCTCAAAACGGGTTCTACTACCGACCTGGTTTAGGACCCAGCCCTTCGGCGCCTCACCGGCGTCGGTCAGCGTCTTCAACAATGGGTCGGGCGGAAGGACCGCCTACGCATTCAAGCTATATGGCAGGGATTTATCCCCACTTGACCATTTTTATTGCCGGTACTGCCTGCGTGGGACCGCAATTCATGGCCTTGCCAGCGGCGTTGGGCATGGCGTACGCCTGAGCGATATAGCTGTTCGCCTGGCGGATGTCAGCGTTGATATGGGCGACCGTCTGGTTGACGGTGCTTTGGCCTTCGGCTACGGCGGTCTTGAGCGGAGGTATGGGCGTTGTCGGGTGGTATGTCGGCAAGGCGTGCTGCGCCCTCCAATAGGCAGTCCAATCGCCGGGAGCAGCACTCATGGCGTCTTCGTCCTGCTGGAGGTCTGTGCTGATAGTGGACTGAGGATCCCCAGAAAAAGTGGACACCACTGACAAGCTGGTAGGACCAGCTGGGAGGATGTCCAATCATGGGAACAAGACGGAAGTTCACCCTGGAGTTCAAGACTGAGGCCGCCCACCGCGTCATCGACACGGGCAGGACAGTGGTCGAGGTGGCCGGGGAGCTGTCTGTGGACAAGGGCTCGTTGGCCCGATGGGTCCGCGATGAGCGCCGGCGTGTGGAGACTGTGGCGGGCGGCTCCGATGAGCCGCTGACCCCCGCAGAGCGCGCCGAGCTGTTGCGGTTGCGCCGCCAGGTCGCCGAGCAGGAAAAGGACCTGGCATTCCTGGGAAAAGCGGCCGCGTACTTCGCTTCGGGTCAACAAAAGCAGAGAGATTTGCGTTGATGTTGGCGGAGTGCGCGAACTTCGAGGTCACCCGTATGGCCCGCCTTCTCGAGGTCTCCTCCTCGGGCTACTACCGCTGGAAGGCCGCCCAGGACCGTCCAACGCTGCCGAGCGAGGTGCGCCGAGCGGACCTGGACGCCAAGATCATCAGCTTTCACAAAGCCTCCCGCGGGACCTACGGGGCACCCCGGCTCACGACAGACCTGCACGAGGCCGGGGAGCGGGTGAGCCACAACACCGTCGCCGCCCGCATGGCGAGCCTCGGCATCGTCGGCGTGAGCCCGAAGCTGTTCAAGGTCACTACGCACTCCGACCCGAGCGCTTCCCACCCACCTGACCTGGTGCAACGCGACTTCCACCCCGCCGGGACGGACGAACTTTGGACGTCGGATATCACCTACATGCGCCTCGGCGATGGTGGGGCCTACATGTGCGCCATCCGCGACGAGGGCTCTTCGCGGGTGCTCGGGTTCGCTATTGAGGACCATATGCGCACCGAGATCGTCCTAGACGCCCTCGGCCAAGCGGTCGCCACCCGCTTCGGCCAAGTGGCCGGGACGATCTTTCACACGGACAGGGGCAGTCAATTTAATGACGCCAAGGTCGTGGCTTTCTGCGACCGGGCCGGCCTGGCCCGCTCGATGGGAGCAACAGGGAGCTGCTTCGACCACGCAAGTGCAGAGAGCTTCTGGTCCATCTTCAAGCACGAGTACTTCTACCGCCACAGCTTCGCCAACCTGGCAGAGCTCCAGGCCGGCGTCGCTGCTTACATCAGCTTCTACAACCACCAACGCCGCTGTGCCAAGGCCGCCAACCTCAGCCCCATTGGCTATGAACTAGCCTTGGCTCGCAAGCAACAAGCCGCATAACCCGTGTCCACTATTTCTGGGCAAGCTCAGACTTCGCGTAGCTCACCATACTGTTAGCTTCGCTGACGGTTGTACCCGCCTCGCTGTATTCGACTGACACGATGTAGCACAGCGTCGATTGACCGTTGCCCTCCGAAGCGTTGGCACTTAGCGAGCCATTGTCATTTTCACCTGGTCCGAGTCAGTTTCGACCTGCGACAGGTCGTCGTCCACTTGGCTTAGATCGTTGCTCAAGTTGCCTGGTGATCGCATCGTCGCAAGGTCATCATCTACTACGAGGATTGCATTGTTCACGCGGGTCACTAGCTGCTGTTGGTGCTCGGAGGCAGCTTGCAGCTTGGCCTCGGCGGCTTGGGCGGCGTTGTTTTCCTTGTCTAGTTGGTTGTGCCATCGGGCGAGTGCTTTGTTGTAGGCAGTAACAGAAGATGCGCCCAAGGTGACCGTAGCGAGGGTCCCGTCGTCCTGTGGTACCTGTAAGGATAAGGAGTTGCCGGTGATGGTGGCGAAGACAGCTGTGGAAGAGCCACCGATGAACAGCGTGAGATGGCCCGAAGAGTCCGTACCAGTGAAGTCGTCCACATTTGAGGTTATGGAAAATGTAACTGGCACGAAAAGGGCTGGGTCGGCTGGCGAACCGGCCAAAGTGTTTCCGTGTATCACGCCGACAACATTGTTGTCGGTAACGGTGAACGGCACGAACACTACTGCGGTTGGTCGAACCGACAGGTAACCCAAGGGAGCACTAGCGCTAGCCGTACTGGGTAAGAGCAGGCTCGGCAGGACGGTCGCCAGCCCGAGTAACAACACAAGGCGCTTCATGGTTGCCACCTCCGCTGTCACACAGAGTAGCGTGAGCGCTTCCTAGCGAGGCGTCAACCGCTCTCAGTTTTGCTCTGCCGTGTCCCTGGCGCTGGCGGCCCTATAAGGACCTGCCTTGAGGAGCTGGGTGGCGTGCTCGTGGCAGGCGTCCACCCGGTACCACCTACCGAGCTGCGTCCAGCAGGTCGCGATGGGAGGCTCAGGACAGTTCGCCGGTTTGTCCTGGTCGTCATAAACGAAACGAAAACACCTTCCCCGTTCAGTACTGCAAGCACCGGCATAGTCCACGAAAGGCACGCTAGCGGTGCCCTGTTACGAGTAAAAGAGAAACCGCTGTGGCAGACGCCACAGAGCTTGTTTGGGCGGGCGGGTGGTCAGCAGAGCTACCCGGTTAGTTCAGCTCGCCGCCCTTTGCTTCTTCCTCTTGGTCCCCCTCGGGCTACTCCTCGACCGAGTCAATTTGCGCCTTGGCTTCCTCGATTGTGTCAGTGAAGCCACTCGTCGAGCCGGTGAAACGTTCGGTCCCGACTATGCCGCGTCATCGAGCCCTTGAGCCTTATCGGCGGATACATGATCCCCCAGCGGACGCCCTGGTGGAGCGCACCCCCAGCAGTGGATGGCTGTGGTGGATGGAGAGGCCACAAGCAACCCCCTCAAAGTTTCGTTGCGTTCTCGCAACGACGTTGCTATACTGCAATAGGTGGCATCCAATCGTGCCGAGTTGAACCTTGGACCATTCGTTGCCGCCCTGGACGCACATCGTAGAGCCAAGGCATTCAGCTGGAAGCAGGTGGCAGCGCAGAGCGGAGTGAGTCCGTCCTCGATTACTCGAATGACACAGGGTCGGCGTCCTGACGTCGACACACTAGCGTCACTAGCCATCTGGGCATCGCTGGACGTTAATCAGTTCTTTTTGAGGCGGGACCTGCAACAGGAGAAATGGACACGTAGCGATATCGAGCCCCTGGCGGAGATATCCAGTCTCGTACGGTCCGATCATCGCCTTAGTCCTCAGGCTGCAGCGACCCTTGATGAGATAATCAAGGCAAGTTACCAGCAACTGGCACGACCCATAGACGAGGGTCGACCATGACGGCAGAGATTGCCGTACTTAATCGTCACGCGGTGGCTATGGCTGCGGACAGTGCCGTCACGGTAGGCCCGACCGGCAGTCAAAAGGTCTATAACTCAGTAAATAAGCTATTTATGCTATCGAAATATGCTCCGGTCGGCGTGATGATTTATGGCTCTGCGCATCTGACGGAGATGCCGTGGGAAACTTGCATAAAGGCCTTTCGACGACAGCTCGGCACAACTAGGCTCCCACACTTAGAGGATTACTGGCAGCAGTTCCTAAAGTTTATTCAGTCCGCGTCATCAATGTTTCCTAGCGGTCACCAGGAACAGCAGGTAAAGACCGCAGCACGTAGTATCTTCACCTCCATTCTGAGCAGTTTGAAAAGGGCGGTCGACGAACGAACTGCCTCTGGTCCCGTAACTGTTTTTCAGCTCAGGAGCCTACTACGCAAGGCCATCGATGCAGAGGTAGATCGTTGGACCAATGCGCAAAGATTACCAGGTCGAACTGACGCCTATGGGAGGCGTATAGCCTCGACTTGGTCGGCGATTATCGCTTCGGCTATCGACGATATTTTCAACAACTTACCGATGTCAACGACAACGCGTAGAAAGCTCGAGCAACTACCGGGGATCATGTTTACCCGAGACCGCTTCCCAGACAGCGCTTCCGGCCTAGTCATTGCTGGGTTCGGCGAAGAGGACTATTTTCCCTCTCTCGTAAGCTTCGATATTGAGGGCATAGTACTTCAGAAGTTGAAATATCGCCAGCGAACCAGCCACTCTGTAGCGATCGGAGACGACGCGTGCATTGCGCCCTTCGCTCAAGGAGAGATGGTCTACCTTTTTATGGAAGGGATTGATCCAAATTTCCGCAGGCTCATTGACACGGCGATGAACGGATTCTTAACGGCTTTACCCAATGCGGTGGCCTCGGCACTTCCATTGACTCCTGCTCGCCAGAGGATAACGAGGCGAAAACTTGAAGTCTTATCTTCAAAGCTAGCGGCTGACTTTGGAGCGCTCTTGACCAAGTATGCCGTGGACAGGCACGTTACTCCAGTGATTAACTCCGTGGCCATTCTCCCGAAAGAAGAGCTGGCTGCGATGGCCGAATCGCTGGTACATCTAACATCTTTGAAGCGTCGAGTTACAATGGATGCCGAGACAGTTGGTGGGCCTATAGATGTTGCCGTCATCTCAAAGGGCGATGGCTTTATCTGGATCAAAAGAAAGCACTACTTCGATCAGGTCACAAACCCGCACTTCTTGGCCAACTACTACCGATAAGGGGAGACAGTGACGACATCTTCAGGTGTTGGAGAGCAAGAGTTTCACTCGTGGTCCGCCGTTGAGAAGGCATATCTGGGGAACAACGTTGGCAAGGAAGCGCGAGCAGAGGCTGATCCAGTGTCTACTGCAAGCGACCTGGCTTCGCAGTCAGTCGAACTGATCCATCAGATCATTGCAGGGGTCGAAAGACCCAAGAGTCGAACGCGGAGGGACGCCCCAGATACCGAAAAAACGAGTTCGTAGAATTTCACGGCGGTATGCCCGGCGTTGATGAAATCCCCGAGCCAGTCCGAGAGGGTCGGGACCTGCTCGACTAGTTCTACGGCTTCTCACGGGAGGATGATCGGCCGGGAGGTGACGGCGGTCGCCCTGGGCTGGCACGGCACCACCGCAGTGACCCTCACCTACCGGGACCCCGACAGCCATGTTGGCTAGCGGCTCTTGTACCGCTCCGACGAGCCCAACTCTCCGTCGGGGGCAGGCACGTCCGCTGGCCGCTGGCCGCTGGGAAGGGATGGGCAGGAGCAGGTGGAGATGAGATGATCTGGCTGTGGAACCAACCGTAGTGAGGCGGACGAACCTCCGCATGGACGGACTCCTCCCTACCCTCAAGCCACGGGATGTCCCGGCCGACGTGAGGGCAGTACTGGAGAGTTGGGTCGTGGAGCTTGGACCGTTTCTTCTCCTCCGCTCTGAGGCTGTGCGGTTGCAAGGTCCCCCTGATCCAAACCCGGACGCAACCGGGGTCGAAGCGTTCCTCAATCACGTCCACCCAGATGAACCGGGGTGGGGCATCGTCGAGTGTGCCGAGGCGGCCATGACCGCCCTCGACCTCTTGCGCGAACAGATCATGCAGTACGCCACGTCCGGACCAGTGAGGGTGGTGCTCAGCGTGGGTTTCCACGAGTTACCGAGCTCATCGCTCCGGTTCTACCGGCGCCGACCAGACGAACAGTGGATCGTTGACGACATCGAGGAATACAAGAGCGAGGCGATGCTCGTCGAGGACCTCAGGTAGCTCCTAAAGTCCGGCGACGGTCTAGGCACGTCTCGCCGACGGAGTTCGCTTCACGGCCTCGGCGGCCTCCACAGCGTACGCATTCGTCTCCCAGTAGGCCTTTGCCACTTCGTCGAGATAGTCGGCTCTCTTGGGGGTGCCGTGCTCACCCACACCGTCGACGCCCATGACGTTCGTGCTCTCATCGCCCTGGACGTCGGGGATAGCAAGGAGCTGAGGCGAATTGGGCACCTCCTGCTGGGAAGAAAGCACCTCGGGCTCGTCCGGCCCGGGAGGGGGGAGCGCTTGGGGCAATGCACCGGGGACGGAGGCATGGCGAGGACGTGGACGACGCTTGTCACGGACATCGGCCGGGGCGCTGGTGCTGGCCGTGCTGCGGGTAAGGACCCGGTAGACCGTAGGCCTGGACACTCGGAAAATCTCCGCCAGCTCCACGACTGTGTGCTCTTCACGCTCGTACATCTTGAGCAGCTCCCGCTGCTGAGCAGGTGAGAGCGAAGGCTGACGTCCCTTCAGCCTTCCCCTGGACCTGGCTATAGCCATGCCCTCCCTGGTCCGCTGCCTGATCAGGTCGCTCTCGAACTCGGCAACCATGGCCAAGAGGTTCAGGAATAGTTTGTTGTTGGGGTTCGTCCAGTCGTAAACCGAGTTGCCCATAGCGAAGAGCACTCCCCGGCTGGAAAGCTGCTCCACGATGTCCCGTGCATCTGGGACTGAACGAGCTAGGCGGTCGAGCTTGGTCACGACGAAGGTGTCACCTGCTCTAACAGCGGCCAGGGCCTTGTCGAGGCCAGGACGTTCTCGGTTCCGGCCGGAAAGCCCGTGGTCGGTGTAGATACGTTCCTCAGCTACCCCGAGCGCCTCCAGCTGCTGTCGTTGCGCTGTCAGGTCCTGGCCGATAGTCGAGCACCGGGCGTAGCCGACCTTGGTGGGCAATCCGATCTCCTGTCTCAGATGAGCGCGCCTTGTGTTACAAGGTCACCGTACACCTCTTCTGAGACAACTTCAACAGGGAGAACCCGCCTCCCAAGCGGGCGTCCCACGTGTCCGGTGAACGATCGTCATGTGAGACACCGGTCCTGGGACGGTTGCGGCCAATAAGGGCTACTTCGTCTGGGGTAGGGGTTCACGTCGGAGGAGGGACGCGCTCGTTCTGGTACCAAGCACTGGTGGCTCGGACCCGGCGGAGGTCACCACCGGTAATGGAGGCATTGCGGGAAGGGGCCAGCATCGGGGCCACCTATCGTGCGTCAGGAGGAGCACGTAGATACCTGACGAGTGAGACGAGAGCGAGGCCAGTCGTCACGACCACGACGAGGCAAGCCGCTGCGCCGATGGCAAGGACGAGGGGTCTAGAGTCGCTCCAGAGGAACGAGTGCCGAAGGATGAAAACCAGGATGACCGACCCAAGCCCTATTCGGGTGGACAGGTACCCTCGTCGGTAGAAAGCTCTTCTTTCCTTTTCCCGCTCAGAACTCTGCATCCGGACGCGCTCCAAAGCACGGTGAAGCCTCGGGTCAGTCCGCATAAGTTTGGGCAGCCGATGCTCCAGATAAGTGCCGGGGTCAATGCCTACCGCGCTTAGCTCCTGGCTCTTCTTTGCCCATCCCTCATCTGTCAAGTCTTCGGGGGTCAATGGCTGCGCTCGCCGACCACGGAGCTGGAACAACAGGTCCTGCATCAACAGGTCCCGTAGTCTTAGCCTCACCTCACAAGGATGACACTTGCCGCAGCGCGCCCGGCTGTCTGGTATCCGGTGTGGTGGTGACTTCCGGGCTCAAGCGCCGTGGGTGTCGGCGAGCCCGCTCTTTGTGGCACCCCACTTGACGGAGTGCATAGCGGTCGGTGGGGGAAGCGCTCGTTCTGGTACCAAGCACTGGCGGCTGCCAGCTTGGGTCGGTCGGTCGTTCGTTCGTGAGCCGTTACTGGTCTTCGGTTGTCATTGCTTGTCCGCCCGCCGCAGCTTTAGGTACTTGAAGTACGACCGGAAGGCGGGAACGGCAATGGCGACCGCAAGGAGGGTGACGACCCCGGCTCCCCAACGCAAGGCGTCGACGATCGGCGGCTCGCTTCGTTCCAGGCCAGGGATTGCTGAGATGAGCAAAAGGCCAAAACCCGTGAACATTACAACGTAGTCTTTCAAGGCGATCTCCCGCCACCGTTGCAAGGCCCGCTCTGCTGGAGACAACCTCGACAGGTAAACCGCCTTCGCCTTCGGGTCCTTTAGCACCCTCTTGGTGTTGCGAACGATGTACCCTTCCACTGACGTTCCTGTGGCCTGAATCTGCTGAGATGTCATACCAAATAGTGCTTCGAGGTAGTCGTCGTCGTACCGGTTTTGATGGCCGACCTCCTCGACCGTAGACGGAGCTTGAAGAAGGCTGTCTCCGTTCGGTTCGGGCACAGGATCAATTATCGGCTGGAGCACGCCGTGGGGCTAGGGGAAACTTAGTTGACACGCGCTCCGCGGTTGAGTGTGCACTCCCTGTAACACAGCACGCTTCAATGTAAGCATCGGTATCCGAGACGGTGCTCAAGAGGCTTAGAGCCCGCCGAGTATGTGGCTCGGCCTCCCCTCACGTTGTGACCCAGGGGTCGGCCGAGCGGGCCATGGGACTCGGAGAGGTGCCGGAGGGCCGACATCGACGATCTCGGATCGGCAGCGGGCTAGATGGTCGTCTGTTGCTGAGAAAGCTCGACCTCGCTATGCGCTTTGAAGGACGTAAGGAAGGCACTCGTTGTGCTCCGCTTCATCGTGATTGCGATGACGGTGTATGTCGTACGAGCCATGCGGAGAACAAGGAGGCCTTCGATGGCGTGGGGGTCTGAGAGCTTGTTTCCGCTGTTGAGCGGGGAATCCTCGGGTCCGAGGAACTCGTAAGCCTGTGCCCCGGGGACAGGCTTCAATCCCGGCGCTTGGCTGACGACTCCGAGATAGCGGGTAGCTGCGGCGATGCTGGAGAACAGACCGACGACGACCATATAGCTGGGAGCGGGCGCGACCGGCGCTGTCGTCCCGAACACGTCTTTGCTTTGACTGACCCAGTAGCCGTAGACATCGACCCCCGAAGGAAAGTTCTGCAAGAGACCAGGCGTGTTCTGGGCACTCTCCGGCTTGGAGGGGAACGCAGCCGAGAAACGACCAGCGGCCGGGCCATAAAGCCCGTGCGCTACATCGGCGATCCTTACGAGATGTTGACCAGTGTTGGCCTCAGCTGCACTGGTTACTTGAGCCCCGAGCAATGTCGTTGCTAGCACTGCGAATGTCAGGGTCTTGATGGGGATGGTCCGGATCGTAATGATCATCATCTCACGTTGATCGACTGGAGGGTTCCACGTGATCGAGTACCGTCGCCGTCGTGATCGGTGTGCTGGGCGCCGCTGCCGTGCTTGGCGGAGCGATGGCTGGGATCGGCCTACCCGCCGTGCCGGTGGAGGCTGCCCAGGCCCCGAGCCTTGTCCAGGCCACTAGCAAGCCGAGCCCAAGGGCGGGAGCTGGCTACCTGGTTGGAGCGGCTTTCAATGAACCGTCAGCCTTTGGGCTGGAGGGAACCGACCTCTTTGTGGCCAACTTGGGTGGCTCGATCACGGAGGTCGATGCATCGACGGGGGCGATCGTGAGGGTCATCTCGGGCCTGGCGTACCACTTCGATGAGCCGAAGTCTCTGGGGCTGAGCGGGGGAGACCTCTTCGTGGCGAACTACGCGCCGGGCTCCGGCCAACTTCTTCGAACCGAACGACAACGGCTCGGTCACCGAGATCGATGCATCGACGGGGGCGCTCGTGAGGGTTATCTCGGGCAAGCGGTACGGCTTGGAGGGGCCTCAGGGCGTGATATTGACGGAGGGCCACCTCTTTGTGGCGGACGCCACTGGGCGTTCAGTCACCGAGGTCAACGCCTCGACAGGGGCGCTCGTGAAGGTCGTCTCGGGCCGAGCTACCGGTTCGACGAGCCGGGAGCCCTGGCGCTTATGGGGACCGACCTGTTCGTGGCGAACTACGGCAGCGCCAAGATTACCGAGCTGGACGCCTCGACAGGGGCGCTCATCAAGGTCATCTCGGCCCGAAGTACCAGTTGAACCAGCCGGACGCCTTTGCGCTGAGTCGGGATGACGTCTTCGTGTCAAACAGGGGTGGCTATCCCAGTACCGGCGGCTCAGTCACGGAGGTCAACGCCTCGACAGGGGCGGCGGTGAGGGTCATCTCGGAGCCGACGGGCCGGTTCGAGTTGCCGGACGCCTTGGCGCTGAGGGGGGACGACCTCTTCGTCGCGAACTTGGGGTCGGTCAGCGAGGTAGACGCATCAACGGGATCGCTGGTGAGGGTGATCACAGGCCAGTAGTGGCGTCACGTCAACGTCTCCGACGGGCGGCTCCAGCCTTGGGGATGGAGGCATGAACCTGTCAAGGTCAGGGCAACATGGCGAAAGGGGCGAGTGACCGGAACCACGTCCGGCTGCACTCGTCCGCTACAGTCCCGTGCGGTTCGATGACCATCACGTAGAGGTCGGCCAGGAGTGCGTCGACGTCGCCTTCATCATGGATTGCAAGCTCCTCAACAGTGACGAGCAGCCAAAATGTCTAACTCCCTGGTCGGTTGTTGTCTGCGCCCAAAGAACGACCAGACCTTCGATACCGTCGACAATGGCGGACTCGGCCGACTCGACCTCGGAGAATTCATCTAGCGGGCGGTTCCATGTCCCGATACGAGCGACGATGTCTTCGACCAGGCTGTGACGCATGCCCTGTAAGCCTTACAGATCGGTGAGCCAACGGCAGGGGAGTGGCGGCTGGCGGCATGGTGCTCGCCCCAGTGAGCCTGGCAGTGTTGTTGACATGGAACAACTGTGGTTCAGTACCGAACTGCGAACCGTGTGCTTTGTCGATGGAGTAGGCGCCGTCAACGAGGAGTCTTGCATCCATCTCCTCCATGTACCCGACCGAGATGAGGCCTTCCGCCGCGCTCTAGACCTGGGACGAGGCCACGACAAGAGTTATCTGAACGGTGACGGGAACATGGTCGTCTGGCGGTTCGCCGAGGTCGTCACGATTGATGAACTGGGCCCAGCTGACCTCGACGGACGAGAAGTGCACACCCGTTTTGAAGAGGTCAAGGAGCCGTTGCCTTTCGGAACTAGATTCACACCCGAGGTTAGCCAGCCGGGCATGACGGGCGTTCTCCCAGTTGGGGGTAACTACCCGTGGACCCGCTCGGAGTAGGACACGCTTCATGGGCAGCACCGGGCGGCGGGCGCGCTCTCTGTGACACACCTCCAAAGGGGTACCGCTGGCCAGCCCAGGGCTTCGCTTGGGGTTGTGT
Source organism: uncultured Acidimicrobiaceae bacterium (assembly GCA_963699075.1). Taxonomy (GTDB): domain Bacteria; phylum Actinomycetota; class Acidimicrobiia; order Acidimicrobiales; family Palsa-688; genus Fen-671. The sequence goes on along the minus strand of CAVOTF010000007.1, from coordinate 1,816,321 downwards.
AGGCCTTCGTCTGGCGGCAATGGGGTTGCCCAGGGGTTCACGTCGGAGGACCGACGCCTTGTCCGTGGAGGTACCCTAAAACCGTGGATTGTACAGGGGAACCCGGCGAGAGTCCCTGGCGTTCTTCTAGCATGACAGTGAGCCGTCGGCGGAAGGTGGCTGCCTGCACGGCGTTGGCCATGGCGACGGTGGCGAGCCTGGCCTGGGCGCCGCCCCTGGTGGCCCAAACGACAGCTAGCAGCCCTGTCCGGTTGTCGGGTGACGCCGTTGGGGGTGTCCGCCTCGGTACCAGCCAGGCAAGGGCTATTAGCGAGCTGGCAACGATCTTCGGCCGCCTCAAGACGACCAACCTCAAGGCCCTTGAATGGTGCGGCCTGACGGCTCAGAGCACCGGGATCGACGTTCTCTTCAACTTCCATCGAAGAAAGTTCGTGGGGTACGAGATTGGCAACGCCTACGGCAAGACCTCCGGACAACCCAACGTGGTGACGGTGGCGGGTCTTCGGCTTGGAGACACAATCGCCCAGGCCGACAAGATTTACAGGCAAGAGTTCATCACGTCGGCTGCCCAGGGTGGGTCATGGAAGGTAAAGACCCCGACTGGGGAGATGGTCGGGCTCCTGGTGAACCCACCTATGACGGGGAGTACCGACCAGGTCGAAATGATCGGCGCCGGTGACTTCGGATGCGCTGCCATGGGACCCTGAGGCGTGCTAGGCATCGACGTTGTCGGGCGTCAGAGTCATAGGCCATCGCTAGCTTCTCCCGCTGTGGGGTTCACGTCGGAGGGGGACGTCATCGATCCCCGACTGGAGGATCAGAGCCTCGCTGCAGTGAACGGAAATGTCGTCACTGCTGGTGCGGTAACGACGGTGGCTTACCTCGGAGGTGCGTCGTGGTCTTGGCTGAGGTCGTGAGCTCGTCGGGGGTAAACCAGGTCCGGGCGTGCGCACCGGTGAACTCCAGGCCAATCTCATAGTAATCATGGTCGAGAGCCCTGACCTCGACCACCACCGTCTCTCGGTCGGCGTAGTGCTCGGGCAAGACGGTCTCCCGTGTGCGGACCACCTCGCCCACCTTGGGTACCTCGTCGGCGGACCACGAGCGGTGATCCCATGGGTGGTCACGACGGCACACCTGCATCTGGCCTTGTCTGGTCCCGGTGAGGGTTGAGCATTGTCATGAGAAGGGCCGTTCCTCTACGATGCACCGGAGTTCGATTTCCTCCACCACCACGGTCATGATGAGGGCGAACTGCTCCTCCGTGGTCATGGCCGGGAAACGGCCAGAGACCGTCACGTCCCAACGGGACCGTAGTACTCCATAACCCGCCTCCCACAAGGACCTTCTACCCCACCTCAAGCGCCAGCGTCCGGGTACAGGCCCTCTGTGGCCCCCAGAGGGGCGATCGGCACCTCCAGGCCACTTCTACTGCCCGTAGGCCGGTTCTAGGTTCTCAGGGCCGTACAGCACCCTCGAAACCGGGACGGTTGTGCCCAATAAGGGCTACTTCGTCTGGAGTGGGGGTTCACGTCGGAGGGGGGATGCCCACGTTCTCCGACTGGCGGTTGGCTGGGTGCGAGCCGCCGCACATGGGAGACTGTCCGAATGGGCTACGAAATTCACATCACTAAGGCGTCCGACTGGGTCGACGCGACGGCTCATCCGATCGACGAGCGAACGTGGCTGGCGCTGGCAGCCAGAAGCTCAGACTTGACAGAGAAGGGAACAGTGTCATTCTCGGATGGCCCGTCAGGCGAGGTGATCGAATACCCGATGTACTTATTGCGGTCGGCGGACGGGCCATCTCTCTATTGGCGACGAGGCGAGGTTGTCGTGAGTGGAGCATTGTCTGATGACATTCCGGGGATCATGAGGTTGGGTGCAGCGCTTGACGCGCTCGTCGTGGGAGATGACGGCGAGAGGTACACGTAATTGTGATACGAGGCTGCCAGACGGCGGGTGCGCTCCCTGCAACACAGCAACCTTTATGAGTCATCGACAATCTGAGACGGGCGTTCAAGAGTCATTGAGGGGTCAGAGCAACGTCGGTGATGTCGACCTGAGACCTAGGTCGTCACCGGAGTTCGGCACGTGCTGCACGTCTACAGTGGCGGAGCGCTCAACACCTGAAGCAGGAGACGGGCCGCCACGTTCCCGGCGTCATACTGGCAGCCGGAACTGAATGATCCAGTCGGCGCCAGAGACGAAGAATTCGGTTCCTTGCACTACCAGCGCCTGACCACCACGAAACTTATACAGCGGACCCGATACGACCCGCACCAATGCCGCAGAGGAGGCGTTGAAGCTAGTCAGTGCGCCACTTATCGTGTTGGACGCACTTTCCGAACTAAGGACCCAGATGTCACCGCCTGCTGCAGCCAACGCCGAGGGGCTATCGAACTTGTACGACGGACCTGATACGACCCTCACCGGCTTCGCTGTAGAGGCGTTCAGCTCAGTAACCGTGCCACCTCCGCGGTTCACCACGAAGAGGTCGGCTCCACTGGCGACGACAGGGCCCGGACCTTCAAACTGATAAGCCGGGCCAGAGATGGTCCTCACCAACTTCCCCGTCGTGGCGTCCAGCTCGGTCACCAAGCCGCCCCTGCCGAGGTTGGAGTCTGCTACGAAAAGCTTTCCTCGGTACACGACAGCGCCATCGGGTGCTTCGAAATGATAAGCCGGGCCAGAGATGACCCTCACTAACTTCCCCGTTGTGGCGTCCAGCTCGGTGACTGAGCCCGGCGTGTCGTAGTCGCCGATATTGATAACGAAAAGGTCCCTCCCGGTCAGCACGAGCGGGCCGGAATCGAGGAAGTGGTACTCCCGCCCGGAGATGACCCTTATAAGCGCGCCGGTGGAGGCGGCCAGCTCTGTCACCGATGACGGTAGATAGGCGGCATATCCGGAGTTGACCACGAAGATGTCCTTGCCGTTGGTTGCGAGCTTATTCGGCCCGTCGAACCCGTACTCACTCCCTGAGATGCGTTTCACCACTTGCCCCGTCGAGGCGTCTAGCTCGACCAGCGACCCGTGGTTGTCCTGCCCGCCGTAGACGTTCGAAACAAATAAAGCTTTCCCACTCAGGAGAATGTCGCCCGGATAGTCGAGGCCGCTTGTGAGGAGGTGTACGGTCCCGGGGGTCCCTGTGTCGCCTGGGAGCCTGGCACCGAGCGCTGGGGTCGGACCAGCGACAAGACTTGGCACCAGGCCGACGCCTACTACGGCTGCAATAACGACTGTGATAAGGGCTCGGGCGAAAGCGCGACCTGTCACGTCCCGTCAGGGTAGCACCACGGAGCGTGAGTATCTGAAGTCAGGATGCGCTCGCTGTGACTCTCACACCCCCAAACTGGTACGGCGGGGCCCGGCCCTTAGAACCCGCCGAGGGTGTGGCTCAGCCTCCCTGACGTTGTGACCAAGGGTCGTCCGGGGGGCCAGTTACACCCCTGGACGGCTAGAGGCGTCGTACGGGATCGCAGAGGGTGGCGGTCCGCCGATGAACGTTTTATACAGCGGTCGGGCTGAGGGAGTCGGAGAACGTGGGTGTCGGAGGGGGACGCGCTCGTTCTGGGACCAAGCACTGGCGCCTTGCCAGTGGTTCGCCTCAAAGGGAATTGGGACCGGGCAATAGACTTTTTAGTCATGGTTACTCGGCGGGGCGTTCTTGTCCAGGTGGCCCTGCTCCATCGTCCTCCGCTATGGCTGGTTGCGACGCCCGAAGAGGAGGCTGCGGAGGAGGAGCGAGGGCGGCGAGCGGTCGCTGCGGGAGGTCGCTGGGTTCCGGGTCTGGCGGTCGGTGTGGAACGTGATCCGGATACGGGCTTTCCTCTCGGCCATAACTCCGGTTGGCCTATTTCTCAAGACCTCAAAGAGCGTTTGAACCTCTGGGCAGATGCCTCGGAAGAAAGGGAGGTCGACGAGCCGCAAGACTCTGAGTGGCTCAGTTCCGGCAAGGCGTTGGCGGCCGAGATCCAAGGACAGCTGGGACCCGAGTACGAGGTGTTTTTCGGGCATGGTCCGGGGTACTCGGGCGAGCCTCACGCCGGACGGAGTTGGCCGAGCCCCAGGTAGGTGCCGAGGGCCCCGGTAACGACCACGCGAAGACCAGCTCAGGCCCGGTGTCGGAGGACCGACGCCCACGATCTCCGACTGGCTTTCCAGCGGGCCATCGTGACTGAGGCGGTTAGGCAGACGAGCCCTTACTGCCAAATGATGTCGTCCAGGGTTTCCGACCTCGGCACTTGCCAGAACTGGCCGTCATGGTAGATGAACACACCCGCCTCAGTAAGTTGTGGGCCAGCACCGCTAGCGCTAAAGGCCATCCACTCTCCGTTGCTGTCAAAAACGGGCCTATCAATGTCGAGGCCGGGCGGAAGCTTCGTCACGACGCCCTCAACGCGCCCGGTCGTCAGGTCGATGCTCACGAAGTCGGTTGAGGTCGCCCAAGCCACATCACTTGCGACACGAATGTCGCAGTCCCGGATGGCGAGCAGCTGGTCGGAGTGGGGGACGAACACTGGGTACGCCAACCGGCACCCGGTGCCGCCCCCGCTGATCTGAAGCGGGTGGGCTAGCTTGCCGTCCGCACGCAATAGGGCGACACCCACCGGCCCAAAGAGCGTGTCAATAAGGGTGTCCGACGATGTCGGCAGGTAGCCCGTCACATAGGCGCCCCGCGGGCCGCCCCAGCTCTCGGGGGAGATCGCCCCGGTGGCGGAGGAGACAGTTAGTTCCTTGCCGGACAAGGCGTACTCATAGAGCACTGCCGTCTGGCTCGGAGGTGCAGCACATGTCCCAACGAGCCACAGGAACCGGCGGCCATCGGGCGAAAGGGCCAGACCATTGTGAGTGCTGCACGGCACGTCTGGTATTAGCTTCACCGGCGGTTCCCCGCCCGTGGATGTCAAGCCGACGCCCCAAATGCCAATACCTTCGCCAACGGGCCCAATGACCGCTCCTCCCGGGACGACAAAACGGGGAAAGAGGCCCCCACCCGTCTGCAATGGGGCCACCCCTCGGATCACCCGTCCTGTTGCAGGGGAGATGACCTCGACGGCGTTGGTAGCTGCCTTGACAATGAGGTCGGGCTCACCTGGCAACAAGCCTGGGTCAGCGACGGTGCCCGGCCAGAGCGTCGTGCGAGCGGTCTGACTGGGGGACTGCGGAGACCCTGAAGCTAATGACCCCGCTAGGGCGGGGTTCGCGCCGACGGACAGGACAGCCAGTGTGACGAGCGCTATCGTCGGGAGCCTGGTCACAGTGGACATGTGTACCACTCGGGATACGGTTCGCGTTAGTTAGCGGGTGCGAGCCCTATATCACAGCACCCTCCTGTAAGCATCACCATGTGAGACACCGGTCCTGGGACGGTTGTGCCCAATAAGGGCTACTTCGTCTGGAGTGGGGGTTCATGTCGGAGGGGGACTTCTACGATTTCCGACTGGCGGCTCGCTCGTTGGCCGTCGTAGCGGGTACGGGTCTTGTGGCACCATAGCTGGCTGTCACCCGCGTTGCTGTGCTGAACTGTGGTCATGCTAGAGGCGACGGTCCTGGCGGACGCCAGCTACGGCGCTTACGGCCTCAAGCTTCAGCTGGGGTACACACCGTGACCAAGCCCGTTCACGTCCCTGCGAACGCCAACGAGTTCGCTGCGTACCTGGAAAAGGTCTCTGAAATCTTTGACACGAACTTGCGCCTGCCTGACTGGCCCTTCCGGGCACCTTCAGGCTACGTCTCAATCTGCCAGTTCGACGATGTGCTGGGATCGCGCTTCGTCCCTGTGCTCCAGGAACTGTCGGCTACTTATGGGGACTCCGAAATCACGCTGGCTGTTCTTGAGCCGGACCCGTCGTACTATTGGCGAGCATACTCACACTTCCCTGGCTTTCGCCTCCAGCGTGAGTCACTAACCGACGAAAAGTATTGGGCAGCCCTCAGCTACGAGCCGAAGGGAGATCCGACCGGTGCGGTCGCGTACACGGCCAACGTGGTCGCTGTCGTGGGGTCAAGCGGCGCTTGGGCAGTCTGGGGACAGCGAGACTGGGAGCTTTCGCTAGTGCTCGCCCCCAGTGAGATAGGGGACCGGCTGAGGAGCTCGTTACCCTTCGTGGATGCGCGTGAGGCTCTAGGAGACTTCAGGGGGCCGAGCGGGTGGGTCAAGCCACTCAGTGAGACCGAGATCGCCACTTTCCTGAGGAATGTCGAAGAGCGAGGAGCTGGCACGCGACTTGACTCATGAATCGAATGCTTGCGAGACCGAAGCAGGGAGCTCCCTGTAACAGCACCCTCCGTGTAAGCATCGGTACCCGAGACGGTGCTCAAGAGGCTTAGAACCCGCCGAGTATGTGGCTCTGCCTCCCTCACCTTGTGACCAAGGGTCGGCCGGGGGCCAGTTACACCCCTGGACGGCTATGCAGCCCTCGGCCCGGCCACAGCTCCCAGCTCGTGACCCGGCGGAGGCCACAGAGCACTTAGGCTCGGTGGCGGTGCGTGCCTTCGTTGCCGTCGTGGTCGGGGTCTGCTCAATGATCGGTGTTGGCGTGGGTCCGATCAGCGCCCTCGGATCGACTACTCCAAGCGCAGCGCCCTTTCCTAACACATCAATTCCTGCGACCTACGCGCTTGCGTGTGCGGACGAGGGGCAAGCCACGTGTCCGTCGCCCCCGCCCGGGCTAATCCCGAGGGCGCTCCGTGAACCGACTCGGCTCACGTCCCTTCGACCGGGCGAGAGCTGTCCCGTGACGCCCGGGTATGTCATGCGTCACAACCCATTGCTCGACGGGGCAACATTCGGGCATGGGTCAGTAGCGGTCGTCATCGCTAACTCGGGCAGCGTCGGCAACGGCGTCATCGACCTCGCCGCCTCGGACGTCAAGGGTTGGTCGGCCTTCAAGACCATCTGGTTCAGCTCTCCTGGGTACCAAGGGCCGTTCGACGTCCGCGCCGCTCGGCTCGACGCCTCGAGCCTCGTCGCGCTTCAGGACGGAGCAGGGCTGTCACCCATCGTCGTCCCTGGAGGCAGGGCACTGAACCAGGAGGACGGCTGGCGGGCGGTACCCGATGGGACCTACGTCAAAGGTCCCGGTTGCTACGGGTTCGAGATCGATACCTTGCACTCAAGCGAGATCGTCATCATCCGAGCGGTGGCTACGGGAGCTTCGCGACCCTGAAGCCCGGGAACGCCCTCCCTCCCCGAGAAGCTCTGCCCCCTGACGACTACCTGAAGCTCGTGCGCTCCAGTGCTGGGGGAATGAAGACCGTCGTGAACCTGCACCATGCCTGTAATCGGGACGGCGACGCGCCAGAACGTCCAGCCATCCCGTCACGGGCAATCAGGATCGGACGAGTGTTCGCCGATACACCTCAGTGTGGGAACGTGGGCGCGGCTGAACAAGCCGATCGAGATGAAACCTGGCTTTGACCCGTTCCACCTCTTCCCCGTAGAAGGACGACGGTACGATCATCGATTTCGAGCCGTGGCGATCGTCAAGTTCGGTGGCGGCGCAGTGGCAGTTGCATGTGGCGCGGCCGCCGTGGTCGGGGTCAATGCCCGAGAGATGGAACAGGTGAACGCTTCGACCGCTTCTGCTCATGGGTTGGCGGTAGTGGTGGCTTGGGATGTACCGGTCCTAGCCGCCTTTCTCTTGGCTGTTGCGGCCGCCGTCGGCATCCTGACCGCAGCCTGCCTGGAGGTGTGGCGCGCTGGGCTGTCAACCCCGGGTCCGGTGACGGATCAGAAAGAAGCCTTGGTCCTGCGGTTGGCGTCTGCGACTTGGGCGTGCGTTCTCCTAGCGCTGATGTATGGTGCCGTCGCAACGTTCTCTAGCGCCCTGGCCCGACCTGCCTACACGGCGAGCGTCCTAGCCGTAGCACCGGTCGTGCGCTGGTTGCTCTTCCTTGCTGACATGGGAGCCTTCCTGACGCTCCTAGTCTCCAACGGCGCCCTTCGAGCGGCGAAGCGGGTGGAACTGCAGCGGGCGAAACTCCAGCGGCCGAACCGGCGCGCCGTGCTAGAAGGCGTCACGTTCCTCGGCTTCTTTCTCCTCGGGCTGGTGCCGCTCATCTACGCCAACCCTGGCGCCCCCGACACGTTACTGATGCTCACCCTGCGGGTCCCACTCGGTTAGTCACCGGCAACTCAGCTCGATGAGACCGCCTAGCGTCCCTCTGCACGACTGAGGGTCGATTATGGGTGCGCTCCCGATAACACAGCACCCTCCGTGTAAGCATCGGTAGAACCGGTTTGGCGGGGTAGCCTCGGTACCGGTGGTTTCGGTCGCTAGTCCAGGGGCGGCCGCCGAGCTGGCGAGAGCGGTCCTCGAAGTTCGGGCACGGACTTCGGTCGTCGCCTGATGCTTGCCGAGACCACTGGCCGCAGCGAGCGAGTGTCGGAGGACCGACGTCCACGATCTCCGACTGCTCAGGGTTGGTGCCAATCTTGGAGCTAAGCGTCTGCAACGGACCGAGAGCGGAACCTTTCGCTCCCTCCCGTCGATCTCTAAGGTATGCACATTGGGGGCATTCCGAGGGTGGCGGTCGGCTCTCGGGTGATTGTGGCCGTAGCAGCCGTCTTGGCCCTGGTAGGTAGTGTGACTACCGTCTCGGTACCTCTGAGGCCCGGATACCAGGCGGCGAAAGCTCAGTGGATCGGTGATGGACTTGTGGTTGGCGGTGCGCTTCAGAACACAGCCCTAGCTCTGGCGGTGGCAGACCTACAACGGGGTGAGAAGACTCGCAGCGGAGACACGTCCGGGTACCAGGTGGCCATTGCTGCCATTGAAGACTTCGAGCACCTTCCCATCACGGACGTTACTCGTGCTCAGGACGCAGAGGCGGGACGAGACTTCAAGAAGGTCAATACCTTCTTCGACCTGTCGAGGCTGCCATGGAGCGGTATCTGTGGGGCTTCTGGACCGCAGGGCATGGCTGCGGCAATGAACTGGTTGAAGGAGCCGGTGGGCACGTCGTTCGGAGTCATCCCGGCGCCCTGCGAACGGCAGCGGCTGATCTTCAAGAGGCCATGAATGTCAGTCCCACGGCTAACAAGTACTGCTACCCGGCGGTTATCGCTGACCTGGAGGCCCTTGAATCGGCCTCGAAGGCCGACATCGAACGCTGTTTTAGGAACAGCCCCGGCGGTGGTCACGAAGCGTCGGGGCTCGACGATGCCGAGATCGTCTATGTTGACTACTTCTTCACCGACGATGGCGAGTCGACCGAGAACTACTCCCGCCTCCTGGGTGGAAACTGTCAATAAGCCTTCTTGTGTCACGGCGCCAGCGTCCGGGTACAGCCCCTCTGCGGCCCGCAGAGCGGCGATCGGCACTTCCAGGCCCTTTTCACCGCCCGTAGGCCGGTTTTAGGCTCTGAGGGCCGTGCAGCGCCCGTGGCCCTAGTAGTCGGCGTCCAACTCGACAGGTAGGAGCGCGAGGTCCTCGCTGCCCTCGTCGCCGAACCAAATGTAAAGCATCCCCCCTCGCACGGCACTGTGAGCGACAGGTGGTGTGTGCTGCCCTGGCCATGGCTCGGTTGATTCCTCATCCACGAAATCCTGTAGGTCGTTCAGGGCAAACTCGGCCGCCGTTGCCACACGCCAATCGAACGGGGCTTCTACCTTGGCTAAGATGTCCCGAACTGCGTAAGTACCAGAGCTGCCGCCCCAGTAGCCCACGCCTTTGTCGACGCTGAACCAGAGCATCTCCCCTTCAGCCTCTACGTGGAAGCCCGCCGGTACAACCGCTTGAAAACGGGACGCGAGAACGTTGGCGAGCCACGCACCGTCCATGATCCAGAGATTAGGGGGGCTCAGCGTGTCGTCGTGGTAGGGGCGGCAACTTCCTTGACACGACCGTGCGGGTGGGGGTGGGTCTCCTGTGATACAGCCCCCTCCGTGCAAGTATGGGTATCCGAGACGGCGCTCACAAGGCTTAGAACCCGCCGAGTATGTCGTTCAGCTTCCCTACGTTGTGACCGATAGCGTGCAGGACAGAACCCCGATGAGACCCCTCTTACCGGCCTTAGCCACCTTGGCACTTGTCGCGCTCCCGACCACCGCCTCGGCCTCGGTAAACGTCACGGCGGCCCCAAGGATTCTGTCGTTCTCGGAGGCTCCAAGAACACTTCCGGCTGCCGGTGGCTGGGTCACGATCATCGCGAGGCTGATGGGTGCCCAAGTCTGCCAGCTTGAGCTTCTATCGATTTCGGCTGTCGGGCGTGAACCGGAGCCCACGTGGAGCCACGAGGGCCAGAGCTGCGTGACCCTCGATGAGCAACACATCCGAGTTTGGCGGAACAGGTCTAGTGAGCCTCAGGCGATCACCTTCAAGCTCGTAATCTCCTTCTTTCCCGAACACAAACGCACGCAGTTGACGACCACGAAGGTGTTCACGATACTTGTCGCCGGAAGTCACACGGCCGAGACCACAACGCAATCTGGGCTGGTGCCCGAGATGCCCGCATGGTGGTCGGTCCGAGAGCGGGCTGGCGCTAATGGCATCGGAGGCTTTCGAGGGATGAGAACGATTCGACGGCTCTTGAACCCAGCGTCCACTGCGGCTACCAGGTTGTGGTGTCACTCAGCCCTGAGGCGTCGCCTGCTCGGGTTGTCGCCAGGCCAGCACAAGAATCCCCGGGACCAATCGGACAGCAGGGAGGTCAAAGCTGTCGGTGGCCCCGACGGGGTGCGCTCGTTGTAACACAGCAACTCCGTGTAAGCATCAGTACCCGAGACGGTGCTCATGAGGCTTAGAACCCGCCGAGTATGTGGCTCAGCCTCCCTCACGTTGTGACCAAGAGTGGGGCCAGAGCCACCTGACAGCGCCAACGCACGAGCGACTGAAGGGGCTATGGCCTCGGGAGCCCTCTATTTAGGAGCATCTGGTCGATTCCTCTCAGCGTTCTCTCTAGGTCCCACCCTCGTCGTATCCAGGTACGCCACATCTTCCTGCGGCGGTTGGAAGAGCTTGGTGTTGTACCTGTGTCGCCGGTACCCCTCGGGGTCGGAACCCTTAGCCGGGGGACCCTATCCGGGGTGTCAATGCGCCGGACCTGCTCGTCGACCTCGCAGTCAAGCATGACCGACAAGAACAGCGAGCCCCGACGCCGAGCGAGGTTGGGCGCGCTCGTACTGGCCCAAGCCGTCCTCGTCGTCTTTCAGCACGGTCGTGAAGACGTAGCTGTTCGACTTTGGAGCCAAATCCTCGATGGTCCCCAGGACCGCCTCGCGGATCAACCCAACACGTTTCCCAATCTCCATCGTGATCGGGAACTTCCCATCCCACTTGAAAAGCGTGAGAAGGGGGATGCTGATGAGTGCGTCTGTCCACCAGAACTCCGTCGAGAAGCTCCGTCAGGTGCGACCTCGACCGTCCGCTTCCCAACACCGGGGTAGCCCAGAAGGAACACGACGCAGGTCTCGGGGCTGTCGTCCACGAGGGGTCATGCTAGGCAGCAATGGACCTGGCGGGGTGCCTGTCCCAGCCCCTCGGCCCAGCAGGTGCGCTCCCTGTAACACATCTCTGAAGGAGCGCCGAGCGCCAAGCGCCAAAGCGTCGTTTGGCGTTGTGAAGACCTTCGCCTGACGTACTTGGGTCATCCAGCTGAGCCGCCGGGAGCCTACGATGGCGTCGTGAGCGACGACGACTATAGCGACATTGAGCTGTGCGTCCTGCGCTCAGGCGCAGGGCCTGCGATACACGCACTGCGGCCCATGTTCCCACGCTGGCGTCACCATCTGCTCGCCAACGGTGTCGAGCGGGTATCGAAGTACGACGCCAAGGCGAGCAACATTATGACCCTGCTAATTGTGGGCCAGAAGGGTGGGCACAACCTTCGCAACATTCTGAGCAGGCAGGGAGCGCCCACATTCCAGGCAAGAGGCTGGAAGAACTAAGCCGAAACCGGACGTGGGCGGAAAGGCTTCTAGCATGACGTGGTCACGGCGGCTCCCGGACGTGTCAGTTGGCTCCTTCTCCTCCTGAAATGACGGATATCGCACCGAGTATGTCTTGGACCTCAGCGAAGGAACCCACCGGCAGAGCAATCGTTCACTTTGTCCGGCTCTCTATTTTCGAGTGGGGCGTTCGGCTCGGTCCCTCAGCCCGGGTACTGGGACTAATTACGCCGACGCTTGAATTTAGGTTCGAGGAAATCAGCTCTGCTGACGTCGTCAGAGGGTCGCGGCCATTCCGGGGACCAGGGGTCCGGTTTCGAGTCCCTGACGCCGACATCATCGCCGTTTTCTGGACCAGTAGTTACCTTGTGATCCTCGACAAGCTGAGCGCCCACAATGTGCTTGTCAACCGGGCGGAAACGGACATCGGGTTCAAACCACTGGACACGTGACGCCGGGAAGGCTGGTGCGCACCCTGCAACTCACAGCACCCCCTTCATGTAAGCATCGGTGTCCGAGACGGTTCAAGAGGCCTAGAACCCGCCGAGTGTGTGGCTCAGCCCCCTCACGTTGCATAGACCGCTCAAGGGCCCTTGTCCCAGCTGGGGTTTCTACCTCCCGCCCTCTGAGATGCCCCTGTACGCCCCGTAGACCCCCGATCGAGGCCAGGGGTGGGAAGGGGAGGCGCCGCCCCGCTATCGCCCAGCCTGGGGCCTCCTAGGGCCTTGTACCCGTAGACTTTTCCAGCGACAACAATGGTTCGAAAGTCGTTCTAGTACTGAGCTTGTTACGACACGGGTGCGTAACCGCCAAGGGAGGCCTCGTGACCGGAGCCGAGAACGGTCCCCCATTGCGCGAGCACAGCCGGGAGCCGACGTGGCCGAACCAGGCAAGTCCGGGCGGGACCGCTGACGCTCGCCTGTCTTCGTCGCTGACGAGGGATGACCGGGGGCGCTAGCGATAGGCGTGGTTATCGTTTTTCGTCTTCACGTCATCGAGGTCACCCCAGTTGGCGAGGACCGCCTCCAGCTCCTTCAGTCGCTGCTCCCCGTCATGCACGTTGTTGGGTCCGGCGGTCTCGATGAAGCGCTTCATTGTCTCAAGGGCTCGCCTGATCATCAGCCCGAACTCCCACTCGTGCTCCGTGGGCCTGAGGTAGGTCAAGTGAGCGATCCGGACGTTGATCATCTTCCGCTCATCTGGTGTCAGGATCGCGAACGGCGCCCATCCTGGTGCGAGATCACTCGCGATGGCGTCGGTCGCCCTAACCTCGAAGTTCGAGAAGAAGGCGTCGAGTGAGCGGAGCTTGGTCAGGAGAGACTCGAGGAGCGCGTCTGCCGCTGGATAGAGGTGTGCGGTGTCGGCGGCCAACTGGGCACCCTCGCGGAGATATAGCAAGCCTTGGCTTATGAGAGTCCCGCACTCGTACGAAACGGAACGCTTGAGCTGCTCGATGTCACCCGGTGCAGGGGTAGTAAGGATTGTCATTGCATCATTCTGGTCGGTCTCGACTCAGCGTGAAGCCTGAGCAGGCTCGTTCTGATCGACGGAGGCACGACGGGACCCACGTGTTAGGGCGCAGCCTCGGCAATGGCCTCAATGACGCCGAGCCACGCACGTTGACGGCGCTCTCGGACGATCTTGTGGACATGGAGCCCAGTCATCGTGACGGCCGTCGCCCCGGCACCGGCCAGCGGGCCGACAATGGGCCCGAGCAACGTCAGACCAGCGAAGATATAGGCGGAGCCTGAGCCGACGACTAGCTCGGCGAGAGCCATGGACCCTATCGAGCGGATACCTTCCACGCCCTTGGTGGCGTGGACAACCTTCTTGACGTAGGCGGCGTGCATCGCCGCTTCGAGATCACCGCCAGAGGTAGCCACCTCGTATGCCTCGGCGTCAACCTCCCGGAGCACTTCTCGAAGTCGGGTCATGGCCTTGAGCTTGCGAATCCTTTTGATGTCGTCCCAGGGCAAGTCACCAACACGAGGAACGAGGATCGGGAGTGCGAAACCCGTCGCCTTGACGGTGGCATCCCCGGCAAGGCGAGCACCGATGACCCTACCGTGATACCGGTCCACGCTGACGTCCCATTGGCCAGAGGTCCCCGTGACGAGGTCATTGCTGACGTGGTCGATGAGCCGTGACCGGACGAAACGCTCGGGCACGAGTCGGACAAGTGCCTGGTTGTTGTCGTCCAGGCGCTTCCATCTGTCAGCGAGCTTCTCGAACTCTGGTGCTACAGGTCCAGGGACGCCGAAGGTGATCCAGTCGCACCCCTTAGGCAGCTCCGCTCCGAAGGGCTCGAACGTCGGCATCCAACAGATCGACGTCGCCGAGTTGAGCACCTGGTGATATGGACCTGGCGCAGGGACGCCGGGTGTCGTCTCACGTGCAATAGCAAGCGTGATCGGAGCCTTCTGAGCACGGTTACGACCCTTTGGCGTCTGCCACCGGACATCTTCACCCGGTTGCGTTTGGTGTCGCCAAGCGTGAGCACCGTTCGGCCCTGCTTGAATGCTCATCTGTCCCGACTCGATGAGCACGTGGCTGTACAACAGGCTCGACGCCTTCAGCCGCGCTCGGACACTGGCCAAGGGAGCGCCCGTCACCAAGGCGTGAGCGTTGGATGCCAGCGGGAAGAACACACTCCCCGTCGGTGGCTTGAAAGGTGCCCGGGCGGGCGAGGACGACATTTCCCGATTATCCCGCCCCGGCACCGTGCACGAGCGGCTTACGCCGCCACGTCCTGCCCGCCTTCTGCGGGCTCGCAGGCCCGGAGGATGGTCTAAGCGCCCTTGGCCGTGGATGACAGAATGGGCCGTGCAACTGAAGACGTTCCTTCGGGAACAAGGGCTGACCTGGCTGCGGAGGACCCCTATAAAGGACTCCGTGAAGGCGCAGTCGGTCACCTACTCGACGAAGGCGTTCGTTCGCACCCGTAGGCCTTGGAACACGTGGGTGGACTGGCACAAGGGTGGACCAGACGTGCTCGTACGCTCAGCGGGCTTAGAGGTCTCGGCGCCCCAAGGAATGCTCTTGGAGTCGCGGGATATATGCGTTCAGGCGACAACCTCCACGATGTGGTTGGACACGGTGGGTTGGGCTGGTACTCCGCTCATGAAGAGGCGGTGCATTCACCTCTCTGGCATTGATGACCGAGGCCGGTTGGAGATAGCTGTGACCCCTGAAGGCGAGATGAAAGCCACATGGGAGGCGCTTCTACGGGCCGGGTTTCGGATGAAGGATATTGCCGAAGGGGGCGAGGACTTATAAGAGTCCCTCGGCATGCGGATGCGGCATGATCGTGGGCTGGTCGGTGGCGGTCACCATCTGGTCGCCCTCGACAATGACGGGCCACTGGGCCCACCTGCCATTTGGTTCAGGGGTGGGGGCACCCTCGGAGGATGTAGTCGAACCCGTATCATGTCGCTGTGAAGGGCCTCCGAGCTTTAGTTGCTTGTGCTTTCAGCATAGCGATCGGCGTCATCTCCAGTACGCAAGCCGGGGCGTCCATCAAACACGCAATCGAGATTCCAGCCAACGCGATGACTGCCCAGTACGACATTGCCGTCGATGGAGCAAAAGGCCTGATCGTCGTGAACGGCAAGGGCATATTCCTCACCCACGACGAAGGGGCGCAGTGGACAACGATCACGCCTAAATCTATTGCAGGATGGCAAGAGCACGTCTTCAAAGTCGACGTCATCGGCAACCGGATTTGGCTCGACCTGGAGGGGGCGTCAGTCTGGGGATTCGTCCCATATTCGTGGGACAATGGTCGGACGTGGAAGACGTTTAGGTTTCCCCAGTGTTCCTTTGTCGGCGGGCTGACGTTCGCCAACTTGAACTATGGGACAGCGACGGTTACGACCTGTGGCGGAGTAACAAAACTGTGGGAGACGACAGACGGTGGAGCTTCTTGGAAGGTCTCGTCGTCAAAGGTCCCTGCAAGAGCCCCGAGCGACGGTATGCCGGTCACTCCAAAGGGCACTCTGCCTGAGGGATTGACGCTCCGGTCGGCGACAAGCGCAGGAGGGGGCCTCATTTGGGCTCAAGCCTGGGGACCAAACCAAGGGACATCCACTCCGACATACTTGCTTCGCTCGACCAACAAGGGAAAGACCTGGAGCTGGGTCCTGAGCTAGCGTTTTTAGACTTTCGTGGATGGTGTCGGCTGTTCAGGTGGTGAGCGTCCAATGGGTAGTTGCCCATGCCGGTCATCGGCACTCCGGTGGGTGCGCTCCCCGTAACCCAGCACCGTCTGTGGAAGTGTCGGTATCCGAAACGGTGCTCAAGAGGCTTAGAACCCGCCGAGTATCTGGCTCAGCCTCCCTCGCCCCTCAATCAAGCGGCAGGTGGGGCCAGAGGCCGTATAACGGTCCGGAGTGAAAACTACGGCGGGAAGACGAGTCGAACCAAAAGAGGCCGCTGACGTGGCGCTTTAGGCGTTCCACTAGCTCCGGGGGTTCCACAAACTCTAACGGTTACATAGGAACATGGGCCGGAGGCTTGGGTCACCGTGTGGAGTGCGTTAGAGCCCTTCCCAAGAAGCGGGGCTCGGTCCTCATCGGGTACCCCTCCTCATGGTCATGGGTCAGCTCCGTCCGGGAATGGCCAAAGAGCGTGAAGACGCTGTCAAACGTTCCGTTTCAAGTCCAGCCCAAAGGGCCTATTTTTCGGGTTGAAGACCGACTTAGGTGCCGTCAGCACACGTCAGCGATTGAGGCTCGGCTTGGGACAGAGTCAGCACGGGTGGGTTCCCTCACCGCCCGACCCCAGCACGAACAACGTGTCCTCGTTGCTCATCCCCGGGTAACCGGTCAATGGCTGGGTGCTCTGGTTGGCTCGGGTTCTCGGCCCCATCGAGGACAGAACACCCGGTACCGCCCTAGGCCAGGGAAGGCCCGTCGACGATGCCGGTGAGGTCTCGGCCGTGCCCTTTAAATCCGGGTTCGTCGCGACCGTGCCACTTTGCTTTTCACCGATGTTCGTTATCGGCTGATGCCCTGGTCAGTCAAGGCTTTTGGCCCCGACGAACACGACAAAACTCCGGGTGTCATCGGTTGGTGCCCTCGCCGCAGGCGCTTAGCGCTGCCGAATAGGTCGCACCGGGGGGAGTGGCTCACCGGCTGTTGCCGGACAGCCGAATGGGCTGATACACCACAATGGAGTGGTGTCGTGGGAGGAGCTGCAACGCCGGGATCAGGCCCGGCGCGGTGAGATGCTCCGTCTCGGAACGGTGAAGTTGGAACGAGTGGGTCGGCTGGAACCGCCCGACATCGGCCTGCAGTTGGTGAGCAGCTCAGTCAACTGGGATGGGAGGATAATTGCTCTCTGGGTCCCGGATGCCGAGATGGCTGCGTTCGAGCCGGACCTGGAGAACTACCCCGGGTCCCGGACACGTACTAACTGGGGGGCGGTAGTAACCGTGCACGGCTCTCAGACTCAGGTCGTGGCACGGATACGCGGGCTTTCCCTAGCGCATCCTTTCGTCCAGCTTCTTCCACAGGGTCGAGTCCTGGTCGTGGGCGCTCGGTGTGAGTGGAACCCGGCCGGTGCCGAGCGCAACGCCCTTGTCTATGACGGCCAAGGTCGCCTGGTTATCCAGGCGACGCTGGGCGACGGCATCGCGCACGTACGGACCACGTCAGCAGGGAACGTCTGGGTCGGGTACTTCGACGAGGGTATCTTCGGGAACTACGGCTGGGGAGGAGTAGACGCCCGTGCCCCGGTGGGCGTGTCAGGCATCGTTTGTTTCACCAGTGAGCTCGAGAGAGCCTGGGAGTACTCCCGCGGGCGCAATAGTTCCGTGAGCCCGATCCATGACTGCTACGCCCTCAACGTGGACGGGGAATCCGTCTGGGCCTATTACTACAGCGATTTCCCAGTCGTACGGATCGAAGATGGGGCGGTTCGGGCCTGGACGACCGAGGTGGCCGGGGCCCGAGCGCTTGCCGTTCGTTCGGACAACGCCTCGTTAGCTGGTGGCTACGGCTCCGAGAGGGACCGACTGGTAACCGGGGCATTGCAAGGAGGCAAACTCGTGGTTCGCACTACCCAGCGGATTGTTTTGCCAGACGGTAGCGAGGTGCCCGAGCGGGCTGTGGTAACCGGGCACGATAGCCAGCTCCACGTTATTCACGGCCAGGACTGGTTCACGCTTGGCATGTAGTAGTGGCGGAGCACGCTCTACTTGACGGCCCATAACATTTCATCTGTAAGTACCTCCACGGAACGCGAGCGAAGACGCGCTCGGTTGAGGTATGGTTCCAGAAGATCGACGGTCACGGTTGTCGTTCTGGCTCAACCAACCGGCTAGGCCAACAACGTGTCCGTCAATGACGAAAGCTCAATGACAGCACGGTTCCTGGGCCAGGTCGTCGGGTCTCCTTGCCCTGTGCGCCCCTAGAAGGCCTCCAGCGCCTTGGAACCAGCCCGAAAGGCACCGGGAAAGGTTTTGGCGCCTCTACGGGGCTTCTGGGGGCCTTTCCGGGAATGCCAGGGTGGGACGGCGCTGGCGTCTTCGAGTCGGCTCGGCCAAACCAGTCTGCCAAGGCGCTAAATGGAACACTGTCGGCCTGCCCAAAGGGGCGAAGAATGTTGGCCCCGCCTACCTCGGTAGCTGGGGTGTTTTTCGAACCCTTGGGATGTCGATGTTCGTAATGTCCGTAAACACGGTAACCCTCAACCGATTACGGTCGTAGGCGCCACGTAGGAGTACCGGCGGCTCGATGTCCGAGATGTTAACCATCGCCACTTCCTCCTTGCTCCCGTCCGGTCCTGCCACCCAGACCGAAATGCCGAGGATGCGTTCTGTGGTGGGGGCACCTGTCCGGTTGTCACGTACTTCTTTGTTTGGCATCGTTGCCTCCTCCTCCGGGACCGTTATTTGCAGGCGATGTGGTACCGCATATTACTACGACGACCGTCAGGCAGGGGCAGACCACAGAGGTCACAATCACAACCGAGGTCGTCGATTTCCGTACGGTACCTCAACCCCGGCCCCTTAGCCCACCAAAACGAACACGTCACTTATTCAGGCTAGTCCGGGCTAAAGGGCTTTAGGAGCGGCCGATCCAGGGATGAGGGAGGGGAATACCCTCCGGGCCGACGGGGCCTAGCGGCGTGCTGGCGGGCTCTCCGGGGACGTGCGTAAAGGGCCTGATAGTAGCCGCCGAGGTCCGTGAATTGAAGGCAACCGGGGTGCTGATGGTACGACCGGATTGACGTTTGGCACCCACACGGGTCTCGACTCGGCTCAATCTAGATGACGAAGGCATCGCGCTACTCTGATGGCGGCGCGACCTAGGTCGATCTTGACCGTTTACCTCGCACAGTGGTGGGAACCCTTACTCCCCGGCGTGCCGGTGCTCTGTGGGGGGATCATGATGCGATCAGCCACCGGAATACAAGGAGAAATCATGATCACGTCGCACGCTCAGCAACCAAAGCCAGTTACCGCTGGCGGCGTCACCGCCGTCACGGGGTGGAGGGTTCGCTCATGACCATGGACAAGGCCCAGGCACTAAAGAAGGTGCTCGACCTCAACCGGGTCGCTGAGTCGGCCACCTTCGAGGGTGAGGTCGACTCGGCCCGAGAGAAAGCCGTTCATCTTCGGCTCAAGTTCGGCATCAGCGACGAGGACATCGCCGTCGCGGTCCGCTACGAAGAGGACTTCACCCACTTCGGGCACCGGGTCCCCTTCTTTGATTACAACAGGGTCGGTCCTTACCTGAAGGCCATCAAGGAAAACATCAACATCGTCCTGGGGATGGTCGCCGAGTACAACGAACCTGATGATCGGATGAAGCTCAGGGAGCACGTGAAAGCTCTAGGCAAGTTTTACCGGGACCTGCGTGACCTTGTGGTCGCGGATGAGAGTGACCGCCAGTATGCACGGTACGCACCAGAGGACTTGGCCCCCTCCTATGAGCCCCGAGTACGCATGGTCCAAGGCCGCTACTACGTCGCCGTCGTTGCCCTGTACCGGTTCGAGGTGGCCAAGTTCCGTAGTGAGAGCGAGGCCAGGAACGGCCAGGAGTACTACCAGTCTCGTGAGCGCCAAGCCCAGCTCGATATCCACGCTCACGATTGGGCGCTGAGGAGGATGACGGGCCTTGACCTGACCAAGACGCAGTTCGAGTCCATCGTCAAGGTTTACGAAGAAAAGCTCTCGCAGCGCTACCGGAAAATAGTCGAGGAAGAGAAGGAGGCGACGGCCTGATGCCGAGCATCAGTACCCGCCCGGTAACGTGCCGCGGTCAGTGACATCGACGGGCCTTCGAAGCTTGGAGCCTCGGGACGGATGGCCAAACCTCCTCTCTGTGGGCTGTTTCAACCGGCGCACCAACAATTTCGTCGACGGGCCACCCCGATTGGTGCCCAGCTGCCGTGGCCCAAGGTGACGTATCGGGGCTGCATTTGCCGCTTGATGTCATCAGTTCGAGACGCGTTTCGTTGTGACGTGAAGACGGCGCTCGATCAAAAAAGGGCTGCCAGGGTTGAAGATTCCTCTTGCAAACGTCTCAAGACATGGCTATTGTCCCTATGCTGTCTCAGGCGTACTCTGACGGCTGAGGACAGAGTAGAGGGAGCACCCATGAGCGATGCCGATCTTAGCCACATGCGGTACCTGAGCCCAAGCGAAGTCAAGGGCCTGTTGAGCCTTTCTCGGGCTACGGTCTACCGACTTCTCGACCAGGGTGACCTTGTTTCTATCCGGATAGGTAGGGCTCGGCGGGTCAGGCTCGACGACTTGGTCGCCTTCGTGGATGCCCACAAGATGCCCAACAACTAGTACTCATAAACAAGACGCCCCGGGGACAAGCCGGGGCGTCTGATGACTCATCCTGAGGGAGGATGCGGTGGCTTCATCATACACGACCTCCAGAGGTCAGACCGAGTTCCTCGACGGTGGCACCTACGGTGAAAGTGCCCTTACTTCCTATGACAAAGGCTGGCGGCCCATCCCGCAGGTGAAGGGCAGAAAAGTCCCACCCAGGGGGCTGCGGTACAAGCGCTACCGAGAGGAACCACTGCCTCGGGACCAGGTGGTGTCATGGTTGAAGGCTTACCCCAACTGTGACATCGGATTTTTGACCGGACGTGGGCGCCGACCACTTTGTCATCGACGTCGACGAGCGTAACGACGGTCTTCGGACTCTTCACTCCATGCCGGAGCTTGGAGACGATATGTATCACACGCTCCTCGGGTACTCGCCCAATGGCCTGCACGCTCACTTCCGCCTGGGTGGCCGGGAACTGCCCAGTACCCAGCACACCATCGGCCCCGGGATCGACACGAAAGGCGAAGGTGGGTACGTCAAGGTACCGCCGAGCGCTGGTTACGGATTTTATAGGGGTGGGCTTGTTCCACTCGAAGAGGTGCAAGTCCTCCCGGACTGGGTGGTCGAAGTACTGGCCCCCGAGCCTCCGCCTCCCAAAACCCCCGTTAGTAAAGAACCCCGTGTTCCTGACCAGAAGCTCAGAGAGCGGGAGCTAAAGACCCCGGACGCGCCCAGGGAAGAGTTCTCGGCTCTCTTTGAGCTTCTCGGAGTGAAGCTCGTACCCGGGAAGACCCGGTACCACTGTCCCTGGCACGACGATCGGCACCCGTCGTTGGAGATCGACATCGACAAGCTGGTCTGGTACTGCCATGCCTGCCGAGACGGAGGTGGGCTAGCCAAACTCCGAGACCTTGTTGGAGCAAGGACGTTGGGTGATGTCGGAGTTTCCCCCATACAACAACACACACACAGAACTGCTATGGGACAAACTCCGACAAAAGCTAGGTGCCCGAACCCCAAGTACCTATACAGGCAGGACAAGATTGGGTCCCAAGAAGGCGTTGGAGGATGGGTCCCCTGTAATGAGTGGTGGTGTGAAGCATGTGGCCCAGGAGTGCGGGAGCGCCTCACTAGGGCTTACCTCACAAACTTTGCTGAGTTCGGTGCCGAGTTGTACGCAACGGTGGTCACCGGAAAGGGCGAGGCCTTGTACAGGCGACTTTCCCGCCATGAGTACCAGTACTGGAGCATCCCCCAAGGGCGCAACGACGATGGCCTGAGGACCTACTACGTGGTCACTGACGGGGCCGAGGGTGTCCTGCTCAAGGACAAGCTCAAGGAAGTGCTCCTCGCTCTGGGGCGCAAGCCCCGGGGTAAGGAGGATGGGGGTTGTATGAGCGCCTCTGGTGGGGTCAGGGTGGCAGAGAAGGAGCCCGACCCAAACAAGTTCCGCCAAGTAGTGAACCCCGCATCGTTCAGGTCAACGGCTCGTGCCCTTGGCACCATCATTGATGAGGACGCAAAGAAGGGTGTTGTCACGGTCGAGATGCCCGCTTTCGGTACCCCAGAGTGGCAGGCCACCTTCGACCTGCTGAGGAAACGAGGGCCTCTGGACATGCGTGTTGGACGACCCCCCGATCGGGAAAGCTTCTTCGCTACTGTCGGACCGAGATCATGACCAAGCAAAAGCCATCTCGTCTGTAGGGTAGAAGTTCTATTGGCAGCAAAGATGGCCGAAGTACTTCTGGGAACATCGCCGTACCTGTGCCAAGTGAGGGTTTCACATGCCGCCTCCTTGGACGACCGCACCAAGGTGGACCTGCACCTCCACTACGGCAAGGGGCATAGGCGAGGAGGTCGACATCGGCCTCCTCGCCCTTTGCTGGACGTGCTACAACGAGCCCCGCCGGATAGGCCAAAGTGCAACTCCCACAGGCCCTGGACGGGCCGCCTCGCTGCCAGAGCCAGGGAGACAGGTGCTCCACAAGGGGAGGGCGAGGAAAGTTGTCCCCAGTAAACAAAATTGGGTGTTGGCACCTGGAGTCCATTGACGAGGCCCGGCCGTGAATGGGATGATCGTGTCTGTGCTTGCCGCTCCAAGCGGTGCCGACCGTTATTGACCCCCTACCCCGGAAAGGACAGGCCCACATGACGATGTTGATGGCATCGGGGCCGCTCCACGCCGATGTCGGGGGACTCCACGTTAGGGGACGGGAATAGACCAGCCACGGTTGCTCCGGCCCTAGCCGAACTCTCGGGTGTTCCGGGTATACCTCGGTCGAGCCAGGAAGCGCTCTATACCACTGCAATCACACCGGAGGCGGTGGCGCGGCAGCTGGAAATCTCAAGGGCCCGGGTCTACGAACTGATGGCAACGAGGGAGCTGCGGTCTTTCCGGATCGGTCGTTCGAGACGGATCTGGCTTGTGGACTTGGTCGACTACATTCGTCGCCGTCGGCTGGCCGAGGAAGCTGACCAGTAGCCCACTCCGTGTGTCGACGTCGGCCCCGACCATCACGCCCGGGTGAGAAACTCGTGGACGAGCGTGGAGCACGAGAGGAGATGGACCGTGGCAAGTCGGGGGAGGCGAGCGAAGGGCGAGGGCGCCCTGTACCAACGAGCGGACGGTAGATGGGTTGGGGAAATTGACCTTGGCTATGAGGGTGCCAATAGACGGCGGAAGCTCTTCTACGGTCGCACCCAGGGCGAGGTACTGGGCAAGCTCAACCAGGCGAAACGGAACCTCGCCGCTGGGCTCCCCGTCGCCGACACCCGTATGCCCCTCGGGAGATACCTGACGGAGTGGTTGGACGACACCGTCGACTCATCCTCGCTCAGGCCCAGTTCGAAGGCCTCATACCGATACATCGTCGAGACGCACGTTGTACCGACTCTGGGAGGTGTCCGACTTGACAAGCTGAAGGCACAGGATGTCCAGCGCCTGCTGAAAACGAAGAGGGACGAGGGTTTGTCGGACCGGACACGGCAGCTGATCCACGCAACCCTTCGTCGAGCACTGGGAGACGCTCAACGAACGGACCTGGTGGGCCAGAACGTCGTCTCCAAGGTCGTGGCGCCTCGGCCTGAGCGTGACGCCACAAAGGTCCACGAACTGACCCTCGAACAGGTCCGGACCCTCCTGGAGGCTGCTAAGGGGGAGCGCCTGTACCCCCTATGGCTGATGTTGATCTCCTTGGGCATCAGGAAGGGCGAAGCCCTAGCCCTCAAGTGGTCCGATCTCGACATGAAGACCGGGACCGTCAACGTCCAACGGACTCTCAGCCGGGTCAAGGGCCAGGGGCTGAGCTTTGGGGCGACAAAGACCGAGAATTCCCGAAGGTCATGCTTCATGCCCGCTCCCGTTCAGACGGCTTTACAGTCCCATTGGGCGGACCAGGAGGCGGAGCGGCTGCGGGCGGGCAGCGTCTGGGAGGACCACGGGCTTATCTTTGTGACTTCAACCGGGCGCCCTATCGAGCCCAGCAACCTGAACCGCCAGTTCGACACGCTCTTGAGGCACGCAGGGCTAGGGCACGAGCGTATCCACAACCTTCGCCACACGGCGGCCACCCTCTTGCGGGCGTACGGCGGGGTAGACCTCCACGACTTGAAGGAGATCCTGGGGCACTCGACCATCGCCACCACGTCCGACCTTTACGGCCACGTGGTACCCGTAGTCCAGCGTGAGCTTATGAATAACGTGGCCAGCCTCTTGGTGCCCCCCGCAGACGGCCAGGCTGTCATTTAGGCTGTCAAACTGGCTTGGAGGTGGGTTCCACACTCATCCCGCCAGCCCCGCACCGCCTCTGACCTGGTCACATCTAGTGCGCTCGAAGAGATTCGAACTCCCAACCTTCTGATCCGTAGTCAGATGCTCTAATCCGTTGAGCTACGAGCGCAAGGTGTGACTTACCCGGGGCCTAGGTTACCGCTCCACGCCGGCGCCGGGACAAGGCTCAAACTTTAGACGCCGCAGAGGCCCCAGACTGAAAGGACGCTCTTGGGCACCCAACTGTTCGGACAGCTACCAGCGGTCACCTCTCCAAGAAGCGTCCACACGGGCCCGGCCTTCCAGGAGAACACGTAGACGCTGTTCTGGAACTGGGCGAGTTTTGTCTGGCCGGCCGCTGTCGAAGACTTTGCGAGCAGCGCGGCGGAGGGTTTGAAAACCACTGTCGCCCAATAGGTCGCCGAGGCCGGTTGCATGGCGTAATAGAGCTCGCGGGGGACCGTGCCTGCCACATCTGCCGCCACGAGGTCGACACCACCTGGGTTGGTGGCAAGCCACGATTTCACGAGCGACTGTGCCACGCCGGCACTCACCGCCAGGTTCTTAGCACCCTGGCCGGCTTTCAGCTTTGCTGTCTTGGACGTAGTGGGCGTCGAGGTGTGCCCGGTGACCCTGGAAGTGGCAGGCGGGGAAGTGCTCTTGGGGGAGTTCCCGGTGGCTGGCGAGGAAGAATGCGTTCGCTGCACGGTGACCGCCGGCAAAGACGTGGCAGCAGCCTGGGGCCCGTTTGGCGGGCTCTTGTCGGCACCTGTGACGGCAAGGATCACGGCTGCGATGATCACCGCGACCGCAGTGATCATGACGAGCTCCGGCCATGGGCCGTTCCCGCGGGCCGTTTGGCGCCGAGGACTGCGTGGGACCTCTCGGGTCCATCCCGTATCGCGTTCGAGGGTGCCGTAGTCCTGGTAGGCAGCCAATGCCTCCTCACGGGAACGCGGATAGGCCGCCGTATACCCTCGCTCGTACCCGGACGCCGACCAGTCGGGTTCGACCCATATCTCTCCCTCGTCCGCTCCCTGCTCGGGCTCCCAGGTGGCGGCTTCGAGGCCGCCGTCCCAGCCGGTCTGTTCGTCCCAGACCTCGCCCTGGTCCTCTGCACCCCATTCGGTTGCCGCGTCCCACACACCCGTGCCATCGCCGTCCCAACCGGCAGCGCCGCTGGAGGGCCACTGTGAAGTGCCTCCAGCGGCCCCGGGTTGGGCGAAGCCAGGTTGCGCGAGGTCGGCTTCCTGTCCCGGGTCGTGGGTACCTTCTGGCTGGTAAACGACATCTTCGTCGAGATCCAGCACCTCTGGGACGACCGCCGCGTCTGCCGGGGCATCGCTCGGCTCGGGCTTGCGCCTTCCGTTGGCTGTCCGACCCAAAGGCCCGTCCGACGGGCCCTCGGGTGACCTGCGCGGCCGCGCTTTAGCCATTGATCATCCTCTTACTCCACGAAGCGATGAGGGATCTCGTTGCCAGCTGTCACTACCTAAAGTTACAACTCCAGCTCAGGCCGTGTTACAACTCCGGCTCAGGGTGTGCCTCCTCCAGCCATTGTTGGGTAAGCAGATACGCGGACGTGATGAGTTCGCGGCTCTTGGTGAAACTGAACGCTGATACCCCCGGAACCAGAGGTGCGGGTAACACGAACAGCTCGCAGCGGCTCGCCCAGGTTGCCACGGCAACCTCTGCCTGCCGGGCAAGGGCGATTGCGGTCGACCTCAACATGACGTCGAAGGCTCCTCTCGGACGGGGCACAGGCACAGTCGGGGCGCTCGGCAGCAACCACACGCGACCCGCGCCTGCCCTGACCGCTGCCCCAATTGGGCTGTCCGAGCCCACGCTCCCGTCAACCAGCCAGCGGTCCCCGATGCGGACCGGAGGGAAAATGCCGGGCATCGCCGAGGATGCCAACAACGCCGGGACCGCTGGCCCGCTCTCGAGCAGCACCTCCTGCCCGTTCTCCAGGTCTGTGGCTACCACCGTCAGAGGGAGCACCCCGTCCTCCAATCGGCGCAGCAGGGTGGTGGTGCGCAGCCAGCTGGCCAAGCCGACGGCGCTCACGGTGAAGTCCCGCCAACCGGCGAGGCCGGATAGGGCGTGCCAGGGCCGCAGTGGGAACACGTCACGACGCCGCACCATCGTCCACAGTCGGGAAAGCTCCTCAAGGCCTTCAAGCGTCGGGTCCGCGGCCAACCAAGAGGCGTTAAGCGCTCCGGCCGAGGTCCCGTAGAGCATGTCTGGATGGTGCCCAGCTTCGATGAGGGCCCGTGCCATGCCTACTTGGGCTGCGCCGAAGCTTGCACCCCCGCGGAGCACCCACGCAGTGGTCACCCTGTCGTAACGGTCGTGGTGGGCGGCAACGTTGTGCTCACGGGCGTGGCCGAGGTCGTGGCAGGAGCGGTCGGCGGTGTGACGGTGGTCGACGTTGCCGGGGGTGCCAGAGTAGTCGCGGGGGCGGCTGTGGTTGGCGCTGCCTCAGTGGTCGGCGGGACCGCGGTTGTGGTCGTGGCGACCGTGGTCGTTGGGCGCCGGGTTGTCGTTGTCACCGGGCGCGTCGTGGTCGTAGTGGTCGGGCGCGCTGTCGTGGTAGTCAGGCGTCGGGTCGTAGTCGTAGCTCTGGTCGTAGTGGTCGGGCGGGTCGTCGTGGTCGGGCGTGTCGTAGTCGTCGCTCGGGTGGTGGGTGTGGGGCGGCTCGTAGTTGTGGCGCGGGTCGTGGGCGTGGGGCGCGAGGTCGTGGTTGCGATGGTGTTCGCTACGACCACAGTCACTCCGGTCGTCGGGGCGCTCGGCGGGACGGCTAAGGCGGTTGCTCCCGTGGCAGCCGAAGTCGAGGTGGTTGTTATGCCAGCGCCGCCGAGCGTCGTCGCGGTCGAGGTGGCCCTAAAGCTTGGCCCCGGCACCTCGATCTCGATCGACTTGGAAACGCTGCCCGACGCGCCGCCCGGTTCGAGAGCCTCGACGGTAAGGACCGTGAGCACGGAGGGGGCGATATGGAGGCCCGGCAGGGTCACCGCGTGGGCCTGCCCTGGGGAAAGATCCACCGAGGCCGACACGTGCTCGCTCCGCGCACCTCCGGCCGGCGTGATCGTGGCCGTAACTCGGGCGCCATTTTCGGGGGACTCGCCCACGTCCGCCACGACCACGGTCACCGAAACAGTGCTTGCCGGCGACAGTATCTCGACCTTGCCTTGCAGGCTCAACGCGGGTGGCGCGGTCGCTATCGAATCAATGGCTAAGTGGTATTTAGGGGATTTGACCAAGTTGGCGAGCAGCCTTGACGCGAACGCACCGATGCCGCTCGGTTCATAAAGGCTGCTGCCCGTTGCCCACTGAGAGCCAGGCATCTTCACGCCGAGCCTCGGGAAATCCTGTGCGAAGAGCTGGTAAGCGCTGTCTCCGACCTTGAAATCCGCTGCCGCCGTGCCCATTTGCAACAAAGCTGTCGTGGGCCCATCGCCTCCAACGAGATCCCGGACGGCAGATGCCAGCTGAGCTGAGCCTGCCTTGCGGGCTGCGAGGCAGGCGTCGAGCAAGCCCGCTGCCTGGTCGACCTCGGACGGTGCTTCATAGCCGGCCACCGCCTCGTAGGTTGCCGAAGCGGCCGAAGCAATCTTTGTTAGCTCACTCGAGACGATGTCCGAATTGCTGGTCAGCCGGGCCGAGCTGAGCTGAGCGATCTCATGGCCCTGCGCGCTCGACTGTGCTATTTCCGGCAGGACCCTGTCGACCCAGGCTTCGCTGCTCATTGTTGCCTCGGGCTGTGTCGAGCGAGCATGCATGGATGCATCGATCAATAGGACAAGGATCGTGAGGACCAGGGGGATGAGAAGCCATCTTTGGGATCCCCCGCGGCGGCTCGACGACCGGGGCGGCATCGCCATAACCCCTCAACCATACAAAGACCAGGGGAAAGGGGGGGCCGGGCGCGGCCACGCCGGGCCTGGGCGGCTCTAGAGACCCGCGCTCAGGATGTCTAACACGGCATCAGTGGCTGTCAGGTCGGCCAATACGGCGTCGGCTCCGAGACCGGACAGCTCTTCGATCCCGTAGCTGCCGGTTGCAACCAGAAGGCAATGCGCGCCAGCGGCCGCCGCGCACTCGTAGTCGCGGGGCGTGTCCCCGATCACCCACGTCTCTTCGGGCGAGAGGTGAACACCGCGCATCGACGCCAGTCGTCCGATCGCTATCGGGACCAGGTCCTTTCGGTCCTCACTATCGCTGCCATAAGCGCCGGCCTCCATGTCCACCAACTTCTCAAGCCCGAACGCAGCCAGTTTGACGACGGCGTTGGGCGCGATATTGCCAGTGAGAACGGAGGAGTAGAAGCGGTCGTCCCGTGCGACGGCCGCAAGCAGCTCGGGTGCCCCGGGGCAGGGCGAGCCGTCGCTCGTAAGCTCATCTGCTGCGGCCGCCAGCTCCCGCTCGAGGTGCTCGAGGATGGACGGCAGGTGGGTCGGGTCGTCTGACTCCATCAAGGCGAGGTACTCGCGCACGATCTGGGGGTCGGTCTTGCCGCTCATTCGGACCCGCCCGGAAGGGACTTCCCCCAGTACCGCTTCGAGGGCCCGGTCGAAAACCGCCCCTCCCACCGGGCCCGCTCGCACCAGTGTCCCGTCGATATCGAACAGTAAGAGGTGCCGTGTAGTCACACGTCGACCTTAACCGCTACCGCGGGTTGGTCGTCCAGACGACTTCCAAGGGTTTCCTTGCCAATCAGGCCCCTCTTGGTGACAGACTACGAACATGGAGATCACCCCAGTTCGCATCACGGCCACACCAGAGTGGAAGGCGCTAGCCGATCACTTCGCCAAGATGCGCGACGTGCACTTGCGCGAGCTGTTCGCGCAAGACCCGCACCGCGGCGAGTCGATGACAATTGAGGCGGCAGACCTGTTGCTCGACTATTCGAAGAACAGGCTCACGGCTGAGACCGTGCGCCTCCTGGTCGCAGTCGCCGAACGGGCCGGCCTGCACGAGCGCACGGAGGCCATGTTCTCCGGCGAGCACATCAATGTCACCGAGGACCGTGCCGTGCTCCATGTGGCGCTGCGCGCTCCCGAGGGCGTGGAGATAGATGAGGACGGCCAGAACGTTGTCCCAGAAGTCCACAAGGTGCTCGACAAGATGGCCTCCTTCGCTCAGGCCGTCCGTAGCGGGAAATGGCGTGGGTTCACGGGCAAACAGATAAGGAACGTCATCAATATCGGCATCGGGGGCTCCGACCTCGGCCCGGAAATGGCCTACGCGGCGTTACTGCCGTACTCAGAAAGATCGCTGAGCTTCCAGTTCGTCTCAAACGTCGACGGGGCCGACATCTGGGAAGCCACGGCCCACGTTGACCCCGCGGAGACCCTCTTCATAGTCAGCTCTAAGACCTTCACGACTTTGGAGACGATTGGTAATGCCAAGACGGCGAGGGAATGGTTGCTCGCAAGCCTTGGTGACCCGGCGGCAGTCAAGAACCATTTCGTAGCCGTCTCGACCAACACCAAGGAAGTTGCAGCGTTCGGGATCGACACGGCCAACATGTTCGAGTTCTGGGACTGGGTCGGTGGGCGCTATTCCTACGATTCGGCGATCGGCCTTTCGCTGATGATCTCGATAGGGCCCGAACTTTTCACCGAGATGCTGGCGGGCTTTAGGTCGATCGACGAACATTTCAGGAACACGCCGTTCGAACGCAACCTACCGGTCCTGCTCGGGCTCATCGGGGTCTGGTACAACGACCTTTTCGGCGCGCAGACCCATGCCGTGCTGCCGTACAGCCACTACCTTTCCAAGTTTTCGGCCTACCTCCAGCAGCTCGACATGGAAAGCAACGGCAAGTGTGTGACCCTGGACGGCCAACCTGTCGACCTTGACACCGGCCCGGTTGTGTGGGGCACGCCAGGGACCAACGGCCAGCATGCTTACTACCAGCTGCTCCACCAGGGGACTCGCCTAGTCCCAGCGGACTTCATCGGGTTCTTACGACCGGCTCACCGGGTCGGCGACCACAACGATCTTTTGCTGGCTAATTTCTTCGCCCAGACCGAAGCTCTGGCGTTTGGCAAGACGCCGGACCAGGTGCGCGCAGAGGGGGTAGCGGAGCGCCTGGTACCGCACCGCACTTTTCCCGGCAACCGGCCGACGAACACGATCCTCGCTCCTGAGCTGAGCCCCCGGGTGCTGGGCGAGCTGGTTGCGACCTACGAGCACAAAGTCCTGACCCAGGGCGTGATCTGGGGTGTGAACAGCTTCGACCAGTGGGGTGTCGAGCTCGGCAAGTCGCTTGCGTTGAAGATCGTCCCAGAGATCACCTCAGAGGCCGAGCCGGCCCTAGCCCATGACAGCTCGACCAACGCGCTGATCCGTCGCTACCGAGCAGCCCGGCGGCGATGACAACGCCCCGACAGCCATCCGGTGCGGCCCATTCGCCCGCCGTCTACCGCGTCCCCGAGGCTGCCGAGCTGCTCGGGGTCAGTGCGGACACCGTGCGGCGCTGGGCCGATACGGGGCGGCTCGCCTCGAGCCGAGACAGCGCCGGCAGGCGCGTCATCGACGGTTCGGTCCTTGCCGAGTTCGCCGCTCAGCCGGCCAGAGCGCAACCGCACGAGGTCGGCCCCACCGCCGGGCACTCGGCCCGCAACAGGTTCGTCGGCATTGTCACCAAGGTGACCAAAGACATCGTGATGGCGCAGGTCGAAATGCAAGCCGGCCCGTTCCGGGTGGTCTCGTTGATGAGCCGTGAGGCGGCTGACGACCTCGGTTTGGCTCCCGGTGTTGCAGCCGTTGCCTCCGTGAAGGCCACAAATGTGACCGTTGAGCTCCCGGCATCGCCCCAGGTGCTGTAAGTACGGCTAGGTCAGAGCTGGCCCATGTAGCGGTAGAGCGCGCTGCGGACCAGAATGTCGAGATCTTGTGGCGTCGTCAGCGTCTCTCGGTTGTCCCAGATGCTGAGCTCGAGGGGGACCAGGGCCTTGCGTTGGACGGCGGTCAGCTCGTCCTCTGAGGGCGCCGAGTTGAGAATGTCGACGATCAAGTCGAACACGACCGTTCCCCAGCCCGAGAGAGGCCGGCGTGACTGGTTGAAGTCCCTCACACGTCGGAGCGACGTCCGGTCGCTGTGGGCGAGCAGGTTGAGGTAGCCCCAAGCCGGCGCGGCCTCTCCACGTTCTTGGAGAGCTATCAGCACATCTCCCTGGATCAACGCCTCGGCTAGCTGGACCACCGAGATGTCCGACTTCTGTTGTGGATGGCTCGGGTTCACACCCCTGCTCCTATCGTTTGCACACGTTTGCAGCCCTGCACTTCGACCTGAAACCCTTCACCGTTGTCCCGGGCCATCCCCTCTGGGGAGGCACGGCGCAATTGGCAAATGGCGCTTGGCCAACAATGGCACGCGCGGAGGGCCCCGCGCACATGTTGCTTAGAAGACCGGACATTCGTCCGGTGGAGGCCGCGTTGGGATGTCGCGAGCGCGCGCTGAGCGCAAAGACCCGATCAGCTGACCGGCGCGGCTTGCCCTGCAGCAGCCTCGAGCGCATCGATCAGGCGCGCCGAGCACGAGGTCATCTGCAGCGCCGGGCAACGTTCGATGATGGCCTCGACCAGGCCGGCAAAGGCCTTGCCTGCCTCCGTGCTCTCGTCCAGCGCCGCGGGCTCACCGCGGTCGCCTCCCAGTGCGACGGCGGGCTCAAGTGGGATGCGCGCGAGCAAGGGGGCACCGATCTCTTCGGCGAGACGCTGGCCGCCCCCGCTGCCGAACAGCTCGTAGCGTTCTCCGTGGGCACAGGTGAAAGCAGTCATGTTCTCGACGACGCCCACGACCCTCAGGTAGCTCTTGCGGGCCATGCTGGCCGCACGGCCGGCAACCTTTTGGGCTGCCTGGGCAGGCGTCGTCACGACCAGGACTTCGGCGCTCGGGAGCATGCGCGCAAGGCCCATCTGGATATCGCCCGTCCCGGGAGGCATGTCGACGACGAGGTAGTCGATATCGCCCCACGCGACCTCTTCCAGGAAGTGCTGGACTGCCCGGTTTAGCATCAGGGCTCGCCACATGACGGCCTCGTCCTCGCCGGCCAGGAAACCCATCGACACGACCCGTAGCTCTCCTTTGCCGAGGCGGCGCACCATGGGCTGGATCAACTTGCGCCCTGGTTTGTCCGGGTCGGGGCCAGCCTCCAACGGGCCCGCCACACCGAGCATCCGCGGCACGGAGAAACCTGCGATGTCCGCGTCGAGAACCCCGACCGTGAAGCCCCTCATGGCGAGGCCGGCAGCCAGGTTGACCGATATAGACGACTTTCCTACTCCGCCCTTGCCCGACGAGACAGCGAGGACCCTTGCCCGGGGAGGCACGGCGGTCTTCGGCGCACCCTCCCGCGCCTTCCAGCGTGCCCGCGCCATCACGGCGGCCTTCTGTTCCCGGTCCATCTCGCTTGTTTCTACCTTCACAGCGCTCACACCCGGCAACGAGCCGACCCTGCCTGTCACTTCCGCTTTGATCTGGCCCCGGAGAGGGCACGACGGAGTCGTAAGGGCGACTCTGACCATAACGACCCCGTCTGGCTGCAGTTCGATACGGTCGACCATCTTGAGCTCGACGATGTTGTCACCTAGCTCGGGGTCAACCACGCCACGGAGCGCATCGCGCACGGCTGCCTCGGTGAGCTGCGCAAACGGGTCCACCACAACATGGTACGGCCCTTTGGGGCGACCGAACGCCTGCAGGTGCCCAATAGCTAGCGACCCTGTACCATGGTGCCTAACGCAAAGTCTGCAGGGAGGCCTCGTGAGCACCACATCGACTGAAGGTTCCGTCGGGACGTTGGCATTGTCCGACGCTGCGGCCGCAAAGGTAACTGAGCTGCTCGAAGAAGAGGGCAACCCCGACCTGTTCCTTCGGGTGGCCGTCCGACCGGGTGGCTGTTCGGGCTTCTCTTACGAGATGTTCTTCGACACCGAGCTCGCCGAAGACGACGTCCAGTCCGGCTCGGGCGGGGTCAAGGTCGTCGTAGATCCCGCTAGCGCGACCCTGATCGCCGGCGCGACCCTGGAGTACAAGGACGGCTTGCAGGGAGCTGGCTTCTCGATCAACAACCCCAACGCCACGCGTACCTGTGGCTGCGGGCAATCCTTCAGCTAGTTCCCCCGGCCAGTAGTCGGCCCGACCGCACGCCCGTCACGGTGAGCTCCCCTCCGGTCGGACCGTACTCTCCTATCGTCGAGGCTGGGCCTTGGCTGGTCGTTTCCGGCCAGCTCGGCGCGCGCGACGGGGTGATCGTCCCTGGTGGGACAGCCGCGCAGACGGCGCAGGCCATCAGCAACCTCGCCGGGCTTTTGGCCAAGCACGGTGCCAGCCTGGTCGATGTGGTGAAAACGACCGTCTTTATGGCAGATATTGCAGATTTCGCGGTGGTCAATGAGGCTTACGTGGCCGCCTTCGGTGACCACCGTCCGGCTCGTTCCGCTGTAGCAGTCGCCGGGTTACCCCTCGGAGCTTCGGTCGAGGTTGAGGCTTGGGCCTACCGCGGGTAAGTAGTCCTTCGGCGGTGGCTACAGAGCCCAGCGGCTCTGGCCGAAGCGGTAACCGACCGAACGCACCGTGGATATAAGGTTCGCGTGCTCCTCGCCGAGCTTGGCGCGCAGCCGCCGGACATGCACGTCGACGGTGCGTGCCCCCCCGTAGTACTCGTAGCCCCAAACCCTCGACAGCAGCGTTTCCCTGGTGAAGACCTTGCCTGGGTGCGTCGCCAGGAACTTGAGCAGCTCGTACTCCATGAAAGTAAGAGACAGCGGTTTGGCGGCAACCGACGCCTGGTAGGTCTCGAGGTTGAGCACCAGCGGCCCGTACTCGACCAGCTCGGGGCGCAGGCCGCGCCCGGTGCGCCAGAACAGGTGCGATAGCCGCGCCTCCAGTTCCCTCGGGTCGCACGGGGTCGCACAGAAGTCATCGAAGAGGTCTTCGCGTAGCTCAAGAGCCCCGAGCTGCTGCGGTGAGAGAAGAAGGAGCAGTGGGGCGAAAGGGACGTCCCTCTTGCGTAGTGACCTACACAAGCCGAAGGCGGCGTCGGGAAGCTCGTCGGCGCAGACAACTCCACCGGACCACCCGTCCTCGGGCTCGGCGCCCTCTACTTCGTCCAGTGAGCCGACGGCTTTCCAGGTGTAGCTCGCCAACCCCAGAGCCTGTGCGACCACGGCAGGTGCCGGGTCAGGGAAAACCAGCAGTGGCTCCAACGACGTACCTCCGCTCAGGACCAACGTTAGAGCGCCGTGAGGTAGCGGCGGAGCTCAAACGGGGTGACTTCGGCCTTATACGCCGCCCACTCCGCACGCTTGTTGCGCAGGAACCATTCGAACACATGCTCGCCGAGCGTCTCCGCGACCAGCTCGGAGGTTTCCATGGCGTCGAGCGCGTCGTTGAGCGACGCCGGCAAAGGTTTGATCCCTTCAGCAACGCGCTCCTGGGCGGACATCTTGTAGATGTTGGCTGAAGCCTCCCTGGGTAGTGCGTAGTGGCCGCGGATCCCTGCCAGGCCGGCGGCCAATATGACGGCCCACGCCAGGTAGGGATTGGCGCCCGGGTCCGGCGAGCGGTACTCGACGCGCGTCGAATCCCTTTTCCCCTTCTTGGTCGGTGGTACCCGCACCAGTGCAGAGCGGTTGTTTTGCGCCCACGAGATGTACACGGGTGCCTCTATCAGCGGCTGGTCTTCCTGGGACACGATAAGCCGCTTGTAGGAGTTGACCCATTGGTTGGTGATGGCGGTTATTTCGCTCGCGTGGTGGAGCACGCCGGCCATAAACTGCCTTGCCACCGTCGAAAGGTGGTATTCGTCGGAATCGTCGTAGAACGCGTTGGTGTCCCCGTCGAACAAAGACAGGTGTGTGTGCATGCCCGAACCCTGCACGCCGCCGAGCGGTTTGGGCATGAAAGTAGCCAGGATCCCCTTGCGGGCGGCCATTTCCTTCACGACCACCCGTACGAGCATGACGGTGTCCGCCATCGTCATGGCGTCCGTGTAGCGGAGGTCTATCTCGTGCTGGCTTGGGGCGTCCTCGTGCTGGCTGTACTCGACTGGGATGCCCATTTCCTCGAGCATGAGCACGGTCTCGCGCC
The DNA here is from genome assembly GCA_963699075.1 of uncultured Acidimicrobiaceae bacterium. GTDB lineage: Bacteria > Actinomycetota > Acidimicrobiia > Acidimicrobiales > Palsa-688 > Fen-671. The sequence continues at coordinate 1,780,760 of CAVOTF010000007.1, read as the reverse complement.
GCAGCGCCGTTGCCTCGTTGTTGCCCATCAGCTCGAAGTAAGACCCTTTGTCGAGCGGCAGCGGGGGTTGGCCCTCGGTGTTGGCCGTTTGCTCGAAGTAGAAGTACTCCAGCTCGGGAGCGACGTAGAACGAGAACCCCTGGTCGCGGGCCTTGTCGAGCACCCGGCGCAGGACGTTGCGAGAGTCTCCTTCGAAGGCCGTCCCGTCGAGGTTGAAGATGTCGCACACGACGCGCGCAACCGGGGCCTCTGACGAGAGGTAGGGGAGCATCTGGAAGGTCTTCGGGTCCGGGACCGCCAGGACGTCGCTCTCTTGGACCCGGGAGAACCCGTCGATCGCCGAGCCATCGAATGTCATACCTTCGTCCAGGGCGTTCTCCAGTTCGGCGGGGGTGATGTTGAACGCTTTGGGGATGCCGAGCACATCTGTGAACCAGAGCTGGACGAAGCGGATGCCGCGCTCCTCGACGGTCCTCAGCACGTAGTCCTTTTGGGAATCCATCAGCCTCTCCTCGCCCCGCGCGCTGGTTGTGCGCTGGGGCCCTCGCCTATGCCACGATAGGTCCTACGTGGGGGGCCTGCTGCCTGCAACGGCCGGTGACCTGCGCCGTTTACACAGAGTTCACACAGAAGCAACGAACCGGCCACACGAACATGAAATGGTGGTCAGCCGCGGATGTGCCCAAACCCGCGTTGCCGCCGCTAACCATAGAAAGGGGAGTCAACCTTGTCCTTCACGAGGCGCACGCCTGAGGAGGTGCTGTCGCAGCTCAAAAAGGACGGAGTCGAGATAGTCGACATCCGTTTCTGCGACTTGCCTGGGCTCATGCAGCACTTCTCAATTCCGGCTCACGAGCTGACCGAGGGTGCCTTCGAGGACGGCCTCGGCTTCGACGGCTCGTCGATCCGTGGCTTCCAGGAGATCCAGGAGTCGGACATGCTCCTCGTGCCCGACCCGGACACGGCTGTCCTGGACCCGTTCCGCCAGCATAAAACCCTCAACATCAACGCCTTCGTGCGCGACCCCGTTACCGGGGAGTCGTACTCGCGCGACCCCCGCTACGTCGCCAAGAAGGCGGAGGACTACCTGGTCTCGACTGGAGTGGCCGACACGGCCTATTTCGGCCCTGAGGCCGAGTTCTTCATTTTCAACAACATCCGCTTCGACCAGAACGCCCACGAGGGGTACTACTACATCGATTCCGTCGAAGGCATCTGGAACGCAGGTAGCGCGGATGGGCCGAACCTCGGCTTCAAGCCGCGCCACAAGGAAGGCTATTTCCCGGTCCCCCCCATGGACCATTTCCAGGACCTCCGATCGGAGATGATCATCACGATGGAGCAAATGGGGATCGAGATCGAGGTGCAGCACCACGAAGTCGGCACAGCCGGTCAGGCTGAGATCGACATGCGTTTCGACACGCTGCTCACGATGGCGGACAAGCTGATGTTGTACAAGTACGTCGTCAAGAGCGTGGCGCGTGCCAACGGTCTCACGGCCACCTTCATGCCCAAGCCCCTTTACGGCGACAACGGTTCTGGCATGCACGTGCACAGCTCGTTGTGGCGCGGTGGCGAGCCGCTGTTCGCTTCGGAGCTCGGCTACGCCGGCCTCTCCGAAATGGGCCGCCATTACATCGGAGGCCTCCTCAAGCATGCCCCGGCCATACTTGCCTTCGCAGCCCCCACGACCAATAGCTACAAGCGCTTGGTCCCCGGCTACGAAGCCCCGGTCAACCTGGTCTACTCCCAGCGCAATCGTTCGGCTGCCTGCCGCATACCGCTCTATTCCAAGAGCCCGAAGGCAAAGCGTGTCGAGTTCCGCTGCCCCGACCCGTCGGCCAACCCGTACCTGGCGTTTTCGGCGATCTTGATGGCCGGCCTCGACGGCGTCCTAAACAAGATCGAGCCGCCCGATCCGGTGGACAAGGACCTCTACGACCTGCCCCCCGAAGAGCTAGCGCTCGTACCCCAGGTCCCGGGTTCGTTGCAGGAGTCACTCGCAGCCCTGGAAGCCGACCACGACTTCCTACAGGCCGGCGGGGTCTTCACCGACGACCTCATCGAAACCTGGATCGAGTACAAACGAATCCACGAGATCGACCCGGTGCGCCTCCGGCCGCACCCCTGGGAGTTCTACCTCTACTACGACATTTAAAGCGAGTTTCGTCACGCGAGAATGGCCGAGACGTGGTTCACCAATCCCTCACGCGGAAAAAGAACGTGAGGGATTCGTGTAACCACGCTCGGCCATTGTTTTATTGGCGGAATTGCTGCAGTGATGGCCTGCGCATGGCTGCTCCTTTGCTCTCGGGCGAGTGGCCTGCCTTCCTCCGGTACGCCAAGTCCCCAAAACGCAACGACACCAAGGGCGCGTGTGCCTGCGACTCCCGTCACTTGGTCCCAGTCACGACCATTTCGCCACGAGGATTGAAGAAAGGCGATCGGCAACGGTGAGCGCGGGACCGTCTGCCGCGACCGTGGCCTCGCACTCTCGCCGCTGACGTGGAGACATAACCGGCGGATTTGAGGTTTTCCCATAGACGGCCGACAGAACTGCCTGGGCCTGCCGGTCACGCCCTCACGGAGGTGGGCCGGACCACGGCACGCGCTTGCATGCGTGGCCGCAACGCCCGGCCTCGTGGGTTCTTGTCACGTGGCGAGTTTCATGGGCCTGAGGCCGCGGGCGCGACCCGCTCACGGATCGGAACCATTACTACTGCTCGCCGTGCCGCTCATAGGACTGTCAGTGAGCTGGGGCTGCCTCAGGACCATCGCGGCACCTGACGGCCGTGCAATTAGGCGTTCCTTTGTGCCCTGTCCAGGCGTCCCATCTATAGTGCCTGCGGTCTGGCCAAAGCCGCTTTTCCCACCAAACGTTTTTTCCCGCAGAAGAAAGAAGGCGACCTTTTGATGCTCGGTACCGCCAACCACCGCCGCCCTCGTACGGGCGCCCTGTTGAGACACGCCGTAACGACACTGACGACTACCGTGCTCGTGACGCTGTCGCTCTCTGTCATTGGGACAACAGCAGCCAGCGCATCGACTGTTACGCTCTTCGGCTCCACCGCCGCGGGCGAGTCGGTGGTGACAATCCCTCCAGGCGTCACCAGCGTGACGATCACCGCAGTCGGGGGGACCGGCGGTGGCAACACGTTTAATGGCTTCACCGGTGGTGAAGGTGCCATCGTAAGCGTGAGTGAGACTGTCAGCCCCGGCGCACAACTTGACGTTGTCGTGGCAAGAAACGGAGGTGACGGCACCCCTGTGTCAGACGGTACCTTCCCCGGTGGGAGTGGAGGGAGCGGGTATGGTGCCGGTGGCAACGGCGGGACGACAGATTGTGCCGGCGGCTGTGGTACGCCGGCAGGTGGCGGCGGTGGTTCGGCTGTGTTCCCCTCGGGGTCCGGCGTCAGCACCGCTTCGTTCTTGGTGGTGGCAGGCGGGGGCGGCGGCGAGGGTGCTAATGGTGATGGTGGTAACGCCGGTAGCAACGGCCGAAGTAATGACAGCTTCTGTACCGCCGGGACTGCCGGCTCAACTCAAGCGGGAGGCCCCGGAGCCTGCACCGGAAATATAACGGACACTGTTGCCGCTAGCGGCGGCGACGGTGCCCAGGGCGGGACTGGCGGTGAGGATTCTGACAGAGACGCTGGCGGCGGCGGTGGCGGCGGGTATTACGGCGGCGGCGGAGCCTCGAGCGCTGGGGGTGGTGGTGGCAGCAGCTACCCCACTGCAACCGGACTAGACACCTCCGGCACGCCTTCAGTGACGATCACATACGCCGTCCCGTCACCTGTCGTCACCGCTGGGGCAACGGCCTCCTTCACCGAAGGCGGCTCACCGGTGGCCGTCGACGCGGCGCTCACGGTCACTGACCCGTCCGGCACCATCGACAGCGCAACTGTGACCATCGCCAGCGGGTTCCTGGCGGGCGACACATTGAACTTCGTCAACATCGCGGACATCACCGGTTCCTACGTCTCAAGTACCGGCGTGCTCACACTGACAGGTGCCGATTCGGTTGGCGACTACCAGACCGCACTGGAGTCCGTCACGTACTGGTTCACATCGAACGCGGACCCCACAGGCGGCGGGACTGACACCTCCCGTACGATCGACTGGTCTTTCACGGACAGCAACGACCTCGGCTCCAACACCGCCACCAGCACGGTCGATGTCGCCGACGGGCTGTGTGCCCCGGGCTCCTACAACAGCACCAACGGCAGCGCCCCCTGCACCGTCGCCCCACAGGGCTACTACGTCGGGACGACCGGCGCCGAATCGGCCACGCCGTGCTCGGCCGGGACCTTTAGCACTGCCACTGGCGCCACGTCGTCGGCCACCTGCACCCCGGCCGATCCTGGCTACTACGTCGCGTCGGCGGGCAGTTCCTCAGAGAACGCGTGCGTGGCCGGCTCCTACAGCACCGGCGGCGCCGTAACCTGCAGCCCCGCCGGTCCCGGCTACTACGTCGCATCGGCTGGCAGTTCCTCGGAGAACGCGTGCCTGGCCGGCTCCTACAGCACCGGCGGCGCTATAACCTGCAGCCCCGCCGATCCTGGCTACTACGTCGCATCGGCTGGCAGTTCCTCGGAGAACGCGTGCCTGGCCGGCTCCTACAGCACCGGCGGCGCTATAACCTGCACCCCCGCCGGTCCCGGCTACTACGTCGCATCGGCTGGCAGTTCCTCGGAGAACGCGTGCCTGGCCGGCTCCTACAGCACCGGCGGCGCTATAACCTGCACCCCCGCCGGTCCCGGCTACTACGTCGCATCGGCGGGCAGTTCCTCGGAGAACGCGTGCCTGGCCGGCTCCTACAGCACCGGCGGCGCTATAACCTGCACCCTCGCCCCCCTTGGCTCCTACGTGGGGATGGCCGGCAGCAGCACGGCCACGTTATGTCCGCCGGGAGCGTTCAGCGCAGTGCCAGGAGCCGTCTCCTGCACGCCGGCACCGGTCAACTACTACGACGCCGGGACCGGCAACACCGCGGCTACTCCGTGCCCGGCGGGGACCACCAGTCCGACCGGCTCCACCTCATGCTCGGCGACCACCTCCTTGGCTTACACGGGCACCGACCAGGTCGGCATCGGCTCCAGCTTCTCACCGGCCGCCGCCTTGTCCAGCCCGGCGGCGTCTTGTGAAAGTGGGCAGCCGGTGAGCTTCAGCCTCTCGGCCGACCCGCTGAACGGGGCCGTCGGCACCTACACCCTGGGCGCCGCCACTAACAGCTCACCGACCGGTGCCGTCAGCGGGACAGCCGTGAGCACTTCGGGCTGGGAGGACGGGGTGTACACAGTGACCGTCAGCTACTCCGGCGCCACCATTGGCGCCATCGTGTGCGCGCCAGCGACGACCACAGCCCCCCTGGCGGTCACCTCGGCGGGCCAGTTCGCCTTCGGCGACGGTTGGTACAGCGTGCCCGGGGTGGGCCAGACGAGTTTCGGCTTTGTTGTTGTCCAGGGCCCAGGAGCACTTACACGGGCCAGTTGAGCGTGGTCGCGCCGGGGAAGTGGCTCTTCCAGGCGAACGTGACCAGTTTCGGGCTGACCAGCACGACCCAGGCACTGCTGGCCGGGACCGGCAGCTTGTACTCCTGGGGCTCGGCCCTCAACAGAGGCCACGGAGGCTGGCAGCTCGTTAAGTCGAACGTGACCTATAAGGCCATTGCCAATGCCGCCACCAAAGCGGCCGCCGCGTCGTTCGGCACCACCATCAACTACGCGCCGTCGCCGGGGCTCCCCAATTCCTCGCCCATCGCCCTAAGCCGGGGAGTGATCTTCATCGCCTGACGCTTAGTACTGCGAGCCGAGCCCGGATAACCGTCGGGATCAGGACAGCGACCGCCGGCAACGTATTCGCCGGCGGTCGCCGCCCACCCGATTGCGTCGATCCCCCCAAATCAGCAAGAGCGTAATAGTGATGGCCATTTTCTGCGTCCGGTACGTCGTGACGCTCGGGTAGCGACAATGCGAGCCAGGACGCTCTGTTGAGTTTGGTGGATCGGTCCCCGGCTCGCCCGAAGAGAACCCTTGCATGACGCGGTAAGTCGTCGCGCCCAACAAGACCGTGTACTCGGCTTCGGGCTGGTCTGCCAACCACGCGAGGTACTCTGGCTCTTCCAGCCCCCACCAGCGTGGCCAGCCGTCGGCGGCCGCCTAACCATCCGGGCAGCGTTGAGGTCGAGTCGTGGGGCCTTTTTCATCTACCGGACGATCAAACAGCGCGATGTTTCATCTGCCAAACGCCCACGCCACCATCAATGGGAACTCTGCTCGCCACAGCGTGTCGCTGTGCGACGCGACCCGCTCGCTCATGACGACGTCCGCACCCGCATTGCGCAGCGCCGCCGCCCACCGGGTTGCGTTTTGGAGAAAGAACGGCTCCAACGTGCCGGCGACGAGGTACGTGCGCGGGATCGAACTCGGGATAACCCCAGTCGGCTTGTAGCCCCCGCCGGGCGAGCCGCAGAAGACCGCACCGTACACGTCCGGGTGCCGAAGCCCAAGGGCGAGCGCGAGCTCTCCCCCCGCCGAGACACCGAACACTGCGCTGCGTTCGGCTCGGAGCGCGACCCCAAAGCGTGACCGCGTCCATCGGCGCACGTCCTCGACGAAAAACCTCTCATGGGCCGAGAACTGTTCCGCATTAAAGACCGGTGAGTACTCATGCAGCCGCGCCATCTCGTCCGCCAGCCCGTGTACACCGACGATCATCGTCGGCGGCACCCGGGCCGCCTCGAGGGGCCCGCCCCACTTTGAGACCCCCTGACCGTCACCGGCGAACACGATGGCCTCGGGCGGACCAGGGGGGACGTACACCGTGACCTGCCGACCACCGTCGTAGTCGAGCGTCTCGGTAACGAGCTTTCCCGCTAATGCGTCTCCAAGTTGCGGTTCCGTCCGTGGTCCGGGACCAACCGCGACTCGGCTCGTTTTGTCGTCCATTGTCCGGCTCCTTTCTTTGAGAGTCGGTACGTCGGTCAATCTTGGCGTGTCCCAGTGGTTCACTGCGTGGCGGCGCCCCTTGCCGCTGATAGCCTCTTCACGTCACGCCGGGCCCTCCGGCTTTCCAGATCAGATTGGTGGCATTCGTGCGCAAACGCTCGCCAGGTTGCCCGTCGCCAAAGACGGGTGGGCACTTCAGATGACTGCAGAGGTCGCACCTACGGCGGTCGAAGACCTGGTAAATGCAGGGGCCGTGGTCATCGATGTGCGTGAGCCGGACGAGTGGTCTGCGGGCCATGCCCCCGGGGCCTTCTTCATCCCCATGGGCCAAGTCGAAGCGAGGCTGGACGAGGTGCCGCGAGAGGCGACCGCGGTAATCGTTTGTCGCTCGGGCGCCCGATCGAACACCGTCACGCAGTTCCTCAACTTGCAGGGCTTCAAGGCTGTCAACATGGCCGGAGGAATGAACGCCTGGGAGCGGGCCGGCCTGCCGGTCGTGACCGACTCCGGCGGCCCCGGCCGGGTCGTCTGAACTCTCACTGCGCTGATTCGCGACGAGGCGACGAGCTCAGCGACCGGGTTGCTGAGCTGCATTGGCCCGGGCCAGGATCCGTACCAGGGTCTCCAGCTCATCAGTCGGTAGGTCCAACAGGCCGGCCGGTGGCCGGTCGAGGATCTTCTGCGCCCGTCGCGCCAGGGCCGCACCCTTTCGGGTCGCCACCACGAGCTTGACTCGGCGGTCTGTGGGATGGGGTTGGCGTTCTACGAGCCCCGATCGCTCCAGGTCGTCGATGACAACCGTCAGGTTGGGCGGGCCTACCCCGAGGAGGCCGGCCAGCTCGCGCATGGGCATCGGCGCAACGGCGATCCGCCGCAACGCCCTCATTGTCCCGAAGCTCACACCGGTTTGCTCACTTACCTCCCGTCGTCGCTGGTTGTCCAGCACCAGAGCGGCCATCGCTTGCCATGCTTCGCGAGCCGAACGGTCATGACCAACGTCAGTCTTCATCGTGCTGGGTTCCCTTCGAGGAACTCAGGGTTGAACGACTCAGCGGTGCGTCGCGCCGTACCGCGGGCCCACGCGGATGTCGCAACGATGCCGAGCGCCAACAATGCCGTCCCGCACCCGGCTAAGACCCACCACCCGGCCCGGCTCGCCCCTGCGAAGTCCGAGTGGCCCCCGTTCCGCAACGAGACCGACACGAGAGAGCCCACCACGGCGACGCCAAGGGTCTGGCCGACCTGTCGGGACGTGGAGGCAATGGCTGCAGCGACGCCTGCCTGGGCACGGGGCATGCCCGAAACAGCGGTATTGGTTATCGGCGCGTTCACAAAGCCGAAGCCGATCCCGAAAACCACATAGGCGGCGAACAACCAGGAGAAAGGGGTCGTCGGGCTCAGCCTCACCAGCATGAGACACGAGGCGCTGAGAGCGATGCCGGAGATTACTAACGGGCCCTTGCGCCCCGCCTGCCGACGATCCGACCCGACAGTGGCGGGAAGACTATGGTCATCGCGGCCATCGGCAGAGTGTCGAGCCCGGCGTGCAATGGAGAAAGCCCTCGCACGTCCTGGAGGTAAAGGGTGTTGAGGAAGAGGAACCCACCGAGCGCGGCGAACGCAGCCACGGCGATGACCGCCGCCGAGGAGAAAGGTACCGATCGGAAGAAGCTCAGCTCGATTAGCGGCGTGTCGGCTCGGTGCTCCCAGACCAGGAGTGCGGCCAGCGACGCGGCTGAGACGCCAGCGGAGCCGATTATGACGGGCGAGGACCAGCCCCGGCTCGGTGCCTCGATGATGCAATAGGTCAGTGACGAGAGAAGGGTGATCACGAGGAGCTGCCCGGGGACGTCTAGCTTCCTTGCAACCGGTGACTTGGACTCAGGGATGTACCGGCGGGCTAGGACCACCGCAGTGAGCCCCACGGGGATGTTGATCCAAAAGATCGACCGCCACCCGACCGAACTCACCAGCACCCCGCCCACCACCGGGCCTAGCGCCATCGACACCCCGACCACCGCGGCCCAAACACCTATGGCCTGGGCCCGTTCGCGCGGGACGGTGAACGTGTTGGTGATAATCGACATGGCCACAGGGTTCAGCATCGAGCCGCCCACGGCTTGGACCATGCGGAAGACGATAAGCAGGGCAAGGTTTGGGGCCAAGCTGCAAAGCAATGAACCTGCCGAGAAAGTCACAAGCCCGATGAGGAACGTGCGGCGCCGCCCGAGCCGGTCGGCGGTCGAGCCGGAGAGCATCAGCAGGCTCGCCAGCACCAGGGTGTAGGCATCCACCGTCCACTGGAGGCCCGACAGCGGGGCGTGGAAGCTCCGGCCGATCGAGGGCAGGGCGACGTTCACGATAGTGACGTCGAGCCCCACGATCAGGAGGCTCATCGAGCAGATAAGCAGGATGCCGATGCGCCGCGGACGGGTCAGTTCATCTGTCATAGCCGGCTGGTCCATAGCTGTTGTGATCTCACTATTATTATATCACCATAAGAACCAAAAGAGGCCCCACCGGGCCGCGAGGCTTACCAGCTGAAAGCCTTGACCCGCTCCTTGGGGGCACTGGCGAAGCGAGCCACGCCGTCACCTTGAGGCACTGTTACGGCCGAATAATCGAGGGTTGCTCCATTTGGTTACCCAAAGGAATTTTGTGCCCGGAGAGCTTTCTCGGTAACTGCTCTTTTTTATCTTAGACTGATGTAAGAAATCTCGCTCGGAAACTTGAGGAGCGCTCTCGGCAACCCGATGATCTTTAAAACATGGCACTTCGCCTCGAGCAGACGATTGGAGCGGTCCTGGGCCTTGCCGACGACGGGCGACATTAGGTGACCTTCGGCGTCCCAGGCAGCTTCGACGAGGTCCCGGTACTCGAGCTTGACCGTTGGGCGGCCGTCCTTCAACGCAACACGAGCTCGGAGGCAGCGGCCATCTGCATCTCCGACGGGCCACTTCGGGTCGTCCGGAGCATTTGCGCCACCTCGGGAGCCAGCGACAACGTGGAGTTGGCGCCGACTACCTCCCTGCAAAACCACGTCCTCGGATTGGTCCGCAGCGTCGGTCGACTCGACGGAGGGAGCTACCTTGAAGTCCCGGTAACTTGCGAGGACCTGGTGGTGGGGCAGGTTTGCATAGCTGACAGAGGGGACCGGTGCTGGGCGAAAGAGGACCTGCAAACCTTGGACGATGTAGCCGCCGCAGTGTCGACCGAGGTGTCCCTTCGCTTGGCCAGGAACGAGGTGGAGCGCGTCCATCAGTTGGTGGAGTCCCACAACAGGGTGCACGAACTTATCGCCGGAGCGGTGCCCCTCCGGGAGGTACTCATCGCCGTGCTCGAGAGCATCGAGAGGTACGACTCGAAGTTGAAGCCGTCTGTGCTCATGCTCGACTCGTCGTCCAGCACCCTTCATTCCGGGATCGGGCCTTCCCTGCCGGCCGAGTACCTGGAAGGAGTCAACGGCGTAGTGATCGGGCCGAATGTCGGCACATGTGGTGCAGCCGCTTGGTCTGGCCAGCTGACAATAACCGAGGACATCGCCAAAGACCCGAAGTGGGCCCCAATCCTTGACAAGGCCCAAAGCGCCGGCCTTGCACATTGCTGGTCGATGCCGATTATGGCGCCTACGGGAGAGGTTGTCGGGACGCTGGCCTTCTACGGCAGCGAGCCGCGCCGACCGCTGCCCGAGCACCTAACGCTTCTGAAGGATTGGGCCCGGGTTGCCGGCATCGCCATTGAGAGGCAACGAGACCTCGAGCGGCTGACGCGAGACGCTCGTCACGACGGCCTGACCGGTCTTGCGAACCGGACCGCCATCTTCGAACGGCTCGACGAAGTAATACAGCGCGTCGTCCCCGGCGCCATGGCGGCCGTCTTGTTCGTCGACCTGGACGGGCTGAAAGCCCTGAATGACACCCTCGGCCACGACCGTGCCGACGACATGCTCCGCGAGATCGGCGAGCGTCTGTCGGCCACAGTCCGGGCCGAGGACCTAGTCGGGCGCTTTGGCGGCGACGAGTTCGTCGTGATTACAGAGGGTATGGCCGAACCGGAGGAGGCCGTCGAACTCGGGCTGCGCTTGCTCGACGCCATCTCTCGGCCGCTCCCAGGAATTGAGGGGACGGTGGTCACTGCCAGCATCGGCATCGCCCCCGTTCGCACCAACAAAGTCGAGGCCCGCGACGTCATGCGCGACTCGGACAGCGCGATGTACGCGGCCAAGAGATCGGGCCGGGACCGCTGCAGTTTCTTCCGCGGGCGTCAACACGCGCGTACCGGCCGCCGCCTCCAGCTGGCTCGAGAGCTGAGGGGCGCCGAGGTACGCGGCGAGGTGAGGCTGGTATACCAGCCCGTGGTGAGCCTCTCGACGTTAGAGGTCATTGCCGTCGAAGCTTTGGCCCGCTGGACAAGCCCAACATTCGGTGAGGTGTCACCTGCCGAGTTCATCCCGATAGCCGACGACACCGGGGCGATCATCCCCCTGGGTGCCTGGGTATTGCGCGAGAGCTGTGAGGCGATGGCCTCGCTGTCGACGGCCGGGTACCCGCTAATGCTCAACGTGAATGTTTCCGCCCGCCAGGTCGCCAACCCCGAGTTCACGCTCTGGGCCCGCCAGACACTTGCTCATGCTGGCTTCCCAGCGAACAGGCTCTGCCTGGAGATCACCGAAACGGCTCTAATGCGACCGGACACGGCAACCAAGCGGAACCTGCACGAGCTCGCCGCCCTCGGCGCCGGTATCGTGCTCGACGATTTCGGGACGGGGTATTCTTCCTTATCGTGGCTGAAAGAACATCCCTTCAGCGAGATCAAGGTCGACCGCAGTTTCATAAGCGGGCTGCCCGCCGATAAAGGCGACCTCGCGATTGTCGGCGGGGTGGTAGCGATCGCGCGTGCATTCGGCTCGCTCGTCACCGCGGAGGGGGTCGAAACCATTGACCAGCTCGATGCTGTGCAATCGCTCGGTTGTGACCGTGCCCAGGGCTTCCTTTTCGCCCGGCCCCTCCCGCTGGAGGACCTCACCAAAGTATTGGAGCAGTGGAGCTCCTCGCCCCTTCTCCGCGGGCTCGGGCTCGGTTCTGCCTCCTTTGGTGGCGCCTCTCGACGTTCTCCAGCTTGGGCGAGGTCGCTGTAAGGCAGACGAGCCGGAGGCATGTATACCTTGAGACCTCCGGCCGAAGGGAACGTCGCGAGGCTATGCCTCGATTACTACCTTCAGGCGCCCCTTGAGAGGGGTAGTGGCACACTCAAATGCTCTTTGTGCTTCCGCGACCGGGAACCGGTGCGTCACTAACTCCCTTGCAAACGACGCGTTATCTTCCAAATAGTGCCAGGCTTTGGTGAGATTGGTATGCCAATCATCCGTAGTCCCAGTTGTTATTGAGACGTTCTTCCGGAACAGCTCCTGGAATGCCAATGGGTAATAGGGGTCGTCGGGCACGCCAAAAGCGACAATACGACCGCCGAAGCCCACAGCATCGATCGCATCGTTGAGAGTACCAACCTGATGTCCTACCGCCTCTATTACGATCTCGGGCCGTTCAGGGCCAAGCGATCCCGCCCAATTCCTGCTCGAACTCCAGATAACCTCGTCGAGCCCGAACCTACCGCGGCACTCCAGGCGGTCTAGACGATCGACCCCCACCACTTGGGCTGCCCCTGCGACCTTGAGCATCTGTGAGAACAGCATGCCGATGGCGCCTAAACCTATGATCGCGACCCGGGCGCCCTTAACAGCGGTCAACTTCGAAAGCGCGCACATTACAGTTGCAAGAGGTTGCGTGATGACCAACTCCGTATGACTTAGTCGCGAGTCGACGGCTATCAGTTGTGCTGCGTCATTGGTGAAGTACTCACGCAAGCCGCGAGCGCGGGTGGCATACCCAACGACTCGGTCCCCGACGTTAAAGCTTGACGAGGCTGTCTCTAGGACCCGACCAACGATTTCGTGCAGCGGGAACCCCGCGTCCCCGATCTGCCCGATCGAGGCTCGTTCACCAAGGAAATGAGGCGCGTCTGAGCCGCAGATCCCCCCACACAGCAACTGCACAATCACCTCACCTTCACGGAGGCCAGCCGCAGTTGGGGCGGCCACGTGCTGCAGCTCCAGGCGGCCAGGAGACATAAGGACTTGTGACCACATCTAGGTGTGCACCTCCAGGAACTTGACCAATATGTCCTCGCTTCTCGAGCCCGGCACCGGGTACCAGCCGCCGAGCGCTTTCTCAGGGCAGGCCGAGCGCCTCTGCAACCGAAGCCAGGTAGTCAATGTGGGCGTCCGCCGATAGTAGGCCTAGCCCCATCGTGACAATTGAAACGTGGGTTCCGGCCGCCTCGCGCCAGCCGTCGACCTCCGCTATGAGTTCGTCGGGATGCCTCCGAGGACGAACTACACATTCCCCACCGAAGTCTTCGACCGTCCTCTTTAGCCCGCTGACGCGTTCACGGATCCGGTCCCAGGCCTCGACGACGTGGGCGATGCCGCTGCCGTCGAAAAAGATGAAGCCGTCCGCGAGCCGCGCCGCTCGGTCGAAGGCCGCCTCGCTCGACCCACCAAGCCATATCGGGATGGGACGCGCCGGCTTGGGCACCAGGGCAGCCCTGTCCACCCGGTCGAAGCGCCCGGAGAAATCGACCACAGGCTCGGTGAACAACCGTCCCAGGAGCTTGACCTGCTCCTCCTGCCTGGCGCCGCGGGTACCGAAGTCCTGCCCGAGGGCCTCGTACTCGACGTAGTTCCATCCGACCCCTACCCCGAGACGGAGCCGCCCGCCGGACAGGAGGTCAACATCGGCCGCTTGCCGCGCCACAAGCGCGGTCTGGCGCTGCGGGAGGACCAGGATCCCGGTGGCGAAGCCGATCCGCTGTGTGAGGCCGGCCAAGTAGGCAAACATGACGAACGGGTCGTGGAAGGGGTCGTGCTCGCCGTACGGTCCCGGCAGCGGACGAGCTCGACCAGCATGAACGGCCCCGAGCACGTGATCATAGGCGAGAAGGTAGTCAAAACCCAGGTCCTCGACCGCTCTTCCAATTCGGCGGACCGCTGCCGGGTCTCCTCCCAGCTCGGTCTGCGGGTAGACGACGCCGATGTGCATGGGCGACAGTCTGCCACTGGGCCGGAGGGCTGTCCCACCCGAGGCCGTTGGGACGCACGATCAGGGTGTCGCCGACCTGTCCGAGCCCGGTCGGGCCTTATCGGCCATGATCAAGGGCCTTTTAGCCGAACGTCACCATGGAGGTGGAGGTGGAGGTGATGGGGTTGCCGTCGATGGTGCCTGAAATGGTGGCCGTCCCTGGGCTGGTTGGAGCCGTCAGGGTGGCGCTGTAGGTGCCGTCACCGTTGTCGGTCACCTGGCCTAGGGTGCCGGCCGAGCTGGACAGGGTGACCAGGCCGCCCGAGGTGCTGAGGTCGTTGCCCGCGAAGTCCTCGGCCTGGACGGAAATGTCCACTGTCGACGTGCCGTCGGCCGGGGCGCTCTCCGGGCTGGCAGAGATGACCGTGTTAGCAGGGTCAACGGCGTCGGGTGTGGTGGTTGTCGTGGTGGTCGAAAGCGTCGTTGTCGTGGTGGTCGCGGGAGTGGGTGGCGGAGCCGCCGGCGACGGCGGGGTGAACGTCGTGGTCGTGGAAGTGACGGTCGTGGGCGTTGGGTTAGGGGGCGTTGTCGTAGCGGTAGGGGGTTTCGCCATCGGACCAGGATTGCCTTCCGCGACCAGCTGACCGCCTACGGACGCGATCCAATAGCCGTCGCCTCGGACGATGATGCCGATAGCGTCTGTCAGTTTGCCCGCCGCAGAGCCGTATTGGTGGGCGTCACCGAACGCGTAGACCTGGCCGTCTTGGCTAAGGAGGTAGTAGCCGGCTGCGTTACCGGTCCGAGCCATCCCTACGATCGGGCTATTTAAGGGGTAGTAGCCGGTTCGGCCACTGCTCGGAGCCGTCTTTACCAGTGCGCTCTCTCGGGGGGCGCCTCCAGGCGAACCGTAAAAATGGGCGTCGCCGAATGAGAAAATCCTACCGTTGTCGGCAACCACCCAAAGCCCGAGGGCACCGCCGGTTGATACTACAGCGACGAGAGGGGCATGAGGACTTTTGACGCCGGTGGAGCCGTAAATATGAGCGTCGCCGAACGGTAAGATGACCCCGTCGCGGGCGATCACCCAGTAGCCGCGTCCGCCAGGAGCGGACGAAATGGCCACGAAGGGTTTATGCGGGTTCTTGGTACCGGGCGAACCATAAAATTTGGCGTTGCCGAAAGAGAGGATCCCGCCAGTGCGCGTCAGGAGCCAGTAGCCGTGGCCGCTGCTGGTCGGGGCGATAGCAACGACGGGTTCGCTCATGTGGCGCCCGCCCGCGTCACCGTGGAAGACGGCGGTGCCGTGAGGTATGACCTTGCCGTTGCTGTATGCGGTCCAATAGCCCGACCCGTTAGAGATCGAAGCTTCGCCGACGATCGTAGCTTCCAACGATGGGCTTGATGTACGGGCAAGCGACGGGCCACGCGTGGCTCCGTCTGCTGGGGACCTTGTCAGGGCAGTTGAGATCCCAACACATGAAAAACATAGGATCGCCCCTGCGACAGAGGTGGCACAGAAATTTCTAAGATGGTGCCGCACCCCCAAGGTATGGGCTGGGCGCTCTGTTTTCATATAGTTCGAGAAACGACAGCCGCCTGACGATACCTGAGGGTTTTTCGGCTTTAGGACAGCAGATTTCGGTTTATTTTGGATCTTTTGAGTTCGAGCGAGTTACGAGCCGGTTGAGGCCTAAAATAGCGATCGGCACTGGGAGAATTTCGGGACACCCAATCCGGGATTTCGGAGATCTTCGACGTTTACTGGCGACCTTCGGCCCGGCGTATAGACCTGCTCATGTTGTTAAGTCACAGACGCCTCGAGAGGCTCCTGGCTTGGCCTTGGCGGGTACCGGGTAACCTTCGCGGGTGAAGACCCGTGCCGCTGAGGATAGGACTGGCCGTCGGCAACGCCGCATCGTTCACAGGACAGCGCAGCTGCCCGCAGCGAGCCGCGCTTTGTACCGGATCGAGCACTACAGCTCGCTTCCTGCTGTCGCGTTGGCGATCAGTGCGACCGTTGCGTGTTTTGTCGTTGCCGTTGCGGTGCTCGGTTTCCCGAGCCACTGGGTAGCGGTGTTCGAGGTCTCGGCGTCAGCGGTCACCCTCGTGATGGTTTTCGCGATCCAGCACACACAGGGAAGAGAGCAGGCTGCGACCCAAAGGAAGCTGGACGAGCTGATCAGGGCCCTCCCCGGTGCCGACGAGTCGCTGATGATGCTGGAAGAGGCCCCGCGGGAGGTCATGCTCGGCGTTGAGGAGGACCAGCGGAATGTCCGTTCGGAGTCCTCCGACACGAGTACCGAGCGGGCGGTGCGGAGCGATGGGGGCTCAGCAGAGCAGCTCTGAGGGCAGCAGAGCCTTCGGCTCCGCCCGGTGCCTCAGAAAGTGCCCAGGCTCCTCACAACTTCCTCGGGGTCAGCGCACCCAACGACGAGTTCGTCGAAGTTTGCGCCCTCCAGCGCCACTTTCACGCCTCGCGGCGTGTCGTGGTGAACGACCGCAAATACCTTCCCGTTGTCGTCACGGAAGGTCCCAATCGCGAAGCGGCCGGGCCACGCCGCGCCGACCGTCTTCCTCCACGCCGAGACAGCGTGGATCGCGTCGTCGACCACTTCCACCTCGCGGACCGAGGATGTAAGGACTCGGATATCTCCGTGGGCGGCTTCGGCTTTCTCCGCGAGGCTCAGCGCCACTACCAGTTCATCACCCTCTCGTCTCAGCTCGGCCATGTTGTGCACCTCCGCAGGTTGCTAGGTACGGGCTGGTTAAAAACCTAGCAGCGAACGCCACGGGAACGGGGCGCCGTGACAGCTAGCTGCTCCCCTTTATGGGCCGGCCCCATGACGGTTGCCTAGCTACCAGATTGGACGGGTTGGCCTTCCAGGTTCGCTGGGATGCCGCGGCGGAGCACGGTTGCGAGCAGGATGAGGAGGACTATGGCTCCTCCCACGGTGACTGTGCGGATCCCGACGACGTTGGCAATGGCCCCTTGGGCCAGGGCACCTATTGGGTAGAAGATCCCGAGAGCCATCATGTAGATGCCGAGCATGCGACCTCGAAGCGACGCCGGGGCGTAAAGCTGGACGATGGTGTTGCAACCGGCGAGCACGCCGATATAAGCCGCCCCGACCAGCAGGAGGGCTACTGCGCCCAGCCACAGGTTGGGGGCCAGGCCGTACCCACACAGGAACAGGCAGACAGCGACGATGCTCGCGACGAGCACCTGGCGCCTTCCGTACCGGTGGACCAGCGGAGTGAGGGCCAGCGCCCCCCCAACCGCCCCGATCCCCTGGGCGGTGATAAGCACCGAAGTCCCTGTCGCCTTGGAGGCGAACGCCTTGAGAGCAACTGCGGGCACTAGGGCGATGAACGGCGATGCCGTGAGGGCTACCACCGAGATCAGGACGACAGCTACGCGTGTCGCCGGGTTGGCCAGCGTTGCGCGGCCGCCCTCCACCAGCCGTTGGCGCAGTGTAGTCCGGGAGGTGGGCCCGGTTGCTCGAGGCAGCTGCACCAGGCAAAGGGCGATCATTACGGCGAAAAACGATGCAGCGTTGATCCCGAAAGCCCACGAGTACCCCCCGGCGAGGATCGCGAACCCGGCCAGGGCAGGCCCGATCACCCGGCCCATGTTGTACTGGGCTGAGCCGAGCGATATCGCCGCACCCAGCTCGCCGGCCGGTACGAGGTCGGGGAGCATGGCTTGATAGGCAGGGAAACCCACCGCAGCCATGGCACCTCCTCCGAAGACCAGCAGCGTCACGGTTACCGGTGTGGCGCGCCCCGTGGCTGCCAGCACGGTGAGGCACGTGGCGAAAGCGGTCTCGCCCGTCGTGGTGGCGAACAACCAGAGCCGGCGGTCAAGCCGGTCGGCGATCACACCACCCAAAGGAGAGAGCAGCCCGATCGGGAGGAACGCCGCTGCGGCGACCAGGCCGGTCCAGCCCGGGCGGCCGGTGCGGGCCGTCACGAAGACACCCACCGCCACTGTCTGCATCCATGAACCGACGTTGGACAACAGGGCGGCCCACCATATGAGAGCGAAGTTGCGGTGCCGGAGCGGGCGGAGAGCACTCAACATGGCCGTCGGTCAGCCTAGGAGGACGGCCTAGGGCGCGCAGGGGTGTTCGCGCCCTTCGCTCACAGCGGCGACAGCTCAGTGGGAGCTGGTGTGCCCGTAGTGGCCGGTGCGCCGTAGTGGGAGGTCGTCGGAGCTAAAGGGTGCCGTCGGTCAAAGCTTCGACGACGCCTGAAAGCAGGCCGCCCAATCCCCGATGTTCCCAGGTGACATCCTCTCCCGGAAGCTTCGTGGGGAACAGGACAACCTTTGTCGGAGCGTGGATGGCAGCCCCGCAATAAGGGCATTGTTCGTCCCAGGTGTGCGCAATAGGAGCCCCACACTGCTCGCAGCGGGGTGCCTCGGTGGCCAGGGTTGCTTGGACGGGGGCGGCATCCTTGGCAGGCAGAGAACTGACGGCCGCCTTGTCGAGCCAGACGACTTCGCACCCCTTGCAGATCGCCGCTGAGCCGACCTGCATAGCTCTGCTTTCCATCGCCGCTGAGCAGAACGGGCAACGCACCTGGCCCGCCGGCATTATCGGCTCGGCTGTCCAGATGTGCTGTGCAGCAGTTGTGACCTGGCGGAGAACCGCGATGCCGATCACCGCGCCGCCACAACTGGTGCAGAGGTATTGGCGGAACCCGTCGACCTGGCCCGTCGTGAGGATGCCCGAGCAGCCGGGGCACTTAGCTTGGTCTGTTCCCACCCCTATGGTTTCGGCGCGGGTAAACAAAGACATAACAGCAAGATCTCGAACGGCCCGCACTTTTTACCCACTACTGGCCCCGTTGTGGCAGCGATGGGCCGGATGTGGGCTCTGATAAGAGCCGAGCGACGTAGGCTCGGGACATGTCGCTTCAGGAGACCCTGCGCTTCGAGCAGATCAGCCCCAAGTCCTACGAGCACCCGACCGACCGGGCCGCCACTGCCGCCCTTCATTCCATCCCGTTGATGGACAAGGTGATCAAGCGCCTTGTTTCTGCGCGCCACGAGCGCCTCGTTCGGCAGGTTTATATCGGGAACGCCGTACAGGTATCTGACAAGCAGGTCCCGCAGCTCTGGTCCAGGTACCACCGAGCCGCCTCGGTATTGGACATAGCTCAGGTACCCGACCTGTTTATCACCCAGACGCCGAGCGCCAATGCAATGACGATAGGGGCGAAACGCCCGATTGTCATTGTCCATTCAGGTTTGGTGAGCGATTTCGCTTCGACCGAAGTGGACGTCGTTCTTGCTCACGAGCTCGGCCACGTACTTTCTGAGCATTATTATTATCAAACCGCGCTCGTGCTCCTTTCGACACTGATAACCAGCCGCGGCGGCGCCGGGGGTGCCATGGCGGGTGTGCCGATGGTGGCGATATACATGGTGCTGCTCGAATGGTCGCGCGCTGCGGAGCTGTCTTCGGACCGCGCGAGTGCCCTTGTGGTTGGTGACCCACTAGCCACCTGCCAAATGTTGATGCGGCTCGCGGGTGGAGCTGTCGAGGGGATGAGCCTCGACGCTTTCCTGGCGCAGGCGGCGCGATATGAGGAAGAAGAGGACATCTTGGCTCGCTGGTCGCGGGCTTGGGTAGAGATGAGCCTCCGTCACCCGTTCGCTGTGAAACGAGCCCGTGAGCTCATGACGTGGGTTAGCGATGGCAGCTACGACCGTGTTCGGGGGGGCGCGTATGTCCGTCGTGGCCAGGAGCCACCCGTGACACGGGAGCTCGCAGGGGCGATCACCCACTATCGAGACCGCTTTTTGAAGATCTTGGAAGTCACGGCCGGAGGCGTGGAGCGCGCGTTGCGCCAAATGGAGGATTGGGTGAGGCCCCGGCCCGGCGACAAAGATGACGCGGACGGCTCCGCCGACGACCTGTAAGTTGTTGCCATGGGAACGCTTATGCCGATACGACAGATCGGTTCGCTCGACGTCACGCTGGTAGGCCTCGGTTGCAACAATTTCGGGGGGCGGACAAACGACGACCAGAGCACCGAAGTGGTGAGGGCGTCGCTCGACGCAGGCATCAATTTTTTCGACACCGCAGATGTCTACGGGGGCACTCGTAGCGAGGAGATCCTGGGGGCCGCGCTCGGCCAGGACCGAGCTGACGTCGTCGTCGCAACCAAGTTCGGGATGACCTTGAGCCCAGAGCGCTCGGGCGCTGCGCCGAAGTACGTGAAGTCCGCCCTCGAGGACAGCCTCCGCCGCCTCGGGACCGACTACGTCGACCTCTACCAACTTCATCGCCCGGACCCAGAGACCTCGATCGGGGACACCCTGGAGGCCCTTGCGGACCTGGTCAAGGCCGGCAAGGTGCGCGAGATCGGGTGCTCGAACTTTTCTGCCGCTCAGCTGCGTGAGGCCGCCGCAGCGGCCGAAGAGGGTGCGCCGCGCTTTGCCAGTGTGCAAAACCAGTACAACCTCCTGCAGCGGGAGCCAGAGCTGGAAGTCCTTGCCGAGTGCGAACGTCTGGGGACCGTCTTCATCCCCTTTTCCCCGCTTGCCAACGGACTGCTGTCGGGCAAGTACCGCCGGGGCGAGCCGGCTCCGCCCGGTACGCGTCTGGCTGGTATGCCTGCCGACCGCCGCGAGGCACTCTTGGCGGACGCCACGATGGACGTCGTCGAGGAGCTGGAGCGCTTCGCCGAGCAACAAGGCCGCAGCCTTTTGCAACTGGCGATCGCCTGGTTGGCCGCTAAGGCGGTCGTGGCTTCGGTCATCGCGGGTGCAACCAAGCCCGAGCAGGTGGTTGCCAACGTGAGCGCTGCCGACTGGGTGCTCACCGACGAGGACCTGGAAGCAGTCGACCGCATCGCACCGCCGCCGAGCCTCGCCCGCTGACAAGGCCGGCGCTATCCCGGAGCTGCGCCGTTCCTTCCAGGCTCAGTTCCGGATGGGGTCCGCCGGCGCTCTCTTGAGCACTTCGTGAATTGGGTTCAATAGAGCTAGGCGTCCCTCGTGCTCCCCGACCGTGCCCTCCGCGACGATTTGAGCCCCCGTCTCTATGCCAGGCACGTCGCGGCGGGTGAAAACGAGCGTCACCGAGCCGGTGCGGTCGACAAGGGTGCAACTGAGCACTTGGGCGCCCCGCCATGGTTGCACCTCGACAGATGTAACGCGGCCGGCGATCCTTGCTTTGTGACGCCATTGGATCTCACCGATAGGCAGCGCTCCCTCCACCGGGACAAGATCCTCGATCCGTTCGACCTCACGTGAGCGTTTCTTCGGCGCCGCCTTGAGGTTTGCTTTGGCGTTCTTGCGGGCGGGCCGCATCTTGGTCAGTTGGAACGGGACAATCGTCGCGTTTGCGTGAGGAAGGCGGCCCACCACGGCCGCGAGGCGGTCGGCGGTGCGGTCGTGAAGCAGGTGGCCCCAGCCCCAAGAATACAAACGCCGTGGCAGAAGCACCGAGACCTCTGTGTCCCCGTTTGCCAACGTTGCGGCGACTAGGTCCACCGCCGCTCGCACCAGCCGGCGGTCCCGGCACTCTCTGATCTCCAGGGGTAGGCGCCGGATCATGAGACGCCCCCAGTTCTCCCGAAGCACCTGTGCGACGGCGTTGTCCAGGAGGAAATGCACGGCACGGACTTCGTCAGGGTTGAGGCTGCGCGCGTACTGGATGGCGCGGGCGGTCGCCAGGTCCAGACGGTCCACGAACACCAAGACGACATGGCGATGGAGGATGGGCACCTCGGTCGCCTCCATGGCACCTTTGTCCAGCTGTTGAGCCTCCGCCCGGTATTGGCGGTTGAGACGTATAAGCGCCATGGTCAGGATCGGGAAGAGGAGCACGACCGTCCACGCTCCCTGCTTGAACTTCGCCACGGCCAGGATTAGCACCACGATCGCGGACAGCACCGATGCGCTGCCGTTGATCACGAGCTTGTGCTTCCACCCTCGAGCCCGGTGCACCCAGTGGTGTTTGGTCATCCCGGCGCCCGCCATCGTGAACCCCGTAAAGACACCTATTGCATATACCGCTACCAGGGCGGTCACGTTCGCTCTCGTCACGAGGAGGAGCCCTATGGCCACGATCGCCAGGACGATGATCCCGTTGGAAAATGTCAGCCGGTGGCCGCGTTTGGTGAGCTGGCGCGGTAAAAAGCGGTCCCCCGCCACGAAGCTGGCTAAGAACGGGAAGCCGTTGAAGCTCGTATTACCGCCCGTGTACAGGATCAGCAGCGTTGCCAGCTGGACCATGTAGAACAGGGTGTGGCCGGCTGGCCCGGAGCCGAAGACGGCTTGTGCTTCTTGCGAGATGACCGTTGGGGCCCCGAGGATAAAGGGGGCGGCGTGAGTCCATCTGGCCAGGAACGACGTGCCCAGGACCAACGAACCGAGTATCACGCCCATCAGGAGGTACACACGCCGGGCG
This sequence comes from uncultured Acidimicrobiaceae bacterium, assembly GCA_963699075.1. GTDB lineage: Bacteria > Actinomycetota > Acidimicrobiia > Acidimicrobiales > Palsa-688 > Fen-671. Next base: position 1,758,311 of record CAVOTF010000007.1, on the reverse strand, counting down.
CGTACCCCCTCGGGCGGCTTGAAAACGCTGACCCCGTTGGATATTGCTTCGACTCCAGTCAGCGAGGCGCCGCCATTGGCGAACGAACGCATTATTACGAGCACCGATGCCCCCATCAACAGACCGCTCCCGGGACTGCCGAAGTGGTAAAGACCTGGGCGGTGCACAGAAAACTGGTGAAGGTTGCCGATCAGCGACCGGACAACGCCGGTCACGATCACGCTCCCCAGGGCGAAGACGAAAAAGTACGTTGGGAAGGCGAAAACGCGACCGGCCTCGCGTATGCCTCGCAGGTTGCCATAGGCCATTAGGACCACTACGGCAACGCTGATCCAAACGCTCGTGGAAAACGACAGGAAACTGTAATGGAGCAACGTCGGGAACGCCGACGTCAGAGCGTCGGTCCCGGCGGCGATCTGGACCGCGACGGTGACCGTGTAATCGATGAGCAGGGCGACGGCGGCCACCTGTGCGACGGTCGGGCCGAAGTTGTCCCTTGCGACCACGTACGACCCGCCGGCTCGGGTGTAGACCATCACAACCTCTCGATAGGAGAGGGTGACGAAGATGAGCACCAGCAACAGGGCGAAGGTGACCGGCAGCACGAGGGCGAACGACGCGACGCCCACGTACTTGACCAGTTCGACGAGCATCTCCTCGGTCCCGTATGCAGACGAGGAGATGCCGTCCGGTGCCAGCACCCCCATTGCCATGAGGCTCCCGAGCCGCTCGGTGGCAAGCTGCTCGCTGACCATCGGCGGGCCGAGCAGGATGTTCTTGACCCTGTAGCCGAGGGTCTCGGGGATGTCGACGGCGCTCTCTAGGTCGCGTACGCGCTGAGCTTCGGTGGTTGTGCCTGGGGTGCTCACTGGCGCTGATAAGGCCCTTCAGGTATCCGGCACCGCTGGGGCGCCCTCCAACGGCAATCCCTCGAGCTTTGGGGAGCCGCTGCAAGAGCGTAGCCGGGGTGGGCAGCCATGCCAAGTACGATGCATGAGTGCGTGTCGTTGTGGTGGGCTGCGGAAGGGTCGGTAGCGAGCTGGCAACGATCCTTTCGCGCGACGGGAACGAGGTCTCGGTGATCGATAAGAGGCCGGAGGCTCTTCACCGTCTTGCCATGGACTGGGGGGGCAAGGGGGTCGTCGGCTTCGGCTTTGACCGCGACGCTCTCGAAGAGGCAGGGATCGGCGAGGCGGACGCCCTTGCGGCCGTCACCAATGGCGACAACTCCAATATCCTCACCGCTCGGATCGCGCGTGAGACCTACGAGGTGCCCCGTGTTGTGGCTCGAATATACGACCCCCGACGTGCGGTGATCTACCGTCGCCTCGGTATACCGACAGTGGCGACCGTGACATGGACGGTCGACCAGGTCATGCGCCGGCTCTTGCCCGAGCGCGCTGCGCCCGACTGGGTGAGCCCCACTGGCGACGTGGTGATGGTGGAGCGCGCTCTGCCGCCAAGCTGGGTCGGGTACGGGTTGGAGAACCTGGAGGTTAACGGGCGCCTAAGGATCGTGGCACTTTCTCGCGCTGGCAAGTCGCATTTGCCCAAGCCCGGAGTGGTGGGCCAGGCAGGGGATGTCCTTTACGTAACGGTGCTCGAGGGGTCGCTGGATAACTTGGACGAACATCTGGAACGAGGGCCGCGCGCATGAAGGTGGTCATCGCGGGGGCGGGCAACGTGGGCAGCTACCTCGCGGCGGACCTTCACAAGGCGGGTCACGAAGTCCTGCTCATAGAACAGGATCCCGAGGTCGCCGAACGCGGGACCAACCTTGGCGTCGAGTGGATGGTGAGGGACGCGTGTGAGGTTTCGGCCCTCGACGCTGCAGGTTTGGCCAACACCGACGTTGTGGTGGCCGCGACAGGCGACGACGAAGATAACCTAGTCATTTCTCTGCTTGCAAAACAGGAATTTGCGGTACCTCGCGTTGTCGGCCGGGTCAACCACCCGAAGAACCACTGGCTTTTCAACCAGACCTGGGGCGTGGACATAGCCGTATCGACCCCCCATCTTTTGGCGTCGCTCGTAGAAGAGGCGGTCTCGGTTGGCTCATTGGTCCGGATCATGCAGCTCGAGTCCTCCGGTGCACATCTCGTCGAGGTGACCCTTGCCCCAGGGTCCCCGGCAGCCGGCAAAGAACTGGCACGCCTAGGGATGCCACGGGAGGCGACCGTGGTGGCTGTCGTCCGCCGTGCCCACGTCGTGGTGCCGAGGGGTGACACCGTTCTCGAACCCGGCGATGAGGTCCTTGTGCTGGCTTCGCCCGACTCCGAGGACGCCGTCCGCTCGCTGCTCGTCGCAGAGGCTCGCCCGACCGGGACGTCGCTCATCGAGATGCTGAGTGACGCTGTGACGGGCACGGCCCCGACCGGTGCCCCTCCCTCGGCCGCCGGTCCGGCGGGCACCGGGCCTGGAACCTAGGGGGTAGCGGGACGGCCCAAGTGGGCGCCGCATGGCGCCGCGCGTGGCCTCGGGGCCGCCGGTCCGTGTACGGCTCTGTCGTGGCGGTTGCGACAACCGCAGCGTTGACGGCCTGCATGGTGCCGCTGCGCTCGCACCTGAGCGCGGCGACGACTGCTCTGGTACTGGTAGTCCCTGTCGTGGCCGGAGTCAGCGTCGGCGGGTTCATGGCCGGGTTGGTTGCCAGTGGAGCCTGTTTTTTTGTGTATGACTTCGTCTTCCTCCCGCCCTACTACACGCTCTACGTGCAACGGGCGGAGGATTGGGCGGCCCTGGGCGTGTACGCCGTGGTGATGGTGCTGGTAGCCCGTGTTGTTGCAGTTGCCAATTCGGCGCGCGCCGAATCCCAGCAGCGCACAGCCGAGGTGCGCCGGCTCTTCGACTTGTCCGAGCTGCTCGTACGGGAGCTGCCGACGCCGAAGCTCCTGGACACGATCGTCAACTCCGTGAAAGACGCCTTCGATTTAGAGGGCGCCTCTCTGCTGTTGCCGTTCAACGGCGGCCTGGAGGTGGCGGCCTCCGCCGGCGCCCCCCTGTCGCAGCAGGAGGCTCAAAGCCTGTCAGCCAGCACCGGCTCGCCGGTCAGCGTCGAGCCTGTTGCACCGGGCGGCGGGAGCGGCGCCCTTCAGGTCGTCGCACTCGTTGCCACCGACGAGGCAGTAGGGCTGATGGCCTTGCGCGGTGCTCCTAGCTCCAAGGACGAGCAACAGCTCCTACGAGCTTTTGCCAACCACCTGGCCCTGGCCCTGGAGAGGGCCGGGCTCCGTGACGACGCTGTCCGCGCGCGCTTGTTGGAGGAGGTCGACCGGCTTCGCCGTTCCCTGGTGGGAGCGGTGTCCCATGACCTGCGCACTCCGCTCGCGACCATAAAAGTCTCGGCGTCGGCGTTGCTGGAAAACGGTGCCTCGCTCAGCCCTGGCGACCTCAAAGAGCTCGCCGAGCTGATCGATGCGCAAGCCGACCGCCTCGACCGGCTCGTGTCCAACCTGCTGGACATGACCCGGATACAGTCGGGCGCCCTCGAGCTCCGGCGCCAGCCGGCGGCGGTCGCCGACCTGGCCGACGAGGCCCTCCTGGTGCTCGGGCGGGGCGGGTCGGCCGGTGACATCCGTTGGCGTGCCCCGGCGGACCTCCCCCTGGTCGACGTTGACCACGTCCTCGTCCGCCAGGTCCTGGCGAACCTTGTCGACAACGCGTTGCGCCACTCGCCGCCGGGCGCTCCCGTCACCGTGTCGGCGAGGCGGGTGGCCGGCGAAAAAGTGGAGGTCCGGGTGACCGACAGCGGGCCCGGGGTACCGCGTGCAGAGCAGGACAGGATCTTCCAGATGTTCAGCCGGCGCGAGGCTGGCGGGAGGGGCGGCCTGGGCCTTGCCATCTCTCAGGCTTTCGTGGAGGCTCACGGGGAGCGGATTTGGGTCGAGGATGCCGGTGGGCCGCCTGGCCCCGGGCGCTCGCTTCGCGTTCACCCTGCCTGTCTTGCAAGATGGGCGCCGGTCCGGTTGATGGCGCGGGTACTGGTCATAGACGACGACAAGGCTCTGCTGCGCGCGCTCAAGGTGGCCCTTTCTGCCAAAGGCCACGAGGTGCTCAGCTCTGCGACGGCCGAGGAAGGCCTTTCGGTGCTAGCCCTGCGCTCACCGGACGTAGTTGTGCTCGACCTCGGGCTTCCCGACCTCGACGGGTTGGACGCCGTCCACCGCATCCGTAGCTGGAGCGAGGTGCCGGTAATAGTGCTGTCGGCCACGGCACTGGAGGACCGCAAGGTGGCTGCTCTGGATGCCGGCGCCAACGACTACGTAACCAAACCTTTCGGGATGGCCGAACTGGAGGCGAGGATCCGAACGGCGCTCCGCCACGCCTCGGTACCGGCTTCCCCAGACGAGGGACAGCTCACGGTGGGCCCGATCGAACTTGACCTTGTCCACTATCAGGTCAGCGTGGCCGGGGATCCCGTCGAACTGACTGCCAGGGAGTTCGAGCTGCTCGCGTTCCTCGCTCGCCACGCCGGCAAGACCTGTACCCACCAGATGGTGCTACGCCAGGTCTGGGGGGACAGCTACGGCGCCGAGGCGGACTACCTGCGGGTTTACGTCTACCGGCTTCGCAAGAAGCTGGGCAAAAAGGGTGGCCCACTACTACGGACGTCACCCGGCATCGGCTACTGCCTCTCGGCAGGCTGAGCCCGGGCGCCTTCGCTCGTTCAGGAATTATTCAGGTTTTCGCGCCGCTGTTCAGATCCTGTTCAGGGGCCCGGCCCACGCTGAGGCCATGGCTGACTTTCTCTCAATCGTCGGGTTCGTGGTCTTTACCGTCGCGATGCTCGCGCTCATCAAGGGACTGGAGCACGTATGAGCTTGTCCCAGGGGATCCTCCTTTCCGTGTCGATACTCGTGTTCGGTTACCTCGGGGTGGCATTGTTCAAGCCTGAGTGGTTCTGATGGGCTTTTTTTGGACCATCGTTACACTCGTAATTGCCCTCGGTCTCGCCTGGCGGTATCTCGGCTCGTACATGGCCTCCGTCTTTGAGGGCCGGGTGCACTTCCTCGCCTGGGCTGAGCGACCGTTCTACCGGATGCTCGGCACCAGCCCTGAGAGCGAACAGAGCTGGAAACGCTACGCCGGCTCGCTAGTTATCTTCTCCGGCGCGTTCGTCGCCTTCGGCTACCTGTTATTGAGGATCCAAGGGTCGCTGCCGCTCAACCCGCAGCACCTGGGCGCGGTAACCCCCGCACTCAGCTTCAATACGGCCGTCTCGTTCCTCACCAACACGAACTGGCAGAACTACGCCGGGGAGACGACGATGTCGTACTTCTCCCAAATCGGCGTCCTCACAGTGCAGCAGTTCGTGAGCGCGGCCGTAGGCATCGCAGTGGCGATCGCTATGGTGCGTGGCTTTTCCCGGCACAATTCCGCCACTATCGGCAACTTCTGGGTGGACGTCACCCGCTGCATGATCTACATCCTGCTGCCGATTTCATTCGTAGCCGGTATCGTGGTCGTCGGCCAGGGCGCCGTGCAGACGTTGGCTGGGCCGGTGAGCATCCATGACGCGCTCAACGGCGTCACTCAGACCATCGCCCGCGGCCCGGCCGGTTTCATGTCCTCCATCATGCAACTCGGGACCAACGGCGGAGGTTTCTTCAATGTCGACTTAGCCCATCCGTTGGAGAACCCCACGGCCCTGACCAACTTCCTGTTCAACTGGCTCACCCTCTCCATCCCGTTCGCGCTCACCTACACCTTCGGCAAGATGGTGGGGAGCATCCGCCACGGGGCCGCGCTACTGGCAGCGATGGTACTGATCTTCGGTGTGTGGGTCGGCTTTACCAGCTACTCGGAGCACACGAGCAACCCGGCGGTGGCCGCTGCCGGCATCACGAGCCAGCCGACCGGCAACATGGAGGGAAAGGAGGTGCGTTTCGGCGACACCAGCAGTGCCCTGTTCGACGTGTCGATGACCCAGACCTCGGACGGCGCCGTGGATGGCCAGAACGATTCGTACAACCCGATGGGCGGCTTTGGGCTCCTGACCGGGATGATGCTGGGTGAGGTCACGCCTGGGGGGACGGGGAGCGGGCTATATACGATCCTCATTTATGCCGTAATCGCAGTGTTCATCGGTGGGTTGATGATCGGGCGAACTCCAGAGTACCTAGGGAAGAAAATCCAGGCCCGGGAGGTGAAGCTGGCCGGCCTGGGGTCGCTCGTGATGCCCCTGGTCGTGATCGTCGTGACGGGGATCGCCGTTTCCTTGCATGCTGGCAGGGCGGGCCCGCTCAACGGCGGGCCCCACGGGTTCACCGAGATCCTCTACGCCTTGACCTCGCAGGGGAACAACAACGGGTCGGCCTTCGCGGGTCTCAGCGGCAACACCGCGTTCTACAACATCATCGGCGCCATCGACATGCTTATCGGACGGTTCGGCATCATGATCCCCGCGCTCGCCTTGGGGGGATCACTTGCCGCCAAGGGTGTTGTACCGGCCTCGCTCGGGACCTTCCGCACCGACAACCCAATGTTCATCGGGCTCTTGATCGGAGTGATCTTGATCATCGGCGGCTTGACCTTCTTCCCGGCCGTTTCGCTCGGCCCGGTCGTCGAGCAGTTGAGCACGGGGAAGTTCTTCTAGATGGAGACCAATAACGTGGACCACCCTGGAGCCGCTGGCAACCTTCCGGCTACCGGATCACCAACGAGCGCGCCGCCCCGAACGATGGCCCACGGAGTGGCAGAGTCTCGTAGCCTTTTCGACAAGCTGATCCTCCGCCAGGCTTTGTTCGATTCTTTCAAGAAACTGGATCCGCGCGTCCAGGTCAAGAACCCAGTGATGTTCGTCGTGCTCATCGGAACGGTTATCACGTTCATAGAAGCGATCGCCCACCCCAGCTTCTTCGCCTGGGCTATCACTTTCTGGTTGTTCCTAACGGTGATCTTTGCCAACTTCGCCGAGGCGATGGCCGAAGGCCGTGGCAAGGCGCAAGCCGAGACGCTCCGCAAGATGCGTTCGGAGACCCTCGCTCGCCGCCTCCTCCCGGGAGGGACAGAGGAACGAGTCCCTGCGGCGTCTCTCAGCAAGGGCGACTCTGTTGTGTGCGAAGCCGGCGACATCATCCCATCCGATGGGGAGATTATCGAAGGCATAGCTTCGGTCGACGAGTCAGCCATAACAGGCGAATCTGCGCCGGTGATCCGTGAGTCCGGCGGGGACCGCTCCGCTGTCACAGGAGGCACGAAGGTGCTCTCTGACCGCATCGTCGTGCGCATCACCGCCGAGCGCGGCCACACGTTTTTGGACCGCATGATCGGCCTCGTAGAAGGTGCCAACCGGCAGAAGACGCCGAACGAGATCGCGCTTACGATCCTGCTTGCCGTGCTTACGATCGTATTCTTGCCCGTTGTCGTGGTGCTGCAGCCCTTCGGCGCCTATGCCGGCGCGACGGTGTCGGTGGTCATCTTGGTATCGCTGCTCGTTTGTTTAATCCCGACCACGATCGGGGCCCTGCTGTCGGCGATTGGCATCGCAGGGATGGACCGCCTCGTGCAGCGCAACGTGCTCGCCATGAGCGGCCGCGCCGTCGAAGCTGCCGGCGACGTACAGACGTTGTTGCTCGACAAGACGGGCACTATCACCCTCGGCAACCGCATGGCCTCGGCGTTCATGCCCGTAGCCGGCCATAGCGAACAGGAATTGGCAGCAACTGCACAGCTCGCCTCGCTGGCCGACGAGACCCCGGAAGGCCGTTCGATTGTAGTGCTCGCCAAGGAACGCTTCGATATACGCGAACGGGCACTGGGAGACGGTCACACCTTCGTCCCTTTCACTGCCACGACCCGTATGTCGGGTCTCGACATGGGTGCCCAGCAGATCCGAAAGGGTGCTGCCGAATCCGTCAAACGCTGGGTCGTCGAACAAGGTGGCCCGGTGCCTCCGGACCTCGACCCGATAGTCGAAAGCGTGTCACGCTCAGGGGGCACACCTTTGGTCGTGGCAGACGGGCCAATAATCCTAGGTGTCATTGAGCTGAAAGACGTTGTGAAGCAAGGTATCCACGAAAAGTTCGACCAGATGCGCCAAATGGGTATCCGCACGGTCATGATCACAGGCGACAACCCGCTGACTGCGGCGGCAATCGCGCAAGAAGCAGGCGTCGACGATTACCTGGCTGAGGCCACGCCCGAGGCGAAGATGGACCTGATCAAGGCCGAGCAGGAGGGCGGAAAGCTCGTCGCCATGACAGGCGATGGGACCAACGACGTGCCGGCGTTAGCTCAGGCCGACGTCGGCGTGGCGATGAACACCGGTACTACAGCGGCAAAAGAGGCGGGCAACATGGTCGATCTTGACTCGAACCCGACCAAGCTCATCGACATCGTAGAGATCGGCAAGCAGTTGCTTATCACTCGAGGCTCGCTGACGACCTTCTCGATCGCCAACGACGTGGCGAAGTACTTCGCCATCATCCCGGCGCTGTTCGTGGCGACCTATCCCCAGCTCAACACGCTTAACATTATGAAGCTGCACAGCCCCACCAGTGCTGTGCTCTCGGCCGTCATCTTCAATGCCCTGGTCATCGTCGCCCTTATCCCACTAGCGCTGCGCGGCGTCAAGTTCCGGGCCACCAGCTCGGCGGCGATCTTGCGCCGCAACGTCTTGATCTACGGCGTCGGTGGAATTGTTGCGCCGTTCATCTTCATCAAGCTCATCGACCTGGTCCTTACGGCGCTGCACGCCTACTAATGGAGAACCGCTGATGCTCACCAACCTCCGTCGCTCAATCATCTCGATCGTGGTTTTCACGGTGTTTTTTGGGTTCGCGTACGCCCTAGCCGGCACGGGGGTCGCCCAAATTCTTTTCCCCCACCAGGCGGACGGGTCGATCACCGCTAATGGCTCCACGCTGATCGGCCAGAATTGGGCCGCCACCAAGTGCCCGGGCCATCCTGCTGGCAGTTGCATATTCCACGGCCGTCCCGATGATACCGGCCCCTACGCCGCCAACCCGAAAGACAACATTTCGGGGGGTGACAACCCGCTTGTGGCCAACGGCATCGACGGGTCGTCTGGGGCTACCAACCTTGGGCCAAGGTCCAAAGTCCTCCTGGACGACACCGAGAAACTCGTTGCTTATTGGCACTCCCTCGGCATCAACCCCACACCCGACCTGGTGACCACGTCGGGCAGCGGGCTCGACCCCGATATCACGCCGCAGGACGCGATCGTCCAGATCCCGATGGTCTCAAAGGCAACGGGTCTTTCCGCCTCGGTGCTACGTGCTCTGGTCAACAAGGAGAGCCACGGCGCTCAGCTCGGCTTCCTCGGGAGCAGCTACGTCGATGTCCTCCAGCTGAACGTCGCCCTGTCTAAGCTGCGCTAGCGTTACCGCTGGGCAGTGCTAGGGACAACCGAGGGCCCCTCTCAGCTTTCTTCGGCAGCCTCCGAGCCGTGGTCGTCACCCGCAGGCATCTCCCGCCTGGCAATTACGTGGATGTCGATCCCCATGTCACTGGCCCGGCGAATAACTTTACGGACGATCTCCCCGCCCCCGAACAGTTCTTGGAAACGGCTCTTCTGGCTCGAGCCCAGGACGATCTGAGTGATCTGGTGCTCCTGGGCGAAAGTGGTTATCGCCTCGGCGGGGTCCGTGTTGACGAGCTCGTACCAGTGGGCTCCGAGGTCGCTTGCCAGCGTGCGCAGCGAGTCGAAAAGGGACTTGTCCTTGGCTGGTTTGGCCTCCGGGTCGGTGATGTGGACCACGCTGAGCTCGCCCTTAGAACGCGATGTCAACCTGGCCGCACGGCGTAACAACACATCCGAGCCAGGGGCGCCGGCTAATGCCAGGAGGATCCGTTCCCGGGTCTCCCAGACCCGCTTGTCGCTGTGCCGGTGCAGGTGCTCAAGGAGCTCCTCTTCGGTTTCGTCGGCAAGAAAACGTAGGGCCAGCTCTCGCAACGCGATCAAGTTGTCGGTCTGGAAAAAGTGTGTCAGAGCATAGGGGACTTTGTCGGGGGGGTAAATATTGCCGTGAAGCATCCGGCGGCGCAGCTGTTCGGGCGACGAGTCGACCAGCTCGAGCTGGTTGGCCCGTCGCAGCACCCAGTCGGGGACGCGCTCGCGGACATGTGTCCCGGTCATCTGTTCCACGGCGTCCGCCAGGCTTTCTACGTGCTGGATGTTTAGCGTCGACACCACGTCGATGCCAGCGTCGACAAGCTCGAGCACGTCTTCCCAGCGTTTGGCGTGGCGGCCCGAGCCCGGGACGTTGGTGTGGGCCAACTCGTCGACAAGAGCGACCTTGGGATGTCGTGCCAGGATCGCGTCGAGGTCCATTTCCTCGAACCGGCTCCCCCGGTACTCTACGACCTTACGGGGGACCACCTCGAAGCCTTCGAGCAGCTTCTCGGTCAGGGGGCGCTTGTGGCACTCGACAAACCCGACCACGACATCTGTGCCGCGCTCCAGGCGGCGCTTGCCTTCGTTGAGCATGTCATAGGTCTTGCCGACCCCGGCAGCGGCCCCCAGGTAGATGCGGAAGTGCCCCGCAGCCTCGACCACAGAGGCAGTGTCGTCGCGTTCGCTTGTCGCCGATAGCTGGCCTACCTCACCCACCTGACCATCGTACCGGGGCAGCGACGGGCGGTCAGTTCCTCTCGGTGTTGCGCTGGGTCAGGCTGACTATTAGCCGAGAGCCGATGATCAGCACGAGCACTATCACCATCAATATGAATGCGGCGTCGTAGGAAAGAGCTTGCGGGAACGTCCCCTGGTTGTAGGCGTACACGACCCAGGTCAGGTAGCTCACTGACATATGTGTCAGGTGGACGGTCGGCCCATAGCTGGTGTACTCGCCGACTGTGTACAACAAAGGCGCCGTTTCGCCGACGGATATTGCCAGCGCCACGAGCATGCCAGTTGTTATCCCCGGCAGAGCGGCCTTCATGGTGATCCGCGAAAGCGACCGCATCGGGGCCATCCCGAGCGCGTCTGCACCCTCGCGGTACGTAGTGGGTACTGACCGCAGAGCGGTTTCCGTTGCTTTGGCGATATACGGCACCGTGAGCGCCGAGAGCGCGATCAGGGCGGAGGCAAGGGAGAAATCCCAATGCAGGCCGATCCCGAGAGCTATGTAAGCCACGTAACCGAGCACGATCGACGGGATCCCGGCAAGTATTTCCGAAGCTCCCCGGAGAAACGAGCCGAACTTCCCCTTGGCGTATTCGGCGAGGTAAATCCCGGACAGCACCCCTACCAGGCCCGCGAGGATACCGACACCGACGACGATCTCCAGCGTGCCGAGGATCTCGTCGCGCAGCCCGCCGCCGGTTGCTGTGGTCTGCTCCGTGAGGACGCTCCAGTGCCAGACCGGGAGGGCTCGGTCGATCACACCCCACAGGACAGACGCGAGCGGTGCAGCAACGAGTAGGAGAGCCAACCCGCACAGGCCCCAGCCCAGGTAGCCCTTTGCGAGCCGGCTCCACGGAGGCCGGCCGTAAAGATCGAGGCCTTCGGACAGGCGGCTACTTAGTTCCGGGGTTTCAGCTGCCACTGCTATACCCCCCGGCCTACCGGCAGGGCCGTAGCCGCTGCAGCTCTGCTGACCAAACGACGAGCTCCGAGGTTCGTAAGCAGAGTAATGGCGACGAGCACGAGCGCGAACTCAGCGAGGGTCCGCACCTCGAAGCCCGTCCCGTCGGAGAGGGCTCCGTCGAGTTGTTGCGCAATGGTGGCAGCAATGGTGCTCATGCCTTCGTAAAGGTTGGGCGGGACCTGGCCGAGGATCGTGCCAGAAACCATGGCGACGGCGATCGTCTCGCCGAGCGCCCTTGCTAAGCCCAGCACGGCTGCGCCGATTATCCCTGAGCGAACCCACGGCAGGCTCACTTTGCTGACGACCTCCCAGTCGTTCATCCCGAGGGCGAGCGCACCCTCTTTTGGCAAGCGAGGGACAGTGCGGAGCAAGTCTCGGGTGGTCGCGGCGACGATCGGCACGATCATGATGGCGAGCACCATGCCCGAAGCAAGGAGGCCTTCCCCGTAACCGACGTTGCCACGGAAAAAATCGAGTACCGGGACATCGGGCATATGGTCGGCGATAAACGGCGATATATGGTGGGCCAAGAACGGGCCAAAGGTGAGCACCCCCCAGAGCCCGAACACAACGCTCGGCACCCCGGCGATCACCTCGAGGAAGAGGCCGGCGGCATTGGAAACACGTCGAGGGAGTTTTTCCACCACAGCAAGCGCCGTCCCAACGGACACTGGCACTGCCAAGATCAGAGCGATGGCCGAGGTTTCCAGGGTCCCGGCGACGAGCGGCAGGGCGCCATAGCTGACCGCAACCGGGTGGAGGACGCCACCAGTTTTTACAGCGTTGGCGTATGCATTACCGGGGCGCCAAGTCGTCCGGGTAAGGAACCCCCACCCGTTGTACCTGATTGCAGGGTACGCCTTCCAGAACAGCACCACTAAAACGGATCCAAGCGCGATAACCGGGACCGTAGCGATAAGCCCGGTCACCAAGCGTGGCAATTTCTCTTGAGTGAAATTGCGGAACGAATTGGCCGGGGCCCCCTCAAGGACGAGCGGGGGTGGTCCCGGCGGAAGGGGTGGTAACTGGTCGGGTGTAGTAATCGCCATGGGTTAATACTCGTCCGTGTCCTTCGACCGGTGGGGTGGGCGGGCAACGGCCCGCCCCCACTTGTGAGAGCAGGAGCGGGCCACTTTGTACAAGGTCTGCTGCTAGTTGGTGATCGAGGCGATCTGTTTATCGGACAGGTCGGCGACCTCGGTCGGAAGAGGTTGGAAGTTGACCTGGTCCAAGAAGCTGGGTGAGCTCCCCTTCGCCGGGTCGATGGCCCAGTACAGGAAGGCCCTCACGGCGGCGGCGGTGTTGGCGTCGGGCTCCTTGGGCGGGATGATCCCATATTCGTAGTTGACGATCGGGTACCCGCTGGGAGCCTTGTCGTAGATCATCGACAGGGTCTCGTTGGCAGGAGTGCTTGCGGCGAGCTCTTGGGACTCTGCGGATATCGTCGCCGCCGTGGGCAGCTCGGCGTTACCCGACGCGTTTACCAGTTCGGCTTCGCCGAGACCGGCGGCCTGGGTCTTTTGCAGGTAGCTGATGCCGATGTAAGCAATACACCCAGCGGTGGCCTGGCAGCCCGTGACCATACCACCGTTGCCGTTCTCGCCCAGAGCGTTCGGGATGGCCGGGAACGAGATGCTCGTCCCGTAACCGATGTTGTTGCCCCAGCCGTTCGGGTCAGCGGCCGACAGGAACGAGCTGAAGATGAACGTGTCGCCGCTCGAGTCCGAGCGGTGCAAGGTGACGATCGGCAGCGACGGGATGATCGCGTTCGGGTTCAGTGCGGTGATCGCCGGGTCGTTCCATTCGGTGATCTTGCCTTGGAAAATCTGCGAGAGCACCGAACCCGACAGGACCAGGTGCACCCCGGCGGGCTTAAGGAACGGGATGTTGTAATTCACCATCTGAGCCGAGATGGCCAACGCGATGTTCTTGAGGCCTGGGTACTGGCTGACCTGCGCGCTGGAGAGGTAGGCGTCGGATGCGCCTATGTTGATGACGCCGTTGGCAGCGTCCGAGACGCCTTTGCCCGAGCCACCGCCACCTGGGGTCAAGTCGATGTTCCCGTACTGCTGGTGGTACGCGTCAGACCACAGCTCGAAGAGCGGGAGCAGCAAGGTGCTGCCCTCCTCGGTGATGCCGACCGAGGCCTTCGGGGGTGTCAGATCAGTCACTGGAGTGGTGCTCGGGACCGTGGTTGGGGTCGTCTTTTTCTTGGGCTTCGGCTTGGGTTTGGGCTTCGGCTTGGGTTTCTTCTTGAAGGCGATCTCGACCGAAGAGGCCGACCTGGCGCTGGCCGAGGCACCTACTGCTGTGGTGGCTGTCCCAAGTACCCCGGTAATGATGGCCACGGCTGCCAGCAGGGCCTTGTGCCGCCGTACGTAGGAAGGGCTGGTAATTGACATTTGGGCGTGTTCCTCCTAGGAGCGCGCTTGTACAAAGGGCGGTTATTTGCAGGGTTAGTAGGCGCGGCGCCGCCTACTCTGAGTTGCTACCCGGCGCCGTTACCCGGGCAGTACTTCAGCCCATTCGGCCGGTGACATACCGGGCCGTCTCGGGCTCCTTTGGATCTTCGAAGAGCTTTTCGGTTTCGGCGAACTCGACCAGCTTCCCCTGGTAGAAGAAGATGGTCCTGTCGGAGATCCGCCGGGCCTGGCCGAGGTTATGAGTGACGATGATGATCGTCACTGCGGGTGCCAGGCTGCGGATCATCGCCTCGATGTTTTCGGTGGTGACCGGGTCCAGAGAAGAGGTCGGTTCGTCGAGGAGCAGGACCTCGGGCCCGATTGCGAGGGCACGCGCGAGGCAGAGGAGCTGCTGCTGTCCCCCAGAGAGGTTGAAAGGCGAGGTGTTGAGCCGGTTGGAAACGGCCGCCCAGAGCCCCACCTCCCTAAGGCGCGCTTCGACGATCGACCCGTAGTGAGCTTTGTTGGCGATCCGATGGGCCTTCACCCCGGACAGGATGTTGCCCTCGATGGACATCGGGAAAGGGTTCGGGCGCTGGAACAGCATGCCGACCCTCCTGCGCAACGCCATGAGCTGCACCCCAGGGGCGTAGATGCTCGAACCTTCGAGGAGTACTTCGCCCTTGTGCCAGTGCTTGGAGACCCTGTCGTTCATACGGTTGAGCGAACGCAGGAACGTCGTCTTGCCGGAGCCGGTGGGGCCGATCAAAGCGGTGATCTCGCCCTTGGGGATCGAGACGTTGATGTCTGACAGGACGGTGGCGGAGCCGAAACCGAGCGCCAGGTCTTTTGCCTCCATGGCGGCTTCTGGGGTCGGCTTGTCCACGTCGATGACGCCGGTGTCCACTTCTGTGCTCATCGAGGGTGTCATCGGCAAACTCATTCGGCTGCTCCGCGGGCCTTGCCCCTAGACGCGCTTCTCACAACGGGCCCACTTTAGAAGGCGCGATTGAACGGAAGATGAACGGACAGTGACAACACGTCTGTTGCGGGGTGAACTCTCCGCCGGCATCAGCGTTCGACCTGGTAGCGGTACCCGATCCCGCGAACGGTCACGATGCGCTTGGGGTCTGCCGGGTCGTCTTCGAGCTTAGATCGCAGTCGCCGCACATGCACTTCCAGGCTCGTACTGTCGAGCGCCGCGGAAGGTCCCCACAAGCGGTTCATCAGTGTGGCGCGGGGGAGCACTATCCCGGCGTTCTCCAGCAGGAGCCTGAGCAGTTCGAACTCCCGCAGAGGTAGGTGCACCCGGGCCGCCCGCAGCGTCACCTCGTGGCTTTCCGGGTCGAGGCGGACATCTCCTGCGTGGAGGACACGTTCCTCCGGGCTGGTGCTGCTCGCCCAATGAGGGGCGCGCCGGAGCACGGCTCGCACCCGGGCCACCAGTTCCGCAGGCCGCAACGGGAGGAGCAGGTAGTCGTCCGCGCCGGCCGCAAGAGCCCGGGTGACGAGGTTCTCGTCGTTGGGGCCGATGAACAGCACGGGGAAACCTGGGTGGGCAGACCACAGACGTTCGCAGAAACTCAGCCCGTCACCTTCGAAGCGCCCGTCAACGATGGCTATGTCGGCGCGCGCGTTGCCAGCGCATGACATGGCAGCCTCGGCATCTGTTGTGACGACAACCTCGAAACCCGCACCCTCGAGGTCGGCCTGTACCGCCCCGGCGCCGAGTGCGTGGGCGACCATCACGGCGGTGCCGACCTTGGGCCGCTGCGCGCTGGACCGGCCGTCGTCCCGGGCGGGGGGGGTGGTGGCTACCGGCGCAGAGGCTGGCACCAGTACAGGCTGCTTAGCGGCGATTTCCACAGTGTCGGCTGTTAAGCTGACAATTGGGCGACTTCTAGGTGAACAGCGGGTGACTGGCCGATGAAAGGCTAGGCGGGATGCCTCGTTTGTATGCGCCTGTAGCTGTCTAAGGCCTTTGTGAGGACGAGCGTGTCAGGCCCTGGCGAGGACGAACAACATCGAAACGGTGGCCGCCGTCTTGCCCAGGACGGTCGCGGTCCCGTGACCTTTGCCCGCGTTGGAACCCAGCTGGTCGAGTTCGATCGCCATCTCCAGCGTGTCGCCCGGGCCGACCTGGCGCCGGAAGCGCGCCTTGTCGATGCCCCCAAAAAGAGCCAGGCTGCCGGAGTAGCGCTCGTCGGTCAGCAAGGCGATCCCACCCAGTTGGGCCATTGCCTCCACCATGAGCACCCCGGGCAGGAGCGGGCGGCCGGGGAAATGGCCCCGGAAGAAGTCCTCTGAGCCGGTCAACCGCCACAGACCGCTCGCGTTCTTACCGGGGGTAAGGGCGGTGATCTCGTCTACGAACAGGAACGGCGGTCGGTGAGGGAGGATCTCCTCTGGTCTCGGGAAAGTCAATGTCCCATCCCTAGGCCGCCGTCAACGGGGACCACGCTGCCTGTCACGTAGCCGGCGTCCTCCGAAGCGAGCCACCGCACGACCCCGGCGACCTCTTCGGGCACACCGAAGCGCCTGAGCGGGACCTGGGCAAGCACGTCGCCGCGACGCTCTTCGCTCAGCTGGGCGGTCATATCCGTCTCGATGAAACCAGGCGCTACAACGTTTACGGTGATGCTGCGGCTGCCGATCTCCCTTGCAAGGCTGCGTGCGAAACCGATCAAACCCGCTTTGGAAGCTGCGTAATTGGCTTGGCCGGCGGCACCCGAAAGCGCCACGACCGAGGAGACGAAGATTATGCGGCCCTTCCTTTGGCGCAGCATCTTCGGCAGCGCTCGGCGCACCACACGGAAGGTGCCCACGAGGTTGGTGTCGAGCACGCGGGAGAAGGAATGCTCGTCCATTTGGAGCAGGAGCTTGTCGTCGTTGATGCCGGCGTTCGCTACGAGGACTTCAATCGGGCCCAGCTCGTTTTCGACCATGCCCACCGCGTTGTCCACCGCTGCGGTGTTGGTGACGTCACAAGGCACGCTGAACAAGCCCCCGACTTCGCCCGAACGCGTGGTCACCGCCACCCGGTCCCCGCCGGCGGCGAACGACTCAGCCACCGCCCGCCCGATGCCTCGGTTGCCACCCGTTACCAGGACGACCCGGCCTGGCCCGACGACCACTCAGGCCCCCATGGCGTGGAAGCCGCCGTCCACGTGGACAATCTCACCGGTCGTGGCTGGGAACAGGTCGGAGAGCAGCGCGACGCAAGCTTTGGAGACCGCGCTCGAATCAGCGATGTCCCAACCCAGCGGCGCACGCTCCCCCCAGACCCCCTCGAAAACCGACAGGCCGGGGATCGCGTTGGCGGCGATTGTCCGAACCGGCCCGGAAGCGACGAGGTTCACGCGGACACGGTCCGGGCCGAGGTCTCGGGCCAGGTAGCGCGCTGTGGATTCCAGGGCCGCCTTGGCCACTCCCATCCAGTCGTAGCCGGGCCACGCGACTCCCGCGTCGAAATCGAGACCGACTATGGCACCGCCTCCCGCCGCCTTGAAAAGGGGGAGGAACCCCGCTGCCAGCGCTTTGAGCGAGTATGCGGAAACATGTAGGGCAACGCCCACGTCTTCCCAGGGTGACGACATAAAACCGCCTCCGAGGCAGGACTGGGGAGCGAAGGCGACCGAGTGCAGCATGCCGTCGAGAGCGCCCCAACGTTGTAGCAGCTCACCGGCGGCCGCCTCGATCTGTTCCGGCTTGGTCACGTCTATTTCGAGCACGTCAGGTGTCGCGGGGAGGTGCTTGGCGACCCTCCGGGTCAGCGATAGACCCCGGCCGAAGTTGCTCAGCACTACCTCCGCACCCTCGCGTTGGGCCAGCTCTGCGACCCCGTAGGCGATCGAGTCGTCGGTGAGGACCCCCGTGACCAGGATGCGCTTTCCCTCAAGAAGTGCCGGCATGGAGCGCGAGGTTAGTGCCCGCCGATGGGCTCGCACGCCCCCGGAGCGCCGGTCTCCTCTCCAAGCGCGGCGAAGGCGCTGGGGCCAGATGTCCCCCCGCCCGCGGGCGGCTCGGCTAGCCTCGTTGCACGATGGATGGCAACAAGATGGGGCGAGACGAGGCGTTCAAGATCTTCCAAGGCTGCGTCGCCGAGGTCCTGGACATCGACCCGGCGCAGGTGACCCTCGACGCCCGCTGGGCGGAGGACCTGGACGCGGACAGCCTGGCCGTGGTGGAGATCACGATCGCACTCAATGACGCATTTGCGATACGACTACCCGATGTGGACCCCACCAAGTTGAGCACGGTGGGGCAAGCTTTCGGTATCGTGTCGGACCTGGTCGGAGTCTGAGCGGCCCGTTCGGGTAACTCAGACCGGGTTGTGCTCCCGGTAGCGCTGCCGGGCCTCTTCGACCACCTTCTCGGCCTCTTCCCGGCCGCGCCATCCCTTGGCACTCGTGCGCTTGCCAGGCTCGATCGACTTGTAGATCGCGAAGAAGTGAGCGATCTCTTCGAGCTCGTGAGGAGGCAGGTCGTCCAAGTCCTGGACCGATGACTGGCGGGGGTCGCTGGCCGTAACGCAGAGCAATTTCGCGTCGTCGCCGGACTCATCGCTCATCAGGAACACCCCTACGGGGCGCGCCCGGACGTGGCAACCGGGGAAAGTCGGCTCCTCGAGGAACACGAGGGCGTCAAGGGGATCGCCGTCTGCAGCAAGAGTCAGTGGCACGTAGCCGTAGTCCTCCGGGTAGCGAGTGGAGGTGAACAGCATCCGGTCGAGCCAGATCTCTCCGGTCACATGATCAGCCTCGTACTTGTTGCGCGTGCCCTTTGGGATCTCGACGACGACTTCTACGTCCATCGCCTCATGGTAGGCCGGGCGCGGTTGCATCCGGCCAGGTCAGACCCCAGCCTGTGTGCCCGGCATCCAAAAGATAAGCGTCACACCGGGGTGGCAGCGTGAGACGTGCGGGCTCGCCGGGTACCCCGGGTGCCCTAAGGCCCCGACGGCTATTGGGGCCCGACGATGGGAGCGGAGGAGGCCAACGGTGGCTGCGCAAGGTCGGTGGATTTGTAGTGCATGCGGTCAGACGGCGGGCGAAAACAGCACCGTCGAACGCAGTGACGGTAACGCGCCTCCCAGTTGCCGCAACCTCTGGTGCACGATGGCCGAGCGACCGCTGTCGGCAATCTTCGCCGTGGGGAACTACGACGGAGCTTTCCGGCGGGCGATCGTTTCCTACAAGTACGGCTATGACCTGCGCTGGGCTCCTGTGTTCGGCCGGCTCCTCCACGGGTTTTTGCAAAGGCACGCAACGTGGTTCGAAGAATACGGGGTGATTTGCCCGGTGCCTTCGTTCATCGGGCAGGGAGCACGTAGGCCGTGGGGTCACACCGAGCTTGTTTGTGCCGAAGTGGGCCGGCTCGCGGGGGCAGAGTGGCCGGTCGAGGCCTTGGTGACCAAGGTCGCCGAGACCGAGCCGATGAGCGCGAAGGCGCGTCCAGCTCGTCGAGCAATTGCCAGGACGGGACTGGTGACTGCGTTCGCTGTGCCGCAACCAGCTGCAGCGCAAGGCCGTCACATCCTCGTCGTCGACGATGTATGCGCGTCCGGTTGGACCCTGCTCACGGTGAGCAGGGCGCTGATCGACGCCGGCGCTGAGGAAGTCGCCGCGCTCGTGCTGGCCAGGGGAGTGCTGGCGGGTAACCGGCGTCCCGGTTCGCCGTAATGTCGTAGGGATGTCCGAACGACTCGTCGAACTGGCCATAACCGAGGTGCGAGCAGCCGTGCCGCTCAGGCTCGGGCAGGAGGCAGGCCTGGCCGTGCTATCCGAAACGGCCGAGCCGTTCCGGTCCCTGCACATCTATATAGGCCAAGCCGAGGCCAGGGCGATCCAGGCGGCCCAGCGCGGCGACCGCCCACCGCGGCCGTCAACCTGGGACCTTTTCCTGTCCGCCGTTGCGCTGCTCGACGCGAGCTTTGTCAAAGCCGTCATAAACGAGGTGCAGGAAGCCAGGCATTTCTTTGCAAGCCTCGAACTTGTGAGAGACGACCACCCTTATCTGCTGCCGTGCAGGCCCTCTGACGCACTGGCACTCGTTGCGCGCTCACCCGAGGCCGTCCTTTACGCCACCGAAGAAGTCCTTTCGGCAGCTGGCCAGTACCCGGGCGCCACCGGAGCGGGTCGGTAAGTCGACCGCCGCAGGCGTAACGGCTCCCGGCCCGCCCGCAGGCCTTGTAATAGGTTGGTCTAGTGGCCGAACCAGAGGGACCTGACGGAGGTCAGGCTCCCGGGGCCCGGGGGGCACGCCGCAGTCATGGCCGGTGCCCGGAGCCGCTTGGCCTGCTCCGCAGGGCTGGTCGCAAGCCCCGTCAGGGCCTGGGGCACAGGCTCCCGCCGGGTGGGGCGCGCCAGCTCCCGGTTGGTCGCAAGGTCCCGGCGGCTCGGCCCCACCGCCCCCTGGTTGGTCGCAAGCTCCTCCCAATTGGTCGCAGGGCCTCCCGTCGTGGGGACAAGCGGTAGGCACCGGTGGTGGCAGCAACCCTGGACGCCCGACCGCCGGCAGCTCTCGCACCGGGCCTCTGCCGATGTACCCGATGGCAGTGGGCGACATCCTTGACGCGACCTTCAGGCTCCTGCGCGCCAATGCAAGAGCTCTTGCACCGGTCCTGTTTTTAATAGCTTTCCCCTTCGAGGCTATAGCTGCTTACAACACCCGCAATTCGGAGTCCCTCAACCAGCTTTTCGCCAATTTAGGGAACCCGCAGCAACAGCAAAACGCGACACCAAGCTCGGTCCTTATCGTCAGCTACCTCATCATTTTGGGAATTGGGCTGATGACGCCGGTCGTAGCTGGTTTTGTTTGCCGTACGATTGCCGCGTCCTACCTTGGTGAGCAGTACCGGTCCGGGCAAGTAGTCAAGACAAGTCTGGGCACGATACTCGCTTTGATCGTCTCGAGCTTCCTGGTGCACATCTGCGAGCTTGCGGGAGGAGTTCTATGTATCCTTCCTGGTCTCGCGTTCATGGCCCTGTTTGTCGTTACGGCACCTGCGATCGTCATCGAGGGCTTGGGGCCCTTGGCAGCGATGCGCCGTAGCTGGAGGCTCGTCCGGCCTCGCTTCTGGCCTGTGCTCGGGACTGCCGTGCTGGGGGGCCTTATGGTTTACATAATGGTCACCATAATTGACGTCGTGCCTGAGCAAATTGTTGGGACTATTGCCGGGCCCATGTGAAAGCGGTCGCGGATGCGATATTGGGGACCATAACTCAAGCATTCCAGTGGTCCGTCGCCGCGACAATGGCAACGCTGATCTACTTCAACCAGCGGATCCGCTTCGAGGGCCTCGACCTTCAGGTGATGGCCGCCAGGCTCGGGTGAGCTCGTCCGGGTCACTACCGTGAGCCCAGGGTGGCATTTGCCAGTCCCGGCCCGCAGTGGCGCAGCAGTCAGGGCCATGGCGGCGCGCATTCTCGCGGAGCCACAGTTCAAGCAGGGTGAAGACCTCTGGCAGCGTTTCCTCTCCTGGCTCGGATCTCTGCTTGACATTCAGGTGCCAAGCTTCCTC
Organism: uncultured Acidimicrobiaceae bacterium; assembly: GCA_963699075.1. Taxonomy (GTDB): domain Bacteria; phylum Actinomycetota; class Acidimicrobiia; order Acidimicrobiales; family Palsa-688; genus Fen-671. Next base: position 1,736,835 of record CAVOTF010000007.1, on the reverse strand, counting down.
GGGAGCGGGTGGGCGACATTTGTAATCCTTGCCGTCCTTGTGGCTGGCGCCGCGGCTGTCATATTCCTGGCTCTTCGACACGGTGCGCCCCGGCGGTCCCGCCGAGCCCGTCGTACGGGAGTGGTGGTCACAGAACAGGACCAGGAACTATCTGCCGAGCAGTGGCGCAAAGAGGCTGATCGGCTTGCTGCCGAGGGAAATTACCGGGAGGCCCTTCGTTGCCGCTACCGGGCCCTGGTTGCTGAGCTCGCAGATCGCCGCCTCATCGACCAGGTGCCCGGCCGGACGAGCGGGGACTATGACAGGGCGGTCCGTTCTCTCGTCCCCGAGGTCGCCGAGCAGTTCTCGTCTGTCACCCGTCTTTTCGAGCAGTGCTGGTATGGCCACGAGGCGTCCGACGCGAACGCCCAGGTTGTGTTCGACGAGGCTGCTAGAGCGGTACTTGCCGCGGTCGGCTCTGGTCGCTGGAGGGCAGTAGCTAATGACGCCGAGCAGGGCACCAGCCAGCTTGTGGGGCTCAAATGACGCTGCGCCGCTATGGTCGAGCTGCGGCCCTCGGGCTACTTGCCGTCCTCGCCGTCGCTGCTTTCTGGGTACTGGTGGGCTCACCGAAGTCGGCACCGACGCCGTACAGCCCCTCGTCGACCGCACCGAACGGGGCGAAGGCCCTCGCCTTGTTGCTGAGCCAGCTTGGCGACAAGGTCAACACGTCGGGCTTGCTCCCGGCACCCGGTAAGGGCGTCGCCTTGGTCCTTTACGACCAGTTGGACGGCAGCACGCGCGCTGAGGTGACAAGCTGGGTCCAACGGGGCGGCACCCTGGTGGTTGCCGACCCAAGCTCTCCGCTCGAGGGCACCGTGGTCGCTCAGGGCCTACCCAACAGAGCACTGACGGCCAGCGGCTCGCTGGCACCGGCGTGCCAGGCTCCCTGGGTGCGCGACGTTTCCGTAGTCAACCCTGAGGGAGATCCCGTTCTGGAGGTCCCGAGTGGGGCCTACTCCTGCTTTCCGGTCTTTGGGCATGGCAGTACATCGTTTGCGGTGGCTGAAAATGAGGGTGCCGGCGTGGTCGTCGCGCTCGGCGGCGCCGACCTCTGGTCCAACCGCTACCTTTCTGACACTGACAATGCATTGCTGGCCGCCGACCTGCTCGCTCCTGCAAAGGGCGCCACAGTTGGGTGGTTGCTTTCTTCGAGGGTGGGTTCGGGCACCGCGTCGATCTGGAGCATCGTCCCGAGCCGCGTCAAGGCTTTGCTTGCGACCCTGGCCATAGCCGCTCTGGTCGCATGCCTGTGGCGCGCCCGGAGGCTCGGCCGTCCGGTGCTCGAAGTCCGAGTCGTGCCTTTGCCTGGGTCCGAGCTGGTCGTCGCGACGGGTCGCCTGCTCGAAAAGAACAGCCGCTTCGAGGAAGCCGCCGCCCTGATGCGCACCGACGCGTGTAGCCAAATCGCCTCTCGCCTCGGTCAGGCGCCGGGCACCCCGCCAACCACAGTCGCGCGGGTGGCGGCACATTACGGCGGGTTGCCGATCGACGAGGTGGTGGCGGCCCTGTGCGGGCCACCGCCGCATTCCGAGACCGACCTGTTGGAACTTGCCCGTTCATTGCAGCTAATAAGACAAGAGGTGCTAAGTGGAGCCGTTTCAAGATCCTGAGAGGTGGGCACCCGCGCCCCGGGCCCTGCTGCTCCGCGGCCAAGTGGAATACCAGCGGCGCCTCAAGCAACTTCCCCCGCACCTACCCTGCCGGGCACGGGGAGCGCCCGGGATGGGGTTACGGCTGTGCGCAACGAGATCGCGAAGGTCGTCGTCGGCCAGGACGCGGTTGTCAGCGGGCTGATCGCTGCCTTGTTGGTGCCAGGGCACGTGCTCCTCGAGGGGGTGCCAGGGGTTGCCAAGACGCTTTTGGCCCGCGCCTTGGCCGCATCCCTCGACATGCGTTTCACCCGGGTACAGTTCACGCCCGACCTCATGCCCTCCGATGTCACGGGCCAGAGCATCTACGACCACCAGACGGCGAGCTTTCGTTTCCGGGAGGGCCCTGCGTTCACCAACGTGCTGCTCGCCGACGAGATAAACCGCACGCCCCCGAAAACCCAGGCGGCGCTCCTGGAGGCCATGGAAGAGCGCCAAATAACCGTCGACGGGACGGCGAGGCCCCTGCCCGTGCCCTTCTTGGTGCTAGCCACGCAAAACCCGATCGAATACGAAGGCACATACCCGCTGCCGGAGGCACAGCTCGACCGGTTCCTGTTCAAGCTCACGGTCCCTTACCTGTCCGAGGCGGCCGAGCGGGAAGTGCTCGCAAGGACCGATGCCGGCCAGGACCCGCACAACCTGGAGGCTGCAGGCCTCCGGCCGGTAGCCAACGCCGCCCTACTTGCCGCGGCCCGTGCCGAGGTGGCGCTTACTCGGGTAGACCCCGTTGTGCAGGCCTACATTGTGGCCTTGGCCCGGGCCACCCGAGCCAACCCGTCCGTTGCTCTCGGAGTTTCGACGAGGGGAGCGGCCATGCTGCTCAGGGCCGCGAAGGCCTGGGCCTGGCTGTCGGGACGCGACTTCGTGACGCCGGACGACGTCCAGGCTGTCGCCCGGCCGACGCTACGGCACCGCGTCAAGATCGGCCCCGAGGCTGAGCTCGAGGGCGTGAGCGCCGACGGGGTAATCGAAGGCGTGCTCGCAGGCGTCCCGGTGCCGCGGCTGAAGCAAAAACTGATGGACGGGGCGGCACGCAAAGCCCGCTGGGGCAAGCCGGCCCTGACGGGGCGGGCAGCTCTTGTCATTGTTGCTGCTGGGTTTTTTCTCCTGGTCTGGCCCCTCGGCTTGGGCCTGGGAGCGTTGCTAGCTCTTGCCGTGGTTGCTGCGCTCCTGATCGCCGACATCGCGCTGGCTCCGCGTCCGGGGTCGATAGAGGTGAAGCGCTCGTTCCCGGCGATGATGTCGTTGGCCACAATGGCGAACATCAGTTGGACTGTTTTCAACCCTCACGGCCGGGCGCACGTTGTGCTGTTCGCCGATGAGCTTGCACCATCGCTCGGCGCGAGTGCGCGCCGCGTGCGCGTCCATGCGCCGGCTGGTCGTGCGGTGAAGGTGAGCGCCACGTTGGCTCCTACGCGGCGGGGCCGTTTCACTCCTACCGAACTGGTCGTGCGTGTCGAGGGCCCGCTTGGGCTGGCCGCCCGCCAGTCGCCCCGGCGTATACCCAGCGAACTGCGCGTCTACCCCGACTTCGGCTCCAGACGCGAGGCCGAGATTCGCATCGAACGGGCGAGGCTGCTCGAGGTCGGCCTACGCAGCTCTCGTTCCAGAGGTGGCGGGACGGATTTCGAGCAGCTTCGCGAGTACGGGGTCGACGATGACAGCAGGCGCATCGATTGGGCCGCCACCGCCCGTTCCGACCGCCCGATCGTGCGGACTTACCGCGCCGAACGCAACCAACGGGTGATATGCCTGCTCGACAACGGGCGCACCATGGCCGCTCGAGTAGGCGGAGTTGCGCGCTCGGAGCACGCGATCGACGCAGTGTTGATGTTGACGTCTGTCGCGAGCCGAATGGGCGACATGCCAGGCCTGGTTGCCTTTGACCGCTCCGTCAGGGCTGTAGTGCCACCACGCTCCGGGCGAGGCCAGCTCGCTCGGGTGACAGACGCCCTCTACGACCTCACTCCGGAGCTTTCCCAGAGCGATTACCGGGGTGCGTTTGCCGAGGTCCTGGGGCGCTTTCAGCGACGGGCGATGCTTTGTTTGTTGACCGAGCTCGACGAGGCCCTTCTCGACACCCTCCTGCCGACGTTGCCGCTGATCGCAAGGACACACCTGGTGATGGTGGGGTCGGTGCGGGACCCCGCGGTTGCGACTTGGGCAAGCCGGCCACCCGACGACGTCGAAGGAGCCTACCGGGGCGCTGCTGCCGTGGGCGCGCTAGGCCGCCGTCGAGAGCTGGCAAAACTGCTGCAAGCCCGTGGGGCGCTGGTCGTGGACGCGGAGCCAGGCCGGCTCGCGCCCTTGCTAACCGACGCTTACTTGCGAGTCAAGGCTTCGGGGCAGCTCTGAGGCATCTTCGACCTTGTACCTTGCCGCTTCGCGCTTGGCCCACGCGGATCGGCCGCGAGTTACGACCCACGTTAGGAAGGCGGCCTCCACTGACACGCCGATACCGACCCGAACCGCCGTCGGTAGCGCTGAGCCTGTGACGAACCCCTCGATGCTCCCTGCCACCGCGAGCGTGAGCACCGTGCCGAGCACGAGCACCGTCGCTCTGGGCCCTCGTCCCCGAGAGCACGAGCGTGTGACCTATCGCCCGGGTCGATAAGCGTCCAACCGATCCGGAGCCCGGCGGCTCCGGCGAGGATTACCGAAGTGCATTCGAGGAGCCCGTGGGGAGTTATCAGGCCCCAGAACTCGGCGGGCCGGTGCGCCGCGTAGAACAAGCCGCCGGCCACGCCGAGGTTGAGGCCGTTGTTGAACACCGCGTAGACAGTGAACAAACCGAAAGTGATCCCACCGGCAAATGCTTCAAACGTGACCAAGACGTTGTTCCAGTAGACCTCGCTCGCAAAGTCGACCGAGGGTTGCGACGAGTAGTAGTGGGCGAAATCGTGGTGCACGTAGGCCTCTCGCACTGCGGCCGGGGCGGTGATATTGAAAGCTGCCGGCGAATGGGCGATCCAGGTCCCCACGACCAAGGCCGGCAAAAGGAAAATCAAGGCGCTGGCCAGTACGAACCACCTCAGGTCCCACACCGCTAGTGGGAAAGTCTCCGAGAAAAAGCGGAAGAACGTGCGCCAACCCCGCCGGTGAGCCCCATAAAGAGCTCCCGCGCTCTCGGCTACTCGTTTGGTCAGGAAGGCTTTCAAGGTTGGGTCGGTAAAGTGCGCCTGCGCGTATGCGAGGTGACCGGAGGTTCGCTGGTAAAGCCGTGTCAGCTCGCGCACCTCTTCGCCCGAGAGCTTATTTATTCGTCCGGTCAGCTCACCGAGCCGGTCCCAGGTGGAGCGGTTTTCGGCCACGAAGCGGTCGATGTCCACATCTCCACTGTAGAGGGGCGACTAATAGACGACGAGGTTGGCGAGGGTGGGCCGCCGGCCTTCAGCCACACCCACCGGCGGTCCCGGTACCCTCGGAATTGTGCAAAATGGCGCGCAAGGCCTCAACGGGATTGTCACCCCCGAGGCTGTCGTCCTCGACCTGCCGATCGCATCGGCGGGAGTGCGCGTAATTGCCCGGGCGATCGACGTAGTTATCTCGCTCTTTGGGGCGTTCTTGGTGACCGAAGGTGTTTCTCTGTTCGGTAGCGAGACTGCTCTCATCGCCGTGGAGGCGGCGACCGGCTTTGCCGTCTTGTTGGGTTATCCCGTGCTTATGGAGGCATTTTGGGGCGGGCGCACTCTCGGCAAAGCGATGATGAAGTTGCGGGTCGTGAGGGCTGACGGGGCCCCCATCGGGCTTATCCAGGCGACGGCGCGTGGAGCCCTCGGCCTGGTCGACGTCTGGTTCACCCTTGGGTTCGTCGGCTTGGTCGGCATGCTTGTCTCGAAACGTTCTCAACGGCTCGGCGACCTTGTGGCAGGGACGCTGGTACTACGCAGAAGTCGCTCGTCGGTGCGCGCGGTGTTGCCGGTCCACTTCGCCATACCTCCCGGCTGCGAAGAGCTCGTGCGCCTGATGGACGTCGGGGCGATGACGCCGGCCGACTATGAATTGGTGCGTTCGTTCCTGATCCGTTGGCACGAGTTCAAACCAGCACAGCGGCCCGCCGTTGCGGCCGCGGTGGCGGCGCCCCTCTGGCAACGCTTCAGGCAGCCGCTCCCTGGTTGGCTCGGCCCCGATTATTACCTCGCGTGCCTCGGCGCTGCCTACCAGCTCCGTCACCCGTACAACCAGCCTCCCGTGCCCCCTCTCTCCCCTCCGGGAGCCGAGTTCGCAGCGCAGTGGGGCGCCGGCCCGAGTTGGAGTGGTAGCCACCCGGGCGAGGGCCCACCGCGACCAGTGACTGGGTCGCTCCCCGCTGAGGTCGTAAACCGCCGGAGGTTGCTCGGCGCAATCGTCTGGTCCCATTAGCTACCAAAAAAAGGATAAAAGTCGTACCAGGCGGACAGCAGGAGCATAAAAGTGGGCCAGACGGTGTCCCGAAACCCGCCGCCTGGCGCGAGTTTTACCCGCTACCGCTACCCGCTACCCGCTACCCGCTACGCGCTAGGCGCTAGGCGCTAGGCGCTAGGCGCTAGGCGCTAGGCGCTAGGCGCTAGGCGCTAGGCGCTAGGCGCTAACTCGTTTGCGAGCCGGCGAGCTTCACCTCGACCGAAGCCGGTTCGCCGTCGCCCGCAACACTGAGCACAAGTTCGCCCACATTTTGGGCGGCGCGGAGGTCATCTTCGACCAGGCGGAGCGCGGAAACCTGCTCCGCGGGCCCGGAAACGGTAACCCGTTCGACGGGCGAGCGAGGCCCGACCCTGGCCTCGGATTTCGCCCGCCGGATCGCCGCCAACAGGTCCACCGCGCTCGTGTAAACCGCGCCGGTGCCGTCCGCCGCGGCCGAGACCGTCGCCCCCGTTGCGGATGGTCCTCCGGATGCGTCACTCGGCTCAGGCCAGGGCGCCTGGTGGACAGAGCCCTCCTGCCACCACGACCAGATCTCCTCTGTGACGAAGGGCATCACAGGGGCAAAAAGGCGGAGCAGCGTTGAGAGGCTGACAGCTAGCGCCGTCCGGGCAGACGTGGCCCGGTCGAGGCCCATTTCACCGTAGGCGCGCGACTTGACCAACTCCAAGTAGTTGTCGCAGAAGTCCCAGAACCAGGCCTCGGTGCGCTCGAGCGCCCGGGCGTAGTCGTAGTCCTCGAACGCCCGCGTCGCGACGGACACGAGCTCGCTCAGGCTGGTCAAAAGGGCGACGTCAACCGGATCTGCTGCGAGCGCGGCTCGCATCGCTGCCGCGGCCGCTTCGCTGGCCGCCTCGCCCGGGGTCGGCTCGGCAAGCGCGGGGCCGCTGCCCGCCTTGTGTGCCCAAAGCTTGGAGCTGAGCACGAACTTGGAGGCGTTCATCATCTTGAGGGCCAGTTTTCGACCAACGGTCATCTGGGTTTCCTCGAAAGCCGTGTCGGTGCCGGGGCGCCCCGAAGCCGCCCAGTAGCGGACGGCGTCCGAACCGTGCTGTTCGAGGAGCCCGCGGGGAGTAACGACATTGCCCACGGATTTGGACATTTTCTTGCGGTCCGGGTCGAGGATCCAACCCGATAGCGCCGCGTTCGACCATGGCAACCCCCCGAACTCCAGGTAGGACCGTACGATCGTCGAGAAGAGCCACGTCCTGATTATGTCGTGGGCCTGCGGGCGCAGGTCCATCGGGAAGAGGTGCTCCCAGCGCTTGCCCGCAGCCCTGTCCTCCCAGCCCCCGGCGATCTCGGGGGTCAAAGACGAGGTTGCCCAGGTGTCCATCACGTCAGGGTCAGCGGTGAAGCCTCCCGGCAGGCCGCGATCTTCCGGCGAGTAACCCTCCGGGACGTCGGTGGTCGGGTCGATCGGCAGGTCGTCTTCGGATGGGAGCAGCGGTTCGGAAAGAACTGGTGCGCCGGTTTGGTCCAGGCGGTACCAGACGGGGAACGGGACGCCGTAGAAGCGCTGCCTGCTTACCAGCCAGTCGCTGTTCAGCCCGCTCACCCAGTCCTCGTAGCGTGCTCGCATGTAGGCGGGGTGCCATTTCAGCTCGCGCCCCAGCGCCAGGAGCGCCTCTTGGTGCTGGACCGTGCGGATCCACCACTGCCGGCTTGTCACTATTTCGAGCGGCCGATCGCCCCTTTCGTAGTACTTGACGACGTGGGTGATCGGACGCGCTTCGCCACGCATTTCAGCCGACTCGCGCAGGAGCTCGACCATGCGTCGCTGCGCAGCAGCAACAGTTTTCCCCGCCAGCTCTGAGGAATAAATCGCCGCACCGGCTTCCGAGAGCCCTTCGGGTGCGCCCGGCAGGAGGCGCCCGTCCCGCCCGACGATGGCCCGCACAGGCAGGCCGAGCTCGCGCCACCAGACCACATCTGTGAGGTCCCCGAAAGTACAGACCATCGCCGCCCCGGTGCCCTTGTCGGGCTGGGCAAGCGCGTGTTCGACCACCGGCACCGATGCCCCGAACAGCGGGGTGCTGACCTGAGTGCCGGCCAAGCCCCTGTAGCGCTCGTCAGAAGGGTGGACCACCACAGCGACGCACGCCGGCAGCAGCTCCGGCCGTGTTGTGTCGATCAGGAAGTCCTTGCCGTCGGAGCGGTGAAAAGCGAGCGTGTAGAACGCCCCAGGGCGTTCCCGGTCAGCCAGCTCGGCCTGGGCGACGGCGGTGCGGAAGTCGACGTCCCACAGCGTTGGGGCCTCCGCGGAATAGGCCTCGCCCTTGTGCAGGAGGTGCAGGAACGACAGTTGAGAAGTGCGCCGGGCCTTTTCGCCGATGGTCGTGTAGAGGTTGCGCCAGTCGACGGACAGGCCGAGGTACCGGAAGATGTCCTCAAAGGCACGCTCGTCCTCGGCGGTGAGCCGCTCGCAGAGCTCCACGAAATTGGGCCGGCTTATCGCCACAGGCTGCTCACCCTTTGCGAGCCCACCCTCGACGGGCGGCACATAGCCCGCCACATATGGAAGGCTCGGGTCGCAACGCACGCCGTAATAGTTCTGGACGCGCCTTTCGGTTGGCAGGCCGTTGTCGTCCCAACCCATCGGGTACCAGACCGCGTACCCGCGCATGCGCTTGTACCGGGCGATCGTGTCGGTATGTGTGAACGAAAAGACGTGCCCCATGTGCAGCGACCCGCTCACAGTGGGAGGAGGCGTATCGATGGAGTAGACCCGTTCGCGCGGCGCTGTCGAGTCGAAGTGGTACGTGCCCTCGTCGGCCCAACGCTTGGCCCACGCAGCCTCGAGGCCTTCGAGCACGGGCCGCTCGGGGGCGCCGCCGCGAGCACGCCCGACCGCAGCGCCGCCGGTGGACTTCTTGTCAGACATGATCCCGCTACCGTACTTGCTGTGCTCGCTCTCTTGGACACAGCAACGGGGCAGGTGGCACCCCTGGAGCCACGTTCGCCGGGACGCCTCTCCGTCTACCTGTGCGGCCCGACGGTGTCGGGGCCACCGCACCTCGGCCACGGCCGGGTCTTTGTCGTATGGGACACGCTGCGCCGCTACCTGACCTGGAGCGGGCTGGACGTCCAGTTCGTGTCGAACGTGACCGACATCGAGGACAAGATCATCGCCCGCGCCGCCGAAGAGGTGCGCCCGCCCGAAGAGGTTGCGGCTCGCTACGAGGCCTTGTGGTGGGAGGTCATGGATGCGCTCGGCGTGTTGCGCCCCGACGCCGCCCCGCATGCCACCGCTTACGTCGAGGACATGGTCCACCTGATCGCCGACCTGCTTACGAAGGGTCATGCGTACGAGGGAGGGGATGGGATCTATTTCTCCACCGAGTCCCTCCCCGGTTACGGCCTGCTCGCCCGCCAGGACCTAGACATGTTGCGCAGCGGGGCCAGGGTCGAGGTCGCGGCGGAAGCGGCCAAGCGCTCCCCGCTAGATTTCGTGCTCTGGAAGTACGCCAAAGAGGGCGAGCCCGCATGGCCCTCTCCTTGGGGGCAGGGCAGGCCGGGCTGGCACACCGAGTGCGTCGTGATGTCGCTCGACCTGCTCGGTGAAGGCTTCGACCTTCACCTCGGCGGTCTCGACCTGGTTTTTCCCCACCACGAGAACGAGCGTGCTCAGGCGGTCGCCGACGGCAGGGTGTTCGCGAGACGGTGGGCCCACAATGGCATGGTCGTCGACGAGGCGGGCGAAAAGATGAGCAAGTCCGTGGGGAACATCACTTCGCTCGAGGATCTGCTCGCGCGCTACGAGGGCCGGGTGCTGCGAGCGCTGGTGCTCCAGACGCACTACCGCGCCCCCATGAGTGTCAACGTGCAACTCCTGGACCAGGCACAGGGGGCTATCAACCGGCTCGACAACTTCGCCAGAGAGACCAGGGCCCTGCCATTAGTCCCCCCGGACGAGGCGGCCCTCGCCCGTTTCAGGTGGCGCATGGACGACGATTTCGATACCCCGGGCGCCCTAGCGGTGATCTTCGGTGCTGTCCGTGACGCGCGAGCCGACCCGTCTCGGCCCCCGCACTGGCGGCCGCCGTACGGGAATGCTGCGAGCAGGCTCTCGGGCTCGCTCTGAGCGTGCAGGACGAACCAGTGGAAAAAGAGGCAGCCGAACTGGTCCTCCAGCGTGACGCGGCGCGCTCCAGGGGCGACTTTGCGACGGCCGATTCCATTCGGGGCAAGCTTCAGGCGATGGGCTACATCGTCGAGGATGGGCCGGACGGCACGATCGTGCGCCGCGACCGCTGACCCCCGCTATATGGCGAAGTAGCGGCCCCCTGCCTGGGGACCGCCGCTTCGAGGCGGGAGCTTATCTAGCTTTACTTGTGGCCCGGCGAGGCGCCGGGGAGAACGGCGCCATGGCCGTTGTTGGAGTTCATGACTCCAGCCAGCAAGCTTGTGAGCTCGACCGGCACGACGAACTTTGTCGACGGAGAGCTACCTATTTGCTTCAGAGTGTCCAGGTACTGCAGCGTCATCGTCGTCGAGTCCAGGTCGCCTGCGACTTCGAGGATCCGCCGGAGCGCTGCGGCGTAACCCTGTGCGCGAAGTTCAGCGCTCTGACGTTCGCCTTCGGCCTGCAGGATGGACGACTGCTTCTGGCCTTCGGCCACGGTGATCGAAGCTTGCTTTTGGCCGTCTGCCTCGGTGACGACGGCGCGCCGTGTCCGCTCGGCGCCCATCTGACGGGTCATCGCTTCGAGGACGGCAGGCGGCGGCTTGATCTCTCTTACCTCGACGTTGGTCACCTTCACACCCCAGCGTTCGGTCACGTCGTCGAGCTTCAGCCGCAGGACCCCGTTCATTTCGTCGCGCTTGGACAGGACGTCGTCAAGGCTCATGTCGCCAACTACGGAACGCAAAGTCGTGGAAGCGATGTTGGTTGCCGCCCCCTTGAAGTCCTGGACGGATAGGACGGAGGTGAGCGGGTCCAGCACCTTGTAGAAAATGATGAAGTCGATCGCTATTGCAGCGTTGTCCTGAGTGATCGCCGTCTGGTGCGGGATCTCGAGGTAGCGCTCACGAAGGTCGACCCAGGAGATCCGGTCGATTATCGGGTTGATCATGATCAGCCCGGGCCGCGTGCGCTGTTAGCACGGCCCAAACGGAACAGGACCACGCGCTGGTACTCACGGACGATCTTGATGGAGCTCGCGATACCCGCAAGCCCAACTAACACGACGAGCACGACCAGTACGACAATGGCGACGGTCACCGCTCCTCCTTTTCTTGGTTTGCCAAGCCCAGGGCGTCTGGGCCTAGGACGTTCCCGGCCTCCGACCACACCAGCAGCCGGAGACCCTCTACCTTCACCACGTGGATGGGCACGCCCGCAGGTAGTGGACCGCTCACAGATTCCGCGGTCCAGGTCTCGTTGTGAACCTTTGCCAAACCGACGGGGTTGAGCGGGCCGAGGGTTATCCCGTCGGCACCGAGAGGCAAAGTGGAACTGCGCGACGGGCCTAAGGCATGCCGGTACGCGACCGCCGGGACGATGAGAGCTGCTGCCACGAAGGCGCTCAGGAAAGCGAGGACCGCAAGGGCCCAAGCGGCCGGGGATGTCCAACTTCCGGCCGATACGACTAGCGCCCAGGTCCCTGCCAGGACCATAACCGGCAACGGCACGAACCAGCCGTGGCCCCCGGCATGAAGGCCCAACACGATCACGCCAACTACCGCAACGACCAGCACGGTGCCCACTATCCAGGGTAGAGCGCCACTGGCGAAGAGCGAGACGGCGAAGATGCCGCCGATCACGAGTGCGAACGCGGCCAGAGCCGCTAACACCGAAAGGCGCCTGGCGACCGCGACATGGCGGAGGTCCGGAGCCGTCGCCAGTGTCGCTTTGCCGAGCAGCGCGGAAGCGGCGGACGATGCTCGCTCGCCGAGCTCTCCTACCTGGAACTGAGACCGCAGGTTCTCGTCGGTCATGCTGACGACCTCTCATTCGTTTCAATGCCCAACCTACTTGCAAGGCTGAGCCGACCGTTATGCAGGTGCACGCGAACTGTCGCTTCGGAGCAGCCGAGGATGTGCGCTATCTCGGCGCTCGAGCGGTCCTCCAGGTAGCGCAGCACCAGCACCTGTGCCTGGCGAGGCGGCAAGGAGCGCACCGATCGCCAGAAATCGGCGTCCGGCTGCTCGAGGGGCGCCGTCCATGTGGGCGCTCGCGAGGCCAGCCGTGCCAGGGCTCGGGCTTGGGCGCCGAGCCGGCGGCTGAAGGATACGGCCATGTTCGTGACCACACGCCGGACGTAAGCGCCCGGGACCTCGTAACCCGAGATGCGGCCCCAGTTGCGGTACGCCACGAGGAAAGCATCCTGTGCGAGCTCTTCGGACACCGCCGCCTTCCCGGTCAGGGCGTACGCCAGGGCGACCACAGCGTGGTACTGGCTCCGGTAGAAGTTCCCAAAGGTTTCGGTAGCCAGGCCGCGGCCCGTGGGCCCCCCTCCGGTGCCCCCAGGGCCCGGGCTAAGCAGGCCCACGCCCACCACAGCGGGGCTCACCTGCTCCGTGCCCGCTTGCCGCGCGCTCGCGGGCTCGCTGGTACCCCGGTCCAATGCCTGGTCCACGGTCACAACTGTCCCTCTCATTGCGCGAAGCCTGTTGGCACCCACGCTACGTCTATCTGCAACGATCATTGTCCTTAACACGCACAGCCACGGCCGAATGTTCAATCGTGCCGACCGGGCGAGCCCGAGACGATATTCCGAGCTCATCGCGATGCTCGCTGGCTAGCTTGGGAAGTCGTGACTGCAGCGGTTTCGGTACGAGGCCTGGCCAAGGACTACGGCGAGGTCAAGGCGGTGAAGGGTGTCGAGTTCGACGTGTCCCCAGGGGAGACGTTCGGGTTCCTGGGGCCGAATGGGGCCGGGAAGACAACGACCATAGGGATGCTCTGCACGCTTGTGAGGCCCACAGCCGGCAGCGCCTCGGTCGCCGGCTACGACGTCGTCCGCCAGCGAGAGGACGTGCGGCGCTCAATCGGGCTGGTGTTCCAGGACCCGACGCTCGACAATTACCTGACCGCCGAACAGAACCTGCGCTTTCACGCCGAGCTCTACGGTGTTCCCCGCGCCGTAGTGCGCACACGGTTGAACTCCGTGCTCGAGCTCGTCGGGCTGGCTGACAAGCGCAAGACCGAAGTTCGCACCTTCTCGGGCGGGATGAAACGGCGCCTCGAGATAGCGCGCGGCCTTTTGCACGCTCCGGTCGTGCTTTTCCTCGACGAGCCGACAATAGGGCTCGACCCCCAGACCCGGAGGTCGATTTGGGAGTACATAAGGAGCCTGAAAGGTTCCGAAGGAACGACGATCTTCATGACGACCCATTACATGGACGAGGCGGAATACTGCGAGCGCATCGGCATAATCGACAAGGGCCAGATCGTAGCTATGGGCACTCCCGAGGAACTGAAAGCAAGTGTTGGCAAGGACCGCGTCCAGATCCTGACCGACGATCCTTCCCGCGCTATCGCAGAGCTGAAGCAGCATTTTGACATCGAGGCGGCTGTCCACGAAGGTAACGTCACATTTTCGGTTGGGGGCGGGGCGGAGTTCGTGCCGAAACTGTTTGCTAAGTTTTCGGAACTGGTGATCCCGGTGCGCTCGGTGAACGTTTCGCGGCCCTCGCTGGACGACGTTTTCCTTTCGTACACGGGCACGACGATCCGCGACGCCGAGGCGAGCGGCGGGAGCGAATTTTTGCGACGAATGGCGGGCGGGAGGGGTTTTCGGTGAGCGTAGAGACGACGGTGAAGACCGTGCCGGAGCGCGAGGAGGCCGAAGCGGCCGGCCGGCTGGTGCCCTCCCGGGCCACGAGCCTGGCGGGTGGGCCGCTGCACGAGCTACGCGCTGTGTGGGTCGTGGTGAAGCGCGAGTGCATCCGCTTCGCGAGCGACCCGCTCCGGGTGATCGTCGGGGTGCTGCAGCCGATCTTGTTCTTGTTCGTGCTCGGTTCGGGCCTGGGTTCGTTGGTGAACGGCCACGGCGAGTTCGGGGCATCGCTCAACTTGAGGACGTTCCTCTACCCCGGCGCAGCGGCAATGTCGGTGCTCTTTACCGCCCTTTTCTCGGCTGGTTCGATCGTGTGGGACCGCGAGTTCGGGTTCCTTCGCGAGATGCTTGTAGCTCCCGTCAGCCGCACCTCTCTTGTCGTAGGCAAGTGTTTTGGCGGGGCCCTCATCGCTTCGGTGCAGGGGGTCCTGATGATCTGTATCGCCGGTCTGGCAGGAGTCCCGTACAACCCGGTGCTCATGATCACCGTCTTGGCCGAGCTCTTTCTCTTGGCATTGACGTTGGTTTCGTTCGGGATGGTCGTGGCGGCTCGGATCAAGCAGTTCCAGTCGTTCATGGCCGTGACCCAGATGCTGGTGATGCCGCTGTTCTTCCTCTCCGGTGCTCTGTACCCTCTGTCCGGTCTACCGACCTGGCTGAAGCTGCTGACCCGGCTGGACCCATTGACCTATGCTGTCGACCCGCTCCGTAAGGCTGTTTTCGAGCACCTTCACAAGGTGCCCGAGAACGTTGTGAAGCGCCTCGTGCCGGGCGTCACCTGGGACGGTTGGCACGTCCCGGTCGGTCTCGAGCTCGGAGTGGTAGCGATGATGGCGACGGCGTTCATCACGATCGCCGCCCTGGAGTTCCGCAAGGTGGACTAGCCGGTCGCCACCATCAGCTCGGCCAAGACGAGACGCCCGTCGGGCTGGGGTTGGGCGGCCGCACCGATGTTGCCGGGCCACGGGCTCAAGATGTTGTCCCGGTGCGACCAGCACTGCGCGTGGTCGGGGGCCGGGCACCCGGGGTTAGTCCCTCCCGGGCCGTCGTCGTACATCCATTCGTAGTCAGCCTGGAGGACTGTCAGTGTCCCGTCGGCCGTGTTGGCTGCCCACGTGCGACCGGCCGGGCCGTTTGGGTCAGTCGCAGAGGCGAGGGCCTGCGCAGCGAGGACGTCCAGGTTGCCATCGGGCGAATGCCAAGCTGGCAGCCCTCGGGAGGTGCGTTCGGCATTGGTGACTGCTACGAGCTGGGCCGCCATACCAAGGTTTTCGTAGCCGGCGGGCAGGTCGAGCGGCCCGAGGCCCTCGGATGCTCGTGCGGAGTCGATCGCCTTCAGGCTTGCACCGTCGCACATCCGGGTCGCCCGAGCGGAACTGTTGCAGGCCTCCACCATGGCCTGGCTGGCGGGCAAGTCGAGGGCGGGGGTACGCCGAGCACTCGCGAGGTCAGCGGCCCGAGTGTGGACGGTCTCTGCCCACTGTGGCGAAGCCGACGCCGATGGCTGTCCCGTCGCTAAGGCGCTCGCCGCCAAGGCAACGGCTACGAGGCTGCGGACCGGCAGCTTGTGAACTTGAACGCGAGTGTGGGACGCGGATGCCATCCAGGGTCTCATTGGCGAACAGACACGCGGTGTGCCGGTGTGGGCGGGATAAGTTCACAAGACAGTACACGCGGGCGGCGCTGTGCAACAGGGGGACTTAGTGGGTTAGGTCACTAGGCTCACGGCTGGTTAATCGAGCAGGTGAACGGCAAAGGAGCCCAGATGACAACGGCAAAGGAGCCCAGATGACCATAGCGATAGGTGACCGTGTACCGGACGTGCAGCTGCGGATGATCACAGACCACGGCGTTGAGGTTGTCAGCACGGCCGACGTCCTCGGCAAGGGCCGGGTGGTCCTGTTCGGTATGCCTGCGGCATTCAGTGGAACTTGCTCCGACACCCATTTGCCCGGCTACCTCGTCCGTGCGGACGAGCTGTCTGCGCGTGGGATAGACCGTATTTTCGGCGTTGCCGTCAACGACCACCATGTCATGGCGGCTTGGGCGCGCTCGCAGGCCCTCGGTGACAAGGTGACCCTGCTTGCGGACGGGAACGGCGACCTGGCTCGTGCCATGGGAGTCGACCTCGACCTGTCCAAGTCCGGCATGGGCACCCGCAATCGGCGCTACGCGGCGGTGCTGCAAGACGGGACCGTCACGCACCTAGCGCTCGAAGCCGGGACCGGCTTGGAGGTCAGCACTGCGGACGCAATTCTCGCGGCGCTCAGCTGAGCTTCGACAGCGCTACCACTAAGCGCGCACCTCGCACCTTCTGCCGATAAGCGACATCCGCGTCATCCGCGCCACCTAAACGGAAGACACGACCACTGCGCGTCGCAATCGGGCCCCTCTGTGGCTGCATGGGCACGCGCTCTGTATCGTGCCATGTCATGGGCGGTTTCGCCCAGCCAAGCGCAACCGTATCTGTCTAATGCTAAGAGGCCATCTTCCCAAGCGCTCCGACCTCCGTCGCATGGCCAAGAGGTGCAAACTGTGAACCCATTCGATAACCCAGCGACTGAGGACCAGCCAGGGCCCAATGCTGGGCTGCCTTCGTCAGAGCCCTCTCAGCCCGGAGCCGAGCAGATGAGCGACGACATGGGGCCGGAGGAGACCGGGGGGCCGGTAGAGAACCTGCAAGCCTCGCTGGGAGCAATGAACGTGGGCGGGAGCCAGCCTGACCAACGCCCCGACATCGATGGCGCGCTCGGCGAGCTACCCAGTCTCCTCGCACGCTCCGCTAGCGGCGTGGAGTTCATTTACGACACATTGGACCTGGTTGCCGCCCGCTACGGGTTGCGAGACCTCTTGGTGGTCATCGAGCAGCCCAACCAGCCGCAGCTGTTCCGCCTCCAGAGGGCGCCGCTCGACTTCGGCGAGGGTATCCCCGCTTACCTGCAAGACGCTCTTGCTGGCCGCGCCGGCCTTTATGCAGATCCCCCCGTTGTCGGGCCGCTCGCGGCCGCCTGCGTGACGAGCCTGGTGGAGCTGGCCTTGCGCTTGGACCTCCTCGTACACGACGCCAGCCATGACGCGTTGACTGGCCTGCTCAACCGGCGCAGTTACGAGTTGTTGCTCGACCAGGCGGTGAGCCGGGCGCGGCGTTACGGCTGGCCGTTCGCATTGGTCCTACTGGATCTCGACGATTTCAAGGTCGTCAACGACCGTTATGGCCATGCAGCGGGCGACGCGGCCCTCCGGGCGGTTGGGGCCGAGCTCCGAGCGGCGTTGCGGGGCGGTGACGTTGCGGCCCGTCTCGGTGGCGACGAGTTCGCCCTGCTGGTTGTCGGAGTGGAAAACGTCGCCTCGCTTTCCCCCCTCCTCGGGCGATTGAAGAGGGCGCTAGAACGGGCGGTCCCTGAGACAACGGTCGGTTTTTCGGTTGGCGTCGCTTGCTTTCCCTCCGATACTGACGACCCTGACGCCTTGACCGGTTTGGCCGATGACCGCCTTTACGCGGCCAAGGCGACGATCGGATGAGCCGGACCGTTACGAGCCACCCCCGATGAGCCAAGGACGGACTAAGAAGTGAGCACGAAAGATGCACTCGAGCTGGAGCTCCGCCAACTTCCCGGGGTATGGTTCGTCTCTTTTACTGAAGACGAGGGCACCACGTTGATAGAGCTGGCGGTGCGCCCGGGGACAGAGCAGGCGAAGGTGCGTGACGAGGCCGCACGCAGTGCCGTGAACCACCTCGAAGGACCGGCGGAGATCCGTGTTTTCAACCCGCCCCGCGAGCAACTTTTGGCACCGCGAGGGGAACGGGTGAGGTTGGTCCTGGTCCTGCCTAGCGACGGTGGGGCCTCGATCGAAGTGCAGTTGGCAAGAGGTCCTCAGCGCTACGCCAGCCGGGCTTTGGCCGGCGATACCACATCAGTCGGGCGAGCAGTCATCGAAGCGCTCAGGGGTGTCGGCGCCCATGCCCCGTTCGATGTTGTCGGGTTCCACGCGTTGCCCTCCGACTGGGGAGCTGGGTTGCTGGCGGTCCTTCGGGACACCACCACTGGAGAACTGCGTCGCGGGGTGGCCTCCGGCCGTGCCCCGGCAGATGCCGCTGCTCGCGCCGTACTGGACGCCGTAAACCGCTCCATTTAGGAACCCTCGCGATCCGTTTCCTGGATGCTGCTCGCATCTGAGACAATCGACCGGATGTCTAGCGGCTCCGCTCAGTTGTCGCACGCACTCGCCGTCAAGTTGGTCACGGCCTCGAGTGGAGGTGCAGGGGCGCTGGTCGAGCACTCTCCGCTCGGTTTCGTGATTGCCTTCGGGGCAGGTATTGCGTCGTTCGTCTCCCCCTGCGTGCTACCTCTGGTGCCGTCCTACCTGTCGATGATGTCCGGCGTCGGCGGTGTTGGGGCCAAGACCGGGGCCGGGCCGGATGCGGCGGAGCGGGCTCGGCTGTTGTGGTCGACGCTCCTGTTCGTGGCGGGGTTCAGCCTCGTCTTTGCGGTGCTAGAGGCCACTGCGAGTACGCTCTCGCACCCACTACAAGCGCACAAGCTGGTCCTTAGCGATGTGGCGGGCGCCCTCATCGTTGCCATGGGCGTGCTCATTGCCTTCCAGTTGCCCTGGCTGCAGCGCGAGCACCGCTTCGCAGTACTGCCCTCCCGGCTAGGGCCCTGGGCCGCCCCGGTCATGGGCATGACCTTTGCCTTCGGTTGGACACCTTGCATCACGCCGGTCCTGGCTGCGGTCCTGGGGTTGGCGTCCAGCGGTGGCACGCTGGCCCGCGGTGAGGAGATGCTGGTCGCTTATTCGTTCGGGCTCGGTGTGCCCTTCGTGTTGACCGGGCTCGCCTTCGGCCAGCTTTCTGGGGCACTCGGCTTTGCCAGACGCCACTCCCGGGCGGTGAGCATCGTCTCGGGCGCTCTCCTGGCAGCCCTCGGCGTGCTCATCATTACGGGTGAGGTGGGCGTCGTGTCCTCCTGGTCGAACAGTTTGCTGGAGCACATCGGCCTCGGGAGCCTCGCATCGGGCTGACCGCTCTGGCCGGTCCCGGTGGGGGTGCGCTGGCAACCCGGCTAGGCGGGTCGCTACAGTTGGACGGCGGCCATGCCTTATGACCTTGCGGTTCGCTTACGTTCCGCCGTTGCGCTCGCCGGGCGTTACCCTCTCCTGGCTGGAGCCGACCTTGACGTGCGCACCGGAGAGATCCTCGCTCTCAAGGGTGCCAACGGAGCCGGGAAGACCAGCCTGCTGCGGGTGATCGCCGGCCTGTTGCCCCTTTCGGGAGGGGAGGCCACGGTGCTGGGGCTCGACCCGACCTCCGATGCGAGGGCGTTGCGCCGCCAGGTTGGGCTTCTCGGCCATCGCAACGGCCTCTACGAGGACCTGACTGCCGAAGAGAACGTCCGGTTTGCGGCCCGAGCTGCCCGCCCGCCAAAGGGGGCCGCCCGGGAGGCTCTGGAACGCCTTGGTATCCGTGACAGGCTCGCGGGGTTGCCGGCGGGCAAGCTCTCGGCGGGCCAGCGCCGGCGGGTGGCCCTGGCCGCCCTGTTAGCACGCCGGCCGCTGCTATGGCTGCTCGACGAACCCCACGCGGGCCTGGACGCAGAGCACCGTGAGCTGCTGGACGGGCTCCTCAAAGAGGTGGCCGCCCTCGGGGCAACCGTCGTGCTGGCTTCGCATGAGATCCTCGCCAGAGAAGTCCTTGCTAACCGAGTCGCCACTGTTTCGGGAGGCATGGTCCTTGACGGTCTCGTCCCAGATGGCCCTGCCGAGGGTTTCACTACTGCGCAGCCTGACCTGGAACAGCCCAGTGTGGCGTGACGCCCTCCTCGTGGCGGGGAAGGACCTGCGGGTGGAGGGCCGGTCCAAGGTCGCCCTCAACCAAGTGGTGCCGTACTCGCTCGTGGTCCTGCTGCTGTTCGGTTTTGCGTTCGACCAGGACCAGCCCCTGCTTGTCCAGGCAGCTCCAGGGCTTTTTTGGCTGGCTGTCCTGTTTTCGGGGCTGCTGGCTGTACAACGGACCTTCTCGATCGAGTCAGCCGACGGGGCCGCCGACAGCCTGCGCATGTCAGGCCTCGAACCGGCTGGCATTTTTGTCGGCAAGGTCGTAGCAGTGGCGGTACAGCTTTTGTTGCTCGAGGTTTTCCTGGCGGTCGGGATCGTGGTGCTCTTCCACAGCAAGTTGGCCGGCGCAGGCCTCCTGGCAGCCAGCGCCGTCTTGTCGACGACCGGCGTCGCTGCCGCCGGAGTTGCTTACGGGGCGTTGTCGATGGGCACTCGTGTGCGCGAGACGTTGTTGCCTCTTCTGCTCGCACCGGTGCTCGCACCTGTAGTACTGGCTGCTACCGAGGCTTGGCGGGCTGCCTTGGGCTTCTCCACTGGGGACGGTTGGCGCTGGATCGGCTTGCTCGCCGGCTTCGCGGCGATCTACCTGGCTGGCGGAGTGCTCAGCTTTGGGGCTTTGATGGAGGAAACGTGAGGTACCCCCAAGCTTCCGGTTCGTCCCGGCTCACTCGTGTGCTCGGTTGCTCTGCCCTTGCTGCCCTCGCGCTAAATACCTGGTGGGGGCTTTGGTTGAGCCCGCCGGATGTGGTGCAGGGGCAGTTCGTCCGCATGCTGTACATCCACCCGGCCGTGGCCACCATGTGTTACGCGGGATTTGGCGTGTGTGCTCTTGGGAGCATCGCTTGGCTGTGGCCGCGCCTTCGCAGCCCGCGGTGGGACCGGCTTGCCGTAGCAGGCGCCGAAGTGGGCGCGGTGTTCTGCTTTGCGACTTTGGTGACCGGTTCGATCTGGGGACGGGCTTCCTGGGGCGTCTGGTGGACATGGGACGCACGCCTCACTCTGACGGCCATCTTGTTTGCACTTGCGCTCGGCTACCTTGCGCTGCGCCGTTCGATCGACAACCCGCACTCGCGTTCTCTGGCGTCCTCGATGGTGGCGATCCTGATGGCCTTGACCGTCGTGGTCGACCACTACGCCACGGTCTGGTTCGTCACCCTCCACCAGAACGAGACGCTGTTCCAACCGGATCCGACGGTTCACGGCTGGCAGCTGGCCACGATGCTCGTCTCGTTCTTGGCTTTCGGGCTCGTTTTTGCGTGGATGATGGTGCACCGGTACCAGCTCGAGGTGCTCGAAGAACGCTACGAGCGGGAGGGCTTCACTTCCGCACTGCAAGCGCGGCGCTCCGAAGCACTCCCTGAGCGCCGAGCCGAGGTGCCGGTCAGGTGAACTATGTCATCGCTGCTTGGCTTTCCTGCGGCGCAATATTGGCCGCCTACTCGGCGCGGACGTTGCGACGGGAGCGAGCCCTGCGACGTTCCCTGGTACCAAAGGATGGGGCCAAGTGGCGCTGAGCGCTCCACCCAGGACGCCAAAGGGCGACCGCTCGCTGGCTCCCGAGAGCGGGCAGGCCCCCGCCGGCTCCAACGTAGATGGGCTGTTGTACCCGCGCCGTCGACAGTCCCTCGGCACCCGGCGCCAACGCATTGTCGCGGCTGTCATAATCATTGGCGCGCTCGGTTTCCTCATCGAGCGCGGCCTTGCCAATGCCATCGATTACTACCTGACAGCCAACCAGGCGGTCGCGCAGCGAGCCCAGTTGGGGGACAAGGATTTCCGGATCCAAGGCACCGTGCTCCCGGGGGTGCACCAGGTCGGTACGACGTTGGAATTTGCCATCACTTCCCACAACGTTGATGTCAAAGTGACGAGCACTGGTGCGCCAGGCCAGCTGTTCAAGGTGGGTATGCCCGTGGTCCTAGATGGCCATTGGCAGGGGAACACCTTTTCGAGTTTTCAGATAATGGTCCAGCACGGCTCCACATATGTGGAGGCCCACCCCACTAAGTCCAAGAGCGGGGCCGGTAGTTCGTGAACATCGCTCTTGGGCAAAGTGCCTTGCTCCTGGGTTTGCTCGGCGCACTGGCGGGTGCCGCCACCTTGCTGTTCGGCCTGCGGAGCGGGCGCCGCTCGCTGTTGCGCGCTGGGCAGGGGTACATCTGGCTCGTTGCACTAGGTGCGGTTCTCGCCACCGTGGCCATGCAGAGAGCCCTCATCACGCGCGATTTCACCCTCGTGTACGTAGACAACAACGACAGCACCTTCACCCCTCTGATTTACCGGATAACCGCGATGTGGTCAGACCTAGCTGGCTCGATCCTGCTGTGGGCCCTCGTGCTTTCGGGTTATTTGACGGCAATGTGGATCCGCTTCCGCAAGCGCGCCTACGACCCGGTCGTCGTTTGGGCGAAGGTCACCGGCTACGCGATCGCTGCGTTTTTCTTCGGGTTGATGCTGACCTTGTCGGACCCCTTTGACCGTGTCCACGGTGCGGTGCCCACCCAGGGCCGGCCCAACCCCTTGTTGCAGGACAGGGTCCTTGTGGCATTTCACCCGCCGCTTTTGTACCTCGGGCTCGTCGGCTTCACGGTGCCTTTCTGCTTCGCAGTTGCCAGCCTCGTCACGGGACAAGTTGGGCAGGGTTGGCTCTTCGAGACCCGTCGTTGGTCCATCTTTGCTTGGACGTGCCTTACGGCGGGGGTCGTGCTCGGTGCCTGGTGGAGCTATCAGGTCCTTGGCTGGAGCGGCTACTGGGCGTGGGACCCGGTCGAGAACTCCGCCCTGTTGCCGTGGCTGACGGCGACAGCATTCCTTCACTCAGCGATGGTCCAACAGCGCCGTGCAATGTTGCGCGTCTGGAACATTTCGCTGGTCCTGTCCACTTTCAGCCTGACCATCCTCGGGACGTTCTTCACGCGCTCGGGTGTGCTCGAATCGGTGCACTCCTTTACCGATGACGGCGGCGTGGGCCCTGCCCTGCTCGTATTCTTCGGGTCGGTCGTCGCCATCTGCATCGGCTTGCTCGTCTGGCGTGGCGACGAGCTCCGCACGCAAGGCTCCATCGAGTCGCCCTTGTCTCGCGAAGGTGCGTTCCTGGCCAACAACCTTCTATTTGGCGCGTTCGCCTTTGTGGTCCTGCTCGGCACCGTTTTCCCCCTTTTGGTCGAAGCGCTGAACGGCTCCTCCATTACGGTGGGCGGCCCGTTTTTCGACACGATGACAATGCCAATAGTGCTGTGCCTCCTTTTCCTGATGGCTGTCGCACCTGTCTTGCCATGGCGAAGGGCTTCAGGCGAACTGCTGCGCCAACGCCTCTTGTGGCCGGCAGCCGGCGCCGCTGGTGTGCTTGTCGGGTGTGTGCTTGCCGGCCTGCGCGGGTTCTGGCCGCTCGTGGTGTTCACTCTCGCGGCGTTCGCCGGGGCATCGGCGTTGCGCCAGCTCGTGCTGCTCGTGCGCCGCGCGGGCCCGCGGTCGATCGCCGGTCGCTCCGGGGGCGGCATGATCGTCCATTTGGGCGTCGTCCTGGTTGCTGTTGGCTTCGCGGCCAGTCATGCCTACCAGCACCAGACGTTGCTGACCATGACCGAAGGTGTGCCGGCCCATTTCGAGGGCCACACCCTTGTGTTCCGGGGGACCAAGACGGTCAATTCTTCCGGGCGAAGCTCGTTCATTGCGACCATCGACGTTGACGGGCACCCCTACTACCCGGCCATTGAGCAGTTTGCCCTTTCCGACCAGGCCGTGGTCAGCCCGGCCGTGCACTCCACTCCGGCGCAGGACATCTACCTGGACATTACGACCATGCCCACGGCGACGGACCCCCAAATGGGGGTGGCGGTCTACGTCACGCCGCTTGTCATGTGGCTCTGGGTCGGTGGTCTCGTGGTCGTCCTCGGGGCACTTCTTTCGCTTTGGCCATCGGGCCGTCCCCGCGCTGGCCCCGCCGAAGAACGCTCGCGGGGCCGGGCCGAGGACGCCCATGCCGGCTATGGGAGCGTGGACAGCGCGGAACAGGGGACGATCGAACTGCCTGAACCGGGCAAGACAGGAGTCGGAGCCGCTGTATGAGCCCGGATGACTTCGACGAGGCGCCAATGCCCAACGAGGCCATCTCCTCGAAGCGGCAGGGCCCGCGAGGTAAGCCCGTGCTTTGGGCATCCTTGGGGGCAGGCGCCGTCCTGGCGGTGCTCATTGCAGTGTTCGCAAGTTCCCAACCCGCCTCGCAGGTCGTGGCCAATAGCCCCTTGTTAGGCAACGCCGCACCCGCAATCTCGGGGGACGGGCTGGCAGGGGGCCACTATTCACTTGCGCAGTTCCGTCACGAGTGGGTCCTGGTCAACTTCATGGCAACGTGGTGCGAGCCCTGCCAGGAAGAGATGCCCCAGCTCCTGAAGTTCACCAAACAGCACGCCAAGGCCGGCGACGCCACTGTGCTGACCGTCGTCTACGACCCGACCAACGTCGGCCAGTTGAAGACCTATCTGGCAGCGCGCAGCGCTCGGTGGCCGGCCGTGAACGACCCAGCCGCCTCCGTCCCTTACGGCGTCACCGGCCTGCCGTCGTCTTTTCTGGTTGCCCCGGACGGCATCGTGTACGCCTACATGCTTGGTGGAATTACGGCGGCTGAGCTGGACAGCTACATACAGCAGGGAGCCGCCAAGGGCCTCGGCCCGGCTTAGGCGTGCTGCGTGTGGCTGCGGCGGAAAGGAAGAAGTGGCTCCCAGCGCTATGGGCAGCCCTGGCAGTCTGCATCGGGCTCAGCCTCGCTGTCGGTTCGGGTGCCATCGGTGGCGGCCACGCTAAGGCGCCCACGCTCTATCAGCGCACACTGCAGGTTGCCGGCGAGTACCGCTGCCCGGTATGCGCCGGCGAGTCCGTGGCGGCGTCCCAGGCACCCGAGGCTGTCGAGATCCGCCAACTGGTGCAGCACTGGCTGCAGCAGGGTGACAGTCAGGCAACGATCCGTTCCTTCCTTGTGCACGACTACGGGCTTTCGATCCTAGAGAGGCCACCCGCGTCCGGCGTGACAGTCCTGGTGTGGATCCTGCCGGTTGTGGCCGGTGCGCTGGCGATAACCGGGCTGGGGCTCGGCTTTGCCCGCTGGCGGCGCGCCACCCTGCTTGACGTAGCGCCCGACGCCGGGGCCGCGGACGCCCGGACGGCGCTAGCGCCGGGCACGGGCGGGGTGTTGGCGCACCAAGACAGGCTGTTCGAGGTTACAGATGCCCGCGACGAGCCTACCGCGGGCACTGCTGCCGGGGCGAGGCCACTTCGCCGCCTTCGCCAGCGCCTGGCTCTTGTGGCGGGCGCGGCCTTGGTCCTTCTTGCAGGGGCCCTGTGGCTGGTCGACCGCTCGTCGAGCGCGCGGCTCCCCGGAGCGACGATAACCGGTGGGTTGGGCGGCGTGAACGCCCAGCTCCAAGAGGCGTCCGCCCTCACTGCCAGCGACCCGACGCAAGCGTTGGCGCTCTACGACGAGGTTCTTTCCGGTGACCCCAACCAGCCGGTTGCTCTCACGGCGGAGGGCTGGATCTATGCGCAAGCCGGCGTTGTCTCCAAGGCGATGGGGCTACTGGAAAAGGCGGAGAGCTCTGACCCTGGGTACGACCTGCCCCACCTTTACAGGGCACTCGTGTTGCTCGACGACCAAGGCCAGGTTGCGAGCGCAGCCAGGGAGCTCGACTGGTACTTGGCGCACGGCCCCGATCCTGCGATGGTCAAAGTGGCCAGGGAGGCTCTGGCGCAAGCGCAAGCCGCCGGAGCCAAGGGCGCCGCCGCGGGCTCAGCTAAAAAACTGCAGTCGAAGAGCTAGACCGACCTGTTCGGCCAGTAGAGGCGGAACGGCGTTCCCCACCTGGCGGTACTGGCTGGACCGACGGCCAGCGAAGGCTGTGCCGGCCGGGAAGCTCTGCAGCAGAGCCGCCTCTTCGACTGTGATACGTCGCGCCCCCGGGACGAGGCCGCTACGTGGGGGGCCGCCAGCGAGCAGATGGGCATGATATTCGGGCACGATCCCGAAAGTATCCACCCACGGCGTCTTGTTGCCCCCCATGCTTGCGAGCATCGTCGGCGCAGGTTGGGATAACTCGATCGGCCGGCCGCCCCCGTTGTAGAGGTGCCCGTGGTAGGCGCTCGGCCGCAGCGACGGGTGCAGGGCGTAGGTGACGATTGCGGTATTGGGCCTCCCGGGGGGAGCCTCATGGCCGACGACAGAGCCGGCCGAACGGTAGGGCCTGCGAGCGGCCAAGCCGTGGCTCGGTGCCGGGAAGGCGAAGCGGCCAGTGGTTGTCGTGCCCACAATGAACAGGCGCCGGCGCTTCTGGGGCACTGCGTGGTCGGCCGCTTCGAGTACCTGCCAGGTTGTCGAGTACCCCAGGCGCCCCATCTGCCCCATGACCGCGAGCAGGTATGACTGCCGGGCTCCCGAGGCCATGCCGGCCACGTTCTCCATGATGAACGCCCTTGGGCGCAGCTCATCCAGCGCGCGCAAGAACTGGGGGATCCCGTTGCGAGGGTCGTCGGCTGCCAACCGTTTGCCGCCGATGGAAAATGGCTGGCAGGGTGGCCCACCTGCCACAAGAGCGAAGTGCCCCCGCATTGCCTTGAAGTCGATTGTCGAGATGTCCGCCTCGAAGACCTTGGCCTCGGGGTGGACCGACCTATAGGTCGCGCAAGCATCTGGCACCGACTCGACCGCTGCGGCTGGTACGAAGCCGGCAGCTTCGAGACCGAGGGACAATCCTCCGGCGCCCGCGAAGAGGTCGATGGTTTCGAGCGGCCCGATAGACAGATTCTGGCGCGGGATCGCCCGTGCTGCAATGATCCAGGTGCGGAGTAGTTGCCCAAGCTAAGGAGGAACTACATGGACCGGCTCGAGTGCCAGTGGTGCCATGCCCAAAACCCAGCTGACGCGAAGTCCTGCGAGCACTGCGGGGCTCCCCTCGATACGGCCAACCTGGTTTCGGACTCCGGGTGGCGAGAGGCGCCGCGCCTGCGGGACATGGCGAAGTTCCAGTTCTCCAACAGCACCTGCCAAGTCGAAGGCGAACTGGTCCCGGTGGCCGAGATAAACCTGAGCCCGGGTGACGGGGTCATTTTTGAGCACCACACGATGCTGTGGAAGGACGAGAGCGTACCGGTGGGTGTATATCCCCTGGGAGGGGGCCTGAAGCGCTCCCTCGCAGGAATGCCTTACGTGGTCACCCAAGCGGGCGGGCCGGGCCGGATCGCCTTTTCGCGCGATGCGGCCGGCGAGATCGTGACCCTCCTGCTGCACCCGACGATGGAGATCGACGCCCGCGAGCATGCGTTCCTGGCGGCCTCCCATTCCGTGCGCTATAGCTTCGAGCGTATAAAGGGCCTCGCCAACATCCTCCACGGTGGTAGCGGGATGTACCTGGACCGCTTCGTTACCTCCGGTGAACCCGGGATCGTGCTTTTGCACGGCTACGGGAACGTTTTCGAACGGACGCTCGGTGCAGGCGAGAAGATCCTCGTAGAACCAGGAGGTTTCCTCTACAAGGACTCGAGCGTGACGATGCAGGCCGTCCAGCTCAACGTCCGCACGGGCCTCATCCGCCACGGGATGTACGTCGCCGAGATGACCGGGCCTGGCCGGGTGGGGATCCAGTCGATGTACCACCACCACGCGAGCGAGTGAGCTCCAAATGACAACTGTCGCCGCCGGGCCAGCGCACACTGGCTACGTATGCCGTTACTGTCGTTTGCCCTCCGACGCCAGCGGCACCTATTGCCCGAACTGTGGGGCCCCCGTGGATGTCACGGCGACGGTGTCCGACTCGGGCTGGGTCGAGCAACCGGCGGTCCGGGACATGGCCAAGATCCAGTTCGGTCAGTCCTACTGCCAGGTCGAAGGGACGCTCGTCCCGAGCTCGGATTTCGCGCTGGCGCCCGACGACGGCGTGGTGTTCTCCCACCACACGCTTTTGTGGGTAGGGCCCGGGACTCACTTGGAACCGTGGTCCAAGGGGTCATTTTTCAACCGTTCGTTTGCCGGGATGCCGATGGTGCTGATGAGGGCGAGCGGTCCAGGGCACGTTGCGCTCTCGGAGGACCACCCCGGGGAGGTAGTGGCACTGCCAATACCGGCAGGGCGTGGCTTCCTCGTGCGCGAGCACTCGTTCCTGGCGGCGACTGACAACATCGATTTCACATGGCTGAACTCGCCGGTTTGGCTTCGGGTCCAAAAAGGTAACGACACGGAGTACGAGTACCCGATCGGCCCCTACATCGACCATTTCAACTGCGGGCAGAGCCATGGGCTTCTCTTGCTCCACTGCCCGGGCAACCTGTTCGTCAGGGACCTCGCGCCAGGGCAGTCCATCCTTGTCCAGCCCGGTTCGTGGGTTTACTCGGACACTTCAGTCAATTTCAGCCTCCATGCCGAGTACCCCGCCTCCGGTGGCCTCAGATGGGGAAGTTTTGAGTACCGGACGATCTGGATGAGGCTCACAGGCCCGGGGAGGGTCGCGGTCCGCTCTATCTTCGAAAAGCCCGAACGCCACCCTGGCCTGGTAGGTAGCAGCGGCATGACCCACCAGCGCTGGTAAAACCGGCACTTTTACGCCGGGTTTTAGGCGGCTCAGCCGCGGTCAGGGGCTCAGTTTTCGGCCCAGCCGTCCCGGCTCAACCGTTCCAGCGGCATTTGAGCTGCTGGGCAACGAAGCGGTCCACCGCCTCGATTGCTTTTGGCTGTCCATCCAAGAAGCAGACGTGGGCATCGGTGCTGCCGGCCTCCTCGTTGCGGGCCGAGGGGTAGGCCATGACGACGCGGCCCATCACAGATATCGTCCCAGAAAACGTAATTAGCGTGGCGGAAAGGTCCATGGTCACCTCGACGACGTCTCCCGCCCTCAGTTGCTTGGCGGCCTCGAGCTTCAGGCCACCGTGCGAAAGATCCGCAACGATCGCTTCGTGAGGTTGCCCTAGCACCGCCGAGCGGACGGTGCGGATGTCGGCCGGGACACCGACACCCACTCTCGGGTCGAGCCGGCGCTGTATGAACATCGGGGCATCGAGCAGCTGGATCTCGGCCTTGCGTTCGCTTGGCTTGGAACAAACGAGGCAGAGCCACTTGTACATGCCCCACGACAGGGACATGGTCAGGTCGATGACCGACCCTTCTTCCAGGTTCCCCTCTGGCAGCTCCTCCAGCAACTCGAGCATCAGCGTCTTGCCGTCGCATGAGGCCACCTGAGCAGCGCGGGCGCCGGCGCGCGGTAGCTCTATACTGACCCGCGTCCCGGCTTCCAGCGGCCCTGCGATGGCGGCTACGGCTGTCATTTTCTCCTCGTTGTGCTCAGCTGCTGGCCCGACTTGGCGATCGGTTTACTTGGGCCGCTGCTTGGCCTATGGGCTCCTGCCGACAAACCGGCCTCGATGTGTCTATCGGCGTAGGTCGGCTCGCGCCTTGAAAAGGCTTCGTCGGTTGCCGGCTTCGCGCCTTATGCGGCGGTTGCCTGCCTTACTAGGAGCGCTGACGCAACTGGCGGGCGACGTACGCGTCAACGACGTCGACCACTTCACGTTGGCCTTCGAGGAAGCTCACATGTGCCACCCAGGTGCCCGTGGGAGTTGGGTAAGCCATCACCGCCCTGCCAACGACCTGCACGGGCACGTCCAGGTCCATGGTGACCTCTAGTGTGTCACCAGTGCTGAGCTGGTTGGGGCCGTCGAGTTTCAGGCCACCGTGGGACAGGTCGGCGACGGTCATATCCTGGGGCCGGCCGCGCCGTGCTGAATGGATCCGCCTCACTTGGGCACGGACCTCCGCCTCCACCCTGCGCTCGAGGCGGCGTTGCACAAAAATCGCCGGGTTAAGCAGCTCGACCTCGGCCCGTTGGCCCTCGGGTGCCGCGGAAAGTGAGCAGAGCCAGTGGTAGATGCCTTCGGAGCGCGGCATGAACAGGTCGAACGTCGAACCGGGCTCGAGCTCTCCTTCTAGGATGTCGTCCAAGAGGTCGAGCACCAGGCTCGTCTCACCGGTCGAAGCGACGACCGCGACGCAGGTCCCCGCTTCGGGTAGTTCCAGGCTTACTCGGACTCCGGCCTCGAGCGGTCTCGTCATCTCAGTTGACGTCATGTTTTCCCCGTCCAGCATTCGCTGATCTTGTCACAAAATGGCTGCAATATCGGGCGTTCAGACACCCATAGACAGGCACGTGGTGCAACTCTCGTCACCCATAGCCCGAGACGACGACTCGGCCAGACCCGTTGTCCCACCGTACAAAGCACTCAACATCCCTCTCACCATTCCTCTGTCAACGGCGCAGATGACTGGGTGCTGCAAGGCTGCATCAAAAAATGGGCATGCATCTTTTACCAGAGCAAGGGAGCGGCCCCTCTCTTCTGCGTGGGCCGAAAACCCGTGCGCTGTCAGGGCATCGGCGACAGCACGTAGTGCGGACCGCAAGGAACGCTGGCTGTCGGTCCCGGCCATCGACGCGGCCAATTTGCACCCGTACGCGAAGCCCACCTGTTCTGCCATTTCCTCAGCTGCTTGTTGTGGCAGGAGTGCGAGCGCCCCTCCGAGCAGGGATACGAGGAGCTCCTCCCCCCGGCTCGAGGTTTCGAGGACCGGGGTCGGCCCACTCGAGCGGTAGAGCTTTGACGGCCTTCCGGCGCCGGCGGCGCCGGCCCCGACATGGGCCCCCCTGGCGCTAAAGACCTCGAGGTACCCCCCTGCTGCGAGCTTGTCCAAGTGATGGCGCGCGACGTTGGGGTGCAGCGAAAAACGCATCGCTACCTGCGAGGCGGTCACGCCCGAGGCCGAGTCCCGCACATGCAGGTAGACCTGCCTTCGGGTCGGGTCCCCGAACGCGGAAGTCACCGCTGCGACGACTGCTGAGAACTCGCTCCCGCTGAGCGGCTTCTTGGCGCCCCGGGCGTCAGCGGGGATTACCTGGGCCTCGACGGCCACAGCCTCCTCTGCGAGCTGCACCATTGTGAGACATCGTACCTGCGGTTGGGGCCTCGGCCAAGTAGCATGGTTGCGTGGCTTTGGGCCCGTTCTCCTCCGGTCCCGGGCCGACCCGGGTTATTGGCGTGAGCTCCGGCAAGGGCGGTGTGGGCAAATCGTCTGTCACCGTTAACGTCGCGGTAGCCCTGGCGGGTGCGGGTCACTCCGTCGCGGTCCTTGACGCTGACGTCTACGGGTTTTCCATCCCTGCGATGCTCGGGCTAGCCGGCACGCCCGCAACGGGTGGCGGCCTGACGATGAGCGACGGCAAGGTGCAACCACCAACAGCGTTCGGTGTGCGCGTCATGTCCATGGGTTTTTTCGCAACCGAAGACCAGCCCGTCATCTGGCGGGGGCCGATGCTCCACAAAGCTCTCGAGCAGTTCCTCGCCGATGTGGACTGGGGGGCCCTGATTTCCTGCTGGTGGACATGCCTCCCGGTACCGGGGATGTGGCCCTGTCGATGTCCGAGTACCTGCCGGCCTCGGAGGTCTATGTCGTTACGACTCCCCAGGTTGCGGCGAAGAGGGTGGCGCAGCGGAGCGCCTACATGGCACGCAAGCTCAACCTTCCGCTGCGCGGCGTGATCGAGAACATGAGCTGGTTCAGCGCCCCCGACGGCTCGAGGTGCGAAATATTCGGCAACGGTGGCGGGGCCCAGCTTGCTGAGGAGCTCGGCGTGCCGCTTCTTGGGCAGGTCCCTCTGGTCCCGGCAATACGCGAGGGCGGGGACGCGGGTACCCCGATCGTGGTGGCTGCCCCGGCCTCCGAAGCTGCCGAGGCATTCAAGTCGATCGCACGCCAGATCGTTGAGCTCGGCCGGGGCCGGATCTTCCGCGAGGAGCTACGCATTAAATAAAGCTCCTCCCCGTTCGCCGTCCGCGAGGCCGCGCCACGCTAGCGCTAGGTTGGCGCGAACATGAGGGAAGTGCCGGATCCCGAAGGTGGTACTGGAAAAGGAAAGCCGATCGGCCGACGTGTCGTTTTGGGCATGGCCGGTATTGGTGCGTTGGGGGTGGTGTTCGGCGCGCCGGTAGACGGGTGGGTTGCCGATGTGCTTCAGCCGCTCAGTTCGGGCACTGGCTCTGGGATTGCCGATCTGATCCCGGGTTCAGATTATTTCCAGCTTTACACGGTGACCAGTGGCTTCCCCGAGGTCCCACCCGATTACCATCTTGTCGTCGATGGGTTGGTCGACAAGTCCCTAAGCCTCACGGTGGCCGATCTCGAAGCGATGCCCGCAACGAAGCTCGTGAGGGACTTCCAATGCGTGACCGGCTGGCGGGTGCCCGGTGTGCACTGGACGGGCGTAAAGCTTGGTTACTTGTTGGACCAGGCGGGCGTGGCGCCGGAGGGCAAGGCGGTATTTTTCGAATCATTTGACGGCGTTTATACAGAAAGCCTCACGATGGACCAAGCGAGGCTGCCCGATGTCATAATTGCGTACCAGATGCTCGGCGCCCCCGTTACACGCCCTCACGGTGGCCCGGTGCGGCTTTACATCCCCGAGATGTACGGCTACAAGTCGATAAAATGGCTCAGCAAGATCTCCGTCACTGCTGTCGAAGACGGTGGCTACTGGGAGCAGTACGGGTACGACCTGAACGCCTGGATCGGACGTAGCAATGGCCGCGACGACGCGCCGGTCACCTAGAAGCGCGCGCGGCAGCCGAGAGCTGCTCCGCTTCGACTGGGTGGAGCGCGTTGCCCATTGGCTGACGGCGATCGCCTTTATAATCTTGATCGTCACGGGGGCATCGCTCTACATCCCGGCGTTGGTCGGCTTCGTCGGGCGCAGGGTGCTGGTGGTGCGCATCCATGTGGACGCAGGATTGGCATTGCCTCTGCCTCTCATTATCAGCCTCGCCGGTTCGTGGGGCAAGGGCCTGCGGGCCGACTTGAAGCGGCTAAACCGCTGGAGCTCGGACGACCGAGAATGGTTGAGGCGCAGCTCCCACCGGGAGCCCACCGACAAGCTTGCAATAGGGAAGTTCAACGCCGGCCAGAAGCTCAACGCGGCGATTGTCGGCGGCACGATAATCGTCATGCTCATGACCGGCTCGGTAATGCACTGGCCCTACTACTTCGCACTTTCTTGGCGCACAGGTGCCACCTTCATCCACGACATCGTAGCCATTGGCTTTTTCGTAGTAGTTGTTGGCCATATCTTCATGGCGCTCACCCACCCGCCCGCCCTGCGCTCCATTTTCACCGGCAGGATAAGCCGGGCTTGGGCCAAGCGCCACGCACCCCTCTGGCTCGAAGAGGTCGACAAGCCGGCGGCCAAGGTTTCTAAGTAGGTGGTCCCCGTCGTTTTGCCGATCTTGGCCACAGAAGCCGGTGACGCCCTCCCTGGCAGGCGGCAACCATCAAGCCCAGGGCGGCAAGGGCGACGATGAGCGGGGCAGTTACGGCCAAACGCCGCCTCAGGCGAGCCCGGTGGGCCAACTGGTACCGCGCCATTACCTACGTTCCAGGCCAGCAGGTGTTACGCGGCAATAACAGGCGTGCCCGTACCGTCTCGGCTCTCTCACCCCCGCGAAGCCCATTCGTGGCCTGGTCGCACCGCGAGGTGCGCGGACGACAAGGATGAGCGTGCCCGCGATCTAACCTGGCGCAACATGCCTAAGGACGAAGACGGCGAGAGGCGGTTTGGCACCACGACGCCGGCCGACGATTGGGACGAAAGGTACAGCGAGCGGGACGGTGCGAAGTGGAGCGGCCGCCCGAACGGCCGGCTTACCGTTGAGGTCTCCGGCCTCACCCCCGGACGAGCGCTCGACATCGGTTGCGGCGAGGGCGCCGATGCGATCTGGCTCGCTCGCAGCGGGTGGGCGGTCACTGCGATCGATATCTCCGATGTGGCGCTGGGCCGGGCGCGGGCGGCAGCAGATCTGGCCGGCGTCGCAGTCGAGTGGGTCTGCGGGGATGCCCTAGAGACGGTGTTCCCGGCCGGCTCGTTCGCCCTCGTGTCGATGCAGTACCCTGCGCTGCCCAAGGCGGCCGGAGAGGTCGCCGCGCGGGCGTTGCTCGACAGCGTGCGGCCCGGCGGTTTGCTGCTGGCGGTCTTCCACGACCTCGACGACGAGCACCGCGAGCACATGAAGTCGCGGGGCATTGACCCTGCTGACTACATCGATGCTGACGACCTCCGACGGCTGCTCGGCGATGAATTCACGGTCGAGCTATTTGCGGTCGAGCAACGCATCGACCCGCCTCCCGACAACCCGCATATTGCGGACGTTGTCTTGCGCGCGCGGCGCCGCTGACCATATGCCCACATTTGGTTGGCGTCCCTGGGACCGGTGCCGATGAGGCCACCCTTGGCCCAGGTGGGCATAGATATGGGGGGGACAGGTACCCGGTTCGCCGTAGTTTCGGACGGAAGCGTCATTGCTACATCCGAGGTGCCCACGGGGGAGCTCGGGGTGGGCACGCCCGCCGAGCGCGTGTCCAGGGTGGCTGCGGTTGTTGTCGGCCTTTTCCCCAAGGAGTGCCAACTGGAGGGAGTGGGGATCGGTGCGAGCGGGCCGGTGTCGTTGCCCAGCGGGACGATCTCCAACCCTGACACGCTTCCTTGGTTTTCTGACTTCGACCTTGCCGGCATGTTGGCCGCCGAGCTCGGGGCTCCCGTCGTGGTCGACAACGACGCTGTTGCCTGGGCGTTGGGCGAGCACCATTTCGGTGCCGGGCGGGAATGTGAGCGGCTCTTGGTCGTGACCCTCGGGACGGGAATAGGCGTTGCGTTCTTGGACCGGGGCCGGCCCTTCCGGGACCGGTGGGGCCAGCACCCCGAGTGTGGCCACCTACCGGTTGAGCCAGGTGGCCCACCTTGCTACTGCGGGCTGATGGGTTGTTGGGAAATCGTTGCTTCGCGGGGAAGCTTGGAGGGTCGTGCCTCCGCGGTTACGGGCACCGCGGACCTCGCAGTCGCCTATGACTTGTTGCGGGGCGGGCACCCGGCGCTGGAAGCGGTGCTAGTGGGCTACGGCCATGCCGTGGGACGCGGTCTTGAGATGCTCAACGTCGCCTATAGCCCGGACCGGGTGGTTGTGGCCGGCAGCGTCAGCCGGTTCTTGCCATACTTCGGTGCAGGGTTGGCGAGAGAGATCGGGCACCGGCCAGGTTTCTCGAACGACGTGGAGGTGGTTGAGTCCGCACTGGGCGCTTTCGGCGGTGCCGTGGGTGCATCGGTACTTGGGCGCGTCAACACTTCGACAGCGGGGGCCCGGTTATCAAATGGCGACAGTGATCTTTTGCCCGAAGAGGAAACGCCCCGGCTCTACCCCGAGGCCACGGGCCACCTCCGCGCTGAGTAGCTGGACGAGTTTGGCCCCGCACGCCAGGCGGCCCAACTGGCTCGAGCTGCCGGTTATCACCGGCCATTGGGGCCCTAGCTCACGGTCTCCGGCATCGACCGCCATGACGAGAGCACCGCTGCGCACCAGTTCTAACCCCAACATAGCCAGCGAAGTGTTCTCGTCCCCCGAGCCGAACAGCAGGCACACCAAACCTGGGCCGGCCAGTTCGATTGGGCCATGTCTGAACTCTCCTGTTAGGAAAGCCTCGGCGGGGAACTTAGCCACCTCGTTGAGCAGAAGTGCAGCTATTTGGGCGGTGGCCAAGTCGGATGGTGTGGCCACAAATGCAAAACGGGGGCCGGGGGACACCAGCCCGGAATAGACGATGGGGGTCACGTCCGGGACGAAGTGTTCCAGCTCGTCGGCGACGGCGCCAATGCGCTCGACGGCGACGGCGTCGTCCTGGTGGCGGAGCGCACAGAGAGCCCTGTCGTGAGCGGCCAACGTCGATATGTAGCTTTTGGTGCTGACGGCGGCCTCCTCGCCGAAGTGGAGCCCCACCACGACGTCAGCCGCCTCTGCCAGGGTGCTGTGGGGCTCGTTCGTCGTGGCAAGCAGGGTCGCCGGCCGTCTCGTCCCGCCCTGGCCAGCGAGGAGTGCAACGACCTCGCCGCTTTCCCCCGATTGTGAAGTCACCCACAACAACGAGCCCGGTGTCACTAGCTCAGGCATCGCGAGGAGCTGGGCTGTGCTCACCCACCAGGCCGCGCGGCCTTCGGCTACCAGGCTCGACCACGTAGGGTGGGTGGCCACCAGTGAGGCGCCCATACCGGTCAGGATGATGCGTTCATAACTGTCGAGGTCGAGGCTCGCCAGGGTCGCTGGCAGGGCGTTGGAAGCCAGGGCTCGCAAGGCCGCCGGCTCCTGGGCGATATCACGTTCGAAGGCGCTAGTAATCGTCATGGCTCCAGTTCCCATGGTTGCTCCGGGCATTGTCGCTCCCGTTATGGCTCGTAGCGCCCAGTCCGTCGTTATCCCCGGGGCCGGCTGTGCGGACTTCGAGGCCGTGCGCCTCCAGCGCCGAGCGCTGCTCCTCCGTGATGGCGGAGTCGGTCACGAGCAGGTCGGCTGCGTTGAGCGCGCAAATGCGAGCGAACGCTGTCCGCCCGATCTTGTTGGCGTCGCAGGCCACGATGCAGCGGGAGGACGCACCGAGCGCCGTCCGCTTTACGGCGGCGTCGTCGGGGTGCCACTCGGTGAAGCCCTGGTCGGCGTGGGCTGCGCTCACGGTCATGATATAGAGGTCGAAATGGTAGTCCTCGAGCATCCGCCCAGTCTCCGGTCCCACCAGCGACTGCTCGCCGGGCCTGACCATACCGCCTGTGACCATGAGCCTGACGGAGGAGGACGACACCAACGCCGCGGCTACTCGCAGCGACGGCGTACATACGGTGATCTGCCTTTGGGACAGCTGCTCAGCTATGGCCACTCCTGTCGTCCCTGCATCGAGGATGACGGCTTGGCCGTCGTCGATCAACGACGCGACCACTCTGGCGATCTGTCGCTTAGCGGGTAGTTGGAGCTTGGCCCGAACGGCGAAGGGGGGTTCATAGCTGCCGCTACTTATCCGGGTCGCCCCGCCGTACACCCGGCGTAAGGCCCCGTCTGCCTCGAGCAGCGCCAGGTCTCGCCTCATTGTCATTGCGGAAACGCCAAGCTCTACCGACAGGGCGTCGACTTCTACCCTGCCGTTCTCCGAGACCATTTGGAGTATCCGTTCGTGGCGCTCGTTTGGGCGCATCGCGTCCGCCCCACTCCCTACGGGGTTGACCCGGTCTATCGGTTCGACCAACTTTCATGAGCAGTATAACAGCATCAATGGGCGAGTTCCATGGTGATGGAGAGGGGCCGAGAACACCGCATCGGAGGCAAGTATTGGACCAAACAGCCATGACGAGCCTCAGTTTAGGGACGGCCCTGTGGCTTGCTTCGGCGCATGGCGCTTGATACGATCACTCAGACAGTTCGATCTACCACCTTGAATCTTCGTTCGCACACTTTCACCCGCTTTGGTGGCCGTGAGCTAGGACGGCCGAAGGAGGGATGGGCATGTCAATCCGGCTGGTAACCCGTTCATTGGTCGGCGGCGCGGTGGTCCTGGGCAGCCTCACGGGGGTTGCCACAGCGGCTTCGGCTGGTAGCAAGGTGGTCAACCTCACCATGTGGCAGCAGTGGGGCGGTGGTCATGAAGAGGCCGCGCTGGACAAGGTCATCAAGGAGTACGAGGCCCTCAACCCGGGCGTGCGTATAACTGAGACGCCAGTGACCAACTCGGCCAAGATCCTCACTGCGATCAGCGGCGGGACACCCCCCGACATCGTCGACCTCGGGACTTCCCTCGAAGTTGGGGAATGGGCGAGCCGGGGGGCGCTCCTCCCGATGAGCCCGTACATATCCTCGTCTCACCTGAACACTGGCGTTTACGTGCCTGCAGCCCTCGACGCCTTGACCGTGAGCGGACAGCTCTACGGCTTGCCGTTCATGGACTTCGACGTCGGCCTGTTGTACAACAAGGCTCTCTTCAAACAGGCAGGCCTCAACCCCAACGACCCGCCTGCCACGACTCAGGAATTGCAGTCCGATGCGTTCAAGCTCACCAAACAAGAGGGCAACGGGCGTATAACCCAGCTCGGTTTCCTACCCGACTTCCCTGGCCAGTCCAACGGGCAGGTTTGCACGCTCGAGGATATGGGCTGGGATTTTGGTGGTCAGTGGTACAACGAGAAGACGCACAAGGTCACGGCCAACGCCCCGCAAAACGTTGCCGCGCTCAACTATGAAGCGAGCTTTTACAAAAAGTACGGGGCCAGCAACATGGCCAACTTCGAGAGCAGCGCAGGAGCGTACCTAACGGCGAACGACCCGTTCGAATCAGGCAAATTGGCAATGGTTTATGACGGGCCATGGGCATTGCAGTACATAGAGGCCAACCGGCCCAGCTTGGCCCCAGAGATCGGTGTGGCGCCCTTCCCGGCACCTGCGGGCATGACCTCGCTCCGCGGCACGACGTTTATAGACACCAACCCCCAGGTCATCCCCCGCGGCTCGTCCGACCCGTCCGCTGCGTTCGCCTTCATAAAATGGGAGACGACCAACCCTGAGGTAACGGCAACCTTTGCCCAGTTGGTAGGGAACCTGCCGCAGCTCAAGAAGGTGCCCAGTTTCCCGCTGGCTACGGACGCCCGCTTCCAGGTGTTCATCAAGGAGGCCGACTCCGCAAACGCCCACGTTTGGCCTCAGCTGCCGTACTCCACGGAGTACGGTGTGCGCCTCTGCCAGGCTCAACAGTCGGCCCTGTTCGGCACCACTACTGCGGCCCAGGCGATGGGCTCACTGCAGAGCACCATGGAGAGCTCGGCCAGCTCGTAGCACCAACGTAGATACCGGTGCAGCAAACCATTAGCCACGCCCCCGAGGCGGGGCGACCCCGTCGGCGTTGGAACCCGTTGCGCGGGCCTCTGCCCTTCCTCCTGCCATGGTTGACCGGGTTCATCGCTCTCACCCTCATCCCCCTCGGGCTGTCGTTGTACTGGAGCTTCACCAACTACGACATGCTGCAACCGCCTCAATGGGTGGGCGCGCAAAATTACGTCGGCCTGGTCCACGACCCGCTGTTCAGAACGTCGGTAATCAACACCAGTTTCATGGTGGTCATCGGCGTACCAGCGGGGATTGTCCTCGGCCTGGGCTGCGCTTTGTTGTTGAGGCGTCCGATCAGGGGATCAGCCTTGTACCGGGGGGCGATTTTCGTCCCCGCTGTTGTGCCGTCGGTCGCGGTAGCCGTGATATGGATCTGGATCTTCAACCCGGACTACGGGCTCCTGAACGCCGCCCTGGGGGTCGTCCACATCAAGCCTCAGGGCTGGTTGGCCAACCCTTCGTTAGCCAAGCCGAGCCTCCTGATGCTCCTCGTCTGGGAAGCCGTCGGCCAGATTATGGTCCTTATGTTGGCTGGCCTGAAGGAGATCCCCGGAGAACTGTACGAGGCGGCGTCCCTCGACGGGGCCAAGCCTTTGCAGCACTTCCGCTACATCACCCTCCCTCTCATGGGCCCTGTCCTTTTCTACAGCCTCATCGTCTGGATGATCTTCTACTTACAGTTCTTCACAGAAGCGTTCGTGGCTACCTCTCAGGACCTGGGTGAGCCCGTCAACTCGACCCTTTTCTACTCCATCTATATTTATCAGAACGCGTTCCAGTTCTTGAAAATGGGCTATGCCTCGGCCATGGCCTGGATACTGTTCGCCGTAACGATGGTAATTACGGTCACCCTTTTCCGCTTACAGCGACGCTTCATCTTCTACCGAGGGGAGCAGCGAGCATGAGCCTGTTCCAGACCATGGCTGGGGCTACTAAGCGCCGCCGGAGGCTGACCGATGGGGCAAGGCACTTGGTCCTCATATGCACTTCGGTCATTATCATCATCCCCCTGGTCTGGATGGTAGCCAGTTCTTTGAAGTCCAATTCGGCCATCTTCGTGTACCCGCCGCAGCTGGTCCCGACACACCCTCTGTTCGATAATTATCAGAAGGCTTTCGATTACATACCGTTCTGGCTCTACTTCCGCAACAGTGTGATCGTGTCCGCGGCCACTATATGCGGCATCCTGTTCTCGTGCGTACCCGCCGCCTACGCGTTTTCGATATTGCGCTGGCGCGGACGGGACCTAGTGTTCTTCGTGGTCCTTGCTGGGATAATGCTGCCATTTCAGGTCCTGATGGTGCCTCTCTATGTCATCTACCGGGACTTGCATTTCCTCGGGACTTTGTTGCCCCTCATCGTGCCGCCGTTCTTCGGTCAGTACATCGCCTCGGCCTTCTCGGCGAGCCTCGCCATTTTCCTCTTGCGACAGTTCTTCCGGTCCTTGCCGGGTGAGCTCATAGATGCCGCCCGGATCGATGGCGCCGGGGACTGGGCGATCTTGTTCCGTGTCGTGCTGCCCATCGCGAGGGGAGGCCTTATTACAGTCACCTTGTTTTCGTTCCTGTCGAGCTGGACAGACTTCTTGGCCCCGCTCATCTTCTTGAACAAGAGCTCGCTGTTCACCCTCTCCCTAGGCTTGCAGCAGTACCAGAGCCTCCACTTCACCGCCTTCAACTACCTTATGGCTGCTGCCTTTGTCTTCGCACTCCCTGTTTTGTTGGCCTTCATCTTTGCCCAGAGGTTCTTCGTCGAAGGTATTGCCCTGTCGGGCTTGCGCGGGTAACCGGTCGGGCCACGGCTCAGCTGGCCTACCCCGGCAGTGCAGGGTAACAAGCCGCCGGTCCGATGTGTGAAACTGCGGTATGACTCGACATCCGATGGGACCAGCTGACTTAGGGCTATTGCGCTGGGCCCAAGAACCTCATGTGTCTAATGATGGCGACCGAGTGGCGTGGTGCGAAGTCGCGCTCGACCTCGAACGAGACGAGCCCGTGTCGAGCATCATGGTCGCTGCGCCTCACCGGGACATTGAGGCGCGCCGGTTCAGCGAAGGGCCGCACGACTCGGCTCCGGCATGGGGCCCCGCAGGAGGTTACCTGGCGTACATGTCAGCAGACCCAGGCCCACCCACGGTGCACCTAGCTCCTCTCGACGGCGGGACGCCCGTAAAGGTTGACGCCCCCGGCCCGGTCCGCGGGTTCAGTTGGTCACCGATGGGGGACCGTCTAGTTCTTGTAGTAAACGTGGGCGGCCGGTCGACCGACGCAGGCAAGGTAATCGAACAAAACGCACCGCGGGTCATCCGGGGCGCCTTCAACCGTTTGGATGGCGCGGGGTGGCTGGACGGTCGGGACCACCTGTTCGTCTATGACATCAGCCGGCGTTCCTTGCGCCAAATCAGTTCTGGTGACTACGACCATGCACATCCAAGCTGGTCGCCCGACGGGTCAAGCATCGTTTTCGTCTCGGACCGGTCACGCCTGCGCGACGACAGGGCCGAGAGGGGCGATCTCTGGGTCGTGGCGGCGACCTGGGGCCGGCCGCGCCGCTTGGTGGGAGATATCGGGGCCGCGGCCTTCCCAACGTTTTCACCCGATGGCAGCCGCGTTGCCTTCAGGGGGCTCTTGGGAGCGGAGCAACTGGCTGCGCGCGACCCCCGGCTGTTCATCGTTGGGTCTGACGGGCTCGGCGAGGTGCAGCAACTGGTCCCAGGGCTCGATCGGCCTGTCGCGTTCAGCCTCTATGGCAAGCCTTTTGCGTGGCTCTCGAACGACGAGCTCGTGTTCACTGTTGCCGAGGCGGGGACGATAGGTATCCGGCGCGCACGTACCAGTGAACGCTCGGGGCGAGCCATCGTGAGCGGCGACGCTCAGGTCAACGGGCTTTGCGTAGGCGGGCGTGTCGACCGTCAGGTCTTGTCCTACGCGTCGGCTTGGGTGGACTCGCCCTCCGAGATCCTCTGCTTGGACCTTGCCAAACGTAATGCACGACCACTGCAACTGAGCTCTGCGGGCCTGCAGCTTACTCAGTCGGTCGAATTGCTCAAAACGGAAAGGCTGACGACCAAATCGGCAGACGGGCTCGATATCGAGTACTTCGTTATCCGGCCACAGGGTCGAGCAAGGACCAAGAGCTCGGCACCCCCTCTTTTCCTCGAGATCCACGGAGGGCCTAGTCTTTACAATCCCTTTTCCGAACTGTTGCCGTATTACCAAGTTCTCGCTGGCGCCGGTTACCTAGTGGCGCTCCCGAACCCGCGGGGCAGCATCGGCTACGGCGAGCAGTTCACGAAGCAGGTGAGGGGCGAGTGGGCGGGAAAGGACTTCCAGGATGTAATGGCTTGCGCCGACGATGTCATCGAGCGCGGCATGGCAGACAAGGCCCGGCAGTTCGTAGGCGGTTACTCGTACGGCGGCTTCATGTCAGCCTGGGCGGTCGGCCAAACCACCCGCTTCCTGGCGGCAGCCGTGGGGGCTCCGGTCATCAACCTGTCGAGCATGTTCGGTACTTCGGATGCCAGCTTGCTCTTCGCCGACGACTTGGCGGGCGACCCATGGTCCATCCCTGTCGCACTCGCCTCTCGTTCGCCGGTTTCCTTCGTGCGTAACGTGTCAACGCCCGTACTGCTTTACGTGTACGACGGCGACCTGCGTTGCCCTCCGGGCCAAGCCGACGAGTTCTTCACCGGCCTCAAATGGTCCGGCAAAAAAGTCGAGTACGTCCGGTACCCAGGAGGATCGCACTACTCGTATTTTCCCATGGTCGGTCCTCCCTCTCAGGCTGAGGACCGCATGCGCAGGGTGCTCGACTTTCTCGGGCGCCACGGAGGCCTACCAGTCAAAAGGCTCCAAGGCGAAAAATAGGCAGCGCGCTTCAAGACGTGGCGGTTCTATTTGCAGGACAATGCAGCGGCGGCGACCTCATGGACCGTGAGCGTCGGTGCCGGGCCCGAGCTCGTCTCCCACCACAGCTCGTTACCGACCCCAGTGAAGCTGGTTGGGACGGCGAACTGGCCAGCCGCGAGCTTTGGCCCGAGCGTACCGCGCACCAAGAGTGACCGGCAGGGGCGAGCAGCTCCCACGGTTCCTGGTCCACCGCCAGTAACGCCCCGCCGGGCAGGACGACGATGTCCCCGGGACCAGGCGGCGCCCCCGTAGCGGGTTGTCCCGGCCACTGGGGCAGGCTTACCACCTTCCAGGTGCCGTCCACGCCGGTCGTGACGAAGACGTCGAATGGGTTTGTCGAGGGCAGGAACGCGTTGCGGCCAACCAGCAAGGCCGTCGTGCGCGAGAGGGCCACCAAAGTGGTGGGCCAGCAGGGCAGTACCTGTCCCAGGCCAGACGGCCCGGGCAAGGACGTGGCCGCCCAATGCTGACCGCCGTCCCCCGACACCATGACGGGTTGGTCCCCCAAGCCCTGCGCGCAGTTCCCGAGGACATCGGCGCCGAAGGTTATGCAGGGGCCGTTGGGTGGGCACGAGAACTGCACACGCTCCCAGTGCTGGTCGTCGCCGCGTAGTTGCTCGACCAAGGGTGGGGCGTTCGAAGACGCTGACGGCGACGTCGCGGTGAACAGCGCCTCTACGCCGTCATGGGTATAACGGAAACCCCCAAAAGACGTGGGTTTTGCCCCGGCGGGTACTGGCACTGGAGACCAGGTCCGGCCCCCGTTGGTGCTGAAGGTCGCCACCTCGGCCACCATGGGTTCTTCGTTCACCGGCAGGACCTCAAACGCGGCGAAGATGGAACGGCTGTCTTGGTTAAGAGCGACGGTGCTGCATTCTTGCGGGACAGGTTTTTGGTAGGCGCCCGTCCGCATTACCGAGGCGATCGCCCCATTCAACCGGGCCTGATGAGTGCCCCTCGGCCCTCGCACCCCGATGTAGCCCTCGGCGCACCACCCCACATAACCGCTCTGCGCAGGGCCCGCCGAGATCGGGTCGTTGCCAGCGGACAGCTCGTTCAGGGGCCGGTACGGCCCCAAGCTTGAAAAAGCCACGGTTGGCAGGACTTTTACCGGTGCCGGGCCCACTGTGAGCTGTAACAGCCCTTTCGCGCCGTTATGGAGTGCCTCGAAGACCGCTCCCGATGGGCCCTTCTTGGTGAGGCTTGCGACGAGCTGCCAGGCAAAGGGGTACCTTGCCCCGATAACGCTTTCCAAGGGGCTGTAGCCAGTGAGCTTCACCACGTCGCCGGGCGAGACGGCCGCTGGCACTGGGTCGATCCGGCCGCAGCCCGCGATGCTCTTGCACGTGTAAGCCGCACCGGCCCGCAGGCGAACGGTGGTCTGGCCCTCAGGCGCCTCCAGTCCGCAACCTTTCGCCACTTCCAGGCATTGGACCGCTAATGCATATCTTCCGGGAAGGGGCGAGACCAGGCGGGCATGGAAGCTCGTACCCATTACCACCCATGGGGCGTCGGGCAGGACGAGCCGCGCTGTGAACGAAGTCGACGACGACCAGTTCAACCCCACCCCGCTGTAGACGAGGCCATTTGGACAGCCGTCCCAACAGAAATTTGCATTTTGGACT
This sequence comes from uncultured Acidimicrobiaceae bacterium, assembly GCA_963699075.1. Lineage (GTDB taxonomy): Bacteria > Actinomycetota > Acidimicrobiia > Acidimicrobiales > Palsa-688 > Fen-671. The sequence goes on along the minus strand of CAVOTF010000007.1, from coordinate 1,692,829 downwards.
CGCTCGCCTATTGGTCGGGCCAACCTCCCGGTCACGGTGACCCATTGGCCCGGGGCAGCCGACGAAGGCGACACTCGCAAGCTCACAAACGCTCCGTCAGTTGATGATCCGATCCCGGAGGTTGTAATAGTGGCAGGAGTGGCGGGCGCTGTTGTGCGGTCGAGGATGTCCTCGAGCGAGATGTAGTAGGTGCCCGGCGGCACAACCGGCACCCGCAGGCAGCCGGTGAACTTCCCGTTCATGTACTGGGCCAAGTCGCCGTCCAACACACGAGGGCCTACCAATTCAGCGCACGGCGCCCCTGGCCATGCCACCGCGTCGACGACGCCAGCGTCGGGCGGGCCCAGAGTGCCGGGGCTCGTCAGGCCTGGGATGGTCAGGGCCAGTGCCGTAGCGGCGGTGAGGACGGAGAGGTGATGGGCCCATTTGCGAACACGCCCGAGCCGCCGAGTGCTGGCGAAGCCCCAGTGCGGCACCACTTAGGTTACTCAGGACGCTCGCCCGAGGTTCCCCCTATCGGCACGACGTCGACCCGGAAGACGTCTCTCGACTGGGACTGCAAACCCGGTTCAATACCGCGTACCAGCGATTTGACCTGGTCACCGCTGAGGTTGTCGTCGATGTCAAGGCGCGCGATCACCCAAACCTGGCTGGGGCTATTCCTCGCCGGAGAACCGTTCCCAGGCCGATTGGCGCGTCATGCCGAGCGCTTCGCCGATGTGCGCCCAGCTGGTCCCTCGCGCCCTCAGCACTGCGACGTGGTGGGCGACGGCGCGGTCCACGTTCTCATGAGCAGCGTGGGCCCTCACCATCTCAGCGAGCAGCTCTTCGTCCGACAGGCCGTCCCAGGCTTTCAGCGTTGTGGGGTCGTCCCCGCTCGTCGTCCGGTTTTTTAGTTCCTCGGCGAGGATCTGGTTGGAGAGGTCCACACACTCGTTGCAGATGTAAACGCCCGGCCCGGCCACTAGCCGCACGACCATGTGCCGGCTCTTGCCGCAGAACGAGCACCTCAAGGCCTCATCGGCCGCAGTACTTGTCATGCGTCGCCTCCTCATCACCACACGGGTCAGGATAAGCCTGACTATGTTGTCAGGGTAAGCCTGACGCGTACCTAAGTCAAGTCTTGACCCGAGACTTCAAGGACCGTCAGGAGCCAGTTCGCCTGGGCAAGCCGGGTGCCCGCGTCACCGGCCGCGCAGGGACCTACCCGACGATTAGCGCTTGAGGCTTGCGACTTCGGCCCCACTCGACCGTGACGCCATCTCGGCGCATTGCGGCCACGAAACGCGTCACTGACAGGAAGATTGCCGCGATGGTAAGGCTCCAGGTGACCGCCGTTCGTTCCAGGACAAAAGCACGGAGCGAAGAAGACAGGAGGAGCCAAAAAACAATCCCGGCATTGAGCATGAGGACCGATGCCCAGAGGAGCGAAATCCTGATGAAGAACCGGCGGATACACGGTCGGGAGAGAAGTTCCGGGTCGATCGGGCAGAAATCGCGTGCGAACCGCTGCGTAAACGGCCGTCTAAGTACCGCCGAACCCACGAGGACAAGAGAGATCACGACCATCCCGGCTGTGGGTTGCGCGAAGTACAAGAAGGCGCTGCCCGTGACGAAGGACACCACGGTACGAACAATCAAAAGACCTGTGCCGAGCAACAGGAGAGTGGAGACACGCTCTCCTCGTTTTATCCTTCGTCCAAGGGCCACGCACGACCAGACAAGAGCAGCGACCAGCGCACCTCTGAAACCAACTGTCACGAGCACCAAATAAAACAACGCAAGGGGGCCGAGCATGGCTTCGAGCACCACAGGCCAGGCCTGGCGCAGCGCGGCGAAGGGAGACGGTAAGGAGAGGTGCTCACCCTGGTCATCCCGATCGCGGCAGGAGAGGGTAAGTGCCGGCAGCTTCCGCGAAGCCGTGCTCGTCTGAGCGTCAGAGACGGTGTCTTGGGCCATGCCTGTCGGCTCATTTTCTCCACGCTCGCTTCCTGCGGGAGAACCTGCGGGGATAACCGCATAGGTGACCGGCAACAACGCATGGCTAGCGTGATTCGGCCGGGCGCTAGAAAAAAGCTTACGTCATCCGGCCCGAGACGCGTCGGCGTGTCAAGTTTATTCCTCATTGTCGTCAGGTCACTCACGGTTCGGTCGATCCATGCCAGAGGCGCGTTGCTGCACCGCTATATCGGCCAAGATCGGATCGAGGGGTCGCCCGAGCTCACGCGCTAATTCTTTTCCCAGATCGAGACGTGTGAAGTGCTCTCGCCGCTGAACGGAGCGCGGTCCCAGCCTGCCCAGCGCGCACTTAGTGACATACCGGCCAACTTCGCCATCAAATCGAGCTCGGACGGCCACACGTACCGGAACGGGGTCCTTGATTCGCTCACTCCGCGCTCGTTGGCGACGAAATGGTGGGATTCGGCCCGCTGTGCGACGAGATCGATGTAGCGGTCATACCCGACGTAGCCCGTGTTATGGGCGAAAACTCGAGCGTCTTCGCCAGGCGGCAGACGACGTAGGTCCGGCACTCCAACCTCGATCACGAAGTAGCCGCCAGGCTGGAGATGAGCGGCCGCGTTTGCGAAGCAGGCCACTTGTTCATCCTGGCTAGTGAGATTTCCTATGGAATTGAACACAAGGTACACCAGCTTGAAATTGTCTCCGGCTCGGGTGGTCGTCATGTCCCCGATTGTCACAGTGACCCGATCAGCCCCGTCCTTGGCACGCAAACGGTCGACCATGGATGGAGAAAGGTCGATCCCCGATACGAGCACACCGCGACCGGCGAGCGGTATTGCCACGCGCCCCGTGCCGATCGCGAACTCGAGCGCCGCACCGTCCCCGGCGAGCTCGGCCAGGACATCAACTGTCACACGGAGCACCTCGGGGGCGAACATGTCCCGGCAACTCTCGTCGTAGAGTGCTGCGACGTCCTCTGCGAAATGGTCTTCAGGCACCTCTAATGATCGCGCCGGAACAGTGCCCGGAAGACCGGATCTGGCTCGCGGGACGTACTGTGACGCTATGACTCGTCTCGGTTACCAGATCCCCAACTTCACGTACCCGGGCGTCAGCCCTGCGGAGCTGTTCCCTTCGGTCGTTCGACAAGCACGAGCCGCAGAGGCCTCGGGCTTTGACACCGTGCTGGTAATGGACCACTTCTACCAGTTACCGGGGCTCGGGCCTCCTGAGAACGAAATGTTCGAGTGCTACACGCTCTTGTCAGCGTTGGCCCAGCACACCGAGCGAGCCCGGCTATCTGCCCTGGTCACGGGGAACACCTACCGCAACCCCGCCTTGCTGGCCAAGGAAGTGACGACGCTCGACCATGTTTCGGGTGGCCGGGCGCAGCTCGGTATCGGCGCTGGCTGGTTCCAGCTCGAGCACGACAGCCTGGGGTTCCAGTTCGGGACCTTCAGCGACCGCTTCTCCAAACTGGAAGAGTCTCTCCAGATAATTCGAGGCATGCTCGCTGGCGACCGTCCAAGCCTCGACGGCCGCTGGTACCAGGTCAACGACGCCATCAACTCGCCCGCTCCGCTTTCGAAGATCCCCATCATGATCGGCGGAGGCGGCGAGAAGAAGACCCTCCGGCTGGTGGCCCTTTACGCCGACGAGTCGAACCTCATCTGCCAGCCGAGCGAAGTGCCTCGCAAGCTCGACGCCTTGGCCGGGCACTGCGACTCGGTGGGGCGGGACCGTTCCGAGGTGGTCGTGACGCTGCTGGCCAGTTGCTGCATGGCTCCGACCCACGCGCAAGCCGTTGCCGAGGCAGACGCGTACCTGGCCGCGAGGGGGATCGACGCGTCTTTTCTGAACAAGGCCGAAGCGGACCGGCTTCGCTCCCAGATAGTGCTCGGCGACCCTGACGAGGTGGGAGAGGTTTTCTCCAGTCGGATGATCGATGGGGTAGACGGCTTCACCGTCAACGCGCCAGCCAACGGCCACATCGAAGGCCGCGTCGAGCTACTTGGCCAGGTACTGCGAAAGGTCGTCGGTATCTAGAAAGAAACCTCCGTCAACGTGGCATAGTCGCAGCTGTGGATTTGGCAGACCTAGATGTGATCGCTTCGCAGGACAATCATCTCGCCGTGGTCGCGACGTTGCGCGCAGACGGTACCGTTCAGGCGTCGGTCGTAAATGCCGGTTTGCTTGCGCACCCCGTGTCAGGGGAACAGGTGCTCGCCTTCGTCACCTATGGCAAGGCGAAATTGGCCAACCTCAGATCGCGGCCACGAGCCACGCTCGTCTTCCGAGCTGGGTGGCAATGGGCAAGCGCCGAAGGGAACTGCGACATCATCGGCCCAGACGACCCGTTCTTCGGGTTTGACCCCTCCGCGCTGCCTGAGCTGCTGCGGGCGATCTTCCGAGCCGCCGGGGGAGCCCACGACGACTGGGACACCTTCGACCGAGTCATGCGTGACGAGCGCCGATCTGCGGTTTTGCTTCGCCCTGATCGCATCTACTCAAATCCATCCCGAGGCGCGTCTAGCTAGCCTCCTTACGGCCCGGCGCCTCCGGCCGACCGGAAGTCCTTAGGGTTGAAGCGCTGCTCCCGCGCACCAGTAAGGGCATGTGCGACGATGGTCGAATGGAAGCGCCCACTACCGACTCTGGCAGCGAACAAGACTTCTCAGTCTCGGGGGTGGTCCTGATGAAGGGCCATCCCCATCACCCGGCGTTGCACCACCACGGTCTGGGTGGGTTGTCGGTTTCCTCGGGGCAGGTAAGGCTCCTTGCTTACCAGAGCGACGAGTCGCTGGCGGAGTCGCCAGCAGATCGGGTGACGCTCGGAACTTCGAACACCCTGGAGGAGTTCGGCTCGATAGTCTTCGTGGACTTCGGCGACGAGCCTGTCCAACGTGACGAGGCTCAGTGGGCCATCGACTTCGGACTGGTCGACGATGTTGAGCGCCTTCTGCACCCCGACGGGACCGTGAACCACGAGAAACTGGCGGAGTACCAGGTCCTGCTTTCGGAGGAGGGCATCGCGGCGGGGATCCGTTATCGTCGCGACTTCATCGGCGCGGTAACCGCGCTGGGAGGGCGCTACGAAGACGAGTCGACTCTATTCGAGCGTCTGCTGGCCAAGTGGCCGTACTGGGCATGAAGGTCTGTGCGCGGTGGTAGGCGGCCACCAAGCCGCCACCATGGCAGTTCAGCGCTCGATCACGCGAGCCACTGCAACCAGGTCCCGTGGGGGTCGCTGCTAGCCAGCACCTTCTCGCCGTCTCTGACGAGCAGGAAGCTCGCCGGGCTTGGCTCATAGGCGAGATTGGGGAGAACCCCTGACCCCTCGTTCGACAGCCACACGGCACCGATCTCACGGACGGACGCGGCAAATGCTTGGCGCTTGGCGAGATCGACATAGGCGATCGCGGCAGAATGGTACACAACCAACGTGGCGCCGGCGGGCGCCTGGGCAGCGACTCGCGCTAGGTCGTCGAGGAGGTCACCGCGGTAGATAGGAGGCGGTCGCCTGCGGGCGGTGGCAATGGCGCCCTGGAGGCGCCGCGCCCTGTCGGCTTCTCCTGGCCAGAGCAGACATGAGAGCCACGCCATGTCGTCGTCATCATTGAGGTCGAGTGGGTTGAGGTCGATGCCGGCCCGCCAGACGACTTCCGGGACGTGGTCGGGCAGCGGTACCGGCCCTAACGGACGGCAGGACAGCGTCGGCGCTTCCGGGTCATTACCGGCGACCAGGTGACCGTCGTAATCGTAAGAGTAGACGTCTGGGATGAGTGTGAGCCCCGCTGCTGCACCTACCTCGAGCAGCGCTAGTGGCGGCGGGAGCAAGGCGAGTGCCGGGAGCAGCAGTGCGCAACGCGCCGCTTCGTTGGTCTGAGTGCGCCGCGCCCACATAACCTCGGCCAACTCGTCGGGACGCTGAGAGACAAGCGACCGCAAAGAAGCGTGCTCTGGTGGCGGGCCCAACAAGTAACGGGCGGCAGCAAAAAAAAGGTTGGGCTGGCGCTTGGCCGGAGGAAGCCGCTCGAGGAACGACAGGACCAGGTCGTCTTCGGCCACGGCGAGCGCCAGTCGTTCGTAGGCGGGGGAACGCCCAGCCGCCTCGTGTACGGCGAAACGCCGGTAGTTCTCAGCGGTCCCGAGGGCCGGGTCGAGACCGTTCATAGCAGTCGAGTCACAGCGGTCGTGGCCGCCCGGTCGGAAGCGTGCGTCACCCGTCAAGATTCGCACCGACGGGAGCCTCTTTGCCCAGCTTTTGGCGGGCTCGATGGGAACACGCCGAGACCCGGGGCGCACACCTCCTGTATGGGTTTTGCTGCCGAGGATTTTGGGCGAGGAGAAGTCTTGGCCCGACGAAGCGGGCAGTAACCTGCTCGTCAGATCATCTTCCTGAGGAGAACTTGTTGCGGGTCGTCGTCAGCTGTGTGCCCCAGACCGGGCATATCTTGCCTCTCCTCCCGCTTGCCCAGGCCTTTGCGGGCCGTGGCGACGACGTCGTAATCGCCAGTGGACCTGACGCGTCAGAGGCGGTCTCCAGCCGTGGGCTCTCGTTTCGCGCCGTCGGCCCGGCGTTTGGTTCCTGGTTCGCTGCGCTTCGCGCACGAACTCGGGGGGTACCCGGAGACGGGTTGGCCCCTTCGCGAGTGGAGGGTTATTTCGTCCCCCGGCTCTTCGGCGAGATCGGGATGGCGCTCATGGTTGATGACCTGCTCGAACTGTGCAAGGAGCTAGAGCCGGCTCTGCTCGTATTCGACCCATATCTGTTTGCTGCCCCGCTTGTCGCCGCGGCCACAGGCGCCCAAGCAGTTCTCCATTCCATAGGGCCGCTGATGGACCGGAGCGTCCTGGACCTCGTGGGCGACGCAGTATCTCCGATCTGGCGGGAGTTCGGCCTGGACGTCCCACCGGCCGCGGGTGCCTACTCGGGGACGACGCTCACGATCTGCCCGCCCTCGCTCGACCCGACCGCCGTTGGGCTCCGCGGGACGCAGACCTTGCGCCCGACCGTCCTGCCGCTGGCCGAGCCCCCTGCGCTCCCTTTTTCAGTGCACAACCCGGACAATCCCCTGGTCTACTTGACGCTCGGGACCTTCTCGAACAACGACCTCGACCTCTTCCGCCTTGTGCTCGAAGCCTTGAAGGATGAGCCCGTCAACGTGTTGGCCACGATCGGGCGGGACAACGATCCCTCGGCGCTGGCGCCCGTGCCTGAGAACGCCCGCGTTGAGCAGTACATCCCGCAAGCAGAGGTGCTCCCGCACTGCGCCGCGGTGGTCCACCACGCCGGAGCCGGGACGATGTTCGGCGTACTCGCACACGGGCTTCCGTCGGTGGCGCTCCCCCAGAGCGCCGACAACTTCGTCAACGCCAACCTGCTTGGGGAAGCTGGCGCCGCTCACACGCTGATGCCCGGAGAAGTGACGGGCCCCGCGGTACTGGCCGCGCTCCGCACGGTGCTCGGCATCGGCACGTACCGTCAGCGGGCGCGGAACCTCGCTGAAGAAATCGCCGCCATGCCTTCGGCGGAAGATGTCGCAGCGGGTCTGGGGCCCCTAGAGACCTTGTAGCGCCGGCCCCGGCGATCGCGCGCAGTGGGAACCTTCAGGAGGTGGGCACGTCGAAGCCGTCAGGCATCTCCGAGCGCGGCCAGCTGAGGAGGCGGTCGGCTTGGGCGCAGGCGAAGCGGTCGGTCATGCCTGCAACATAGGTGACGGCGGCCCGGGCGAGGTCGTCGTCACTGCCGAGGGCGTGAGCCCCGGGTAAATCGGAAGGATGCGTCGCGTAGTGCTCGACCAGAGCACCCAGCATGCGGTGCACGGCGCGGGACTGGCCCGCCGATGCGGGGCGAAGGTAGATCCTTTCGTAGTCCCATGAGCGGAGTGCGGCGAGCGCCTCTGCCATGTCGGTGCTCAGCCCGATGGCCGAGTTTCGCTGGCTCGTCACGACGACGTCTGTGATAAAGGCGTTGAGCTGGCGGGACCTCGTTGACCCCGCTCGCTCCAAGACTGTCCTAGGCAGGTCATGGAGGTCGACGATGCCGGCCCGGCCAGCGTCCTCGGCATCGTGGGTTGCGTATGCCATCCTGTCGGCCAGGGCGCACACTTCTCCCTCGGGCGTGGCCGGGGCAGGGCGGGACCAGCTGTGGTTACGGATGCCGTCGCTGACCTCGTAGGTAAGGTTGAGCCCGGCCAGGGTGATGTCGGCTCCCCAAGGGGCATGGTCGAACCCCCCAGGGACGAGCGGGTCGAGCGCGTCCTCGCTTGCATGCCCAAATGGGCCGTGGCCGCAATCGTGGCCCAGTGCGACAGCTTCCGCCAGGGCGACGTTGAGGCGCAGAGCGCTCGCTATGGCCCGGGCGACCTGTGCTACCTCCAAGGCATGCGTGAGGCGGGTCCGCTGGTGGTCGTCAGGGAAGATGAAGACCTGGGTCTTGCCCGCCAAGCGACGAAAAGCCGTTGCCTCGTGCAAGATCCGGTCGCGGTCGCGCTCGAAGCAGGTCCGCCATGGGTCCGGGCTCTCTTCGCGGGGGCGGTTCCCGGCTGCCTGTGAGCGGGTGGCCCCGGGTGCCATGAAGTCGCTTTCTGCTGCCTCGCGAGCTTCCCGGTCGAGGATCTGCACGGTGCCAACGTCAAATGCTGTCCCGGCGTGCGCTTGACGCATCCCGGCCACCTCGGACCGGTGCCCGTCCATAGTGCTTGCCCATCGACGCGCCCGGTCCGTCAGCTCCTCGTCGGCCTGCACGGTTTACACGCTAGCGAGGGGAGGTGACCGTTCTTGTGGGTAACATGATCCGCACTCAGCAGTCGAGATAGGAGAAGAGCAACGTGGACGTCCGCATCGGCGTTACGCAGTCGCCCAGGGAGATCGAAGTCGAGCTGGCAGACAACACCAGCGCCGATGACCTGGTCGCCAAGATCGATGCGGCCGTCTCCAAGGCGACCGGCATGCTCTGGCTCACCGACAAGCGGGGCCGGCGCGTCGGGGTCCCCGCCGCGAAACTGGCTTACGTGGAGCTGGACAGTGGCGCTGAGACGCGTCGCGTAGGTTTCGGGGCGGCCGTCTGAGGTGGCCGCCTGACCGGCGCGCCGAGCTGAGTGGCTGAGCTGCTCGACCACAAGCTCCTGTTCGTCACCGGCAAGGGCGGTGTTGGAAAGACAACGATCACTGCTGGGCTAGGGCTCCTCGCGGCGAGCAAGGGTAAGCGGACACTCGTGTGCGAACTGGACGCCAAAGGCGACCTGGCATCCAGCTTCGAGACGGCCCCGACGAGCTTCGAAGAACGGGAGGTCTCTCCCGGGCTATGGGCGATGTCCATGGACACCGAGGCATCGCTCCGCCAGTACCTGTTGCTCCAACTGAGGCTGCCGAGGGCCTTTCGTATCGGCCCTGTGGCGAGGATGTTCGATTTCGTTGCGCAGGCGGCACCGGGTGCCCGCGAGATCGTGACAATCGGGAAACTCTGCTGGGAGGTGCGCGAGCGCCATTACGACCTCGTGATCGTGGACGCAGTTGCGAGCGGTCACATGATCGGCCAACTCGCCGCTCCTCAGGCGATAAACCGTTTGGTGCAGGTTGGCCCTGTGCGCCAGCAGACCGGCTGGATGCTCGAGATCCTCTCGAACCGCGCGACCACCGGAGTGCTTGTCGTTGCCACCCCAGAGGAAATGCCAGTTACAGAGACGATCGAGTTCGTCGGCCGTCTGAAGACCGAGACCACCGTCGGATTGGCGGGCGTCGTGGTGAACCGGGTTTTGCCCGAGCTTTTTGGCACACGGGAGGAACATGCTTTCGAGGCGGTCAGCGGGCCGCCCTCGCTGGAGTTGCTAGCCGGGGAAATCGGCGGGCGCCCCGAACCACTGCTCGAAGCGGCACGCTTGATGGTGAGGATGCGCCGTTCACGGGCTGCTCATTTGGAGCGTTTGCGAGAAGCGATCGGGCCGGGCGCGGCTCGGGACCGGGTCGATCTACTGTACGTGCCTTACCTTTTCCTGCGCTCCTACGGCCTTCGTTCCACACGCCAGGTCGCGGCGGCGCTCGCTGCGGAGCTCGAAAGCTGATGGCGGCCAAAGACGCGCCGGGCACCGTCGAGGCGCTGGTTGCAGCCAAGGAAATAGTTGTCGTGTGCGGACCGGGCGGCGTAGGCAAGACCACCGTGGCTGCAGCGGCTGCTGCAATGGCCGCGTGCCATCAGGGTGGCAAAGTGCTCGTGGTCACCGTGGACCCCGCACGGCGCCTCGCGCAGGCGCTCGGCCTGGGCAAGGCATCGGGCGGCCTCGAAAGAGTGCCGACAAAGGCCTTTGTTGCTGCCGGCACCGTTCCCCGCGGCGAGCTTTGGGCAGAGATGCTCGACACCAAAAAGAGCTGGGACGCTCTTGTGGCACGTCATGCCCCGGACGCAGCGACGGCGCAGCGAATCCTGGACAACCCTATTTACCAAAATATTTCGGGCCATTTCGTGCAGAGCCATGATTACATCGCAGTGGAACGCCTTTATGAGCTTCATTCAGAGGGGAGCTATGACCTGATCGTTGTCGACACTCCTCCGACTCGCAACGCCATTGATTTCCTGCTCGCACCGCAGCGTATGGCGGAGTTCTTCAGTTCGAGGTTGCTGCGCCTGCTTACGGTCCCCTACCGCATGCGTTTCGCTGACGTCGCCTCGAAGCCTTTTTACTACGTTGCGGACAGGATACTCGGCTCCCAATTTCTCCAGGACATCGCTGAGTTCTTCATCCTGTTCCAGACCCTGTCGGAAGGTTTCGTCGCACGAGCTAAGCAGGTCGAGCGTCTGCTGGCAGACAGGCGGACCACATTTATCGTTGTGAGCACTCTCGAAACGGTCCCAGTCCGCGAGGCAGAGGCTTTTATGGGACTGCTGCCTGAAAGAGGGCTTCACCTTGGAGGGCTGGTGCTGAACAGGGTGCTCCCTGCCTATCTGCTCGAGCCAGGCTTGGCGGAGCGAGCCGGCCGGCTGTCCGCCGGCGCAGGCAACCTGGCCGGCGCCCTCTGCGCGACTACGGGGCCCATGGCTGGGGCTGACCCGGCACTGGTCGAACGGGTGCTGGTGGAGGTCGGCACGAATTTCAACAACATCGGTGTGGTCGCTAAAAGAGAGGCGAGCCAGCGCTCCGAGCTGTCCCGCATACCGAGCGTGGTAGCAAGCGTGCCCGAGCTCGAGGAAGATGTCCACGACCTGGGTGGTGTGCTCGAACTGGGCCGCCATATATGGTCGTGGGACAAGTCCTAACAGGGACAAGCCGCGCCACACTAAGAGGCAGGACGAAGATTGGAGGTGACGGGTGGCAACATTGGCCGAACTTGTCCGGGACCGAGCGAACGTGTCGGGCCCCGTGGTCGAGCACCTGCAGCGGCTGGTTGGCACGTGGGGGATACTCTCCGACCTGTCTTTTTCCGACCTGTTGCTGTTCGTACCTGCGGTACGACCGCCCGGGACCAGCGCAGCCCTTGCCGGCAACTCCGAAGCGGGCGAAGGTCGCGGTTTTGTCGTCGTCGGGCAGGTACGTCCGACCACCAGCCAGACCCTGCACCTGGAGGACCTCCTCGGGCGCGAGGTAACTGACAGCGAGCGGCCATTGCTGGCACGCGCATGGGAGCTGAAGAGCGTCGTTGAAGGAGAAGTGCCAGTCGCGGCGCGAAGCGAACTGGCCAGAGTCGTGTGCATCCCGGTCCGCTTCGGAGGCGAAGTCGTCGCGGTGCTGACCCGAGAGGCCCCGCTCATCGTTGGCCGGCGCGCCGGCGAGCTCGAGCGCGTCTACGTAGCCGTCTTTGACCGCCTGGCGAGGATGGTGGCGGCGGGTACATTCCCCTTCCCCGTTGACGAGCCGCTGTCGAGCGAGGCCCCTCGTGTCGGTGACGGTGTGATGACCCTGGACGCCGCCGCCCGTGTCGAGTTCGCATCGCCTAATGCTGTCAACGCGCTTCACCGCCTCGGTACCTACCGCGGTATCCTCGGCGCCAGCCTCGCCGAACTAGGCATCGAGCACTCTCCGGTGCCCGCAGCATTCAGCGCACTGGTGCCTGTGGCCGAGGAGCTCGAGCTGGGCGACGTCGCAGTGTTCATACGTTGCATCCCCCTGCTGGACCAGGGGAAGGCAACCGGTGCGCTCGTGCTCGTGCGCGATGTCACCGACATCCGCCGACGGGACCGCCTGCTCATGGGAAAGGACGTCGCGATCCGCGAGATCCATCACAGGGTGAAGAACAACCTCCAAACGATCTCGTCGTTACTGCGCCTGCAGGCGAGACGCGTGCCAAAAGGAGTTGCGCGCCATGCGCTGGAGGAAGCTGAGCGGCGGGTCCGCAGCATTGCCGTGGTCCACGAGATCCTTTCGCGGGATACGACCGACGAGGTGGACTTCAACGACATTCTCCCGCCTCTTGTGAGAATGGCGGAAGACCTTTCGAGTACCACTTCCCCGGTGAAGGTGACCTGGTCGGGAGAGGCGGGAGAAATGGGCGCCCAGGTGGCCACGCCGCTCGCCGTCGCCCTCAACGAGCTGCTCCAAAACGCCGTGGAACACGCATTCGTTGCCCATTCTGAGGAGTTGCAGCCGGAGGTCCACGTCTTGTTCGACCGTCAGGGCGACGAGCTCTCGGTACAGGTTAGGGACAACGGCAGCGGGCTGCCGGTGGACTTCTCGATTGACAAGACCACGAGCCTGGGTCTTTCGATAGTCCGCGGGTTGGTCAAGAGCCAGCTCGGTGGGAAGATCAAGATGTACAACTCCGGCGGGACTGTCGCCGAACTAGTTGTGCCTACCAGCCGGGCCGAAAGTAGCGCCCTCGAGCGGATTCTAGCTTCAGCCGGCCCTTCGCTGCCGGGCGAGCCAGACCTTGCGCAGCTTGCGCCGCTCCTCCTCTGTTGTCCCTCCCCAGATGCCTGACTCCTGGTTGGTGGCCAGAGCGAACTCCAGGCAACTGGTCCGGGCGTCGCACGAGGTGCAGACAATCTTGGCACTGACTATCTGCTCGACCGCCGGTCCGGTGCTCCCGACGGGGAAAAACAGGTCCGGGTCAGTGTCCCGGCATGCGGCCCGCTCTCGCCAGTCCTCGACATCCCACTCGATGCTCCGAGTCCAAGTTAGGGCCACTCAGTTTTCCTCCTGGCGTTTAAGTTCTACCCAGCAAACCGGGGGCCGCCCGGTCAGGCCCCGCAAGGTGGGCCGCGTCTGGCTTGTGAAATCGTTCACGTACTAATCCACACGCAACAGCAAGTTAGAAGGCGTGCGTACAGGCAGTATAGCCCCGATAGTTCGTCGCGCAAGGGCCTTTTAGGCATTTATTGCGACGCGCTCCCCGTTACGCCCGTCGGCAGTACGACAGACAACGCCGCAGCTTCCCAGCGCAGCTCGATATGGTCGGACTCACCTACATAGTCGCCGTCCACTTGGTAGGGGACCGGGCGGTAACCCTTGATAGTCGCCCGGTCGAGCCCTTGTTGTAACGACACGTGCTTGGAACGGCCAGCCTTTCCACCCGCGCCAAATGCAGAACCCAGGACCGGCAATAGGGCTCCTAGCGTCAACTTATGGAATGTGACCAAGCTGAGGGCGCTCTCCAGGGAGGTGCCAGGCGCGAGGTGCATTGGCCGGTTGCCAAAATATGTATAGGGGTCCGTGCTGAGGCAGATCGCGAAGTACCCATCTTCGGTCCCTGCGTCGGGACCTTGCACGGAGAACGCGGGGCGGCGCCGGTCATAACCCGTCGCCCACGTCAACAGCGTTGCCATTACGAACAACGCCGGCCCCGCGTAGCGTTTAAGGGGCGCGAGCTTCTCAACCCGGGCCACGACTGCGGCATCGAAACCAATGCCGGCGTGGAACAAGAAATATCGTGAATTCAGCTGGCCCAACCCAACCCGTTCGACCGAACGGGCGTTTAGGGCGGACAGGAGCTGGCTCGTCGCCTCGATCGGGTCGTTGGCCATTCCGAGGGTCCGCGCGAACACGTTCGTTGACCCGCCGGGCAGGACGGCCAAAGCAGTCGCCGACCCAGCAAGGCCATTGGCGGCCTCGTTGAGCGTCCCGTCGCCACCGAGGACCACAACGGCGTCCATGCCGTCCGCAGCGGCACCCTGGGCCAGGCGGGCGGCGTGCCCGCGCCGGTTGGTCTCTTTTAGGACGACATCGTGATCGGCCGACAGCGCCTTGTGGATCACCACGCGTGCCCGAGCGGTGACCGACGAGGCGGAGGTATTAACGATAAGGAGCAGCCGCATCAGCGAGCGGGCGCCTCGGCGGCATTGCGCAGCTCCGAGACGCTGCGGGCGAGGAGCCGCGAAACGTGCATCTGAGAAATGTTCAGGCGGGTGGCGATCTCCGATTGCGTGAGCCCCTCGAAAAATCGCAAATGCAGGATCAGCCGCTCGCGCGGTGGCAATTGCGCGAGTAGGGGCGAAAGAGTGGCCCGGCTTTCTACATCAGCCATGGACACATCCTCCTCGCCGAGGTGGGCCCCAGGGTCTCACCCTCCTCGTTGCCCACGGGGGCGTCAAGAGACGCAGAACGGTAGGCCTGCCCCGCTTCGAGCGCCTCCAGGACCTCTTCCTCGGAGACCTCCACTTCGGCCGCTAGTTCGGCAATGGTCGGGGAGTGACCGAGTTCCTGGCTCAAAGTCCCGACTACCTTGCCAAGTTGGAGGTAAAGCTCCTGCATGCGCCTAGGTGCTCTGATCGCCCAGCCCTTGTCCCGGAAATGGCGCTTGAGTTCTCCCACAATCGTGTGGGTCGCGTAAGTCGAGAACTCGACACCGCGTTCGGGGTCGAACCGGTCGACCGCCTTTATGAGGCCCAAGGAGGCGACTTGCACAAGGTCGTCCAGAGGTTCCCCGCGGTTGGCGAAACGCCGGGCGAGGTATTCCGCCAATCCCAAGTGAGCGGAAACGAGTTCGTCGCGCACAGCCCCGTCGCGTTGCTGAGCGTACGCTACGAATTGTTCCCGTAGCTCATCGCGCCGGTTCGGCTCAAGGCTCACTGGCTTCCCCTAATGACAGGTCACCAACGCCGATCTTTCTCGGCTCTCTTTTTTTCATCAACCTGAAACGGGGCCCATCCGCTCCGTCGCTTATCGAGTGCTCATCCACCAGGGCGTCGAGGATAACTTTTGACAGCTCAGAAAGGTGCACCGGGCCGGGCGGGGAGAAGTTCCCCTCCCCTTGTACGGTCAAGCCTTCAGGGCTCAGCAGGAAACGCAGTTCGAGGATGCCGTCCTTGCCCTTGCTACCGGTAAGGCCGAAGCACATCTCGTCTATTGCCAAGCGGAGATCCTCGACCTGGTCGAACGTGAAACCAAGCCGGCTCGCGAGGCCCGCGGCTGTGACCCTGGCCAAGCCCACGAACTCCGGCCTCGCTGGGACCGCCAATCGCACCTCGTCGTCGCTGCCCACTCCGCGTGGCTCCTCTCGCGCTCGCACGGAAATCCCTCCATGCTGCCGCCGCCCGGCGGTACGCCTTACGGGGTCGCATGACAGGTTAGTGCCCGCGTCGGGCAAGTTGTCCGAGCTACATCGGAGCCAGCGAAGCCGTGGACGATGTGGTCCCTGTCAGATAAGCGGCCAGGGGTAGGGGAAGTCGCCTCTGGGTTTGGGGTACTTCCGGTGTTCCAAGGCAGCCTTTGCCCGGGCCGGGATGGCCACTATCTCTTCCTCGCTAAGCAGGCTCTCCAGGACGGCAGGGAGCTCGTCTCCTGCCAGCAGCTCTAGTGGTGCGAGCAGGTCTTGGTCCAATTTCTCGCCGGCGAAATCCCAAATGACGGTTCGAAGCTTTGGAGAGGTGTGGAAACAAAGGCCGTGGTCTATGGCCCAGATGTGGCCATCCTCCCCGAGCAGGCAATGGCCGCTTTTTCGGTCTGCATTGTTGGCCACGAGGTCGAAAGCGGCGATTCGGCGCAGGGCAGAGTGGTGTTGAGGGTCATCGACAAGGGTGAAGAAGTGCTCGTCCGGGGTCGCGTCGATGCAGTACTGGAGGGACCCGGGCCCGAGCGGGCCGTCGGCGCGACCCGTGGTGGGTGGCACGATGTCCCAAGCCATGAACGTGCACAGCTCGTAGGCAGCCACTTCGCGCTTCCAAAGGCCTCGCGGGAAGTCCCAGAGGGGTCGCTCCCCGCTTGTTGGCTTATAGATCGCGAGGACATCTCCGCCGGTCGCGCCTGCTCTCTCACCGGTGGGAGCGGCGCAGACGGACACCAAAAAGGTTGCGTTCGAGCTCCAGGGGATGCGCCCTTTCAGCTCGATTTCGCCCGTGGAGAGGACCGAAAGGATGCGCCGAGCATCCTCGGTTACGGGCGACCCCGCCGGTAACCCGGCAACGAGGCTGCTCTCGAGCGGCGTACTGTCTTGCGGGGCCCGCTCCCCGCTCACAGCGCCGGCGAGCGGTGCCCGTTTGTCTTGGGGCACGAATGGTCCTCGCCTAGGGGGTAGCCACACAGCGGGCACGGCGGACGCCCTCCACGCAAGAGCACCTTTCCGTGCGCTATTACCCCGGCTGCCTGTTCACGGGTGAGCGCGACGCGTGCGACCGCCCCAGTCGGCTCATCAGGTTCGTCCTCAGCAAGGAGCTCGTCCGGGCCCGGCTCTTCGACGAGTGAGGCGATCTCTCTCGCCGTGATCATCACGCGGTCGGTTATTGGGTCGTAAGCGAGCTGCATCGAGCCCACGGCCCATTCGGCCTCAACGGGTTCCTCGAGTTCGAGGTCCCTCTCGGACGGGACCGACGCCGGGGTAGCAAGGTCCGCGAGCACTTCGCTCAGCCCGCCCGCAAGGAAAAGCACCTGGTCCTTTTCGAGCTTAAGCGAGACAAGCTGGTTCTCCTGGCGCGCTTGGAAGTAAAAGATACGTTTGCCCGGAGGCCCTACCGCCCCTACCGTCACTCGCGTGGGGCTCGGCAGGTCGAATGACGGGTTCAGCGCCGGGCCTCCGTCTTCGTACCGTCCGCAGCCAGTTTGGGTGCCTGGCTGCCAGCCCCGGTCCAATTCACCAGCACCACACTGGGCGTGGCGCCGTAATTTATTGCGCTGACCGACCCCGGTGAAACGACTATCCGCTGGAACAGGTCCAGGTGGGTGCCGAGCGCGTCTGCAAGGACCGATTTGATCGGGTCGGCGTGGGAGACAACAAGCACGGTTTTCCCCGGGTAGGCCTTCACCAGCTCGTGCATGGCAGCAACCATGCGCGCCTGCATGTCCCGGATCGCCTCCCCGCCCGGAAAGCAGAACCCGCTCGGGTAGTGCATCACCGTAGGCCATTCGGGCTTCTTGGCCAGATCCTTGAGCGGGGTGCCGGCCCAGTCGCCGGCGTCGCAGTCCACGAGATCTGGCCGTTCAACTGGGCTTAGGTCGAGCACTTTGCCGACGACGCCGGCAGTCTCCTTCGTGCGGGACAACGGCGAACAGTAGAGGGCGGCTATCGGCGGCAGGGAGCCTTTCCAGCTGGAAATGTGCTGCCCCGCCTCCTCGGCCTGCTTCCTGCCATCTTCGGAGAGGCCAGGGCCAGGGCCTGGCTCAGGCATCTCCCGTCCAGTTGTTGGGGTCAGCCCATGGCGGACCAGGAGCAGCATGGTGGGGGGGTCGGGTTTGCGGCGAGGCACTCCCCGCCAAGCTAGCTCTTGAGGGGAGAAAAGGGCACCGCCCCGGCTACCCGCACGACGGGCCGGCAGAGTTATTGAGCGCGGTAAGGTCGGCGGGTGCCTGCGTCCCCGCTGGACGCTCTTTGCCAAGAGGAAATCGTGTGCCGGAGGTGCCCGCGGCTGGTCGAGTGGCGCGAGACGGTGGCAGCCGAACGCCGGGCGGCCTTTTCGTCAGAGGTTTATTGGGGCCGTCCCGTGCCCGGTTTCGGCGACCCGTCAGCCCGCCTCGCCGTGGTCGGGCTTGCCCCGGCCGCACACGGCGGCAACCGCACAGGTAGGGTCTTCACCGGGGACCGATCGGGCGATTGGCTCTGGGCGGCGCTGTGGCGAGCCGGGCTTGCGACCCAACCGGAGAGCGTGTCTGCAGACGACGGGCTGCGGGCGCTGGGCACCTGGGTGAGTGCAGTGGTGAGGTGCGCACCGCCTGCCAACCGCCCTACGCCGCAGGAACGGGACAACTGCCTGCCATATCTCGAACGGGAGCTCGCGTTACTGCCCGTGCGAGCCGTGCTTGCCCTGGGCGCCTTCGCCTACGAGGCATGTTGCCGCTTGCTGGGGGTAACCAAGAGGCCTGCGTTCGGCCACGGTGTCGAAGTGCAAACGGAGAGGGGTATCCCCATCGTCTGCTCGTACCACCCGAGCCAGCAGAACACCTTTACGGGGCGGCTCACCGAGGAGATGCTCGACGCGGCGGTCGGCAGGGCGTGGGTGCTCGCTGGTGGGCCGGATGTCGGGACGGCTCGCCCGCTCTAGTGGCCGAGCGCGGCTCAGCTGCACTTACGAGCTCAGCTGCGCTGTACGAGCCTGTTGAGCTCAGGCCCTGATTTCGGCAGCCGGAACCAGAACATGGTGTTCTTCCCTTCGGCCCGAAGCCCTATCTCACCGCCGTGAGCAACGAGCAGGGCGCGGCAAAGGTATAGCCCGAGGCCCGTCCCGAACGACGTGTCCGAGCGCGCGTAGGGCTCGAGCAACGCGGCGGCGTCGCCGATGTCGAGCTCACTGCCGTCGACCGAGGCGGTCATCAACGCCCAGTCGCCCTCTTGGGTACCGATCTCAATTGAGACGTGGCCGTCCTCGGCCAACCGGCGCGCGTGTTCGAGCACCCCGCCCACGACCTGTTCGAGGCGCGACCCGTCGGCCACCACAATTACCTCTTCACCCGGCACGAGCGACAACCGCCCGTCGCGCATCGAGGACAGGACACCTTCGACGAGGTCCCGCAATTTCACGGTGGCGACGATCAAGCGCAACTGCCCCCTCGCTACGGCCCCGGCATCTAGGGCATCCCTGGCGACCCGTTCCAGATGAGACACCTGGCGGCGTATCGAGGCTAGAGCCTCGTCCCGGATCTCGGGTTGAGGGCCTGAGGCGAGCATCGTGTCCAGCCAACCCGAGATAATCGCAAGCGGGGTACGGAACTCATGGGCTACCAGCGTGAGGAAACGGTCTCGCTCAACGGGGCCCAGCGGCGCCCTCTCGCTCAGGCGGGCCTCGCCTCCCTCACAGAAGAGGTCGACCCATTGCAGCACGACCTCGGGTTCTACTTCTTGTTCTTCGGCGACCTGGGCCACCGAGACGCCGCGCAGCACCGAAAGAGCCGCCTCGGCACGTCCGTCTTCGCTGGCCATGGCCCTCGCTGCCCACCTCCTTGGAATTGCCTTGTCGTGGGGAGCCGCGCGCCACGATACTTCTGGGATGGCCCATCGCAAGCTTGTGTCTTCGGGTTCGCCGTTTGAAGAGACGATCGGGTTCAGTAGGGCAGTGCGGGTAGGGGACCGCGCCTTAGTGTCGGGCACCGCCCCTATCTGGCCCGATGGGAGCTGCCCGCAAGACGCAAGGCTCCAGGCGCGGCGTTGCTTTGAGATCGTCGGGGCCGCTCTTTCGGAGCTGGGCATGGGCTTTGCCGATGTTGTCCGTACGAGGATGTTCATTACTTCAGCTGACGACGCGGAGGCTGTTGGGGACGCTCACGCGGAGCGCTTTGCCGGCACAAAGCCTGCAGCGACCATGGTCGTGGTTGCCGGGCTGCTCGACCCGCGCTGGAAAGTCGAGGTCGAGGTCGAGGCGCTTACCTCGAGCTAGGGCGCTGGCGAGACCTCAGGCGGCGCGGGTGCGTTCCCAGCCCTGGGGCAGGTTGGGCAGGACATTGCTGTCCCAGGTGAACTCGAGAGGGGTGGGGAACTGCACCGGGTGTACGAGGAGCAACACATACGACTCGGCCCAGTTGTTTGCAGCCGGTGACGCGTAGCCCCCTCCCGCGATGCAGTCGCTGCACATCGTCCCCGTGTACTCGCCAAGGAGCTCGTCTCGGTGCCCCCAGCAGCCGCTCGACGTGGGACCGCCGCAGGCTATGTTCTTGGTCGCACCCTTGCCGGCCCAGCCGTCGTCGTACATCCAGCCAAACATGGCTGCCAGCGCGTTGACCTGGTTCCCAGACCATGCACCCCCGAAGCCGTACATGCCGCCCGACGGGGGGTACCAGACCTGTACTCGCCCGTAAACCGGTTTGAAGGTGGGGTCTTGGGCATCGCGCGCTGCGGTCTCAGCTGGCGGCCCGAGGTAGGGTGACAAGCCAACCAGTGGCGGTACGCCTCGCGAGATGCGTTCGAGGTTGACCAGGACGAACATCTGCTCAGGCACGGTCAGTTCGGCGAAGTTGGACGGCAGAGTGAACCCGTTGAGGTGCTCCGCCCCCTGAGCCTCGTTGATGGACGCGAGCAGCAGGTCGGTGCAAGGCGACGAGCCGTTGAACGCAAAGTCGTCGTAATGGGGGAGGCACGGGGACTGGCAGACCCAGCTCTTAGAGGGGCCCGACGAGGGCGCTCCTGGCGGCGGCGAGCACGTACCGGTCTCGATGCTGAACGCCGGAGGTTGCCGGTTGGCGGCTGGGTTCGTGAGGGGGTTGGCTAATGCGGAGGCTCTGAGCGGTGTTGCACCAGCGGTAGCCGCGCTAGCAGTGGCGGCCAGCAGCTCGATAGCGCCCACGAGCGCCACGGCCACCCGACAGCGCTTCGTCACAGAGGCGCTGGCGCGAGTGACGGGGCCAACTCCTGAACACCTACAGCAAAGAGCACTTGGTCGGCCGGCACGGGCCGGCTGATGAAGTAGCCCTGAGCGAAGTCACATTGAAGCTGGCGCAGTAGGTCGAGGGTCGCTTCGTCCTCGATCCCCTCTGCTACAACTCGCAGGCCCAGCGCGTGCCCGAGCTCGATCGTGGAGCGGACGAGTTCACGGTCACGTTCACGAGGTGCGGACGCGAGGTTTGTGATCAGCCTCATGTCAAGCTTCAGCTCACGCACCGCCAAGCTAGTGAGGTACGAAAGAGCCGTAAATCCAGCGCCGTAGTCGTCGACTGAGACAATAACTCCGACGCTGGCGAGCTCGTCGATTACCAGCTTTGCTTGGTCAAAATTGTCGATGACGCTTGTCTCGGTGATCTCCAGGGTGAGCCTGCTCGGAGGGAAACGGTGGCGGCTGAGGAGGTCCCGCACGAGGTCTGTGAAACCTTCATTGAGAAGGTTCGTGGCCGAGATATTTACCGAGACCGTGAGGGTCGGCTGGGCCTGTGCCCATTTGGAACCCTGAGCCAGGGCGTCATCAAGGAGCAACGCGGTGAGCGCCGGCATCAGCTCGGCCTGCTCCGCCAGAGGCAGGAACTTCGCCGGCCCAAGCAACCCGAGCCTTGGGTGGTGCCACCGGACGAGAGCCTCCACGGCCGCGATTTGTCCGGACCGCAGGTCGAGCTGGGTCTGGTAATGCAAGACGAACTGATGTTGTTCGATAGCGAGGCCGAGTTCGTCCCCCAAACGCCACTTGTTCTCGGAGTCGAGGCGTTGGTCGTAAAAAGCAAAGGGGCAACGCCCTATCTTTGACCGGTACATAGCGACGTCGGCGCAGTCCAGGAGCCCGCCAGCATCGTTTGCATCCGTGGGAGCCATAGCTATACCGATGCTGGCACTGACGGTAACGCTAACGCCGTTCAACTGGAACGGCTCTCCCAGGCTCGACTTGAGCTGCTTGGCCACCCATGCGGCGTGATCGGCACTCTTGTCCACCAACACCACGCCGAACTCGTCGCCGCCGTAGCGGACCAGAACGTCGTTTGCACCGAGCGAGCTCATGAGACGGGGGCCAAGCTGCTTGAGCAGTTCGTCCCCGGCCAGGTGGCCGAAGGAATCGTTGATCTCTTTGAAGCGGTCGAGATCAACGAACATGAACGTGAGGGTACGCCGGATGGCCGTCGCGTCGGCCTGATCGAGGAAGAAGGCGCCGAAGAGATCGTATAGGTACCGGCGGTTGCCGAGCCCGGTCAGTTCGTCCGTGACCGATTGGTGGTGGCGGTGCTCGGTAAGGGCCCGCAACCTCTGGGTGGACCACACCAACCTGACGCCCGCGGCCACCAATGACGAAATTGCGAGAGCGGTCGCGATCGGGCTGAAGTCGCCTCCGGTGGCGGCGACGAGCACGGCCAACCCCGACGCGGCGGCGAGGCCGGGCAGCCAAAAACTGGAGGGTTTTTGACTGGCCAACAGGTCGACGGGCCGGGGGCGAAGCCAGACCGCGCTCGCCATCAACAGGCCGGCCAACGGCCACGCGAGGACATGGGAGATCACGTCGACCCGGAGATGCCCCTCTGACGATTGGAACAGGTTCACCGTGTCCCCGATGCAGTTCAAGACGCACGCGCCCGCCAACACGAGCCAGGGCAGGGTGCCGCGTCCCGAGAGCAATGTGGCAGCGCCAGCGACCAAGCCCAGTAGCAACAGGTCACCTAAGGGGTAAGCAAGGTTGGTCGCCTTTGTCAGGGCGTCGTTGCTAACTGCGTACTCGCTGCCTTGGAACGCGAATGCAGCGCACACTGCGGCCGCCCCTAGCGCGGCCACCGCTCCGTCGAGCAAGGTCGGCGCGCTGATGCCCCTTAGCCGGCCACGCATGAACGCCACGATGGCGACGTACGCGAGAGGATAAAAGCCCATATAGAACAGGGCACCCAAGAGCCTCGTAGCATTCGAGGTACCGACGAGCGACTGGACCGTCCAGGTGGTGTCACCGAGGCTCCACGACAGCAGGCCGAAACCGAGCGCCAGAGCGACGGCTCTCCCCGATTGCCGGACCATGCCCCGCGCGATGCAAAGGCCTGAGACGATGAGCTCGAAGCCGTCCGGCATCCAACCGTTCCAGAGCAACGAGTACGAGAAGTGGGGGCGGGCGACAAGCCAGGCGACATAGACGACAAGGAGGGCCCCGAAGAATCCAAATACGGCCAAGACGGCGGAACGGATGTGGTCGGCGCTAGACGGCGATGCGGCCTCGTGAGCTGGAGGGGGCGCCTCGGGCGAAGCGATTTCAGCCGGCAGGGAGCTCCTTTGGCCCGCTTCCACCTCCTCGTCATCGGCATCGTAGACCGTTGACCTTTAGAGGCCTCGCTACCCTAAAGGGTGTTCCTGCTAGTGCCCCCGGCCGGATTCGGACCGGCGCAACCGGCTCCGGAGGCCGGTGCTCTATCCCCTGAGCTACGGGGGCGGCGAGGTAAGCATACTGGTAGAGCGTCGTCGACTCCCTCGCCCAGCTCGACCAGCCGCAATACTGGCAGCGCGGTCACGTCTGGCCTGCAACGATTGGTGCAAATGATCCCCGACCCACTCACAACCCAGGAGCACGACGAACAGCCACAGGACGCTGGCGCGACCAGGCGTCAGGGACCGCTGCCTTCGCACCTGCTGCCCCTAACTGCAGACGTCGGTGCAGAGGGCCATCTCCGGATTGGCGGCGTCGACGTCATGGACCTTGTCGAGGAAGTTGGTACGCCGGTGTTCATCTACGACGAAGAACACCTTCGCCGGCGCTGCCAGGAGGCGCGCCAAGCCTTCGGCCCCAGGGCGGCTTACGCGTCGAAGGCCTTCTTGTGCAAAGCAATGGCGTCTCTTGCCTATGAGGAGGGCCTCTGTATAGACGTCTCGACCGGCGGGGAGCTCGCTGTTGCGCTTGCAGCGGGCGTGCCCGGTGAACGTCTTGTCCTGCACGGCAACAACAAGTCCGAGGCGGAGCTCGAGGCGGCTATAGCGGCTGGGGTCGGCAGGATCGTCGTCGACTCGTTCGACGAGATCGACCGACTGGCCCGAGTGCTCAGCCGGCCGGATCCGATCCAGGAAGGGGCCCTCAGGCCTCCGCCCAACGTCCTGGTCCGGGTGACCCCGGGCATCGAGGCGCACACCCACGAGTACGTGATGACCGGTCAGGAGGACTCAAAGTTCGGTTTCGGCCTCGCCTCGGGCGCCGCGGCCGCTGCGATCGAGCGGCTCAGGCACCCGACGAGCTGCGTCCGCCTGGTCGGTGTTCACACGCACATCGGCTCGCAGATCTTCGCTCTGGAGAGCTTCCAGCAGGCATTAGCGGTCCTCGGACCGTTTTTTTCCGACCAAAGCCTGGGAGAACTCTGCATCGGCGGGGGCCTCGGGGTGCCGTACATTACCGGCGAGGCCGCGCCGTCCATTGGCGAGTGGGCGAAGACCTTGCGTGAAGCCGCGATTGCTGCGGGCGTAGGCGACACAGTCGTGCTGTCGGCCGAGCCGGGGCGGTCCATCGTCGCGGCCGCCGCCATCACCTGTTACACGGTCGGCACCATAAAGGCGCTGCCAGGGGTGCGTACCTATGTGAGCGTGGACGGCGGCATGAGCGACAACCCGAGGCCCGTCCTGTACGGCTCGGGGTACGAGGCGTTCCTCCCGAGGGAAGCCCAGGCGCAACGGTCTCGTACCGTCACCATCGTCGGCAAGCACTGCGAATCGGGGGACGTGCTCGTGCGCGACGCCAGCGTGCCCGAAGACCTCGGGATCGGCGACGTGCTGGCGACCCCCGTCACCGGTGCCTATGGCCATGCGATGGCGTCCAATTACAACAAGGTGCCCCGGCCGCCGGTCGTGTTTGTGCGGGACGGGCGCTGGCGGGTTGTAGTGCGTCGCGAGACCTATTCGGACCTGCTGGCCCTCGACAGTTAGAACTCCTTAGTAGAAAGGCCCAGGCGACCTGGCACGCTAGCCTTCGCACATGGTCCGAACCGATAGCCCTGCGAGCCAAGAGAGCCAAGAGAGCCAAGAGAGCCGGGAGAGCCACCTGCAACCCTCTTCGGCCCGGCCCACCGTGCGCGTCGGCTTGTTGGGCTGTGGCAACGTCGGGGCCGCGCTCGCCCGCTTCCTGCTCAGCGACGCCAAACGGATCGCGGACCGAACCGGGCTACATCTCGAACTGGCCACGGTGGCGGTGCGTTCGGCCACCAAGGAGCGCGACGTCCCGGGCGTCGAGGCCCTCCTTACCACCGATGCCGGCAGGGTCGTCGATGACCCCTCGATCGACGTAGTGGTCGAGGTCATGGGGGGTATTTCCCCCGCCCGTGACCTGGTGCTGAGGGCGCTGCGCAGCGGGAAGCCCGTCGTCTCCGCCAACAAGGAGCTGCTCGCCAACCATGGAGGGGAGCTTTGGGACGCAGCCAGCGAAGCGGGCGTCGACCTGCTCTTCGAGGCCTCGGTGGCCGGGGGCATCCCGCTCATCCGGGCGCTGCGCGAGTCCCTCGCCGGTGAACGTATCTACCGCGTCATGGGGATCGTCAACGGCACTACCAACTACATCTTGACCCGAATGGCCAGCTCCGGGGCGAGTTACCAGGATGCCCTTGCCGAGGCTCAGGGCTTGGGCTTCGCCGAACGCGACCCGACGGCCGATGTGGAGGGCTACGACGCCGCAGCGAAGGCTGCCATCCTGGCTAACGTCGCCTTTGGTGCCAAGGTCGTGGCGGGCGACGTCTACAGGGAGGGGATCTCGGGGGTCACCGGCCAGGACATCGAGGCCGCAAAGCGGCTCGGGTTCGAGATCAAGCTGCTTGCGGTCATTGAGTCGGGCCCCGACGGGTCGCTCGGCGTGCGGGTCCACCCCGCAATGGTCCCGTCGGACCACCCCCTTGCAGCGGTGCGGGACTCCTTCAACGCCGTTTTCGTGGAAGGCGACGCCGTCGGCCAGCTGATGCTGCTAGGTAGGGGCGCCGGAGGCTTGCCGACCGCCAGCGCCGTGCTTGGTGACCTGGTGGACGCGGCTCACAACTTGACGGTCAGAGGAGCGGCGCGGAAGTTGGAGCTCCACGCTGTGGCCATCCGCCCGATCGACGACCTGCGCTGCGCCTACTACCTGAGCCTGTTCGTAGCCGACCGATCGGGTGTACTGGCTGCGATCGCCGGCGTGCTCGGCCGTCACAATGTCTCAGTCCGATCGATGGAACAGGATGCGCCCGAACCCGAGGCCGGACCGGTCGACACGGCCCCGCACGCAGCGGGCGAGGAGGCCCAGGCTCACCTCATGTTCGTGACTCACCCTGCTTTCGAGCGGGACATGCAGGCGTGCTTGCACGAGCTGCGCAGCCTCGACGCGGTCCAGCGCATCGGCGGGCTGCTCCGGGTGGTCGGCCCTTGAGCGCACGTGCGTGGCAGGGGGTGATCGAGGAGTACCGCGAACACCTCCCAGTGAGCAGCTCCACCCCCGTTGTCAGCCTTCTCGAGGGCGGCACCCCTCTTATCGAGGCGCGGCGGTTGTCCGAACGTGCCGGCGCCAAGGTCTGGCTCAAAGTCGAGGGGGCCAACCCGACGGGTTCGTTCAAAGACCGCGGGATGACCGTAGCCATTTCCAAGGCGTTGGAAGAAGGTGCCAAGGCGGTGGTGTGCGGCTCGACCGGGAATACATCGGCTTCAGCCGCTGCTTATGCCGCGCGCGGGGCTCACTTGCGTGGTGCTAATTCCCGACGGGTACATCGCCTTGGGCAAACTGGCCCAAGCGCTCGTGCATGGTGCAAAAGTCGTGCAAGTACGGGGGAATTTCGACCGAGCGCTTGCGCTCGTACGTGAGCTTGCCGAAAAAGAACCTGTGACGGTGGTGAATTCCATAAACCCATATCGGATTGAGGGCCAAAAAACTGGCGCGTTCGAGGTTGTCGACATATTGGGGGACGCTCCCGACGTGCACTGCATGCCAGTGGGCAATGCCGGCAATATCGTTGCGTACTGGAAGGGGTACCGCGAGTACCAAGACGCCGGGAGAGCGAACCACTTGCCGCGGATGTTCGGTTTCCAGGCGGCCGGGGCGGCACCTATTGTGCTCGGTCACCCGGTAGAAAAACCCGAAACGATCGCCACGGCAATTCGCATTGGCAACCCGGCCTCCTGGTACGGGGCGACTGCCGCGGCATCCGAGTCCGGTGGCCTGATCGGTTCCGTAACCGACGAGGAGATCCTCGAGGCGTACCGCTTCCTGGCCCGCGAGGAGTCCGTTTTCTGCGAACCTGCCTCCGCGGCAGCCGTTGCCGGGCTGCTCAAGGTGAGTGTGCCGGCCGGTTCCAGGGTCGTCTGCATCCTTACCGGCCATGGCCTGAAGGACCCCGATGTTGCCATCGGCCAGATCGCGGTACCCAGGGCAGTCGACGCCGAGCTCGCTGCAGTTCGTGACGAGTTAGCGCTCTGAGCTCGGCCGCGATGGGGGTTCCTGGCGCGAGCGCCGCATAAGCGGTATGATGGCTATTGCCCGGCTCGGTTGTACTCACGAGCGGGACCTCATCCGGAGCGGGATCTCTCGGGCGTTACCGTGGCCAAAGCGCAATGCCGCAGGCCCAGGGGAACTGTCCAGGTTTCATTTGGATGCTCCGGCCGTGTTGACCTATTCACACACACCCACACCCCCACAGAGGTAGTCAATGAGCGACCTGCAGCTCGAGCGCTCCGTGCTCGAAGCAAAGGAGCGGGACGAGCTCTTCGCAATCGCCTTGGCCTTGGGCGCATCGCCCGCGGCACGCACGAAAAAGGCGGACCTGGTCTCACACATACTCCAGGTCACCGGCGTAGAGGAAGATGCGAACCCACCAGCCGAGAAGCCACGCCGAGCGCGGTCCCGGCGCGCCGGCGCAACCGCCGGCCAAGATGCTGGCGGCGACAGCGGCACTGAGCAACTGGAGCTGGCAAGTGCCAACGGCCACGTGGCCGAGGAGGCCCGGTCGGCGCCTCTCGACGTCAGCGAAAGTACTGGCGCGGCCGTTGAGAGCCCCGACGATGCCGGCCCGGCCGCAACGGTCGAGAGGGCCTCGCAGCTCGCCGTCGAGCGCGAGACCGACAGGCCCGCCCAAAACGACAGAGCTCGCCAGAACGGCGGGAGCTCGGCCAACGGCGCAAGCTCGGCCAACGGCGGGAGCTCGGCCAACGGCGACGCCCCAGGCGAAACGGGTCAAAGCTTCCAACGGTCCGACCAGGGCCGCCAGCGCAGCTTTGAGGCTCGCAACGGCAACGGCAACGGCAACGCCGACCCGCGCCACGGCGAGGACCCGAACCTAGGCAACAGCCGGCGCCGGCGCCGGCGCAACCGGGAAAAGCCGGCGCGTGGTGGCGAACGCGGGCCCGAGCGAGAGTTCACTGCCCCGGTACAAGCAGCAGAAGCGCCCTATTCGGGTGAGCTGGTTCCCTGCACTGGCCTTTTGGACCTGCGCGAAGAGGGCTACGGCTTCCTGCGCACCAATGGGTACCTGGCCAGCGCCAACGACGTCTACGTGTCCATCACCCAGGTGCGCCGTTATGGCGTACGCAAGGGCGACACGGTGGAAGGCTCGTTCCGGCCGGCGGCCAATAACGAAAAATACCCTGCGTTGGTCAAGGTGGACTCTGTGGCAGGGATGTCCCCTGACGACGCTCGCAACAGGCCGAAGTTCGAGAACCTTACGCCCCTTTTCCCCGACCAAAAGTTGGCTCTCGAAATCCCTGGGGACCCTGCCAATGTGACGGCACGGATCGTTGACCTCATCTCGCCTATCGGCAAGGGCCAGCGTGGTTTAATCGTCTCGCCGCCCAAGGCCGGCAAGACGACGGTGCTCAAGCAGATAGCCCACTCGATCGAGGCCAACAATCCCGACGTGCACCTGATGGTCCTGCTTGTCGACGAGAGGCCCGAGGAAGTCACAGACATGCGCCGTTCGGTGAAGGGCGAAGTCATCGCCTCAACGTTCGACCGGCCGGCCGACGAGCACACCCAGGTTTCCGAGCTCGCCATCGAACGCGCGAAGCGCCTCGTTGAGGCTGGCCGGGACGTCGTCATCGTGCTCGACGGCATCACACGGCTCGCCAGGGCGTACAACCTCGCTCAGCCAGCGACCGGGCGCATCATGTCCGGTGGTATCGACACGGGAGCCCTTTACCCGCCGAAGAAGTTCTTCGGGAGCGCGCGCAACATCGAAGAAGGTGGGTCGCTCACGATCCTCGCCACCGCTCTGGTGGAGACCGGGAGCCGGATGGACGAGGTGATCTTCGAGGAGTTCAAGGGCACAGGCAACATGGAGCTGCGCCTCGACCGCAAGCTCGCCGAACGGCGCATCTACCCGGCGCTCGATGTCAATGCGTCCTCCACCCGCCACGAGGAGCTGCTCTTCGACCGCCAACAGCTCCAGCAGGTGTGGAAGCTGCGTAGGGTGTTGAATGCCTTGGCGACGGATGGCAGCGCTGCAGCCGGCTTGGAATTATTGGTCGACAAGATCCGTTCCACACGTAGCAATGACCAGTTCTTGGCTGAGATAGCCAAGACCCCTGCCCCTGCGATGTAGCGCGGGCACTAACCTGGGGAGAACCATGAAAGCTGATACCCACCCCGAGTACGTCCAGGCCAAGGTCGCCTGCTCGTGTGGCAACACCTTTACGACCCGCTCGACCAAACCCGAGCTCCATACTGAGCTTTGCAACGAGTGCCACCCGTTCTTCACGGGCAAGCAGAAGCTCGTTGACACCGGTGGCCGTGTGGAGCGCTTCGAGCGCCGCTATGGGCGGCGAGGCGTGAAGGCAGGCGCCGAGCAATAAGTGTTCGAGCGATTGGATGAGGTGGTCGCGGAGCATGAGGACACCCTTGCGCAGCTGTCTGACCCGGAGGTACTAGCCGACCAACGCCGGGTAGTGGAGCTTTCACGGCGCCTTCACGAGATCGGGCCTCTTGTAACGGTCTATCGGTCGTACCGGGACACCGAAGCAGACTTGGAGCTTGCGCGCGAGATGTCCGCAGATGCCGAAGGCCAGGACCGCGAGCTTCTCAACAACGAGATCAGCCAGGCGGAGGAACGGCTCGCCGGCCTTGCCGATGAGCTAAAGCTCCTGCTGCTTCCCACGGACCCCAACGACGGGCGCAACGTGATCGTGGAGATCCGTGGCGCGGAGGGAGGCGAAGAGGCCAACCTGTTCGCCCGCGACCTTTACGAGATGTACCTGCGCTATGCCGAACGTACAGGTCTCAAGGCCGAAGTCCTCTCCACTGACCCCTCCCCCAAGGGTGGCGTGAACGAGGTGATGCTGCTCGTCAAGGGCCGCGACGCGTGGGCTCACCTGAAGCACGAAGGCGGCCCGCACCGCGTGCAACGCGTCCCGGTGACCGAGTCCCAGGGGCGTGTGCACACCTCGTCTGCAACCGTGACCGTGCTGCCCGAGGCTCAAGAGGTCGAAGTGCAGATCGAGGAAAAGGACCTGCGCGTCGACGTCTACCGTTCGACCGGGCCAGGGGGCCAGTCGGTCAACACGACAGACTCGGCTGTACGGGTCACGCACTTGCCGACAGGCATCGTGGTCTCGATGCAGGACGAAAAGAGCCAGATCCAAAACAGGGCCAAGGCGATGCAAGTCCTGCGGGCTCGTTTGCTGAAAGCCGAGCAGGACCGCCAGTCGGCCGAGTTGTCCACGGCCCGGCGCAGCCAGGTCGGAGGCGGGGGCCGCTCCGAGAAGATCCGGACCTATAACTACAAGGACAACAGGGTTACGGACCACAGGATCGGCTTAACCCTGCACAATCTCGACAAGGTGCTGATGGGTGAGCTCGACGAGATCGTCGATGCCCTACTTGCGGACGAGCGCGGGCGCCAGCTCGGAGGAGAGGACTCCGCCTGAGCCGTGCCCAGGAGCGCCGTAGCTAGCCCGGAGCACACATGGCGGCCCCTCTACGAGAAGGCTGTCGAGCGTCTTGGGGACCGCAGGACCGCTCAGTGGTTCGTGGAGGATGCGTCCGGGAGCTCCTGGCCGGGCGCACTGGACGAGCCCGTGCCGGCAGCCGCGCGAGAGGCCTTCCTTTCCATGTTGGGACGACGGGAGGCGGGCGAGCCCGTGCAGTACGTCCTCGGGCACTGGGCATTTCGTAAGCTCGACTTGCTCGTGGACCGGCGCGTGCTCATCCCCCGGCCCGAAACAGAGGTCGTGGTCGAGGTTGCGCTGGCGGAGCTGGCCCTCATCGTGCCCGCTGGGACGCAGAGCGCCTACCCTGTCGTGGTCGACCTCGGCACAGGGTCCGGCGCCATTGCCTTGTCGATCGTCACAGAACGCCGTGACGTCGAAGCCTGGGCGACGGACCTGTCCGGCGAAGCGCTCGACGTGGCGTCAGCCAACCTTGCGGGCCTTGGTGCGCAGGCGGTCGGGCGTGTCCGGCTCGCCCAGGGGAGCTGGTGGTCTGCGCTCCCCGTCGAGCTGGAGGGGTTGGTAGCTCTTGCGGTGGCCAACCCGCCTTACGTCGCCGAAGGCGAAGAACTGCCGGAAGAGGTATCGCGCTGGGAGCCGCACCAAGCCCTCATCGCGGGCCCGACGGGGCTCGAGGCGCTCGAGGCGATCCTGGGCGAGGCGCCGGTATGGTTGGCTGCGCGCTCGGTCCTCGTCGCCGAGATCGCGCCCCATCAGTCGGCTGCCGCCAAAAGCCTGGCGCGCTCGGCCGGTTTCGTCGACGTACGCGTCCGCAACGACCTGGCCGGCAGGGAGCGAGTACTCGTAGCCAAGTCCTTCGCATAAGCTCCGTCGCTGATGGCGACATTGGTGATCGCCGCGTGGGGGGACCCCCCGCCGGCTGAAGCCATAGATCTCGCGGTGGGCGCCCTAACCGGCGGCGACATAATCGCGTTGCCGACCGACACGGTCTACGGGTTGGCGGCCGACCCTTTTCATACGGGGGCCGCCGACCGGCTCTTTAGCGTGAAGGGCCGCCCGAGGAACGTCGAGCTGCCCGTCCTGGTCTGCGACGAGAGCCAGGCGCTCTCCCTGTGCACTGCCGTTCCCGAAGCCGCACTCCGGCTGATGAGGCTGTACTGGCCGGGGCCTCTCACTATTGTCCTTCCTCGGCGCCCGGACCTGGCAGCCGACCTCGGGGAGGAGGACGCCACGATCGGCATCCGTTGCCCGGCTCACCCGGTACCGCTCGCTATATGCAAGCAGATGGGCCCGATCGCGACGACGAGCGCCAACCGCCACCACGAGCCGGCGCTCACCACGGCTCAGGAGGTGGCGGAGTCTCTCGGGGCCGAACTGACACTGGTCCTGGACGCTGGCCCAAGCAGCGCCAAGCCCTCGACGGTGGTCGACTGCACTGGCGAGACGCCAAAGGCCCTTCGGGAGGGCCAGCTGTCGTGGGTCGAGATCGAGGCGGCCCTGCGTTGAACAACAACTAGGCTCGGGCTCGTGCACGCGGACGAAGAGCTCTTCGCAATAATCGAGGACGAGAAGGAGCGGCAGAACACCACACTCCAGCTGATCGCCTCGGAGAACTTCACCTCTCCGGCTGTCATGGCGGCAACCGGGTCGGTCCTTACGAACAAGTACTCGGAGGGCTACCCGGGAAGGCGTTACTACGGCGGCAACTCTGTGATCGACCGGGCGGAGGACCTGGCCCGGCGCCGAGCGTGCGAGCTGTTCGGGGCGGAGCATGCCAACGTGCAGCCCCACTCGGGCGCCAACGCCAACTTGGCCTGCTACCTGGCGGTGTTAGAGCCTGGGGATACCGTCCTTGGCATGCGCCTTGACCAAGGCGGGCACCTCACGCACGGTTCGCCTGTGAACGTGAGCGGGCGCTGGTACCACTTCGTCAGCTACGGCGTCAGTGAGAGCGACGAACGCATCGATCTCGAGGCCCTGGCGGACCTGGCCGAACAGCACCGGCCTAAGCTGATTATCGCCGGTGCGACTGCGTACTCCCGGGTGATCGACCCTGAGCCCTTCCGCAGGATTGCCGATTCCGTAGGGGCGTTACTGCTTTTTGACGCGGCCCATATTGCCGGGCTCATCGCCGGGGGCGCCCACCCCAACCCTGTCCCGTTCTCGGACATCGTGACGTTCACGACGCACAAGACTCTGCGGGGGCCGCGGGGTGGCTGCATCGTTTCTAAGGAGAGCCTCGCGCAGCCCATCGACAAGGCCGTCTTCCCGGGCCTGCAGGGGGGCCCCTCGAACACGTCATCGCGGCCAAAGCGGTGGCCTTCTACGAGGCTTCCCAGCCTGACTTCGCCCTCTACGCAGCACAGATAGTGCGCAATGCGCAAGCCTTAGCCGCGGCTCTGGCCGCCGAAGGTTTCCGAATAGTCTCGGGCGGCACTGACAACCACCTGATGCTGGTGGACCTTCGCACCTTCGACGCGGACTTGACGGGAAAGACAGCTCAGGAGGCACTCGACCGGGCCGGGATCACCCTCAACAAGAACCAGATCCCGGGCGACCCGAGGTCGCCGTTCGTCACCAGCGGGCTCAGGATTGGTACCGCCGCCGTGACCACGGCCGGCATGCGGGAGGGCGAGATGGCTGAGATAGCTCATCTCGTCCGTCGGGCCCTCGCTGCCCCAGACGACGAAAGCGAACGGTATGCCGTGCGCGAGGAGGTGGGGACCCTTTGCTCCAAGTTCGTGCCCTACCCATGAGCTGGTGCCTCGGCGCCTGAGCGCTGGACATCTCGCAGCTGGGGAGACTTAGCGCTTGATCCAATTCCGTTGGTACATCGTGGTCTTCGCCGTGGCGGCCTTTGCCACCTGGCTGGCCACCTTTGCCGCGCGCGCCATGGCGAAGCGCCATTCGCTGCTTGTGACTCCCGACGACCGGCGAGTCCACGAACGGCCGACACCCACCGCAGGCGGGGCGGCGATGTACTTCGGGATGCTCGTCGCCATAGCCGTCGCCTCGCAGTTGCCTGTTTTCGGGCCGGTCTTCAGGGGCAGCTCGGCCCCCCTCGGGGTAGTAATTGCCGCGACTGTCATTTTCGCGGTTGGGCTCGTGGACGACGTGCGCGAGATGTCACCGCCCGCCAAGCTCGCCGGCCAGGTCCTCGCGGGGACGGTGCTTTATTTCTTCGGTGTCAACATGCTGTACTTCCATGTGCCACTGGCCCAAACGACCCTGGAGCTGAGCCCCTCCTGGGCGGCGCTCGGGACCGTCCTGTGGGTCGCCGTCATGGCGAACTCGGTCAATTTCATCGACGGCCTGGACGGCCTGGCCGCAGGGATTGTCGCGATCGGGGCCGGGGCGTTCTTCGTGTATTCGCACCAGCTCGGGGTGGTCGGCAACATCCAAGCCAGTAATGCTGGCCCCTTAATTGCTGTCATAGCGATCGGGCTGTGCGTCGGCTTCCTCCCGCACAATTTCCACCCTGCGAAGATATTTATGGGCGATGCCGGTTCGATGCTGCTCGGCGTGCTCGTCGCCGCTTCGACGCTCGCCGTCGTAGGCCAAGACAGCTACCAGTTCAGTGGCCGGACCTACTTTTTCTTCGCTCCGATCATCATTCCCTTCTTCATCCTGGGCATCCCCCTTTTGGACACGGTGTTTGCGGTCGTACGCCGCGCAGGCCAGCGGACCAGCCCCGCGGTCGCCGACCTCAGCCACCTCCATCACCGCCTGATGCGCCTCGGCCATGGCCATCGTGCTGCCGTCCTAATCCTGTGGGCCTGGACCGCCCTGCTCTCGGGCCTCGTCCTCTGGCCAGGAGTGACGGATTCCCATAACGAGATACCTCCCATCGCGGTCGGGGCCCTCGCGATCCTCCTGTACACGCTGTTTGCCCCGCGAGGCCGCTCGGCGCTCAGCAACGGCGACAACGAGGGCCACGCTGCTAACGGGACCAACGGGCATGGCGGCCAGTCTCCCCGCGTTGGCAGCCAGGTCACGGCTCCCACCCCTAAAGTCGGGGCAAAGCGCCGGGCCACCCCGGCCAAGCCGGCCAACGCTGTGCCGCCTCGCGGGGCCCTGGCAAGAGGCGGCCTTGGCAGCGGGCCGGGCAGGCCAGGAGCCCAGAACCCCCGTAGCAGCAATGGCGTAAGGTTGGTCTTGCCCGACCGTCCGACCCCTCCAGCGGGTCAGCCCACTGCAGGCACCCCCAGCCTCGGCACGCCGAAAACGGTGGCCCCGGCGCCACCCGTCCCCGAAGGCCTCTAACGGTTGGACAGAGCCGTCCGGCGAGGACGAGCCGACCTTTGTTGCGCGGAGTTGCAGTGTTACAGGAGTGTTTCGTACCCTGGCACTGGTGTTCCTGAACAGTGTCGCGTTCGCAAACGGTATGTTGCAGTTGAGGTGGCACGACGCCGTTACATCCCAGCGGCCTGCCGATGAGCAGCAGCGGAGCGGACAAGGAAAGTGCAGAGCCGGTGGAAGGGCGCTACCCGGGGCCTATGGCATACGCCGGTCTCGGGATGCTCAATGCTGTCTGTCTGCTTGGCGGGTGCATTCTCGGATGGCTAGCGGACCGGGCTCTAGGGACTCTGCCGCTGTTCTTGTTCGTAGGCCTGGTTGGCGGTGCAGCCGTGGGTGTACTGGGTACCAGGGCCGAGCTGCGGCGGTACAACCGCTAGGGCTGACCCGCTGATGCTTGCTGACTTCCCGGTCCTTTACGTCGACCTAATAGTGAGGCGCACGATCGTGTCGTGTATCGCGCTGGCTGTTGTCGCCCTCGCCTTAGGTTTCGTGCTCAACCAGCCGCTGGCAGGCGTCGGGGCGCTGCTCGGCTTGGCAGCCGCAACGGTCAACCACAGGGTCTTCCAAGTCTCCACCGTGCGCTACAGCAAAGACGACGGGCATATGGACCGCAAGCCTTACGTGGGCACAGTCGCCGCACGCCTCGGTGGGATCACGGTCGTTGCCTTTGCGCTGTTGTTTTTCGTGCGCCCGATGGGCTTTGGGATGGTCGGTGGTCTTGTTGCCTTCCAGCTGCTGCTGATGGCCAATGCCCTTGGGGCCCTGTGGAGGTACCAACGGCTGCAGTTGGCGGGCCTAGGCCCCGCCGTCACCGCGCGGGCAGGTGCAGGCGAAGCCCACGCGGCGCCGGCCCAAGCAGAGCTGCCTGGCACTTCCGGCCCAGGCGAGGTTGAAGCTAATGGTTAGCACCGGCTTGCTTGCCGTGGCGCCTATCCCCGTCGGCGACCACGTCGTCGTCCACGTTTTCGGTGTCGCTTTCGACGCGGACACGATTTGGACCAGCTTGATCGCCGGTGCAGTGGTCATGGGCCTCGGTTTCTACCTGCGCGCGAAGGTCACTGCAGGGGTGCCGAGCAAGGTGCAGGTTTTCTGGGAAGTGCTCGTGGGCTGGGTATCAGACCAGGTCGAAGCGGGCCTCGGGCCCGGTACCGCCACGTGGTGCCTCTCGCGGTTACCATCTTCGTACTGGTCCTGGCGGCGAACTGGGTCGAGGTGTTCCCTGGCCTTTGGCACAACACCGACTACTTGCCTTCCCCGACTGCTGACGTAAACCTCACCTATGCCCTCGGGGCGACCGTGTTTGTCTTGACAAACGGTGCTGCCATCAGGGCCAAAGGCATCGGTGGCTACATAAAGTCATTCTTCGCACCGCCGCGGTGGTTGGCACCGATCCGTGCGCTCGAGGAGCTTATGAAGCCCGTCACCCTGGCGTTGCGGCTCTTTGGGAACCTGTTCTCCGGCGGGATCATGATCGCGCTCCTGCTGGCGATCCCGATCTATTTCTTCCCGGCGACCATCGTCTTCAGCGTCGCCTGGAAGCTGTTCGACCTCTTCATAGGTATCATCCAGGCGTTCATTTTCGCCTTGCTGACGATCCTTTATTACCAGTTCGCAGTTGCCAAAGAGGGCCATTGAGCCCCAAACCCAGAAAGTCAGAGGAGAACTAGATGGCTGCAAGTATGGAAAAGGCAGTCGAGCTGGCTGGCGCCTTCGTCGGCGGCGGTCTCGCGCTTGGAGGCGGCGCCGTTGGCGCCGCGGTTGGCGACGGCCTAGCCGGTAGCCAGACGATCGCCGGCATCGCACGCCAGCCCGAGGTCCAAGGCCGGCTTTATTCGACGATGTTCCTTATCGTCGGCCTTGTCGAGGCCATGTACTTCATCAACTTGGCCTTTACGGCATTATTCGTATTCGTACTGGCTACCGGCTAGTAACCGCGACTAGGTAATCGACAGGTGCTTCTCGCTTCTTCCAACTTCCTGGTCCCCAACGCCACCTTCGTGGTGGAGTTGGTGATCTTTTTGGTAGTCCTTTGGGCGTTGTCCAAGTGGATCCTCCCCCCCGTCAACCGCGCCATGGACGATCGCCAGAAGTCGATCGCGCGCAGCATCAACGACGCCGAGGAGGCAAAAAAGCGTTCTCTGGAGCTCGAGGAACAGCACAAGCGGCTCCTCGAGGAGGGGCGGGCCGAGGCGCGGTCGCTCAAGGACGAGGCCGTCAAGATCGGCGAGCAACTGCGCGAAGAGCTGCGCAAACAGGGCGAAGAGGAGTACCGGCGCCTGGTGGAGCGTGCGAGCGCCGACATCGACGCTGCGTCGCGGCGTGCAGCCGAGGAGTTGCGCGTACAGGTTGCCG
Source organism: uncultured Acidimicrobiaceae bacterium (assembly GCA_963699075.1). Taxonomy (GTDB): domain Bacteria; phylum Actinomycetota; class Acidimicrobiia; order Acidimicrobiales; family Palsa-688; genus Fen-671. The sequence goes on along the minus strand of CAVOTF010000007.1, from coordinate 1,655,608 downwards.
GCCTTGTCATGGACGTCGTCGAAAGGGTCCTCGGTGAGGGGATCACCCTGCGCGACCAGGAGAAGTTGGTCGAGTTGGCGACCGCCGACATCGAAAGACAGGCTGCGGCGAGCGCAGCCGCAGCGTCCGGCGCAACGGTGAGAACAGGAGCAGGTGCTTAGGTGCGCGAACGCGTAAGGGGCTACGCCGACGCCATCTTCGAGGCCTCCGGGTCACATATTGGGAGCATTGCGGACGAGCTCCAGGGCTTCTACCGGCTCGTCGCCGGTTCCACGGACCTTGCCTGGGCGATGCAGAACCCTGAAACGCCGGTACCCACCAAGCGCGCAATAATCCAGCAGCTACTGGGCCGCAAGCTGTCAGCGCCGGTGCTCGACCTGGTCAATTTCGTGTTGGAGAGCGGCCCGCCCGAGGAATTTGAAGCCGATGCGGCGGGCTTGGCGGCGGCCGCGGCTGCCCGCAGGGATGGGATGGTCCTGTTGGACGACGGGGCCCTTGGGCGCCTCGGCGCGACGGAACGCCTCGATGGGTATGCGTCGGCTGTGCTTAGCTCGGTGCGCGGCGAGCGCAAGTTGGGCGATATCGAGGACGAGCTGTTCCGGTTCATGCGCATCGTCGAGGGCAACGAGGACCTGCGTGTAGCCCTGACCACCGCCGAGCTGCCCGCGTCTGTGCGCGCTTCGGTCGTCGTCGGCCTCCTGACACGCAGGGCGAGCCAGGAGTCGGCTCGGATGGCCACATATGCCGCACGTATTGGGCGGCCGCGGGATTTCCCGGTCCTGCTCGGGGCGCTCATCGACTTTGTGGCCAAAGAGGCCAACCGACGGGTCGCCGATGTCCGCGCCGCGGTCGAATTGTCCGCTTCGCAGCGCACGCGCCTGACTGCGGCTCTGACGAGTTTCACGGGTTACCCAGTCGACGTCAGAGCCACAGCCGACCCGGAGCTTCTCGGCGGTTTTGTTGCGAACATCGGTGACGTTGTTATCGATGCGAGCTTGCGTCACCGCGTCGAGTTGGCGAGAGAAGCACTCCTCGAGCCAGGTCGCACGGCTGGCCCGGCTGGGCACGTCGGCGCGGCCGACGGGCCGACATCGAGCACCCGCGCACCGGAAGAACATTGAGAAGAACATTGAAAGGACCCTGCAAAGCAAATGGCTGAGCTGAGCATCAACTCCGCTGATATCGCCGACGTCCTGCGGCGCAACCTGGAGGGTTTTTCGCCCGGGGTCACGGGCGAAGAGGTAGGCCGCATCCAAGACATCGGTGACGGGATCGCGAGGATCACCGGCCTGCCGAACGTCTCTGTGAACGAGCTCCTCGAGTTCGAGGGTGGCACGAGCGCTCTCGCGCTCAACCTCGACGAGGGCTCGATCGGCGCGGTCGTGCTCGGCGATGTGTCGGGGCTTCAGGAGGGACAGATCGTCCGCGCGACCGGCCGCATACTTTCGGTGCCGGTCGGCGACGGCCTCTTGGGCCGCGTGGTGGACTCTCTCGGCAGGCCTATAGACGGGCTGGGACCGCTCGGCACCGTCGAGACCAGGCGACTAGAGGTGCAGGCCCCAGGCATTATCGACCGCCAACCAGTGAAAGAGCCACTCCAGACCGGGATCAAGTCCATCGACGCGATGACACCGATCGGTCGTGGGCAGCGTGAACTGATCATCGGGGACCGCAAAACTGGCAAGACCTCGATAGCCATCGACACGATAATCAACCAGCGTGGGCAAGGCGTGAAATGCATCTACGTCTCGATCGGCCAAAAAGGCTCGACAGTTGCACAGACAGTTGAAACCCTGCGTGCGCACGGGGCGATGGAGTACACCGTCGTCGTCAATTCCCCTGCCTCGGATCCTGCCTCTTTCAAATACCTGGCCCCCTACTCCGGCTGCGCTATGGGCCAGCACTGGATGGAGCACGGTGAGCACGCGTTGATAATTTACGACGACCTCTCCAAGCAGGCAGAGGCGTACCGGTCGCTCTCGTTGCTGCTCCGTCGGCCGCCCGGCCGCGAGGCTTACCCTGGCGACGTTTTCTATTTGCACAGCCGTCTGCTCGAGCGCGCCGCCAAATTGTCGAACGAGCGCGGCGCGGGCTCGCTCACGGCCCTGCCGATCGTGGAGACCAAAGCAGGCGATATCTCCGCTTACATCCCGACCAATGTCATCTCGATCACAGACGGTCAGATCTACTTGGAGACCGACCTGTTCTACGCTGGCATCCGGCCCGCCGTCAACGTCGGGTTGTCGGTTTCGCGTGTCGGCGGGGACGCGCAGATAAAGGCAATGAAGACCGTTTCCGGTGGTTTGAAGACAGACCTCGCTCAGTTCCGCGAGCTCCAGGCTTTCGCCACGTTCGGCTCCGAACTGGACCGAGTGTCGCGCGCCCAGCTCGACCGGGGTGTCCGGCTCACCGAGCTGCTCAAGCAGCCCCAGAGCTCGCCGGTGCCCGTCGAAGAGCAGGTGGTTGCCATCTATGCGGGGACTAAAGGCTTCCTCGACGACCTAGCGGTCGATGACGTCCGTGCCTTCGAGACCGCGCTACTACAGGACTTCCGGACCAACCATGCAGACTTATTGGAGTCGGTCCGCACCACCAAGGCCCTCCCTCCTACGGACCAGCTGGACAAGGCAATCGCCGAAGTGAAGAAGGGCTTTGCGGTCACTAAGCCGGAGAGCCCGTCCGCGCCGGCCGCCGCGAACGGCCCAGCTGAGGCCGCCGATGCGCCCGCACCCGAGGCCGTGACGGCCGGAGCCGCTCCCGAAGGCAGGGCGTAGCCAGGTGCCTGCAGGCGAGGAGCGCGCCCTTCGGCGCCGCATCCGCAGCGTCGCGTCGACTCAGAAGATCACGCGGGCGATGGAGCTCATAGCGGCGTCGCGCATCGTGCGCGCCCAGCAAGCGATGGTAGCTGCCCGCCCCTACGCCGAGCGCATGCAGGACGTGGTCCGGGAGCTCGCGACAACACCCGAAGCCCAGCGGCATTGGGTTTTCGCGGGGGGCGGCGACCGTTCCCTCGTGGTCGTGCTGGGCGCCGACCGGGGCCTTTGCGGCGCGTTCAACAGCTCGGTCCACCGGGTCGCCGAGGAGCTCCTCGGCGAGCTGGCACGCAACGGGCCTGCGCCCGAGGTGATCGGTGTGGGCCGAAAGGTGAAGGGGTATTTCAGGTTCCGCGGGCGAGAGCTCGCCGAGAGCCTGGAGGGTTTTACCGACCGACCGAGTTTCGAGGACGCGCAGCGGATCGTGGAAGCGATCTCGCGCCAGCTCGAGACGGGCAGCGTGGGCCAAATTTACCTTGTGAGCACACATTTTTTGAGCGTTGGAACCCAGCGCGCCGAAAGGCGGCGGCTCGTGCCGCTCGACTTGCCTGAACAAAAAGACAGACCAAGCGACGGCGCCGGCCACGAGCCGGCAGGGGCGGCCAGCTTTGAGTTCGAACCGGAACCCGACGCGATAATGGACCGTTTGTTGCCGCGATGGCTCGAGGCTGAGGTGTACCTGGCCCTCCTCGAGTCGGCAGCTTCTTTCCACGTTTCGCAGCAAAGAGCGATGAAAGCTGCGACTGATAACGCAGATGACCTGATAAAGACGCTGCGGCGCCAGATGAACCGGGCCCGCCAGGACTCCATCACCACCGAGATTACCGAGATATCCGGCGGGGCAGAGGCGCTGCGTCAGGCCGCGTCAGGCGACGAAGGCTCTGGCCGGCCGGACATATATGTCTACCCAAACGCAAGTTGACTGGAGCAAAAGTGAGTATTACCAGCACACCCAGTGCCACATCGACCGGCCCCACCGCTGCTGCGACGCGAGATGGGCGGGTCGTCGCGATCACCGGGCCTGTTGTCGACGTCGAGTTCCCGCCTGAGCACCTCCCCGATATCAATTACGCGGTTGAGATGGACATCGAGCTCGAGGGCCAGCGGAGCAAGGTCATGGCCGAAGTTGCGCTCCAGATCGGAGAGGGCAGGGTGCGCTGCATCTGCCTGCGCCAGACCGACGGCTTGAAGCGCGGTGCGGTGGTGCGCAACCTCGGTCACGGGATCACCGTCCCGGTCGGCGACGGCGTCCTCGGCCACGTCTTCAACGTCACGGGTGACGTACTCGACTCTGACCCCCTCGGAGAGATCGACGACCGTTGGGAAATCCATCGCCCGCCCCCCGACTTCGACACCTTGGAACCCAAGTCTCAGATGTTCGAGACAGGGATCAAGGTCGTCGACCTGCTGGAGCCCTACGTGCAGGGCGGCAAGATCGGCCTTTTCGGCGGCGCAGGTGTGGGCAAGACGGTACTTATCCTCGAGCTCATCCACCGGGTGGCTGAAAACCACGGTGGTGTCTCTGTTTTTGCCGGCGTGGGAGAGCGCACCCGTGAAGGCAACGACCTTTGGCTCGAGATGAAGGAATCGGGGGTCATAAAGCGTGCGGCTCTTGTGTACGGCCAGATGGACGAACCGCCCGGCGTGCGCCTGCGGGTGGGACTGTCCGCCCTCACGATGGCCGAGTACTTCCGTGACGTCAAAAACCAGGATGTTCTCCTGTTCATCGACAACATTTTCCGCTTCGTCCAAGCCGGTTCGGAAGTCTCGACACTGCTTGGGCGGATGCCGTCCGCTGTTGGTTACCAGCCGACGTTGGCAGACGAGATGGGAGAACTTCAGGAGAGGATCACCTCGACGCGAGGCCATTCGATCACCTCGGTCCAGGCTGTTTACGTTCCTGCCGACGACTACACCGACCCGGCCCCCTTCACGACGTTCACCCACCTCGACGCGACCACTCAGCTGGCCCGCGAGATTGCCGCCATCGGCATCTACCCTGCCGTTGACCCCCTCGCTTCGACGTCCAACATCCTGGCGCCCGAGATCGTTGGCGACAGGCACTACGACGTGGCCCGCCGGGTCCAGCAGGTGCTGCAGCGCAACCGTGAGCTGCAGGACATCATTGCGATCCTCGGTATGGACGAGCTTTCCGAAGAAGACCGCACCACAGTCCTACGTGCACGCAAAATCCAGCGCTTCTTGTCCCAGCCCCTGTTCGTGGCGAAGAACTTCACCGGGCTCGACGGTGTGTACACGCCGGTCTCCGAGACCGTCGAGTCCTTTGAGGCTCTTGTCAATGGCGACCTCGACCACCTGCCGGAACAGGCCTTCTTGAACGTCGGCGGAGCGGAGAGCGCAATGGCCAAGGCGCGCGAGCTCGAAAAGCAGGGTTGAGCGCACCGTGGCAACGACCCAGGTAGAACTCGTTACACCCACGGGCATGCTGTACTCGGGGCAGGCCGAGATGGTCGTTTGCCGTACCGAGGGCGGCGACATTGCCTTCCTGGCGCACCACATGGCCTATGTCGGAGTACTGGAGCCTCACCCTTTGCGGATCGTGCACCCCGACGCGGCCTCGACCTCTGAGGCTGGCCTCGTAGCGGGCGCCGCGGACGAGCTTCGTTTCGATGTGCAGGGCGGTTTCGTCGAGGTGAACGATAACCGGGTCATCGTGCTTTGCGACGCCGCAGAGCCCGCCGGCGCCGAGCCCTAACACGATGAGCCCCAGGCACCGCCTCGGGGTAGCTCTGCTGCTCGACCCCCCCGGGTCGTTCGAGGTCGACGGCCTGCGGCGGGCGCTCGGCGACACTGCGCTCGGGGCTGTCCCGGCGCACGTGACGCTCGTCCCGCCGGTCAACGTGCGCTCCGAGCACCTGGGCGACGCCATGCGGGTGCTGAGGAAAGCAGCCAACGACCAGGCCGGCCCGTTAGCGGTCGACCTCGGCCCGATAACGACGTTTATGCCGGCGAGCCCCGTCGTGTACCTGGCGGTAGGCGGACCGGACCTCGACCGCCTGGCAAGGTTACGCCAGGCCGTTGTGGCCGGGCCGATGTTGCGCCCTGACCACTGGCCTTGGGTGCCGCACGTGACCCTTACAGACGATGCGCCGGCCGACCGCATCGAGGCGGCCCTTGCCGCAATGTTCTCCTACAGCTCCGCGACGGTCTTCGACCGGGTAGTGCTGCTCGAGGAGCGCGAGCACCGCTGGCAGCCACTGGCAGACGCCTGTCTGGGTCGAGCCGCAGTGGTCGCCCGTGGAGGCCTCGAGCTCGAGATCGTCGAAGGCCGCGTCCTTGGCCCCGACGTGGTCGCGATGGCCGGAGGGGCCGAGGCGGCCTTCCTCGCCGCACTCGATACCGTTCCTGGCGTCTCGAGCATCGTCCTTACGGGACGACGACATGGCGAGGTGGTCGGCGTGGCGACGGCGTGGCACGACGGGGAGGTCGGCGGGGCCGTCGAGGTGTACGTACTGGTCGAGGAGAGGTCGCGGCGCGAAGGCGTCGGCCGAGCGCTGCTCCAGGCTCTCTTTGCGAGCGTGCAGCGGCACGGGTGGACCGAGGACGGCGCCCGCGGGTACGGGCCGAAGGTTTCTTCAACAGCGCGAGCCCCTGGATCCGCGAAATCCGCCCGGCTGTAGTGTTGTGACCGTGGCGACCGCAGTTACGCCGCGACCCACGACACTCGACGACCGGCACCCCCCGCTTTGGCGGCGCCCTCTGGGCGGCTCCTCGCGGGAGGCCTTGGCGCGCGCTGGCGCCGTGGTGGGTGGCGCGGTCGTTGTCGCTGGTGTCGTCGGCAGGTTCCTCGCCCCTGGGGGCCTTTGGCTGGACGAGGCGCTGTCGGTCAACATCGCCAAGCTGCCTCTTGGCCAACTGCCGGGGGCGCTGGTCCAGGATGGGTCGCCACCGCTTTACTACCTGCTACTCCACTACTGGATGCTCGTGTTCGGGGAGGGCGACTTCGCCGTACGTGCCCTTTCGGGGCTCATCTCTACAGTCACGCTCCCGTTCCTGTGGGCGGCCGGCAAGCGTGCTGGGGGCCGAAGGACGGCGTGGGCAGCGCTGCTGCTGGGGGCCAGCTCCCCATGGGCGATCTATTTCGGGACTGACACCCGTATGTACTCGCTCATGGCGCTGGAGGCCATCCTTTGGTACCTGGCCGTCCGCCGGGCACTTGAGCTGCCTACCCGGGGCCGCTTGATCGCCCTGGGGGCGGTAACCGCAGCCCTGATGTACACCCACTACTGGGACCTCTACTTGGTCGCCGTCGGCGGGGCCTGGCTGCTCGCGAGGTCGTGGATGGAGCACCGTGATGGTGGGCGCCGCCCTCCCGACTACCCGGGCGCAGCCGCCAAGTCGCTCGCGGCCATGATCGGCGGTGCGGTGCTCTGGCTGCCCTGGTCGCCGGTCTTTGTTTTCCAGGCGCTCCACACGGGGACCCCTTGGGCGGGCGCGCCCAGCCCAGTGGACATGCTCTCGGTGCTTTCCTACTTCGCTGGCCTCGGGGCATGGGGCTACACGCTTACGTTCACAAGCTTCGGCCTCGTTGTCCTCGCCATCTTCGCGGCGCCCGGCCCGAAACCGACGAGCGTGGTCCTCGAGTTCCGCGCCCAGCCGCGTGCCAGGTTCGTGGCGCTGCTGGTGTTGGGATCTCTTAGCGCAGCCGTGCTGGCTGGCATCCTGACCGGTGCGGCCTTCGACGACCGTTATATAGGCGTCGTGTTCCCACTGTTTATCGTGTTGTGCGCCCTCGGCGTTACCTCGTTTAAATCACGTAAAGTGACTTCGGTAATGCTGGCGGTGGCGTGTATTGCGGGCCTGTTTTCCGCCAAGGACCAAAATTCTCAGCCCCGCACCCAGGCAGTTCAGGTAGCTGCAGTCCTGAACGCTCAAGCCCAACCGGGCGACATGGTCGTCTACTGCCCGGACCAGCTCGGCCCCGCGGTGGACCGCCTGCTGAAAGTGCCCGACGTTACCCAGCTCACGTTCCCGCGGATGATCGGCCCCGCCCGGGTCGACTGGGTCAATTACCTGGCGACCATCCAGGGCCATCCCGTCAGTACCTTTGCCCAGGACATCGTGAACAAGCTCAACCCGGGCAGCACTCTCTGGCTCGTCTGGCGCAACGGCTATCTAGGCCTGGGCGGGAGCTGCGGTTACCTGACCAGTTGGTTGCAGATGCTGCACCCGGGTGGCGAGACCGTCATAACGCAAAATCCCAACTACTACGAGTACGAGAACCTGGTGCGCTGGCCGAGCTGAAACCCGCCACGACCCAGCGTCGCGGTCCCTGTCTGGCCCTTGCGGTCGTCGAACGGGCAGAATGGGTGGCCGGACTGGCCGAAAGCCCGCCGGCTCTACGCCCCGAACCTTGCAGGAGCAAAAATCAGTGCCCCTCCCAGCCGCTTACCATGCCCAGAGCGAGAGTGGCCTCTCAGAGGTCGCTGAGCAGCCGTTCTCCCCGGGCGACGCCGACGATGTCGTCATCATTGGCGCCGGCCCGGCCGGCCTGACTGCCGCCTTCGAGCTGGCGCGCCAGGGGAAGGCTTGCACCGTCCTGGAGGCCGACGACGTCGTAGGCGGTATTTCCCGCACAGTGGAACGTGACGGTTGGCGCTTCGATATCGGCGGCCACCGCTTTTTTACCAAGGTGAAGCCGGTGGAGGCTTTCTGGCACGAGGTACTGCCCGACGACGAGTTCATGCTCAGGCCTCGGATGAGCCGGATCTACTACCAGGGCAAGTACTACGACTATCCTCTCAAGCCTTTCAATGCATTGCGCAACCTCGGTTTCATTGAGTCCATGCGTTGTGCGGCGTCGTACGCGTGGGCGCGGGTACACCCCCCTGCGGACCAGACCACGTTCGAGGGCTGGGTGGCTGCCCGCTTTGGATGGCGCCTTTACAAACATTTTTTCAAGACCTATACCGAGAAGGTCTGGGGTTACCCCGGCTCGGAACTGCAAGCGGACTGGGCTGCCCAGCGGATCAAGAACCTCAACCTTTTCAACGCCGTCAAGAACGCACTTTTCCCGAAAAAGGGCCAGCGCGAGATCACGACCCTGATCGACCAGTTCGAGTACCCACGGCTCGGCCCCGGGATGATGTGGGAACGCTGCCGCGACAAAGTGGAAGCGGCCGGCTCGAAAGTGATGATGCGCTCAGTTGTGACAAAGGTGCGTTGCGCCGACGGCAGGGCTGTGGCCGTCGAATCCTTGACCGACGGAGCACTCACAGAGCACACCGCCAGCGCCGTCATCTCGTCGATGCCGATCTCGGCGCTTGTTAGGGCTCTCGACCCGCCGGCACCGCCTGAAGTGATTGCCGCTGCGGAAGATTTTCATTATCGCGACCACATCACGGTTGCGCTCGTGGTCCCCAAAGCCGCCGGTTTCCCCGACAACTGGGTTTACGTCCACGACCCGTCGGTGAAAATGGGACGAATCCAGAACTTCGGCCAATGGTCCCCATATATGGTCAAGGACGGCTCCACTTGCCTCGGCCTCGAGTACTTCGTCTTCGAGGGCGACGAGACCTGGACAATGCCGGACGAGGAGCTGGTCGAAATGGGAAAGCGCGAGATCGGGTTGCTCGGCCTCGTTGACCCAAAGGTGGTGGGGGCGGGCTACGTGGTAAGGATGCCCAAGGCGTACCCCTATTACGATGCCGACTACAAGCACAACGTGGAGACGTTGCGCAAATGGCTGGAGGTAAATGTGCCGAACGTTCATCCCGTAGGTCGTAACGGGATGCACCGCTACAACAACCAGGACCACTCGATGTACACCGCAATGCTCACGGTCGAGAACATCATGGGGGCATCGCATGACGTATGGTCGGTCAACGTGGAAGAGGAGTACCACGAGGAGATGAAGTCCGGTCCTGGCCGCGGGACCTCCGAAGCCTCGTCGGGGCGGGCGGCGCCGATCCTACCCAAGCGAGAAAAGACAGGGCGTCCGTGAGCACCAAGGTCTGGTATTGCGAGAACTGTGGCTACGAGGTCAACAGCCGGGGCAGGTGCCACAGCTGTGGTGCGCGGCTGATCGCATCGGGGCTACCCGAACTGGAGTCCGGTCCTGACGACGACGAAGTTGGTTACCGGCTCGATATGTGGGACGACCGCACGAGGGCCCGGCTCATCGAGTCGCTCATCTTGGCCGGTGTGCTTCATCGTTTCGAGGAAGAGGAGCTCGTGATCATGGCTGTCGACGAGGCCGAAGTCGACCGGCTCGTAGACGTTGTGACGGGCATGGCGGCCCCGGCGCGCGGCCTTGACGACGACGATGACGATGACGACCTCGCTACTCCCGAAGAGGCGAAGGACGCCTCGCGCGAACTGTACGCGGCTGCCAAAAGGCTTCGTGACAACCCGACGGACATGCAGGCTGACGCAGCCCTGGGTGAAGCTTCGGCCGCCGTGTTCGCTGTCGACTACCTGCCAGACATGGACGAGTACGACCTGGCTGCCGTAGGCCGGGTAACGCGCCGCTTGTTGGGGGCTCTCGGGGCCGACGAAGCCCTCGAAGACGAGATCCGCCACCAGGCAGAAGTCTTGTGCCGGCTCATAGCGCCCAGCGCAGGCGAGGCCGAAGCGCTCGCCGAAACCGAGCGGGCGCGGGCGCGCCTCGACCGCGGCGCGAAGGAAACGCGGCGTCTCGTCGCGCTGCCTCATTCCAAAGTGACCCCTGGTGGCGAGATGGGCGGGCCCACCCTGGACCTCGCTCAACAGGCCGTGGAAGTAGGCCAAGACGGTGGTCGCACCGCCGGGCAGCTGACGCACGAACCGCCCGACTTGTCGGAGGACGGCGGGCCGGAGGTCGATGTTGCCCAAGGCACCGATGAGGCCGATGACCAGGTCGACGAGGACGAAGAGGATGAGAACTCCGGTGAGCTCGTCTACGAGCTAGCCGAGTGGCTGCCTGAGCAGCGGGTGGAGCTTTCCATGCTCCTCGAGTCGGCCGGTATTGCCTACAACTGGGATGGGCCTGACCTCACCGTGGCCGAGGATTACGAAACCGAGGTTGACGGCCTGTTCGAACAGGTCCATGGGCTACTCGACGATGACGACGAGGCGCGCTACCGCTCCATCGAGGAGCTTTTCGGTGCGGTCGACCGCCTGGCAAATGACCCCGGCAACGACGAACGCCGAGCCGCCTTCCTGGGAGCCGTCGCAGCCGTGGAGCTACCCACGCCAGTAGGGGTGGACGACGCCTACTGGTGGCGCGTGCGCAGCCAAGGCCACGTCGTCGTCGGTGCGCTGGACAACGGCGCCCGCAACGAGGACGTCTCGCGCGAGTCGGCTCTCCTGGCAGAGATGCTCCACGAAATGGTCTGAACGCTTGGACCGCTACGGCCTGCTGCTCGCCCCGGGGGCGAGCGCCAGTAGCAACCAACCCGCTCTTGTAGCTGTCGACCAGGCTGCTACTAATGCGGGCTTCGCAGTCAAGCGAATGGACTTCCCTTATACGTTGGCCGGCCGGCGGGCTCCTGACCGCCCGCCGGTCCTGGTCGCCGCTGTGGTGAAAGAAGCTGCTTCGCTCGCCGCCGGCCACGAACTCGGGCCGGACCGGATCTTCCTCGGAGGGCGTTCCATGGGAGGCCGGATGTGCAGCATGGCCGTTGCCGAAGGCCTGGTAGCAGCGGGCCTGGTGCTTATCAGCTACCCGCTCCATCCTCCCGGCAGGCCGGACAAAATGCGCACCGAGCATTTCGAACGTATAGACCTGCCCTGTTTGTTCGTCTCAGGTACCCGTGACTCCTTCGGCTCCCCAGCCGAGCTCGAAGTAGCTCTGGCGCTTATCCCCGGCCCTGTGAGCGTCCACTACCTGGCGGGAGGCGACCACGGCCTCCGGGGCCGCGACGGCGAGGTTGGGGCCCTCGTCTCCGGATGGCTCACAGAACAGACGAGCTCCCACTAGGGGCCGGCAGGGAAGGGCACGGGTCGGCGTTTCTCGGCACGGAGGGGCCGCTGTTGGGGCTTTCTCGGCGTGAATTCCCTGTCTCGGCGTCCCACACCTTACGCGTCCAGGCAGTTTCAAGCGATCACCTCGCTCGCGTACGCCGAGAACGCCGGATCACGCCGAGAAAGCCCGGCCGGAGCGCGGGTTCTTCATCAAGAGCATCGACCGGACGTCCTATTCGGACCGCAGTGCCTCGGCTGGTTTCGCTTTGGCCACCCACCTGGCCGGGTAGATGGCGATGACGTTGCTGGCAACCAGGACGATCGGAACGGCCAAGACGACGACCAAAGCCGACAGAGGTGGGACGTCCACAAGAGGCACTCTGGTCGTGACCGCCGACCATCCCCACCGGCCGGCAATAACCCCGAGCGGCATGCCGATCACCAAGCCAACTACTCCAATGACTGAAGCCTGGAAATAAACGATGTGGCGTGAGGTCTTTTCGTCTAGGCCGAGCGCCTTGTAGACGGCGAACTCTGCCCGGCGGGACCTGCCAGTAATCACCAGCACGTAGCTCAAAGCGGCGAAGCCGAGCACGGCCAGGAAAGCACCCAGTCCGATGGGCAACTGGGACAGGTCGCGCAGGTTTGTCAGTTCGGGGGGAATTGCCACCGGCCCTACGCTGGAGCCCAGGGCAGACCTTGGCCCTCCTAGGTGGGCTGCCAACCTGCCAATGGGCCCAGTGTTGATCGGGCCCTCGGTTATGTCGGCTTCGGCGGCGGTGATGGCCTGGTTTTCTTGATCGTGGGCACTCGAAAAGCGAACGACCACGAGTTCGTCGGGCAGCGCAGGCAGCGGCGGTGGTACCACGGCGTCGAACTCGGCCTTAGTGAGCCACAGTCCCTCGTCGAACTCCGAATGGACGTCCGTGGGGAACAAGGCCTCCCCAACCAGTCGCACCCTCAGGTGGTGGTCGACTGTGACCCAAGTACCGACGTGGACGCCAAGCGACGCCGCTGTTGCAGGCCCGATGGCGGCTTCGTTGCGCGCCGCCGGCGGCCGGCCGCTGACCATCGCCAAAGCCACTGCGGGGCCGGTGCCTCCGACGGCTTGGACGGTGAACGTCGGCACTCCGATCCCGTTCACATCCACCAGGTCCCGCCGCACGACAGCTACCGAGGCTCCGGGAGCGGCCCGCCCGACGTCGGAGAGGAGGTCGCCGGACACCGACGTGGAGGCCACGTCCGACGGCGGCGGGGTGACACTGGCGCCCCAAGTGACACCCGCCAGCTCAGGGTTGGCAAGAGCGTGAACGATGCCGGCGTTGATCGTCAGGGCGCCGACCACACCGAGCACCCCTACCACGGCTCCGACCAGAGCGGGGCGCACGGGCATGCTCCGCGCGCCGGGCCCGCGCTCCAAGGCCATCCGTGCTCCCAGCCCAACAGGCACTGGGGCTACGCGACCGAGCCAGGACACGACCGCCGAGCTCTTGGCCGAGGCATGGCTGGACTCCCGCGCGGAAGCGGCCAAAGCGATCAGGATGGAACCGACCCCGAGAGCTCCGACGATGAGGGCGGCTCCCGCCCCGAGCGCCGTCCAGTCCGCGTGGGTACCGATGTCGGGGTCGACGCTTCGACCTATGCCGAGGGGGAACAGCGGCGATAGTGCGATGGCCCCTGCTAGCGCGACGACGAGGGCGACCAGGACGGCCAAGGCTGTGCTGAAGGTGGCGGCGCATGCGATTTGGGGGCGGGTCATCCCCATGGCGCGCAGCGAGGCCACGTCATCGCCAATCGAAGCAGATGACCGCGACAGGACCTGGGCCACAAGAAGGCCGCCCGCCAGCACCAAGGCAAGGGCGATCATGTAGAGCGCGAAGCTCTCCACGGCCAGGCTGGTCGTCACCCTGCGGCTGGTGTCGTGGAGATCCAGCACCGGCACCCCGGGGGCCACGAGCGAGTTCACGTCACGACTAAGGGCAGCCATGCCGGCCGCTCCCCCCTGAGCCGGACGACGGCGTTGGGGTCGAACACAGCCTCGTTCTGGTACTTGGCGATGACGCCGGGGGATACGAGCACCTCGGGCACGAACAAGAGCTCCTCGGCGGTGCGGACGACCCCCACCACCCTGAGGTTCATCGTTGGCCCACGTGGGGCCCCCACTGCTTCGGGTTGGTCCAAAGCGTACGACTGGACGTGCAAGACGTCACCTATACGCACGCCTTCTGCAGATGCCAGCTCGTCGTTGACCACGATCTCGTCGTCAGACTTCGGGTTGAACATCCGGCCTGCCAGCACGACGGGTTTGTCGATGCTGCTCAGCCACCCGTCGCCGGCGGAGGCCATCAACAGTCCTCCTTCCTGCCCGTCAATATTGCAGAAGAACAGGTCCCAAACCGCTAGCTGGGCGACCTCGGGACGCGCTTCCAAGCGAGCCCAGTCCGGGTGAAAATCCTGGACCTGGCTCGCAAAGATGATCGCGTCCGGCGCATTCGTAACTTTGTCGAGGCGGGCCAAGGCCGTGTCCGTGCGGCGCGCTCCTGCGAAGGTGGCCATCGCCAGGCCAGCGGTGATGCCGGCGAGCAGACCGAGGACGACCAACGAACGCCACCGTCTGCGGACATCGGCCCTAGCCCACAACAGCGGTGCGCTCAGCGGGCTCACGAAAACACCGTACGACGACCAAATGCCCAGGACAACCGGGCCTGCCCCACCACGTCGGTGGTGCTGGCACGCCGAGCAGCTACGATCTCACCGACGGGTGATAATGGATAGGAACGCTCTCTCGGACCGCGTGCACGAAGGGATTATCGTGTGCTGCGACAGGAGGCTCAGGCCCACGCTGGACCGGCTCTACAACAACGAGCGTCGCGTCATCGTGAGCACTGGCGGGGCCAACGTCGCTTCGGTGAGCGACACGGTGCGTGAGTTGACCGTGAACGGGGTCAGGCGATGGACGGTACTAGCCCACACCGACACGACCGACATAGCCAAAGGGTGCCGATGGGTAGGCCAGGCAGCGGTGGAAGTGCAGGCGAAGCTGGCCGGCACCAAGCTCCCCCAGAGGTATGTCGACCCAGCCCAGGTGGACCGCTTCATCCAGGACGGCCTCACCACCAGGGATCTCATAGAGGCAAACAACCTCGAGTTCCAGACGGGCGCGCTCAGAGCCCTGCTCGTTGGTGCGGGTGCACATGTCGACAGCGGTGCGACCCTGGACACCTCTACGATGTTCAGCGACGATGTCCTGCCCCACGTGCTCGTGATCACCGGGCCATCGGCGCTCAAGTACTCCTCGATGACGGCGGCGCTCAACGCCCACGGAGTCAGCCCGGTTGGCAGCTACAACACCTTCTATTCACAGGTCAGCCACTTCCAGGAGGCTGTCATCGACGCGCGCGTCTTTACAGGTCCGCTTCAGGTCAAGGACGTCCGGCTCCTCTACTTGAGCAAGAGCGACCGGCTCCGCATGGCTCGCTGGAAATCGGGCCTCGAATCCGAGCGCTTTATGAAAGGGATCAGCCTCGCCGAGTTCGAGCTCAGTGCTCCCAGCGCCACCAGGTACGGGCGACGCACCAGGGCTTGATTTTTTCACGATTGCCAGCGCCCCTGTTAGGCAATAGCTTCTATGCGAGCCGTAGGTTGCGACTGTAAAGGAGACACCGATGCCGACGTTCATGGACTTCCACGACGACCTCAAGTTGCCTGACGAGGATGCGGTCCGCCGTCACCATGCGGCCTTAGGCGTACCTTGCGGGGACGTACACGAAGTAAAATCCCTGCTCTAGGCGGCCACAGCCTCTGAGGCTCGGATAAATGGGTTCGTTACGGCCGCCGACCTAAGCGGGTCTGGCCCAGGCGACGCAGCCCATTTCAAGCGGGAACTGAAGGTCCACGTTTGAAGGGATAACCCTGACTGTGAAGCCGTGGCGCCCGGCGACGTCGCAGACGAAGCTCCCCTCCCAACGGGTGATGCCGGGGGTCGGCCCTGCGCCTTTCAGCTCCATGCGGACCGTCTGCCAGTTGGCGAGCTCGTCTCCGGCGCTCACCGGCCCGTGGAGCAGCTCTACGGCAACCTCGGTGGGCTCAAGATCCCCGAGGGCCACGTCCGCCGTGGCTCTCTTGGTAACCCCGAGGTCGGTCACAAGCTCGGACGAATCGACGTCGACCGAGGCGACCGATACCTTTCCCCAGGCGTCGCGGACGTGGCGTTTCCAGACGGCTAGAGCCTTGGCCTTGGCATATTCCCGAGCGTTAAGGATTTCGGCGTGCTTGGCCATCGGCTCGTACATCTGCCGGGTGTAGTCGCGCACCATGCGGGAGGCCTGCACCCTGGGGCCAAGCGAACTCAGTGAGTCCTTGATGCGGGCCACCCACTGGCGTGGGAACCGGTCGCCACCACGGTCGTAGTACAGCGGCACGACCTGGCGCTCGAGGATCTCGAACAGGCTGTTCGCTTCGAGCTCGTCGCGGCGCTGTAGGTCGCCGTAAGACTCCGCCGAAGCGATCTGCCAACCGTTCTTCCCGTCGAACATCTCGTCCCACCAGCCATCGAGCACTGAGCAGTTGAGCACTCCGTTAAGCGCTGCCTTCTCGCCGCTCGTACCGCTCGCCTCCATGGGCCGGCGCGGGTTGTTGAGCCACACGTCACAACCCTGCAGCAATGTGCGCGCGACTGCGATGTCGTAGTCCTCGATGAACGCGATCCTGTGCCGGACCATCGGGTCGCGTGCGAACTGGACCAGCTGGCGGATCATTTCCTTGCCGAGGTCGTCTGCCGGGTGAGCCTTGCCTGCGAAGACGAACTGGGTAGGACGCTTCGAGTCGAGCAGGAGCGCCTTCAGGCGTTCCGGTTGCGACAACAGGAGAGTGGCGCGCTTGTAAGAAGCGAACCGGCGCGCAAACCCGATCGTCAGGACGGTCGGGTCAAGTGCCTCGTCCGCCCAGCCGGCGTCCATGGGGGAGACGCCTTTGTCGAGGAGGGACGCCTTCAAGTGCGAGCGGACGTACCCGACGAGGGCCTCTTTGCTCTGCTCGCGCGCTCGCCAAAGCTCGTCGTCGCGGGCCTCGGCGATACGGGCCAGTCAGCGGCCCCGGCATCCTCCCAGGAGGGGTTGATGTACTTCGTGAAAAGGTCGTTCATCGCTGAAGAAACCCAGGTACGGCCGTGCACGCCGTTGGTGATGGAGCCGATGGGCACCTCTTCCGCGGGTACGGAAGGGAAAAGCTGCTGGAACATTAGACGGCTCGTGTAGCCGTGCAGCTTGGCCACGCCGTTGGCCATGTTCGCCAGTCGTAGTCCCATCACGGCCATGTTGAACGGCGCGTTTGCAGGCTCGCCCGGGGCGTGGCCGAGGTCCATGAGGTCGCCGATGCTGACGCCGCATTCATGCGCCCAGCCGGAGAAGTACTTCTCCATGAGCTCCGCCGGGAACCTGTCGATACCCGCAGGAACGGGTGTGTGGGTTGTGAACACCGTTCCGGCCCTGGTGACCTCCAACGCCTCTGGGAACGACAACCCTTTGCCCGTGATCAGCTGGCGGATCCGTTCCAGGCCGAGAAACCCGGCGTGGCCCTCGTTCGAGTGGAAAATCTGGCCTTGTTCCTGGACGGCGTCGAGGGCCCGCACGCCGCCGATCCCGAGCAGGATCTCTTGGCGGAGGCGGTGCTCGGTGCCACCGCCGTAGAGGCGGTCGGTCACGCCGCGGGTGTCGTCCGAGTTCTCCTCGACGTTCGCGTCGAGCATGTACAGCTTCACGCGCCCCACGTAGGCGACCCAGAGCTGGGCTATGAGGGCCTGGCCTGCGAGGTCGATGGTGACCCGAGTCCCGTCTATCAGCGTGAGCGCCATGGCGTGCGGGTCCATGACGGGGTAGCGCTCTTCCTGCCAACCGTCTGCGTTGAGGCGCTGGCGGAAATAGCCCTCCCGGTAGAGAAGCCCGACGCCGACCATGGGCACCCCGAGGCTGCTGGCTGCTTTGAGGTGGTCCCCCGCGAGGATCCCAAGACCTCCGGAGTACTGCGGGAGGGCCTCCGCTATCCCGAACTCGGGTGAAAAGTAGGCCACCTTGACCAGGGCTGACCGGCCCCGGTTCTGGAACCAACGATGGACGCTCATATAGCGCCTTAGGTCCGCGTGGATCTCTCCCAGGAAGGACATGAAAGCGTTGTCCTTCGAAAGGGCTTCGAGGCGCTCCCTGGCTACGAGAGACAGCACCTGGACCGGGTCGTGCTGGGTGATCTCCCAGAGGGTGGGGTCGACCCAGCGGAAAAGGTCCCTGGTCCGCTCGTCCCACGACCACCTCAAGTTGAAGGCCAGTTCTTGCAGGGGGGCTAGCGGCTCGGGGAGCCGAGCCCTGACGGTGAAGCTCCTGAAGGCTTTCATCTTGGGCCAACGTAGCAAGATACGGCGGCTATGGCCCAGCAAAGAGGCAGTTCGCCCGACCAACGCGCCGGGCCCACAGGTAGCGTGGAGGGTGTGACGACTGAGGGCACGCGTTCCAGGGCCAGCCAGGGGGCAGGCCAGGAGGTGCTCAGGGCGGCGCCTGGAGCTTCGCGCGCTGCCAACGCCGCCGGCAACGGGGCCAGCGCCAGCGGTCTGGCCCACATCGTTGTCCAGGACGTGCGCCCGTCAACCCCCCACGGTTACCCGGCCAAAGCCCTGGTGGGCGAGGACATCCCGGTCTCGGCGAGCGTCTTCCGGGACGGCCACGACGTCCTCGCGGCAAGGGCACTGCTGCGAAGGGGTGGCGACGTCGTGAGCACCTGCGCACTGACCGCCAGGGGCAACGACGTGTGGACAGGCACCCTCGTCGCCGGCGAACTGGGCGCACACGATCTTGTGGTCGAGGCCTGGACGGAGCGGTACGTACTCGCTGGAGAAAGAACGAGCGACCTCACCGCGTCCGCGCCCGTAGCGCTCTGGGTCGAACGTGAACGGGCCGGGGTCGGCGCGTGGTACGAGCTGTTCCCGCGTAGCTTCGGAGGGCTGCGAGGCGCCGCGGCCCAGGTTGAGCGCGTTGCGGCAATGGGCTTCGACGTCCTCTACCTGCCTCCGGTCCACCCGATTGGGCGCTCCTTCCGCAAAGGGAAAAATAACGCCCTGGCCGCCGAGGAAGGGGATCCGGGGAGCCCATGGGCGATCGGCGCCGACGAGGGCGGCCATACGTCCATCCACCCGGACCTGGGCGACTTCGCCGACTTCGACTTCTTAGTGGAGACGGCGGCGGCCCACGGCGTCGAAGTGGCTCTCGACTATGCGTTGCAATGCTCGCCGGACCACCCGTGGGTCAAAGAGCACCCCGAGTGGTTCCACCACCGTGCGGACGGCACAATCGCCTATGCGGAGAACCCTCCGAAAAAATACCAAGACATATACCCGCTCAACTTCTGGCCGGCGGCCGAAGCTGACCGGGTGGCGCTTTGGGAGGCGTGCAAAGAGATCATCGATTTCTGGGCCGGACGGGGGATCAGGATCTTCCGGGTGGACAACCCGCACACCAAGCCCTTTGCTTTTTGGGACTGGCTGATAAAGGCGTTGCGGCGCGAGCGGCCCGATTTGGTCCTGCTGGCGGAGGCGTTCACCAGGCCCAAGCTCATGGCTCGCTTGGCCGAGGTAGGGTTCTCGCAGAGCTACACCTACTTCACCTGGCGGGTCGGCCAATACGGGCCCGAAGGCCTGCGCACTTATGTCGAAGAACTCGCGGACGGCCCCTTAGCCGATTACATGCGCCCCAATTTCTGGCCGAACACGCCTGACATCCTTTCAGGGCCGCTCAGGGGCGGCCCCCCCTCGGCATTCGCCCTGCGTTACGTCCTGGCCGCCACGCTCGCACCCTCGTACGGGATCTACAGCGGCTATGAGCTATGCGAGAACGCACCCGCTTCGCCGGACAACGAGGAATACCTCGGGTCGGAGAAGTACGAGATAAAAAATCGTGACTTCGGGAGGCCCGGATCTCTCGCACCGTTGTTCAGCACGATGAACTCAGTGCGTCGCAGGCACCCTGCGTTTGCGCGCCTGCGCAACATTCATTTTCATGGCTCGGACAACCCCAACGTGATGGCCTATTCGAAGGTCTCCGATGACGGTGACGACGTCGTGCTGGTCGTTGTGACCCTGGACCCTCATGCCACCCAGGAGGCGACCCTGGACATCGACACCGTCGCCCTGGGACTGCCCGCTGGCGGCGTGTTCGAGGTTTACGACGAGCTTTCGGCGGAAACGTACCTGTGGGGGCCTCGTCCCTACGTCAAGTTCGAACCTTGGCGGCGAGTAGCTCATGTGCTCGACGTGCGAGGGCGGCTCTGAAGTGGCAATAGAAGGCATTCACCCGCCGCAGAGACCGGTCTCGGGGACAGCGAGCAGAGACGTCCGCTGGTACCAGCGAGCGGTCTTTTACGAGGTGCTGGTAAGAGGATTTTTCGACAGCAACAACGACGGCAGTGGGGACATACCGGGGATCGTGAGCAAGCTCGACTACCTCAGCTGGCTGGGGGTGGACTGTATCTGGCTGCTCCCCTTCTACCAGTCACCGCTGCGGGATGGGGGCTACGACATATCCGATTACTGGACAGTGCTGCCGGAGTACGGCCAGGTCGCGGATGTCGCCCAACTTGTCGACGAGGCCCACGGGCGCGGTATCAGGGTGATCGCCGACCTGGTTATCAATCACACCAGCGATCAGCACCAATGGTTCCAGGAGTCGCGCCAGGACCGCACCAACCCTAAGGCCGACTGGTACGTATGGAGCGACGACGACCATCGTTACAACGACGCACGGATAATTTTCGTCGACACCGAAAAATCCAATTGGTCATGGGACCCTCAGCGGGGCCAGTACTACTGGCACCGTTTTTTTTCGCACCAGCCAGACCTCAACTTCGAGAACCCCGAAGTGGCCGACACGATCATCGACGTGTTGCGTTACTGGCTCGACGTCGGCCTGGACGGTTTCCGACTGGACGCCGTGCCTTACCTGTTCGAGGCGGAAGGCACTGACTGCGAGAACCTCCCCGAGACGCACCAGTACCTGAAAAGGCTACGCAAGGAAATGGATTCTCTTTACCCCGGCAAGGTGCTGCTGGCGGAGGCCAACCAGTGGCCCGAGGACGTCGTCGAGTACTTCGGTAACGGCGACGAATGCCACATGTGCTTCCATTTCCCCCTGATGCCCCGGATGTTCATGGCGGTGCGCAGGGAGCAGCGTTTTCCCATCACCGAGATCCTTGCGAGGACGCCCGAGGTGCCTGAGGGCTCCAGCTGGGGGATATTCCTTCGTAACCACGACGAGCTGACCCTCGAAATGGTCACCGACGAAGAACGCGACTACATGTACTCCGAGTACGCCAAAGACCCACGGATGAAACGCAACATCGGCATCGGGCGCAGGCTGGCCCCCCTCGTCGACAACGATCGCCGGGTCGCCGAGCTGCTCCACTCGATGCTCTTCAGCCTGCCGGGATCACCCGTTCTCTACTACGGCGATGAGATCGGCATGGGGGACAACATCTACCTCGGCGACCGCGACGGGGTCCGGACACCTATGCAGTGGGCGCCCGACCGCAATGCGGGTTTCTCGAGGGCCGATTTCGCCCAGCTGTACCTGCCGCCCCTGATGGACCCTGTCTACGGCTACCAGACGGTCAACGTCGAGGCGCAGATGCGCAACCCGAGCTCGATGTTGCACTGGATGCGCAGGATGCTCGAGGTGCGCCGGCAGCACATGGTCTTCGGCACCGGCAGCATGGAGGTCGTCTCGACAGACAACCCTTCGGTGCTTGCGTATGTCAGGACCCCCGTTGAAGGGCACCTCCCAGTTGACCAGGACGATGCCAGCGGCGAACTCGCGGGGCCGCCCGGCACGAACCGCGACGTGGTGCTTTGTGTGACCAACCTCTCGCGGTTCGCACAGCCTGCCCAGTTGCCGCTTCAGCGCTGGCAGGGTATGACCCCTGTCGAGCTGCTCGGCCGTGTCCCGTTCCCTCCCATCACTGACCTTCCCTATTTCATAACTCTCCCTCCGTACGGCTTTTACTGGTTCGGGTTGGCCGACCGGCCGCTCAGCCCGACAGGAGGTTGACCATGGAACAAGAAACGCTTGTACCAGAAGAGCTTCCTCCGCTTTTGGTCGACCTGCTCGGGCCGTACCTAGCTCGGCAGCGCTGGTGCGGTGTCGAGGGCCTCCCTGGCCCCGTCCGCACGATCGAGTCAGGTTGCCTGGCTGAGCTCGGCAGCCCTTCGCGAAGGCTCCTTTGGGCGATCGTCGAGGTACAGGGTTCCGATTACCAGGTCGTTATCGCCGAGCGGCCCATCGAAGAGCTCGCCGAGCACCTTAAGGGCCACGAAGACGCCCTTATCGGCAACGTCGGCGAAAGCGCCTACTACGACGCCACGATCGACACCGAAATGGCTCTAGCGCTGTTGCGGGCGGCGAGCGGCGGCCTCCAAAGCGCAGAGAGGTCGCGGCCGCTGGCGGCGGAACAGTCCAATACCTCGCTTGTTTACGACGACCGGCTGATCCTGAAGTTCTTCCGCCGTTTGACCGTTGGCCCAACCCCGATGTCGAAGTCACTTCAGCCTTGGCAAGTACCGGGTTCTCCCATATCGCACTGCCTCTGGTGCGCTGGCAGCGAAACGGGCGTGACCTCGCCTTCGGCCAGCAGTACCTCGCCGGGGGGTCCGATGGTTGGGCTCTCGCGCTCACTTCGCTACGCGATTTCTACGGGTCTGCAGACCCCGGGACAGACCCCAACCCGGCCTTATCGGGGGGCGACTTCGCCGCGGAAGCGAACCGCCTCGGCCAGATGAGTGCCGACATGCACCTCGCCATGGCGCAGGCTTTTGGTGCGACGCCCGGCGACCTGGCGCCCGGTTGGCCAGCCTTCGTCTCCGCATTGGAAACCCGGGTCAGCAAGCTTGGCCCGAGCTTGCGGGGCCGGCAGGCCCGATGCTCGCGCGCCTGCGCGCAGTGCGCGACCCCGGCCCAGCCGTGCGCGTTCACGGCGACTACCACTTGGGCCAGGTGATGCGGACAGACAGCGGCTGGTTCGTTCTTGATTTCGAGGGTGAACCGAGCCGGCCCCTGGATGAGCGCAAGCAGCCGACCTCGGTCCTGAAGGACGTGGCCGGGATGCTGCGCTCCCTGCAGTACGCAACGCGCTTTACCCTCGGTGAAACGGCGGTCAGCTACCCGGGCCCTCTCGGCCCGCTAGCCCGGGCCTGGGAGGACCGCAACCGCTCGGCGTTCGTGCGCGGGTACTACGAGCGCGAGGGGATCGAGGACCTCCTACCTTTAGCCCCCGACGACAGCGACGCAGTCCGCTTGGCCTTCGAGGTCGACAAAGCCTTGTACGAGCTCGCATACGAGGCGGCTTACCGCCCTGACTGGGTGCCGATACCGCTCAGCGCCTTGCAACGCTTGCTGTCAGAGCCGGTGGAAGAACTGCTTGCAGGCCAACGTGGCACCTAAGGATGCGGGGACCGAGCCGAAGAAGGGCCCGGTACCGAAGAAGGGTATAGCCGACGATATGACAACGACTGAGGCAAAAAGCTCGGCCGAAAAAACGTAAGGCCGCGCAGCCGGAGGTGGTCGTGCAGAGCGAGCCCGACGACCGCAGCAATGGCGGTCTTGACGCTAACGAAGCCGATGTCCTGGTGCAGGGCCGCCACCACGACCCGCACTCCGTGCTCGGCCGCCACGGGGGCATCGTCAGGGCGCTGCGCCCGGGCGCAGGCGAAATGTACGTGGTTGTCACGGGGCAAGAGCCCGACCGCGCCCCCCTGGAGCGCACCGCCATGCGCCAGGTCCACCCGGGCGGCTTGTGGGAGGGGCCTCTCGACCCCTCTGCCGCAAGTTACAAGCTCGAGGCGCTCTATGGCACCCCGGGTTCGCCGACCTTCGTCTTCGACGACCCTTACAGGTATTGGCCGACGCTCGGGGACCTGGACCTGCATTTGTTCAACGAAGGCCGCCACCGCCGCCTGTGGGAGGTAATGGGCGCTCACCCACTAACCCACCAGGGGACGAGCGGCACCGCCTTTGCTGTTTGGGCGCCCAACGCCAAAGCTGTCCGGGTCGTGGGGGACTGGAACTCTTGGGATGGTCGCGTCAACCCGATGAGGTCGCTCGGCAACTCGGGTGTCTGGGAGCTTTTCTTGCCGGGGACCGGGGCAGGGGCTCATTACAAGTACGAGATCGTGACCGCAGACGACCGCCTTGTATTAAAGGCCGACCCGTTCGCATTTGCGACCGAGGTCCCGCCCGGTACGGCATCTGTTATCGCCAGCCCGCCCGAACACTCCTGGGCGGACGCGCCATGGATGGCGAAGAGGGACGAAGGCGACCCCCTCGCCAAGGCAATGTCGATCTACGAAGTGCACCTTGGCTCGTGGCGATGGACCGAAGAGGGTGGCAGTTGGAGGCCTCTTACGTACCGCGAGCTCGCGGTTCAACTCCCTGAATATCTCACAGAAATGGGCTTCACCCACGTAGAGTTCATGCCCGTTGCTGAGCACCCGTTCGGCGGTTCCTGGGGGTACCAGGTGAGCGCTTATTACGCCCCCACCGCCCGCTATGGCAGCCCCGATGATTTCAGGGCGCTCGTGGACGCATTGCACGCTCGTGGGATCGGGGTGATCGTGGACTGGGTGCCGGCGCATTTCCCTCGTGATGATTTCGCACTTGCGCGCTTTGATGGTACGAACCTTTACGAGCACTCAGGGCCGATGGGTGCGCAACCCGACTGGGGCACGTTGGTCTTCAACCTCGGCCGGCATGAGGTACGCAATTTTTTGCTTGCGAACGCTCTTTTTTGGGCCGACCAGTACCATGTCGACGCGCTCAGGGTCGACGCGGTCGCGTCCATGCTCTACCTCGATTACTCGAGGAAGCCCGGCGAATGGGTGCCGAACGTGTTCGGGGGTAACGAAAACCTCCAAGCGGTGTCCTTCTTGAAGGAGCTCAATGAGCTCATGTTCTCTTTGTACCCTGGGACCACCACGATCGCCGAGGAGTCAACCGCGTGGCCGGGGGTGTCCCGGCCGACGTACCTCGGCGGGCTCGGGTTCGGCTTCAAGTGGAACATGGGCTGGATGCACGACACACTGCGGTACTTCCAGACCGACCCGCTCTATCGTCGGTACCACCAGAACGATTTGACCTTCGGGCTTCTTTACGCCTGGCACGAGAACTTCATACTCGCCCTCTCCCACGACGAGGTGGTTCACGGCAAGCTCTCGATGCTCTCCAAGATGCCTGGCGACCGATGGCAACAGCTCGCAAACCTTCGAGCGCTTTATGCATGGATGTGGCCCACCCCGGCAAGAAGATGATTTTCATGGGGTCCGAACTGGCTGAAGAGCGTGAGTGGGACAACGAGAGGCCGCTCGACTGGTGGGTCCTCGACCAATGGGAGGACCACGCCAAGCTGCGTCGCATGGTTGCCGAAGCCAACCGGCTGTACCGGGCCGAGCCGGCGTTGTGGGAGCTCGATTTCACGCCGGAGGGGTTCCACTGGATCGATGCCAGCGACTCGGACCACAACATCTTTTCGTTCTACCGGGCCCGCAGCTCGGCCGGCCCGTTCGAGGGGCCTGCCACCTGGCCGACCGTGCCCGTGGGCGACGTGGTTGTCTGCGTTGCGAACTTCTCGCCCGTCCCTCAGTACGGCTACCGCATCGGCCTGCCGAGAGGTGGTCGATGGTTGGAGGTGCTCAATACCGACGCCAAGGAGTGGGGCGGCAGCGGGCTCGGCAACATGGGCGAAGTATGGGCACATGACTTCGGTTGGCACGGACAGGCCCATTCGGCCGAGATGGTCCTACCTCCCCTTGCTGTGCTTTGGCTCGTCCCGACCCCCTGAGCGGGGCACGGGTAGCCCTTCCTAGACGAAATCCTGCGGCGCGAAGCCAAGATGTCACCGGATGCCTCTAGCCTCTAACTGTGAGCAGTAAGGCACGGCGGGGAGGTCCCACGCGCCAGGGCGGTTTCGGGCGCAGCAGCACGCTTATCTTCGCGGGTGGCGCGCTCGTCGTTTCGGCGCTCCTGGTGGTCGCCATCGTGGGCGGCCTTTCGGCCAAGCACCCCAACGGCCGCGTCGCCTCGTCCGGCGGTCCCAAGAGCGGCAGGGGCGCCAAGGCGCCCAAGCCAGCTGCGAGCGTGACGACCACGACCAGCCACGCGGAGGCTGTCGACCAGCTCCTGTCGAAGGTGTCAATGTCGCCGGCGGACGGTTCGACCAAGCAACCCTTGAGCTCAGTGGTCACCCTTCGCGCCGACGGTGCCCGGCTCGAGGGCGTGCATGTGTCTGTCCTGCCGGGAGGCAACAAGCTGAAGGGCACGTTGGACGCAGCCGGCGACGAGTGGCGCTCGACGGGCAAGCTTTTCCCAGGCTCTACCTATACGGTCCATTACACAGTACTGAGCGCAGGCGCTGGTCCTGGCGCGAATGCCGGTACGGGAGCGGTCGCCGAGGCCGCGTTCAGCGCCAAGGGCTCGGGGAGTTTCACGACAGCGGCGCCTGCCAGCATCGTTACTGCGAGCGTCTTCCCGTCTCCGGGGATCGCGGTAGGTGTAGGCCAGCCGATCGTCTTCATGTTCTCCCAACCGGTCGACACCCTGGCCGCTCAGAAGGCCATCGAGTCCCACCTCTCCATCGCCATGAGCAAGCCAGTGGCGGGCGGCTGGCACTGGTTCAGCTCTGTCGAACTCCACTTCCGGCCCACCTCGTACTGGCCCGTTGGCGACCAGGTCGAAGTCAACGGCAACCTCAACGGCTGGGACGTCGGCGGCGGAGCCTGGGGCGAAGGGACTGTATCGACGGCGTTCGTAATCGGTAACAGCCACATATCCGTCGTCAACCTGGCCACTCACGAGATGACCGTCACCGACAACGGCCAGCTTCTTTACAGTTGGCCGATAAGCGCCGGAGCGCCCGAATGGCCGACCCAGGACGGGACGCACATCGTCCTCGACCGGGAGTCCGTCGTGCATATGATCTCGTCGTCGGTCGGCATCCCCGTCAAGTCCCCGGCGGGCTATAACGAGCTCGTCTACTGGGATGTCCATATTTCCGACAGTGGCGAGTACGTGCATGCGGCCCCCTGGAGCGTCTCCGAACAGGGACTGGAGAACGTCTCGCACGGCTGCGTCAACTTGGCTCCGGCGCGTGCCGAGGCCTTCTTCCGCTTCAGCCGGGTCGGCGACATCATCGATGTGATCGACGGCGTCAGGCCTCCTCTGCAGGGTGACCACGGTGTCATCGACTGGTCCTTCGGTGGTGGCGTGACCTGGACGCCCGCCAAGGTGGCTCAGCTGACGACTTCGGTCACCACGATCCCCGTCACGACCCTGGCGCCCCCGCCCGGGGCTCCCACCGGCGCCCCCGTCCCGACCGTGCCGCCGCCCAGCACGACCACAACCGCCACGCCCACGACCACGACCACCGCCCCGGCTACGACGACTACCGCGTCCACGGTGCCCGTCCCGAGCACGGTGGCCCCGGCGAGCACTACCTCGGTCGCTCCTACGACGACCCCACCAGTGCCCACGACGGCCAAGTCGGTCCTCACCACCGGTGCCAAACCGGCGCTCGCTACAACGGGCCCAGTTACCACTACGACCAGGGTCGTCCGGACGACCGCAGGGCCTGGTCCTACTACGACCAGACCGCGGCTTACCACCACGACCAGGACGCGACCGACCACCACGACAAAGCCGGTCACGACCACGACTAAGCCAGCGCCGACAACAACAAAGCCAGCGCCGACAACGACTCGGCCTGCCCCGACGACCACGGCTCGGCCTGCGCCGACCACTACGCGCCCCGCACCGACGACTACGCGCCCCGCACCGACGACTACGTGCCCCGCACCGACGACTACGCGCCCCGCACCGACGACGACACAGCCTCCCACCACAACCACTTCGACCGTGCCTGCGACGACCACCTCGACGGTCGCGCCCACGACCACGAGCACGTCAAGCACAACCTCGACTACTGCGGGCGGCGGGACCACGACGACCGCCTGAGCCCCTTGGGTAGCCTGTGCAACGTGCTCGCTTACTTGGACAACGCCTCGACGACCCCACTTTGCCCTGAAGCGCGCACAGCTATGGAGCCATGGCTGTCCGGGACCTTCGGCAACCCGTCGGGCTCCCATGCCGTCGCCAGAGCTGCGCGCCAAGCAATTGACGAGGCGCGGGACAAGGTTGCCGCCCTCCTTGGGACGGCCCCGGGCGACGTGGTGTTCACCAGTGGTGGTACCGAGGCCGCCAACCTGGCCGTGCTTGGCCGGGCTGGTGCAACATCCGGGCCTGTCGTAGTTAGCGCGATCGAGCACCACGCTGTGTTGCATGCGGCGCAAGCGGCCGGCCGCCTCTTCGCTTCGCCGGTCCGAGTTGTCGGGGTGGGGAGCGATGGCATTGTCGACTTGCAGGCCCTTGCCGCGGCGCTCGACAGGACAGTGAGCATTGTGTCGGTCCAGCTCGTCAACAACGAAGTAGGCACCGTACAACCCATTTCCGAGGTGGCACGCCTGGTGCGGCGGCGCGCCCCCGGCGCCGTGCTGCACACCGACGCCGTCCAGGCCCCCCCCTGGCTCGACGTCGCCCAGTTGGCTGCGGACGCAGACATGGTGAGCATTAGCGCCCACAAGTTCGGCGGGCCGCAGGGCGTCGGTGCTCTGGCCTTTCGTCGGGCTGTCGCGCTAGAGCCGCTTATCTATGGCGGGCCCCAAGAACGAGAACGCCGTGCTGGCACTCACAACGTCGCCGGCATAGTCGGCATGGCTGCCGCCCTGGAGGCAGCCGGGCTGCACCGGGCGAGCGCCTGCGAGCGAGGCCGGAGGCTGCGGGACAAGCTGACGGCAGGCTTGTTGGCCAGCATCCCGGCCGCGGACGAGACCGCACCACGTCAGGACAAAGTGCCCGGCCACTGCCACATCATTATCGATGGTGTCGAGAGCGAGGCGCTTCTGGTCCTGCTCGATGAGTACGGGGTAGCCGCCTCGGCGGGTTCGGCATGTGCGAGCGGCGCGATGGAGCCGAGCCATGTCCTTGTCGCGATGGGTTACCCGGTCGAGGCGGCGCTCGGAGCGCTCCGGCTGACGATCGGGCACACCAGTTCCGAGGCTGACGTCGCCCTGGCTCTTCGAGCCGTCCCCGCCGCCGTCTCCCGCCTCGGTGGCTCGGTCATACCAGCCCTGGCCGTGGCAGGCTGACGGTGCGCGTCCTGGTAGCGATGTCGGGCGGCGTCGATTCGTCGGTAGCGGCCGCCTTGATGCTTCGCGACGGTCACGAAGTCGTTGGGGCGACGATGAAGCTCTGGGGCGGCCCCTCGGACTCGGGGTGCTGTTCGGTGGCCGATGTCGAGGACGCCCGCCGGGTTTGCCAGCAGCTCGGCATCACCCACCACGTATTCAATTTCACTGCCGACTTCGAGCGTGACGTCGTCGCGCCCTACGTCGAGGCCCATGCTCAGGCGAGGACCCCGAACCCGTGTATTGCCTGCAATGCTCACCTCAAGTTCGGTCGTTTTCTTGAGCGGGCGCCGTTGCTCGGCTTCGATGCCATCGCCACCGGCCACCACGCCCGCGTGACTAAGGACGGCACGACATGGCAGTTGCGCCGTGGTCGCGACGTCGCCAAGGACCAGTCGTACGTGCTTTACATGCTCGGCCAGGAACAGCTCGCTCGGGTGTTGCTGCCTATCGGGGAGCTGACCAAGGAAGAGGTCCGCCGCCTCGCCTCCGACCTTGACCTGCGGACCGCGGGCAAGCCCGACAGCCAAGATGTCTGCTTCATCTCCAAATCTGGGGGAAGGGCAAGCTTTGTCGGTGAACGCATCCCGCTCCGGGAAGGCCGGCTCGTCGGTACCAACGGGGACGACCTCGGCGAAGTCGAGGCGCTGGAGCTGGTCACTGTGGGTCAGCGCAGGGGCCTCGGCTTGCACGCAGTCTCGCTGCCCGAGCGTCGCTATGTCGTCGCCGTGGACCTTGCGAAGCGGGTTGCGATGGTGGGACCGCTCGAGGATTTGCTAGTCGAAAGACTGCAAATCAACGAGCTGTCCTGGTCGTACCTGCCTCTGGTTGCGGGTAGCGCGGTGCAGGTACAGTTGAGCGCCCATGGGCGACCGCTCAGAGGTCAGTGGCTGGGTGGGCCAGACCCCGAGTGTGGGACGGTCATGCTGGAGGAGCCGACGCGCCGTGTCGCCCCGGGCCAAGCCGTGGTCCTTTACGCGGCTGGCCCGGCCGACGACGCTGGCGGGGCCGGCCGACCGGAGGTAGGGCAGAGCGAAGAGGTCGTGGTGGGAGGCGGGACTGCCGTCTAACGACGGCCGCCTCGTTACCCCGTCACTGGGCCTGGATAGCCTTGTTGGCGATGGCTCACGACCCCGCCCAGAGGACTGAAGAGCTGCGCGACCTGATCGCACATCACAACCGGCGTTATTTCGAGCTTGACGACCCCGAGATAACCGATGCTGAATATGACGAACTGGTCCGAGAACTGGCCCGCATCGAGGAGGCGCACCCTGAGCTCGTAACGGAGTCTTCGCCAACTCAGCAGGTAGGTGGGGCGCCGGTCGGCCTTTTTGCCGAGGTGAGGCACCGCACGCCGATGATGTCGCTGGACAAGACGACCAGCTACGAGGAGCTGCTCGCTTGGGGCAAGCGGATGGAGCGTTACATTTCGGGGGAGGTCGTCTTCAACTGCGAGCTGAAGATCGATGGCCTGGCCATGTCGCTGCTCTACGAGGCGGGCCAGCTCACAAGGGCAGCCACCAGAGGCGACGGTGAGGTCGGCGAGGACGTGACCGCGAACGTCGCGACGATTTCCGCGGTCCCGAAGTCGCTAGGACCGGGTGCGCCTGAGATCCTCGAGGTGCGCGGCGAGATCTTCATGACTGTGCGGGCCTTTGAGGCATTGAACCGGCGCCAGGCCGACGCTGGTGCCCGCACCTTCATCAACCCCCGCAACGCTGCAGCCGGGTCGCTGCGCCAGAAGGACGCCGGGGTCACGGCGACGAGGGAGCTGTCGTTTTCCGCTTACCAGCTCGGCGAGGTTAGCGGAGGGCCGGTGTTCCGCTACCACCACGAGACGCTCGACTGGTTGAGGGAAGAAGGTTTCCCCGTGAGCCCGAGCATCGAGACGGTGGGAAGCCTGGAGGAGGTTGACAGCTACTGCAAGAGGTGGCTCGAGGGGCGGCACAGCATCGGCTACGAGATCGACGGTGTGGTCGTGAAGGTTGACAGCCTGGCACAGCGCCGTGAGCTGGGGGCCACCTCGAAGGCGCCACGCTGGGCGATCGCTTACAAGTTCCCGCCGGAGGAAAAGACGACAATCCTCAAAGGGATCATGGTCTCCATCGGGCGCACCGGGAAAGCGACCCCGTTCGCCGTATTGGAGCCAGTGGTAGTGGGCGGTGCGCGGGTCAGCCTTGCAACACTCCACAACGAGGACCAGGTCCGGGCTAAAGACGTCCGTCCCGGCGACACAGTGGTCGTGCGCCGCGCCGGCGATGTGATCCCCGAGGTGCGTGGCCCGGTCTTGCCGCTGCGGCCAAAGGACCTGCCAGCTTGGTCCTTCCCTTCCACCTGCCCGATATGCGGTTCCCCGCTGCAACGTTTGGAAGGGGAGGCTGACACCTATTGCATAAATGTCGAATGCCCGGGCCAGCAGGTGCAGCGGATATCGCATTTCGCGTCGAGGGGGGCGATGGACATAGAAGGCCTCGGAGAGCGGACCGTTTCCCTGTTTTGCAAGGAGGGCTTGCTCGCTGACGTAGCCGACATTTACTCACTCGACTTCGAGCGCGTCCAGAGTTTTGAGGGTTTTGGCAGCCTCTCGGTGGCGAACCTCGGCGCGGCCATCAACGAGTCCAAGTCGCGTCCTCTGGCGAACTTGCTCGTCGGGTTATCGGTCAGGCACCTTGGCGCGAACACCAGCCAGCTGTTGTCACGCGCTATGGGCCACCTCGACAGGATAATGACAGCGCCCGAGGACGACGTCGCTGCCATCGAGGGCATCGGCCCAGTCATTGCGGCGAGCATCACGCGCTTTTTTTCATTGCCGCGCAACCGTGAAGTAATAGAGCGCCTTAGGGAAGCCGGCCTCAATTTCGAAGGACCGAGTGCGCCGGTGCTTGCCCAGACGCTCATAGGCAAGTCCATTGTCGTGACGGGCACCTTGCAAGGTTGGTCCAGGGAAGAAGCCGAGGCGGCCATTAAGGCTCGTGGAGGCAAGGCACCTGGCAGCGTGTCCCAAAAGACGACGGCTGTGGTCCTCGGTGACGACCCCGGGGGGGCGAAGCTGGCCAAGGCAACAGAGCTCGGTATACCGCTGCTCGATGAGGGCGGTTTCGGCCGGCTCCTCGATACCGGCGAGCTGGCCTAAGCGCTGCCGGCGTTCAACAGCCGACGGTCCACCGATGTTATCTCCCTGCTAGTTAGCCTGATCAGGTGCCCCTGAGGAGTTCTGAGCTCGTTGGCACGGTCGTAGGTGGCCGCTACAGGCTGCTCCGACCGATCGGGAGCGGCGCCTCGGCCCACGTTTACGTGGCAGAGGACGTCCGGCTTAGGCGCGCCGTAGCGGTCAAGGTGCTCCACCCGGCGCTAACCGAAGACAAGTCGTTCTTGCGGCGCTTCCAGGCAGAAGCTCAGACCGTTGCGGTCTTACGGCACCCGAGCATCGTCCGGGTGTACGACTGGGGCGAGGACGCTGAGCAGGCTTACCTGGCAATGGAACTGCTGGAAGGTGGGAGCCTGAGGTCTCTGCTCGACGGTGGCTACAGGCTGAGTATTTCCCAAGTGGCGTCGGTTGGGCTCGACGTGACCTCAGCGCTCGCGTACGCACACTCGCGCGGATTGGTCCATCGCGACATCAAGCCCGCCAACTTGCTCTTCGATGAGGAGGGCCACGCCAGCGTCGCCGATTTTGGCATCGCGCGCGCCCTCGCGGAGGCGAGCTGGACCGAGCCCGTTGGGGCGATGGTCGGCACGGCCCGGTATGCAGCACCTGAACAACTGAGCGGCTTGCCTCTTGACGGGCGCGCCGACGTGTACGCCCTCACGCTGGTGCTGATCGAAGCGGCGACCGGCTCGGTGCCCTTTGCGCTCGACACCACCCTCGGGGGCCTGATAGCTCGGGCCGGCCGGTCCATTCCCGTCCCTGCGGAGCTCGGCCTGCTCGCCCCGGTGCTCGAGCAGGCAGGCTTGGCCGACCCGGAGGCTCGCCTCAGCGCTGAGGCACTTGCCCAGCAGATATCGGCCGTGGCCCGGCAGCTGCGCGCCCCGGCACGCCTACCTTTGTCCGGCCTGGCCAGTGCCGCAGACCAGGAAAACGCCGGTGAGCATACCCAGCTCGCTGGCGGGGGGCGACGTGGCGCGGCACCGGATCTGAGCATCCGCGACGACCCGGTGGTCGTGGTCCCAGGCGCCCGAACCTTTACCGGCAGTCCAACGACCACGCCCCGAACTACGCCCGGCCCAAGCGCCGGCGCCGGCCCGGCCAAGGCGGCCCGGCCGAGACTCGACCCACCTTGTCCGACCCCGCCGGGCGCCCTCGGCGGCGAAGGCGATGGTGGCGGGCCCTGGTGCCCTTGGCGGTACTCGCCGCAGCGGCGGGGGTGGGGGCTGCCCTGTACACGTCGCAGCCGGCCCCGTCCTACTCCGTGCCCTGGTTGGTGGGCGACACTGTCGCGGGGGCCAGGACCGTCCTGATTGCCGAGCACCTCGGCCTGAGCGTTGCAGCCAGCCAATGGGACAAGGCGGCCAAGGGATCGGTGATCTCGCAGTCCCCCGCGCCCAACACCAAGCTGCTTGCCAAGGGCATCGTGGCGGTCACGATTTCCCTCGGACCGGAACCCGTCGCCGTGCCGAACCTCGCCACCCTGAACCTTGCGCAGGCGTCCACCGCTCTGCGCTCGACGGGCCTGCGCCGCGGCGCCGTCCACGACACCACGAGCATGACCGTCCCCGCTGGAGCCGTCATCTCTTGGACGCCGCACGGCAAGCGTGTCGCCCCGGGCACTGCCGTCAGGCTGGTGGTCAGCACCGGCAAGCCCATGGCCGTCGTACCAGCCTTGGGTAGCGCAACGACTTATGACCAGATGGTCGCCGACCTGAAAAGGCTCCATTTCAAGTCCAGCGAGCTGACCAGCTATAGCAACACCGTGCCAGCGGGCGACGTCATTACCACCGACCCGTCCCCAGGCGCTCGCGAGGTCGTCGGCACGACGGTCACCATCACAGCGTCGCTCGGCCCGCACCTGGTCACGATCCCGGCCAGCGTCGTAGGGTTGTTGCCCGGGGAGGCGGCCAAGGTGCTGGAGGGGATCGGCCTGAACGTCTATGAAACCCAGGGCAGCCCACTGGACCCCGTCTCCGCCACACAGCCGGCGGTGGGCACGGCGGTCCTTTACGGCAAATCGGTGGTGCTGGTCACCGGCTGACACCCTTTTCCCAAGCGTTAGGGCGCGACCGGGGCGCTTACCTGCTGGTTTACTGTTTGCGGGCCCGGTCCAGTTGGCGTCGGTCCCTCTTGGTCGGGCGGCCCGCGCCTCTCTCGCGCGAAAGTTGAGGACGGCCTGCTCCTTGCTGGGAGACGGCGGGCTGTGGTCCACGTAGCAGGTCGAAGCTAAGGGCGCCCCCACCCGTTTTTCGATCACGGACGTCACCTCGACCACGTGCTCGCGTTCGGTGGAGCGCGCCTCGACCGTATCGCCGGGCCTTACAACCGTCGCGGGTTTCGCAGCCACCTTGTTGACCCGCACGTGGCCGGCGCGGCACGCGTCGGTTGCGGCGGAGCGGGTCTTGTAAAAGCGCACCGCCCAGAGCCATTTGTCGACTCGCGTCGACTCGAGGAGGTCTTGGCCTGTTGCTGTCACTGGTCGGTTATTTCCTGGAGACGTCGGGCTATTTGCTCGGCCTCGGGCTTCGGGAAACCGAGGTCCGGTTGAGTGCCGTCGGGCGAGCCCATCGCACCGCCGGGGTTGGGAGGCGCAGCGGTCGGCCATATGCCGCTTTGTGGGTCCAACAACTTGGTCAAGTCGCCGTCCACCTTGATCCTCCCGCCCAAGAATGCTTGCATGACGGCCTGAATGTCACCCTGGACGAACAGCGAACGAGCGGTGTCATATGTCATCGATACCGTCACGTCCGGGTTGGTGAGGTGACCGGTGTCTATGTTGAGGCGGCCCGATGAGGTGTCGACGTGGGCATCAAGTGCGGCGGCCGAAAAAGGAGCCTCGGCCACGATGAGGTTTACCCGGACGGGAGCCATAGCCCTCCCGCCGGAAACACCACCCGCACCACTTGCTTCGGCCTCGGAATAGATCCGACGGGCCTCGTTCACCCACTCGTCGCTTAAGAAAGGGTATTTCGGCACGTGGTCATATTACGATGACCGAGTGACCCAGCCCATTTCCAACAGCGACGTCGCCCACGTTGCACGCCTGGCACGCCTAGCGTTGTCCGAGGAGGAACTGAGCCGCTACACGACCCAGCTCGCCGCGGTCCTCGAGCACGCAGCCGATATAGCGTCGCTGGACATCGAGGGAGTGCCCCCGACGGCGCACCCCTTCCCGCTGGCCAACGTCTTCCGGGAGGATGTCCCCCGTCCGTGCCTCGACAGGGCCGAGGTCCTCTCGCAGGCTCCTGACGTCGAAGACGACCGCTTCCGCATCCCTCGGATCCTGGGTGAGGCGCCGTGAGCCCGGCGGGCCCGGGCGGGCATGGTTCAGCGGTAGCGACGGCTTCTGACGTCCGCGAGGGCAGGCGGACTGCGACTGCGGTGCTGGAGGAGCACCTCAGCAGGGTCGCAGGACGAGAGGCCGACGTGCACGCCTTCAACCTCGTCATGAAGGACCAGTCCCGCTCACGTGCAGCCGAAATAGACCGCATGGTCGCTGCCGGCGAGGACCCTGGCCCCCTTGCCGGCGTGCCGGTGGCCTTGAAGGACCTGCTCTGCACCCGCGGCGTGCCGACGACTTGCTCGTCGAAGATCCTTGCCGGCTGGGTGCCGCCCTACGACGCCACGGTTGTCAGCCGGCTTGCCGCGGCCGGGGCAGTTTTCATCGGCAAGACGAATATGGACGAGTTCGCGATGGGCTCTTCGACGGAGCACTCCGCCTTCGGCCCGACCCGCAACCCTCGTGACCTGACCCGGGTCCCTGGTGGCTCGTCTGGGGGGAGCGCCGCTGCGGTAGCCGCCGGTTTTGCCCCGCTGGCTCTCGGGAGCGACACGGGCGGCTCCATCCGCCAGCCGGCGGCCCTTTGCGGGGTAGTGGGCGCCAAACCGACCTATGGTGTCGTCTCACGCTACGGCCTGGTAGCTTTCGCAAGCTCACTCGACCAGATCGGGCCTTTTGCCGCCAACGTGGCTGACGCGGCCCTTCTCTTGGACACGATCTCTGGCCACGACCCGTTGGACTCGACGAGCCTGCCTGGCAGCCCGCCACATGCGTCTGCGAACCTCGGCCGAGGCGCCGAAGGGCTCCGGGTCGGTGTGATCGCAGAGCTTGCCGGTGCCGAGGGCATCGCCCCGGACGTGGCGGCCCGGCTTGCCGAGGCGGCTGAAGCGCTCGCATCGGCAGGTGCGAAGGTAGAGGAGGTAAGCGTGCCCGCCGTGCGCTATGGCCTCTCTGCCTATTACATGATCGCTCCTGCTGAGGCCTCTTCCAACCTCGCCCGCTACGACGGGGTCCGCTACGGCTTGAGAGTGCCTGGCGCCGATATCACCGAAATGTACATCGCGACACGTTCTGCGGGCTTCGGCCCGGAGGTGAAGCGCCGGATAATGCTTGGCACATACGCGCTTTCCGCGGGCTATTACGACGCGTATTACGGCAAGGCGCAAAAGGTCCGGACGCTGATCATCCGAGATTTCGAAGAGGCTTACCGGTCTTTTGACGTGCTGCTTTCGCCGACCGCACCCACTACCGCGTTCGAGCTGGGCGCGAAGACGTCCGACCCGCTCACGATGTACCTAAGCGACGTCTGCACGATCCCCTCCAACCTCGCCGGTCACCCGGCCATCAGCGTCCCGTTCGGGACGGGGGACGATGGCCTACCGGTAGGGGTGCAGGTGCTCGCGCCTGCGCTGGGAGAAACGGTGATGTTCCAGGTGGCTCAGGTGCTCGAAGCGGGGGCGCCAACCGGAGGGGGGAAGTGATGGCTCATACCGACGTCATGAGCGGCTGGGAGATCGTCATCGGGCTCGAAGTGCACTGCGAGCTCAGGACCGAGACGAAGCTTTTTTGCAGTTGCCGCAATGCTTTTGGTGATGAGCCCAACACCAACGTCTGCCCGGTGTGCCTCGGCTTGCCCGGGTCGTTGCCCGTCCTCAACCGTCAGGCTGTCGAGTACGCGATCCGGATCGGCACTGCATTGCACTGCAGGGTGCAACCGTCGCTGTTCCACCGGAAAAACTATTTCTACCCTGACATGCCTAAGGATTACCAGATCAGCCAGTATGACGTCCCTATTAATACTGACGGCTGGCTGGAGCTGCCTAGTGGGAAAAGGGTCGGCGTAATCCGCGCCCACATGGAGGAGGACACAGGCAAGACGACCCACGTCGGCGGCGGCGGCAGGATCCATGAGGCCTCGCATTCCCTCGTCGACTACAACCGGGCCGGGGTCCCCCTTGTCGAAATAGTTTCCGCCCCCGACATGCGAAACGCAGAAGAGGCCCGCGACTATGTCGAGGAGCTCCGGGCCGTGCTGATCGCTACCGAGGCTTCCGACGGGAAAATGGAGGAAGGTTCGCTCCGCGTCGACTGCAACGTCAGCGTGCGCAGGAAAGGTTCTACTGAGCTCGGGACGCGCTGCGAGATAAAAAACATGAACTCCTTGCGCAGCCTCGCTCA
This sequence comes from uncultured Acidimicrobiaceae bacterium, assembly GCA_963699075.1. Taxonomy (GTDB): domain Bacteria; phylum Actinomycetota; class Acidimicrobiia; order Acidimicrobiales; family Palsa-688; genus Fen-671. The sequence continues at coordinate 1,618,025 of CAVOTF010000007.1, read as the reverse complement.
CGCGGTCGACTACGAGGCTGCGCGCCAGGCGGAACTGCTGGCTGACGGCGGGGTTGTGGCCCAGGAGACCCGGCACTGGGACGAGGCGGACAGCCGCACTCACTCGATGCGTTCGAAGGAAGAGGCGTTCGACTACCGCTATTTTCCCGAGCCGGACCTGGTGGCTCTGGACCCAGGACCGGAGTGGGTCGAAGCCGTTAAATCTGCCCTGGGCGTACTGCCGGCCGAGAGGCGTGCACGGGTTGCCGAGGCTGCTGGTGTCCCTGTGTCGTCCGAAGCGGTGGCAACCGTCGTCCGGCTCCAGCTTGACGGCCTAATTACGGCCGCTGTGTCGGCAAAGGCGGACGCCGCCCTGGCGTTGCGCAGGCTTGCAAACGAAGTCGCCGGCGAACTTGCCGACCGGGGGCGAAAGGACGTCGACCCTGACGGCTTTGTGCGCCTCCTGCTAATGGAGCAACAAGGACAACTGACATCCGCGCAAGCCCGCACGGTACTGCGAGCTCTGGTGGCCGAAGGCGGCGACCCGAACGCCATAGCAGCGAAGCTCGGCTTCCAGGCCATGGCTTCGGGTGCCCTGGACGCAGTGATCGAAGAAGTGATCGCCGCCAACCCGCGCGAGTGGGAGCGTTACGGCGCGGGCGATGACAAACTTGCGGGTTTTTTCATCGGCAAGATCAAAGCGGCGACGAGCGGCAACGCCGACCTCCGGGCCGCGACCGACCTCCTCCGCGAACGGCGCGGCACCCCGGCCAGTTAGCGCTCGCCCCCAGGGCGGCCCCGAAACGGGCTGGGGCGCGCTGAGCGAGCACCTGTAGGGTTGTCATATGCCCAGTGAACTCAAACCGCGCAGCCACGAAGTTACCGACGGGCCCGAACGGGCGCCGGCCCGGGCCATGCTCCGCGCCGTCGGCATGACGGACGCCGACTGGTCCAAACCCCAGGTAGGCGTCGCTTCGTCGTGGAACGAGGTCACCCCGTGCAACCTACCTCTCGACCGGCTCGCCAAACGCGCCAAGCAGGGCATTCGCGACGCAGGGGGTTTCCCCCTCGAGTTCGTCACGATCGCCGTTTCGGACGGTATCTCCATGGGTACCGAGGGCATGCGGGCCTCTTTGGTCAGCCGGGAGATCATCGCAGATTCGGTTGAGGCGATGATGCATGCCGAGCGGTTCGACGCTCTCGCCACCTTCGCCGGCTGCGACAAGTCCCTGCCGGGGATGCTCATGGCTGCTGCCCGGCTCAACCTGCCTTCGGTGTTCCTCTACGGAGGCAGCATCCTGCCGGGGCGGGGCGAGCACGGCGAGGCGCTCGACATAGTCAGCGTCTTCGAGGCAGTGGGTGCGCATGCGGTAGGCAAGCTTACGGACGCAGAACTTTCGCTCATCGAGCACCGGGCGTGCCCGACCGAAGGCAGCTGCGCCGGGATGTTCACGGCGAACACGATGGCCTCAGCCGCCGAGGCTCTCGGGATGGCTCTTCCCGGCAGTTCGGCCGCCCCTGCCGTCGACCGGAGGCGTGACGACTACGCCTACGAGTCGGGCAAGGCCGTTGTCAAACTGCTCGAACTGGGCATCCGCCCTCGCCAGATCATGACCAAGGACGCTTTCGAAAACGCCATCGCAGTTGTCATGGCGCTCGGTGGCTCGACGAACGCGGTGCTCCACCTGCTGGCCATCGCCCACGAAGCGCAGGTCGACCTCTCGCTCGACGACTTCGACCGCGTTGGCAGGAAAGTGCCTCACATTGCGGACATGAAACCCCATGGGCTTTATCACATGGTCGACCTCGACCGCATCGGCGGTCTCCCGGTCGTAATGAAAGAGCTGCTGGACGCCGGGCTCCTGCACGGCGACTGCCTTAGCGTCACGGGCAAGACATTGGCCGAGAACCTCTCCGCTCTCGACCCGCCGGCTCCCGACGGCAAGGTCGTCCATCCCTTGGCTAACCCGCTGCACGCTGATGGGGGTATTGCGATCCTTTGGGGTTCGCTGGCGCCGGCCGGCGGGGTAGTAAAGGTTGCTGGTCTCGACTTCGACCACTTCGAGGGTGTCGCCCGGGTCTTCGATGGCGAGCAGGCGGCTCTCGAAACGATCCTGGCCGGATCTATCGAACCGGGCACAGTGGTAGTGATCCGTTACGAAGGGCCTAAGGGCGGGCCCGGCATGCGCGAGATGCTCGCCGTCACAGGTGCCATGAAAGGTGCCGGACGCGGGGGCGACTGCGCGTTGATCACCGACGGGCGCTTCAGCGGGGGCACTCACGGGTTTTGCATCGGCCACATCGCTCCCGAAGCCGTTGACGGCGGCCCGATCGCATTTGTCGCAGACGGGGACCGGATCACTATCGACGTGCCGACCCGGAAGATCGACCTGCACGTCGCCCCGCCTGAGATCGCAGCGCGCAAACAGAACTGGAAGCTGCCTGAACCGCGCTACACCCATGGTGTGCTCGCCAAGTACGCCCGTCTGGTCACCGGTGCCGACAAGGGCGCCGTCACTGAGCCCTAGTGGGTACCGCCAATCGACCAAGGCCGAGCGCAGTCCTACTGGACCTGGGCGGTGTGTTCCTCGACTGGGACCCCCGTTACCTCTACCGAAAGCTGTTCGGCGACGACGTGGCGGGAATGGAGGATTTCCTCGCCAATATCTGTACGCCTGTTTGGCACTCCGAACAGGACCGCGGCCAGAGCATCGCCGAGGCCTGCGCGGAGCGGCGGGCCAAGTTCCCGGGTCACGCCGAGCTGATCGACGCTTGGGGCGAGCGTGCCGAAGAAATGGTACGCGGCGTGATCCAGGGCAGCGTGGACCTGTTCGCCGAACTGAAGGCGACAGGGGTGCCGTGCTACGCGCTCAGCAACATGGAACGCGAGAACTGGGAACGGCGCACCGAGATATACGACTTCCTCGGGTGGTTCGACGGCTATTTCATCTCGGGACTCGAAGGCGTGATCAAGCCGGACCCGGAGTATTTCCGCAGGGCCCTCGAGCGGTTGGACCTGCAGCCAGACGAGGTCCTTTTTATCGATGACCGCCCGGAGAACACGGCCGCTGCCGGTGCGCTCGGCATCCCGGCAGTGGTGTTCACGACGCCCGAAGCCCTGCGCGGCGAACTAGTCGGCAGGGGCCTGCTCGGGCCCGAGGTCGCGCCCGAGTAAAGCGCTGGCGGTGCGGTCAAGGATCTCGCTCAGGATCAGGGGGGTTGTCGCGAAATTGAGGCGGGCGAAGCCCATCCCGCCCGGTCCGAACCTTGCCCCTGAGCTGAGCATGATCTTTGCCTCCGAGAGCAACCACTCAGCCGGGTCGTCCCCGAGCCCTGCGGCGCGGAAGTCCAGCCAGGACAGGTAGGTAGCCTCCGGGAGATAGCCCTGCACCCCGGCGCCGCCGCCGGCGGAGGAGGCGCCCAGCCACTGACCGAGCAGCTCCCGGTTCGCCCGGAGCCGGGCTACGCAGCGATCGAGCCAAGCGTCCCCTTCGGGTGACCATGCTGCAAGCGTGGCAGCGACGGCCGCGATGCTGACGCGGCCCATCGTGTGCTGCATGTCGGTGAGCTGGCGCGCCACTTCGGGGGCGCCGACGTGGGCCACCGCACAGCACATGCCTCCGAGGTTGTAAGCCTTACTGGCTGAGTACAGCGTGACGGTCCGGGATGCGAGTTCCTCCGACAGCGATGCGAACGGGATGTGGGCCAGCTCGGACAGGGCCAGGTCGGCATGGATCTCGTCGGAGATGACGAGCAGGTCGTTGCGCTCGGCCAGCTCGCCGAGCGCAGACAGTTCGGCCTGGCCCAGCATGCGCCCGGTCGGGTTGTGAGGGTTCACGAGCAGGAGGACCTTTGCTTCACGGGCTGCAGCGGCAGCAGCGTCCAGGTCGAAGGCCCAATTGGCCTCGCCGGGCACGGCTTGCACGGCGACGAGGCGGCGCCCCATCTCTTCCAGAGCTCCCACGAAGCTGGGGTACGAAGGTGTGAGCAACAGCACCCCGTCCCCCGGAGAGCTGGCGAGCTCGATCAGGACGCGGACTGCCTGGACCGTGTCCGACAAGACCCGTAGCTGCCCTGGAGCGGGATCCCAGCGGTACCTCGTAGCCATCCGGGCTGCCCATTTCTCCTCGAGAAGGGCTGCTTCGTTGCCGGTCGTGTACCCGAGGTCGCCGCCCTCGGCGAGGCGTACAAGGGCCTCCACGACGGGGCGGGGAGCGGGAAAGTCCATGTCGGCGACCCAGCTAGGGAGCACCCCGCGGTCGGCTACCGCCCATTTCACCCCCGGCCGCGAGCGCAGCCATTGTTCGTCCAGGTCGTCGAAACCGTCGGCTCCCGGCGGGGAGAGCAAAGCCACCGCCGCATGTTAACCCTCGCCGCAATTAGTTGCAGCAATAGCGGAGCTGTGGCATGATAGCCCACATGGCAGTTGCGTCCGCGGGCACGGCAATACCCCACGCTTCTGCCAGCGCGACGATCCTGATCTCTGTAGTACTTACCTGACGCGCGCGTTCACCAAACGCGTGCGTCGAACGGCCTCCCAGACGGGAGGTCGTTTTGTTTTGCCAGCGAGTTCGACAACAGCCAACGAAACGACAGTGAGGCGCCGATGCAATTGACCGGGGCGCAAGCCCTAATAAAGAGCCTCGAGATGGAGCACACCGAGGTCATTTTCGGCCTGCCGGGGGGCGCCATCCTCCCGGCCTATGACCCGATCCTCGACTCGCCGATACGCCACGTGCTGGTGCGCCACGAACAAGGCGCTGGCCATATGGCTGAGGGGTACGCAAATGTAACGGGCCGCCCGGGAGTTGCAATGGTGACCAGCGGCCCCGGGGCTACCAACCTAGTGACCCCTCTATGCGACGCGTATATGGACTCGGTGCCAATGGTCGCAATTACTGGCCAGGTGAGCCGCTCGGTTATCGGTACCGACTCGTTCCAAGAAGCCGACACCGTCGGGATCACTCGCTCGGTGACCAAGCACAACGAGCTCGTGATGAAACCTGAGGACATAGCTCTGGCGGTGCGGCAGGCTTTTTTGCTCGCAACAACCGGTCGCCCGGGGCCGGTGCTGCTGGATATCCCAAAGGACATCCTGCAAGCCGACACCGAGTGGCATTGGCCGACCGACGACGAGGTCGCCAGCTCTCTGCCTGGGTACAAGCCGAACACAAAGGGGCACCCGCGGATGGTGCGCGAAGCCGTGCGTCTCATCACCGCCTCGACCCGTCCGGTCATCTATGCCGGTGGCGGGATCCTCAAAGCGCGCGCGGTAGAGGCGCTGGGCAAGCTGGCCGAGCTCACCAAGGCACCGGTGGTCACCACTCTTATGGCCCGAGGGGCGTTCCCCGACAGCCACCCTCAATGCCTTGGCATGCCAGGCATGCACGGGAATTACACCGCGATAATGGCCATGCAGGAAGCCGATCTGCTCATTACCCTTGGCGCGCGTTTCGACGACCGGGTAACCGGAAAGGTGAGCACCTTCGCTCCCGAGGCCAAAATCGTCCATGTTGACATCGACCCGGCAGAGCTCGGCAAAATCCGCCGCCCGGACGTGCCCATCGTCGGCGACTGCCGGCTCGTGATCGAAGAGCTCGTGCGCGTGTTGATAGCGAGCGGCGAGCCGCAGCCGGACCGCTCCCCGTGGTGGGCACATTTGAACGACTACCGGGCGCGGTTCCCGTTGTTCTACGAGCCTCAAGCCGAGGGGGAACTGCTGAAGCCGCAGGCCGTCATCGAGGCGATCAGAGATGCCAGCCCTGCCGATACCACGGTCGTGGCCGGCGTTGGCCAGCACCAGATGTGGGCGAGCCAGTACTGGCGCTTCGATTACCCGTACACGTGGGTGAACTCCGGAGGCCTCGGCACCATGGGTTTCGCCGTCCCGGCCGCGATCGGTGCCAAGGTGGGCCGTCCCGACCGTACGGTCTGGGCGATCGACGGTGACGGTTGCTTCCAGATGACCGCGCAGGAGCTCGTGACTGCCTCGACCGAACGGATCCCGATAAAGGTGGCCATTTTGAACAACGCATACCTCGGGATGGTCCGCCAGTGGCAGGAAATGTTCTACCAGGAGCGCTACTCGGAGGTCTACCTCTCACCCGACCTGCCTGACTATGTCAAATGGGCCGAGGCAATGGGCTGTGCTGCCTTCCGGGTGGAGCACAACGACGATGTAGCAACGGTTGTCGACAAGGCAAATGCGATAGACGACCGGCCCGTGGTCATTGATTTCCGCACAGATTCGCGGGAGAAGGTCTTCCCGATGGTGGCCTCCGGGGCATCCAATAGTGACGTCATCGTCCACCCGTCGCTGCGCCCGGGTGGGGAAATGGTGGTGCAATGACGTCGCTCACCAGTACCGGCACTGCCTGGGCATCCGGCAGCGGGCGCCTGCGTCACCAGACAATTTCGATAATCGTAGAGAACCGCGCCGGCGTGCTCGCGAGGGTGTCGGCGCTGTTTGCTCGCAGGGGCTTCAACATAATCTCACTGGCTGTCGCCCCGACCGACGACGACGCCTTCAGCCGGATCACCATCGTCGTCGACCTCGAGGAGATCTCGGTCGAACAGCTGACAAAGCAGCTCTTCAAACTGGTCAACGTCGTCAAGATCACCGAGATGACGCCGGGTGAGGCCATCGAACGCGAGCTCGTCTTGGTAAGCGTCCGCTGTGCCCCACCAGGCGGGCCCGGTCCCGCGGCGAGGTCGGTGACCTCGTACGCATCTTCGGTGGGACCGTAGTGGACGTGGGCCAGGAGGCTCTCACCGTGATGCTCGCCGGGCAGCCCTCGATGCTCGACGATTTCGAGGAGCTGCTGAGGCCCTACGGGATCATAGATATTCAACGTACGGGGCGGGTAGCGTTGCCCAAGCTGGAGCGCCCCCCGGTCCGCCGTCCCAACCGGAGCTAATGCTAGGAGAGACAAATGGCCAATATTTATTACGAGCACGACGCTGACCCCTCTGTGATCACGTCCAGGAAAGTCGCGATCATCGGCTACGGCTCCCAGGGCCATGCGCATGCGCTCAACCTGCGCGACTCGGGGGTCGACGTCCGGGTGGGGCTGCGACCTGGGTCAGGCTCGCGGGCCAAGGCTGAAGCCGCCGGTCTACGTGTCATGGGGCCCGCTGAGGCCGCCGCCGAGGCCGACGTGATCATGGTGCTCGCGCCGGACACGGCCCAGCAGGCGATCTACTTGGAGTCCATCGCTCCCAACCTGCGCGCTGGGGACGCCTTGATGTTTGCCCACGGGTTCAACATTCGCTACGGGCTCATCGACCCACCCGATGGTGTCGACGTCGTAATGGTCGCACCCAAAGGCCCCGGCCACCTGGTGCGTCGAACGTACGAGGGCGGGGGAGGGGTCCCGAGCCTCGTTGCGGTCGAGCGAGACGCGACTGGTAAGGCCAAGGCGCTTGGCCTTTCCTATGCGTGGGCGATTGGCGCAACGCGTGCCGGCGTACTCGATACCACCTTCAAAGAAGAGACCGAGACGGACCTCTTCGGCGAGCAGGTCGTCCTGTGCGGGGGGCTAACTGCGCTTATCAAAGCCGGCTTCGACACCCTCGTGGAGGCGGGTTACCAGCCAGAGTCGGCCTATTTCGAGTGCCTCCATGAAGTGAAGTTGATCGTCGACCTGATCTACGAGCACGGTATTACCGGGATGCGTTATTCGATATCGACCACCGCCGAGTACGGTGACATGACTCGCGGCCCCCGGCTCATCAATGACGCCGTGCGCGCCGAGATGAAACGGATCCTCACTGACATCCAGTCGGGCGCCTTTGCATCCGAGTGGGTGGAAGAAAACCGAAATGGGCTGCCCAATTACCACAGGCTCCAGAAAGAGGGCGCCGAGCACCCTGTCGAAAAGGTCGGTGCGCAACTACGGGCTATGATGCCGTTCCTTTCTTCTGGTGGGCCGAAGCCTCAAGACGTATCGGGAGGTTAACCGCACGGTCCGGGAGCAGTTCGATTACGACGCGATAATCGTTGGCTCCGGCTTCGGGGGCTCGGTGGCGGCCCTGCGCCTTTCCGAAAAGGGTTACCGGGTTGCCGTCCTCGAGGCTGGCAAGCGCTTCGACGCCGCCACCTTGCCGCGCAGCTCTTGGGACGTGCGCCGTTTCCTGTGGGCGCCGATGCTCGGTTGCCTCGGGGTGCAGCGCGTCCATTTCCTACGTGACGTCGTGGTACTGGCAGGCGCGGGCGTCGGTGGCGGCTCGCTTAACTACGCCAATACGCTCTATGAGCCGCTGCCTGCGTTCTACGACGACCCGCAATGGGCGGGTATTGCCGATTGGCGTTCCGAGTTGGCGCCCTATTACGAGCAAGCCAAGCGGATGCTCGGGGTGGTTGACAACCCTGTGCATACGCCCGCAGACGAGGCGATGCGCCAGGTGGCATATGAAATGGGCGTAGGGCAGACGTTCCGCCCGGCACCCGTCGGGGTGTTCTTCGGCCCACCGGGGAGCCATCCAGGAGCCTCGCACGCCGACCCGTCTTTCGGGGGGGCGGGGCCGGCCAGACAGGTGTGCCGCCAATGCGGCGAGTGCATGACAGGCTGCCGTTACGGGGCCAAGAACACCCTGCTCACCAATTACCTCCATCTGGCCGAACGAGCCGGCGCGGTCGTCGTGCCGCTCGTGACGGTCCGCTCCCTGGAGCCCAAGCCGGGCGGCGGGTGGCTCGTCGGAGCCGAGAGGACGTCCACGTTCGCGGCCGGGCGGCTGACCGGCCGGCCTCGGAGGATATTGACTGCAGGGCATGTCGTTCTCGCTGCGGGCGCTTTCGGCACCCAAACGCTGCTGCACGCTATGGCTCTGGAGGGCAAGCTCCCTGAACTGTCGGCTCGGCTCGGCGAGCTCACCCGCACCAATTCCGAGTCACTGCTCGGGGCAACGGTCCCGAGCGGCCGTCCCCACCCGGACTACAGCCGCGGCGTGGCAATAACCTCGTCTTTTTACCCCGGCCCCGGTACCCATGCCGAGCCGGTGCGTTACGGGCACGGTTCAAACATGATGGGTCTTTTGGGCACGTTGCTGGTGGCCGGAAAACGCGAGGGTGGCGCAGGGCCGCCGAGGCGAGCGGGCGCCCAGGGTTGGCGCGCTGGCTAGTTAGCGCGGCTCGCGACCCGCGTGCGCTGCTGCAGTCGTTAGACCTGAGGTCCTGGTCGGAACGCACGGTCATTGCACTTGTCATGCAGTCTCACGACAATTCCCTTACCCTATCTGCAAAAAGGGGCCGCTTTGGCCCCCGCCTGACGAGCCGGCAAGGGCACGGTCAACCGAGCCCGACATGGTTGCCGATCGGCCATGACCTCGCCCGCCGGCTGGCCAAGCAGACCGGGGGCAGGCCCGCTGCCAACTGGGGCGAGATATTCGGGATGCCACTCACGGCCCATTTTCTCGGGGGTTGCACGATCGGCGCCTCGGCCGAAGAAGGTGTCATCGACCCCTGGCACAGGGTTTACTCGTACCCCGGGCTGCATGTTGTCGACGGCTCCGCGATCCCCGCGAACCCTGGCGCCAACCCGGCGCTCACCATCACAGCCCTTGCAGAACGGGCCTTTTCATATTGGCCAAACAAGGGCGCCCCCGACCCGAGGCCGCCGCTCGGCGCCGGCCGCGTAGTGCCGCCGCTTGCCGTGGTGCAGCCGAGCGCGCCTGTGGTTCCAGCAGGCGCCCAAGGCGAGCTCCGGTTCAGCCGAAATATCCCCAAGTGACGGGCCGGCGCCTTCATCTGTCGATAGGCGTTAACCGGGTAGCCTTCGCCATCACCTCCCCGAGAAGATGGCGGTAACCGAGCAGATGACCCTCACCAAGAAGAAGACGCTGCTGGTCGATTGCGATACCGGAGTCGACGATGCCGTTGCGCTGCTGTACCTGCTGGCCGACCCGGCCGTGGAAATATGCGCCATCACTACCGTGTTCGGCAATATCTCCGCCGCCACAGCGGCCCGCAACTCGCTATGGGTGCTCGATGTTGCCGGGCGGACCGGCCAGATCCCCGTGGCCCCCGGTTGTGAGGTTTCACTGATCGGGGAGGAACCCGAGCTCGGTACCCAGGTTCATGGCGATAGTGGGCTCGGGGGTGTCGACATCGGCGAGCCTGCCGGCGCGATAGTCAGCGAAAGCGCAGCCGAGCTGATTGCCCGCACCGCCCGCGAGCGCCCAGGCGAGGTACACCTGCTGGCGACCGCGCCGCTCACCAACCTTGCAGTGGCTCTCAGGCTCGAGCCAGACCTGCCCGAACTGGTCGAAGGTGTCACGATCATGGGTGGGGCCGCGCTGGCGCCTGGCAACGTGACCCCGGCGGCTGAAGCGAACATCTGGCACGACCCCGAAGCTGCTCAGGCGGTGCTGAGCGCCCCGTGGAAGACGACTCTGGTCCCCTTGGACGCTACGATGCGCGAGGTTATGAGCGAGGAGCAACGCCTCTCGATGGCAGAGTCATCCTCGGAAGTCGCACGTTTTGCCGCGGCGGTCCTCGAGCACTATTTCGAGTTTTACGAAGGGGTCTTTGGAAGACGGAGCTGCGCTTGCCACGATGTGCTCGCCGCGGCTATTGCGGTTGGCGATGTGGCACCAGTGCGGGCAATGACGGTCGCGGTAACCGTCGATACGGGCCAGGGCCGGCCAGGGGAGCCACGATCTGCGATATGCGTGGTCGCTACCGAGGTGAAATGGCCCAGCCTGGTGCCAACTGCACCGTAGTCCTGGAGACGCCAGGGGATCTTGGGGAACTGGTTGTTTCCCGGCTCGTCAGAGCGTCGCAAGGGTGACCCGGATTATGGCCAATCTTTCCTCGGTGGGCACAGGTGGCAGGTGGAGTACCGGTACCCCACACCCATCGTGGGCGAGGCTCAAGAACTCATGTGTTCGTTGGGCTTCTTCGGACGTTTCCCATCGCACCTCCGTCCGGGTATAAGTACCAACTGGCGAACAGAACAGTACGCACGTGTAGCGCGCTGCTTCGATGTGGCGTTCGAGCTCAGGAAGAAGCTCGGTATACTTGAGTAGGTGCCCGTAGCCGATGTTGTCGATCAAGCTCCTGTCCTGGAACACCAAGTCGGTGCCGGGTGGGATACTTGCTTCCAGTTCGACTGACTGGTCGATTACCAGCCTCGCAAAGGCTGGGTAGTTGTTCCATGGGAAAACCCCTGCGTACCCTTCGGTACCTTGTTCTTTCTTCATCTCGCGGTCCATCACGATCCCGGCCGGCTCGGCCAGGAAATGAGCGTCGGGGAACTCCTCCATGAGGGCGTTGAACAGGGTTGTCTTGCCCGTATGCGGGCCACCTGAAATAGGGATTTTGCGCATCAGTGACGCCACTGCATGGTCGCATGGGCCTTATTTGCCATAGCGTGAGGTTCTCTCGTGACGCCTGTACGAAGCAAGCAGTTGTTCCCGCCTGCGCTTGGCCCCCTGCAGGTTGCCAAGCAGAGAACCGGTCGAAGTGAAAGACTCCGTGGCTCTCCGGCGCCGGCGACGGAGGTTGCTTTCGGTAAAAAGTTCCAGCAATGCCCACACCGCACTGACAGCCGTTGCAAGTAGCAGGACCTTGCCGAGCCACGTGCTTGCAACCGCCGCCAAGCCTCTGCGTACCTGGACGTGAGCCACTGCTGCGGCGGGGGCGCTCGACCCTCGCAACCGCACCGTGGGCCGGGAGCTCGGCTGGTTGGTCGCAGTGGCGTGTTTGGCAACGGTCCGCGCTGGGCTCATTTCCGGCCGTGCCGCACGCGTGCTTGGGCGTGACCCCCGTTTGACGCCTCTTGCCGGCGGTGCGACTGCCTTCAGCGGGCTTGGCAAAGCCGGTGGCGGCAAGCGGTCGCCGGCCCGCTCCTTACTCGTCTGTGTGGCAAAACCCTGGTTGAGCAAATCGATCGCAGTGGCGGTCGGGTTGTAGCCGTTCATGACCACAGCGAGCATGGTACGCCCGCCTCGGGTGGCTGCAGCCATGAGGCAGTCGCCAGCCCTGTCGGTATAACCGGTCTTTATGCCAACGGCCCCGATGTAGCTTTCCAAAAATGCCTCGTCCATGCTCGGGAGCCAGTGCGCAACTCCCTTTGGGTCGACGAAGTGGTACTGCTGCTCGCTGACAATCTTCGCGAGCTCGGGTACCCGCAACAGGTCCCGACCCGCGATCGCCAAATCCCGGGCGCTCACCAGGTTGCCCCCGTCGTAGCCCTCTGTCCCGTCGAGGCCCGCCGGGTCGTGGAACACCGGGGAGTCCTGCATACCGATCTGGTGAGCCGAACGCTCCATAACACCGGCGAAAGCCGATAGCGACCCGCTCACTCGCTGGGCTATGGCGTACGCGGCGTCATTGGCGGACAGGACCAGAAGGGACTGCAGCACCTCGTTGAGAGGCCAGGCGACACCTATTTCGATCCCGACGGTGTTGGGGTAGGCGTTCCAGGAGGCCTTCGTGCCCGGCACCCCAGCGTTCGCCGGGAGGTATGTGACAGCTATGAGAGCGGTTAGGACCTTCGTAAGGCTTGCCGGGGGGACACGAGTGCGTTCGTTGTAGCCAGCGAGCACATTGCCGGTGTTGACGTCAACCAGGACATAAGAGGTGGCGGCAGGCACCTGCATGCTCGTGGGCGGTGCCGTCGGTAAGGTGGTCTTGGCGCTCTCGGGTGCTTTTGCCGGAGGCCGCTCGCCCGTGGGTTTCGAAGTCGCCTTGAGCGCTGCGGCGGCCACTGCTGGCCCCGCGTAGCTAATCGTTGCAGCCAATAGAGCGAAGACGACGAGGCCGGCCTTCCCGCGACCACGCATCGCATCCCAGGATAGTTGAACTCCAGGTGGCGCCCGGTGAGGGTACCCCTGGGCGACCTGCACAGCGGTCCTAATGGGGTGCGGGAAGCGCGCTATGTGCGCGACCATGGCTGAATGGCACCTGCACAACGTGTTTCCAGCCGAGCCGGAGCGGTCTCCGAGTCCGCCACCCTCGCCATTGACGCTAAGGCCAAGGCCTTGCGCGCAGCAGGGGAGGACGTTATCGGCTTCGGCGCCGGCGAGCCCGATTTTCCCACTCCGGCCCACATCGTCGAGGCAGCCGTCGCAGCCTGCCGGGACCCGAAGAACCACAGGTACACGCCGGCCGCCGGCCTGCCGGAGCTGAGAGAGGCCATCGCAGTCAAAACCGCGCGGGACACGGGGTTTGCCGTTAAGGCCTCTCAAGTCCTGGTGACCAACGGTGGCAAGCAGGCCGTCGAAGAGGCCTTCGCCACGCTGCTGGACCCCGGGGACGAGGTGCTGATGCCAGCCCCGTACTGGACGACCTATCCCGAGACGATCAGTTTGGCCGGCGGGGCCCCGATCGAGGTGCCGACCAGTCCCGAAAGCGGCTACAAGGTATCCATCTCCCAACTGGAAGCTGCTCTCACACCTCGGACCAAAGTGCTGCTGTTCGTGTCCCCATCGAACCCGACGGGCGCGGTTTACAACGAGGAGGAGACGGCAACCATTGGCACCTGGGCCGCGGAGCACGGCTTATGGGTGATCACCGACGAGATCTATGAGCACCTGGTCTACGGCTCGGCCCGCATGTACTCGATGCCAGTCCTGGTCCCCGAGCTCGCTGACCGATGTGTGGTCGTGAACGGCGTCGCCAAAACCTACGCCATGACCGGTTGGCGTGTCGGCTGGCTCATCGGGCCGGCCGATGTGGTGAAGGCTGCGAGCAACCTTCAAAGCCACTCGACGTCCAACGTGTGCAATGTCGCCCAGCGAGCGGCTCTCGCAGCCGTGACGGGGCCGCTCTCGGACGTCGAAGAGATGAGGGCGGTGTACGACCGCCGCCGCGTGGCCATCGTGGCTGCCCTTTCAGAGCTGCCCGGCGTGCTGTGCCCCGTCCCCGAGGGAGCGTTCTACGCCTTCCCGAGCTTTGCGGGCGCGCTAGGCCAGCCGCTCGGCCCCGGGCGCCGGACTCCGTCCACCACGCTGGAGCTCGCCGAGATGGTGCTCGAAGAGGCCAAGGTGGCCTTCGTCCCCGGCGAGGCCTTCGGTGCTGCGGGTTGCGGGAGGTTCTCCTACGCGCTGGCCGACGAAGACCTTGCGGAAGGCATGACCAGGCTGGCTAAGTTCTTCGGGTAACGACGAGCGGATCAGCCGTGAGGGGCCAGAGAAACCCAGGAGCTCCAACGCTCCACGGTCTTGAAGCCCAACCGGGTGTAAATGGGATAACCGGCCGGGCTGGACTGCAGCCAGGCCCACTCGGCGCCGTCTGACAAGCCGTCGGCTACCGCTCGAGCGGTCACTGCACCGGCGTACCCTTGCCCCCGATAGCGCGGCGGGGTGGCGATGCTGAAGATCCCCACGAAGCGATGGAGGGTTAGGCCGACGCCAGTCGTTACCGGATGGCCATCAACCTCGCCGACATAGCAACGCACCCCCGGCACCCGTAGCAGCGCTGGTGTCGCCAATTGCGCCATCAGGTCCTCTGGCGCCCCGAAGCCGCTCGCTGCGATCGTTACGTGCTCCTGTACCGCCTCCGGGGTGAGCTCTCGGATCTCGAGCCCGTCCACTCGCCGAGCCGCCTCGAGCGCACCAGAGCCTTCCAGCACCATAAGCGGGACCTGGGCGTCTAGCACCATCCCTCTGGCGCCCGGGAGATTTGTCAGGGCCAGGCTGGCCCCAGGGCGAAGTTGCAAGCAGTAGGGCAGCTGAGCTGTGGCGACCTCATTCAGTAATGCTGCAACCAGGTCTTCGTCGGGCTCCACCTGCTCGGCCCAAACGCCGTTGCAGTTCGCCAGGGCCACGCCTGACATCGCCGCCAGCACCCCGCCTTCACGCTTGGCCCATCCCGGCATGGCTCCGACAAATTGCTGCCACGAGGCCGCCAGGGCTGACGCAGCGGTGTCGGCGTCGACTGCCATCTGCGAAGCCTAGGCGAGACGGCATGGCGCCGGTCCTCGCAGCCGGGTTCAGCCCTTGTAGCCGATGACGGCTCGTTCTGGGTAACAGGCCAGGGTCACGAACGACACCCCATAAAGGACCGCCAGTAAGACCAAAAAAGTCACGCGCACGCCAATTGTGGCGCCGTGGCCGGTCAGGAGCAGCCACGACAGCAGCGAGAAGAGCAGCCCATTTGCCATCTTTGCGCCGGTCCCGATTGCCACCTGTTCGGCTCGCGGGGTCGTTGCTTTGTACAGCTTCCACAACATCCACCCGACCGCGGCGACAAAACCCTGTACAAGTGCCAGCAATGGCCACGCCTGGCCGCCGAAGGCGAGAGATAGCAATATGTCACCCAAGGCAACAAAGGCTCCGCTGGTTGCGCAAGTCGCCTTTCTACCGTGCAAAAGAAGCAGGCTGCGCCGGCCGAAGATGGCGTCTCCTTCGCGGTCCCTGAAGTCCTTCAGGACGATGCGCGCCACGAACAAGCCCACCAGTCCTGCGCAGGTGGCAAGTTCGCGCCCATTGGATTTTACGCCAGAGGACCAAACGCCCAAGGCGTATGGCACGACCACGTATGCGATCGCCAGGGTGCTTGGCGCCCCGTACGGCCTGTAAGAAAGCCGCAGCGGCTTGAGCGAATAGGCGCGCCCGATCAATAGCCCTACGACTACAAGCATTGCCGGCACAGCCCCCAATGGCGCCGCGCAGGCGACCGCCGCTACCCAGGCGACCCAATGCAGTCGTCGCATGTCGGCCGGGTACGCAGCGCCGGTGACCAGCGGACGGCCAGCATCACGCGGATGATTAACGAGATCGATCTCAATATCGGCCAGGTCGTTCACCGTTGTGGCGGCCACGTAGCTCCACGCCAGAGCACAAGCCTCCAGTGCCAGCTCGCCAGACTTGAGGCGCGCACCATCACCACTCGCCGCCCCAAGCAACATGAACGTCCACACCATGACGGCGACCCGGTACCGCAGCATCGACAGGGTTAGCGCCGCGAGACGGACCGGAGCTGACTGGTCCTGGCTCGCATTCCCGCCGGCGGGTGACGTCGTCCCGCCCGCCATGCGCGTGCTCTGGGCGCTCATTTCGGGACCACCGTGTTCAATGGCCAGATCGACGTCACAACGAGGATATAGACGACCCAAAGGACGTGGAAAAGAACGAGGAACACCAGGCCGACCAAAAAAACGTTGACGAGCAGGTTTGCCGTGCCCAAGGCGCGCACCTGTTGCGCCGTCGAACGGAAGACCATCGCGGCCAGCACGGTTGCTGCGGCGAGCGCAATTGCCGTGAACACCGCCACCGCCGACGAGAACACAAAGTCGAGGTACTGTGCCGCCGGTTGGACACTGGAAACGACCAGGACCCACCCACCCGCACCTAGGCCGAGGACGGTCACGACCACCGCAGCGCTCGGCAGCAGGCGGTACCGCCCCCGGCCCGTCTCTGGTGGCCGTTCCAGATGGGCTACCCCGCGCCGGGCCCAGAAGTACAGGAGGCCGTAGACAGCGAAATAGAGCGCGAATATCACTACAGCGGTCGCGGTGGCTCCGACTGCGTCGTCGATCCCAAAGAGCGACTCGGTAATCGCTACGTGCTCGTTGACGTGGTAGAGGCCGTAAGGCGCGAGGCCGAACTTGACGGCAACTACCAGGGCTTCATAAGCGGCCGCATAAACAGCGACCCTTACTGGCAGTTTGAGGTCATGGCGCACCGTGAGGTAGACCGCCACGGTCGTAACGGTCCCGATGATCACAGCTGCAGCCACCAACACGTCGACCGGCGGCATCCCGTCGACGAGCGGGGCGTGACCACGGTGGCGAGAAGCGAGGTGGGGGACGACGAGAGCAGCAACCAACGCGATCAACGAGGAGACCCCTACGCGGGCCCAGAACCGCACCGGCAGGCTCGGCCGGCCGGCGTGGCCCGACGGCCACTGTGGAGCAGGATCTGGCAGGCCCATCAAAGCTTGCTTCGACAGGGCTGGCAGAGGACTTTATGAGGCGCCCGGCATGCCATGATCTTCTGCGTGAGCAACTCGATGGGTACCTCGGTGGATAACGGTGGACGACCGCACGTACGTGATGTCCTTCCGGGCGACGTAGGCAAGTTGCTTGGTTTGGTCCACGCGCTTGCCGACTACGAACGGGAACCGGACCAGGTCATGGCCTCCGAGGAGGATCTTGCTGAGGCCTTGTTCGGCACGGAGCCCAAGGTCTTCGCCCTCGTGGCAGAAAATGCGGGCGAGATCCTCGGCATGTTGATCTATTTCGTGACATTCTCGACATGGACGGGTCGACACGGCCTTTATGTAGAGGATCTGTTTGTCGTACCGGGGCACAGGCGGCAGGGGACGGGAAAGGCGTTGCTTGCGGCATTGGCGGAACGAGCCGTCCAGACGGGTTTTCCGCGCATCGAGTGGGTAGTGCTCGATTGGAACCAGCCTGCGATCGATTTCTACCAGTCCATCGGCGCACTCCCACAGGACGAATGGCGCATTTTCCGCCTCGCAGGCGACGCCCTCTCCACCCTCGCCGGACGGAAGTGACGTCTTTGCCTTCACAGGTGGCGACGGGTTTGTCGGCCTTTAAGAGGAGCGCGGACGAGGGCGGTCCTGGAGCAACGGCGCGCTGGGCAGCCTGACTGCGCCGCCAGTGGCGGACTTGCGCCGCCAGGCAATACCCGAGAGGGCTTCCAGCACAACCCGGTTGGCAAGATAGGCAGTGATCTCGGCGTGGTCGTATGGCGGGGACACCTCGACCACGTCGACCCCGCCCACGGGCAGCTCGCTCGCAATACGCCGGACGGCATCGAGCAGTTCGCGAGCACTGAGCCCCCCGGGCTCGGGAGTGCCGGTCCCGGGAGCCGATCCCGGGTCGACAACGTCGATGTCAACCGATAAGAAGACCGCGTCGCAGTCGTCCATGGCCAAGCCGAAAACCTCGTCGAGACAGGTATTGAGGCCTCTTTGGACCACCTCAGTCATTTCGTAGCTACGCATGTTCTGCGCGGCCATCCACTCGAGCACGTCTTCGGGGGGCCAGTAGCCGCGCAGGCCTATCTGGAAAAACCTGTCGCCCCGTACCGCGCCAGACTCGATCAGTCGCCTCATCGGCGTCCCGTGACCGTAAAGGGACCCGTGCTGGGTACCTGCGGTGTCGGCGTGGGCATCGAAGTGGACCAGGGCCACACGTCCCCAGCCGACATGACGAGCGACGCCGGTGGCGTCGGGGAAGGTGATCGTGTGGTCGCCGCCAAGAACCACGGGTATAGGGCCCGCCTGAGCGATGGTGGTTACGGCTTGGTCCAACGCCAGCAGGGCTGGCTCGATCTCACCTGGCAACATGCTGACGTCGCCGGCGTCTACGACGGGTAGTTCGCTCAAGGGGTCCACACCGAGAGCCAGGTGAGGACGCATGCCGTCGTGAGCCAGGTAATCGGTGAAGCGGATCGCCTGCGGCCCGAAACGGGTGCCCGGCCGATGGCTGGTCCCACCGTCGAACGGGGCGCCCAAGATGACCGCGCCGGCATCTTGGAAACTCGCAGGGTCGTCGAGATTTGCTCGAGGCACCCCTGCAAAAGTGGCATCGGGCCCGTACATGTTCCCGAGTCTCATCGGGAGGAGGCTACAGGGCTCTCCGGGAGGCCGCCAGCTCGTTCAGGCTGTCGTCGCTATCACTTCACGCACAATTCCTTCCGTAGTCCCAGGATGAAGGAAAATAAGCCGAGCAACAGTTTCCCCTTCCCATTTTGTTGGGGTTACGAATGCCACCTGGTCGTCGAGCAGTTTGGCGGACCAGCGGTAATAGTCGGCTAGAGCCCATCCGTTCCGCCGGAACAGCACTACAGAAAGCTCGGGATTGCGCACGAGCTCTAGGTGAGGGGAGCCGTCCACCATCCGGGCGGCGAAGCGTGCAGTCGATAGCGCCGCGTCGACAGCCGTCCTGTAAGCGTCGGTGCCGTTCGTCACGAGCGAGTACCAAAGGGCGAGCCCTCTTGCGCGCCTCGTGAGGTGGTACGCATAATCGCTTGGGTTCCACTCGTCCTCACCCGAATGGAGAGGGTCGAGATAAGCAGCCTGTTGGGAATGGACGGCCTTGGCCAATGCCGGGTCCCTGTACAGCAGAGCCGCACAGTCAAAGGGCGCAAAGAGCCATTTATGGGGGTCGACGACGAACGAATCGGCGTGCTCGGAACCCTTGAAAATCGACTGTATTTCGGCCGACCTCGACAGGAGCGCCGCACCCCCGTACGCGGCATCGATGTGGAACCACAGGCCGCGTCGGCCCGCAACCTCCGCCAAGCCGGCCAGGTCGTCCACGAGCCCGGCGTTGGTCGTGCCGGCGCTCGCCACTACCGCCACCACGTCGGACGGGTCGGGGTCGGCACGCAGCGCTTCTTCCAACCCGGCGCCCGTCAGCCGGTGGTCGTCGCACGGCACCATCAGCTCGCCGACGCCGATCACGTGGAGCGCTTTGCTGACAGAGGAATGGGCGTCCTCGCCGAGAGCGACACGCACGTGCGCTGTCGGCCCGCCCAGGCGGGCGCGGCCGCGGTCGCGGGCCACCACCAAAGCCGATAGGTTCGCCGCCGAGCCGCCCGAGACAAAACACCCGCCTGAGCTCGGCGGCATGCCAGCCAGTTCCGCTAAAAAACTGAGCACCTGGTTCTCCGCAATGACTGTCCCAGCCGCCTCGAGCCATGAGGTGCCCTGCAGGCACGAGGCCGACACGACCATGTCGAAAAGGAGCGATGCTTTCGTGGGGGCCGCCGGCACGAACGCCAAAAATCGCGGGCTGTCACAGGAAATGACCGACGTGACGACCTGATCGGTGAAAATCGACAGGATCTCGACCGGGTCCTTTCCTTCGGCGGTTACCAACCCCGAGAAGACGGCTTCGAGCGTCGCCCTGGGTACCGTGTGGTCGAGCGGCACCGGGTCGAGCGACAGGCGCCAACGGCAGTAGTCGAACACCGCTTCGGCCATTGCTTCGTCGTAGACGAACATCGGGTTGTCAGACATCTCCGACGAGGGATCAGATGATGGGGCGGGCAAGGAGGTCTACGTGCTCGGTCCCGTTGGCCATGGCGCAGATGGCCTCGTCGTCCTGGTCCCCCTCGGTGCCGATGACCGAAAGGCGGTAGCCGAAAGCACGCAACATTGCAAGGTAACCGTGCGCGTTCCCCCACGGCGAGCTGTCGAGCGCGAGCGGGTAGAACTCGCTTATCAGCACCGGTCGGTGCCGCGAAATGGTGTCCCCCGCCCCCTTGAGCACGAGCGGCTCGGCTCCCTCGACGTCGATCTTGATTGCGTCTACGCGCGTTACCGCGGCGGCGGATAGCACGTCGTCGAGTGGGCGGGCCGCGACGACGAAGCTGGCCTCGATTGGCTCGGCAGGCGGGCCGTCGATCGGGGTAATCCGCCCGTTGCTGCCGTCTGTCTCGAGGGCGATGGCGCCTGGCTTTGCAGCAAGGGCCAGGACGAGGGTGTCGATGTTGTCGAAGCCGTTGTCCTTGGCGCTGTCGCGTAGCAAGGCCACGTTGATGGGGTTAGGTTCGACGGCGATAACCCTGCCCAATGGTCCCACGAGCGAAGCTCCGAGCAGGCTGAACCACCCGAGATTGGCCCCGACGTCGACGAAAGTGCCCCCGGGGCCGAGCACCTCCCGCAGTGCCGCTGAAACCTCCGGCTCATAGCTCCCCGTCCGCGCGATGGTATGGCCCACCGCGTAGTCGCCCGGGTCGACATGCATCCGGAAACCTTCGCAAGTTGTCACGATCTCGGTCGAAGGCTGCTCGCGCCGCTGCGGGTGCGCATGCACGAACTCGACGCTCCCGATGAACTCTCCGACGAGATCCCGCACCGAGATGGTGCCGGCCGAGAGACGCTTGCGGTAGTGGGCGAGGCCGTCGGGGTCAGGTTGGCGCCCGAGGAGCAAGCGGTAGCAGTTCACGACGTCGCCTATGGTGGCGGCCCGGTCACCTTCAGCGATGTTCGCCCCCGGGCCGTCAAAAGGGTGCCACGCTGCCCAGCCGGAGGCGGCTGCATTCAGGCCTCGCTCGACAGCTAGGTACGATTGCCCGAGCAAGCTGCGTCGGGAGCGGCTTGTTGGCATAGCCGGCTATGCTACCGCCCGGGATGGTCGGGTCTAATGGTGGTGCCGCATATCTTGGGGGACGATGAAGCGCCGCATCGCCTTTGTCAGCCCTCGCTTCGGCGAGGAGATAGTTGGTGGGGCCGAGGCGGTGGTGCGCGACGTCGCACTTGGCCTCGTGGAGCGGGGTTGGGATGTCGAGGTGCTCACGACATGCGCCGTGAGCCCGTACACATGGGCCAACGAGCTCCCTGAGGGCACCGAACGCGACAGCGGCGTGCTGGTCCGCCGTTTCGCCAACGTGCTCGCTACGTCAGCCAGCAGGGAGCACATGGTCCACGGGCGTATTTACGCCGGCGAGAGCCCGACCCTAGACGACCAGGTCACGTGGCTCCAAGCGCTGTTCCGCACCCCCGGCCTGTTCGAAGTCCTGCTAAAAGAGGGACGAAGCTACGACGCGATCGTGTTCGCTCCTTACCTGTTCTGGCCCACCACCGTCGGTATGACGGTGGTGGCCGAACGGGCTGTGGTCATGCCCTGTCTCCATGACGAGGTCTACGCGTACCTCGATGTCATGAGGCACGTGCTGTCGTTGCCGGCCGCAGTGTGGTTCCTCTCCGGCCCGGAGCACGACCTGGCGCACCGCCTCGGCCCTGTCACGGCTCATCACAGCGTGATCGGCTCGGGGATGGACGTGCCCAAGGAGTACCATCCCGAGGAGTTCCGCTCCGAGTACGGCCTGGACAGCCCCTTCGTGCTGTACCTGGGCCGCCGTGAGGCGGACAAGGGGTGGCCGTGGCTCATGGACGTGTTCGCGGGCACCAAGACCCCGGTCAAACTGGTGAGCGCCGGAGCGGGTCATCCCGATGTGCCTCCGCGGCTGCGTGGTCGGGTCATCGACGTCGGGTACCTCACCGTTGAACAGCGCAACAACGCACTTGCCGCCGCCTTGGCCTACATGCAGCCGAGTTTCATGGAGAGCTACTCCCGCACCGTCATGGAATCCTGGCTTGCGGGGCGGCCCGTGCTCGTGCGCACCGGGAGCGAGGTGGTCGAATGGCATTGCTCGCGCTGCGACGGGGGGCGCTCTTTCGGCACCTCAGAGGAGCTGGAAGAGCGGTTGGCGGCATTGCTGGCCGACCCCAAGGCTGCCAACAGGATGGGCGAGCGTGGGCACGCCTACGTGATGGAGAACTACCAGTGGCCTACGGTCTTGGACCGGATAGAGGCCGACCTCGAGTCTCTCGGCAAGCCCTGGGACCGCCCGCCACACTCTGAGTGCTGATCAGCCCGTACCGGCCGGTCCGGCATCCTTTCCGGCCCAGCGGTCCCAGACTTCCTCCGGCGGGACCGCCCAGCGTTGCGCCAGCTGCACACGGCTGGCTAGCGCCCAGGGCAGCAGGCGGGCGATCCCGGAGCGGACCCCGCCATCGGGCCCTTCTGCGACGCGGTCCCGAAGGGCCTTAACCGCTAGACGGCGCGGGCCATTACGGACCATCGTCAGTGTCCTGTTCCGCTCGGACATTACGCGTACCCACGGTTGGTGCTCACCCCCCGAACTGGCCGAACGGAGATGCTCGACCGTCGCACCCGGGTCGTACAGGATCCGCTTGCCACGCAGATGCGCCCGCCAGCACCAGTCCATGTCCTCGTAGTAGGCGAAAAAACGGGCTGCGAACGGGCCGATCTCGTGCCAGGTGGACCTCCGTGTCACGAACGCGCTGCCCGAAATCGCAAAACGGTCAGCGATCTCGTTGAAATGCCCGTCATCGGGTGTGTCGGCAGCGATGTCGCCCCCGTAGCCGCGGGTGTCGAGGAACGCTCCCGCACTGTTGAGGAGGCGCACCACCGGGCCCGGCGGTGCCGGTTGCCCGTCGACGATTACCTCCGCAGCACCGTCGGCGCCCGGCAGCGGCACGTACCACGGACGAGGCCCCGCGGTCCAGCGCCAGCGGTCGCCCGTGTTGTTGGTTTCAAGGCGGTAGAGGCCGAGCCCCGCCGCCGTTGCGAGAAGCTCGACGTCATTGACCTTCACCGAACGGATTTGCCGTCCCAGGGGGCGGGGGTCGCCCGGCGCAGACCAATCCTCGTCGGGGAAGCGGATCTCGCGGTACCGGGTCGCAAGGACGACCTTCGGCCCGACGGCCGCGACCGACTCGTCGGAGAGCGTTTTCGAGGCGGTCGTCAACCACCCCGGGCCGGCAACCGCGTCGTCGTTCAGGAAACCGAGGATTTCTCCGCACGACGCCCGAGCACCCGCGTCAGCAGCTGGGGCGAACCCAGTGTTGGTCTCGAACCGGAGCACCGTCGCGCCGGCGTTGCGGCCGATCTCGGACGCGACGGAGGTTGACGAGCCGTTGTCCACAAGCACCACCTCGTCGGCCTGACCGCTCAACGAGGCGAGGCATGGGCTCAACCACTCGCCAGGACGGTAGGAGACGACGACAACGCTGGACTTCAAGCGGCGGGCCTCAGACGGCCAAGGCCCGGGAGGCCTCGGCGACCCGGCGTGCGATGTCGTCCCAGCCCGTGGTCTCGCCCACCGAAAGGACGGTTACACCAGCGCCCTCGAGCCGCCGGACGATCGGCGGAGCGGAGACGTTACCCTCCGCATCGTCCTGTTTTTCGCCGACCAGGGCCACGGTTCGTCCTGGCCACGCGAGAGCCAGCTTTTCAATTCCCTCGGTGGGGCTCTTTTGACCGGGTACCCATGTGACGATCGCGTCATATCCGCCTCGCCACTTGTCGAGGCTGTTGAGGGCGGTGTACGAGATCTGCTGGCCTTTGCCATCGGGCCAGTCCGCGGCCTCGGGAAGCCGTTCGTCGCCGGGCACCTCGGTCACACGACAGAACTGGTCCATCGAAGCGAGGGGCCCGAGGGCGGCGGCGAGCTTGTCCGGTACCCCGACGAGGGCAAGCTGGGGCCGTTTGCGCCAAGCCGGGCGGTACCTCAGAGATCGCCGCAGCAGCTCCTCGAAAACCACCGCCGCCTTGTCAGCAACAGACTCCCAAGTAGGTGGCTCAATGTTGGTGAGAGCCGTCAGCCTTTCCCGGAAGGGTTTATCGGTAAGAGCGCGCACGATGGCCCCACCGATCGCGCCGGGATCGGTTGGCTCAAAGCGCGCCTCGCGGGGGAGGATTCTCGCGTAGCGAGGAATTATCGCCGGCGATCGTGGGGGCGCCACAGGCCAAGGAGTCGATCACGGGGAGCCCGTAGCCTTCGTACAGGGATGGGTAGACCGCCAGTTCAGCCGACTGGAACAAGGCAACAAGCACCTCTTCTGGCACGAACCCGGGAATGAGCACATGCCCTCCCACGCCCAGCTCCTTCGCCATGACCAGGTAATGGTTGCGCGTTAGAGGCGGAGCCTCGCAGACGATCACTAGCTGGTGCCGAGCCACGAGTTCCGGCGGCAGCGAGGCGTAGCCCTTCATCAGGCCGTCAACGTTCTTGCGCGGGTTAAACGCGCCGTTGTATACAAGGAAGCCTTCCCTCAGCCCTTTGACCCCTTTGCGTGCCACCTTGAACGCCTCTTTGCGGGATTCAGGGCGACGGAACACCGGTGAGGCGCCGCCGCCCACCACGGCGACACGCTCCTCGGGCACACCGAGCAAGCCGATCGTGTCCTGCTTGGTCGAAGCGGACAACGTCAGCACTGCATCGGCTTGTCGGACTACTTCAAGGCAGCACCGCCAACGACGGCGAAGCCCCGGGTCTTGCAAGTACCAGCCGGGGAACAGCTCGGGGATGAGGTCGTACAAGGTGACGGCTGTGTAAAGCCGGTGCGCCGATGCCTCGCGAGGCCAGTAGACGCGCACCGGTACCTCGGGCTCGATCACTGAGCTCATGTGGAGGACGGAGCCTTCGGCCCAGTCAGGGCTCGTGGTGAGCCATTCGCTAAGGTCTTCGGTCCCCTCGGTCGGGCCAAGCTCCGGGTGGACGACGATCGAACTGACGAGCTCAGGATGGTATTGCACCATTGCCCGTACGAGCTCGGTGCTGTACCTCGAGATGCCTCTTCCCCGATAGCTCGGGCTTTGGGCCGCCACGAGGTCGAAGATGACCCCCCTGCGAGTCATGACAGCCGACGCCTCATGAGCGCGACGCGGCCTCCTCCGGGCGGCCATGGTCCGCATGGTCCGTCTCCATGTGCTCCTCGAGCTCCTCGAGGCCACCACCGAAGGACTCGAGCTCCGCAGTCAAACGTGTCAAGGTCCGACCGAGGGCCTCAGCTACCTGGTCGGCAGCGTCACCCTGCATGCGGAACATGCGCGTCAGCTCCACATAGTCGCCTCGAAGAGCGTCCATCTCGGCGGTGAACTTCGCCGACAGTTCTGTTGCCAGTGCGCTCATCTCGCGAATGACCGTGCCGTTTACTTCGGACCTGATCTCGATGCTTACCTCCGCGGCCCTGTTTGCGACCTCACGGATAATGGTGGCATTCACTTCGGACCTGATCTCGACGCTCATCGTCGCCAACCGGTCGGCGAGCTCACGAGTGGTCGTTTCGTTTACCTCGGACCTGATCTCGACGCTCATCGTCGCCAACCGGTCGGCGAGCTCACGAGTGGTCGTTTCGTTTACCTCGGACCTGATCTCGACGCTCATCGTCGCCAACCGGTCGGCGAGCTCACGAGTGGTCGTTTCGTTTACCTCGGACCTGATCTCGACGCTCATCGTCGCCAACCGGTCGGCGAGCTCACGAGTGGTCGTTTCGTTTACCTCGGACCTGATCTCGACGCTCAACGAGGCCAACCGGTCGGTGAGCTCGCGGACGACTGTCTCATTTACCTCGGACCGGATCTCGATGCTTGTTGCGTCCATCTTGCTGTCGAGCGCGCTCTGTAGCGCGCTCTGTAGCTCGCTCTGGAGCGATCGCACTTCGGCTCTGAGTTCGTCTGTCTGTTGGACGAAGTAGGGCCGCAGCAGCCGGTCGACTGTTGAGCGCAGCAGTGTCTTCGGGGGCGTCACGGTCCATGAGCCTACCCGGGGCCGGCCGGCTGATAAGTTCGCTGGCGTGGCGGTTTGTGACGTAGTGGTCATCGGAAGTTATCCTCCCATGCCTGGCCCAGCCACGGCAGCTACGATCGCAGCAGTTCGACGCGGTTGGGACGCTGGTGAGCGGGTGCACGTGGTCTCGTACCGCACAGGGGCGGCACCGCTAAGTGTGCCTGTGAGCGGCCCGCTTGCCGGCTGGCGTTTGGAACAGGTACGTCGCCATCTTGGCGGCCCTGACCAGGTCGTGTTGGGCCTCCAGGCGGGAGTACCATTCTCCAGCCCTGGCCGTTTCGAGCAGCTGGGCACCGCTCTCGGCCTCGCTGTTGCCATGCGCCGTTTCCGTCGGGCGACCATTCTGGTCGGCGAAGACCCCGGGGTCAGCCCGGCCTGCATGCAGGCTCTCGCGCGCGCTGTCGGGCGCATCAGCGTCGCCACTCGCGAGGACGCCGACCGCCTCGTGGAGCGCTACGGTCCTCTTCGAGGGATTGTGTCCGTCGAGGAGGTCGACCCCTATCCGATGCTCCCCGAAGGCGCCAGCCCCGTAACCGATGGCCTGTACGGCCCTGCCGGGGGTCACAACCTGACCGTCGTAGAGCTACCGACTACGACACTGGCGCAGCGGGCCCGGTCCCGCCTTGGCCTGCGTAGGTCGCTGTTGGCGCGGCGGCTCAGGGGCCGCTGAAAAGGCCTTTGTACCTGCCCACAGAACTCAGGAACGCTGCTCCGTCCGCCAGCGTCCTGGGTTGGCGTGCTGCGCGCCGTTTGCTCGCTGGGGCCGGTGCTTTGGTGGTGTTGGCCGCTTTTGCGAGCCCCTCCCCGGTTGCTGCAACGCCTTACAACGTGCAAACAGAACAGCTTGTGCTGCAGCTGAGCCAGGGTGCCGAAACGGACCCCGCTTCTTTGTTGGTGGGACTGCCAGGTCCCGTCCCCCAGCTGCTCCCCGGCCGTCGTTGGTCGACCGACCTGCCCTCGGCTGAAGCCGCCTACGTCGAGTCGGAACTGTCAGGTGCGCCGGGGGTCGACTATGTCTCGCCTGTGCGGGCGATCCACGCGGCCGCGGAAACGGGACTGGTGCCCAACAACCCTTGCTTCGGCTCCGCCTGCGGGCCGACCCAAGTCGACGGCGGCCCCGACGCCGGGCGGCCGATGGTGGTCGAGGACCCGGGTGGTGGGCCGGGTGCGACGATCGAGCACCCCGGAGGCCAGACCAACCTCCAGGCAGTCAATGCCCCGGAGGCCTGGGGCGTCACCACGGGTAGCCCCAACGTGCTCGTCGCAGTCCTCGACACTGGGGTCGACCCCGAACACCCCCAACTCGTCGGCAAGGTTGTCGTCGGCCAGGACGTGTGCAAGGACGACAGGCCCCTTTGCGCCTCGGCGGACGACGAGAACGGCCACGGCACCTTCGTAACGGGCTTGATCGCTGCGGCAACAAATGACGGCCTGGGGATCGCCGGTTTGGGATGGAGCACGCAGGTGATCGATTTCAAGGTGCTGGACGATACTGGGAACGGCAACACCGCGGACGAGGCGACTGGCATTTACGAAGCCGTGGCCGCCGGGGCGAAGGTGATCAACATGTCCTTCGCGAGCCTCCCCTGCACAGCGGACCCGACAGGGTGTGGGCCGAACACTGACGAAGAGGAGGCGGTCGAGTACGCCATCTCCCATGGGGTCGTGGTTGTGGCTGCAGCCGGCAATTCTCCGCCCTGTCAGCCCCCCTCGACCCAACCTCTCTACCCGGCCAGCTACCCCGGCGTGCTCTCGGTCGCTGCGAGCACGGACGAGGGCACGGTCAACCCGACGCACGGTGGCTGTACTCAGGATTTCTCCGAGTACGGGGATGCGGCCAATATCGCCGCCCCCGGGATAGGCGTCCTTTCCACCTGGTGGGACGGCAACTATGCGGTCGAAAGCGGGACCTCGTTCGCCGCCCCGCTCGTTGCCGCCGCAGCCGCCCTCGTACTGGCGGCGAACCCTTCGTTGTCCGGGCCCCAGGTCGCCACCCTGCTGCGTCAAACCGCCTCCGCCCTGTCACCGGGTGGCACGAAGATCGACGGCGGGTTGCTCAACGTGGGCGCTGCCGTCGAGGCGGCGGTTTCTGGCGCCACCCCAGCGGCTCTCGACGGCTATCAACTAGTCGGACGAGATGGCAGCGTCTACAGCTCGGGAGTGGCCGCCGGAGAAGGGTCGGTCGACCTGCCACTGTCACACCCCATCGTGGGCGCTGCTGAAACGCCCGACGGCCTCGGGTATTGGCTGGTGAGCTCCGCCGGTGAAATTTTTGCCTTTGGGGAGGCTCGTTCTTACCGTTCGAGCGCCAAGTTCTACGCGAGCGAGCCCGTAATCGGCATGGCAGCTACCCCTGACGGCAAGGGTTACTGGGTCGCCACCCAGAACGGGAGGGTTGTCGCTTATGGCAATGCCCGTACCTACCGCTCGAACGCCAAGTTCTACGCCAGCGAGCCTGTAGTTGGCATTGCAGCAGCCCCTGGTGGCAAGGGTTACTGGCTTGTTGACAAGAACGGCAAGGTCTTCGCCTTTGGTGACGCCCATTTTTATGGCTCGGCTACCAAGTACCACCTCACCAAGCCGATAGTTGGCATTGCGGCGACGTCCGACGGCCGCGGTTACTGGCTCGCTGGTGCGGATGGCGGCGTCTTTGCGTTCGGGGATGCCACTTTCTACCGGCCAACCGCAAACGCGCACCTCGCCAGGCCGATTGTGGGCATCGCCGCCAGCCCTTACGGGCGCGGGTATTGGTTGGCCAGCGCCGGAGGCAAGATCTTCGGCTTTGGTAAAGCCCCGTTCGAGGTGCCGGCAACTTCGGCGCACCCGTCGGCACCGGTCGTAGCCATTGTTTCCTGAGGTGGTCCGCGATCCGGTGCTCGGCGCGGGTTAAGCTCTGTTCAATTTTCCCCCTGATCTTGTCGATATAGTTAACGGGACTGGGCCGGGGACGAGGTGGCGGGCCTGCAGGGACCGCCCGTGCACGTCTACAACCGGGAGAACCATTGCTTCGCAAACCTATGGGGTCATCGGCGAAATTGCGGAGGCCCCTCGCCGGTTGCAGTCCCTTAGGCTCTGTGGCCGCAGTATTGGTGGTTGTCGGATCCCTGAGCGGCGCCCTGGTGGTATGTAGCCCTTTTTCTCCAGTTTTGGCGGCCGCCGGGCCCTCTTTGCCTAGTCTCAAGATCTCCGGGCTTGGCTTTGGCCATGGCCGCGGGATGGGGCAATGGGGGGCGTACGGGTACGCCTCGATGTACAACTGGAGCTACCAACAGATCCTGGGCCACTATTACGGTGGGACGACGCTTGGGACATTGCCATCGCCGGAGCCGGACATTACGGTGCACATCACCGAGCTTGATGGCCACAACACAATCGCGACGTCCGCCGACGGAGCGGAGTTAGTCGCCGCATGGGGCGGCTCCACACCCGTCGCTGCGCCGGCTTTCGAGGTAACTAGTTCAGGCGGCACCCAGTCGGTTTTTTCGGGGCAGAGCTGCGCCGGACCGTGGCAGCCAGTCGCCTCCACTTCGGCGTTCGTGACCATTGCCGGTGCGGTGCCTGGTACGAGCCCTCCACAAGCGGCTGGCATCGCCAGTTCCGAGCTACAAGCCTGCCTCCCAGGCCTAGGCTCACGGATTTATCAGGGAGATCTTGTTGCCCAGACGAATGGTCAGACCCAGAACGTGCTGCCGCTAGAGGACTACGTCGACGGCGTCGTCCCGGCAGAGTCCCCGCCTACTTGGGCCAATACCGGTGGTGAGGCGGCCTTGGAGGCTCAGGCGGTGGCAGCACGTAGTTACGCTTTGGCGTTCGCGCAGTCCTCTGGGGTTATCTGCGACACGACAGCATGCCAGATGTACACGGGGCTCCCCGACCAGTACGGGCTGACCGCGGACAACGCTGTCAGCGCGACTGCCGGCCAGGTGCTCTACTGCAACGCGGGCAGCAACTGCGGCCCCGGCGGCAGCGTCGCCCTGGCAGAGTACTCGGCGTCTACGGGTGGCTATACCGCTGGCGGCGCGTTCCCTGCCGTAATGGACCTCGGCGACTCGGTACCTGCCAACCCCGTCCATTCATGGACCGTCTATGTGCCAGTCAGCGACATCGAGTCGACCTTCGGCTCGGTCGGCACCCTCGAGCAAGTTGACGTGACGCAACGCAACGGGCTCGGACAGTTCGGGGGACGAGCCCAGGATGTGGAAGTGGTCGGCGAGTCGGGCTCGGTCTCATTGTCCGGGGACCAGTTCGCAGCCGATTTCGGCTTACCAAGTGACTGGTTCGCGATAGGCGGGACGTCATCTACGGTCCCGACGACCTCTACGACGACCACCGTCCCGTCCACCACGACGACTACGGCGCCGCCCGCCTCGGCGACGACTACCACGAGCCCCGGTCCGAGCGAGGCGGCGCCCCCAGGCCCCCCGCTGGGCCCCGATAACGGGTATTGGGTCGTCGGTGCGGAGGGCGACGTTGCCGCCTTTGGAGCGGCCAAATCCTACGGGACAGCCGCGGGCACTTCGCTGCAGGGCATTGTCCGTGGGATGGTGGCGACCCCGGATTACAAGGGGTACTGGATGGTAGGCAGCAACGGGGGTGTCCTAGCGTTCGGCGACGCCAATTGGTACGGGTCCGCCAGCAAGTTGCACCTGGCAAAGCGTGTCGTCGGTATTGCAGCGACGCCCGACGGCCGTGGCTACTGGCTCGTGGCGAGTGACGGCGGGATCTTCGCTTTCGGCGACGCGGGCTTCCATGGCTCGACCGGCCAGCTGCACCTCAAGAAACCGATTGTCGGCATCGCAGCGACGCCCGACGGTCGCGGTTATTGGCTTGTGGCGAGTGACGGCGGGGTCTTCGCTTTCGGCGACGCCCGGTTTTATGGCTCTGTTGGGCAAAGGCGGCTCAATGAGCCCGTCACCGGCATTGTGCCGAGCGCTGATGGGCAGGGGTATTTCATTGTCGCCAGGGACGGCGGGGTCTTCGCTTTCGGCGATGCCCGCTTCTTGGGTTCCCTACCGAGTGAAGGCATCAACGCCCGTGTCGCCGCGGTCGCACCGACCTATGACAACGGCGGGTACTACGTGCTCACCACCAGCGGGCGGGTTTACACCTTCGGGGACGCAACGCCGGCCGCCCAGTTGGAGGCGGTTGGTTCAGAGAGCTTGCCTGGCAGAGCGGTTGCGATCGTCTGCCACCGGTCGCTCTACCAAGCTGCTCGAGTCCGTGCGGCACGCAGCGCCGCGTCCCGCCGCCACCGTCCCTAGAAGGGCCGAGAGCCCGCTTTGAGAGCGGCCAGGTCGGCGTCGACCATCATTCGGACGAGGTCAGCGAAGCTGATCTCGGGCTTCCAGCCGAGGACTTCGTGGGCGCGGGATGCATCTCCGAGGAGAAGCTCCACCTCGGCGGGGCGGAGGTAACGCTCGGCCACCCGGACGTGTTTTTGCCAGTCCAGGCCGACGTGCTCGAACGCGATCTCGCAGAACTCGCGGACCGAATGGGTTTCACCGGTGGCGATCACGTAATCCCCGGGCTCGTCCTGCTGGAGCATCAGCCACATCGCCTTTACGTAATCGGAGGCGTAACCCCAGTCACGCTGGGAATCGAGGTTGCCGAGCTCGACGTGGTCAGAAAGGCCCAGCTTGATACTGGCGACGGCATGGGTCACCTTGCGGGTCACGAACTCGAGGCCCCTGCGCGGGCTCTCGTGGTTGAACAGGATGCCCGAACTGGCGTGCATGTCATAGCTCTCCCGGTAGTTGACCGTCGCCCAGTGCCCGTACACCTTCGCGACCCCGTATGGGCTGCGCGGGTAGAACGGCGTGCGCTCGCTCTGCGGGCTCTCCACCACCTTTCCGAACATTTCCGAGGAGCTCGCCTGGTAGAAGCGAATGGAGGGGTCGGTCATCAGGATCGCATCGAGCAGGCGCGTCACGCCGAGAGCCGTGACCTCCCCTGTCAACACCGGTTGCGCCCAAGAGGTCATCACGAACGATTGAGCCGCAAGGTTGTACACCTCTGACGGCTTGTGCTCGCGCAGGACTCTTATGAGCGACGACTCGTCCAGCAGGTCTGCGGTTACCAGGGTGATCTTGTCGACCAGGTGAGCGATCCGCTCGAAGGTGACGGTGCTGCTCCGGCGGTGGGCCCCCACCACGTCGTAACCCTTGGAGAGCAACAGCTCGGCCAGGTATGAGCCGTCTTGTCCTGTGATTCCAGTGATCAGGGCTGTGGGCATCCACCCAGCATTGCCGGCCGGGCGGCCTTGGGCAAGCCAAACGGGCAGATTGGCGCCCTCCCTCCCGAAGCGCCTTTTACGTAGCGGCTGGCCCAGCAGGGAGGGGCGCCGGGCCCCCGAGGGAGGCGACTGCCTCCTCGACGCTGGCAAACAGGTGGTCAGGGCCGATCATGGCGAGGAGCCCCGAGTGCTTGAGGTCATGGTGGACAAGGTGGGATACCCGGGCCAAGCTCAACGAAATGCCCCTCTGCTTCAGTTCGCCTACAAACTCGCCGAACACCTTCGCCCCGGTGTAGTCGACGTCCGCGACGGCGTTCGCGTCGACGATGAGGTGGTGGACAGGAGAAGCCTCGGACGCAATGTCACTTCGGACCCGCTCGATGACGTGCGTCGCGTTCCCGTACCAAAGCGGAGCGTAGAGCAGGTAAACAAGGATCCCTGGCAACTGTTCGGTCGGTCGCCCGACGTCGGTTTGCACCCAGTGGTCAGTCCCAACCTCACGGCCGAGGACCGCGTCCCGCGGGCGCGCGGCGAGGCGGGTGCGCTGAGCCAGAGCGAGGAGAGCGGCCGCTACGACCCCCTGCTCGATACCGACCAGAACCACAATTGCGAGGGTGATGAGCGCAAGGGCGAACTCGAAGCGCCCGAAGTGCAGTATCGAACGAAGCTCTTGGAAATGGAAAAGCCTCGTAGCGACAAAAATGAGTATTGCCCCAAGCGCCGCCTCGGGCAGGTCCTTCAAGAGGCTGGTCGCAAAGAGGAGCACGACGACAACGGTGCCGACCGCTACCAAGCCAGCGACCTGGGACTTGGCTCCTGCTGACCCGAGCACCGCCGTCCGGGGAGGGCTTGCATTGACGGCGAACGAGCCGGCCAGGCCGGCTACAAGGCTCCCAGCCCCGACGGCGAGCAGGTCCACGTTGAAGTCGTTTGCCTTGGCTTGCTCGCCCGCCACCTGCGGGTTCGCCGGGCTTGCGCGTACGGTTGCCGAAGTCTGCACGATGCAAAGGAACGCCACGGTTACGGCGGTCGTCGCAAGCGCTCCCCACTGGTGGGCCGAGGCTTGCGGCAACGCCATTTGAGGGAGGGACGCATGTACAGCGCCGACTACGCGGACGCCGTGGCTGCCAAGTTTCGCCGCGCTGACGAGCACAGTTGCCCCAACGACGGCGACTAGGGCGCCCGGGGCCTTGCGGTCGACCCTCTCGCCGATGACCACGATCACGAGCACGCCGGCGGCGATCCCGAACGACCAACCGTTGAAGCTGCTCAGCTGGTTGACGACGTCGCGCACCCGCCCGATCGTCGTCGTACCTCCTCCGGGGAGGCCGAGGACCGTAGGGACCTGCTTGACAAGTATTTCGACGCCGATACCGGCAAGCACGCCCGTCACGACCGGGAGAGGGAAGAAATCAGCGATCCAGCCGAGCCTGAACAGACCGGCAACCACCAGGAGCCCTCCGACGAGCAACGCTGTCGCGCTCACCAGATGGGTGTAGGTTGCCGAGCCCGTCGCGGCCAGCGCTGCGACTCCCGCAGCAAAGACGGGGGCGATTGTCGAGTCACCTCCCACAGACATCCGCGGGTGCCTCCCGAAAACAGCAAACAACAAAGAACCTGCAATGAAGGCATAAAACCCCGCAACGGCCGGCATATTGGCGAGGTGCGCCGTCGCCATTTGTTCGGGGACGACTATGGCCACGAGCGTCAGGCCCGCTGTGATGTCGGCGGTGAGCCAAGACAACTTGTAGCCCTGCAGCGTAGGCAGTACGGGCAGCCTGGCCATGGTCGGCACAACGCTAGCGAACGTCGCATGACGTGGCACTAGTGCGGCTCTAATGCCCGGTCTACCGCCCAACTACTAGTCTTGGACGGTCCGTCCCTAAGGAGACCCAGTGGACCTGTTGGAGTACCAGGGCAAGCAATATTTTGCCCGCTACGGCATACCGGTGTCGCCGGGCGGAGTTGCCCTGACGCCTGACGAAGCTGTCGAGCTGGCGGAGAGCCTCGGCTACCCGGTCGTGGTGAAGGCCCAGGTGCAGGTGGGCGGCCGCGGCAAGGCGGGCGGGATCAAACTGGCCGCCAACGCAGCCGAGGCAGGCGCGCACGCTACGGCCATCCTCGGTATGGACATCAAGGGCCACTTGGTGCGCCGTGTATGGGTCGAGCATGCCTCAGACATCGCCAAGGAGTACTACGCCAGCTTCACGCTCGACCGGGGCGCCAAGGCGCACCTGGCGATGGTCTCTGCCAAAGGCGGCGTCGACATCGAAGAAGTAGCCGTCGAGGACCCCGGTGCCATCGCCCGCCTCCACGTCGACCCCTACGAAGGTTTCAGCGAGGCTCAGGCTCGCCATTTGGTCGAAGAGGCCGCCATCGACGAGCAGGCGCGACCGGGTGCGGTCGCCGTGCTGCTCAGTCTTTACCGCTGTTTTGTGGAAGGCGACGCCGACCTGGTCGAGGTGAACCCGCTGATACTGACCCCGGACGGGCGGGTGCATGCCCTGGACGCAAAGGTCACCCTGGACGACAATGCCGGTTTTCGCCACCCCGAATGGGCGGAGTACGAGCTCACCGCGGAACTGGACGACCGGGAACGCCATGCTCGCCAGGTGGGCCTGCAATATGTCGGCCTCGACGGCTTCGTCGGGATAATAGCCAATGGCGCCGGGCTGGCAATGAGCACCTGCGACGTCGTCAACCAAGTTGGCGGGCGCCCGGCCAACTTCCTGGACATAGGTGGCGGTGCGAGCGCAGAGGTCATGGCGAACGCCCTGGAAGTCATCAACGCGGACCCGAGCGTCCGTTCCATTTTCATCAATATTTTTGGCGGGATAACGCGCGGCGAAGACGTCGCTAACGGGATTGTCACGGCGCTATCGCGCGTCGACATAAAGGTCCCGATGGTCATCCGCCTCGATGGGACAAATGCCGACCAAGGCAGGGAGATACTGCGAACTGTGGAGTCTGACATGGTGATCACGTCGCCGAACATGATGGACGCGGCCCGCAGGGTGGTCGCGCTGGCAGGCAACGAGAAATGAGCATATTCGTCGACGAAAGGACCCGGCTGGTTGTCCATGGCTTGACCGGTGGCCAGGCGCGTTTCCATGGCCTGCGCAACCGCGACTACGGCACGAAGGTGGTTGCCGGTGTCAACCCGGCAAAGGGTGGCCAGGAGGTCGAAGGTATCCCTGTGTTTGCGAGTGCAGCTGAAGCGAGGGCGGCAACAGGCGCCAACGCCAGCTTTATCGCGGTGCCGGCCAAGGTCGCACCGGCATCAGTACTGGAAGCGGCGGCTGCCGGTATGGAGATAATCGTTTGTATCACTGAGGGGATCCCCGCCCAGGACGAGGCTCGCGTGTACAGCGAGCTCAAGCATCTGTACCCGACGGTCCGCCTCATCGGGCCGAACTGCCCCGGCGTCATCAGCCCAGGGAAATGCAACATCGGGATAACTGCGGGCGAGATCGCACTCGCCGGCGGCCCAGTGGGCATCGTGAGCCGCAGCGGCACCCTCACTTACCAAGCCCTTTACGAACTCAAACAGATGGGCATCGGTGTTACGACGTGTGTTGGCATTGGCGGCGACCCGGTCCCCGGCACGTCGTTTGTCGACTGTCTCGCAGCCTTCGAAGCAGATCCTGACACCAGGGCGGTCATGTTGATCGGCGAGATCGGCGGGACTGAAGAGGAAAAGGCAGCCGAGTACATCAAAGAGCGCGTTACCAAGCCCGTTGTCAGTTACATCGCAGGGGTGACGGCACCTCCGGGCCGTCGGATGGGCCACGCTGGTGCGATCATTTCAGGTAGCAAAGGCACCGCACAGGCGAAGATGGAGGCTCTCTCGGAGGCCGGGGTCAAGGTTGCACAAAACCCCACCGAAGCGGGCGAGCTGATGGCCGAAGTCGTACGGGCTCTCTGAAGCGCCGCCTGTAGGCTCGCCGGCATGCCCAAACGGCCGGAGAAACTAAGCGAAGCCCTGCGTGAGGCTCTTGGGCGGGAGCTCGAGCGCTCTCTGCGTGGGGAGGCCCGCTTCGACAGCACTAACCGCGCAGCCTACGCGAGCGATTCTTCCAATTACCGCCAGGTCCCTCTAGGCGTCGTGTTCCCCCGCGACCATGACGATGTCATGGTCGCGGCCAGGGTTGCAGCGGAAGCGGGTGCGGCGCTGCTGGCGCGCGGTGCGGGTACAAGCCTGGCCGGCCAGACCTGTAACGAGGCCGTCGTGGTCGACATGAGCCGCCACATGTCTCGTATTATCGACCTGGACCCTGAGCGACGGACCGCCAAGGTCGAACCGGGCGTTGTGCTCGACGACCTGCGCCGTGCGGCGGAGCGCCGCGGCCTCACCTTCGGCGCCGACCCGGCCACGCATGCGTGGTGCACCCTCGGCGGGATGATCGGGAACAACTCTTGCGGTACCCATGGCCTGTACGCAGGCAAGACCTCGGACAATGTCGACAGTCTCCGGGTGGTGCTCGCGGGCGGCGAAGACTTCGAGGTCGGTGCTTATGCGCCCGAAGCTCTCGCTGCGGCGGTCGCTGCGGGAGGGAGGCTGGGCAGACTGCTGGCAGGCCTTTCGGACCTAGCCGGGCGGTACGGGCCCATGGTGGCGGAACGCTTCCCGGTCATCCCTCGCAGGGTTAGCGGGTTCAACCTGGACGAGCTCGCTCCTGCGCGCGGGTTCCACGTGGCGCGTGCGCTCGTGGGCACCGAATCAACTTGCGCTTTCACGACCGAAGCGACCGTTCGCTTGGTCACGAGCCCGAAGGAGCGGTCTCTTGTCGTGCTCGGTTACCGAGACGTCTTCGCCGCTGCCGAGGCCGTGCCCGGGCTGCTCGCCCACCCCCTACTAGCTCTCGAGGGCTTCGACCGCACCCTTGTAGACCAAATGCAAACCCATGGCTTGAACAGCCAGGGTGTCGCTCTCCTGCCAGACGGCAATGGGTGGCTTCTCGCCGAACTAGGTGGGGACACCCACGAAGAAGCAGCGTCCCTCGCCGCCGATCTCATTTCTTCCCTCCCCGCAGGTGTCAGCGCGCGCCATGCAGCGGGCCCGGCTGAACAGAAGCAACTTTGGGCGGTGCGCGAGTCAGGGCTCGGTGCGACGGCTATCCGCATTGACGGTCACCATAATTTCGAGGGGTGGGAGGACGGCGCCGTGCCGCCGGACAAGCTTGCCGAGTACCTCCGTGGCATAACTACGCTTTGGGCCAGGTTTGGTTATTCCGGAGCCTGGTACGGGCATTTTGGGCAGGGTTGCGTGCACACCCGCAACAATTTCGACTTCGTCACCCCTGAGGGGTTGCGTAATTACCGCTCGTACGTGACCGCCGCCGCCGAGTTAGTCGTATCTTTAGGCGGCTCGCTTTCGGGTGAGCACGGTGACGGCCAGAGCCGCGGCGAGCTGCTGACGACCATGTTCGGCCCAGAGCTCGTCCGGGCGTTCAGCGAGTTCAAGGCCCTCTGGGACCCCGACGGCCTAATGAACCCCGGCAAAGTGGTGGACCCTTACCCCCTTGATTCGAACATCCGCTTCTCGACGATCACCGAACCGGTCAGCCTGCGCCCGACCGGGTACTCCTTCGATAAGGACGATGGTTCGTTAATGCACGCTTCCTTGCGCTGCGTGGGGGTGGGCCGCTGCCGGCGTGACGACGCCGCGACGATGTGCCCCTCGTACCGGGCGACTCGCGACGAGATCCACTCGACGCGCGGACGAGCCAAGGTGCTCGCAGAGATGTTCCAGGCTGACCTCACCCCGGCGAGCTGGCGCAACACTGAGGTACGCGAGGCCCTCGACCTGTGCCTTTCGTGCAAGGCATGTGCCTCTGACTGCCCCACCAAAGTGGACATGGCGACGTACAAGTCAGAGTTCTACTCGCATTACTACAAGGGCCGTCTGAGGCCGGCCGCAATGTACGCCATGGGCCTGCTCCCTTGGGCGGCGCGGGTCGCAACGGCATGGCCGGCTACCTCCCGGCTCGCCAATGCATCGCTCCGTGCACCCGTGCTTGGAACGGCCCTCAAGCGAATTGCCGGCATTACGACCGAGCGCCCCGCGCCGCTTTTCGCTCCGGGTGGAGGGTTCAGGAGCACGTCCAAGCGCGACCTGCCGCAGGTTCGCGACCGAGCCCCGGCGCAGAGCTCGGTGGTTATCTGGCCCGATACTTTCACAGATGCGTTCAGCCCCGACGGGGGGGCCGACCTTGTCGAAGCGTTCAGCGTGATGGGCGAACGCGTCGCTGTGCCGTCAGCGTGGGCCTGTTGCGGTCGCACGCTTTACGACTTCGGGATGCTCGATGGCGCCAAGAGGACGCTGCGCAGGCTCGTCGCCGTGCTCGAGCCCTGGGCTCGCGCCGGGATACCCGTGGTGGTACCCGAGCCGAGTTGCCTCGTCGCCTTTCGCGACGAGCTTCCTGCCCTGCTGCCGCACGACCCGCGTGCGGCGCGGCTGGCGTCGCTTGCTCGCAGCCCCGCGGAGCACATCGTCGCGGCTGGGCTCCTGGACCGTCTCCGCAATGACAGCCCGGGCCGGTCTGGGCGGGCGTTTGTCCACCCTCATTGCCACCAGCGTTCCGTGATTGGGACCTCTGCCGACGTGGCGGTGCTCGGTGCGCTCGGTTACGAGGTGGAGGTGCTGGACGCGGGCTGCTGCGGGCTGGCCGGGTCGTTCGGGTACAACGCACGCCACGAGCCCGTCTCGCGCAAGATCGGGGAGGACCTTTGGCTCCCAAAGCTCAGGGACGCGCTCCGGCCGGGTACCACCGACGGCGACGGCAGCTGGCTGGTGATAGACGGCTTCAGCTGCCGCACACAGCTTGAGCATCTTGGCCCAGACCTCCTTGCGCGTACGACCACGTTGCCGGCGCTTTTGCGCCGGTTTACGGGAGCGGGCTCGGTTTGCTGATTGCCAGGTGCGAAGCCGACGACGTCCTCGGCCTTCGCCACGCCGTGCTGCGGCCTCATCAACGCCGTGACGAGGTCCGCTTTCCCGAGGACGAGAGCCCCCGCAGCGTTCACTTCAGCGCACGCGACGGCGACGGCGACGTGGTCGGAGTGGTCTCGCTGATGATGCAAAGCCCACCTTGGCGACCGGAGCTGGAGGCCTGGCGGTTGCGCGGTATGGCTACGGCCCCGGAGTGGCGCGATCGGGGCGTGGGCCGGGCCCTGGTTGGGGCGGTGTTCGACCATATCGCTGGTGAGGGTGGGGGCTTGTTATGGTGCAACGCTCGGCTGGCGGCGGTCGGGTTCTACGAGCGGGCGGGCATGGTCACCACCGGCGATGTTTGGGAGGAGCCGGTGATCGGGCCGCACATCGCGATGTTCGTGGAAGTCCGGCCGCGTCTACCTCGCTAGCTCTGCACGTCGAGGAGCAACTTCCCAGTTACGCTGCGCGCCACCAGCATGGCAAAGGCCTCGTTGACCTCGGACAGGGGTAGCACCCGGTCGACTCTCACCCGGAGGCGCCCGTCTGCGAGCGCTGCCAGGGCCTCGACCAGGCCGGCGCGGCGCTGCTCGGTGGTCAGCCGACCGCCCGCGTAGCCCAGGATGCGCTGCCCGCTCCGGTAAAACTTGGGCAGGTTTATCGAGGTTTCGGCGCCGGCGCTGGCGCCGTAGCTAACCAGCCTTCCGCCCGGTGCCATGACCGACAGCGCAGCGCCAGTGAACTCCCCGCCCAGAGCGTCTATTACGACAGTCGGTGCCAGCGATGTGGCGGCTTCTGCCAGCGCGGCACCGTCACAGACGAGCACCTTGGCAGCCCCCACCTCGGCGACCGCAGCCGCTTTGGCCGGGGAGCTCACCTGGCCCCAAACCTCTGCCCCGATGGAGCTGGCGACACTGACTATCGGTATGCCCACCCCGCCGCCAGCGCCGAGCACCAGCACACGGTCCTGCTTCGTCACCTCGGCGCTCGCGGTGACGACGTTCCACGCCGTTAGGCCCGCTACGCCCATCGCCGCCAGCTGCCTCAGGTCCGCCCCGTCGCCAGCTTCGATCACCGCTTCGCGAGGGCATGTCACGGCGCCCGCAAAGGTGCCGTCCCTAGCCACGCCGAGCCCCTCGCCGGTGACAAGCACCGTCTTGCCGTCGAGGTAACCCGAGCCTTCGCCTCCGATGGTGCGGGGCAACCGGTTCCCGGCACCGACGGCCCCGGTTGCCACGTACCGGTCTATCGGGTTGACACCGGCGAAAGCTAGGTCGACGGTTACCTCATCGGCACCCGGGACCGCGATATCGGTGTTTTCTACCTGGAGCGGCTTGCCAATCTCGTGGAGGCGCGGCTGCGAATACTTTTTTGACCATGTTGGCAGTCTGTCGCAATCGGGGTACAGATGGGGGGTGATGCCTTCTTCGGCGAGCATGAGCAGTCCCGGTGCCACGGGATCCGAGCTGTTCGAGTTCCTGATCGTGTCCAACCGCCTCCCGATCGAACCAGGTCCAGCTGGCACCCCGGTGCAGTGGAGGGCCAGCCCGGGTGGCCTCGTATCGGCGCTCCAGCCGGTGATCACGAAGAACGGCGGGGCTTGGGTCGGATGGACGGGGGAGCCAGCGGAGCCCGTGGACGAGCTCGTGCCCGGGCCGCACGAGCCTGGGAGCTGGTGGGAGGACACCGGCCAGATCAGTGTGGTCGCCCCCACCGCTGCACCGATACAAGACGACATCGCGGCGGCTCTTACCGAGGACGCCGGAGCCCTCGGGATCGGTCGGCCGTACGCAATACCCGTGTCTTTATCGGCGGCCGAAATCGCTTGTTACTACGAAGGCTTTTGCAACGCAACAATTTGGCCTCTTTACCACGACGTGATAGCGCCCCCTGTCTATTCGCGCCGGTGGTGGCACTGCTACGTCGAAGTGAACCGTCGTTTCGCGAACACCGTCGCGGCTCACTCGGCACAAGGGGCAACCGTGTGGATCCACGATTACCATCTGCAGCTCTGCCCGACGATGTTGCGAGAGCTCCGACCGGACCTGCGCATAGGCTTTTTCAACCACATCCCGTTCCCTCCGTACGAGCTGTTCGCGCAGCTGCCGTGGCGCAGGGAAGTCATCGAAGGGCTCCTTGGAGCCGACCTGATCGGGTTCCAAACCGCTGACGGTGCGGACAACTTCTTGCGGGCATGCCGGCGCCTGACAGACCACCATACCCAGGGGTCGCTTGTCCAGGTCCAAGGCGCCGGCGAGGCCGCAGTACGCACGGCCCGCGCAGCCGCGTTCCCGATATCGGTAGACACAGAAGAGCTCTCTGTACTCGCACAACGGCCGGACGTGGTCCAACGCGCACGCGAGAATCCGGGAGGAGGTTGGCAACCCCGAGCGCCTTTTTCTCGGTGTCGACAGGCTGGATTACACCAAGGGTATCCTCCACAGGTTGCGTGCCTATGGCGAACTTCTGAAGGAAGGCAAGCTTCATCCCCCCGAAGCCGTTCTGGTACAAATCGCATCCCCTAGCCGCGGAGAGGTCGAGGAGTACCAGCGGCTCCGAGACGAGCTCGAAAGAGCTGTCGGGAGCATGAACGGCGACTTCAGCCCCGTCGGGCACCCTGCGGTGCATTATCTCCACCAGAGTTTTCCCAAAGAAGAAATGGCGGCTTTCTACCTGGCGGCAGACGTCGCGCTGGTCACTCCTCTCCGTGACGGCATGAACCTCGTCGCGAAGGAGTACGTGGCGTGCCGCTATGACTTAGGTGGGAGATTGGTGCTTTCCGAGTTCACCGGAGCAGCAAACGAGTTGACCGGCGCCTTCCTGGTGAACCCGCACGACATCGACAGCCTGAAAGCCCGGATCATGGCGGCAGCTGGTGCGCCAGAGCAGGACGCGACAAGGCGGATGCGACGGCTGCGCAAGAGAGTTTTCGACAACGATGTCCACCGGTGGGCCGCCGAGTTCCTGGGAGCCCTCGACGGCGGCCGCGGCCCTCTCGTGCCCGGCCCGGAGGCAGCAACCCAGATCGGATAAGTTCGGCCCGTGGCCGATGTAGCGCTCTCTAACTACCGCGACAAGCGCGATTTCGAGGGTACGCCCGAACCTTCGGGACAGTCTCCCGGCCCCGGGCCCGAGGGCAACCGCTTCGTGGTGCAGCAGCACGCGGCGACGAGGATGCATTATGACTTCAGGATCGAAGCCGACGGGGTGCTCATTTCATGGGCCGTCCCAAAAGGGCCCTCGTATGACCCGGCCGTAAAGCGCCTTGCGGTACACGTTGAGGATCACCCTCTGGATTACCGGCAGTTCGAGGGAATTATCCCGGGAGGCAATTATGGGGCGGGCTCGGTCATAGTTTGGGACGAAGGGACCTACCGCAACATTACCGTCCGCGGTGGTGCCCCTGTCCCAGTGCGGGAGGCCGTCGAGGCCGGGCACGTATCTGTCTGGCTGGAGGGGAGCAAGCTCATAGGAGGCTGGTCGCTGACCCGTTTCGGCCCGGAGGACAAGTCCTGGACGATGGTCAAGCGCAACGACGACCGGTCCGACCCGGGAAAGGACATCACCGCTGAGCAACCGCGGTCTGTGCAAAGCGGGCGCACGATAGACGACGTGATGAAGGAGGCGGCCGCCGCCGCCGGAGACCCCGGCCGACGGGCGTTGCGCGGCCGGGGTACGCCGGTAGCGTCTCGCGGCGAAACCTCGGGTTATGCGACTGCGAAGTTCTTCCCGCCCATGCTGGCTCAAGCCGCACCGGCGCCGAGCTCTGGCACCGACGCGGCGTTGCCCGGAGGGCGGGCGCAGTGGCTGTTCGAGCCAAAGTTGGACGGTTTACGCTGCCTCGCGGTGCGCAATGGGAGCGACGTGGAACTGTTGTCGCGTAACGGGCTCTCGTTCAATTCTCGTTTCGCCGCACTCGTGAAGGCTCTCAAAGCGTTCCCTGCCGAGAACTTTGTGCTCGATGGCGAAGTGGTCGGCATCGTCAGCGGGCTCCCCGATTTTGGTGCTCTGCAGCAGGGCACAGCGGCGGATGTCGAGTTCCGGGTGTTCGACTTACCATGGCTCCTCGGCCAGGATCTCCGTCATCTCCCTATCGAGGACCGCAAGGTCCTGCTATCCAAGACCGTCGAGGACAACCCGTTGGTAAAGGTGGTCCAAGCCTTGGACGGCGACGCACAAGGGCTCTTCGAACGGGCTTGCGCCGACGGCTGGGAGGGGCTCGTAGCCAAGCGGCGCGGCTCCAGCTACGTAGAGGGGCGCTCAGCCGACTGGCGCAAGCTCAAGTGCCAGTGCCGCCAGGAGATGGTGATCGGCGGCTACACAGAGCCGAGCGGGGCAAGGAGCGGGTTCGGCGCTCTCCTGCTCGGCTACTGGGAGGGAGGTGAGCTGGTCTACGCGGGCAAGGTTGGGACCGGCTTTACGGAGCGAGTGCTGGCTGAGCTGCATAGGGCGCTCGTCGCACTCGAGAGGGCCTCGAGCCCGTTCGGGAATCGAGTTGCGGAAAGAAAGCCTCATTGGGTCGAGCCCGACCTTGTGGCGGAGGTCGCTTTCACCAGCTGGACACCCGATCTCCGGCTACGGCACCCGAGCTTCCTCGGCCTACGCCCCGACAGGGCGAGCCGCGAGGTCGTGCGCGAGGAGTGCGGTAGGGGTGCGAGCGCCCCCCGAAGGGGCCGGCAGGGGCTGGGTGGGGCCGGGCCCTGAACAGTGAGCGCCAAACAGGGCGCTGAACAGTGAGCGGCTGGCAGGGCGCCCGGCTCTCGGCGGGCGCAGTCGGTACACTGGGTGCGACCTGGGTTTCTTGGGTACCAGGCGCAGGAGGTAGAGCACACTGTCGAACGCCAACGCAAAGGAGCAGGCCATCCTGCTCGAAGGGACGGTAACCGAGTCCCTCAAAAACGCAACTTTCCGTGTAAAGACGGACAACGGCCATGAAGTCCTAGCTCACAACTCGGGCAAGATGCGCATGCACCGTATCCGCGTACTTCCTGGGGACCGCGTCCAGGTAGAGATCAGCCCTTATGACCTCAAGAGGGGTCGCATCACCTACAGGTTCAAGTAGCAACACCGGCGGGTACTGGCGGTTACTCGTTGCCTTCGTAGCGCTGAGCGCTGAGCACTTAGCGCTGGCGGAATGAACACAAGACCACCCCCGCCGGAGCCGTACGCATCGGGGATGCTCGACGTCGGCGACGGGCAAAGCATCTACTGGGAGGTCAGTGGCAACCCTTCGGGGAAGCCGGCCGTAGCCCTCCACGGTGGCCCCGGGAGTGCCAGTTCGCCGAGCAGGCGTCGTTCGTTCGACCCCGAGAGGTACTGCCTCGTGCAGTTCGACCAACGGGGCTGTGGGCGCAGCACCCCATCTGTCGCTCTCGCGAGCACGTCACTTGCGACCAACACGACGTCCCACCTGATCGCCGACATCGAGCGGCTGCGTCAACACCTCGGGATCGAACGGTGGCTGGTGTGGGGCGGTTCGTGGGGCGTGACGCTTGCCCTGGCGTACGGCGAGTGCCATCCGCAGCGAGTGACCGAAATGGTCCTCGCG
Source organism: uncultured Acidimicrobiaceae bacterium (assembly GCA_963699075.1). Classification (GTDB taxonomy): domain Bacteria; phylum Actinomycetota; class Acidimicrobiia; order Acidimicrobiales; family Palsa-688; genus Fen-671. Next base: position 1,573,316 of record CAVOTF010000007.1, on the reverse strand, counting down.
TCGGTCACGATGACCCGGCCCTCGGACGTGCACTGGCTGTACCACGAGGTGGGCCGGTACTTCCCAGAAGAGTGGGCCCGCTTCAGCGAGGGCGGTGGGCGCGCTGGGGACCTCATCGTGGCCTACGACTGGCTCCTCAATGGACAGCCTGACGCGACGGTTCGCGCTAAGGCGGCGAAGGACTGGTGCGACTGGGAGGACGCAGTCGTCTCCTTGGAGCCCGGCTGGGCACCCTCGCCCAGGTACGCGGATCCGAAGTTCCAGATGACTTTTGCCCGGCTCTGTGCGCATTACTTTTCTCACGCCGCTTGGCTGGAGCCTGACGAACTGCTGCGCAACTGCGGGCGGCTCGCGGGCATCCGCGGCGTCTTGGTCCATGGACGCCTCGATCTCGGAGGTCCTGCTGACGTCCCTTGGCTCATTGCCAAGGCGTGGCCTGACGCCGAGCTTTATTTCGTCGGCACCGGGCACCAGGGTGGTGCTGAGATGAACGAACGCATCGTTGCGGCGCTGGACCTATTCGCCATCACCTGAGTGGCTGTCGCGGCGTATTCGCGCGCAGTAATGGGCCCTGAACTGCCCGAGAAATCGCCCGCCCGCGCCTGGAACTCGATAAATCACGCCCAGGACCGCCGCCTTAGCTTAATCGGAGTAGTTTGAGGCCAAAGTATGTACTTTGCCAATCAGAGCTCGCAAGTCCAGCGACGGGCGCCGGCATTGTGGCTGGTCAGAGCGTTGGCGAATCGGACAAATCGGACAATTCGGGCAACGGGGAGAAAATGGAATTGCACGCCTAAACGGTGTGCATAAATAATTTCTCGCGGGATCAACTTGACGCGACTTCGTTGATCGCTTAGGGTTTTAGTAGACCCAATTCGACAGCAGCCGGTGGTGCGATATTGCGCCATTAATATCCCTCGGGCGTTCCGGGGGGTTTGTGCCGGCGCAGGTCAGTCGCCAATCCCATGGGCTCAGGCCCCGGGCTTTGCTCTGGCTTGTGCCACGACCAAAGGACTGACTGACTGCCATGACCGTTGCCCGGACCTTGCAGCGCGCCATTTTTACAGTTACATGTGCCACCGGTTTGGCGGTGCTAGCGGTACCGAATATGACCGCATCCGCCTCTAGTTTTCCGTCGGGCGCTTTGCAACACCCGGGCTCGCCCATGTCGGTGCACTGGCGGCTGGGGTTACGGGTGGGCTCACGCTGGAGCGGCTCCGACAACGACACGCAGGCGAAGCCTGCACACTCGGGCCGGGCGCGAACAGCGCACCCCGCCCCGGGCCATTCGGGCTGGTCTGGTTCGGGTATGGCAGCAAACGGATATTGGGTGGTGGACCGGGCTGGGGGTGTCGGTGCTGCCGGAGGCGCTCCCGATTTCGGGGGCCTCGGGCCCGAACTTCGACTGGCGGGACCTGTCACCGGGATCGCCGCGATGCCAAACGGGCAGGGTTACTGGCTCGTCTCGGCGGACGGTGGCGTCTATGCCTTCGGCAGCGCCAAGTTCTATGGCTCAGTCGAATCGGCGCATGTGAAGCATGTCGGCGGTCCGGTGGTCGGCATCGCTGCCGCCCGCGACGGCCGTGGTTACTGGCTTGTGTCTTCCGGAGGCGACGTATACAGCTTCGGCGACGCGAAGTTTTCGGGCCCTCCGCCTCGCTTCGCCCACGGATCGGCTTCGGGCCAATAGTCGGCATCGTCTCTACACCTAGCGGCCGTGGGTACTGGCTCGCCTCCTCGAGTGGCGGCGTCTTTTCCTTTGGGAACGCTAGCTATCACGGGTCGGCAACCGGCTCTGGACGTGTAATAATTGGCATGGCGCCCACGCCAGATGGCAAAGGGTACTGGTTGGCGGCTCGGCACGGGGCTGTGGTGGGGTTTGGCGACGCGCCCGCTCGAGGTTCGGCGCAAGGCAAGAACTCGCCGGGCCCATTCGTCGGTATCGCATCAGAGCGTCGTGGGCTTGGTTACTGGTTCGCCAATTCAAAAGGTTCAACCTTCGGTTTCGGGGCGGCGGCTACCACACAGGCTCGTGACCTCGCGCATTCTGCAGTCGCGATCGCCGCGGATCCAGCCCGGGTGCTCCCGCAAGCTCCTGTAGTCGCGTCTCAGGGCGCCCCGATAAAAGCAGCCGGCCTTGGGGAAAGCGACGTCCAGGGCAATACCGCCGTCGCATTCGCGCTATCCCAGGTCGGAAAGCCTTATGTTTATGGTGGGACTGGACCGTATGGTTATGACTGCTCGGGTTTGGCATTGGCATCTTGGCTTGCTGCCGGTGTACACCTGCCCCGTACCGCTGCCGAGCAGTATTACGCCGGCAGCCACGTCCCTTTGAGCCAAATCGAGCCGGGGGACCTCGTCTTCTGGGCTTCGGACCCCTCTGACCCGTCGACTATCTACCACGTTGCGATATCGCTCGGCGGCGACCGCACCGTCCAGGCGACCGAGACTGGCCAAACGGTAGAGGTCGTCCCGCTGTGGGGCCCCGGGCTGGTCCCTCAAGCGACACAACCGTAAGCACTACTCGGTGGCAGTGCCTGGCCGCCCGGTCTCGGGTTGCCTCGGCCGTGCTCGCCCACCTCGGCCGTGCTCGCCCACCTCGGCCGTGCTCGCCCACCTCGGCCGTGCTCGCCCACCTCGGCCGTGCTCGCCCACCTCGGCCGTGCTCGCCCACCTCGGCGTGCCACGATCCCAAAACTTCGTCGGTTCAGACCGAGAAACGCCTGGCCACGCCGAGATCGCGCTGCCACGCCGAGATCGCGCTGCCACGCCGAGATCGCGCTGCCACGCCGAGATCGCGCTGCCACGCCGAGATCGCGCTGCCACGCCGAGATCGCCCTGCCACGCCGAGATCGCGCTGCCACGCCGAGGAACGCCCGGCCATGCCGAGGCCGGCCCGGCCGGGATGCGCTAACCGCACGGCTACCCTCACCGTGACTGCACCGTGCAGAGGGAGACCGTCCCGTAGCTAGTGGACCAGAGGGACACCCTCGTTCTTAGTGGGCTCGGGGGCACTGTCCTGGCCCGTACTAGGTGGGCGCTGCCCACCTAGGCCCACTGCCCTCTGCGTTCGAGCACTTCTTTGAGGACGCTGGGCCGGTCGGTCATGATGCCGTCCACGCCAAGGTCGAGGAGGCGGTCCATTTCGGCGGCCTCGTTGATGGTCCATACGTGCACTACGACGCCGGCCCGGTGGCAAGCACGCAGGAAAGCGTGGTCCACGATCGTTATTAACCCCTCCCGCGGTGGGACCTGGGCGGCGACAGCATGGGAAGGCGCGGGCCAAAACTTGACGACCTTTGCTGCGACCAGGCCCGCCACCGCCCACCGACCCGCGCCTGTGGCCAGCCCAGGCCCGAGGGTAGCCCGGGCCCGGGCTGCCCGCGAGCCAGAGAACGATGCCACCAGCACCCTGTCCACGGAGCCGGTGCGCCTGATTGCCTCGACGACAGGGCGGACCGCTTCTGTTCGTTTTATGTCGATGTTCCAGCGAAGCTGGGGCCATGCGGCGAGGAGCTCCTCCAAAAGGGGGGGCTCGCGGCCGTCGGCTAACTTGCAGGCCCGGACCTGAGCCCAGCTCATGCTTCGCAGGACGCCGGAGCGGTCCGCGACTCGGTCGAGCGTTGGGTCATGGAGCGCGATAGCCACCCCGTCTGCTGTTGTCCTGACGTCGGTCTCCATGTAGCCATAGCCGAGCGAAACGGCGTGTTCGAAGGCAGCCCAGCTGTTCTCGGGCGCCTCGCTTGCACCTCCGCGGTGGGCGAACGCGATCGGTCCTGGGTGTTCCAGATAGGGAAATTTCGGGGCCATCGCGCCCCAAAGTTAGAACCGATGGATATCGGCCCGCTGGCAGGGTACGGTTTGGCGGTGAGCGAGACAGACTTTTCCGCGGCCCGTCTGATCCCAGTTGCCGGATCTGACGGTTGGCTTGCCCGGTTGCCGGGCTCCGTTGTTTGGATCCCAGGCGACGGGCAAGTTGAAAGAGAGCTGGTAGCGGCCTGCCTAACGGCGGCGAGCCCTACCGAGCTGCTTGCGCGCACCGGTGCGCACCTGGTCGACCCGGACGCGTCCCCGTTGCCGCCTTTCGCAATTTTGGCGGCGAGGGATCTTGGCATCGTCGCTATCGTGCACGGGCCCGTCCAGGTCACAGTCGACCAAGACGGAGACGAACGGACGCTGTATGGAGGTGAAGAAACGGGTTCCTGGCTGAACCGTCACGTGAAGAATGCGCGGGCGGCCTGGGCCGGCAGACGCGGTGACGAAGATGACCTGGCCGAGCTTCGCGACGGTTTGGTACGGGCGAGCGGTTTTATCCTGTCGTGGCGCAGGAACAAATCTTCGACGCGCCAGGCCTCCCAGAAGGGGCGCAAGGTGGCCGAAGACCCAGCCCCAGTGGAGCCGGTGGACCTCGGAGAGCCGGCGGAGCCAGTAGAAGAGCGCGAGATCGCTGAGCCCGGCTCTGACCTGGCTGCCACTTCCGCTGCTGTGCTGTCGGCCGCGGTGGGTTCGATCATCCCGGATCCCGTCGATCCCGGCACCTCGTACGTTGCCACTGTCGAACCCGGCAGCTCGTACGTCGGTTTTGCGGAAGCGTTCCGTGCAGGCCTCCAGGACGCAGATGACCCGACCGTTGTCGACCAACCCATAGTCGTAAATGGCGCGCCTTCTCCACTTGTAAAGCTCACCTGGGACAACGGCGAAGTCAACGAGCTGGCCGGGGCGGCCCTCGTTGGGCGCGACGTCGCCCTCGACGAGGCCGTCTTGTCGGGCGAGCTGGTTGGTCTCGTCCCAGGGGGTCAGAACGACAGCATGTCGCGGGTCCACGCCGAGGTGCGTCCTTCCAGGGGCGACATCGTGGTGGTGGACAGAGGTTCTACCAACGGGACCTTCGTTTGGGATGACACCGCCAAGGCCTGGCAGCGCCTCTCACCAGGTGAGGCGCATGTCGTACACCCCGGGGCCGTCCTCGCGTTCGGAGAGCGGACCGCGACACTCGAAGCCATCCCGAGTGCCTTGAACGGGGACCACTGACCGCTGGCAGTGATGGCGCACGCGCGGTTGTTGGCACCCTACCAGCGCTTTCTCCCACCAGGTAACGGCCAGGTTAAAGCTTCGCTGAATTGACCGGTGCGCCGGCCCGCGGAGCCCTAGGGTGCTGGATATGGCCGACAAGGAGCACTTTGCCGAGCAGGCGATGGGCTATATGAGCTCCCTGTACAGCGCAGCGCTCCGGATGACGCGCAACCCGTCAGATGCCGAAGACCTGGTGCAGGAGACGTATTTGAAGGCGTACCGGGCTTACGGGACCTTCCAGGAGGGCACGAACCTAAAGTCGTGGCTCTACAAGATCCTGACCAACACCTTTATCAACACCTATAGGTCGCGCCGTCGCCGCCCGATCGAAACCGAGCTCGACGATGTCGAGGACCTCTACCTCTATCACCGGCTGGGTGGCCTGGAAGCCGCAGCCGCTGGTCGTAGCGCAGAAGATCTGGTCGTCGACCGCCTCAGTGAAGCGGAGGTCAAGGACGCAGTCGAGTCCCTGCCGGACCCGTTCCGCTTGGCCGTCGTCCTGGCCGATGTCGAAGGATTTTCTTATAAAGAGATCGCCGAGATCCTGGATGTACCGATCGGTACCGTGATGAGCCGGCTCCATAGGGGAAGAAGGGCGCTCCAAAAGGCGTTACATACATTTGCCGAGGAACGGCGCCTTACCGCCCCGGCAGATGTACCGAGCTAGCTCCCGAAGCCTAACGATCGAGAAGAGAATGGACCGCGAGGAACCGTCGAGCGCAGGGCCACCAGAGCCGTCGAGCGCAGGGCCACCAGAGAACGCCAACGACCCCTACGGGTACGAGCTGTCCAAGTACACCCGCTCGGTGTCGGACCCCTGCCAGGATGCAATCGCGACTCTCTACAGCTTTCTCGATGGAGAGCTGACCTCGGAGAGGCGGGAGAGGATCCAGTTCCACCTGGAAGAGTGCTCTCCATGCTTTGCTGCGTTCGGTTTTGAGGCTGAACTGAAAGCGGTCATCGCCCGCAAGTGCCGCGACGACGTTCCCGACTCGCTGCGCCAACGGGTAGCCGAAGCTCTGCGGGCCGAGGACGTGCCGACTTGAATAGCTCCGAAGGCTTTCGGGTAGATGGCCTTGCGTCTGGGAAGGAACGAGACTTAGCAAGCGTTGGTGAGAGAGATGAGCGAACGATCACTCGGAGGGCACATGATGAGCGGTGGCGAACGGCCGTCGAAGTCGTTTGGACGGGACCGTACTTGCCGCCAACCCGGCTGCAGTACCAAACTGTCGATGTACAACAACGGCAAGTACTGCGTCCAGCACGAACCGATGGCGGTACCTCGTACTCGTGGCAAGAAGATCGCATAGCTAAGCCGCGAGAGGCGCGCCCAGGGGCCTCTGCCGCCCCGTTGCTATGAGCCTATCGTCGCAGGAGCCGATTTCTTGGGAGCTGGCTGAGCGCGTAGCGACCCGCATTGCGGCACGCCAGCCGTGGTTGCCGCCTGGTCGCCTGAGTGTCCTCGAAGAGGATTTTGCCGAGCTCACAGCAGAGGCCGAACAGCTGGTGGCCGAAGAGACTGGTTTGGTTTCTCTCGCTGGCCCGGCGCGCCCTCGTGTGACGGACCGGCCTGGCTGGGTGAGCGCGAATGTCGCCTCCTTCCAACGCCTGCTGCGTCCCCTCACCCTAAAGCTCGAAGCTGCGATGTCGAAGCCGGCGCCGATGCTGGGCCCCGTGCCGATGCGAGTACCTCCGCAGGTCAGTCGCAACATCGGTGGGGTGCAGCTCGGCTTGCTGTTGGGCTGGATGTCCACCCGCGTCTTGGGCCAGTACGACCAGCTTCTGATCGAAGATGAGCGACCCTTGGACCAGGACATCGTTTATTACGTCGGCCACAACGTGATCGAGCTCGAAGACCGTTACGGTTTCCAGCCGCGCCAGTTCCGGCTCTGGATCGCTCTCCACGAAGTCACCCATCGCGCACAGTTCACCGGCGTGCCATGGTTGCGCCCACATTTTTTGGGCCTCGTCGGGTCCCTGTTGGACGGCGTCGACCCTGACCCAAAGCATTTCATCGAAGCTCTGAAACGGGCGGCCGGGGAGGCGCGAGAAGGCAAGAACCCTCTTGACGAGGGTGGCTTGGTGGCCTTGTTGGCTTCACCTGAGCAGCGCCAGGCGCTGGACGGCATTGGGGGCCTGATGAGCCTTCTGGAAGGCCACGGGGATGTGGTCATGAACCGGGCCGCCGAGGGCCGCGTACCGCAGGCACAACGTTTTGCCCGGGTGCTCCAGCAACGAAGGCAGCGCAGCGGGGCTGCCAAAGTTGTGAGCTCGCTGGTCGGCTTGGACGCCAAGCTCAAGCAGTACGAACAAGGAGAGCGTTTCATCGCGGCGGTCGAGAAGCAAGGTGGACGCGACCTGTTCGGGAGGATCTGGCAAGGGCCTGAGTGGTTGCCGAGCATGGCCGAGATCCGCGATCCTTCCCGCTGGACACAACGAGCCGAGGGGCTCGGCCGCACGGCTTGACCGTCGAACCGTCCGGGCTTCGGTCCTGGCGAGCGTCCTGCCCGGGGTTGCTGGCCGTAGAGTTCAGCGAGTGGCGCGTGTACTAGTTGTCGACGACGAGCCGGACCTGCGCGACCTGCTCCGTATGAGCCTGAGCCTCGCCGGTCACGAGGTGAGCGTGGCCTCTGACGGGCATAAAGGGCTCGACTCGGCACGTCGGCAGCGCCCGGACGTGGTGGTCCTGGACGTGATGATGCCTGGCCTGGACGGCTGGACGGTGCTTGCTTCGCTAAAGTCCGACCCCGACCCGGGCATCTCGTCCATACCCGTGCTCATGTTGACGGCGCGTGCCGAGGACCTCGACATGGTACGAGGCGGCATTGAAGGGGCTATCCGTTACCTCACCAAACCTTTTGCGATCAGCGACCTGCGCCAGGCCGTTGGCGACGCCGTTGCGGGGGGCCCCGAACCAGAGCAGCGCCGCGCCGCGCAGAACGCAGCGCTGGCGCATTTGGCTCGTCTCGAGAGTGGCACCGGCGCTGCCAAAAACTCCGGGGCGCGACCAAAGATGAGCAGGCTGGAGCCGGTGAGCGGAGTGCTGGGTAACGGGCCGCAGAGCCCCCGCGGCAACTGGCCGACGTGGTTGAGCCCAGAACTCCTAACGCGCCGGGACCAGGAGATACTCGAGATGGTGATCTCCTGCGAGAACCTGACGGAAGCACGCGCACGGCTTCAAGTGAGCCGTAGCTACCTGTACGCCTGTCTGCGCCGGATGGCAGGCAAGTTCGATTTCCAGACAGGCCCGGCCTTGGTCCAGGCCCTGAGAGCAGCCGACGCCGCGCGTGAACGGGAGCTGCGCAGCAGTGGCCCAGCGGCGACGTCCCCCTGAGCGCGTCGCCACGGTCCTGGGGGTCAAAGACAAGATGAGCGCGCCCAACCTGACTTGGCCTGCGGGTGTTGAGGGCCTCCTCGGGCGTTGTTCGTTCCCAGGTAAGGGCGAACCGGCGATATGTGCTGTTTCCGGCGGAGCCGACTCACTGGCGATGCTGGCCCTGGCTGTCGCTGCGGGGTGCTCTCCCCACGCTTTGCACGTTGACCATGGGCTTCGCCCAGGCGGGCGTGAAGAAGCCGCCGCCGTCGAGGTCGCAGCCAGCACTCTTGGAGCGACCTTCGAAGCACTGTCGGTCCGGGTCGAGCCAGGTCCGGACCTCGAGGCGCGTGCGCGCCAAGCGCGCTACGAGGTACTGCCAGAGGGAACGATGATCGGTCACACTGCCGACGACCAGGCTGAGACCCTCCTTCTCAACCTGATGCGGGGAGCTGGCCTGGACGGCCTGTGCGGCATGAGAGCCACCGCCGGCGGCATCCGCGGGGCGCGGCGGCCCATCCTCGCCTTGCGGCGGTCCGAGACCCTCGCCTTTGTGACAGCCATGGGGCTCCAGATCGTCATCGACCCTTCAAACGCGGAGGCACGTTTCCGCCGCAATCGGGTTCGCCACGAAATCTTGCCGTTGCTGGCAGATGTCGCACGGCGCGACACGGTCCCTTTGCTCGCCCGGACCGCGGCACTGCTGGCCGACGATGCGGAGTTGCTTGATCTCCTCGCGCGTGACCTCGACCCGACGGACGCGCGTGCCCTGGCGGCCGCACCGCGGCCCCTTGCGAACAGAGCGCTGCGCGCGTGGCTTCGTGAAGGCGAAGGCCCAGAGCGCCACCCCCCGTCGTCCAAAGATCTCGAGAGAGCCTGGGCGGTAGTCACCGGTCGAGTTGTTGCCTGCGAGGTGTCAGGCGGGAGGCGGCTGAGCCGGTCAGCCGGCCGCCTTAGGCTCGACGGGTCGCAAACACGGTAGTGGCGGTATAAGGTTGGCTGGCCCATGGTACCCCTGAGCTCCCCAAGCCCCGACGTTGCGCCGGCTTCGGGTGTCCCCAAAGTGACAGACATTGCGGGTGAGCGCCTTGCCAGGGAGGACCCCGACCTCGGCGAAGTGATCGTCTCCGAGGAGGAGATCAGCGACAAGATCAGGGAGCTGGGCGCTCGCATCACGGCGGATTACGCGGGCCGTCCCCCCTTGCTCGTAGGGGTGCTAAAGGGCGCTTTCGTCTTCATGAGCGACCTCTCACGAGCGATCGCGCTACCCGTCGAGTTCGATTTCATGGCCGTCGCCTCCTACGGGAGCAGTACCCGCACTAGCGGAGTCGTACGTATCGTGAAGGATCTCGACACAGATCTCGCCGGTCGCCACGTTCTAGTGGTGGAGGACATCGTCGATTCCGGGCTCACCCTCGCTTTTCTGCTTCGCAACCTAGCTGCCCGACAACCTGCGAGCCTTGCTGTCTGCGCGTTGCTCGTCAAAGACGCCGGGGTCACTGCGCCCGAGCTTTCCTACATCGGGTTCCAAATCCCGCGGGACTTCGTGGTCGGTTACGGGCTCGACGTTGCTGAGCGCTACCGCAACCTGCCGTGCATCCGGCGCTACAACGGGCAACTCCCCTAAGGCCGCTATGGACCTGCCGAGGATAGAAGCGGCCGTCAGGGAGATCCTCGCGGCAGTCGGGGAGGATCCCGAACGCGAAGGGCTTCGGGAGACACCAGCACGTGTGGCTCGCATGTACGCCGAGATTTTCTCCGGTCTCAATGAGGACCCTGGCCAGCATCTCGTCCCAACCTTCGAAGCGGACCACGACGAACTCGTGCTCGTACGCGACATCGCTGTCTACAGCGTTTGCGAGCACCATCTTTTGCCGTGGTCGGGGAAGGCTCATGTCGCTTACATACCAAACGAAGACGGTCGGATCACGGGGCTATCAAAGCTCGTGCGCCTCGTAGAGGGCTACGCCAAGCGCCCCCAGGTGCAGGAGCGATTGACTTCCCAGGTGGCTGACACGTTGGTGCGCGTGCTCGGAGCGAGAGGGGTGCTCGTGGTTGTCGAAGCCGAGCACCTGTGCATGTCGATGCGGGGCGTCAAAAAACCCGGTGCGGTCACGGTAACTTCGGCTGTGCGAGGCCACTTCCTGACGAGCGCGGCCGCGCGCGCCGAGGTGCTCGGGCTCATCAAGCACTAGATCTCGCAGCAAAGACGCCCGCGCCGGCCAACTGGCTAGCGCCGGCAGTCAATCCATTTCTTCCTCATTGACCGTATATAAGTTGGCCCAGCTGCGCCGGTGAGCCGTTGGTGCCGGTAGCCGGCGCCGCTGGTGCGCGATGGTGGTGTTGATTCTTTGCGGTCGTGCCCATCCCGAAGACGCCTTGCACCAAGAAGACGGCTCCCCCGCATAGCACGAGCACAACACCCGCTCTGTAGAACCACTGACCCAGCTCCTCATAGAACTCCGGCTCGATTGACATGCCCGGCCCGAAAAGCCGCAAGCGGCGCCCGCTAAAACGTGAGCGGAGCGAAACGTACAGGCACATCGCGCCGTAGGCGCAGATCTGTGTCCCGAGTTTTTCGTGCAAGTACCCGAGGGCCCACCAGGTCGAATAGCCTAGGCTCACCATCTTGACCAGCGCCCACAGCCGGAGCCAGGGGGCCCATCGCTGGCGCTCCCGCCAAGCCGGGGCCCCCAAGTTCGGCTGCTGAGCGACCGATGAGCTCTCAGATAGGTCTAGCGGCGGCGTTGCAGGCGGAACGGCCGGGGCGGCTATCGGATCCCAGAGCGTGGCGGGGCCCGGTACTGTCACCCGTCGGTCGGCCTGGCCTACGTCGGGTTGCCATGCCTGTGCGGAGGGCCCGGCGGGCCCAGGCGCCGGTCCTGCGGTCACCTCAGCTGTGTCGTCGCCGATCGGGCCTCCCTTGAGGGCGCGCCTGTCTGAGGAAACCTCCAGTGTCTGACCCTGGGCGCCGCCGGGGGACCTATAAGCTGGCGCACTGCTATGGGGCTAGTGATGGGCGTGCTCAACGTGACTCCGGACTCTTTTTATGACGGTGGTCTCTGGGCGGACGAAGAGGGTGCCGTGGGACGCGGATGCTCCATGGCCGAAGAGGGAGCCGATGTCATTGACGTCGGGGGAGAGTCGACTAGGCCCGGCGCCTCGGAAGTGGGTGAAAGCGAGGAACTGCGACGCGTTGTACCGGTCGTGCGCGAACTGAGCCGGCGCTTGGCAGGGCGGGCCCGGATTTCTGTCGACACCCGCAAGCGCGTGGTAGCCGAAGCGGCACTCGACGCGGGGGCGAGTATCCTCAATGACGTATCTGCATCTTTGTGGGCAGTGGCGGCAGAGGCCGGAGCGGGTTGGGTCGTGATGCATATGCGCGGTGAGCCATCCAATATGGGCTCGTTTGCGAGCTACGGCGACGTGGTCGGGGAGGTCAAGTCCTTTCTTGTCGAGCGAGCAGTGAGGGCCAGGGAAGACGGCGTCGGTGAGATTTGGGTTGACCCAGGCATCGGCTTCGCAAAGACAACAGCCCACAACCTGGAGATCCTGGCGCACTTGGACCAATTCGTTTCGACAGGATGGCCGGTTGCGGTTGGGCTTTCGCGCAAGCGTTTCACCGGGGCCATCGCTTCCGGGGACGAGGCTAATCCAGCTCCTGGAGAGGACCGCTTGGAGGGGTCTCTGACAGGGGCGGTCTGGGCACTGCTCAAGGGAGCCGCCATGGTCCGCGCCCACGATGTGAAAGCGACGGTCGACGCGGCAAAGCTCGTCGGCGTCAAATGACCGCCTCCGCGAACCTGAGGGGGAAGTGGGCCGCCGGCATAAAACCTCGGTTCTTCACCTGGGTGATAAAGGACAAGCTTGCTGTTTGCGAGAGGCCCGGTGGCTATGCGCGCAACCACAGGAAGGTGCGCAGGCGCGAAGAGATCCTCTGGATCAAGTGCCAAGGCTTCACGCGTGTGGTGTCGCTCTTGGCGTCGCCCCACAACCTCCATGCCTATGACGAAGAAAACCTTGCCTGGTCTCACATACCATTCGCGAGGAACGACGACCCTGTTTTGGTCCTGCCGGAGCTTTACGAGCAGTTGCGCGCGTGGCTGCGGGACGACCAGCGCGTCGTCCTGCACCAGGAGGAGGTCGGTGACACCCTGATGGGCGTTGTCGCCGGGTACCTGCACTGGTGCGGGCTCATCGACCAGGGTGCGCAAGCTGTGGCCATCGTGGAACGACTTTTCGGACGGCAAATGGGCCGGAGGGCCGCGAGCTGGTGGCGATGGTGCCTGCGTTCCCAAAGCCCGGGCCCGTAGCCGGCACAGCTGGTGCCTGAACGAGGGGACCTCCCCGCGCCAGCGCCCGCTCCGTTGCCCGGCACGAGGGTTGGCCCTGGGGCCTGGAGGGACAGCATAGAGCTGCGTGGCCTCCGCTTCGTCGGTACGCACGGCGCCCTTCCCGAGGAAGCGGTGCGCCCGCAACCCTTCGAGGTGGACCTCGAGCTGATCGCGGACCTCCGGGAAGCGGGTCGCAGCGACGCTCTCGAAGCCACGGTGGACTACGGCGAGCTGTGCGAAGCGGTTAGGACCGTGATCGAGGGGGACCATGTGACGCTCCTGGAACACCTCGCCGAGGCAGTTGCGGACCGGGCTCTGGCGGTTGCCGGCGAGCGCGCTATCGGTGTGGTGGTCTCGGTCCGCAAGCTCAGGCCGCCCGTACCGGTCGCCCTTGCTTCGGCGGCGGTGCGGATTTGCAGGCCCTGAAGCGGAGGGCTTTCGTCGGCCTCGGCTCCAACCTTGGCGATCGTCTGGCTTACCTGAGAGCAGGCCTCACGTACCTGCCCGATGTCGTCGGGGTGTCCCCCGTCTACGAGACTGAACCGGTGGGCGGGCCACCTGGCCAGGGACCGTACCTCAACATTGTTGCCGAGCTTTGGTCCAGCGTTCCGGCTCGCCAGCTGCTCGAGGCCGGCCGAAGGGCCGAGGAGGCTGCCGGGAGGGCCCGGCAGGTGCATTGGGGGCCGCGAACCCTCGATGTCGACGTGCTGCTGGTCGGCGACCTGACGGTCAACGAGCGCGATCTCACGGTGCCGCACCCGCGGATGTGGGAGCGTGGTTTCGTCTTGGTCCCGCTGGCGGACCTGGCGCCCGAGCTGGTGGGTGAGCACCTAACGACGGCTATGAGAGCAGGCGTCTCGCCCGCCGGCACCCTTTGGCGCACGTCCGAGGGCAAGGAGTTTCATCAAGCCTAAGGTCCTGGCCCACTGGGTAGGAACGGGCGGTGCCTGTCACTAAGAGCTCTGCCACGGCGGAGGTTGAAGCAGCTCCCCGACACCTCAAGGAAGCGGCCCAGGACGTCCCCGCGAAAGCCAGTCGCGCCCGCACGAAACCCGCTTTCCGCCACCTCGCCCATCTCGGGCTCGGGTCGCGGGCCGTAATATATGCGCTGCTGGCGTACCTCGATGCAGACATCGCACTCACTCGTCGGGCTCCCGCCCAGCCCAGTGGCAGCGGCGCCCTGGCTGAGATCGGCAAGCAGCCCGGTGGCGCCGCCTTGTTGGTTGTGCTGGCAGTAGGACTGGCCTGCTACGCAGGTTGGAGGCTCATCCAGGCGTTGAGCCAGAGGGGTGATGAAAACGAGGCGCAAAGCGCGCTGAAACGCGTCGGGTGGGTGGCCGTCGCATTGCTCTATCTGGGCCTGTGCGCCCAAGCCGTGATCCTGGCCCTAGGCTGGGGAAACGCCGGCGGCGGCGGAGCTTCAAGGCCACAACCCTTTGTCGCCACTGTTTTGAGATGGCCTGGCGGCCCGCTGTGGGTGGGTCTGCTTGGCGCTGGCGTCGCTATCGGCGGGCTGGGCCTGGCGGCCTGGGGTTTCGCGCACGACTACTCTCACGACCTGGGCACCGACCGGATGGGGGGCCGTACTTTCCAAGTTGCCCGCGCTGCCGGGATGGCCGGCGAGGCTGCACGTGGCTTGCTCGTGTTCCTGCTGAGTGTCTACCTGCTCGAAGCCGCCGAGACCGACAACCCCTCGCGCGCCAAGGGGGCCGGGCAGGCGCTCGGTGCGCTCGATCGTTTGCCGGCGGGGCCGGCGTTGTTGCTGATTGCCGCGGCTGGGTTGGCGTGCTTCGCTGTGTACTCACTGTTCGAAGCCCGTTACCGCCCGGTCTAGACGACCTAGCGGCCTGGCAGCCGGTTGCGGTGCGTCCGGCAGCTATTACCGTTCTATGGGAGATCGGCCACCACTAATCTTGACCGCATCAGCTGCCACTAATCTTGGCTAGCGCGCCTGGTCCCGGGAGCAGTTCCCGCTCGACTAGGTGCCGCCAAGGACTGCTACCCCCACGATCTGAGCAACAAATGATAATTACCCACAAACCGCAGGACCTGCGAACCTTTTTGGACCAGGCGCGCCGCGCCGGCAAAAGCGTTGGTTTCCACCCGACAATGGGGGCACTGCATGGGGGGCATCGCTCCAACATCCGCCGCGCGGCGGCGGAGTGCGACGTGGTCGCGGTTAGCATTTTCGTGAACCCGCTCCAGTTCGGGCCGAATGAGGACCTCGACTCGTACCCAAGGGACCTTGACAACGATTATGCGCAAGCGGAAGAGGCAGGCGCCGACATCGTCCTGGCCCCCCCGACAGACGCGATGTTCCCCGAGGAACCTTTGGTTACAGTCCGCGTAAAGCATTTGGGTGACGTGCTCGAGGGGATCCACCGCCCGGGTCATTTCGACGGAGTGGCAACGATCGTGACGAAACTTTTCGGGATTTCAGGCCCCTGCTACGCCTATTTCGGGGAAAAGGACTACCAACAGCTCCTAATTGTCCGCCGTCTCGTCGCCGACCTTTCCTTCCCGATAGTAATCGTGCCATGTTCGACCGTACGCCACCCGGACGGCCTCGCCCTGTCGAGCCGCAACGGGTACTTGACCCCTCCGGAGCTTGCCGCTGCGCCCGTCCTTTATTGGTCCCTACTGGCAGGAAAACGCGCCGTGGAGGAGCAAGGAGTGACGAGCGTGGCCGACGTTCGGGCTGCGATGGTGGAGGTGGCCAGGCAAGAAAAGCTGTTCCAGGTCGAATATGCCGAGGTGGTGGACGCGCTGTCGTTAGCGGTCCCCCCTGTCGTGTCAACCGAGGTCCGCCTGCTGATCGCCGGTCGGATCGGTAAGGTGCGCTTGATCGACAACGTGGCAGCCAAGGTGGGGGAGGGCTGAGCTGTGCTGATGGCCATCGATGTCGGCAATACCCAGATCGTCGTCGGGCTCTTCGACGATAATGGCTCGGTGGGTACGGGCGAGCTGGTCCATCAATGGCGTGTGGCGACCCACCCCGTCTACACCGCAGACGAATTCGCGTTACAACTGGCTCAGTTGCTTGCCCTCGACGGTCTCGAATTCTCGACGGTTACCGGAGCGGTGATCTCCTGTGTCGTGCCTCCGCTCCAGACGGCGCTTCGCAATATGTTGAGCCGCCGGCTGAAGGTGCCTTCTGTGTTCGTCGAGCCAGGTGTGCGCACGGGCATGCCTGTGCTTGTCGACAACCCGAAGGAGGTAGGGGCAGACCGGATCGCCGACGCTGTAGCCGCTTTCGAGCGCTATGGCGGGCCGACAATCGTGGTCGATTTCGGTACGGCGACGAATTTCGAAGTTGTTTCTGCCAAGGGCGAGTACCTGGGTGGGTTACTTTTCCCGGGGGTGGAGCTTTCGTTCAACGCTCTAACCGCCAGGGCGGCGCTGCTCTCACGTGTGGACATGGCTCCCCCTCGGTCCATTTTGGGAAAGAGCACTGTCGAACAGCTTCAGTCCGGCATGTTCTACGGTTTCGCATCTTTAGTCGAAGGGGTCTGCGCCAAACTGAAGGATGAGGTTGGCCAGGCCACGGTCGTGGCCACGGGGGGGTTGGCGCCGATCATCGTGCCGGTGACGAAGGGTATTGACTACTACGAGCCCTGGCTGACTCTGTACGGCCTACGCATGATCTATCACCGGAACCGCTCGGATGGCTGAGGACTTCCCGTACCGTTTCGAGGTCACGGCTTCGCCCGGCGAGCTCCAGGAGCGTTTTGCCGCCCTAGGCCCTAGCGAAGGATCTGGTCAGGTTGTCACGGTCGCCGGGCGGGTCATGCTGCGGCGCGAGATGGGCAAGCTCACCTTCCTCACGCTCACTGGTTGGACCGGTTCGTTGCAATTGTTCGCGGGCGCGCAATGGACAGAGCGGTTTGGCGAGCTCAACAAGCTTTCCCTCGGGGACTGGGTCGGCGCTACCGGGGAGGTCGTCCGGACCAGGACGGGGGAATTGTCGCTTCGCTTGAGCGAGTGGGTACTGCTTGCAGAGGCCCGCCGGTCCTTTGGTGACAAATTTCGTGGCATAACCGACGTCGATACCCGCTACCGCCAACGCTACGCCGACATGTGGGCCAACGAACGCAGCCGCGATGTCCTCTTGGCGCGCAGTCGGGCCATATCGGCGGTTCGCCGCTTCCTCGAGTCCAAAGGCTTCGTCGAGGTCGAAACGCCTGTTTTCCATACGCTTCCTGGTGGAGCTACGGCGAAACCATTTGTCACGCACCACAATGCCCTCGACATGGACCTGTACCTTCGGATCGCACTTGAGCTCCACCTGAAGCGCCTGGTGGTGGGCGGGATGGAAAAAGTGTTCGAAATAGGGAGGGTATTCCGCAACGAAGGACTATCGCCGCGTCACAACCCAGAGTTCACGATGCTCGAGCTGTACCAGGCGTACGCCGACTACAACGACATGATGGACCTGACCGAACAGATGGTGGCCCAAGTGGCCCGCGAGGTGACCGGACGAACGTCGCTCGATTATGCAGGCAAAAATCTGGATCTTTCACCTCCGTGGAGGCGGGCATCTCTGCTCGAGCTCGTGGCGGAGCATTCAGGCGTAGAGCTGAACCTCGAGATGTCCTTGCCGGATCTCCGCCGCCATGCGGACATGCTCGGGGTACCCGTTCTCCAGTCGTGGGGCCCAGGCAAGGTTATCCTTGAAATCTACGAAAAGACGACCGAGCCAAACTTATGGGGCCCGGTGTTCGTCATGGACTACCCGCAGGAGGTGTCGCCGCTCGCCCGCGAGCACCGCAGTTCCGCTGGCCTCGTCGAGCGTTTCGAGCCTGTCGTTGCTGGCCGCGAATTGGGTAATGCCTTTTCCGAGCTCACCGACCCGGCCGTACAGCGAGACAATTTCGAGGCGCAAGCGAAAGCTCGTGCGGGTGGTGACGACGAGGCCATGCCGGTCGACGAGGATTACCTCCGTGCCCTCGACTACGGTCTACCACCAACAGGTGGGCTCGGTATTGGGATCGACCGCCTCGTAATGCTGCTCACCGGAGCAGAGTCGATACGCGACGTGATCGCGTTCCCCACGCTGCGGCCCGAGCCTTCATAGGGCTCGGGCCGTCGTGCCCGCCGCCGCTCAATCCCAGTCAGGGCAGAGGAGTTTTAAGGGACGAGGTCGCGGTGCTCCACAACGCGTTCGCTCCCGTTTGGGCTGTACTGGACACTTTCGCGTGTGGTCTCGTGGCGCGCAGAGCCAGCGACAAATACTGCACCTCCGATGACGATGGAGCAGATTCCCACGACCAATAGGATTACACCGACTGAGTTAATGTTAAAGCCGGTCGTAGTAACTGTCACGGCCCAATCCAGGATTGCACCTATGACTGTAAGGACGATACCAAGACCGATAAGGCCTGTTCCAGCTCCCCTGTTCATCGCAACCTCGATTCGCTCAGCGGGTTGCCAACGGCCCTAACCCGCGTCAAAAGTGAATTTGACTACGGGCAGATATGCCCACCTCGCACCATTTGTAACTCGTTAAAGGAAAGGTAACCCTCCCCAAACGCTCTAGGTGGCACCGCCAGCGTCAGCTGCGTTAGCTGGAACGCACCGCCAGGTCGTCGAGGAGACGGTGGGCGAGGCCGGCGAGTGTTTCGCGCACAGCGGTGACTTCGTCGTGCGAGCCGTTTGTAGCAGCCGACGCAGGGGCCGCCGAGGGCGCCGGCATTGTCTGCAACGCCTCAGCCGCCAGGTCTGCCCAGCGTCGGCCCTCTGCGATCGAACCTCGGACAGCGTCGGTAGCAAGGATCATGTCCCTGGCCTTTTCCACTTCGGGTTCATCGAGCTGCCGCCCAAGGAGCGCCGATAGCTCGGGGCCAGTCTCCGGGTCGGCAAGGGCACGGATCACCGGCAGCGTATATGTGCCTTCGAGCATGTCGTGACCCGCCGGCTTACCCAGCTCAGCTTCGGTGCAGACCAGGTCACGCACGTCGTCCCAGATCTGGAAAGCCATTCCGAAGGCATGGCCGAAACGGGTCAGCGACTCGACCTCGGGCCGGGAAGCCCCTGCGACCAGGCCTCCGATGCGTGTCGAGGCCGACAGCAGCGAGGCGGTCTTGCACGAGATTGCGTCGAGGTAAGCGGGCTCCGGGCGGGCGGTGGAGTACGCGTACTGCAGCTGGGTCATCTCCCCCTGACAGAGCCGGCCGATGGTGCTAGCGAGCACGGTTACGACCTCGGTGCCAAGCCCAGCCGCGATCTCCGACGCCCGTGCCAACAGGAAATCTCCGGCCAGGATTGCAACCAGGTTCCCCCAGCGGGCATTGGCGCTGCGGACACCCCTGCGGGAGTCGGCTTCGTCGATCACGTCGTCGTGGTAGAGCGAGCCCATGTGGACCAACTCCACTGAGACGGCGCCCTGCACGACGTTCTCGCCGGCGCCCGAGCCGGTCGCGGCTGCGGCGGCCAATAAAAGAGCAGGCCGGAGGCGTTTCCCGCCTGCGTCAACCAGGTACGCGGCGACTTCGCTCAGCAACGGTTCAGGGGATGCCACCGCCTTTCGCAGCTCCGACTCCACCTGGGCGAGGCTTTCGTCGAGGCCGGGAAGGTCGAGGAGCTCCCAGACGTTCATCACTAGACGATATGTCAATGTCGGGGTCAAGTACGAACCGACCGGGAGGGGCACAGTCCCTGTCGGCCGGCGTGCTCGCCCAGACGGTTGAGGCTATAGGTACACTGGAGGGCGCAAGGGCCCGAAAGAAAGGGAATGGATGACTTGCATGAGGAGCTGGGCAGAGGGCACCGGTTTAAGCGCCTGCTCGCTCCAGGTGCGGAGCTCCGGATCTGCTGAGGAGGCTGGCAGCGTTGTTTGAGCGCTTTACGGACCGAGCCCGAAGAGTGTTGGTGTTGGCCCAAGAAGAAGCGCGTCTACTGAACCACAACTTCATCGGGACCGAGCACATCTTGCTCGGCCTCATTCATGAGGGTGAGGGCGTGGCAGCTAAGGCGCTGGAATCATTGGGCATCAGTTTGGAAGCAGTGCGTGAAAAGGTGGAGGAGACGATCGGGCCGGCCGGGACTTCAACAACTGGGTCTCCGCCGTTCACCCCACGTGCCAAGAAGGTCCTCGAGCTCTCCCTGCGGGAGGCTCTGCAGCTGGGCCACAACTACATAGGTACCGAGCACATGTTGCTCGGTCTAGTGCGCGAAGGCGAAGGCGTTGCTGCCCAGGTGCTGGTCAGCCTGGGTGCAGACCTTTCGCGAGTGCGCCAGCAGGTTATCCAGCTGCTTTCCGGCTACCAGGCGGCTGGGCCGGAGAAGGCCGCAGCCGGTGCCGCGCCTAGCGCCGCCGATGTGCCAGCGGGTAGCCCGGTGCTCGACCAGTTCGGTCGCAACCTCACTCAGCTTGCCCGTGAGCGCAAGCTCGACCCAGTGATCGGCCGCGAACGTGAGATCGAGAGGGTCATGCAGGTCCTCTCGCGGCGCACGAAGAACAACCCCGTGCTGATCGGCGAGCCCGGTGTCGGCAAGACGGCGATCGTCGAGGGCCTCTCGCAGCGCATCGTGTCAGGCGACGTGCCTGAGACTCTGCGCGGCAAGCAGCTGTACACCCTTGACCTGGGCGCTCTCGTGGCAGGGTCCCGTTACCGCGGTGACTTCGAAGAGCGGCTGAAGAAGGTGCTCAAGGAGATCCGCACCCGGGGCGACATAATCCTGTTCATCGACGAGCTGCACACTCTTGTGGGCGCTGGAGCAGCCGAGGGTGCGATTGACGCGGCCTCGATCCTGAAACCGATGCTCGCTCGCGGCGAGCTCCAGACGATCGGTGCGACGACTCTCGACGAGTACCGCAAGCACCTGGAGAAGGACGCCGCTCTCGAGCGCCGCTTCCAGCCGATCAAAGTCGAAGAGCCTTCTCTTGCACACACCATCGAGATCTTGAAGGGGCTCCGGGACCGTTACGAGGCTCACCACGGTGTAACGATCACCGACCAGGCAGTGGTCACGGCGGCCAACCTTGCCGACCGCTACATTGCCGACCGGTACCTGCCAGACAAGGCGATCGACCTCATCGACGAGGCCGGGAGCCGTTTGCGCATCCGGCGCATGTCCACCCCGCCCGACTACAAGGCCATCGAAGAAGAGATCGCTAAGGCTCGCAAGGACAAGGAGCTGGCAATCGAGAAGCAGAACTTCGAGCAGGCCAAGAAGCTGCGCGAGAAGGAAGAGGAGCTCCTCCAGCGCAAGGCCGCCAAGGAGCAGGAGTGGCGTGCCGAAGGCGTCGACTTGTTCGACGTCGTCGACGAAGAGGTGATCGCCGAAGTCCTGGCCAACTGGACCGGGATACCCGTGTATAAGTTGACGGAGGAAGAGACCTCCAAGCTCCTTCGCATGGAAGAAGAGTTGCACAGGCGCATCATCGGCCAAGACGACGCATTGAAGGCCGTGTCCCAGGCGATAAGGCGCACTAGAGCCGGCTTGAAGGATCCCAAGCGGCCGAGCGGTTCGTTCATCTTCCTCGGCCCCTCCGGGGTAGGCAAGACCGAGACTGCGAAGGCTCTGGCCGAGTTCCTCTTCGGCGAAGAGAGCGCACTGGTCCAGCTCGACATGTCCGAGTACATGGAGAAGCACACAGTTAGCCGGCTCGTCGGGTCTCCTCCGGGCTATGTCGGCTACGAAGAAGGTGGGCAACTGACCGAAGCGGTCAGGCGTAAGCCCTTCTCCGTGGTTCTTTTCGACGAGATCGAAAAAGCCCACCCGGACGTGTTCAACGCGCTGCTGCAAATCCTCGAGGACGGCCGGCTGACGGACGCCCAGGGCCGCACGGTCGACTTCAAGAACACCGTGATCATCATGACCTCCAACCTCGGTACCGCCGAGCTCCGCAAGGCCTCAGTGGGTTTCGCCAAGACAGACGAGGCTGTGACCCACGAGAAGATGAAGGTCAAGGTCAACGAGGCGCTCAAGCAGCACTTCCGCCCTGAGTTCCTGAACAGGATCGATGACATCATCGTGTTCCACGAGCTCACCAAGGACGAGGTCACGGAGATCATCGACCTGATGATCCGCCGGGTCCGTGAGCAGCTCGAGACACAGGGTTTGAGCATCGAGTTGACCAGGGCCGCTAAGTACCTGGTCGTCGACAAGGGCTACGACGCCACGATGGGCGCCCGACCCTTGCGCAGGGCATTGCAGCGGATGGTGGAGGATCCTCTCTCGGAGAAGATCCTCTGGAAAGAGTTCCGCGCTGGCGACACGATCATCGCCGACGTCGAAAACGGCGAGATCACGTTCAAGGTAATGGAGCAATTCGAACCGCCGCCGGTCGAGCTGGCCGGCGCCGGCAGCAGCGACTGAGCGTCCGCCGAGGCGGTCTTTTGAGCCTGCGGCAAAGGGCACCACTGTCCTTTGCCGCATTGGCCCTTGTCGTAGCCGTCCTGATCAGCGGTTGTGGGGCCACAGTCAACCTCCGGGTAGACGTCGCGCAGTCCGGGAGCGGTTCGGTTGCGCTGGTCATCAACTTTCCCAAGGCCACCGCAGCCCAGCTCGAGGATCTGAAGGCGGGCCTACCGGTCGCCGACCTGCGTGCAGCCGGATGGGTGGTCGTTGGGCCTAAGCCCGGGCCCGACGGCAGCACCGTGGTGGGCGCGAGCCACACCTTTGCCAAGCTCACCCAGTTGCCGGCGCTTGTCGCCGACGTCGCAGGCAGCGGGCCCGAGCAGAGCCGGCCGTTCCGCTTGTCTGTCACCAAGGTTCCCGGCTTGCTCCAGGACCACTACATGGCAGGCGGGACAGTGGACCTGCGGTGCTGGCTCTCGTGCTTCGATGACCCCGGCCTGGCCGCCAGCGTCGGCCATCCGCTTGGCCTGTCGCCTACTGAGGTTCATCGCCTCTTCGGGGCGCACCCGGACCACGAGTTGACATTCGGTTTCGAAGTGCTGCTGCCCGGCACAGTAACGTCCTCAGACGCCAGCGGGCGCACGGCCGGGGGTGGCCTGGCCTGGTCGCCCATGCTGGGCAAGGCCATCACCATTGCAGCTTCGAGCGAGACCGAGAACCTCCCGCTTATCCGGGCTCTCGCGGCGGCGATCGGCGCAGGAGCCTTCGTGGTCGTGCTCACAGCGTCCTACCTGTTGTGGAGCCGGCGTAGACGCCGCCGGAGGCCGGGTCGCAGGAAAAGGCGAGTTCTCGTCACCGCCCGGCGCTAGGTTGCCGGGACTATGAGCAAGGTGCGCGCGGTACACCGCTGCAAGGCCTGCGGTGCAACTGCTGCGCGTTGGTCGGGTAGGTGCCCAGCTTGCGGGGAATGGAACTCGCTCCAAGAGGAGCTGGTCCCAGTTGGCCAGTTCAAAGTGAACATCGCCGAAGGGCCCGTGCCGGTCCCGCTCGGCGAGGTTGACCTGAGCGCGTACAAGCCACTGCCGACTGGCATAGGGGAGCTCGACAGGGTGCTCGCTGGAGGCTTGCTGCCAGGGTCGGCGACACTGCTCGGGGGCGAGCCGGGCACCGGCAAGTCGACGCTGCTGCTGCAGGTGCTGGCCTCGATGGCGTCTTCCGGTCAGCGGTGCCTCCTGGTAGCTGCTGAGGAGGCGGCGCACCAGGTGCGCCGGCGGGCCGGCCGCCTGGGCGCAGAGGTGCCGGGCGTGTTCGTGGTCGAAGCGACGCAGTTGCAGGCGGTCGAACAGGCCATCGCTAACCTGGCGCCCGACGTCGTGGTCGTTGATTCCATCCAGGCGATAAGCGACCCTGACATCGGGTCTCCGGCAGGTTCGATGGCGCAGGTGGCAGCCTGCGCCAACAGTCTTGTCGCCCTCGCGAAGGGGCTAGGCGCCGCGCTCGTCCTGGTCGGCCATGTCACCAAGGACGGGGCGCTTGCTGGACCGCGAGCGCTTGAGCACCTGGTGGACACGGTGCTCAGCTTCGAAGGCGACAGGTACCTGTCGCTGCGCGCTGTCCGGGCAGTAAAACATCGCTTCGGGCCGACCGGCGAGACCGGGCTGTTCGAGATGGGGGAGGACGGTCTGAGCGGTGTCGCCGACCCGAGCAGCCTGTTCCTCGGTGACCGGCTCGTGGGGTCCCCGGGCTCGGCGGTGACCGTGCCCATGGAAGGCTACAGGCCCCTCCTTGTCGAGGTCCAGGCCCTCGTCGGGAGGCCGTCCCCAGTGCCCCGCCGCTTCGTAACAGGCCTCGACCCCGGCCGCGTCGGCTTCCTGGTGGCTGTCCTCGACAAGCGTGCGGGTGTCAAGGTGGGTGACTGCGACATTTACGTCTCGGTGACGGGAGGGGCGCGAGCTTGCGAGCCGGCCGCCGATCTTGCCGTGTGCCTAGCCCTCGCGTCGTCTGCATCCGATAAGCCCGTCGGCCAGGACTTGGTCGCGATCGGGGAGGTTGGCCTCGGTGGGGAGGTCCGCCGCGTCAGTGGTATGGCCAAGAGGTTGGCCGAGGCTGGGCGGCTGGGTTTTCACCGCGCTCTCGTTCCCGCGTCGGACAAAGGCGTTCCCGAGCCGCCGCAAGCCAAGCCGGCGCCCCGCGCTCGTTTGCGGGAACTGCCAGCCGCGACGTTGGGCGATGCCCTCTCGCTAGCTTTCGGCGCCCGCTCGTGATGGGTTAGCATCAGCCGGTGCCGGAGAGGCTGAGCGCAGCGATGATCGAGGCGCTGGGATCAATTGCCCCAGGCAGGCCCCTGCGCGAAGGGTTGGACCGGATCCTCCAGGCCAATATGGGAGCTCTCATCTTGGTCGGCGACGGCCCTGAGATCCTGTCCATCTGCTCCGGCGGTTTCCTGCTCGACGCCGAGTTCAGCCCGCAAAGGCTCTCTGAGCTGGCCAAGATGGACGGGGCGATCATCCTCGCGTACGACTCGAGCCGTATCGCCCGGGCCAACGTCCACCTCGTGCCCAACCCCGCAATAGCCACGTCCGAGACCGGGACGCGCCACCGCACGGCCGAACGGGTCGCCCGATCGTTGGATGTGACGGTTATCACCGTGTCCGAAGACCGGTCGGTCATCTCGGTTTACAGGGGCGAGCAGCAACGCCCGCTCGTGCCCGTGGAGCGCCTTCTAGCGAGGGCCAACCAGGCGCTCGAGACGCTCGAAGGTTACCGGGACCGGCTGGATGTCGTAACCAACGCCCTTTCTGCTCTCGAAGTAGAGGACATGGTGACGCTCCGGGACGTCATCACGGTGTTGCAACGCACCGAGATGGTGCGTCGCATCGCCGAGGAGGTCGACGGCTACAGCACCGAGCTCGGCACCGACAGCAGGCTTGTGAGGCTCCAGCTCGAAGAGATGCTGGCGGGCGTCGAAGAGGAACGCCGCCAGATCCTGCGCGACTACCTGCCGGCCAACCCGGCGTGGGATGTGGGCGATGCCCTGGCCGCGCTCAGCCAACTCACGACGGACCGCCTGCTCGATCTCTCCCGGGTCGCCAGCGTCATGAGGATCGGCGTTGACCGGAGCTCTGACCTCGAGGGGCCCTGCGGCCGTACGGGTTCCGGCTCTTGTCCAAGATCCCGCGGCTGCCCGATCAGGTGGTCCGCAACATCGTGGACCGCTATGGAGGTCTTCAACAGATACTGCGCGCCAGCGTCGAAGACCTCGACACCGTGGAGGGCATCGAAGTGGCCGGTGCACACTTCGTGAAGGAGGGCCTTGCTCGTCTCGCCGAGACGAGCATCTTGGACCGGTTGGGCTGAACCGCTAGGGGTAGTGCCTTGGCTAGCTGGCGCGTTGAGCGAGCCGGTCCCGCATGAGGATCCGGTAGTGCCTGTCCACCTGGTCGATCCAGCCGAGGCGGATGAAAGCGGAAATGGATTTGTTGACGCGCTCCCTGGATGCGCCCACTAGGCCCGCCAACTCCTCCTGGGTTATCGGCAGGATGAACTCGTCGGCGTTGCGGGATAGCTCGAGAAGCCTCTTCGCGGTGCGGCCAACGACATCGAGCAGCATCGCGTCGGCCAGCGCGTCACCTGCGGCGCGCAGCCTCGCGGCGAACATGGCGACGACCTCCCAGAGCAGTCCCGGCCGGGCCTCCAGTTCGGCTCGAACTGCGTCAAAGGGTACCCGGGCCACCTCGGAGCGCTCGAGAGCCCGCACGGAGGCCGAACGAGGCTCGTCGGTGAACAGCGGCATCTCCCCGAACATGTCGCCTGGCTCCATGAGCGCCACCAGTGACTCCCGGCCGTCGGGTGAGCGCTTTGCTATCGCAACACGCCCGGTGAGCACCACGTAGAGGTCGTCGGCCTCGTCGCCCTCGTTGAACAGCGTGTCGTTGCGGTCCAGCTGCACCGTCGACGCCCTTCCCGCGACTCGGGCAAGCGCTTCTGCGTCAAGCGCTGAGAACAGATCCGAGCCGGTCAATGTCGGAAGGCCTTTCATGCATTCCAAACGCTAGCCGTTGCCCGTTCGACGCGCTGGGCCCGTGGCCGAAGGCCAGTTGGACCAAGGTCCTGAAAAGGTCGTACCCTGGATTAGCGCAAAGCCGTTTAAGGAACGCTCGGGAGACGTATGCCATTTGATGTTGGCGACAAGGTCGTCTACCCCCACCACGGGGCCGCAGTTGTCGAGAGGCGAGAGGTGCGCGCCGATTTTGGCGAGCAGCGGGAGTACCTCGTGCTGCGCCTCGCATATGGCGACCTGACACTGAAAGTACCCGTCGACTCCACCGCAGATGTAGGGATACGGGAAGTCATAAACGACGAAGAGGTCGAGGAGGTGTTCGCGGTCCTGCGAAAAAAGGACGTGCGGATGCCGACTAACTGGTCACGTCGCTACAAGAACCATGTCGAAAAGTTGAAGTCCGGTGACATCTATCAGGTTGCCGAGGTTGTCCGTAACCTGTCGAACAGGGATAAGGACAAGGGACTTTCCGCAGGCGAGAAGAGAATGCTCAACCGCGCTCGCCAGATACTCGTTTCTGAGCTGACGTTTGCTATCGGCGTCTCTGAGGCCGAGGCCGAAAAGAAGCTCGACGAAGCACTGCCCTAGTGCCCGACGGCCCGGCTGAGGCTGACCGTCCGAGCGGGACGACCACCTGGGCCGTCGTGGTCGCGGGTGGCAGTGGTGCGCGCTTCGGGGGTTACAAGCAGTTCATGTTGCTGGCCGGGCGCGAGGTCGTGGAGTGGTCCGTCGAAGCCGCGGCGCGGGCCTGCGCCGGTGTAGTCCTCGTCGTGCCGGCCGATTGGGTGCAAAATTACCTGGGACGTGCGGACCATGTCGTCGCGGGCGGCCCGACTCGCGCGGCGTCTGTTCGAGCGGGGCTCCAGGTCATCCCGGACGACGCACAGGTCGTGGTCGTGCATGACGCCGTCAGGCCCCTGGCAGGCCCGCGCACCTGGGCGTCAGTGATCGCCGCCATCGAAGAGGGCGCCGACGGTGCCGTTCCCTGCGTGCCGGTGCTGGACACCATCAAACAGCGCCAGGACGATGGGAAACTACTTACCCTGGAAAGGGCGAAGCTCGTGGCCGTCCAGACCCCCCAGGCGTTCTCAGCAGCGTCGTTGCGTGCGGCGCACGCTGGCGAAGGGGAGGCTACCGACGATGCGGCGCTGGTTGAGGCGATGGGGGGCCGGGTCGTCACCGTCGCAGGCGAGCCGCGCAACATCAAGGTGACAGCCCCCGACGACCTCGCATTGGCCGAGATGCTGCTGTCGCTCAAACCCGCGCCCGGTGCCTCATGAGCCTGCGGGTCGGGCAGGGTTTCGACATACATCCTTTCAGCGACGACCCAGCCCGAGCCCTTGTCCTGGCGGGGGTACACCTGGACGGCAGAGGGCTGAGCGGCCATAGCGACGGCGACGTCGTCTGCCACGCAGTCGCCGATGCCCTGCTCGGTGCGGCCGGGATCGGTGATATCGGGTCCTTGTTCCCCGACACCGACCCCTGCCTCGCGGGCGCCGACAGCGTCGGGTTGCTGGCCAGCGTCGTCGAAAGGCTCTCTCTAGGTTGGCGCGCAGTCAACGTGGACTGCACCGTGATCGCTGAATCTCCCCGGCTTGCCCCGTTCAAGCAGGAGATGGAGGGGAAGCTCTCTGGGGTGGTGGGGGCCCCGGTGTCCGTCAAGGCCAAACGGGGAGAGGGGCTGGGTGCCCTTGGGCGGCAGGAGGGTATTGCCTGCCTGGCCGTCGCTCTGATCGAGGAGAAATGAAGGGCGGTGGCCGCCCGGACGGCCTCGGCGGGGAGCAGGTCGAAGGCCGCCATGCCGTCCATGAGCTCCTCGCGGCGGGCCGGCGCCTTACCCACCGGGTGTGGGTGGTGGGCCCGCACACCACGAGCGACTCGACGGGCCCTTTGGTACAGCTCGCTCACGACCGGGGAGTGCAGGTCCTGTTCAAGACCGCGGAGGACCTCATGCAGGTCGCCCGGACCGGGGCCCCGCAGGGGGTTATCGCCTGGGCCGACCCCGTGGTCCCCGCGCCTTTGAGTTCGCTCACCATGCCGGGCTCGCAGGGGCGGCCCCATTTTCTCCTTGTGCTCGACGGTGTGACCGATCCCGGGAACTTCGGGTCCTTGCTGCGTAGCGCGGCTTGCGCGGGTGTCGAGGGGGTTGTTGTTGCCCACCACCGCTCGGCGGCCCTTACCCCGGCAGCGGTCAAAGCCGCCGCAGGAGCTGTCGAGCATGTCCCGATCTCACTCGTCCCCGGGATCCCCGCGGCCCTCCAGCAGCTCACCAGGGCCGGGATCTGGACCGTCGGCCTCGACCCGGCCGGAAAGGAAGAACTTTGGCGCAGCACCGTCCTGGACGGGCCGGTAGCCCTCGTCCTCGGCTCAGAGGGCCGAGGCCTTGCCCATTTGGTACGACAACGTTGTGACCTGCTTGCCCGGATCCCTCAGTCAGGGCCGTTGGCCTCGCTGAACGTTGCCGCCGCCGCTGCTGTGGCCTGTTTCGAGGTTGCCCGGCAAAGGGCCGCTATATAACCGCTCCACAGATCACCAATAATACCAACGACTACCGCCGGTCCCCAACCTGAAGGCGAAGCCGGCCAACCAGAACACGGCAAGTACTACGGCCGCGACTTCTGGACTTCCTTTAGAAAGCTGGGACGATGAGAGACTTCTTCAAGATCATGTCCGCAGGGCCAGCGTTCTTCGTTAGCGCTTGGGTGCTCATGTTGTTCGCTGGCGCGGAGGCGCGCAATGTCGGGATCCGCCCTTTCGGCTACATCACGGCGATGGTGGTCACGGTCGCGCTGTGGCTCAGCATGGCCCCGGCGATGGGTGCGATCGCGAGGGCGACCCGCAGGCACCGCTGAGCCAAGCGCGGGCTTAGGGGGCTGCCCCTGCAGACGGCGCCAGCAAGCGGTTCAAGGCTCCTTCGAGCTGTGGGTCGGCGAACACGAAACCTTCAGCCTCGAGGACTGCCGGGCACACCCTTGCACTTGTAAACAGAAGGGAACGGGCGAGCTCGGATCCCAAGACGATACTGGGGGCAAAACGGGGTACTGGCAAAAAGGCCGGCCGCGAGAGGGCGACGCCGAGGGCCTTGGTGAAGTCCTTGTTGGTCACCGGCCCTGGGGCCGTCAGGTTGACCGGGCCGACATAGTCATGTTCCAGGAGCCAAACCAGGGCCGTCACCTCGTCATCGAGAGTGATCCAGCTCCACCACTGCGTCCCCCGCCCGAAGCGGCCACCAAGTCCCAGACGGAACACTCGCAGCAGCTTCTCCAAGGCACCGCCGTTGGTGGCGAGGACGAGGCCGGTCCGGGCGATCGCAACGCGGGTACCTGCCTCAGCGGCACGAACGGTCCCAGCTTCCCAGCGTTTGCAGACCGAGGCCAAGAAGTCGTCACCGGGCCCGTGCTCCTCGGTAACTGTCTCATCACCACAGTCACCGTAGAAGCCGATAGCCGAGCCGCTCACGAGGACGCGTGGCGGGCTATTCAGCCCGGCTACCGTCTTGCTCAGGAGTTCTGTGCTGCGGGTGCGGCTCTCGAGCACCACTTTCTTTCTGGCCGGCGTCCAGCGGTGGTCGGCCACACCGGCCCCCGCTAGGTGGACGACCCCGTCAAGGCCTTCGAAGCTCCGTGCGTCGATCGTCCCGCTGTCGGGATCCCAGAGGGCCGTCGGCCCGGTGCTGCCCAGAGGGCGCCGCACAACCCGCGTCACTTCGTGGCCGAGCCCTTCGAGCCGCGAGCACAGGGCTGAGCCGATTAACCCGCTCGACCCAGTGACAGCTACTCGCACAGGGATGATCCTAACGAGCGCTCAATCTTGGACCTCAAGACCCCGGCGTGTCGTATTGGACGAAACTCCAAGCTTTTCCCTAAGGACCTCTGAGGATGGTCCGACTAAATGGGAACATGACCTGGATAATTATCTCGATACCACTAATGCTTGTAGCAATCGCGATCGCCGTACTGCCCGTCCTGCTCACCACGATCTGGGAGTCGCGCACTCAACTGGGGAACGCCGGCCTTGCGGCCGGAACGACGCCCGGTTATAACCGCGCGGCACCATTGCGCTTGGAGAGCATTGCCGCGACAAAAAGCCATGATGACTGGCCCAATGGCCCCACCGAGCAGGACCTAGTCCCTGAGGCCCTCGCTGACGAGCTCCCGTTTTATCAGGAGGGCGTGGTCGTCGCCAGCAACATTTAGGGCTGCTGCTTTTGGCAGCTGTAAGCGGGAACTACTCAGGACGGTATTCGCGGTCCCCTGTGCTTGGGTCGTACCAAACGCGCATCCGCTTGCCAGTTGCGGGGTCATCGAACACCTCGCCAGTCGGCTGGGCGGTGCCGCCACTACTGGCTTTCTTGTGGCCGCCTCGGTACCGGTCCCAGCCAAACAGGGCAATCACGATGCCTACGACCACCACCACGATGATCACCCAATCGACGATCCCCATCGGGTTCTCCTCAGCTCCGGGTCTTCATGGCGTGGGAGACCCCGGTAGCCACTCGATCACGCGCGCAGTGCCATAGGCCACGATCTCGGACATGCTCCTGCCCATCTCCGTCGAGTCGAAGCGCATCATTGTCACGGCGTTGGCCCCCATCGCAGCAGCGTTCTGCACCATGCGGTCGAGCGCCTGGCGGCGTGAGTCCTCGTTGAGCTTGACATAGGACCTGATCTCGCCCCCCGCGAGGCTCTTGAGCGCAGCGGCGATGTTGCCGCCGAGGCTCCGGGACCGGACAGTGAGCCCGAATACCTGACCTATGGTCTTTACGACCCGGGCGTCGGGGATGTTCTCAGTGGTGGTGACGATCATCGGTCGCGGAGCGGTGACGTTCTCAGTTGATACCTGCACAAACCTGCCTCCTGTGAGCTGCGGCGGCAGTACCCGCGCCGCTTGTAAAGTGATATCACTTTAAGGCCGGGGAGTCAAGCCGCGATGCGAGTGTGCCGATGCAAATTCTGGCTGTCCAACTACGACTCGACCGAGGCAATGACTGACCACAGCCAATACGACGAGTGGCTTCGCGTCGGCGGTCCGCAACCTGGCCGGTCTCAGGCGCAGGCCGAGGTCCCGCCGAGCAGGGACATCTTTCCTCGGACGGTAGCTGGCTCCTGGTCGCCCGTGCCCACAGCACCCGGCTCTACAGGGCCCGTCGTCGGGCCAGCAACAGCGGGCCCCGCGCAAGTGCTCGGCCCCGCGCCTGTTTACCCCCCGACCGGCTGGGGCTCCCCACCGCATCTTCCGCCCGCTGGGCTGCCGGTGCCGGGCGCGTGGGGCCCAGTGCCGCCTCCGGCGCAGTGGTCGGTGCCGCCTTCCGCGCGACAGCGGCGCACACGCAAATCTTGGGTCATCGCCCTCTCAGTGGGAGGCGTCTTGCTGGTTGTGGCGGTCTTGTTCGCTCTCGCCGTCCCGACGTTCCGGACCTTAAGCCGCGACGCGAGTGGGGCGTCTTTGTTCGATGGCGGCGTGCCGTCGAGCTGGGCCCCCTGGACCGTTTCCGATCTTCGCACCGACGAGTTGCTAGAAGGCGCTTGGAAAGTACCAGGCCCGGGGGTGGATGGCTTCTACCCGTGCGTCTACGTGGTCCGCTTCCGGGCCGAAGAGGCTGCGAGCGCCACGAGTTGGTTCGCCAACCTTGCCGCTCAAGCCTCCAGCCAAGGTTGGGACGCCCAAATGGTCCTGTTATCCAATGGCGCGAAAGCTCTGTCGGTGTACGTCCCTTGGTCGATAGGTCGGGACCGGTTCTCTAGCGATGTCCCGATCAGCGAATACGCGGTCTATGCCGTCGCGGGGACTTCTTTCTACCGGGTCACGTTCATGAGCCCTGTCAACGGCTACAGCGCTGAAGCCCCTGCCGTCATCTCAATTGTCGACCAGTTCGAGGGCACGTCCGGCCCAGGCCCAGCCTCAACCCTGCTGCCCGCCACGACGGTCCCTGGAGGCACCTCGTCGGTTAGCTCGCCGGTCACCAACCCGTCCGCCACCAGCCCACCCGCGAGCATCGCCCCGGCGGCGGCTCCCTCTGGGGCGGTCCCCAATTTCGGTCTGGCCGTTGTTTCTGTAAATGTCCAGAGTGGATGGGCCACTTTTGAAAGCGATAGTTCTGGTAACCGACAGGACGTCCGCTACGAAGCCTGCCCGCGGTACTTCACTTCCACCCAAAACGGTGACGCCGGTCTCACGGCGCTCCACCCCGGTGACTTTGTCGGGCTTGAAATTGATGCGATGACCCCGGCTCACTGCATGGTGAACGCGACCGTATGGGCAGCGCCCAAATGGCCCGCATGCCAAGCGACGGGGCCCGGCTCGGTGGTCAGGGCCATCTGGGTCACGGCCAACCCGGCCGTCCAGTCGGTCGTTTACACACCGGTCGGACAGTCCCAGCCCACTGTGGTCAATCACTGGTGCCGGCCGCCGCTGGTGTCAACACTCCTCGGCAGCCCGACGGGGGTGGCGCGCATCCGACCGGGGGCCACGGTCCTGATCACCCTTTCCGGCAACCAGTGGGTGACGGACGTCCGCGTCGTCCGATAGCTGGCGGCCACAAGCACTGTGGTGCACTTGCCCGGTCAGGGCCGTTCTACTGGGCGAAAACCCGCTCCAGCCAACCCTTTTGGGCGGCAAACGACTGCACTGACAGGGGCGCGTCCGGTGCGACACTGAAGAAGCCGTGGCAGCCCCCGGCCCAGATGTGCAGTTCGGCCTGAACGCCCGCTGCCCACAGGGAACTGGCGTAATGCACGACCTCGTCCCGGAACACCTCGGCACTACCTGCGTCGATAAAGGTGGGAGGGAGGCCCTGAAAGTCGGTGAGGCGGGCCGCTGCTGCCGAAGGTGGGACATCTGGGGTACCCCGCCTGTCGCCGAGGAGAGCGGTCCAGCCGACCTCATTATTGCGGCCGTTCCAATTGCCGCTGGTCGCATACTGGCGGCTTGAGACCGAGTTATTGCGGTCATCGAGCATGGGGCAAATGAGCATCTGCGCCTTCAAACGCGGACCGCCACGGTCGCGGGCCACAATTGCCGTCGCCGCCGCCAGCCCTCCCCCCGCACTGACCCCGACGATGGCCAACCGGTCGGCGTCCACGCCCAGGGCTGCTGCGTGCCCGGCGGTCCATACCAGCCCGGCATGGCAATCCTCGACCGGGGCCGGGTAGGGGCATTCGGGCGCCAGGCGGTATTCGACAGAGACTACGACTGCCCCCAGGTCGACAACCCATTCGAGGACAGGGTTTATGCCGCTTAGCCGGTTGCCGAGGACCATCCCGCCTCCGTGCACGTAGTAGAGGCCCGGGCCGGGCTCACGGTGGCCGGCCCGCCGGTACACCGTGAGCGGGATGTCGGGGGCGCCTGGCGGCCCCGGGGCTACGTGCTCGCTGGCCTCTATGGTCCCACCCCGCAGATCGACAGCGGGCTGATTGGCCAGGTTGAACTGGCGGGCCTCCGCGATCGTGGCCTCGGTCAGCGGGGGGCGGGAGGCGAGGTACTGCTCCAGCGCCGTTTGGACCACGGGGTCATACGGGACGGGGGTTATCACGACGTGGGGCCTCCATGGTTCGCGCGCGTGGTGGCTCGGCCACGGCCCGCGCCGGGCGCAGCTCCGAGGGGATAAGGGTGGAAGGTAGCGTACCGTCCTGTGGCAGGCGCACCCGGCGTAGCCGTCTCCACCCGCTCCATGGTGTTCGCCCGGGACAGGTCGACTGTGTCCCTCGGGCCCTCAGGGGCTTTCGGCGTGACGTTCGGCAACTCTCATGAGCGTGGACCGACCTATCGGAGCATAGGTCGGATGGCCTGAACTCGGTTGGGTGTCGAGGCCGATAGAGAGCAGCATCATGCCAAACAGGAGCGCCCAGCCAAGGCTACGAGCCTCGAGGTCCGGGCCCATCTCGCCATAAGCATCCTCGAATGTCGCATCCGATGACCGAGGAAGCAGCATCAACGCAGCTGCGAGGTCGGTTGCCGGATCTCCCGCGCCAAGGTCGCCGAAGTCCACGATGCCCACGAGCGTTCCTTGCGAGACGAGGGTGTTAGCGGGGTGCAGGTCGCCGTGGAGCCAAGTTGACGGGTGATGCCAAGGTGGGGCTTGGCACGCGCGGTCCCATACACGTCGCGTCGCCACGACGTCGATTTCGCTCGCGAGCTCGACAAGACGGTCCTCGAATGTCGAGCTGCGATCGGCAAGTGGGACGCCTCGGTACGGGTTCAGCGGGGCATCGCGTGGAGCGGGCTGGTGCAAGGCCCGCAGGAAGTGGCCCAGGCGTCGGGCGGCATCGTCGGGGTCACTAATGGTGGCTCGGTCGCCGGGACAACCGCTGAGCCATGGCACGATCGACCACCTCCACGGGTAGTCGACCGATGGGAGCCCGGCTCGCAGGGGTGCCGGGACGGGAAGTGGGAGCAGTGGGGCGAGGCTCGGTAACCAGCGCTGTTCTTTAGCCACAAGCGACGCCGCTTGAGCGCGCCGGGGTAGGCGGACCAGTAACTCGTCACCAAGCCGCCAGAGCGTGTTGTCCCAGCCCTCGTCGATATGTTCCAAGGGAAGGTGGCTCAGGTCCGGGTGTTGACCTGCGAGGAGCGAGCGCACCAGAGGTTCGTCCACATCGATCTCTGCTGGGGGTGAGCCCGAAGGAGTACGAGCGGGGCCCCATGTCAAGTTTTGTCCCCTAGGCAAGTCGTGCATTTTGTCAAGCATCCGGCGCTGCTGCCGCGGCGACTGGGCGCGCTGACCGGAGAGGGTCAGTCCTCGATGTCGGAGAGGAGGAAACGGGCCCCGCCGGTGGCGGCCTTGGCCAGTCCGCCAGCCAGCTCGCCAGCCTCAGGTAACGCCAACACGGCGCACGCGGTCGCGTAGTCGGAGAAATAGATGTCGATGGTCCGGTATGCGGGCGTTGGGGAGCCGTCCTCCTTCGGGAAGACCTTGGCCGATTCGACCCGCTCGATATTGGGGATCTTGCTCAGCAGTTCCTTGTTGGCTGGGGAGTGGTAGTGGCCCTCAAAGGCCTCGGGATCGTTCGGGTTATCGATGATGATGGTGAGCTTGACTGCCATAACGGCGATGATAAACGAGGCGGCACGATCGCGGTAGCGACCCGGCCCCAGTCTGCTATATCATTGTCTTATGGAATTAGAGAAAGGTACAAGCGAGGTCGAGGCAGCGGCCCGGCGACGAGCCTCGCCGATCGAGTTCCGCCTCGACCCGGCTTCGGGGGTGCCGACGTACTTGCAGCTCGTGCACCAGGTCGAGCATGCACTCAGGCTCGGTTATCTCGCGCTCGGCGATCAGCTCCCGAAAGTCCGCGACGTGGTCGCAGAGCTGGCGATCAACCCGAACACCGTACTGAAGGCCTACAAGGAACTGGAAACGAAAGGCCTCGCGGTCGGACGCCCCGGCCAAGGGACGTTCATCATCGAGGCAGCGCTCAAGCAGGTGAAGCTTCCCGAACTCACCGAACTGCGCCGCTCTCTTATCTCCTGGGTGGCGGCCGCCGACGCGGCCGGGCTTGACGAGGACGGGATAGCGGCCATCGTCGCCAATGTGTTGCGGGATTTCCGGGAGCGCCGCGAGACCACAACCGGCCCGCGCAGCGGGCGGCCCGGGGCAGAGGGCGTGGCATGAACGTCATCGAGACCCATGCGCTCGGCAAGTCGTACGGCTCGATGGCGGGCACCGCCGCTCAGGGCTCAACGACGTTGAGGTTATTGCTATTGCACACCGTGCCCTTCGGCGGCAGCGTTCGCGTTGCGAAGAACTGGTCGGTCCAGGTCTGTACGCATGTGCTGTTGAAGTAAGCGGTATGCCCGGGGCCGTCCCTGGTGAGCAAGCGAGCGTCGCCGAGCTGGCGGGCCACCGCCTGGGCCCACGAATAAGGGGTGGAAGGATCGCCGGTCGACCCGATCAGCAGGACCGGGCGCCCGCCCGCGACGTGGACCTCGGCGCGCTTATGCCCGGCCTTAAGGAGCCAGTAGGCGCACCCGGACCCTACCCAGGCCTCGAAAACAAAGTCAGGGGCCGTCTTAGCCAGTCGGGCAGCGAGATGTTCATCGGCAGTCACCTCCGACGTATAAATCCCGTCCGCACACCCAATGGCGGTGTCAGCGGCTGCGTAGTTGGAGGACAACTGGCCGTCCGCCGTCACGCCGCTGAGGCTGTAGGCGGCAGAAACGAGAGCCCCGCCGTACCCGACCAGTGCCTCCTCGATCGCCTGGGCCAGGTCCGTCCAATCTCCCGGATAGGGGAGCAAGGCTGCGACGGCCAGATCGGCGACCCCGAGGGTAACCTTCTGCGCCTCGCCGTCCACGGGGGGCAGCTCCGCGTCTGGTCGGTAGCCGTCCGCCAGGCGGGCCATGAGCTGGTGGTAAGCCGGTTCGGCCCCCTGGGGCAGTGTCGCCCGGCACGGCCAAGTGGCTTGGAGCCGGCCGAGTGAGCTCCCGTCACACCAAGCGAAGAAATCCCCAAGTTCTCCTTGGAGGGCTTGTGCTCGTTGCTGGCTCAACGCTGTGCTGGAGAGGGCTGGGTCGACCACCCCGTCGAGCACCATGGCCCCGACCCGGCTCGGGTACTGCTCGTCGTAGAGCTCGCCGAGGTACGTCCCGTAGCCAAGGCCAAGGTAATCGAGCTTGCTCTGGCCGAGCGCGACCCTGATGCGGTCAAGATCCCGCGCGGCGTTGGCGGTGCCGACGTTTTCGAGCAGGGTCATCGACGTGTGCTCGGCGCAGGCGCGGGCAAAAGCTTTGTCGGAGGAGACCAGGGTTGCCGCCTGAGCTGCGGTGACCGGGTCGGGGTCGAAGTTCAGCACATTATGGACCAGGACCGAAGCCCCC
Organism: uncultured Acidimicrobiaceae bacterium; assembly: GCA_963699075.1. Taxonomy (GTDB): domain Bacteria; phylum Actinomycetota; class Acidimicrobiia; order Acidimicrobiales; family Palsa-688; genus Fen-671. Next base: position 1,536,418 of record CAVOTF010000007.1, on the reverse strand, counting down.
ACACAGCTCACCGGGTCGCTCTGGCCAACGCCGCGCGGGTCAAAGCTGACGAGGTTGAAATGCTCGGTCAGCTCGGCAGGAAAATAGAAGCTTTCGCTTTCCAGGTACTGCACCCCGGAGTCTCCTGGGCCGCCTGGGTTTATGACGATGTCCCCCAGCACTGGGGTGTCGCTGGCTGGGCGCTCTACCAGAGCCAGCTCGAGGTTGCCGTCGGCCGGGTGGGCGTAGTCAATGGGGACCGCGAGTTCACTGCACAGGAAGCTCTCGTCGTACGCGTCGCACGAATGCCAGTGCAGTTGGGAGGAGACGGGCGCCAGTGATGAAGACGGGGCCGCTCCCGCTCCGGCCGCTCCGGCCGCCCCGGCGCGCGTCAGCAGCGCGGCAAGGGCCCGAGGGCCCCAAGTGCCCGCAGGTCAGGCCTCACGTTTGGGGCACCTCCCACCGCCATTGGCGCAACGAGTGCCCACCTTCCCGGCGCGAGTGCGTCGCGGACGCGGAGCGATAAGTGACAGTGGGACCGCGGACCTGGTGCATCGGTCTCGACTCGATTGCCATGTCGGCATCATCTTTCCTTGTGGGCTACGAACTGGCGCTGGCGCCAACCGCTGCAATCGTCACACAGCAACATCCCCGAAATGTCCCCGCACCGCCGCGTCGGTGCAGGAGACGTCCGCACTTTCGCTAAGCGCTCACCGCCAAGGGGCACAATGGGGCGATGTCTGGGGAGGACTTCGGAGGCCCTTGCGAGCCAGCCATAGCCGTGCGGGCCACACTGCTGGGCGTGTTCAGCATCTCCTGCGCCGGCCACATTGCCGGCCCTTGGCCCCGCCCCAGTGCCAAACGGCTGTGCGAGCTCATCCTTGTCTCCAAGGACCGAAGGGTTACCCGCGACCTGGCTTGCGAGGCCTTGTTCCCGGGTCTTGGCCCGGACAAGGCGAGCAGGGCGCTCGTGAAGGCGCTGTCTATGGCCCGAGGGGTGCTGGCGGGCCTGGGCAAGCCAGGGGCCGAGCTGATCCAGGCCGATCGGGTCAACATATGGGCCTCACCTGAGGCTGTCCTGGAAATCGACCTAGAGCGTCACGAAAAGGGGCTCAGGACCGCACTCAGAATGGCCGCTGGCCCGAGCCGTGACGACGGTCTCCTGAGGGCGCTCGAAGAAGACGACAAAGAGCTGCTCGCCGACGAGCCGTACTCCGATTGGGCGATCCGGCCTCGGGAGCACCTGGAGGCCCTCCGCCAGCAGGCCCGCCTGGGCCTGGCCCGCGATCGCGCGGGCGGGGTAGGCCGTGGCAGTCGCGAGGCGGTAGTAGAGGCCTGGGAATCATGCCTGCTCCACGACCCGGCCTGCGAGGAGGCAGCGGGAGCGCTGATCCGTGCTTACTCGGCTCACGGCCAACACCAGCTCGTCGCACGCACCTACGAGCTTTGCCGCGCCGCACTCGACGAACTAGGGCTTCGCCCATCGCCAGGGTTGGACGAGATCCATGCCAACGCCAGCTTTGGGCGAGGCCCGCAGCGGCGTCAACTGACCGGTTCCCATCCGCCCGCCGGCGCCCCCTCGTGGCCGGCTCCCGCCAGAGACGAGCGCAAGACGGTAAGCGTCCTCTTCGCCGGCGTGACGCCGCCAACCGGGGCTAACGGACAAGACCCAGAGGACCTCCACAAGGTCGTGGCTGAGGCGCTGGCGATGGTGGTCAACGAAGTGGAAGCCCTCGGGGGTACGGTCATCTCGGTCTCCGGAGGCGGGCTCCAGGCCTTGTTCGGGGCCCCCGAAACCCACGAGGACGACCCTGAACGGGCGGTCCGGGCCGCCTTCCGGGCTATGTCTGCGCAATCCGAGGCGGCGTCGCCTCTCTGTCTACGCTTCGGGGTCGAGACCGGCCCGGTGGTGGTCGGGCCCATCAGGGCGGGCGCGAGGAGCGACTATGGGGCGGTCGGGGCCGTGGTGGCGGCCGCCGCCGCGCTGCAGTCGCTAGCCAGGCCTGCCTCGGTCCTGGTGGGCCCGGCGACGCGCGCTGTCACAGAGGGCCTTTTCGAATGGGGTCCCAGCAAGCAGGTTGTGGTGTCGACGGAGGCCAAGCCGTTGGTTGCGTCCTACCTGGAGCAGCCCAACGCTCGTTCACCTAGGCGCCAGCCCAGGCTGGGCGGTGGAGGTCCCCTCGTGGGCCGGCGGGCCGAGCTTTCAGTACTGGCGAGCGCCTTGCGAGACCTCGAAGAGGGTCGGGGCTCACTGGTGCTCATAGTCGGCGAACCGGGCCTTGGCAAGACCCGCCTAGTGCAAGAATGCGGCGAGCGCTTCATGGCCTCGGCGCGGGCACGTACCGGGGGGCCGCGGCTGTGGTTGGAGGGCCGCTGCGCCTCCTACGCCGCGACGACTCCTTACAGCCTTTACCAGCACCTCCTAGCTGGCTGGGCGGGCGTGGCGCCTGACCAGGACCAAACGGTGGTTACGCGGGCCCTAGAGCAGGCGCTACGAGCGGTGATGGGTGGCAAGGACCTGTGGCCCGTCCTGGCCCGGATGATGGGCCTGAGCACCGGGCCGGGGCTTGCCCGGATGACGCCTCAGGAGCTGCAGCGGGAGACCTTTACCGCCCTGCGCGCCGTCGTGTCGCGCCTAATTTCCGTTGGCCCGACGGTGTTGGCTTTGGAGGACCTGCACTGGGCTGACCCTACGTCGTTACGCCTCACTGAGGACCTGGCCACCCTGGCCGGCGGGGGACCGCTCTTGGTGTTAGGTACTACCCGTCCGGATCCTCGAGCCGAGCTGGCTGGCTTCGAGATCGGCGCCTCTACAGAGGGCACGGTCTCCCGGCACAGGGTCGAGCTCGCTCCGCTAGACAAGGACTCCGAGCGCGACCTAGCCAGGGTTCTCCTCGGAGAGGATGCCGGCCAGGACGTCCTCGACAACGTGCTCCGAGGCGTCGAGGGCAACCCCCTGGTCCTCGAAGAACGGTACTTCTCCATGGTCGAGACCGGGGCCCTGGTGTGCGACCAGGGCCGGTGGCGCATTGCCCCTTCGGTGGGCCCAGCCGTCCCCGACGTGTTGGAGCGCCTCGTGCGTTCCCGGGCAGACCTGCTCACCCCGGCCGCGCAAGAGGTTCTCCGTGCCGCCGCCGTGCTCGGACAGGAGTTGGGCCTTCCCCTTCTATCCGCCTTGTGCCCGGAAGGCGATCAGCTGGGCACGGTATTAGAAGAGCTCTCCGGCGCGGGCCTCTTGCAGGAGGTGCCGAACACTCCTGAGCCGACTTACCGGTTCCGACATGCCCTCATCCAGGAGGCCACTTACGCGGGGATGCTGCGCCCGGAGCGACGCCAGCTCCACGGCCGAGCGGCCTGGGCCTAGAGGGACTGTCGCCGGGCAGGCTTGCCGAGGTCGCTCCCGCGCTCGGGCGCCACTACGCCGCAGCCGGCGAGCCCGAGCGCGCTGTGCACTACTTCGAGCTTGCGGGCGATCACGCCGTCGAGGCTTTCGCCAACGACGAGGCCGTCACGTCGTTCCGCGCTGGCATAGAACTGGCGGACCAGCAAGGCCCGAGCAACGAAGCAATGGCTAGTTCGGCTATCGCCCTCAGAGCCAAGCTCGCGGAAGTGTTCTGGCATACGGGGCGCGTCAGCGAAGCGCGGGAGGTGCTCAGTCAGGCCATTCGCCTTGCGGGCCACGGCAACGCCCTGCAACGGGCGCGTCTACAGATCCTTTTGGGGCGCGTGGAGATCGACGAAGAAAACTACGACGCAGCCCTCGCAGCGTTCGACGCTGCCGAGGAGCTAATAGGCGAGCAGCCCGGGGACCGCGATGACGGGGCGGTGGACCAGTGGCTTGAACTGATGCTGCACGGCCGGGCCAACGTTCATCTTCACCGCCAAGAGCCGGAGCTGGCCATGGAGGCGTTGTCTCGGGCCTGTCCGGTAGTCGAGACCGTCGGGGCACCTGACCGAAGACAGGTGTTTTACTGGCTCGTTTCTTTGCAGAGAGCACTCCAGAACCGTTTCCGAATCGACAATGAGGTCCTGGCCAACGCTCGTCGGGCTGTCGCAATTGCAACTGAAAACTCTTGCGACCCGTCCGAGATTGCATGGAGGGTGTGCGGCTTGGGTTTGTGGCTGACGTTGCATGGTGACCTGCAGGAGGCACAAGAGCGGCTGGAGAGCTCACTGGCTGTGGCTGAGCGCAGCGGGAACGTCGCGTTGCAGGCGGCATCCCTCGTCTATCTAGCCAGGAATGCGCACCGGCGTCACGACGCCGAGGCGGTCCGCTCTTTGGCCTCGCAAGCTGCGATTGCGTCCGAGGTCGCCGGCATCATCCACTTCAAGGCGTGCACCAAGGCGTGTCTAGCCTGGCTGGCCTGGCAGGAGCAGGAGCCGAGGAAATTGGCCGTACTGGCCGACGGTACGGCCGAGCTTTTGCGGACCGCCGCGGGCGGGTTCGCCCCTTGGAAGTGGATATACCTTTGGCCCGTTGTCGCTATGCACCTGAATGAGGGCAAGGTTGCTGATGCCGTCGCAGCCGGTATCCAAATGCTTGAACCCTCCCAGCACCAGTTCCCCGACGAGCTCGAGTCATTGCTCGAGTCAGCCGTCGTGGCCTGGACGAACGAGAAGCCCGATGTGGCCGGGAGGGAGCTGGCCCGGGCGCTTGAGGTGGCGCACGACCTCGATTTCTTCTGATCGCCGGATCCAAGCCTGCGACAGGTTCACTCATTTTCTCTTTGGGTACCGAGAGCGCGAAATCTAACGCCGGAGCGTCAAACCTCGCTCATGCGGTCTTGCAGGGCGAGCCATGCGTGCGACGGACGGGCTCTTTACGGCGAGGTATTGTTCCTTCCGAGAATGTCGACGAAGTTATGAGCCGATCAGGTCTCGAGAGCCCCGATATGCTCGCCTGATCCCCGCCACCGTCAGCACAGAGGAGCTTGCCGGAACCAACCTGCTCCTGCAGCGGGGCCACATTGAGCGTGCTCGGAACTCCTGCATGGAACTTCTCAGCAAGTACCCCGAAGATCCGCGTCTACTTGCAGTGCTCGCACGCTTGAACGCGGAGACGAAGCGCATCACGTTCTCGGAAGCGGAAGATACCGTGCGGGCGCTGCTCGCCGAGCATCCGCAGCACGAACGGCTTCGAGTGGCGCTGGCGCTGCTGGCTATTCGTCAAGGAAGGCGCGAGGAGGGGTTCTCGGTGATCGAGGACCTCGCTGCCCGGGGGGACGGCGCGTACGTCCATGAGATCTATGCCGGGCTTCTTCAGGCTCACCGGGCCACTTGGGAGGAATCCTGGGACCAGTACAAGATCGCCGTCAGAACGGGGCCGCTATCCTCACCGTGTTTTCGGTCAGCAGCGTACCGACTTGGCCGTCGAGTCGCCCCCGATGAGGCTGCGATCGTCCTAAAGGGAGTACGGCCTCTTGAGCGCGCAGTCCTGCGTACACGCTCGCTGGGCCCCGTCACATTGTTCCTAATCTTCGACTTATTAGGGTTCGCGGGGCTGGTTACCCGCTTCGCCGGGCCCATCGGCTGGAGCCTGGCCCTGATGACATTGGCCACACTTTGGGCGGGATGGGCCGTGTACTGCAACCATCTCGTCTGTTGCAAGAAGTGCCGAAATTACTGGATCGGTTACCCGGTTTCGTTCTGGTTGCTCTTCATCGGTACTCCCTTGGTTATCAAAGGCCCCGAATTGGCCATACTCGGTGTGGCCTGCGTCGTCAGCAACGTTCTCGTGCTCGTACGTCAGTCTCGACAGGAGGGCATGGGTGTTTAATGCATTCAAGATCTATGCCCGAACCAACAGCAGCGGCGGAGCCTGTGGATAGCAGCCCCAATGCTGAGGAAGAGGGCACCGGGCCGCCTTGTTGGCGGAAGTCGTCTCGGCCACCACCTCCGCGCTGGCGGCGGAAGTCTTCCACCCGACAAGACCCTTGGTTATCGCCATTACCGCGCACGTGCCGTTGCCGGAGCGCAGGTCTATCATCGCACGCATGACCGCAACTCAGGATGTAAGGGCGTACGTCATGGCTGACAGGATGTACGAACTCCGGGACTCCAACGATGCCAAGGACGACTCCGTCGAGCTTCGGCGGCGTATCGCGGACGAGGGGTACCTCTTCTTCCGCCGCCTGATCGAGCCGTCTGCGCTTCTGGCTCTGCGTGCGGACATCCTGGGGGTCATGGGTCGTGCCGGATGGCTCGAGAGTGGAACGGATCCGATCCGCGGCATCGCGAACATCGACGGTCGATGCACCGAGGGTGACAGCGAGTACAGCGGGCCTTACGGCCAGGTGCAGCGGCTGGAATCGTTCCACCGCTTGCCGCACGCCCCAGAACTCGTGGGGATGGTCCAAGCGATCATGGGTGCGTCAGCCATGCCGCTGCCCGGGCACAAGGCGAGAATCTGGTTCCCGAAGTTCACCGACCATACGACGCCGACGCACCAGGACTTCGTCCACTACCAAGGGAGCCTGGACACCCTGACCTGCTGGGCACCGGTCGGGGACTGCCCGATCGAACTCGGCCCGCTCGCGGTGCTCGAGCGGTCCCACAAGGTGCGCAAGGTGCTCACACACCATTTCTCCCTCGGCGCCGGAGGACTCGTCGTCAACGTCGAGGAGGAGAAGGCGACGTACCCAGAGCTATCAGGACGCTGGCTCAGTACTGATTTCGAAGTCGGCGATGCACTGTTCTTCCCGGCACTGACGGTGCATCGAGCGCTCCCCAACACCACCGAGAACCTCATGCGCATATCGCTCGACAACCGTTACCAACGGGAGGGCGGGAGGATCGCCGAGCACATGCTCCTGCCGCACATGTACGACTTCCACAAGGTCGGTTGGGACGAGATCTACCGCGATTGGGAGTCCGACGAACTGAAGTACTACTGGCGCCGCCACAACTATCGCAGGGTCAAGAAGAACACCAGCTTCCGTGAGCGTGGCACTGCGGAGGCGATGCAACTCGCCCGCGTGGGCGATGAACATGCCCTCATCGTGTTGCAGAGGATCGTCAAGGCGTCAGACCCTGAAGCCGAGCAGGCTCTGGAAGCGCGGGCCATTCTCGCCGCGGAGACCGGGGCGCCGCACTCCCAGTGATCCTCAAGATCAGATCACGGCCTCACCGGCTGGACCGAAGCTCAAATTTTACGTCGACTTTGAACGGAGATTGTCCCATTGGTAAGGGCAGCCTTCGAAGCGGCTGAGCGGCTCGGCATCAGCGGCTACCAAGTCGTGCAGAACGCCTACAGCCTTCTGGCGCCGCGACACGAGCGGGCCGTGCGCTCGATCTGCGCCCGGCGGGAACTGGCCTTTACGCCCTTCTCCCTGGCCCGCGGTGCGCTCACCCGGAAGTACCAATGCGACGTCGCCTCTCCCCCAGAGCCCGGGATGGCATTGCGGCCCTACCCCGAGCTTGTGCCCGCCCAATGCGCTCGCCGAACGTGGTAGTGCGACGCGAGATGCTGCGGGGTCTTGAGCGGCTGAGCGCGACGACGGCAGTCCTGCAGCGTGCTCGCCTCGCTCGTCCGCTGGGCGATATGTGGGAGGCCGCCGATGTGCAGTGGTGGTGGCGCCGCCCCAGGCTCACCGACGAGCTGACGCTCCCGGTCTGGTTCGACGAGATCGGCGCGGTGGCGGCTGCAGGGTTGACGGCATGGGGGGATACCTGGCAAGCAGATGTCTTCGCCGTGCCTTCTATCGTCTCCGAGGAAGACGTCTGGGCCGCGACGTTGGAAGCCGCCGCCGGGCACCGGGGCGAGGCGCTCCAGGTGCTCGTGTTCGGGGACAACGTTCCGCTAGCGGGCCTCGCCATCCAGAGTGGGTTCGCGATGACTGACGAGTCGGCGGGCACTTCATGGATGGACGCCGACCACCACCCTCCGGTTGCGCAGGTCGATGGGTTCACGATCGTCGATCGCTTGACACGCGGGGATCGTCCGCACCCGATGATCGCTCGCAATGGTGAACTGGTCGAGCCGCGGCTGCGACAGTGCTCGCTGTACGATCCGACGCTAGACCTAGCGGTCGAAGACGCTGAGGGCAGAGTAGCCGGCTACGCGTTGTTCTGGTTCGACCCTTTGACGCTCGTCGGTCTCGTCGAACCGATGCGCGTCAAGGACGAGTACCAGCGACGCGGCCTCGCCCGCATGTTGCTGACGAGCGGCCTCGATCGGCTCGCACGCAAAGGCGCACGCCGCCTCAAGGTCGGCTTCGAGACCGACGCCGCGCGCAACCTCTACCTCGGCGCTGGCTTCGTTCAGAGGTCTATCGATCGGCTGTTCACACGACGCCGTGAAGTCTGATCCGTAAGTCCTGGTGGCGGTGCTCCTGACCCAGAAGGGATCTTTCATGTGAGGCTCAACTGATGACAAGTTCTTCAAGGAATTACGTGGCACTTGGCGATTCGGTATCGATCGACGACTACGCCGGCGGCAGCGGCCAAGGCGCCGCCAGCCTTCTTTTCCTCAATAACGACGAAAAGTTCCCCGATTGGCGCGGCCGCGACCTCTTATCGACTGAGTTCGCCGACAATCTTGTGTTGCTGGCGCGAGACGGCGCCACCTCTTCCGACGTTGTCGGGCGCCAGATGCCACTGCTCGACGACCTTCGGGTCGCTCCTGTCGCTGTGACCATTTCAATGGGAGGCAACGATCTGCTCGCTGTCTTTTCTGACACGCGCTCTGCAGCAGCAGCGGCAGGAGCGCTGAGGGTCAACGCCGGTATCGTGCTCGGTGGTCTAAGACGTCTTGTTGGGCCGCAAGTCCCAATCGTGTTGGCGACAGTGTACGACCCGAGTGATGGGTCGGGCGAAACGGCGGCTGTCGGCCTTGAGCCCTGGCCCGAGGTGACGGAGCTACTCGGTGAAATGAACGAGGTATTGCGAGCGGTTGCAATGGCACATGACGTCTTCGTCGCAGAAGTGCACCGGCGCTTCCTTGGCCACGGGCTATCGGTGGGCAACCCATCTCAGCTGGAAGCCGAGCCGGTCAACCGTTCGCTCTGGTACTGCGGCGTCGTTGAACCGAACGCCTGGGGGGCTAGCGAGATCCGTGCCGCATATTGGCAAGCGTTCGATGGGTTGCGGTGATGCTTTGACGCACGCACGCGCACTTGCTTCCCACAGCCGTTGCGCAACTCGACATCCGTGAGCAAACCTGGGAGCAAGCCGAAGCCGTCGCGGGGTCCGCGGGACGAGCGTCAATGCTCTCATCATCGGTTCTCTCGCGGCCGAGATCGAGCGGGCCCGGAAGGACCAGGGGTTCATTGACACCACCCGACGCCTTCTCGAGCGCGACAAGGAGCTACTCCAGATCGCCTTGCTCGGTGACCCGCCACCTCATCCTGTCGGACTACCTCTGGCTGGCCGAACAGGTCACCGGCATAGATGCGGCCGTCCTGACGAAGATGGCAAGGGTCGACCTGGCCGACTCCGGTAAGCATGTCTTCCTCCTGGGGTCACGACCACGAAGTCAATGCTCAGTCTTCCAGTCTCGGTGTTCCCCTTTGCGACCGTCACCGTCTCGGCGGCCGTTACGGTGTGGCCTTTGGCCCCACCCAGGAGCTTGAGCGCCTGAGCGTCCAGGGCAACGATCACATCCTCCAGCTCGCTGAGGGTCGGCGCCGCTACTGAATTACCGAAAGTGATGGAGCTAGTGAGTTCGGGCAAATCCGTTGCCTGGTTGCACGTCAATCTCGTCGGCCAGCCGTGGGCGGGTTGGTCCCGGTGGCCGTGATGTTGAGGATGCCCCCGTTGGCCTGGTCAAAAGGCCTTACGGCCGGCCCGTCAAGTGTGGCGAGAAACGAAGCAACCGCGCACGCTTCAATCCCTCGGGCTACTGGCGTTCACTCGGGTACGACTCGGTAGCTTGCCGCTCCGCCCGTACAGCGAGCCGCTCCAGTGGTCCCGGCGATAACTCGGGACGACCGCTGGTGCTGGGCTAAAATTAGAGATGGTGCGCCGGGAAGTCGGGTCGGCTTCGGTGTTTTGTCGACCTCCGGAGTAGCCGATGTACCAGCCCTCTCCTAACTCGCCTTGGCCGGGGCCCTCAACTGGTTTGAGCCCGGCCGCTCTAGTTCCTGACCGAGCCCGGGGGAGACGGTGATGCGGTTTTCGACAAGCGTTGCCGCCATCGTCTTCCCGTTGGCGGCACTTGTCTCGGTCTTCGCCAGCGCGCTCTTGGTCTCGAGGTTGGAGCGACTGGCGGCCCGGGTGCAACTCAGCGAGGCGATGCTGGGACTGGTCGTCGCGCTGGCTGCCGACTCGCCCGAGATCACCTCGGCCATTACGGCTTCTGCCCACGGCCAGGGCGATATTGGCGCTGGTGTGGTCCTCGGTTCCAATGTTTTCAACCTGGCCGCGCTGATGGGGCTTGGCGCGATCGTGGCCGGTAGGGTCCACCTGCACCGCAAGGTCGTGGCGTTCGAGGGAGCCACGGCGGTGTGGGTCGCGGTGCTTAGCCTAGTAGTCGTTGCTACGGGTATCGGAGGCGGAGCTGGCCTCGCGTTGGCACTTGTCGTTGTCGTGCCCTACGTCGTTATATCCGGTTGCTCATCCGCGACGTTGCTCCGGCTGGGAGTGCCCCAGCGAGCTGTCGCCTGGTTGGGCAGCGCGGTCGCAGAGGAGGCGCTGGAGATCTCGGTGGCCAAGAGCCCCGGCCCGAGCACGCGCCGCGACGGGATCATCACGCTTGCGAGCCTTGTGGTCGTGGTCGGCGCCAGTGCCGTCATGGAACGTTCAGTAACGGTGATCGGCTCCCATTTCCATCTATCGGGCCTTCTCGTAGGCGGAGTAATCCTGGCCGCGGTCACCAGTCTGCCGAACGCGGTCGGTGCGATCTTCCTTGCCCGACAGGGACGGGGCGCCGCGGTCCTGAGCGAGGCGATGAACAGCAACATGTTGAACGTTCTCATTGGCCTTTTCCTACCGGGCCTCTTCCTTGGGTTGAGCGGTACCGGAGGCGCCACGCTTGTTGCAGGTTGGTACATTGGCCTAACGGTCCTCAGCTTGGCGATGGCCTACCAAAAGCACGGCCTCGGCCGGCGAGAGGGATTTGTAATTGCTGGTGGCTACCTCGCCTTCGTCGTTGTGGCTGTAAGCAGGTAGCGGTTGCGGCAGGTCACGAAGCTGAGTTTGTCCTCGAACTTTGGGGGCGGTACCGCTCCGTCAGTTACGACCGAAAGTGATCTGGCCCGCGGCGGCCACGGCGCATGCCCCCCACTGATGGGTGTCAGGCCTCTGCCTCAAACCGGACAGACTGCCGCGCCGGCTGGGTTCGTTCTGCACACCTGGCGCGGCATGGGCTGGCTGCGCCAGAGGCGGTGCGAGCTACCGTGTCGCGGCCTTGTCGGGACCGTTGGCGTATCGCGTTGGTTTTGGATGCGTCGCTCGCTATCTCTGCAACCACGAGCCCGGTCGGTGTGTCAGTTGCGGTCCTGATGCTCCGCTTCCACGAAGGTGCCTGTGGCGACGTGTCGCTCGCCCTCTTGCCAGTAGCTCGCCTGATATCGGCCGGACGGAAGCCTCCAAACGCTGCTGGAGTGACGCCGGCCGGGACGCGGCCAAAATTTGTCCTCCGCGCATGCAGCGCCCACGACAAGGTGGGCCGCATTACCCAAGAACAAGGTTTACCGCTCTGACCTGCCCAAATAGTGAGCCCGGGAGGAGAATTGAACTCCTGTCGCCTGATTTTACAAGGGAGGCAGAAGCAAGTTTCGGAGCTGCCGAATGGCTCCTACTTAGGCCGCTGAGCAGGATATTTGTTATCCGCTGTGTACCGGCACTAACCCCGGTTTTCCATCGCTTCGCTCACGATCGCGCACGAAAAATGTCGGCAGGCGATGAAGCAGGCGCGCGGGCCGGCTCCGTGCAGTCGTGCGCGATCTCGGCTCGCGCGCGACCGCATCGCGATATCATGACATCGTGACTAAGCAGACTACCGTTCGTCTTCCCGACGAACTCGCTGAGCAAGCTGAAGCCGTCGCCCGGGTCCGCGGGACGAGTGTCAATGCTCTCATCATCAATTCTCTCGCGGCCGAGATCGAGCGGGTCCGGGAGGACCAGGGCTTCACCGATACGGCTCGACGCCTTCTCGAGCGCGATAAGGAGCTACTAGAGCGCCTTGCTCGGTGACCCGCTACCTCAGCCTGGCGGAGTACTTCTGGCTCGCCGAACAGGTCACCGGCATAGATACAGCCGTCCTGACGAAGATGGCAAGGGTCGACCTGGCCGACTCCGCCCTACACGCCCCCCAGGCTGGTTTCGGTGACGACGACTTCTACCCGGAACTGATCGACAAGGCCGCGGTTCTCACGACCCACCTTGCCTGGAGCAGGACGGCTGCCACCTCGGGGTTGAGGGTGAGGCTCAACTGGTTGTGCCGGGCGGTGGGAGCAGTTCGGTGCGGTACTGCGGGGCCAGCGATTGGGCTTGGGCGATGAAGGCGGCCTGCCCGGCCGGGTCGAGGAGTGGCGGCGCCGAGGTCCGAGTCGCCACGGGCTGACCGACGAGGGTGAAGAACTCGTCCTGACCGGCCGGGGCGCACAGGCACAGCAACCGCGCTGGTTGCTCGCCGACGTTGCGGAACGAGTGCGGGGCGTTGGCGGGCACGTTGACCGTCTCGCCCGCCCGTAGCGTCAGCGCCTGACCTCGGAACGTCGCCTCGACTTCGCCCTCCAAGACGGTGAACATTTCTTCGAAGTCGTGCCGGTGCGGCGGCGGCCCCCCACCCGGTGGGACGTGCATGTCAATGAGCGTGTACCGGCCGTTGGTGTCATCCCCGCCGACCAGGACGGTGTAGGTGTCGCCGACCAGGCCCAGGTGCGGCAGGCTCGGGTCTGAGTCCGGTCGGGCGACGGTGAGCCGGCGGGTCGGGTCGTCGGGCGGGATCAGTGCGGACATCTTCGGGTCGTCGGTCATGGTCCTCCTGGTCGGTCGGGTCGTCCGGGTTCACGCGGCGAGCGTCGCTCTGAGGCCGCGGTCGCCCTCTTGGAGGCCGCTCGTGCTCGGCCTCCTGTACTGGTATGGAACAGGAACGTACGCTAAGCGCGCTCATCAAGTCTGCGGAGCTAGGTGTTGTCCAGCGGCGAGTTCGTGGGGCCAGGGTGAAGGGGGAAGTTGCCGAGCGCGGCTCCGGTAGCAACGGCGTGGTCCCTTTTAGCCAACTTTTCATTACGCAGCCAACGGTGGAGGCGCGGCGTGTCGTCCGCTGACGACGGGTACATCGGGTTGACGGGCAGCAGCCCGACGGGCCGATACGGACGCGCCAGTAATGGCAATTGCCGTTCCAGCGACGGTGTAGATGGCGATGACGACCAGGCTGCCAACGACGTCGTACGAGCCGAAGTAAACGATGCGCCGGATCGCTTCGACCCCGGCACCGTTCGGCATCGAGTTGCCGATCGCCCGCCACAACGGAGGGAGCAACGAGGCTGGGTACGCTCCGCCCGCGCTGGGATTACCGAGCACGACGAACAGGATCAAGGTGAGGCCGATACCAAACACTCCAAGGAGAACTTGGAACGCTATCGTGACGGCGGCCGCACAGAAGACGAGGAGTGCCCCGAGCCACCACAGTGCCATGAAGTGCCCGGTGAGGGCACCGAGGACGGGGCCGACGATGATCGCTCCCCCGAGTCCGGAGAGGATGGCGTAGGGGACGATCGCGATCAAGCGGTGGATGGCGCGGCGGGTAGTAGCGGGTCGGGCCCCTTGGCGATCCCAAGAAGCGCCGCGACGAGGTAACCCCCGACGAGCCAGCCAACGACCAGGTAGAAGCCCGAGAGACCCCGGCCGTCACCCGGTTGATCGGGCACGGCGTCGGTGACGGTCATGGTTCTATGTCCAGCCGCCTCAACCTGTGCGAACACGTCCTCGACGGCCGTCACTACTGCTGCGCCGCCCCCGCTTGCCACGAGAAGCGAGTCGGTCTTGTCCGCGGGGCCGACGATGAACACGGCACTCGCCGAACCGTCGCGTAACAGGGTCAACCCGGCTGCTTCGCTGGGAACGGCGGTGGCGGAGAGCGGATGGCCGTGGAGCCCGCTGAGTTCGGTTGCGACGTGGCCCGAGATCTGCGCCGGTGCAACGACCACCACGGGAACCTGGTGCGGGGTGGGATGGTGGAACGCGCCGACGTAGGAAAGCACGAACGCGAGCTGGATGAGCAACACTCCGGAGACAAGAAAGACCGTCCGGGGCGTGATGGCGTCGAACAGTTCAGCGACGAAGCCCTGTGATTGCTTCGGAGACACCGACTCGGCCGGCATCGAATCGGGAACTTTGATCGGCGTGGTCAGGGTCATGCGTCCTCGGTCCATCTCGGTCCTGCCGAAGTTGACAGAACCGCCTCGGTGGTCGGTAGTGATATCGGTTCTCCGGACGTCGCGGCGATGTGCGGCCCCGTCGGCTCACTGCGTTGGCCTGGGCTCCCAAGACTTGCCACGGGATTGTTCATCCTCGTCCTTCTCTCGGGATTCTCTTGCGTTCGCTCTCACCCCGGATGCAGAGCCGGGGTTGTTCCCGCGGACGGAGCTTGGGACTGCTTCGGTAAGGTCCGCTGCCGACTATCCGCGACCTGCGGGTTAGGGCCGCCGAGGTGCGAGGGAGCAACTTCATCTCGACCTTTGGCTCACGCTTGTGCTGTGCATGGGGCGGGTACTTGAGCGCAGGGTCAACGAGTGGGCTGTGGTAAAGGGCTCCGTGGGCGTTCGTGAGCGCCTCGAATCCCCAACGGCTGTGGTACTTTCCCATCCCCTGAGGTGCCGACTTCCCCCGAAGGGAAGTTCGAGTACGACTGGGTGCACTGCGCATTGTGTTGGGGACGTCATTTGCCCGCATTGAGCAAGACCCCCGCGCGTAGCACGGTGTCCCCCGATTGGGGATCCTGCGGGATCCCGAACACGGTACTGAGACGCGCCAGCATGAAGTAGTAACCCGTCAGGATCACGGCCTCGACGATCTGCTGGTCGTTGTAGTGCCGCTGTACGGCACCGAACACCGCGTCGGGGACCGTGGGGCTGGCCTGTACGGCCGCGACGAACGCGACCAGAGCCTGCTGGGGTTCGCTGAGCTCCGGCGAATCCCACTGCCCGACCGCGACAGCTGCTCGCTGCGACGATGTCACTCCGACCGATTGCGAGATCTGCTCGTGCTGCGATGCCTCGTAGGCCGAACGGGTGCATGATGCCGTTGTGAGAATCGACAGCTCACGGTCTTCGGGGGGAAGCGAGCCGGACCCGAACTGGGCGGCCCCGAGCTCGACTACCAGCGTGGCGATCTGCGGCGAGCGCAGCATGATCCGAAATATGTTGACTAGGGCGCCCGTTTTTTCTGCATCTCGCCACTGGGCAGGGAGTGACTCAAGAGGCACGTCCGGAATGGCTATACGAGACATGAGGGCTCGCTTTCTAGCTGTGTGCTCAGGAAAGGTGCAAGGCTGCGGTACATTTCGGGCGCTGGGACCTGTACGTCTAGGTAGCGCACGGGTGATGACGATGGGTTCCACTGACAATGCGCGACGCCAGCCGGGATTACGATCAGTGACTGCGCGTCGCTCACCGTGTCCTGACCGGCAATCGCCAGGGTCAGTCGGCCGTCGAGCACGAACATCAGGTGGTCTACGTCGAGAACCCGGGGATCGCTAGGTGCCTTGCATTTTGCGACCTCAACAGTGTGGAGCCGAGCGCTTCGCACTCCGCAAGCCTCGTCGGCTATCGTCCATTGCGTCCTCGCTCCGGCAGAGCTGGCCTCGCCAGCATCGAGAGTTCGGGTGTAGGACGCAGCCGCGGGCATCGGCACCTCGTCGACTGAGGTCACCGCGGTAAGCAGTGGCAGGCCGGGGCGTACCCCTGGCGCCATGATCTCCAGGTGATGCTCCTGGGCACCACTGTTGTTCCAGTTGCAGTGCGGCAGGCCTGCTGGAATAAAGATCACGTCACCGGCGCCAACCTCTTGAACGTCGGAGCCGACTTGCACGGTCGTGTGCCCCGCTAGGAAGACATAGAACTGGTCACAGGCGTGCAGGTGCAGCGGCGGCCCGCTCCCGCCTGTCTCGATCCAGCAGCCGAGCACGATCGTGCTCTCCGGGCTGGCTGCCACCATGGCGCGATATTTCGGGTACCCGGTGTCCACCGCCGCGTCGAGGCGCACCTGTCGCACAAATGTCATGACTAGTTTCTCCTTATGATCAAGCGCTGAGTGTTGTCGCGGAGCTTGGTCAGCGAGACCAGGGCCGCCCACGGCGGGGCATGAGCGCAGACGCGTCAGCGGCCGGGGACACGTCTGATCGCTCCGTCGGCGCGCAGGTCGGCCAGGCTGCGGTAGCCGTCTACGGCCATGAGCAGGTCGGCCTCGGCGAGCAGCGAGCGGATAACGTGCACCACGGCGTCCTCGCCGCCGAGGGCTAGCGCGTAGATATACGGGCGACCCACCGCAACTGCGGTGGCGCCCAGGGCCAGGGCTTTGACCACATCGGTGCCGGTGCGGACACCGGAGTCGAACAGCACCGGGGTGTCGCCCGCAGCGTCGACCACGTCGGGCAAGGCCTCAAGGGCCGGGAGGCCGCCGTCTGCCTGCCGTCCGCCGTGGTTGGAGCAGTAAATGCCCTCGACGCCGTAGTCCTTGGCCCGGCGCACGTCCTCGGGGTGGTTGATGCCCTTGAGCACGATCGGCATCTTGGTGGCCTCCCGCATCCAGGCGAGATCGTCCCAGCCCACCGAGAGCCCGAATATCTTCACCCATTCCTCCACCGCGGCGCGCGGGTCATCCTCGGGGCTCCTGGCGAGGCGCTTGCGGAAATACGGGTCCGAGAAGTAGTTGGCCAGGACGTAGCCACGAAATTCCGGGGTGTTCGCGAGTTTCAGGTCCCCGGGGCGCCAGCCATATATCCAGCTGTCGAGGGTGACAATAAGAGCGTGGAAGCCGGCGCGCTCGGCCCGCTCGATCAAGCTCGTGGCGACGTCGCGGTCGTTGGGCGTGTATAGCTGGAAGAAGCCGGGGGTGTCGCCCAACCGGGTGGCCACCTCCTCCAGGGGGTCTTGGGCCAGGGTCGTCACGGCCCAAGGCACACCTGTGCGGGCGGAAGCTCCTGCTAGGGCGAGGTCGCCGTGGAAGTCCTGCGAGGAAACGCCGCTGATCCCAATTGGGGCCAGGAATAGCGGGCTCGGTAGGTCGAGGCCGAACAGCGACACAGACAGGTCGCGCTGGGTGGCCTGCTGCATCATCCGCGGCACGATCCCCCAGCCGTCGAAAGCCTCGACGTTGGCGCGCTGGGTGCGCCCGGCACCGGCGCCCCCCGCCAGGAAAGACAGGATCCAGTCCGGAAGGGCCGCCGACCCGTTCCGCTCCAGCGTCTGGTAGTCCGTCGGCCAGCGCGGCAGCCTTCCCTGAACAATGCCCGCCTCGTAGATCTCGTTCTGGTAATCACCGTATTGGGGCATTCCCGGGTCCTTTCTGATCGGGTCCGCGTCTCCATTGTCCGCAGCCACCTAGGCACTGGTCCTGCGTTCATCTACCGGCAACCACGGCGAGGGCTGACAATCGTCAGTAGTGGTCACGCATTGTGAGACGACAGAACTCTCGTTGGTCGAGACGTCGAAGTCCAGCGCTCCCGTAGCTGAGGAGGCGCCGAGCCCGCACGGGGCGACAAGACCGTAGGCGGTCGCCCTGCCCGAACCAGGCGTCTCGTGGTCAATCTGCCAAGCCAGCGCTACCAGAGTCCGGAGCAACGCTCCCGGAGGCTGCCAATGGTCTGAGCAGAGCCCAACACGGCTATGGGACTTACTCGTCGTGTCACACTCACCATACGCCAGGTCTAATGGCACATCAACGCACTTCGAAGTGCCCATCAGCAGTTCCACGGTCAGCCTGCGCTCGATTAACTCTTCGCCCGGCCGGCCCAGCTGCGCTGAGCCGATTCGACCTGATGCCAGTGGGCGTCAACCCACCGCTCGACCTCGACGAGAGGCTCTTCAAGTGAACGGCCGAGATCGGTGAGCGCGTAGAGGTTTGCAGTGCCCATCTGAGAATCGAGATGCCGCGTGATGAGACCGTCGCGCTCTGCACGTCGCAGCGTATCGGTGAGCACCTTATGCGAGATCCCGTCCAAGCCATCGTGAAGGTCTTGGTAGCGGCGACCTCCAGCCGCCAACTCGGCCAGCATCATGAGGGTCCAGCGCCCACCGATCAGCCCGACGAAGGCGAAAGGCCTTCTCCACCCGAGTGTCATGAGAATGATCCGCTGCCGCTGACGCGGGTACCAACGACCTCGAGAACCGCTCCGCCATCGACCACACAGCACCTGCCAACGTGGTGCGAGTTGATAGTGGGACCGTCGGGATCAACGGGTGACGGGTACCTCATCACCGTCCTCCAAGAGGGCCAGACCCGGCTGCATGTCGTGGACGGGGTCGACGGCTGCGACGACGCCGATCGTCGAGATCCAGGAGTGGCGGAGCAGGCACCTGTGCCGGAGGCGACCAGGGCGTACATCAGCGACTCTGCACCGGTCATCGCGCGCACGAGGTCACAGGGCCCGGTACCGGTCGCCGGTCACGGGGACCTTGCGGGCTCTGACCCGTGCTGATCCCCTCTGGTGCAGCGAGCGTTAGTCCGCTCTCGAGGCGCCCGCCAGACAGCGAAGCCGCTGAACGACCCTGCGACCGTGCCGCGCCGAAGACCCCACCCGACCCACCGGTGCCGGAGCAAGCGAGGTGGCCGCTGTGCGGGCCAGGGAGAGCGACAACGGCTGCTCTGAGTGTGCTCAACCCCGGCTCATCCCGTCACGGACGAAGTTACCGATGGCGGCCATGGTCTGGGCCGGTTGCTCGATGTGAGGGAAGTGCCCGGCCTCCTTTACCGGCACAAAGGTGGAACGGGGAAAGGCGTTGGCGTAAGCACGGCCGTACTCGATCGAGGCAATACCGTCCTCCTCCCCCCAGATGGCCAGTACGGGTACGGTCACCCGTCGCAGGCGCCGGCCCAGCTTGGGGTCAAATGAGAAGTGCGGGCCTGCGTAAGAGGCCAGTGCCTTCTGGTTGGCCGCCATTGCCGCCCGTTGCTCGTCGCTGAGCGCCGACGGTACCGGGCGAAGGGCCGGGTTGTGGAAGGCGAGCTGGCCCAGTTCGAGGGGGCTCAAGCCCCGCACGTCGGTAACCGGGTGGCCCGGCACCTCGATGCCCACCGAATTGAGCAGGACAAGACCGTTGACCAACCTGTGGTTGTCCCGTAGCGCCATTTCGGCTGCGACCCAACCACCGATGGAGCTGCCCATGACCAGGACGCCCTCAGGCAGGTCGAGCCGCCCCAATAGCTCCAGGTACGTCTCGGCCAGGTCTGCGATGCTGTCGGCCCACCCCGGCCGGGCGGTGCCGTCGAAGCCGGGGTGCACGGGCAGCACGACATAGGCATGCTCAGCCAGGGCGCCCACCAGCGGCGCCATGGTACGGGGGCCGCCCCCTCCGTGCAGCAGGAGGACGCCGCTGCCCGGGGAGGCGGAGCGGTCGGTCTCGGTAAGGGTCACCGAGAGCCCGTCCAGCTCGATCTCCCTCGTGGTCGTCTTGGGGGCGGGTGTAGCAGACATCGGAGGAGCTCCTTTGCTTGGAACGGTGACCTATATCAGCTACCTTATATCAGTAGATTGATCTACGCAAACTGAGATTGCTGACTAAGGTGTACGTGTGACGCAAGGGCGCTCTGAGCTGGCCGAGCTGGGCTTGGCCGTCAAGCGCGTCCAGTGGCACCACCACCGTGCACTGGACCGGCGGCTGACTGCCATCGGCGGGTCGCTCGCACAGTGGGACGCTCTCCGCCAGATCGAGCGCAACCCTGGCGCCTCGATGCACCGCCTGGCCGAGCTCACCTTCCAGTCCGACCAATCGTTCGGGGCCCTGGCCAACCGCCTGGTCGACCGGGGGTTCATCGAGCGCCTGCCCGGCCCTGGGCGTGCCCAGCGGCATTCTCTGACGGAGCGGGGCCGTCAGTTGCTGCGCCGTGGCGAGCAGGAGCACCTCCAGGTGCTCGCCGCCAGCTTTGGCTCGCTGAACCCGTCCGAGCGCGATGTGCTCCTCGAGCTGCTGAGCCGGGTGGGGGGCCTGACCTAGGCGAAGCCGTCCGGACTGGAGAGCGGGCCTACGCCTCCAATGGTCAGGCGCCAAATTGGTGGCCTAGCCCTCGGCTGATCGCAGGGTACGGGCAAGGCTGACCGCCGCGGGAACTGCTGGAACAGCCACCCGGCGGCATCGATCATCGGCGTTGACCGCGGACGCCGGATCTGCCGTTATGCGTGGCGGCACAACACTGGGTTTTGTAAGGAGAATCAGGGCAGATCGAGACCTCTTTGCGTCAAGAGGCTTTTCGAGATTTCTTTCGTGGCGGCTCCTGGCCGTCCGCGTCCCCGGTGCTCGCCGTAGGTCGTATGGTTGTGACGGGCCCGGGAGTGGCTTGTCCGAAGAGCTGGCGCTCGGGGTGTGAGCCGGCCGCGCTGGAGACAGAGCCGTTCCCCTTTTGCCCTCCCGGGCCCGCTGTCACGGTCATGGTCCTGCGTTTGGCGTCGGCGACCAGGTGGGCAAAGATGGCGTCGCTGATGCGCCTCTTCAGGCAGCGCAAAGCTTCTTTGCTCGTCTTGCCTTCTTTGACCTTGCGGTCGTAGTAGGCCCGGCCCTCGCTATGGCGGTGGGAGATCTGGGTGACCGCGGCCATGTGCACGGCGTGGTTGAGACGACGGTTGCCCCGCCGTGACAGCCGGAAGACCTTGTGGCCCCCCGAAGACACCTCGATGGGGGCCGTGCCGTTGTATGAGGCGAAGTGGTCCCGGTCGGCAAAGCGGCTGACGTCGACGACGTAGCCGATCACGGTCGCTGCCACGTAGGGCCGACGCCGAAGACCTCGGTCAGCGAGGTGCCCGACGCCTTGACTGCTAACTCGAGGCGCTTCTTGACCTCTCGCATCTGGCTGTCGATGCGGTGCAAGTCCTCCAAGAAGTCCAAGGCGAGCTCGTAGCGGGCGAGCTGGACCGCGCCTATAGGTCCCAAGCTGGCTAAGGCCTGGGCAGCTTGAGCAGCGGTTATCTCCCTTTTGCCGTGACCGCCGGGCACGAGCTCACAAAGCACCGAGTGCAAGCGGCACACCACTTGGGTGCGCAGGCTGCCGAGGTCCCGGCGGCGCTTGGACCATAGCTTCAGCACCGCGGCATGGTCCTCGGCAACAACGGGGCGAAGGTCCTTGGACCGCAGCGCGGCGACAGCCACCGAGCGGGCGTCGTTAGGGTCGTTCTTGTTGATGTTGCCGGTCGCCAATAGCCGCACCCGTGAGCCCAGTTTCGGTTGTACGTCAAGGACACTTTCGCCCACCGATACCAGCTGCTGGGCCAGCAGGTAGCCAAGGCCTCCGGCACCCTCGACGGCCCAGCTGCGCTCTGGCCACTGCGCCGCCCATGACAAAAACTGCTCGACCTGTCCCGACGACGAGCGCACCCGCAGCTCGCCGAGCGGTTTTTCCTTGTCGTCGATCGCCACAGCCGTGTGCGAGGCCTTGTGGGGGTCGACACCGATCATCACTGCCATGCCAGCTCCTTTACCTGGTGGGGAAGTTGGGACCGCAGCGGGCATGTCTGATTACGGTGACGGCGCTCGCGCCTCTTTTGAGCCACACCACGGGCGAGACCCGAAGGGCCGGCACCTCGTTCTAAAGCCAGGCCGCAAGCGGTCGGCAGACGGTTCGAGAGCTGGCCCATCGGACCTCTCGACGCTACGGCCAGGCCGCAACGCCTACAAGCATTGTGCAATCAGACGGCTACGCGAACGGTGGGAATCTCCGGGGCATGCGACAGAACATTCAGCTTTTGGGCACCCTGGCACACACGGGAGGCGGCCGCCCTTGCCGGTCAGGGGTTGGTAACCAGGCAGTCCGGGCTTCACATCTTGTTCTCGGGCCTCCGCCGAGCGGCAACAGCGCGATGCTCGTGACATTTCAGCATGATGTACGATTCGTACATGTCAGAGTTGGCCGTCAGCGCCGCCAGGGACCACTTGGCCGAAGCAATCGAGCAGGCCCGGACCTCGGGTGAGCCTGTGTACGTCACCCGACGTGGTCGGAGGGTCGCCGTTATCGTCGACGCCGAAACGTACGACTCCTTAGTCGAGGCGGCCGAGGACGCCCTGGACAAGGCTGAACTGGGCGCGGCCCGGGCTGAAGATGACTATGTCCCCTGGGAACAGGCAAAGGCTGACCTCGGGTTGGTGTGAACAGCTACCGGGTCGAGATCGCTCGTCGAGCCCTCAAGTCGCTCGCTCTTCTACCGCGTAACGAGCAGCAAAGGATCAGGGCGGTCATCGATCTGCTCTCCGGTGAACCGCGGCCGCCGAGATGCGTTGCTCTGGTCGGCGAAACGGATGTGTACCGGGTGCGTGTCGGTGACTATCGGGTTGTCTATGAAGTCCACGACGACCGGCTGCTCGTACAGGTGATCCGCGTCGGCCACCGTCGCGATGTCTACCGGAAATAGTACGCCGCCGAAGCTTGAATTACCTGCCTCGGCGTGGCCACGCAGAACCCCCGCTGGCCCGAACGGCTCCGGTCGGCGCTCCGCCAGCCCAGCGCCGTGGTGATGGGCCTCAAGCAATCGTGCCAGATGACCGGACGTCCGGGAGCTCGCAGATTATCTTTTTTGCTTTACCAGAAACCCTGGAGTTTTCAGGGGAAATCCACCCATCTCGACGGCTCGGGCACCTGCAGTGTTGAGCCTCGCTCGCGCCAGAACGGCGCCGTCCATCGCGGCGGGACAGCTCATCCAGCCCACAGGCGGCGGACCAAAGCCGTGAGCGCGATCCCTGCAGTGTGGATGACGCTGTCTTGGACGGCATGAACGGCCGATACCTCGCCCTGCGAAGGCAAAGCTCTCCGGACAGGGACACAGTCTGGTCCTGACAACCGCACTCGCGCTGCCCGAGGACAGGTAGGGACCGAGGTCTGGGATGCGGACTATCCGAGCGTCCGAGCGGGCCGAAGCTGCGACACTAGGTAGGTGATGGAGTTCACTGGCGCGCCGTCGGTTGCCTTGGACGGCTGGACGATCAGGGTCCAGCGTGGGCTGCCCTCGACCTTTGACACGTATTGCTCGCACGCCAAGCTGGTCGATCAGTTCGACATGAAGGCCCCCGAGGGCGACTTCTGTTTCGTCAGTGCTGGCCCGCTCGGGCCTGACTGGCCTCATCTCGTGGTTGCGCAGCGCTTCTCCCCTGCGCAGGGAGGGTTCGACCCCGGGATCGCCTTCGTGCCGGAAAGTCGGTTGCTCTTCATCGGTGCCGGGAGGCGACTGCTCGCCTATGACCTCAAGCTCCCAGCCCGGCTCTGGGAAGATGCCGCTGACATGGGCTTCTGGTCCTGGTCCGTCTGCCCGGACGCGGTCCTTATGGCTGCGGAGCTTGAGTTGGCGGCATGGGACCGGACCGGCCGGAAGCTCTGGAGCCGGTTCGTTGAGCCTCCGTGGACCTTCGAGGTAGTCGAGGACAAGGTCCACGTCTACGTCATGGGCAAGCGCACGGAGGTACCGCTCCTGGGGTAAGCGCTGTTCGCGGATTATCCGTTATGCGTTGCCCGGAAAACCCTTGCTCCTCAACGCAGATCCATGCAGAACGAGACCTCTTTGCGTCAAGAGGCTTTTCGAGATTTCTTTCGTGGCGGCTCCTGGCCGTCCGCGTCCCCGGTGCTCGCCGTAGGTCGTATGGTTGTGACGGGCCCGGGAGTGGCTTGTCCGAAGAGCTGGCGCTCGGGGTGTGAGCCGGCCGCGCTGGAGACAGAGCCGTTCCCCTTTTGCCCTCCCGGGCCCGCTGTCACGGTCATGGTCCTGCGTTTGGCGTCGGCGACCAGGTGGGCAAAGATGGCGTCGCTGATGCGCCTCTTCAGGCAGCGCAAAGCTTCTTTGCTCGTCTTGCCTTCTTTGACCTTGCGGTCGTAGTAGGCCCGGCCCTCGCTATGGCGGTGGGAGATCTGGGTGACCGCGGCCATGTGCACGGCGTGGTTGAGACGACGGTTGCCCCGCCGTGACAGCCGGAAGACCTTGTGGCCCCCCGAAGACACCTCGATGGGGGCCGTGCCGTTGTATGAGGCGAAGTGGTCCCGGTCGGCAAAGCGGCTGACGTCGACGACGTAGCCGATCACGGTCGCTGCCACGTAGGGCCGACGCCGAAGACCTCGGTCAGCGAGGTGCCCGACGCCTTGACTGCTAACTCGAGGCGCTTCTTGACCTCTCGCATCTGGCTGTCGATGCGGTGCAAGTCCTCCAAGAAGTCCAAGGCGAGCTCGTAGCGGGCGAGCTGGACCGCGCCTATAGGTCCCAAGCTGGCTAAGGCCTGGGCAGCTTGAGCAGCGGTTATCTCCCTTTTGCCGTGACCGCCGGGCACGAGCTCACAAAGCACCGAGTGCAAGCGGCACACCACTTGGGTGCGCAGGCTGCCGAGGTCCCGGCGGCGCTTGGACCATAGCTTCAGCACCGCGGCATGGTCCTCGGCAACAACGGGGCGAAGGTCCTTGGACCGCAGCGCGGCGACAGCCACCGAGCGGGCGTCGTTAGGGTCGTTCTTGTTGATGTTGCCGGTCGCCAATAGCCGCACCCGTGAGCCCAGTTTCGGTTGTACGTCAAGGACACTTTCGCCCACCGATACCAGCTGCTGGGCCAGCAGGTAGCCAAGGCCTCCGGCACCCTCGACGGCCCAGCTGCGCTCTGGCCACTGCGCCGCCCATGACAAAAACTGCTCGACCTGTCCCGACGACGAGCGCACCCGCAGCTCGCCGAGCGGTTTTTCCTTGTCGTCGATCGCCACAGCCGTGTGCGAGGCCTTGTGGGGGTCGACACCGATCATCACTGCCATGCCAGCTCCTTTACCTGGTGGGGAAGTTGGGACCGCAGCGGGCATGTCTGATTACGGTGACGGCGCTCGCGCCTCTTTTGAGCCACACCACGGGCGAGACCCGAAGGGCCGGCACCTCGTTCTAAAGCCAGGCCGCAAGCGGTCGGCAGACGGTTCGAGAGCTGGCCCATCGGACCTCTCGACGCTACGGCCAGGCCGCAACGCCTACAAGCATTGTGCAATCAGACGGGTCGGCGCTCGTTCATCCCACCGGACGCCGACGCCATAATCCGCGGCCAGATTACCGAGGCAGAACGGGGATATTCTGTACTCGCCTTGTCAAAGTAGAGGTAACTCCCTGCGTTTCCGTGATCGCCGATTTAGTGTTCCACTGCGACCAAGTCAGCCGCGTCATTCTGTCTTGGCCCGATCCTCGCAGCGTAGAGTCGTCTCGTGGGAGGTACGGGACATGGCGCCCTCTCCTTGGAGGAGGTGGCTGCGCGGCTCCGGCGGATCGAGCACTCTCGGCAGGTGGCCCGGGCCGTCAGGATGGTGTCGCTGGCCGACAGGTCGTCGCCCACCTGGGTTGAGGAGGTGGAGGTTCGCAAGGAGGTCGACGCCACCTACCTACGAGACTGGGCTAGGTCGGAGTTCGGCGATGAAGTGGACGCCATCTTGATCGAGTTCATCGAGGACGTCCGCGACGGGATCAGAGATCCGGACTGGGACGATGGTTCGCTCTACGCTGAGTGGGAACTGGCCTTCGATGTTCTCGGCCATGTTGCAACAACCAAGGCGGTCGACTTCCTCGAACGGACCGGCGGGTACGCCTTCAAGACTGGCGCCGACCCAGAGTCGGACGTTTGGTTTTCTGCCCGCTACGCAGTCAGGGCCATGGCCCTCGTCGGCGGTGACCGAGCCAGGGAAGTCCTGATGGCCTGGTTTGATGCCGTCAACGAACTCTGGGAACTCGACGAGAACATACTGTGGGAGCTACTACCGGCGGTAACCCCTTACTTGAACGCCAACCATGTCTCAAAGGTGCTTTGGCTAGGGAGCTTGCGGACGCAAGACGTTTTCAAGCAGGTGCATCGCGCCATATCGGCGCACTCGGAGCTGTTCAGGCCCTTGGTGATTGATGGCCTGCGCCGAAGGGACCCACTCGTCGCCGGCGTGCTCTACCCGCTGTTCCGGGGAACCACTGAGCCGGAGGAGAAGCGCCTCCTACAAGAGGTACACGACGACCCCGCCGCCGATTCGACGCTGCGCGAACGGGCCGGTTCCGTTCTCGATGATGCTAAACCCCCACCGCCCCAGCCTCGGCCGATCGGTCGAGAGCAGATCTCTAGGTGGCGGGCCTTAGCGGCCGAGGCCTCCGACGGTTAGCCCACACCAGAACGGGCACGCGGAATGTGACCACTCGCCGCCGCTTTGGGGCGCCGGATCGACGGTTTAGCGTCGGTGACGCCTCCGAAGGCCGAAGGACAGAATGAGCATCTCGCGGCCAAGCATGGACCTGATAGCCAACCGCCCTTTTTCGCCTGCTCAACTGGGCCCCCGGCGGGGTCGATTAACGGTGGCGTGAGCGAGCTCGGCCAACCGCAAGTTGCGCTTGCCGTGTCGGAGGGGGCCGAGGGCACAAAGGTGGCTCTACTTCGGGTAGCCCGGTACGAAACTGTGGCCGTTCTCGGAGCCGGGTTCTTGGCCGCGGTGTGCATGCTCGTCTACGCACTGGACCGGGTCCTCACCACCCCCAGCCGGATCAGCTCCGTATTGGACATGGAGGTCGGCTACCAGGGTCTGGTGAACGACAACCTCCGTTTTGACGCGGTAAGGGCCTTGTTGTTCCTTCCCCCTCTTGCAATTGTCGGCATCAGCCTGGGCGCCGGCGCGTTCCTCGTTGCCGTGGACAACCGAAAGAGGCTGACCCCTTGGGCATTTGTCGACCGCGTCTTGCTGCAGTCGGCGAGCGCGTCGCTCCTGGTGACCGGCGTCGTCCTCGGCTCGGTTGGCTTGGCCGTCCCAGTTGCGACGCCCCACTGGCTTGTGCGGGGGGCGATAATCGTGCTCGGTACGACAGTTATCGCCGCAGGGCTCACGACGGCGCTGCGGGCACCCGGGCGCGACCCCAGGTTGCTCCTCGGCGGCCTCGCAGCCCTTGTCGCTCTGTCAGCGACAGCGGGGGTGACCGACACGACCGGCATCAGTGCCGGCCAGGTGCCGGTCGCGAGGAGAGCGTGGTCCGGCACAGGGTTCTGGACCGCCGCCCCGGCGGGGAAGCCGGGAGCAGTTATGTCGTACCAGACCGTGGCTTGCCCTACAGCGCATTTCTGTGCCGCCTTGGGGACCGGCCTATTTGGCATGCTCTGGAGCCTGAGCAGCGACGGCGGGGCCAAATGGGAGCCTGCCAAGCGGGCAACGCAGAGCTCCCCTTTACCTGGGGCCCGGGGGCAATCGGCGTACTCTTGACGGCTGGCGCCCCGTATGGGCTCTCGTGCTGCGTTCGTACTGCGTGGCCAGCGGGCCTTCGCCAGCACAGAGCACCGACGGTGGCAAGCATTGGGCGCACCTGCGCTCGACACCCGGGGTGACTGTCCCGAGCTCCACCGGCGGAGCCGACTGCTTCGCCCCTGGAACCTGCCTCCTCCTCGGGTACGCCGGCGACGCGGTTGCAGGTACGCGCATCCTGGTTACCCACGACGCTGGTGGGCGGTGGGTGGAGGCGCAACTGCCGCCAGGGACGTGGTCGCTGGACAGCGCAATCTGCACAGGTCCAAAGTTCTGCATCGCTGTAGGCTTTACGGGGCACGTGGAGAGGGCCGCCGTGCTGGCCAGCTACAACGGTGGGCTCCGCTGGCAAGTTCGCCCGGCCCCGCCAGGTGTTCTGTCGCTCTATCAGGTGGCGTGCACGGTCCCTAAGCGCTGCGTGGTACTCGGTCCCCCCTCCGACGGGATGCAGGTCATCGGCGCAGCCTGGTCGTCAGGGCTGGTGATTTTCTGGACAAGCAATGGTGGACGGAGCTGGGCACCTTCGGCCATGCCGGCCCGGTTCGACGCGAACCAAGTCTCAGGTGCCCAGGTCGCCTGCTCAGCCAACGTCTGCACCGCTGTGATGTCCAATACCAACATGAACATGTCCTTGGAGCCGCCTCCCAGCGTCCCGCCAAGCTTTCTGCTGAGCGACGATTACGGCCGGACCTGGGCTCTGGACCGCTCACCTGGCTCCCTCGGCCGTGTTGCCGCCGATGCCGACATCCAAGACCTGACGTGCAACGGGACGGACGTTTGCGTGGCGGTCGGCGACGGCGCGGACGGCGGAGTGATCTTCTATAGCCACGATGGCGGATGGACCTGGGCAGCAAGTCATAACTTGCGGGGCGGGCCGCCCTGGGGGTGATGGGCATGGGCACGCGGCTCAAGGTTGCGGGCTGCTGGCCGCGAAGTGCCGAACAACCGTTATTGCGTAGGCCGCTTTCTATGCCCGCACGGCTGCGAACCGCCCACAGCGACGGCTCACGCGTCCTCGCCTTGAGCGATCGACACACATAAGAACGGCGACTTCGGTGATTTTGAACGATCGAGTGCGCGGGGTGGCGAGCCGAAAAGCAGCGGCCAACGAACCCACCGTCGAGCGGCTTCAAGGGAACTTGGGCGGAGCAGACATGCCCTGGGTCAGAAGGTCATAGAAGCCCCTTAGGTCCTGGCTGCGGAGGGCATCGTCGCCGCCAGACAGAACAGGTACTCCATTGGCTGGGCGGTGCCTCCCTGGTAGACGTCCGACTGGCTACTGCAGTCAGCGTGACGGTACTTGACCCAGGCGGCTTGGGCGTTGACGAAGTCGGTGCGGGCCGAAGGACCCAATAAAGCCCAGATGACCTTGATCTCCGCGTTCAGCATTTTGTCCGCCGCGATGACCTTTTCGTAGGCGCAACCATCAATGCCAACCTGGGTTTGCTGGTTGCAGACCGGTGCAGGACCGGGCGGCTCGGCGACCAACGGGGGTTTCGTTCGGTTGCTCGGAGCGTTGAGACTCTGCTGTTGCCCCAGCGCTTCCGTGGCAGACGGCAAGATAGCGGAGCTACTGAGGAGCACCAACGCCGCGCCAACTCCCATCCAACTTCGCTTCGTCGGGTCATGTGAGGCGCCATGAGACGTATACGCCCTCGCAGACACGGAAGTTCCCGCCGCTACTCCAGGACGGGCTGATCAGCCGTCTCGTGTGCGTCACGATGAGCCTCATGGCGATCCACGCGAGCCAACGGATGTTCGAAGTCTGGCGCTGCGGAGTGCGGCACGCCGGCTCTCGGTGGACATTTGGTAGGCCAAACACCGAGCACGCGTAACCGTTCAAATCCAGTCGTTCTCCTTGCGAGGGACCGCCCGTAGGGGCCGGGTTACCATCTTTTGAGGCCGTCTGGAAAGAGTGGTCGCATAGGGCTCAAGCGCGGACCTGACGATGTATTACATCTCTCGCGTATTACATCTCTCGCGGCCGCTGCAGCGTCACCACCCGAGCGGGACGTGCCAGCGTCGCCATAGCCTCGGCGATCGCATGGTCGCGGTCTTTCGTGGCATGTTGGTAGAGCATCGCCGCGTGCGGGCTAGCGTGCCCGGCGCGGTGCATTAGCTCCGCAATGGTCGCGCCCTGAGCGGCGGCCCAAGTCAGGCTGGCGTGGCGCAGGTCGTGGAACCGGAACTGGAGGCCGGTGGCTCGCAGCGCCGGTGTCCAGATCTGGTGGTAGAAGTGCCCGCGCCGGAGGTAGCCATCTGATCCTAGGAAGAGCACGGTCCCAGGGTCGGGCCCAATGGTGGCGAGGTGTTGCTCGACTACCGGCAACACGTTGGGCGGGATGGCAACCGAGCGCCGACCCGCGGCGGTCTTTGGAGGGCCAATCGAGCGCTCACCTGTGGCGACCTCCGTGACCGTTTCGGTCACGATCACCTCGCTATGGAGAAGGTCGATACGGTCACGGCGAAGCGCCGCCAGCTCTCCGAAGCGGAGGGCGCACCACGCCCCGAGCAGCACCATGGCCCGGAAGTTCTCCGGCACGGCATCGGCCAGGGCGTCGACCTCGGCAACTGTGGGGATCGGTCGTTTGACGACCCGCTCCCTTGCCGCACCCTTCACGGCCACCGGGCTCTTCACGATGTAGCCGTCAGCGACGGCTGCCCGCATGACCTGGGCAAGGAGCCGGTAAGCCTTGGGAGCCACCTTCGGCCGCCGGCCCACCAGCTCCTGGTGCCAGGACGTGACCAGGCTCACTGTGATGGCGGACATCTGCCGAGCCTCGAACGTAGGTGACAGGTAATCGCGCAAGAGGTAGCGGTACAGCTCGGCGGTCCGTGGTCGCAGATGACCTTGGCGGGACAACCACTCGGTCGCATACTTCGCCGAAGGCGACCTTGCCGGAACCGGGGTCGACCCATTGACCGCGGTTGATGTCTGTCTCCTTCGCAGACAGCCACGCCTGCGCTTCCGTTTTCCCGACGAAGGTGTCCGGCGCGACGTGCCGCTCGCCCTCGTGCCAGTAGCTCGCCTGATATCGCCCGGACGGCAGCTTGCGAACGCTGCCGAAGTGACGCCGATGGGGCACGAGTCCGAAACTAGTCCTTCGCGCACGTAGCGCGCACGAGCAAAGTTGGCCGACCCACTCAAGAAGAAGGTTTACCGCCCTCTGACCTGCCCAAATATGGAGCCCGGGAGGAGAATTGAACTCCTATCGCCTGATTACAAGGCAGGTGCTCTGCCGTTGAGCTACCCGGGCCGGCTGACCTGTGTGGTGCAGCTGACAACAGCATGCCCGAAGCGGGCGGGCCGCCGCCACGGTATAGGGCGACCATCGCCTCGAGCACGCAGATCCTGTTCGGCTGGCAGGCGAGGGTCCTTGATCGCGTAGTTCTTAGGTGGCAGGGTGGGCCGGATGGCACTCTGCGAACGTGACCGCGCGATCCTGGACGTTGAACGTAACTGGTGGCTCGAAGGGCTTTGCAAGACTGACGTTGTCAAGGGCCGACTTCGCATGTCGTTGTCCCGTTACAATCAACTCCTTGGCGAACTCGTCACCAACAAAGAGGCTGAGGCATATGACCCTCTCGTCGTGCGCCGGATCCGGCGTGCCCGGGACCGCCGGCGCTGGGCCATGATGGGTGTTCGCCCTGCCAGCGGCCGGTGGGATAGGTGAGCATACAGGGACCTGACGGGCCGGGCAGCTCTGGCCCTCCTGGCGGCCCGGGTGGACCGCCTCCCTCCACGCGTCCGGGGGCTACCTCTCAGCCGTTGCGTGCTGCTCTGGTTGTCGTGGTCGCGGTCGCTATCGCTGTCGGTGTGCTGGTCCGGATGAGCCCGGCGCACAGCGCGGCATCGCCTACGGGGACGACACACCCTGCGGCAGCGAGCACCACCACCGTGCCAAGCGCCACCACCACGCCGGCGGTTGTCACCACAACCACTACGACTACCACTGTGCCACCCGCCACGGTTACGGTGCTCGTGCTCAACGGTTGGACTACTGAACACGCGGCGCTGTACTTCCAAAAGAAGTTGGCTGGCGACGGGTACGACACCCTGGCCCCCAACAATGCCCTGGACGAGACGAGCACAACTACGTCTGTTTTCGTGGTGGCCCCGTCCGACAGCACAACGGGGACGGCCATTGCGGAGCTTCTCGGCTTGCCATCGTCTGCGGTGGTGGTCCCGAGCGCCACCAACGATTCCGCGATACCGGCGAGCCTGTTGCACCAAGCCGACATCATCGTCGTCGTAGGCGCTGATATCTCAAAGCAGGTGCCCGTTGGGTACACCGGGGTGAGCGCCTGACGGCGGGACTGGCTGGCAATGGCAAAGTCGACTGGTCACCCTGGCTGGGACATCCCGGCACGGCCGGTGTGCTGACTGACTACGACGGGACGCTTTCGTTCATTGTCCAAGACCGCGACAAGGCGGTCCCATTGCCAGGTGTCCGCGGCATTATCTCGGCGTTGGCCTCGCGCCTCTCGGTGGTCGCTGTCGTCTCAGGCCGACCGGTCGGATACCTCGAGTCGCAACTCGGGCGCAGCCCGCTAGTGACGTTGGTCGGGCTCTACGGCTTGGAGCGCATAGAGAACGGGAAATACCAGGTAATGGAAGCAGCTGCCCAATGGGAAGGACCGGTAGCCGCCGCGGCCAGCGCAGCGGCCCGGGAGGCGCCGCCCGGACTGGAGGTCGAAACGAAGCGGCTGACGGTTGCGCTGCACTCCCGTCGCGCTCCTGAGACTTTGCATTGGGCGCAGCAGTGGGCGGCGGAACGTGCCATTTCGAGTGGGTTGGTTGCGCAGCGTGGACGTTTCTCCGTCGAATTGCTGCCGCCCGTGCGCACTGACAAGGGCACAGTGGTCGAGCAGCTCACAGCTCCGCTCAGCTCAGTGTGCTTCTTTGGCGACGACAGCGGTGACCTGCCTGCGTTCAGCGCGCTACGTCGCCTGCGCTCAGCGGGCAAGGCCACGATCGCCGTGGGGGTGGAGAGCATCGAAGAGCCCGATGGGTTGGCAGATGCGGTGGACCTGCTTGTCGGTGGGCCCGAAGAGGCTGTCGCTCTGCTCAGTTCCCTGGCGGTGGGCAAGTCACCGCCAGTCCCCTCCGGCGGCTGACCCAATCAGGCCCGGGTATGGTTGCCGACGGTTCGCTGGGCGATCGCTAGGACCTCATCGCGCAGTTCCGGCGGGCTAACGACCTCGAAGGCGAGCCCTAACCCGATGAGATAGCTCGTGAGCCACTCGGCGTGGTCGGCGCCCAGCCTTAGGACAGGACCGGTAGCGCCGGCCTCGACGGCACCTACGTGTGGGGCCACTTTTCGGCGCACTTCCTCGATCGTGGCCTCGAACATGACGACGGCCTGGTAGCGGTACCCGCTCGATGTGATCGCGTCGCTGACGAGGCGTCCGGGGTCGGGGTGCTCACGTGGCTCAAAGGTATGCCCTGTGCTACGGACCTGCTTAACCCGGTCAACCCGAAAGGTCCGCCAGTCCCGGCGGTCCAGGTCATACGCGACGAGGTACCACAACCGGTTAGTTGCGACTAACCGGTACGGCTCCGCTCGGCGAGAGGAGTTCTGTCCCTCGCGGGCGCGGTATTCAAACGATACGAGCTCGTTCGCCTCGCAGGCCTGGGCAAGGCTGGCCAGGTGTGCTGAGGGTACGACCTCGACAGGGCCCATCAAGGGCACGGTCGCTGCCCGCAGGGCCTTTACCTGGCGTTGCAGCCGCGGGGGTAAGAGCCGGTCGACCCTCGCCAGCATCGCCAGTGCGGCGCTCTCAATGCCTGGGACGGCAAAAGCCGCCGAGACACCGAGCAGCACGGCAAGTGCCATGGCTTCGTCCTCATCGAGCAGCAGCGGTGGCATGTCCGCGCCAACGCCCAGTCGGTACCCGCCTGAGGTGCCCGGGGTGCTCTCGACGAGATAACCGAGTTCGCGGATCCGCTCGACATCCCTGCGCACGGTCCTGGCGTCCACGCCGAGCCGGTCGGCCAGGTCCTGGCCTGTCCAGGAGGGCCGCCGCTGAAGCAAAGCCAGTAGGTGCAGGAGCCGGCCGGCGGTCCCAGTCACTTGACGAGTTTGTCAGGCATCTAGGACCGGAACTGTCCTCAAGGTCGGGGACGATCTTGCCATGACGTTCCCGTGGGTATCCGAGACCATCGCACGCGCTCGCCAGGACGAGATCCGCAGCGCCGTCGCCCAGCACCACTACGCCCAGGACCATTGGGAGTGGCGCACCTACCGCGTCCGCCGGCGCGGGGCCATCGGAGTGTTCCGAGCCCGCCTCTTCGGTCCTCGAGTGGCCCTGCGGCTCGTCCCCTCCGGTCCCGAGCCGCAGCGGGGCGCCAGGAAAGGCGATTGACCCTGCCTTCACGCCGACGGACTTTGACTCCCAAAGAGCCCGCCACGCTTGTGCAATGGGAGCGAGCGTGGTTGCCTCAAGCTGTCCCCGTTCTTGTCTGCGGGGGCGGTTTGAGGTGCCACGTCTCGGCCCGAGGCACGGTCGCTTTAGGGTCCTCAGGCTCTGACCCTGCTGTAGCTTCGACAACGTGGAGCCAAGCTTCCGACGGCTGGCACGCGAAGACTTCTCGTTGCTTTCAGATTGGTTTTCTCGCCCTCACGTAGAGCCGTGGTGGCGCGAGCCATATGACCTTGGCTCGATCGAGAAAAGCTACGGGCCCTGCGTCGACGGCCTCGACCCGACTGAGCTGTTCGTTATTGAAAGACAAGGCAGCCCGATCGGGTTTGCCCAGCGTTATTTGCTCGACGACAACCCGACCTGGAAGCGCTCTTTGGCGCCAACGGGAGAGCACGAAAAAGCCGTAGGCATCGATTATCTGATCGGCGACGAAACGCTCACCGGCATGGGCCTTGGCCCCCGGGTAATTGATGGGTTTGTCAGGTCGACATGGCTCCGCTACCCGAGCGCATTGGAGATAGTGGTCGCCGTCCATCAGGCCAACCGCCGCTCCTGGCGCGCATTGGAAAAGGCCGGGTTCGAGCGGACTTGGTCCGGCGATCTCGAGTCGGACGACCCGAGCGACGCCGGACCTAATTTTGTCTACGTTCGCCGAAGTACCTGACGGCTTGGCACCATCATGTAGCTGTGCCGCATGTAGTCGCCGCCCTCGATAAGTACCGGGGCACACTTTCGGCACGCGACGCTGCCCAAGCAGTCGCTCGAGCAGCCGCTGAAGCCGGGTGGAGCTGTGACATGGCGCCGATGTCCGACGGCAGTGAAGGCTTTCTCGATGCTTTTGCCGGCTTCGGCCGCCACCAGTTCACCCGCGTAACGGGGCCTCTGGGTGCCCGGTTGGAGGCGCAGTGGCTGCTCGGCCGGGACTCGGATGACCCGAACCTGTGTGTCGCAGTAGTCGAATCAGCCCTCGCGATCGGGCTTTCTCTCGCTGGAGGCCTGGAAGCCAACGACCCGGTCGGTGCTAGCAGTGCGGGGGTTGGCCAGCTGGTTGCGGCGGCGGTCAAAGCCGGTGCCAGGCAGGTCCTTGTCGGTTTAGGCGGGACGGCCACAACTGACGGGGGCCTCGGCGCCATCGACGCACTCGCTCCGAGTGGACGCCAGCCAAATGCAGAAATCTTTGTGGGCTGTGACGTGGAGACGAAGTTCCTCGAGGCAGCGGCCATTTTTTCTCCCCCAAAAGGAGCGGCACCGGCTCAGGTCGAATTGCTGAGCCGGCGCCTGGAAAGGGTCGCGCAGCTTTACGAAGAGCGCTTCGGTGTAGACGTGCGCGAGCTACCAGGAGGAGGGGCGGCCGGCGGTTTGGCTGGTGGCCTTGCCGCCATCGGGGCCAAGCTTCTCCCCGGTTTTGACCTTGTTGCCGACCGGCTCTCGCTCGCAGAGCGCATCGCAACTGCGGACCTCGTCGTGACCGGCGAGGGCCACTTTGACGGGCGCAGCCTCGCGGGCAGGGTAGTCGGCGGGGTGGCGAACCTGGCTAGCCTCGCCGCCGTCCCCCTGCTCGTCGTAGCGGGCGACGGCGACCCCGCAGCACCGCTGCCGTTCGTCTCCCTGGTCGAGCGCTTCGGCGCCGAGCGTTCCTGGTCAATGGCCGCCGACTGCGTCACCGAGGTGGTGGCGGACCGGCTCGCACGAGGCACCGCCTCATGATGGTTTCTGGCTGAGAGGCTGCTACTCGGTGGCGGGAGGCGCCCGGAGGACCTAGCATGGTACCTATCATCCAGAGCGGCTGAGGGACGGGCCCGTTGACGCCGCGGCAACCAGTGGGACGGACTGCACTAGGCAGGCCGGCACATGGTGCCAATGCCCGAGAACGATGAGGAGGCGATAAGTCCTTGAGAGAAGGCCCGTTCGTAGAAGGTCTTCGTTGCCGGGAGTGCGCCCGCAATTACCCAGCTGAAGCGCTGCACGTGTGTGAATGGTGCTTCGGGCCGCTGGAAGTTGTTTACGATTACGAAGCGATCGCCGCGACTATTTCGCGAGAGAGTATCGCTGCTGGGCCGAAGACGATCTGGCGTTATGCCGACCTGCTACCCGCCAGTGCCAAGGGTGCAGTTGACCTCGGTGCCGGCTTAACCCCGTTGCTCAGGGCCGACCGGCTAGGTGCCGAGCTTGGGCTGTCGGACCTGTGGCTCAAGAACGACACGGTCAACCCGACAGGCTCGTTCAAGGACCGGGTCGTGTCGGTTGCGCTGACCAGGGCGCGTGAACTTGGTTTCAAGGTCGCGGCCTGCGCCTCCACGGGCAACCTCGCCAACTCGGTAGCCGCCCATGCGGCCCGCGCAGGGATGCGGTCGGTCGTATGTATCCCCGCTGACCTGGAGATCCCCAAGGTCGTCACGACGGCTGTGTTCGGTGGCACCCTTGTGGCGCTCACCGGCAACTATGACGAGGTCAACCGCCTGTGTGCCGAACTGGCCAGCGAGTACCCGACCTGGGCTTTCGTCAACGTCAACGTCCGCAGTTACTACGCCGAGGGCTCGAAGACCCTTGCGTTCGAAGTCGCAGAACAGCTCGGATGGAAGGCGCCCGACCACGTGGTGGTGCCGGTCGCCTCTGGCAGCCAGCTAGTCAAGGTGGCGAAGGGTTTCAGGGAGCTGTACAAGGTTGGCTTGCTCGACGACGAGCCTCACGTTCGCATATCGGGCGCGCAGTCGGCGGGGTGTGCCCCCGTGGCCACGGCGTTCGCCACGGGCGCGGATTTCATACGGCCCGTAAAGCCGAGCGGCCTTGCAAAATCGCTCGCCATCGGTAACCCGGCCGATGGGGGCTACGCGCTAGACGAGGTCCGGCGTTCCGGAGGGGCCTTTGCGGCGGTGACCGATCCCGAGATCGTGGATGGGATCCGCCTGCTCGCACGGACCGAGGGAATTTTTGCCGAGACAGCCGGTGGGGTCACGGTGGCGGTACTTGCCAAGCTTGCGTCCACCGGCGTCGTGAAGC
Source organism: uncultured Acidimicrobiaceae bacterium (assembly GCA_963699075.1). GTDB lineage: Bacteria > Actinomycetota > Acidimicrobiia > Acidimicrobiales > Palsa-688 > Fen-671. Next base: position 1,499,663 of record CAVOTF010000007.1, on the reverse strand, counting down.
CCAACGAACGGGTTGTGGCGTTCATTACTGGTAACGGGCTCAAGACCCTCGACGCAGTCGCCGCCGGCTGCAAGCCGAACGTGACCGTCGCCCCCAACCTCGAGGCCTTTCAGGCTGCCGTCAACCTGGCAGACTTGCAATGACAGCTGCCGACTCTCGAAGCGCCAGGAGCCCGAAATGAGCATCAAAGTCCGCATCCCCACCCAGCTGAGGGCTCTTGTGGGCGGGGCTGGGGAAGTAGAGGTAGAGGGCGCCACGGTTGGCGACGCCCTAAAAGCGCTCGACGCCTCTTACCCCGGCTTCGGCGAGCGCCTCTTCGACGAGAGCGGCAACCTCCGTCGGTTCGTGAACGTGTTCATGGGTGAAGAGGACATCAGGTTCCTGGAGGGCCTGGGCACTCCGGTCACCGCCGGTGCGACCGTCTCGGTCGTGCCCGCCGTAGCGGGCGGCCAGTAACTCCACCTTTTCTCGCAGTTCGACCGGCAGCTTGCGCGCGAGTGCTCCGTTACGCTGTACTGTTAGCACTCGACGTGTGTGAGTGCTAACGAAGGACCGGACCGGCAGGAACCGGTCAGCCCAACGGAGGAGCAAGACCGATGCCCAAGCTGATTGCTTTTGACGAACAAGCCCGCCGAGCCCTTGAGAAGGGGATGAACCAGCTGGCCGACGCAGTACGCGTCACGCTGGGCCCCAAGGGCCGCAACGTGGTGCTGGAAAAGAAGTGGGGAGCCCCCACGATCACCAACGACGGTGTCTCGATCGCCAAAGAGATCGAGCTCGAAGACCCGTTTGAAAAGGTTGGTGCCGAGCTGGTAAAAGAGGTCGCCAAGAAGACCGACGACGTAGCTGGCGACGGCACGACGACCGCTACGGTCCTGGCGTGGGCGATGGTCCACGAGGGCCTGCGCAACGTAGCCGCTGGCGCCAACCCCATGGGCCTGCGCAAGGGGATAGAGGCGGGTGTTGAGGCCGCCGTCAGCAGCCTGAAGGCGCTGGCCAGGGAGACCGAGACCAAGGGCCAGATCGCCCAGGTCGCAGGCATCTCCGCAGCTGATCCCGAGATCGGCGAGCTCATCTCCGAAGCCATCGACAAGGTTGGCAAGGACGGTGTCGTTACCGTCGAAGAGTCCCAGACCTTCGGGATGGACCTCGAACTGGTGGAGGGCATGCGCTTTGACAAGGGCTACATCTCCGCCCACTTCGTTACCGACCCCGAGCGGATGGAAGCGGTCCTCGAGGATCCTTACATCCTTCTCTATGGCGCCAAGATCTCAGCCGTTCGCGACCTTCTTCCCCTGCTCGAGAAGGTCATCCAGGCTGGTCGACCCCTGGTGATCATCTCCGAGGACGTAGAGGGTGAAGCTCTCGCGACGCTCATCGTCAACAAGATCCGCGGGACGTTCAAGAGCGTCGCCGTCAAGGCGCCCGGTTTTGGCGAGCGCCGCAAGGCGATGCTCCAGGACATGGCCATCTTGACGGGGGGCCAAGTGATCTCCGAGGAGGTCGGCCTCAAGCTGGAGAACGCCACCCTCGACTTGCTCGGCAAGGCCCGCAAGATCGTCGTGACCAAGGACGAGACGACGGTTGTCGAAGGGGCTGGAACCGACTCCGACATCAAGGGCCGCATAAGCCAGATCAAGACCGAAATCGAGAACACCGACTCCGACTATGACCGGGAGAAGCTGCAGGAGCGCCTGGCCAAGCTCGCCGGCGGTGTCGCGGTCATCAAGGTCGGCGCGGCAACTGAGGTCGAACTCAAGGAAAAGAAGCACCGCATCGAGGATGCTGTTTCTACGACCAAGGCTGCCGTCGAAGAGGGCGTGGTCCCCGGTGGTGGCGTGGCGCTGCTGCGTGCGCAGACTGCCATCCTCGACAAGGCAGAGAAGCTGGAAGGCGACGAGTCGATCGGCGCACGTATCGTCGCTCGCGCCGTCGAGGAACCGCTCAAGCAGATCGCCGTGAACGCCGGCCTCGAAGGCGGCGTGGTTGTCGACCGTGTGCGCAACCTGCCGGTCAACGAGGGCCTCAACGCCGCTACCGGCCAGTACGAGGACCTGTTCAAGGCGGGCGTTATCGACGCTGTCAAGGTCACGCGTTCGGCTCTGCAGAACGCCGCGTCGATCGTCGCCCTGTTCCTCACGACCGAAGCCGTCATAGTCGACAAGCCCGAAGAGAAGCAGGCTGCCGGCGGTGGTCCCGGCGGTGGGGGCATGGACGACTTCTAAGTCCTGTCGCTAAGCAGTACAGCTTGAAGAGGGCGCCCCGGCAGGGGCGCCCTTTTTTTTGTACGACGGGGACGGACCTGCACTGGCGACGCGGGAAGCCTTCGACGCGGCGACGCCCTCGATGCAGGGACGCCCTGGGGCGCCTGTAGCATGTCGGCGATGATCGTGCCTCTGGTGCCCAACGAAGGCTGGGTGGTTCTCCACCTCTTCTGCAAGGCCACCCCTCGGACCGACGGCGAGGCGGTGAGCAGGGCGGTAAAGGCGGCCGAGGAGGGCGGCCGACAGGTCGTCAGCTTCGCGGTGCTCGGTCATAAGGCTGACTTGGGTTTCATGTTGATCGGTCCGGACCTCGTTTCAGCTCGTCGGGCGCAAGGGAGCCTCGTCCAGGCCGGGCTCGAGCTGGCAGGCTCCTACCTGTCGCTTACCGAGGTCTCGGAGTACGCAAGAGGTATGCCCGCCGAGCGCCTCGAGGCCCGGCTTCACCCCAAATTGCCGCCGGACGGCAAGAGGGCAATTTGCTTTTACCCCATGTCCAAACGGCGCGACGGTGCGGACAACTGGTACCGCCTTGACTACGAAAGCCGATTGGCGCTTATGCACGAACACGGGGCCAGTGGCCGCCGCTTCGCTGGACGGGTCCTCCAGCTGATCACAGGGTCTACCGGCCTCGACGATTTCGAGTGGGGTGTCACCTTGTTCGCCACCACTCCGGACGATTTGAAAGAGTGCGTCCACGGGATGCGCTTCGACGAAGCATCCGCAAGGTTCGCCGACTTCGGGCCTTTTTACACCGGGGTGGTTGCCCCGATCGAAGAGGTCCTCAGTCTGTGCGGTCTCTCGTAGCTCCGATGGGGGACCTTGTTGCGCTACGTCGCCATATCGGCGAGCTCGGACCGGTAGTCGTTGCGTTCAGTGGCGGCGCCGACTCCTCGCTCCTGGCCTGGGTCGCCAACGAAGTCCTCGGGGGGGAGGGCGCGTTGGTGGTGACGGCGGTCTCCGCGTCGCTGGCTCCCGCAGAGCTCGAAGACTGCCGGTCCTTGGCGAGCGAGTGGGGCCTTAACTACAGCGAGGTGCATTCCGAGGAAGGCGCCAGGCCCGGTTACATTGCCAACGGGGCTGACCGCTGCTGGCATTGCAAGGACGAGCTGATGCGTTGTTTGCTGCCGCTCGCATCCTCCTTCGGTACCGCTCGGGTTGTGCTCGGTGTCAACGTGGACGACCTTGGTGACCACAGACCGGGACAGGCGGCTGCCAGGGACGCGGGCGCGGTTTTTCCTTTGCTCGAAGCGGGTTTTACCAAGGCCGACGTGAGGGACGTGTCTCGTTCGCTCGGCCTGCGGACTTGGGATAAGCCGGCGGCGGCCTGCCTCGCTTCGCGGGTGCCTTACGGGACCCCTGTGAGCCTCGCGACCTTGGGCAGCGTAGCGCGGGCCGAAGCCGGGCTAGCCGCCCTTGGCTTCCGGGCCTTGCGTGTACGGCACTATGGCGACCTGGCCCGGGTGGAGCTGCCGATGGCTGACCTCGAACGCGCCGTCGCCCTGCGGGAGCAGGTCGTGCAGGCGGTCCGGGCGGCAGGGTACCGTTACGTGACCCTCGACCTCGAGGGCCTCCGTTCTGGCAACCTCAACAGTGCGCTCGGGCTCGAGCTTGTAAGCACTGGCGACCAGGAGGTAACGAGTTGAGCGCTACATCGGTAAGGGCCCGGCTCACGTTCCCGGAGGACCTCGTAAGCGAGCCGGTCATCTCGAGGCTCGCCCTCGACTACGGGGTCATCGCCAACATCCGGCGTGCCAACGTCGAGGAAAACACCGGCTGGATCGTGTGCGAGCTTTCGGGGACCCGTGAGGCGCTCGATTCGGCCATCGAGTGGCTGACGGCGACTGGTATCAAGGTCGACTGGCTGGGCGGCCCGGTCGAGAGCTGAACGGACGGGAGGGCGTTCAGCGCCCTTTGCGGCCTTTTTTCTTGTTCTTGCCGGCTCGGCTCGCGGGAGAGCCTCTGCCGGTAGAAGGCGGTAGCCCGGCAAGGCCCCAGGCCGTATTAGACATTGGTTCGCTAGCCTCTTGCGCCCATCCCGCTGTCGACAGGATCCTCGCCTCGAAGAAAAGGCAGCCTTCCGGGCATGCAAAAGGCGTCTCCTCGGCGGCACCGAGCCGACAACGGCGTAACACCTCGCCGCCTGTCGTCGTGCGCTGGACGTAGTGGCGGCAGTCTTCTCGTACCCCCACCTCTCCATGATCGCGTACTTGCGATGTCGGCGCCATGCGTCCCGTAGCCGTGGCGGCATATGGTCGAGTGGACCACTGGAAGGACAGATGCCGGCCGACCGCTCGAGTGGGACCTCCAAAAGTGCCAAAAGCTGACTTTCCTCGCGCCAGGGCTCCTGCGCCGGGCGCGCCCGGTTTTAGCGCTGACGACCGGCGGGTGTTGTTGCTCCTTTCCGCCACCTTGGGCCTGGTCTCAGCGCAAGCGGCGACAATCGGCGCCGTGGCGTCCGAACTGCGTCACGCCTTCGGCGTCGACAACACGGCGGTCGGCGTGCTGGCGAGCATCGCTACCGCGGCGGCGGCACTGGCCACGTTGCCCTTCGGGGTGTTGGTGGACCGCACGCGGCGCACCAGGCTGCTGGCGGTGTGCGTGGTCTTTTGGGGGGTCGCAACGGCGATGTCCTCGCTGGCCGGCTCTTTCGTGTTCCTGTTCGCAACACGCCTCGCTCTCGGCGCCTTGAGTGGGGTTGCAGGGCCGGCAGTCGCATCGCTGCTCGGCGACACGTTCCCCGAAAGTAGGCGCGGCCGCTCGTACGCCTTGGTGCTCGCTGGAGAACTGGTCGGCGCGGGGCTCGGTTTCGGGCTCGCCGGGGAACTGGCGGCGCTCAGCTGGCGGCTCTCCTTCGCGATCCTGGCGCCTCCAGCTTGGGTGCTTTGCGTGTTCCTCTGGCGGATGCGGGAGCCTTCGAGGGGTGGGACTATGAGCTCAACCGAAGGAGGTGCGGTACCTGACGCTGTCCTTGCGAGCTGGCGAGGGCTCAGCCTCCGACGGACCATCGTCTACGTCTTGTCCGTGCCGACCAATGTCGTTTTCATCTTCTCGGGGGTATTTGCCTACTTCTTTTACGCTGGGCTGAGGACCTTCGGAGTGGAGCTGATAGGCGACCAGTACCACGTGAGCCAAGCGGCTTCCACGCTGATCTTCCTGCTCGTAGGCATCGGCGGGCTGGCGGGGGTCTTGTGTGCAGGGCCCATTGGCGACCGCTTGGAGGAACGCTACGCGGCAGGTCGCGTGCTCATCGCAATGGTGGCTCTATGCGGCGCGGCTGTAGCTTTCGTCCCCGCACTCCTCATGCGGTCCTACCTGTTGGCAGCGCCTTTGCTCACTGCGGGTGCCTTTGGGCTTGGGGCGTCGAACCCTCCGCTCAGTGCGGGCCGCCTCCAGGTCATCCCGCCAGGTTTGTGGGGGCGCGCCGAAAGTGTGCAGGGTGTGCTGCGCCAAACGGGTGACACCTTGGGACCGTTCAGCTTTGGCTTTGCCGCTGACCACCTTGCGGGTGGCGGGCGCGCCGGCTTGCAGAGCTCCTTCCTCGTCATGCTAGGGGCGCTGGTCCTGGCGGCCACTGTCTTGGCTCTCGCCCTTCGGACGTACCCGACCGATTCCAAGGCAGCGCGTTTTGCCGCTGCGCACGGGCCGCCCGCGCCACGCTCCTAAATCGTCAGGCGCTTCTGGCGTCCCGACCTAGCCGCCGATTGCGCCACGCGAGCAAGTCCAGCACCAACCACGTCAGAAGCGGGAATGCGATCGAAAGGCCGACGAGGACGGGCGTGGCGAGGCTCGGAGTGTCGGACGCCGGGCTGGACACGTCTGCAAGCACCATGACGGGTGCAGCCCATGAACCGCTTTGCCCCGACGACGACGTCCCGACAACCTGCAGCTTGTGCTCGCCTGGCTTCGCCCGCGGCACCACGAGGCTCATGGCGAAACTGCCGTCGGGTTGAGCCACTGTTGAACCGACGACGACGTGCTTTCGGGAGCTTAGGAAAACAATCCTGACCTTGCTCCCAGGGCTGAAACCTTGACCTACCAGGCGGACCATTTGCCCAGCTCTGGCGTCGCTCGGTGCCGACACGACGGGTGCCGCAACAATTGCAGAAGGGGCCAGCCGGGTCAGCGGGGCGCTCGGAGGGCTGTGAGCCACCGTTGTAGTAGTGGTTGCCGGGGTCGCCCTCGTCGTTGCGGTTGTTGCGGGCGTTGCGGTCGTTTCGGTCGTTGCGGTCGTCTGAGCCGACGAGGTTGGCTCCGAAGTCGGAGCCGAGCCAGCCATCTGGTGAGGAGGCTGGTGGCTCATCGTGGCACCGCTCCCCGGGACAGTGGTGGATGCGGTTGACGAGGTCGGTGCCGTCGCCGCAGTCGGCCCAGTGGATGTGGTAGGCCCGGTGGAAGTAGTCAGGCCCGGTGCGCTTGTTGAGGTGGTCGCGCCCAGCCGTTCAGTCGTCCCCGTCGATGAAACTGTTGTCGACCCCGTCGCGGAGGTCGTCGAAGTACTGCCGGTCGTTGTCGTAGACGGGCTCGCAGACGTTGGGGGAGCGACCGGGACGGTGGCCGGTGGTTCCTCGGGCTGCGTCGTGCCCGTGGTACTGGGCTCTCCCGAAGTGGTCGGCACGGTGGTCGACGATGGCAGTGTCGTCACCGATGAAGGGCTTGTAAACCCCGTCGTGGTTGTCGATGGGGTCGTCGTGGTGGTTGTTGGCGGGATCGTTGTCACCGACGTCACCGACGTCACCGACGGGAGCGATGTGGCACTGCCAGTGGGCGCGCCGGGCGTCGTCGTGGTCGTGGCTGTCGTGCCCGCCGCAGACGCCAAAGCCGGGACGCCAATGATCCCTCCGGCGATGAGCAGGGCAAAAATGGTGCCCCGTGACCGCGCGACTCGACTGGGCAGCCCCCTGGTCGAGATCAGCGAAGAGAAGGGCATTTCCGGGCACCCACGTTCGTAAGGTCAGGCCGACCGGCCCCAGCCCGCCGGCTAACGGGATCATAGCGCTCGGGCCGCAGCCCAGCTCTTCGGACACGTGAACTTGCCGCTACCATCCTACGGCACGATGGGCGAGAGCCGGAGGGCCAGGTCGGCCCCGTTCTCTAGTTGGGAAAACGCCAGGTTGGCGGGGTAAAACCGAGGGTCGGAGCGCCGGGAAGCCTGGTCGGCACCACGGCGTCGGCAGCCTGGTCGGTTCTAGCTCCTCTCCCGAGGCACCTCCAGCGCGGCGCGTCTCATCAGGTTGAACTGGTGGTACGGGTTTTTCGGGTCGTCGTGGTAGTGATCGCAGGAGGGCTGCTGGAGGGAGGTGTCGCGGTCGTCGTCGTCGTCTCGGAGCCGGCCAGCTTCGTTGCCAGTGCCACGAGGGCCTCGCCTGCGCCAATGTCGTTTTGGTAGGTCGCAAGGTCACCCTGGCGCAGTGCTGCATTTGCGTACGAAAAGTCCTGCTGCGCTTCGGCGAGGTCCTCGGCAACCGTGTTGTGCTGCGTCGGCAGCGCCACAGTGGTAGCAGAGGTGGGATGGGTCGTTGTTGTCGTCGTGGCCGCCGGGACGGTGGTGGTGGTCGGCGAGGTTGAATGCGATGGCGGCGGCGTGGTTACCGGCGGGGTGGTCTTGGGCCCACCTGGACAGTAAGTGCGGAACGGCTGGCTGCCGTCCGGGTTGGTGATCTGGCAGATCGCAGCGTCGAGCGACGGGTTACCGGAACCAGAATGGTAGGCCGTGTTGTTGTAGACAACCAGGACGTCGTCCAGGCGGGGGACGCCGTTCGCCTCCCCTTCGACGTAAAGGGGTTGCACGTAGAGCAACGACTGGTCGATGGCGACCATGATCACGTTGCCCAGGACGACTTTGGAGCCACGCTGGCTGAGCAGCGTGATCTCTTCGGAAATGGCGCTGTTGGTCGTGACTGCGGTGGAGACAAGGTAGGGCCCGTCGACGGTCTGGCCTGCCGGGATCGTGAAGACCGTGAGTTGACCGTAGTCGTCGGGGTCTGATGCCGCGGTCATGAACGCGGTCAGGTTTTGCTTGTCGCCGTTGGAGTACGGGACGAACGGTTGCAACAGGACAAAGCTCTGCTGGGTCTGGCCTGGCAACGCGGTCAGCTCGTAGATCGGCATCACGCTTTGCACGGGGGCCTGCTGTACGGGCACGAGTGCGCCCGGCAGCGGCGGCACGGTGGTAGTGGCTGCGTTGACTTCACCGGACGACGGGTTTTGGGCGATACCCCACTGTTGCGAGTTCGTATAGAACACCTGGGCGTTTGTTTGGTGGTAACGCCCGTACATGTCGGTCTGGACTGTGAACAGGTCCTCGGGGTAGCGCCAATGGCTCGTGATGTCAGGGATTATCGAGTTGGCTTCGCTCATTTTTGTGAAGAGCTTCGGGAAGGCCCGCTCGTACACTTCAATTACTGGGTCGTTCGGGTCCTGCACGAAGAACCACATGGTCCCGTTGTAAGCGTCCACAACACACTTCACCGAATTCCGGATGTAATTGAAGTTCTCATAGCCAAGCTCGCTTGTCGCTGGCAGCCGCGAGGTACCTGCAGGGTTTGCTTGCTGGGAATAGGGGAAATTCCCTGTCGTTGTGTACGCGTCCTCGACCCAGTAAAGGCGCCCGTTTAGTACTACCGGGTAAGGGTCACCGTCGTAAGACAGGAACGGCGCAGCATTTTCAAGGCGCTGTTCAACGTTGCGGTAATAGATAACCTTAGAGCCAGGTTTGACCTGGCCTGAGATCAAGATGTTGAAGTCGCCAAAACTGAGCGCGAAGGCGGTCCGGCGCACAATCCCACCGACAGGCACGCCACCGGTGCCATCGTAATGGGTGGTCACCTCGCCGCCGCTGGGGTCTTCATAGTCGAGCTCGGCCTGGTTCGAGTTGGCGATCACGTAGCCCGAGCTCGATAGTGGGTTCGTGTCGAAATAGATGCGTGGTTCGGTATTGAGCGGAGGTTGCCCTTGGGGCGGCAGGCTGCTCAAGCTGAACGACGGGTACCCGTCGGAGGGGTCGACCCCCGATTGGTTGGCGGGGGCGAGAACAGCGCCATAACCGTGCGTGTACTGAAGGTGCGTGTTGACCCAACTGGCTGGTACCTGGGTGGGGTCGAGCTCACGGGCTGAGATCAGCACCTGGGTTTCCTTGGTCTTGCCAACTGGCCCACTTGGCAGGTTGTAGCGGTCCGTGCTCGGCCCGCTCATTGTGTAGTACCCACGGAAACCTTGTTGCTTGAGGAAGGTGGAGTTCATCACGGTTGGGTCCAGCAGAGGCACGTTGGCCAGAGTCTGTTTGTTTGTCTGCGCCTGCAACGAGTTCCCGGTGACATCCGACGCGGTGACCGTGCCGTCGCCTTGGAAGTTGTCCGAGGTCACGCATGACGACGTCGGCGAGGCGGACGATGTGCAGCTTTGGAGCCCGTAAGCGGCGTTTGTCGCCGTGATGTTGTCTTGTATGTACGGCGCTTCCTTGACGTTTTGGGAGGGGTTGACGACAAGAGATTGCACCAGCGCGGGGTACACGTTGGCCACGAGGGCCCACACGAGAGCCCAGAGCACGACGGCGACGACCGGCAGCAGCCAGCCCTGCTGGCGCACGTTGTAGAGGAACAAACCGGCCGCGATAACCGAAATGGCGATCAGCAGCACGAGCGCAGGGCGCATGGCGTGCACGTCGGAGTACGACGCGCCGTCAAAGAAGTGGTTGGTCCCCAGCACCAAAGAAAGCCGCTGCAAGTAGTAATTGACCCCCTGGACAAGGGCCAGGACGGCCAACAGGACCGACAGGTGCGCCTTCACGTGCGGGCTCACCCGTTGCACTGCAGAAAGGGGGCGTATCCCACCGTTCAGGTAGTGGGTAACCGCGCAAAGCAGCAGAGTAACGATGAGCGCCGAGAAGGCCCAGCCGACGACCCAGCTCAAAAAGGGCAGCCTGAACACGTAGAAACTGTCGTTCAAATGATTGAGAGGGTCGACCCCGTTCCAGGGAGCTGACGACGAAGTGAAGGGAACTGAATTGGAAAACAGCAGCCAGTTGTTCCACTGGCCGCGCGCGCTGACGCCGCCGATCAGCGCGAAAAGGACTGCGACTCCCAGCCGGATCCATTTCATGTGGGCTGCGGCCAGCTCTTGCCAACGGTTGACGAGCTCGTCGCCCGCCGGCGCAGTGCCCAGGGGTGCGAGGCGGTCGGACAGGGCGAGGTTGCCCCACAAAAGAGCGAAGAGCACGACGCTGAAGGTTGCTCCGAGGCCTACTTGGACGGTGATCGTCTTGGCCCAGACCGAGCTGAAGCCAACCGACTGGAACCACAGGAAATTGGTGTAGAAGGACGCTATGTGCTGAATGGACGCGACCAGCACGATGAGCACGATCACGCCGATGACCAGTGCCCACCGCAGACGGCGACTGCCTATAGAGAAGTGACGCGGGATGTCAGACGATGCTCGCATGGGCAACCCGGAGCCTACCTCGGCCCCAGCTAGCAGGGGGGCAGCCCGGAGATCTCCAGGTCAGTCTGTTTGCGCGTTGGCCGAGGTTGGGAAAGCGGACGCTCCCATGGTGGCGTTCGGTGCCAGCTGTTGCGGCGCCAGAGCGCACCTGCACCCAGGATGGGCGGGCGGGTAGAGCTGGCCCGTAGGCCAGGCTTCGCCCTTAGGTTGCGCGCCCGCAAGTTCGTTGTCCTCGCAGTCGGGGCACGGGCCCTCGGAGTGGTCGACCACCCAATGAAGGACGGCCCCTTCAGGGAACGCCAGGTAGGCGCCCCTCGAAAATGCAGCAGCCACCTGGTCGCGCGCGGCGGCCTCGATCCGCTGGGTTTTCCATTCCCGGTACGCAGCGCCAAGCACCTCTGCCAGCTCTGCGACGTCCTCGTCCGATGAACTGAAGGCCAACTCGAGACGTTGGTGGAGCGGTTCCGCGATCGCCCTGCCCAGCTCCTCGGCGAGGTCGTCGATGCGTCCCAACTCGAGGCCTGGCTGGGACGCGTCGTCACCGTAGAGCGAAGCGGCCAATTGGGCGCCGGCTCGCGCTGCCTCTTGGAGCAGAGGGCGTCCGGCTTCTACGAAGCGGTCAGGTTGCTCCTCGGCGTTGGGCAGGACGTTCGCCGGCGTAGGCGCGCCCTTCAAGTTGCGGAGCCGGTCAAGGATCGAATTTTGCTCGTCCTGGAGCGCGCGCTTTAGCTTTCGCGCGAGCGAGGTGTCCAGATGACCGGCCACCTCGTCGCGCCGCTCCAAGAAGGCGCTCCTGGTCCCTTCGCGGTCCTGGGTGACCCCGTCCTCGTCAACGCCGGCTCGTTCGACATCCGCAATGCCTTCGGCAATGTCCAGTGCGTGCGCCCCCTCAGATGTTGTGAGGTCGAGGCCCTGTTCGGCACCGGCATCGCGCTCCACGCCAGCCCCTGTCTCGGCAGTGCTCTCCAGCGCAGGGCTGAAGGTGTCCCCACTGGGGGCGGCCGCCTCGCTTCGGTGACCGGCTGGTCTGCCAGATTGGTCCGGTTGGCTCGGCTGATCGGTGTCGGAGAGGGCCTTCCTTGCCTCGTCCGTTGCTTGAGCACGGCTAGCCCGGATCCTGGCGAAAAGCCCCTGCACATCGCGTTCCTGGCTGGTCGCGGTGCCGTTGTCGGGCTCCGCCGACGCGTCCGGTTCGGAGGGCGCAGTCCGCGAGGTTGACGTCGCGGGTCCTGCGCTGTGGTCCTGGGAGTGTTCCTCCGCCGTTGCCTGCTTCGGTGTGGCCTCTTGTACCTTGCTCGTGCGTGCCGCGGTGCCTGTCGATGGCGCGGGCGCAGCTTGGTCAGTTGATGGGGGGCCGTCGCTTCGAAGGATCCGGACACTCTCGATCGAGTCGAACCGTGACACCACGGTATTGCTTTCCTGCCCTGCCGTCGCTGCCTGCCGGCCTCCGCCGGCCCGCTTTTCCGCTTGGGCTTCGGGCTTGAGCGCTACCGGGAGAGCGGGCGCAGGGCTCTCGGCCCTTCGTTCGCCCCGGGTGGACGTCACTTGGGCGACTTTGACGGTCGCAACGACTGACGATTGCTCGGGCCGCTGGTCCTTCGAAGATGCCGCAGGCTTGCTGGCGCTCGCGGGGGTGAGCGATCCAAAGTTCTCATCTCCCCGCAATTCCAACGGTTCTTCATGGTGCTCGGTGCCAGCGTGGCGACCGACGGCGTCGGCAGCCGCTTTGGCTTCGGCACCCGCTCGCTGTAGCTCATCGGTTACTTCGTCGAGGGTGCGGCGTACAACGAGGTATGCGTCGAGAAGGCGCTCGCGCCCGGCACGCAGCTGATCGATCTGGACCGTCGCAAGGTTGCGGCGCCGGGCAAGGTCAGTGAGGATCGTTTCACGCACATCCTGGGCGGCCTGGATCATTTCCTTGTACTTCTCGGCGGCTTCTTGAGCGAGGGCATCGGATTCTTGTTGAGCCGTTTGGCCCAGATCTTCAGCCTCGCTCTGAGCGCCAGCCAAGATCTCAGCGGCCGTGGCCTCTGCTTCGACGGTGCGGGTCGCCAGCATGGACTCGGCTTGCGCAACCAAGTCCGTGGCTTTGGCTTGTGCCACAGCGAGCAAGGCTTCAGCATTGGCCTCGGCCTTTGCGGTTATCTCCGCAGCGGCGCTTCGTGCGCTGCGCAGGATGCCCGCAGTTTCCTCCCCAACGGCCGACATCAGAGCCGCCTCATCCATTTCAGGGTGCGAAGCGCGCTGTTCGGCATCCCGTCTCGCCGCGTCGGCTGCCTCGATACGCTCGCGCAGCAAGCGCACTTGGGTAGCCACTCGGGCGAGGAACTGCTTTACCTCGTCAGGGTCGTAGCCTCGCCAAGTTTGACCAAAACGACGCCCGGCAATCAGGTCGGCCGACATGTCCGGTAAATCGGAATGGAGGTGAGTACGGTCGGTTGGCATGTCCTAACAGCCTAGGCTCCGCGGCCGTGCGGGTTTGGAACCGATGGTTGTTTTCCAGTCAAACAAGCGACATTAACCGCATATCGTGCTTAGGGCAACACTCATGGCTACGCTCGGCTGGCACCGCTTTGCTCTGGTAGCCCACCCCCATAGCGCTGCCGAAGGACCTGAAGTACTTGGCCGAGCGTTGTTACGGGGATGACCTGGAGATTGCTGCTCGCGACAGACTTCGCAACCGCGTACTCGACTTGTGGCACGAAGAACACCTGGGCCCCTGCCTTTTCCACCGCTACTGTTTTTTCTTGTACCCCCCCGACATCGCCCACAGCGCCATCCGGTGAGATCGTGCCTGTCGCAGCTACCCGGTGGCCCCCGGTCAGCTTCCCATTTGACAGGGCATCGAGGATCGCAAGGGTGAACGCGAGGCCAGCCGATGGCCCGCCTATCCCAGCGGCGTCAACCGACACTGGGAAGGGCAACACCGGTTTCACACGGCTTTCGATCTCTACGCCCATGTAGGAGCGTCCGGTGAAGCCCTCTGCCAGTGCGCTCGCGGTCGGGCTGGCTAATTGCACCTTGACCTGTTTGGTGTGCCCGCTGCTGGCTGGGTGGTCGGTAAATGTGACGGTCGTACCTGGCTTCAGCCGGGCCAACAGGGCCGTTAGTTCAGGCGCGGTCTTTACTTGCTTGCCATTTACGGCTGTTATCAGGTCGTCACATTTCAGCCCGGCGCGCCAAGCCGGGGTCCCAGCGAACACAGCGTCGATCTGTGCGCCGAGCGAGTCTTCGCCAACTTTGTAGTGCAGTTGCGACAAAGCGGCGAGAGCGGAATCCTCGTTTGCGTCGACCATTTCCTGGGTGTCCTGGCAAGCGAGCTCAGAGGTCGGCGTCGGCCCGGCGTACACGGCGACCGGGTAAAGCTGGCGTGACCTACCGAGCAGTCCCAGCTTGTACTCGAGCCAGTCGACCGGGCCCGCCTGCCCGACTTCTACGTCCACCATCATCAGCTCGCCGTCAGTGGTGTGCACCTTGCCCTTGGGGAGCACCAGGCGCACGCAGGGGGTGCCGTCAGGCAAAGCGAGCTCGCCGTCGCCGGCCAATTTGCACTTGCTATCCGAAGTGATCACGGGTGCTGTGCCCGGCGAAAATAGGAAATACCCCGATGCCTCGTGCGATGCCACCAGCGCCACCAGGATTACTGCGATCAGAGCTGCGACCAGCCCGATGATCGCCGAAGTCCCGCGTCCGCCGCCGAAGAACGCAGCCCAAGGCGATGACGGGGAGGTGCCCGCGGCTTCCGGGACCTCCAACCATTCAGGAGCCTCCGGTGTGCCCGGAGCACCCTCGCCAGCGCCGGGGTTTGGCGGCCAAGGCGGTACAGTCGGGTCGACGTCGCTCATTTCGGGCGCCAGTGCATGTTGTTCCCAGGTTGCCATGCCCGAGCGTTCCTTTGGGGACGACCCTGGGCGGGCGTGTCCCGTGCCTTCACCAGGGCTGGGGCAGGCTGGAGAGGAGGGGTTCATTGGCCCAGGTCCCTGATCAGGTCTCGAGCAGCGCTGCCCGAAGGCGCGCGGCCGCAGTCGCCGGTCACACGGGAGATGAGAAAACTGCGCGCGAGGCATTTAGTGACCCGGCCAGCGAAGTACGCGCTGAGCGCGCTGGGAGCCCTGGCCAGAATGGGAGTGCTGCGAGGCAACGACATGGTCGTTGCACTGGCCGACCCCGCCGCCGAAGTGCGCAGGCGCGCCTGCGACCTAGCCGGGCGCCTTCATATGGTCGTGTTGACTGGCGAGCTGTGCGAGGCACTGGCTGATGGTTCGTCCGCCGTCGTCGAAGCCGGGTGTTACGCGCTGGGCGAGCTAGGGGAGCTGGCAGAGCTGCCCGGCCCTCTGGCCGATGCCGTGGCTCGCCTAGTCGTTGTCGCAGGTAGCCATCAAGAACCCCTGTGCAGGGAAGCCGCGGTCGCGGCGCTGGGAGGCTTGGGCAGCTCGGCGGGGTTGGAGGCTGTTCTCGCGGCCCTGGAGGACAAGCCCGCGATCAGGCGGCGCGCCGTCGTTGCCTTGGCTGCCTTCGAGGGTGAGGAGGTGGAGGCTGCGCTGGCGCGGGCGGCACTCGACACAGATTGGCAGGTGCGCCAGACGGCCGAGGACCTGCTCGGCCAGCGGCCACGTCCCTAGAGGACGGCCCGTCGTTCAGCTCATGAGCAGGTCATGCACAGCATCGAAGTTCTCGATGCACTTGCCCGCGCCGATTACCACGCACTCAAGAGGTGCGTCGACCAGGCGGACCGGCAGGCCCGTTTCCTCGGAGAGGCGCCGGTCCAAGCCCTTCAGCATGGCGCCACCGCCCACAAGGTGGAGGCCCTCGGTCAACAGGTCTTGCGAAAGTTCGGGAGGGGCGCCGCCGAGGCAGCGCAGTACGGCGTCCACTATTGCACCCACCTGCTCCTCGATCGCCTCTCTCACCTCTTCGGGTGCGAGGATGACGGTCTTGGGCAACCCGCTCATAAGGTCACGCCCGCGGACTTCGGCCTTGACTGCGTCGTCCATCGGCCAGGCCGAACCGATCGCTATCTTGATCTCTTCAGCCGTACGCTCGCCTATTGCGATGCCGTACTCACGGCGCACGTAGGCTTGGATGGTCGCGTCTATGTCGAAGCTACCGACCCGTATTGCTTCCAGGGCGACGACTCCTCCAAGTGAGATGACCGCCGTCTCGGTCGTACCGCCCCCGATGTCGCAGACCATGTTGCCCAGAGGTTGATGGATCGGTAGGCCGGCGCCTATAGCGGCAGCGGTTGGCTGCTCGATCAGGCTGACGCTGTTCGCCCCAGCAGCGCGGGCCGCCTCCTCGACCGCGCGCCTTTCGACAGCGGTGATCGCGGACGGGACACATATGAGCACGCGGGGACGGCCGAACCGGGAGATCCCTGCGCGCTTGAGTAGGAGCTCGATCATCCGCTGCGTGATGTCGAAGTCGGTTATGGCGCCTTTGCGCAGGGGCCGTACCGCCACTATGTAGCCCGGTGTGCGCCCGATCATCTGCCAGGCCTCACGGCCCATGTTGAGCACCGTGTTGGTGCGGCTGTCCAATGCGATAACCGTTGGCTCGTTCAGGACGATGCCGTGCCCTTTTGCGTACACGAGCGTGTTGGCGGTACCCAGGTCTATCGCGAAATCCCTAGCCACCTTGGGTCTCCCCTCTCGTTGCCCGGACGGCGCGTTCTTCTTGTGTTTTTGCGGGGCCCGTACGCGTCCCGCTCAGGCCGGGCCGGGTTGCCGACCGGTGTGCTGGTGCGACGGCCTGAAGCGAGCGTGAGAACTCGGCCATGCCGTCTTCCATCGATTTAGGCCGGCGCGAAACTATGACGATTATCGCGATGGTCACCGCTGCCACGACTGCTGCCCCCGCAATCCAAGCCAGCGTCCACCACTGGACAGATGTATGGCTCGCTTTGACGGCGGCCACAAGCAACTGCATGTCCATGTGGTCCTCAGCTCCCTAACCGGCTCACGTGATCGTCCTCGTTCAAATGTGGCACGCCAGAGCCGTCAACTGGGTGCGCGTCGAGCCCCCATGCGCTCCCGCCATCCCATGTTTCGCGCTTCCAGATCGGGACACCCGCTTTTATCGCATCTATGCCAAAGCGCGCAGCATCGAAAGCCTCAGTCCTATGCGGAGCGGAAACTGAGACCACAACCGAAACTTCGGAAGGCACGAGTAGACCGGTGCGGTGCACCATCGCAACCCTACCGACAAACGGCCAACGCCTGCGTAGCTCCCGGGCGACGGAGCCCATCTGGTCCAGTGCTACGCCGGCGTAGGCCTCGTACTCGAGCGAAATGACCCCGGGCCGGCCCTCAGCGTGCTCGCGGACGGTGCCCGCGAAAACGACGACGGCGCCGCAGCTGGGTACTACGGCCCAGGTTGCAAACGCGCCAAGGTCGAGGGGCTCGGCAGACAACGCGACCCAGTCGTCTCCTGAGGGCGGTAGCAACACCGGTCAATCGTAGACCTGTCGACCCTCCGAAGTCGAAGGGGCGCAGATCGCGCGGGGCCGATGTCAGCGCGGCCGAGCAGGTCAGTAACCTCGTGTCCAGGATGGATCCCGAACAACAGCCGCCACATGGTCCCGGCGAAGAGGACGATGACAACCCCAAGAGCCCATGGCTGCCCCCGGACGACCGGCTTTGGAGGCACCCCTCCGAGGTCCGCTCCAACCCGTCTGTCCCCCCGCGGCGACCGAACCGCTCCGTGGGTGGCTGGTTGGTTGGCCCGGAGGGCCGGACCTGGCTTGTCGGGGTTATTTCCGGGGTCGTGGGGGCCCTCGTTTGCGGCGGAGTGCTTATTGCCACGGGCGCAGTCAACCAACCCGCTCCCGTGTTTGTGACAAAGACCGATGCGCACCCCGCTGCGAACAGTCCTGCTGGGGGGGCCGCCAACGGTATCGGGATTTTGGGTTCTGTGGCGCCATCTGTGGTCGGCCTCAGCGTGAACGGTGCGCAAGGGGTCGCCAGTGGCTCGGGTGTCATCGTGAGCACCGACGGCCAAGATTGCTATATCCTCACCGACAGCGCCCTTTTTTCGACGGCTGGTTCCAACAGCCAGGTGCAAGTTCTCTCTTATTGGGGCCAACAAAAAACTGGTCAATGGGTCGGGACGGATCCTTCCGGCGGGATCGCTGTGGTGCGCGTTGTAATGGGCCCCGTGGACCCGCCTGACCCGGCCGTACCTGGCAGTGTTGCCGACGTCCAGACGGGCGGGACTGTGTATTCGGTCGGTTCCGGGGGAGTTGCAGGCTCGAGCAATGGTTCTGAGTTTGCGACGGGTTCCATAGACGACTCGATGAGCTACCTTCCACCCGTGGAGGGTGCCTCTGGTGCGATGTACTCGATGCTTGTGGCAAACATGTCCGTTGACCCCACGGCGTACGGCGGGGCAGTCGTCGATAGTTCCGGTGCTCTGATCGGCATCGCCAACCAGGTGTCCAGCCAATTGGCAAGGCCAGGGCTCACTTATGTGACCCCAATTGACACGGCGATGGCCGACATGGTCGCGATTATCAAGGCCGGCGGGCAGCCCGCTGATCACCCATGGCTCGGCATACTGCAGGCGACGGATATCTCCGGCCCGGGTGCCCAGGAGCTCGGGGTTGCCGGCGCGATCGAGGTTGAAAGTGTCGCGGTAGGCAGCCCGGTGGCAAAGGCTGGCATTGCCGACAACGACGTGATCACGGCTGTCTTTGGGCACCCTGCGGCTTCAGTGGGGGCTCTCATTGCGTGGCTGGCGCTCGCAAAGCCTGGGGAGGTGGTGAGCGTCGATTGGCTGCACGGCGGCCATCGTCGGCAAGCTGATATCACCCTCGGCACCCAGCCGGCCACGGCCAACCCGGGCTAGGGCTCGGAGCGGCCCGCTCCAGGTGACGGCCCGGTTCGCAGCCAGTGCAGCTCAGCGCAGCTCGGCGTGAGTTAGCGCCTGTGGCGCCACCACCTGGCGCTGCCGGCGCCGACAGCGAGCATTGTTGCCGCACCTGCGGCAAGCGCCGCCGAGACCCGCCTGTTGGGGGGGAGCTCGTCCCAGTGGGCACGCTCATCGCTGACCACCAATGCTTGCTCGGAGCTGTACTCCGGGCGCCACCCCGTCGCACGCAGCTTGTCTCCCGCGATGACCCAGGTGTGCTCGGCATAGGGCCCCGCTCCGAGCGGTGCTCCGCGCCTCCACAATCGCCAACGCAAATCCGCCAGTGCCGCCCGCACAGGTGCAGATAGCGGAAGGCTGGCCGAACCGCCCGCTAAGGCCCCGGCGACTTCCTCGCGGACGCCGTTATCAGGCGCCACGTTGTAGGTACCCGATATCCCTTTTTCACAAGCGTGCACCACGGCGCTCGCCAGGTCGTTCACGTGAAGGTACTGAACGATGCGTCCTTCGGCGCCCAGAGGGGGGCGTTTGTTGGAGGCCAAAGCTTGGTAGAGAGGCTGTTCGGTCGAACCGACGGTGCACGCTGGCCGGAGAATGGCTACTGCTATGTCAGGGTGCGCTCTCGACCACTTTTCGACTAATTCCTCAGCGTGCCTTTTTTCCACTGCGTAGGCGAGCTCGGCATTGGGCCGGGGTGTTACTTCCTCCGTGAGCGGGACTGCATTATCCGGCCACGCCCCATAAACGGTCCCGCTGGAGAGATGGACGAGTTGCGCTGGTTCGATTGCCTCGGCGGCCTCGAGGACGTGTTGAAGCGCCCCCAGGTTGTGTTTTCCTTCGGGTTCCCACGCCAGGTGCACCAAGACGTCAGCTCGTTTGGCGAGCGCCGCGAGCTCGTCCTGTGCTCCGCTCGAAGAGAGGTCGAAGGCGTGAGCTTCCACTTCTGGAGCGGTCGCCGGCATTGGCACCAGGTCCACCGCGAGGACTCTCTCCACGGTTGGACGCGCTGCAAGGCGGGCCGTAACCCTGCGGCCTAGGTTGCCGGCAGCTCCCGTGACGACAACTGTGCTCCCTGTGATGGGGCTCAAGGATAGCGCTAGCAAGTGCGCCTGATGATTTGTCGTCGTGCAAGCAGTTTTGGGGCGGCTGGTTATTGGGGCGCCCGCAACCGGTAACCTTCAGAAATGAGCAACCCGTCGCCGTTCTCGGGCGGTGGCCCCCTGGGAGACCTGTTGCGCGACCTCGCCCGGCTCCTGACGGCTCAAGGCCCGCTCAACTGGGATGTGGCTCGCCAGTTGGCGGCTTGGGCGGCCACCGAAGGCCAGAGCGAGGCAAACCCCGACCCGCTGGCGCGCATCCGCATGGAAGAGCTGCTCAGGGTCGCCGACATGTACGTAGGAGAAGCCACGGGCATGCCCACGTCTCGCCGCGGGTGGCTCGGGTTGAACTGCGTGACCCGCGCCGAGTGGGCTTCCCGGACCCTCGAGGCGTGGAGAGACGTTCTTTTGAGGCTCGCCACATCGCTCGGCCCGGGTGCCGAAGCCCCCGATCAGGCGAAACCGACCCAGGCCGCTGACGGTAACCCCATGGACCAATTGCTCGGGAACCTTCCCCAGGTGATCGGGCCGCTCGTCCTTGGAGCCCAGGCCGGCGCGATGGTCGGGCACCTGGCGAGCAGGGCGATGGGACAGTACGACATGCCGATGCTTGCCCCGAGCACGGACGAGTTGATGGCCGTGCCGGACGTGATCGACCGCTTTGCGAAGGAATGGGAGCTTGCTCCCGACGACGTGCGCATGTACGTGGGCCTGCGGGACGTCGCCCATCATGCCGTGCTGAGCCGAGCCCACGTCGCCGCAGCGTTCAGGGACCACCTCATGGCCTATGCCGGCGCTTTCCACGTCGAGATGGACACCATCGAACAGCGCCTCGGCAGCCTGGACCCGACCGACCTCACGTCTTTCCAGCAGACTCTCGGTGACCCAGAGGCGCTTCTCGGTGATATCCAGAGTGACGAGCAACGCAGGCTGCTCGGGCCGTTCAAGGCGTTCTTGGCCGCGGTGGCCGGGTATACCGATTTCATCGTCGACAAGGTCGGCAAAGGCCTGGTCGGTTCGTACCCCCTCGTGAGCGAGGCTTTCCGCCGCCGGCGGCTCGAGGACGGTCCCGGCCAGCGTGTGCTCGGCAAGCTCCTGGGCATCGAGCTCGACCAGACCACCATTGACAGAGGGCATGCGTTTGTACGCGGGGTGTTGGAGCGCGCCGGCGAGGGAGAACTTTCTCGTTTATGGGAAAGCCCAGCAGGGCTCCCGACACCCGCCGAGATCGACGCGCCAGGCCTTTGGCTCGCGCGCATCGATTTGCTCGGCTGAGCGTGATGTAGGCCCGCGCTCTCTGCCGTCAACGTCCCGGGCCAGGCTTCGGTCCAGGCTCGGGCCCTTTGGGGTTAGCCGGCGCGGGTTGGTGCACTGGGCGGGGTGCCGAACCGGGCCACCAGGTTGGCAGGGTCCCGCGCCTAGCTTTTACCGAACCTCCGGCGAACGCCACCGCTCCCAGCAGGCCAACTATCCCAATGGCGGTAAAACCCTCCGACAGCGTCATCGGCACCAGTACGGCCAACAAACTGCCGATCGCCCAGGAGAGTTGGAAGCCGCTTTCGAAACGAGCAAACGAGCGCGCCCTTAGCCGCGACGGCACGTCGCGCTGCACCATCGAATCGAAAGCCAGCTTCCCCGCGCCTGCGGCGAGACCGATGCCGCCTGCAAGGACCACGGCTACGGCCCAATGCCTGCCCCAGTCGATGAGCCCGGCCCCCAGAGCGGCTGCCCCGACAACAACCGACGACCCCGTCACCATCCATTCCTCGGGGGCTCGCTTGCGCAACCTTGGCGCAAGCAACGCACCAGAGACATTGCCGAGCTGGCTCGCTCCGAGAGCGAGGCCGTACCAGATCAGGGCGGCTGAACCGCGCCTGAAGGTGAACACGAGCAGGAAAGTCACGAACCCGGTGGAAAAACGCAATGCGGCGGTCGCGACCGCCGCTAGCTGCAGCCCTCCGGGCGGCAATCCCGCGGCCGTCCTGACGGCTGTGTGGCCCAGATGATGAAGCCGATGCTGGGCCCGCGGCGACTAACGCCGGTGGCACATGCTCCGCCGGGGCTAACGCCGATGCCGGCGAGATCCGAGCCGCAGGGCCGAGAGCCTCCCGCGGCAGTGGCGCGTTGGCGTTCCGGAGCCGGGTTGCGCCCCAGGCACACCCGAGGTACACGGCGATGTCGCAACGCAGCAACCCGGGCGAACCCAACAAGGCGAGCACCCCCGCGCCGGCACCGCCGGCAATTATCCCGGCCGCAGATCCCCCAACGGAGAGCTTTGAATTTGCGAGCACAAGCTGCTCGGGGGCGCTCACGGCACCAGGTACGAGGGCTGCCTTCGTAACCATGTACAGCTTCGAGAAAATAAGTGTGAAAAGAGCTACGGGGAAAAGGGCAAGCGAATGCGCCCAATAAGCCATCAGAAAACAACAGGTCGCTCGGCCGATAGCGGACCCGACGACGATCGCCCGCCGTCCACCGCGGGCACGCTCCACAAGCGGCCCAAGAAGGGGCCCGACGACGAGGAACGGGGCGACCGTGAGCCCCAGCGAGAGAGCCACTCTGGACTCGGCCGCCCTTGCTGAGACGTCGAAGAAGACCGACCCGGCGAGAGCGATCGCCACTAACGCGTCGCCTGCAGACGACAGCCCGTGTACGGTCGCTAGCCGGCGGAAGGGGGTGTCGCCTGGGCTGGGCTGGTCCGTCCGACCGTCGACGGGGAGCCAGTATGGGTAGTAAGCCCAGCGGCGGAGAGCGGGCAGCAGGCGCAGTAACCAGCCACCGGTACCGGGTGCCATTTCGGTGCCTTCTGGGTGGACGGCCTTCACGTGGCGAGAGTACAGCCGCGGCCCGTCCTGGAGGCCGCAAGGGGCGGACGAGGGCTGGCGAAAATATGACCGGAACATCGATGCAATGAGAGGTTTCGGCAAGCCTGCGACCGTTGTCTCAAGTGCCGCATGAGAGCAGCCGAGGCACCCTATGTGCCAGAGTTGCAGCCCAGTCTTGAGCCCGTCGCGGGCCTAGGTGTCCCTGGGCTTGATAACGGGTATCTAGCCCAGATGAACGAGCACCCCGGCGGGCCTGCTATTTCGGCCAGCCAAGCAGGCCCGCTCGTTGACCGAGCTTGGCCGTCACTCCTGGGGACAAACGCTACCGGGCGCCACCCGGAGGCACAGAGCCCGATGGCCTACCCGCTGCTGAGGTCCCCGGCGGGCGCTGGCAGAACTCACGTCGACAATATCTTGGCCTCACTTTCGCACCCCCGGTCGCCGTCAGCGCCGGGCGTGGTGCAGGTGCCCGCGCCGCCGTCAGCGCCGGTCGTGGTGCAGCTGCCCGCGCCGCCGCGCGCCGCCCGAGGCGCAGCTGCCCGCGCCGCTCCCAGTGGCGCCCGAAGCCCGGCCGCACGCCGAGCCCTACCATCCGCCCCAACCCCAAGCTCCCAAAGCTGCCACCGCGCTCCGTCCGGCGGCCGCAGCCGCGGCTGCGGCCGCTGCAGCTGCGGCTCCCCGTCCTCTCCCACCCGCCGGCCCGTCGGTCAGCCCCCCCGCTGGCCCGACGGTCAGCCCCCCCGTCACCCCTCCGGCGCCCACTCCTGCCGGCAGCCATTTTGCCCCACCCGCGGCCCCCGCTGCTCCCGCCCCCACGCCTCGTTCCGCGGGAGCTGCCGCCGCAGCTCGTGCGTTGGCGGCTCTCGCTCCCGGACCGGGTCCCGGACCCGCTGCTGGACCGGCTGCTGGGCCGGTTGCTCCCGCCGCACCTCCCGCACCCGGTGGTGCCGGCACTTATGACGGGCCAGTCCTGTCCAACGCGGCTGCCTCGTCAGCCGCTCGAGCGCTCAGCAACCTCGCCGGCGCGGCCGCTCGCGCAGCATCCGCGAGGACATCGTCGCCGGCCGGCGATGGCCCGGCCCGGACAACCCAGGTCACTGCTGACGGTGACCGTTTTGACCACCAGGCTCCGGTGTCAAACGGCCCGGATCTCGATATGGCCCGGGGTACTGGCGACGAGGTCAGCGCGGGGACCGACCCGCAGCCGGTGGACAGCGACGTGCCGCAAGCCGACCCTCACCTTGATGACATCCTGCCTGCGAAATCCAAGGGCTTCTTCCGCCTGCGTCGCTAGTGCGAGCGGTGGGCGTCGCCTAGCAGGCCCCGTGGGCCGTCCTATTCGGCATCGGAGCCGTCGCCGCCTGCTCGAGTGGACTCGAGCTTGTAGCCAAGACCGCGGATCGTGGTGATCCTCCGTGGGTGCGCAGGGTCGTCCTCTATGCGCGCCCGTAGCCGCTTCACGTGTACGTCCAGGGTCTTGGTGTCGCCGACGTAGTGAGGGCCCCACACCCGGTCTATCAAGGTCTCACGGGTCAGGACCCGACCGGCGTTGGTCATCAGCAGTTCGAGGAGCTCGAACTCCTTCAACGGGAGGCTGACCTCCTGGCCACGGAGGTAAACCTCATGTCGTTCGGGGTCCAAGCGCAGGTCGCCTGCCTCCAATACGTCGCTGTCGTCAGGGACCTCTTCGGGAGGGGGGGTGCGGCGCAGTACGGCTCGCATCCGAGCGACGAGCTCGCGTAAACGGTACGGCTTGCTGACGTAGTCGTCGGCTCCGACTTCGAGGCCGACCACGGTGTCGATCTCGCTCGTTTTGGCGGTGACCATGATGATCGGCGTCCGGGAGCCGGCGGCCCGGATGGTTCGGCAAACGTCGATGCCCGAAACCCGCGGCAGCATGACGTCCAACAGGACCAGGTCCGGCCGCACCGAGGAGAACTTGTCGAGCGCCTCGGCGCCGTCGGAGGCGACCTCAACGCGGAACCCCTCGCGTTTCAACCCGACCACGAGAGCCTCGACGAACGAGGGCTCGTCCTCGACGAGCAGGACCGTCACCTGCTCAGTCACGGGAATGTCCTTGGTTGGCGAGAGGAACCCACAACGTGAAAGTCGAGCCCTCCCCTTCAACAGAATCGACAGAAACGTCGCCGCCGTGGTACGCGGCCACGTGCCGGACGATAGCCAAACCAAGCCCGGTCCCACCAGTCCAGCGCGAGCGCGCTCGGTCAACACGGTAAAAACGCTCGAAGATCCGCTCCTGGTCCCGACGTGGGATGCCGACGCCCTCATCCCGGACCCGCAAGCACGCACGGTCGCCGCGCCGCTCGGCATCCACGTACACCGCGCCGCCGGGCTCTGAGTACTTGATGGCGTTGTCAACGAGGTTGGCTACGGCAGAGACCAGGTCCCTGCGGTTGGCCATCACGTTGAGGACGCCCACGGGGGGAGCAACCTCCAGGCGGATCCCGCGGGCCGCCGCCGGCTCCTGGAAGCCCTCGACCGCTTCGTCGATGACCGCCGACAGCGCGACCTCACTAAGGCTCCCAGTGGCGCCAGCCTCTATTCGAGAAAGATCCAGCAGGTCGTCCACGATGTGGGAAAAGCGGGTTGCTTCGGCACCGACTCTCGCCGTTAAGCGGGCGACGATATCCGGGTCTTCTTCGCTGTCGAGTGTCTCTGCAAGAAGGCTCAATGCTCCGAGAGGGGTTTTCAGCTCATGGCTGAGGTTGGCGACGAAGTCCCGGCGCACCGCTTCTAGTCGGCGCAGCTCCGAGACGTCGTCTACCAGGGCGATAGCGCCAGAAGGAGGATTGAGCCCGCCCAACGGGTATGCCCGGATCTTCAGTGTGTGCCTTGTGGGGGAGTAAAGGTCGAGAGTCTCTTCGTGGTACGCGCCAGCGAGCGCGCGGCCGAGCGCAGCTTCGACTGCCTTCTCCGCCAAGAAGTCGCCGTCGCGGGCGTTCACCAGCTCCCTCGCCGGTGCGTTGCGCAGCACGACGCGGCCCTTCTTGTTGCAGACGACAAGGCCCTGGTTTGCCTTGTCGACTGCCTGGACCAACAGCGCCAAGAGCTCGCGGGCCTCGTTGCCGTTCAGTTCGCTTTGCCTTCCCAATTCAGACCGACTCCGCCACCACCGGGGGGAAGTACCTGGCCGAGGTGAAAAAGCCGTCTTTCCCCTCGAGCGCCCAGGCCGAGCCCTTCGCCTGGCGCGGGGTAACCCCGAGGTCGACCCGATCCTCGTCGGCGAGTGTCACGAGGATCTCCGCGATCACGTCCCCGTGGGTGCAGACGAACGCGTTGGTGCCGGCCAGGGACCTGACAAGGCTGACAGCCGCCGAGCTCTGTCCTTCAGACAGGGCGTCGTTGGCTTCGACTGCCAAGTTGTGGGCTCGGCCCAAGGGCTCCGTGGTCTGGAGGCACCGGAGGTAAGGGCTCGAAAGGGTACGCGTTGGTGGCAAAAAAAGGCCTGCGATCGCAACGAGGCCTTCAGCCTGCCTCTCACCGTGGACGGATAGTGGGCGTAAGCGGTCCTCGCCCGACCACTCTCTCCGGGGGCGTGCGTGGGCATGGCGCACCAACAACAACGGCACTCCTGAAGTCTTGCAGAAGAACGCACGCCAGTCCGAAACGATGCTCAAGGGGCGGGCAGCACCACTCGCTGCGCCCGAAGATAGAGAAACTTGTGTCAGAGCAGACGAACGGGCCAGCGGCTAACCCGGGATGCCGGCACAAGTACCCAGATGGCTTTACCCTGGTCATGTGGGCCAACATCTCCGACGAGGTCTTCCTAAGGCCGCAAATCAGCAGGCCAACGTCCTACGAGAGGTGGGCCTTGCTCTGGTCACGGTGGGCCTCGTGGTGCTTCTTTTCGTGGCCTACGAACTAGTCGGTACCAACCTGGCCGAAGAGCACAGCCAGGCTCGGCTTGCCCGGGACTTCAATGCAGCCATCGCCAGAGCCCCGCTTCACGCGGGGCCAGTCGCGACGACGACAACGACGACATTGGCGCCAGCACCGAAGAGAGACGCTGCCACGGGGCATGTTCGAAAGACGACGGCGCACCGGCTCGGTAGCAGGGCCCATGACCCCAGCACTTTGACCGAAGCGTTGCCGGTCACCCCGCCGGGGGGGGCTCTCGACCATTTGGTCATCCCGGCCATTGGCGTCGACCGCTACGTGGTCCAAGGCGTCGCCGAGGGTGACCTTCAAGAAGGCCCAGGCCACTACCCGGGCACACCTTTGCCTGGTCAGGTGGGCAACGTTGCGATCGCTGGTCACCGGACCACCTTCGGGGCCCCGTTCTTCCGGCTCAACGAGGTGCACAGCGGTGACCTCGTGTACCTGACCGACACATTGGGCACGACGTGGGTTTACACCGTGGTCAGCCAGTTCGTCGTGGCGCCCTCAGACGTGGCGGTCCTCGACGCGACGAAGGCCCCCGAGCTCACGCTCACAACTTGTAACCCTCGTTTCGAAGCGACCTCGCGCCTGATTGTCAGAGCGGTCCTGTTAACGCACCTGGTCCGCGGCACGATGGTGCCAAAACCGTTGCCCGTCGAGGCAGCGAAGAACGGGGGCTTCCCGGTTCTTGGTGGCCGATCGGTACCCGACCCGAGGGGCCCGCACACCTCCCATGTCGGCTCGCACAGCACCACGACGGCACCGAACAGTGCCGCCCCGGCGGCTCCTGCGCCCACGGTCCCCGTTTCGAGCACGTTGCCGGCTTCGGGCGGTTCCTCCGCCACGACATCAGATGGCAGCGACTCGCCAACCGTTGGGGTTGCCGGTGGTCCGCCGACCACAGGGCCAGGTCCTGGCGCGGCTTCGTTGAGCGCGAGCGCGACCAGCACCAGCGGCGGCAGTGGTGGGGGGGCAGCTGGGGCGGTGGGTTGGGGTGTGGTTGCGTTGGCCGCCTGGGCCTTCACCCGCATCGTTGCAACACGCCGGCGCCGCTACAGCAAGGTCGCCGTGCTTTTCGCGGGTGCTCTAGTGTGCCTCGTCCCCCTGTGGTTTGCCTTCGGCAACGTCGTCGACCTCCTGCCGGCGAACATTTGAGCGCGAGACATAGTCGTCGAAAGCGTCGAGGACTACCACGTCACGTGCGTACGTGAACCGCTGGCGCGCCACGTCCAGGGGAGCCCACAAGAGGTCGTCGATCTCGTCTTTCGCCTCCGGCACCAGCGCCGGCTGGGCGGTGGTGATCGCGCCTGTGCCGGGTAGTACCGTCATCGCCCAGTACCGGACGACCTTCGGCCGCCCTTCGGCGTCCCTGTAGGTGGTGCTTGGCAGCTCCGGGCCGAGGCGGCACGACAAGCCAGTCTCCTCCCGGACCTCACGGAGCGCCGCGTCCTCGTCGCTTTCCCGAGGTTCAACTTTGCCCTTAGGCAGCGCCCAGTCGTCATAAGCCGGTCGGTGGACAATCACGACTTCGATGCCCGCTGGCACACGACGCCAGACGACCCCACCAGAAGCCCGTACCTTTTTGGCCGGCGCGGCCGCCCTCGCCGGTCCCTCGGTCGGCGGGCTATCCGTGGACCGGCCCGAAGCGGCGCCTTTGGGAACTCGCGACGAGGTGCTCACCCGATCGAAGCCAGGCTCTCGCCCTTGCCGTGGCGCTTGCTGCGAGCGAGCGCAAGCTCCTGAAAGTGCCGCTGGGCGTTGCTGTGCTTCGAGTCGGGCACCTTGTACCAGGTCCCGTCCGGCGCCAGCTCCCAGGCGAGCTCGTCGTCGGCCAGGTTTACCTCGAGGATTTCCCGAAGCCGTGCCTGTATTTCAGGAGACGTGACGTCGACGAGGGCTTCGACACGACGGTCCAGGTTGCGCTCCATTATGTCGGCCGACCCCATCAGGTAGCGGCCGCCTTCGGGAAGCACGGAGCGGCCCGTTTGACCGTCGTACCCCGTCGGGGTGCCCCGATCTTGGGTCACGGCGTCGGCGAAAGCGGTCGGGAAATCGGTAGTTGCGCCGTTGCCGAAATAGTAAATCCGCGAATGTTCGAGGTAGCGGCCCACGAGGGACCGGATACGGATTGTCTCAGAAAGCCCGGGGACGCCCGGGCGCAGGCCGCATACGGCTCGCACGATGAGGTCTATCTGAGCCCCGGACTGGGAAGCTGCATAAAGAGCATCGATTGTCTTGCGGTCGACAAGGTTGTTCAATTTCCACACGATCCGCCCGCCCGTCCCTCGCTCTGCTTCTTTTTCGATTAGCTCGATAATCTTCGATCGAAGAGCCAGAGGTGCCACTATCAATTGCCTATAGGCCGACTGGCGGCTGTACCCGGTTAGGAAATTGAACAGGTCCGTCAGAATCCTCTCCGAGTGCCGGCGAGGCGGTCAAGATCCCGATATCTTCGTAGAGGCGGGCTGTGGACGAGTTGTAGTTCCCCGTGCCAATGTGGCAGTACCGGCGGATCCCGTCGCCTTCCTCCCTCACCACGAGGGCCGTCTTGGCATGTGTTTTCAACCCGATCAGGCCGTAGACCACATGCACACCGGCCTGTTCGAGCGCTCTCGCCCACCCGATGTTGGCAGCCTCGTCACCTCGCGCTTTTAGCTCGACGAGGGCCGCGACCTGCTTGCCCCTCTCAGCAGCGCGTATCAGCGCGGTTACGACCGGGCTGTCGCCCGACGTCCGGTACAGGGTCTGTTTGATTGCCAGTACCTTCGGATCTCGAGCAGCCTGCTTGACAAATGCCTCGGTCGACATTGCGAAGCTTTCGTAAGGATGGTGCACGAAGATGTCTTCGTGGGCTATGGCAGCGAATATGTCAACCTGCCCGTCGTCCGGAGCGGCCAACCGGCTCGGGGTGACGGGTGAGAACGGTTCGTCTTTCAGCTCTGGGCGGTCCAGGCTGTGGATCTCCCACAGGGCGTTGTAATCGAGCAAGCCGTCCATCTCGTAAACGTCATCGGGGTGCAGGTCGAGCTCACGGATGAGAAGGTCAAGAACTTCGGTGCTGAAGCCGGACTCCACCTGTAGGCACACCGCCCGCCCGAAACGGCGGCGGCGCAATTCCATTTCGACCGCTTCGAGCAAGTCGTCCGCCTCTTCCTCTGCAAGCGTGAGATCGGCGTTGCGGATGACCCGGAAGGCGTAATAGCTCTCGATCTCCATACCCGGGAACAGTTCACCAAGGAACGCGGCCACCACCTGGTCAACAGGGACGAAGCGCTCCCCGTCGGGCATCGCGAGGAACCCGGGCAACAGGGGCGGGATCTTGACGCGCGCAAAGCGTCGGTCACCTCGCTGGGGGTCGCGCACCATTACGGCGAGGTTGAGCGAGAGGTTGGATATGTAGGGAAAAGGGTGGCCGGGGTCGACGCCGAGCGGGGTCAGCACGGGGAACATTTGCGACTCGAACACGGTCTCGGTGTACGCCTTGTCGGACGGCCCCAAAGAGCTCCAAGGGACCAACCGGGTGCCGTGGGTGGCCAATTCCGGCACGACCACCTCGTTATAAATCCTTGACCGTTGCGAAATGGCGTCCTTCACCTCGGCGCGTACCGCCTTCAACTGGTCAGGGACCGAGAGCCCGTCCGGCGCGGTACCGGAGATCCCAGCAGCCAACTGGTCCTTCAGGCCGGCTACGCGAACCTGAAAGAACTCGTCGAGGTTGGTCGAGAAGATAGCTAGGAACTTGGCCCGCTCCAAAAGGGGCTGCGCGGGCGACGCAGCCAGTGCGAGGACGCGGCGGTTAAAGTCGAGCCAGGACAGCTCCCTGTTGATATAACGCACTTCGCTGGCCTCGAGGATGTTGCCGGACGGGTCGTCGCCCTGTCCCGTTTCGTCCCGGCCTTCAGCTTCGGGAGAAATAGTTTCACGACCGAGCGCCACAATCCCTCACGCTACCGCCTTGCGATAGTGCGAAAAGCGGAAATGGCTGAGCGCTTAGACCTCAACCGTGCCTATGAAGTCGCCTTCTTCATCGTCGGGCACACCTAGGTCCCACTCGAGGAGCACGTTTTCCCGCGCAGCGTCGCGCACAATGCGCTCCCGGTTCCGGCGGAACTGCGGGTCATGCGGAGGCAATAGCAGCAAGCGCGCCAGGATCCTCTGGCGGAGCTCCTCGATCAGGTTGCGGTCCCCGAAGTCAGAGTCGACTCTCCAGTGGGGCGCGACGGGGCCTAAGTAGACGACCCTTACGTGGCCACGGGGGGGGCCGGTGGCCTCTGACTGTTGAGTAGACATGCGCTGAGCATATGCGACGCCTGTCACCGCGCTGTTCCCACCGTTGGTCACTCGGCCACCCGTTCGTCTTGCTTGGACACCTCGCGCGACCGGTTGGCGGCACTGACGACTGCTTGCAACGATGCGTCAAGGATGCTCGAGTCCATCCCAACGCCCCACACCACCTGGCCCGCGGACTCGACCTCCACGTATGCCACTGAGGAAGCTCCGCTCCCGGCTGTTAGCGCATGCTGGTTGTAGTCAAGGACGGCGAGGCCGATGCCGAGGTCCGAAAGCCCGTTGACCAGGGCATCGATCGGTCCGTTGCCTCTCCCGACGACGCTGCGGTGCTCGCCGTCTACGAGCAGCTGTGCAGTGACCTGAGTGATGTGGGCATCCGTTGCCCGTTCGGTCGCGACCTCGGCCGCGATGAGGCGCAAAGAAGCGCTTTCGGCCAGGTACGTCTTCTCAAAGGCCTCCCAAAGCGCGTCCGGCTTTATCTCGGTCCCGCTTGCTTCGGTTACGGCCTGGACGGCTTTGGAGAACTCGATCTGCAGTCGGCGGGGCAGGTCGAGGCCATGTTCGGTCTCCATTACGTAGGCAACCCCGCCCTTGCCCGATTGGCTGTTGACACGGATGATCGCCTCGTAGGTCCTGCCGGTGTGTTTGGGGTCGATCGGCAAATAGGGGACCTCCCACTTGTCGTACTGCTCCGGTAGAGCGGCGATCCCCTTCTTGATGGCGTCCTGGTGGGAGCCCGAAAAGGCCGTATAAACGAGGTCGCCGACGTAGGGATGGCGCGGGTGGACGGGCATCCGGGTGGCGTGCTCGGCGACCCTGCGGACGGCCTCGATGTCGTGGAAATCGAGCTCGGGGTCTATGCCCTGGGAGAACAGGTTGAGCGCCACGGTGACGAGGTCGAGGTTCCCGGTCCGCTCCCCGTTGCCGAACAACGTTCCCTCGATCCGCTCGGCCCCGGCAAGAAGGGCGAGCTCGGCAGCTGCCACGGCGGTGCCCCGGTCGTTGTGCGGGTGAACGGACAGGACGATCGAACTTCGCGCACGGAACTGGCGGCTGAACCATTCGATGACGTCTGCGAACACGTTTGGCGTGTACATCTCGACCGTGGACGGAAGGTTGACTATGAGAGGCGCCTCAGGGCTCGGCTCGACGACATCGGCCACCGCTTCGCAGACTTCAACCGCGAAATCGGGCTCGGTCCCAGTGAAGCTCTCGGGAGAGTACTCGTAGCGCAGGAGCGTCCCGGAGACCTTGTGCTCCAGCTCTTTGCAAATGCGCGCTGCGTTCGTTGCGATGTCGATGATCCCTTGGCGGTCCTGGCGGAACACGACGCGGCGTTGCAGCTCCGAGGTCGAGTTGTAGAAGTGCAGGATCGCTCGTGGGGCGCCCGAAATGGCCTCGAAGGTCCTTTCGATGAGCTCCTGGCGGCACTGCACGAGCACCTGAACGGTGACGTCTTCGGGTATCAGGTCGTCTTCGATGATGTGGCGGGCGAACTCGTAGTCCGGGGCGGAGGCCGATGGGAAACCGATCTCTATCTCCTTGATGCCGATCCCGACCAGCGCCTCGAAAAGCGCAAGTTTGCGCGCCGGGTCCATCGGGTCGATGAGGGCCTGGTTACCGTCGCGCAGGTCCACGCTGCACCAGCGGGGAGCTGTTCCCAGTTGCTTCGACGGCCACGTGCGGTCCGGGAGCACGAGTGGCACGGTGGCGGCGTACTTGTCGAACGGCATCTTGGCGATCGTCAACGGTGGGCGAGTCATCTTTGGGCCTTTCTACGGCGGGAATGAAAAAACCTCCTGGCCAGAAGGCACAGGAGGTTTCGGCGAACACCGCGTGGGGTGTTCGCCTAGGTGAGAAGGAGCAGGCTTGCGCGAGCGCTCATTGACATCCATGTTCCACCAAACACTTGGCAGCTGTCAAGTTATGAGCTACGTTGTCTGGGCGGCCCTCCCCCAGCCTGTCGGGGGCCTGCGTGTTTGACTACCGGGACGGCCGGGTACCGCCTTGACAGGCGCCTGTGCAGTACTGTAAAACGAGCAAAGCTGCGTCCTTCCCGCACTCTGACTGAGCTTCAGCCCGGCAGGGATCCAAAGACCGGCCGGGAACGTAATACATTCAGCGTGTGGCGCAAAGCGCAACGGAGGTCAACTTGGAAACTTCTTGGATGGTGCAGGGACGGTGTCGGGACCTGCCGCCCGAGATTTTTTTCCCGAGCGACGGAGTTGGGGTCGAGGTGGCTCGCCACTACTGCGCCGAGTGCCCTGTAAAAGGCCCATGCCTCGAGTACGCCCTCGAAAACCACATCGAGCATGGCGTGTGGGGCGGCGCCTCGGAGCGCGAGCGTCGCCGTATCGCCCGTAGCCGCCGCGGGCTGCCTGCCCGCACCCCCGCCGCTCAGCCCACGACGCCCAATCGACCTGGCATTTCCCTGCGGAAATAGGGCTTTCCCGGCAGCTTTCAGCGCCCCGCTGGCGCTCGGGCAGGGCGAGGGGCAGGCGTTGGCGCCCACCTTCCCTCACGCCAAAAAGGACGATGGGGAAGTCGGGCCAACGCCTTCCCCCTTGTCATCCCAGCCCTAATCGGGGGCAGCTGTGCCCTCGAACCTCTCCGAAGAGGATCCTTGCCGCCGCGAGCGCTAGTGCGGGAGCCCCCCCTGCTGAACAGCGTCTTGGGCGACTGGCGGGACGCGGTGGCGTGGCGCCTTCATCGTTCCGAAGGCCGTGAAGGCGCCACGGCCACCGCGGCCCGCTCTGCCGCTAACCGGTAGGGGACAGCTGTGTCAGCTTTGGGGCTGTGTCAGCTCTGAGGGCTATCGGCGCTGCGTGCAGACTTCGCACGAGCTTCCCGGTCCGCCAGCAATGCATCCAGTTCCGTTCGGGTGAGCGTTATGTGCTCGTCACTCTGAGCAGGAGAGACGCTCCCTGAGGGGAGGGCGGCAGGCGCTACCTGTGGCGCGGATGGGGCTGTGGTCACCGTGGTGCCAATGTTGCTCGTGGACGCGAGAGGCGACGAGGTGGCCTCCTCGTGAGCCTTTTTGAACTCCTTCATGGCTTCGCCCGCGTTGCGAGCCAGTTTGGGCAACTGGCTCCCGCCGAACAAGACGATGACGGCAATAAGGATGTAGGGCCAGTCACCCGTGATATTTGCAAGCATTACGCACCCTCCTGGCGAGCTGGCCGGTCCCTCCTATGGTACTGCTTGGGCGAGGGACTTTGCAGGCGGCCAACCTTCTTATACCGACTATACGGAGGTGAGGCCAGACTTGGTTGACGTGAGGAGCGACGAGCCGGTGCTCGAATGCGTCGTGAACGTGAGCGAGGGCTGCGACCCGCCCACCCTGGCTGCTCTGTCGGAGGCGGCCGGGCGCTGCCTTTTGGACCGCCACAACGACTGCGCCCATCACCGCTCCGTGTTCACTTTGGCTGGAGGCGAGGAGGCGGTGATGAGTGCTGCCCAGGACCTCGCTCGGGCGGCGGTGAAGCTGCTTGACCTGCGCACCCATGTCGGTGCGCACCCCCGTTTCGGAGTACTTGACGTGGTCCCCTGGGTAGCCCTGGAGGGGTGGCCGCTCGGGGACGCACAAGGTGCCGGGTCTGAGCGGGCGCTTAAGGCTCGCGACGCCTTTGCTCGGTGGGCGGCGAGCGAGCTGGGCTTGCCAGCGTTCCTGTACGGCCCAGGGCGAGCGTTACCCGATGTCCGCAAACAGGCTTGGCGCACCTTGCTGCCCGACTTCGGCCCTCGTGAGCCGCACCCCATGGCGGGTTCGGTCGCTGTGGGTGCGAGGGGGCTGATGGTGGCTTACAACCTCTGGCTTGAAGAGGCGGACCTCGCCAAAGCCCAGGCTGTGGCAGCGAAGCTGCGCTCGGCGGAGGTCCGGGCCTTGGCCTTTGGGCTGGGTCAGCGGGTGCAGGTCTCCTGCAATCTTGTCCGGCCATTGGTCGTCGGACCAGCCCAAGTGTGGGACGCGGTCACGAGGATGACGCCCGTCGCCAACGCCGAACTAGTCGGGCTGGTGCCGCAGACCGTCCTGGTTGCGACCCCTAGGTCACGCTGGGGGGAACTTGACCTGGCCGCTGAACGGACCATCGAGGACCGGCTTGAAAAAATAACGGCGAGGCACGCCTAAGCCTGTTGGCCAAGGCCTGCCTCGCCGGGGGAAGTTCCTTGCGCTGGCTAGGAAGCCTTGCTGACCCGGTACGGTGCTCCGTTACGACGACGACGGAGCCGGCGGCGCTCCCTTTCGGAGAGGCCACCCCAGATCCCGAACTTCTCGCCGTTGCGGAGAGCGTATTGAAGGCAGTCCTCGCGAACGACACAGCCCCGGCAGACCTCCTTGGCTTCCCGGGTTGACCCGCCCCTCTCAGGGAAGAACAGGTCCGGGTCGACGCCCAAGCAGTTCGCGGACCGCTGCCATGTCGGCACTTCGCTGTCCCAGCGGAACCCGGTCAGATCGGCCGGTAAGTGCAAAAAGCGCACGATGTCAGTCACCGGCGGCTCCCATCGGTCGTGTGTCGTCTTTAGGTACACGTCATATCGAGTACACCCAGGCCTCACCCGAGTAGCACTGATGTAGTTACGTCGCACGTAACTACATTCCTGTTATCTTGACGCATCGCGCGCAACAACGCAAGGGGTGTTTTTTCTTGGCCCTCGGGCAAGGGGCCAGCTGGCTGTCGAGCGGGATTTAGGTGCTCAAGCGAGCCGGCGGCGACGCCTGCGCGAAGTCCTCTTCGTCTCGAGAAAGTCCAACAGCACGTAGTCCCCGAGGGTGCTCGGCGTGGTGTAGAACGCTTTCCCGCGGTTGAGCCGGGTCATCTGCTCGATGAAGCGCCGCAAATGCCCGGTCGCGTCGAGGGCGAAGGTGTTTATGCGGACCCCGTTGCGAGTGCAGCGAGCCACCTCGAGCAACGTCGCGTCGACGGTCTCCTGAGTCGGCGGGTAGCCGAAGACCGGCTCTGCCGTCCCTGGAGGGCAGTGGGCGGTTGGCTCGCCATCGGTCACCATGATCACCTGTTTGGTGCCTCTTTGGTGGGCAAGTAGCTTCTGGGCGACAACGAGGCCGTGCTGGATGTTGGTGCCCCAGTCGTAGTCCCATGAGACGTCCGGCAGCTCTCGGAAAGGTATTTCGCGGGCGGAGCGAGCGAAGCCGACGATTCCTAGGTAGTCCGACGGGAACCGGCCCGATATCAGCGCGTGCAGTGCCAGGGCCATTTTCTTGGCTGCAACGAAATTGCCCCTCATCGGCATCGAAAGCGACAGGTCGAGCATGATGACGGTGGCCGAACGCGATAGGGCCTCGGTGCGCTCGACCTCGAAATCGGCGGGCGTGAGGGCTACAGGCGTGCCAGGCCCGCCCCTTGCCAGAGCGTTGCGCACGGTCCGTTCGATCGACAGGTTGAACGCGTCACCCCACTCGTAGGGTTTTGTTTCTCCGGCGCGTTCGTGGCCGGCCCCTGGTTGGCCGATCGGGTGTTGGCCGGAGCGATAGCGGGCGAGTTTTGTGAACAGGTCCGAGAGGGCCTGGTCCCCGAGGCGGCGCAAACCGCGGGGCGTAAGGCGGAGCCGCCCGCCCTTTTGCTCCACGAAGCCAGAGTCGCGCAGGCGTCGGGCGAGCTGGCCGAGAGCCTCGAGCGAACGCGCGTCCTCTGCGCCAAGCAGCTCGCGGGCACGGTTGATGTCGACCTCGGCCAGCGCCCCGGGGCTGGGCGCTCCGGCCAGGAGCTGCTCGAGGCCGCTCAAGTCTGAGAGCTGACTGATCAGGGTGCCGGCTGGTTCGAGCGACAGGGGCATCCCGAACAAGGGGCTCCCGGCTGAAGCCGTTGCGAGATGACCTGCGAGCGATTCGAGTTCCATCTGCAGCTCGAGCTCACCTTCCAGCAGCGCCTCGGAGAGCTCCATCAACTTGGCCCTTTGCTCGGGGGTCAAGGACTCGAGCAGTTCTCTAGCTGCGGCGACCTGGCGGGCCATGTTTTCCAAAAGCTGGTCCAGGTTTGACGGGTTGCCCGGCACGAGGTCACCGAAGCGCTCCATGAACCTTTCGAAGGCGGCCTGGACATCCTCGCCGTCGCGCCTGCGCTCCACTAGGCGGTTCAGCTCGGTCAGCATCTCCCTCGCGTGTCGGAGAGCCGCCGGGGAGGCGTTCGACATGGCCGTTTGCAGCTCCGAAAAGGCCTCACGAGCGAGTTGGGCCCGCCTCTGGCGCACCCTCTCCAACAGCTCTCTCAGGCCGGCGACATCCCTGCCGGAACCGTCCATGAACCCCTGGTGCATCAGCCTGCGGAGAGCCTGGTCAGGGTCCCCGTGCTCGGTCAGGTCGTCCATCAGGCGACGAAGGACGTCGTCACCGGTCAGGTCGCCGACTTCCTGGGTGCCGTCCCAGCGTGAGTACTTCGCTCCGGGCATAGCCGCTTTAGCGATCCCTGAACAGGTTCATGACCGCCTGGCCTGATAGCTCGCGCCACGCGCCGTCGGGTGCTTGTTGAGCCGCTTGGCGAGGTGGAGGCCCTCCAGGACGAGCTCCGTGGCGGCGGCAAGAGCCGCCGCGCTCTCGGAGCCGGCGAGCTTGCCGGCGGGGGCGCGCAGCCCCGGGTGGATTGCCAGAGCCTCGAGGTACGAAGACGAAGGCACGTCGTCGCCCACTTCGATGGCCGAACCGTCGTCGAGCTCGGAAACAGCCTTAGTGAGCTCGGACTGCTCCACGTTGGACCTGAACACGCCGAGCACCGCCTGGCGCGTGAGACGGGAGACGAGATCTTCTTCGTTGGCCTCGTCCAAGGAGTCCAGCTCCACCTTTCCTGCAGTCGACGAGACGAGTGCGGCCAGGTCGCTGACACGTGGTACGGCTTGTTTTTCGCCCAGGCGCAGAGCCCGCCTTGACGCCGCGGCGACCAGGGTTTCGTAGTTGGCAACCCCGAGCCGAACAGAGACACCGGACCGCTGGTTGACCTGCGGGCTTTGGCGCGCCAGCTGTGAAATGCTGGCGACCACCTCTGCCATGTAGGTCGGGACCTCCACCTCGACGTCCTCCAGGTCTGCAGGGTTGGCCTCCTGAAGGATCACAGCCACCTCGGTTGCGGTGTCGAGGGGGTAGTGGGTCCGGATCTGAGCGCCGAAGCGGTCCTTGAGAGGTGTGATGATCCGCCCGCGGCTCGTGTAGTCCTCCGGGTTGGCCGAAGCGACGAGCATGACGTCGAGCGGCAAGCGGATCTTGTACCCCCGGACCTGGACGTCGCGCTCCTCGAGGACGTTGAGCAGGCCGACTTGGATGCGCTCGGCGAGATCAGGGAGCTCGTTGATCGCAAAGATCCCGCGGTTGGTACGAGGGACCAAGCCGTAGTGGAGCGTGAGCTCGTCGGAGAGGTACCGTCCTTCAGCGACCTTTACGGGGTCGACCTCGCCGATCAGGTCGGCGATCGAGGTATCAGGGGTTGCGAGCTTTTCGCCGAAACGTTGCTCACGGCCAACCCATTCGACCGGGCAGCCGTCACCCTTGCTGGCGACCAGTTCTCGCCCGTAACGCGAGATCGGGTGGAAAGGGTCGTCCAGGATTTCCGAACCGGCGACGATCGGTAGCTGCTCATCGAGCAGGTCGACGAGGCTGCGCATCAGCCGCGTCTTAGCCTGGCCCCGTTCGCCGAGGAAAATGATGTCGTGCCCCGCGATGAGGGCGTTCTCGAGGGCGGGTAATACGGTGCCTTCGTAACCCACGAGGCCCTCAACGACGGGCTTGCCAGCCGCGATGCGCCTGGCAGCGTTGGCTCTAACCTCTTGCTTGACCGGGCGCGAGCGCCACCCAGAGGCGCGAAGTTCGTTCAATGTGGAGGGTCGTGCGGGCGAGCGCGCTGTCATTGACAAACCGTACCGGTGCAAGCACGCTACTTTGCCGGGTAGTGCGTGGCCATAAGAGAACCTCGAGACAGGAGCCCAGCGCTTGACGGACCTGTGCGGCGAGTGGTCCGCAATCGAGGCTGACGACGACCTCCGCCGAAGCTTCCCGCGCCCCGAGCTAGACGACAGCAGCTGGCAGCCGGTGCGCATCCCCGGGCATTGGCAGGCCGAGCCTCGCTTCGCCGCTTCGGACGGGCCGTTGCTTTACCGCCGTCGCTTCGAAATGGAGACGCTTGGCAAGGGCCAGCGGGCGTGGCTCGTCATGGACGGCATCTTCTACCAGTCGGACGTCTGGTTGGACGGGTCTTACCTCGGTGACACCGAGGGGTATTTTTTCCCACACGCATTCGAAGTGACGTCGGCGCTCGAGGAGCGCTCCGAGCATCTTCTCGCACTCGAAGTCGTCTGCGAACGAACTGCCAAGCGTCGCGATAAGCGGGCTCTGACAGGGGTCTTCGGGAATTGGGACTGCATCGACCCTGACTTCAACCCGGGAGGGATTTGGCGCCGGCCCGGGTCGTCGTGGGCGGCTCGGTGCACATTTCGTCGCTGCGAGCCACTTGTGTGGAGGCTCGCGCCGGCCGAGCGGTCCTCGACATGGTCGCCGTACTGGATGCAGCGGAAGCGGTGACGGTCACGCTGCGTACCGAGGTACGTCGAGCCGGCAGCGACGAGGTGGCGGCGGGGGTCGACAAGCAACATCCGCTCGCCCTGGGAGCCAACCAGCTCCGGTGGCGCCTGGTCGTGCCCGACCCTGAGCTGTGGTGGCCCGTTGGGCTAGGGGAACAGCCCCTTTACGACCTTTCGGTCAACGTGGAACTGCAAGGTGAACCACTCGGCTCGAAGGTGTTGCGCACCGGTCTGCGCCAGGTGCGTGCCCATGACTTCATCTGGTCGGTCAATGGGGAGCGGGTGTTCCTCAAGGGCGCCAACCTCGCTCCTACGCGCCGCGACCTCGCTTACGCTTCTGCCGCCGAGGTCGCCCGCGACGTCGAGCTCGCGCTCGAGGCGGGGCTCAACATGCTGCGCGTGCACGGCCACGTAGGGCGGCCCGAGCTGTATGCGGCGGCCGACGAGTTAGGCGTCCTGATCTGGCAGGACATGCCCCTTCAGTGGGCGTACAAGGGGGTGCGGCGGCAGGCTGTCCGCCAGGCCGTAAAGGCGGTCGACCTGCTTGGCCACCACCCATCGATAGCGGTCTGGTGCGGCCACAACGAACCCTTTTCATTCGACCTCCAGCCCGGAGGACGACTAGGGGCACTCGGCGCCCTCTGGGTGGCTGCTGCGCATGCTCTGCCCAGCTGGAACAAGTCGGTGCTCGACAGCAGTATCCGCCGGGCATTCGAGCGAGCCGACCCTTCTCGTCCCGTGGTGGCGCATTCGGGCGTGCTGCCGCACCCGGCATGGGGCACCGACAGCCACTTTTACTTCGGCTGGTACCTCGGCCGCTCGCAGGACCTCCCACGGGCCCTCGCCGCGTGGCCGGCTGCAGGACGCTTCGTCGGCGAGCTGGGAGCGCAGGCGGTCCCCACCACGGCCGGTTTCATGACCCCCGAGCGTTGGCCTGACCTGGACTGGACGGACCTGGAAGCGCACTACTGCCTTCAGAAGGGCATTTTCGACAACCTCGTCCCGCCCGCGAACTACGAGACCTTCGAAGCCTGGCGGGACGCCACGCAGGACTATCAGGCACGCCTCATCAAGGAGCAGGTCGAGACGTTGCGCCGGCTTGTTTTCCGCCCGACCGGCGGGTTCGCCGTGTTTTGCCTGAACGATGCCCAGCCGGCGGTCAGTTGGGCACTGCTCGACCACGAACGCGTCCCCAAAGCCGCTTTTGCGGTGCTGAAGAAGGCCTGCGCCCCGGTCATCGTCGTAGCCGACTGGCCCGCGCCCACCTATGGCCCCGGGACGGTCGTGTCCTTTGACGTCCATGTCGTCAATGACCTGCGCGAGCCTTTAGAGGGCGCAGTCCTGGAAGCCAGGTTCCTCTGGCCGGGCGGCGGGCGTGCGTGGCGGTTCTCCGGGGACGTGCCTGGCGGGCGCGCGACGTTCGTCGGCCGGCTGACGGCCAAGTTGCCGGAGGTGGCAGCTCTGGAGGCCGCCCCGGCGGAGGGCTCTTCGCCAGGAGGCGGTCCATGGCCCGTAGAGCTACAGCTGCAGCTCAGGTGGACCGGCTCGGCCGAGCCAGTAGTGAACCAATACCAGACCTCGGTAAAGGCCTAGGGCCTTGCTGGCTGGGCATCAGTTGACTGCGCTCTCTCAGCCCCGCCAGAGATGCCGTAGTGGCTAAGAGACGCTGAAGTAGATGGTCATGGCTGCGCCGAACACCACGCAATAGATGGCAAACGGCGTCAGGTTGCGGGTCTTGAACCAGCGCACCAGCCAGTGCACCGAGATGATCGCAGCAACGGCCGCGAACACGAGCCCGAGCAGGGCCGGCACCCGCACGCCGGCACCGGTGGCCCCGAGGAAGTCAGGGAGCTTGAACAGGCCAGCAGCCAGGATCACCGGGGTTGCCAGCAGGAACGCAAAGCGCGCCGCCGTCTCTTGCGAAAGGCCGCGCGCCAAGCCAGCGGTCATGCAAACGCCGTCGCGGCTGATCCCCGCTATCAATGCCGTGGACTGCGCGAGCCCGACTACGAGAGCATCCGCATAGCTGAGCTGGGCCATCGCGCTCCCATGGTCGATCTCGTCGGTCCCGACATCCACGGTGCCGCCATGCTGCTCTTTACGCTGCATGTCACGTGCCACCGAGCGTCGCCTAAAGCCCTCGCCGGCGAACAGGACGAAGCCGTTGACGGTCAGGAAGATCGCCGCTGCCAACGGTTTGGCCAGGAGGACGCGCAGTTCGTGCTCCAGGGCGATGCCGATGATGCCAGCCGGGATCGTGGAAACGACGATCAGCCAGGCCACCTTCTCAGTGGGTGTCTCGATCTTGCGTCGGGCGACCGAGCGGGCCCAGGAGCGGATTATGGCCACCCAGTCCCGCCAGAAGTAGGCAAGCAGCCCCAAGGCGCTCCCGACGTGGAGCATGACCACGAAGCCGAGCCAATGAGACTCCGGTTGGGACTGGGAAACGACGAGCGCATGCCACCCGAAAAGCGACGGGTAGATGACCGTATGGCCGAGGCTCGAAATCGGGAAAAGCTCGGTAACGCCTTGCAAAATGCCGAGCACTATCGCCTGAAAGTCACTGATGTGCAATGGCGGGATGCTCGAGCTGGCGGAGCTGGCCACGAGTTTGGTATGAGCGGCCAACAGGTTGGCGTGTAACGATAGGGACGCGTGGACCATGCGCTAAGGGTACTTAAGCAGTAGGTACTTAAGTGGCGACGACAGCTGGTATATGTAGGGAATGGCCAGGTTCCTGTCGGACGCATGGTTCGACGAGCTGTCGGTGGGAGCTGAGGGGGCCCCGCACCGCCCGGCCCGCCTGGCCGCAGTGGGACCAGCGATCACGCCACTACAGCCGGACAGATGGCCGAGAGCGGGCCGCCCGAACTCGTTGTGGAAGTTATCGCCAGCGGAGCGCCTGAGGGCGAGGTACGTTACCAGTTAGTGATGGAGCTCAACGGCCCCAAACTCGTGTCGCGCAGAGAGGATTTCCGGCAGCCGCACGTCGAACTGCGGGCCGGTTACACCACCTTGGCGGGCATCGCGTCAGGTGAGCTCTCGGCCATAGACGCTCTTTCAGCCGGCCTCGCGAGGGTGTCCGGGGACATCGCGGCCCTTTCCGTCAACCAGTCGGGTATAGGCGGGTGGGACCTGCTCCCAGCCGCCGTCCGGGCTACCACAACGTTTGAGTAATGGCAGATGGAAGCTCACTTGCCCACAAATCCCGGCTGGTACCGCAACCCTGACGAGCCGCGCTCGCTGCGGTATTGGGACGGGAAATCTTGGACAGGGCGTGCCAGGTCCCGCCCTGCGTGGGCCTCGGACGCTGAACCTTTCGAGCTGGCCCAGCATGACTTCGACCGTTCCGTCGAAGGGCCTGTGCACCCCAAGCAACTGCGCGAACCCGTCACAACGGGTGCCTGGGCCCGGGAGTGGTTCTTGTCCTGGCGGCCCAGGCAGGCCGACCAGGGTTGGCCGGAACGAGACGAGAGGAGGTCGCGACCCGTGGTGCCCGCCGGGGCAGCGCCGAGCGTCAAGCTCGGCCCAGCACGCCGGCCGCTGCTCTTTCTGGCCTTATTGTTCGTAACGGCCTTCGCCGTAGTGATCTCGAGTTTCGCCGTGATCGCCCCCTACGAGAACAGGGGTGGCCTCCAGCCCGCCGACCGGGCTGTCGAGGACAGCTTCGTCACGAAGGCCGGCAGGGACTGTGCCGCCGTGCTGCCCAAGTACCGGCCCGTGTTCGCCGACAGCGTGGACGGCCCGTCCATCGCTGTAGCCGCCCGCGAGGTCGACATCCTCGGGCACCAGCTCGAGGCGGTCCCGACGGCGACGGATATGAAGGGCACGGTACAGGAGTGGCTCGAGGCTTGGAAGAACTTCACCCACGAAGAACGCCTCTACGCAGCGATCGTCGGCCCGGCTGAGAACCTCCAAGGCCGCGACACCCCGCGCCCGTTATCAGAAGTGTCCCAGCAGGCTGCCAACGTGGACCGCCGCGCCGCCGACCAGCTTGCCCTAGAGGCGGACACCTTCAGTTCCAACCTTGTCGGAACGGCCTGCCGCCTCGAGGAGGCCCCCGCAGCCTGACCACATCTGTGGACTTGCGAAGAAAGCCACCCAAAGAGTTGATCTGGGCCTTCGGAAGGGGGATAGTGGTAGGACGTAGCCAAAAGAGTCCCGTTCCTGGAGGTGCAGTGCAATGCTGTGCGACGTAGTGGACGACCAGTTCCTCACCAAGTACCGCTCGCTGCTCGACGCCGAAGATGAAGCTTTCGACGAGCTCGAGCATGCCTATGAGGATGGTGACAGGGCCCACTTCGACATCGACCTGACTGCGTGGCGTGCAGCTGTAGAGCGCAAACTGCTGTACCTCCACAGGCTGGGACTGGTCAGCCCACCAGCGCTGACGCACTGAACGACTAGCAGACCGAGCTAGCGGGCCTGCGCGGCCCTTAGGCGTTTGGGGCCAACGAAAGGTGTCGTACGGCCCCGAGCCGGGCTTTGACGGTTCTGGGGCTAGGGCAACAGTCCGAGGTCGTTGACGCTGTCGCGTTCGGCGAGGAGCTCCGCGGCGCTACGTTCGATCAGGCCGCGTGAAAAGTCGTTGACTTC
This sequence comes from uncultured Acidimicrobiaceae bacterium, assembly GCA_963699075.1. Classification (GTDB taxonomy): domain Bacteria; phylum Actinomycetota; class Acidimicrobiia; order Acidimicrobiales; family Palsa-688; genus Fen-671. Next base: position 1,455,872 of record CAVOTF010000007.1, on the reverse strand, counting down.
AAGACCCTCGACCACGCTGTAGGTCCCATCGGCCGTAGTCACGGGGAAGGAACAGAAGACGCCTTCGGGCGCCCCGTACCAGCCGTCCGAGAAAATTGCCATCGAGGTCCAGTCGCCTTCGGGGGTGCCGAGGTACCAGTCGTGTACTGAGTCCACGGCCGCGCTGGCGGCCGAAGCAGCGCTAGACGCCCCACGCGCCTCGATGATCGCAGCGCCGCGCTGTTGCACGGTCGGGACCAGCTCTTTTTCCACCCAGTCGAGGCCACCCACGACTTCGAGGGCCGGTTTTCCGCCCACCTTGGCGTGGAAGATATCGGGGTACATCGTGGCGGAGTGGTTACCCCAGATCGAAAGGTTGGTCACTGTACGGACCGCAGCCCCGGCCCTGGCGGCCACCTGGCCCAGTGCCCGGTTCTGGTCGAGCCGAGTCATCGCGGAGAACTGGTGCGGCGCGAGCGGGGTCGCCGCTTGCCCGGCGTTGTATGCGGCGATCAGACAGTTGGTGTTCGCCGGGTTGCCAACGACCAGGATCCGGGCGTCCCGGGCGGCGCTCGCGGCGAGAGCTCTTCCCTGGACGCTGAAAATGGCGCCGTTCGCCTCCAGCAGGTCCCGGCGCTCCATGCCTTTGCTACGCGGCCGGGCACCGACCAGGAGCGCGATGTCGGCGTCGCCGAAGGCGGCTTCGGGGTCTGAGCTCATGGTCACGCCGGCGAGGAGGGGGAAGGCGCAGTCGTCCAGTTCCATTGCGACCCCCCCGAGCGCGCCGAGAGCCTCAGGGATTTCCAGCAGTTGCAGGGCCACCGGCTGGTCAGGCCCCAGCATCGCCCCGCTCGCGACCCTGAACAAGAGGCTATAGGCGATCTGGCCTGCAGCCCCGGTGACGGCAACCTTCACGGGCGCTTTGGCAGCGTTCGAGATGTTGGTCATGGTGCCTACAGCTTCTCGATGATGGCGCTAGCGAACTCCGATGTCTTGACCTCGGTAGCGCCTTCCATTTGCCGGGCGAAGTCATAAGTCACCACTCGGTCGGCGATCGTCGCCTCCATGGCCCGCACGATGTCGTCCGCCGCTTCTTGCCATCCCAGGTGCTCCAGCATCAGGACCCCTGAAAGAAGGACCGAGCCAGGGTTCACCTTGTCCTGACCCGCGTACTTCGGCGCCGTGCCGTGCGTAGCTTCGAAGATGCCGTGGCCCGTCACGTAATTGATGTTTGCCCCGGGTGCGATCCCGATGCCCCCCACCTGGGCGGCGATGGCGTCAGAGAGATAGTCGCCGTTGAGGTTCGTAGTGGCGATCACGTCGAAATCCTCCGGGCGGGTGAGGACCTGCTGCAACGTGATGTCAGCGATATTGTCCTTCACCAGGATCTTGTCTCCGGGCTTGCCGCCGCAATCGTCCCAGCTGACGGCCACGTCGGAGAATTCGTCTTGAGCTACCTCGTAGCCCCATTTACGAAATGCCCCCTCTGTGAACTTCTGGATGTTGCCCTTGTGGACCAGGGTCACCGATTCGCGCCCGTGGTCGACGGCGTACTGCAGCGCTGCTCTGACGAGCCGCTTGCTGGCAGTGGCCGATATCGGCTTTATCCCGATCCCTGAGTCCGGTCGGATCTGCCAGCCGAACTCGTCGTGGAGCACTTCGATGAGGCGTTTGGTCTCGGGAGTTCCCTCTTCGACTTCGAGGCCGGCGTAGATGTCCTCCGTGTTCTCCCTGAAGATGACCATATCGACCAGTTCAGGCCGTTTCACCGGCGATGGCACGCCTTGGAACCAGCGGACCGGCCGCAGGCACACATAGAGGTCGAGGATTTGGCGCAGCGCCACGTTCAGCGAACGGAAACCTCCGCCGACCGGTGTCGTCAGCGGGCCCTTGATACCGATCAGGTACTCGCGGAAGGCGGCAAGGGTGTCCTCTGGCAGCCAGTCGCCGGTCGCCTTGAACGCTTTCTCCCCTGCGAGCACTTCGGTCCAGGCGATCTTGTGACCGCGCTTAGCGACGGCAGCGTCGATCACGCGCTGGGCCGCCGGCCAGATGTCCACCCCCGTGCCGTCGCCTTCGATGAAAGGGATGATGGGCTCGTCGGGTACCCGGAGCTTGCCGTCGGCTCCCATAGTTATCTTGTCAGCCATGGCTGGCAAGCCTAGGGGCGGCGAGGGACATAGGACCAACGCACCGAGATCGGGCCCATCGGCCGGCCGGTCCGCCTTCTGGTTCATGCCAGGCTTTAACCTCTACCCCAATGACGGTCCCGCTGAGCGCCTCCCAAGGCGGCGCCGCTCCGCTGCAAGGCGTCTTCCTCGATGACAACCTCCGGGCCCTGCGCGCGCTCCCGGACGCTTGCGTAGACCTCGTCTACATCGACCCCCCCTTCGGGACGCAGCAGGTGCGGCGGTTGGGCTCCATCCGCACGGGGTCGGGCGCCAAGGCTCGTAAGGGTTTCGCCGGCCGCACCTACCAGTTCGAGGTGGTCTCCACGTACTGCTACAGCGACGACATGGCCCTCCCGGAGTACCTGTCGTTCCTTTACCAGCGCCTCGCCGAGATCCACCGAGTGCTCGCTCCGACAGGGTCTATTTACCTCCACCTCGATTTTCACGCCGCACATTACGCGCGGCTCCTGCTCGATGAGTTGTTCGGGCCCGAGCGGTTCTTGAACGAAGTCATCTGGGCCTACGACTACGGCGGCCGCGCACGCGACCGCTGGCCAAAAAAGCACGACAACATTCTTTGGTATTCGAAATCTGCCAAGTGGACCTTCAATATCGATGACATCGACCGGGTCCCGTACATGGCTCCAGGCCTCGTCGGCCCGGACAAGGCAGCACGGGGGAAGCTCCCGACCGACACCTGGTGGCTCACCATCGTGCCCACCAATAGCCGCGAGCGGACCGGTTACCCGACGCAAAAACCCCTCAAGCTGCTGGAGCGCGTCGTGAGGGCTTCGAGCAACCCCGGGGACCTGGTGGCCGATTTTTTTTGCGGGAGCGGCACGACTGGGGTCGCCGCCAAAAAGCTCGGCCGGCGTTATCTTCTCGTGGACGACAACCCCGACGCGATCAGGATCACCAACGAGCGCCTTTCCGCCGTAGACGGGCCGAGGAGCTCTAGAGGCCCAGGTTTGCGTGGATCTTGCGCGTCGCTTCGGAGCGGTTGAGGGTGTAGAAGTGAAGGCCCGGAGCGCCCTTATCGAGCAATTGGGCGCACAGTTCGGTGGCGGCGTCGACGCCCGCTTTGGCAACGTCGCCGGGGCCGCCCCGTTGCGCCGCCGCCTCGAGGCGCTCGACGAGCCAGCGCGGCACGGCACAGCCCATCTGTGCCATCCGCGGGACCGAGGCCAGGCTCGTGACTGGCAGGATGCCGGGGAGCACGGGCTTAGTTAGGCCCTTCGCCTCGACGTCTTCGACCAGCGAGAAATAATCCGCAATATCGAAAAAGAACTGTGTCACCGCAAAGTCGGCAACCCGTAGCTTCTGGGCGAGGAACCGCCGGTCGCTCACCAAGCTGGGGGAGCGAGGGTGCCCCGAAGGGTGCGCCGCCACGCCGATGCAAAAACCGCCGACCGCCCGTGCCAGCTCGACCAGCTCGAGGGCGTGGTCCAGTTCGCCGGCCGGCATCGAGGGATCGGTAGGGGCATCGCCCGCGAGCGCCATCAGGTTTTCGACTCCAGCTTTCCTGAAATTGACCAGAATGTCAGCAAGCTCCAAGCGGGTGTGACCGCTGCAGGTCAAATGCGCCATCGGGTGCAGCGCCGTCAGGCGCAACATCGAAGCGACGAGGTCTGTTGTGCGTTGCCGGGAGGACGGGCCGCCTCGGTAGGTGACCGACACGAACGAAGGGTGAAGTGGCTGGAGGTCGAACAGGGTTTGGACAAGGCGCGCCTGCTCGGCATCTGTCTTCGGTGGGAAAAACTCGAACGAGTATGTGCGTCCAGCTGCGAGGAGATCCGAGATCCTGGCCATGGCTACAGGATAAGACCTCAGCCCTGCGGGCTGATTGGCCCCTCGGCGGCTATAACGGTGTTGCGCAGTAGCATTGCGACGGTTGTGACCCCGACACCACCCAGCCGGGGGGTGACCCAAGCCGCGACCTCTCCGCAACGTTCGTCCACATCGGACAGGACCTTGCGCCCTTCCCATGTCAAGCCCCCACCGATCACGCAGGAGCCGGGGGCGACAACCTCGGGCGTGATCATGTTGGGCACACCGGCCGCACCCACGACGATCTCCGCCCGCCGCGTGTACTCTGCCCAGTCCTTCACACCCGTGTGCACCACCGTGACGGCGGCGTTGGCGCCCGGTTCCTTGAGCGACAACAGCAGCGCCAACGGGCGGCCCAGAGTGGGGCCGCGGCCAACAACGACCACCGACCGGCCCTCCACTGGCACGTTGTAGTACTCGAGCATCGCCAGGATCCCGAGGGGGGTACAAGGTCTGGGATGGCCTCGTTCCCCCAAGGCAAGGTAACCGAGGTTGACCGGGTGCAGCCCGTCCACGTCTTTGGAAGGCAAGATGCGGGTTAGTGCTTCGGCATAGTCAAAGCCAGGCGGCACCGGGTTTTGGACCAAGAAGCCGTCCACGTTCGGGTCGTCGTTGAGCTGGTCGACGGCTTCGAGGAGATCCTGTTGCGTAGCCTCGGGCGGGACCCGCAGGTCTACGGAGGCGATGCCATAGCGGTCGCACATTTCGTGCTTGCGGGCTACGTAATGTGCGCTAGCCGGGTCATCGCCGACGAGGATCGTCCCGAGCCCGACGGTCTTGCCGGCTGCGCCGAGCATAACGACAGCCTCACCCACCTCGGCCAAGACCGCCTCGGCCACCGGTGCACCGGACATGACAACTGCTGCCATTTGGCTCCTAATGCCTGAACTGTCGCTCGCCGGTGAAGACCATAGCAATCCCGTGCTCCTCGGCCGCCGCAATTACCTCGGCGTCGCGAACCGAACCTCCGGGTTGTGCCACACATGTCACCCCGGCGGCGGCAATGGTGTCGAGGCCGTCCCTGAAGGGAAAGAAGGCGTCGCTCGCGCCAGCCCCACCCCTCGCTCTCCCAGCGGCCCGGGCGACGGCAAGTTCTCCAGCCGAGACCCGGTTTTGCTGCCCGCCGCCAATACCCACGGCCATCGCGTTTGCTGCGAGCACGATCGCGTTGGACTTGACCGCGGCGCATACCCTCCAGGCCAGTTGCACGTCGCGCCAGTTGTCTTCGGTGGGCTTGGTGGTGGTGACGATTTCCCATTCCTCGGGACCCCTCGCCAGCCGGTAGGGGCTCTGCACCAGCCACCCCCCGCTCACCTGGCGGACATTCCAGGAGCTCGCAGTGGGCGCAGGAGCGCTGAGCACGCGCATGTTCTTGCGCTTGGCAGCAAAAAGGGCCAGCGCGTCTTTGCTATAGCCAGGGGCGATAATGACATCGGCCTTCGCATTTGCCACCATCGCCTCGGCAAGCCCCTCGTCGACGATGTTCGAAAGAGCGACGATGCCGCCGAACGCGGACATCGGGTCGCATTCAAAGGCTTTTTCGTACGCGTCCGAGACGCTTTCAGCGACCGCGGCCCCGCACGGGTTGGCGTGCTTTACCACCACGGCTGCCGCAGGGCCGAGGTCGGCAATATCGTGCACCAGGCTCCACGCAGCGTCCGCATCGTAGAGATTGAGGTAGGAAAGCTCCATTCCACTGAGCTGCACCACGTCGTCCCACCAGCTCATCTCGCCGGTACTGCGGTAGCGTGCTCCCCGTTGATGGGGGTTCTCTCCATAACGAAGCGGCTGTGCCAGCTCGAGGGACAAATGGAGCGTGATTGGCAGCGAGGGCGTTTGCTTTCCGTCGGCGGTAGCATCGTCGGGCGCACCGGCCGCAATTTCTTCTGCGATCTGCTCGTCAAACCAGGTGACGATCGCGGCGTCGTAGGCCGCCGTGTGGGCGAACGCCTTTCGCGCCAGCCGCATCCGTAGGTCCTTGTCGAAATTGCCGATCTCGCGCATACCTTCGAGCACCGCCGCGTAGTCCGCCGGGTCGACCACTACACATACGCGAGCCCAGTTCTTGGCGGCTCCTCGCAGGAGGGTCACGCCGCCGATGTCGATCATTTCGACCGATGGCTCAGACCGGAACGGGTAGAGGTTGCACACGACGACGCCGATCGGGTCGATACCTTGTTTCGCAAGGTCGGCAATGTGGTCGGGTTCCTCGAGGTTCGCCAGGATGCCCGCGTGCAGGCGGGGGTGGAGGGTCTTCACCCGGCCGCCGATCATTTCTGGCGACCCGGTCAGCTCCTCAACCGTCGTGTGGGGAAGGCCGGCTTCGCCCAGAGCCTTCGCGGTGCCGCCGCTGGCCACCAGCTCGTAACCAGCGGCGGCCAGGGCTCTCGCAAAGTCCTCCAAGCCCGTCTTGTCATAAACAGAAATCAGAGCCTTCATTCGGAGCCTCCTTGTGCCGTCCCGCTCTTGCGGAGCTGGGTCATGAAAACCTGGATGGTCTCGGGATAGAGGCGACGTTCGACCGCCTTGATGCGTTCGAGCAACGTCTCCTCGGTGTCGCCGGGGAGCACCGGTACCTCTTCTTGGGCCAGGATGGGGCCTTCGTCGACTGCCTCCGTAGCAACGTGAACGGTCGTGCCGGTGACCTCGACGCCTGCCGCGAGAGCGTCGCGCACGGCGTGCCAACCTTTGAAGGCGGGCAGGAGCGCAGGGTGCGTGTTGAGCACCCTGCCAGGGAAAGCGGCGAACATCTCTGCGCTAAAAATAGTCCCGAAGCCCGCCATCGCGACGATGTCGATCTCGTAGCGCTCCAGCACATCGACGAGCCGGCGAGTATAGGCGCCACGGTCAAATGCCGGCCCATAACTCTCGCGAAGGACGAGCTCGGCCGGCACGCCTCCGGCCCCGGCCACCTCCAGGGCCCGGCATTCGCGGTCGGTCACCACAAGCGTCACGTCGAGGCCGGCCTCGATGACTGCCTCCAGGATCGTCCCGCTGCCTGAAGCTAGGACTCCCAGGCGCACGTCGCTGCGACGGCCAAAACTGCCCACACGGACGACCCTACTCTGTCGACCGAGCCGATCGAGCAGACCAACCGGTATGCTCCCACCCGGGATGAGCACCACGCACATGATCCACAGTTACGGCTACCTGGCTGTGTTCGTTTTCGTCGCGATCGAGAGCCTGGGCGTGCCTATACCGGGTGAATCGGCTCTGATAGCGGCGGGCGCCTACGCCGGCGAGACCCATAAACTGAACCCGTGGCTGATATTCCTGGTCGCAGCGGTAGCCGCTGTAGCGGGGAATGCTGCCGGGTATTCAATTGGCCGAAAAGGGGGTTTTCGCCTAGCTCTGCGCTACGGCAGCAAAATCCACCTCGACCAGCACAAGCTGAAGGTGGGAAGGTACGTGCTCGACAGGCAGGGTTCGAAGGTGGTTTTCTTCGGCCGGTTTGTCTCAGTGCTGCGTACCTACGTGGCTTTTCTGGCAGGCACGTTGGAGATGCGCTGGCAGAAGTTCGCGGTCGCGACGGTGGCCGCCGCCGCGGCCTGGGCGGGCATCTACACGGCCTTGGCGTACTATGCCGCAGGCACTATAAAGCGGCTTTCTGGGACTGTGGACCTAGTGCTGGGTGCAGTGGCACTAGTGGTCGTAGTGGCTTTCCTGTTCGCTGTGCGCCATCAGGTGAAGAAGCTCGGCGACAGGGCTGAAGCCGCCTATCCGGGCCCCTTGGTCTAGCTCCCGCAGCCCGAGGACGGGCCCGGCTTGGCCGGTGGCAACCGGCTACGGTGCCCATGATGGAAGTTCATGGGCAAGGGCGGTCCCCTCACCCAGAGCGCCTCTTCCCGGCCGAGCCGGCGTCACGCAAGGTGGCGGCAGCCCTTTACGAAAAGGTCGCTGACCTCCCGCTCATATCGCCTCACGGCCACGTCGACGCAGCGGTGCTCGCCAGGGACGAAGCTTATGCCGACCCTGTCGCCCTCCTCGTGCGGCCTGACCACTACGTGCTGCGCCTCCTTCACGGGCAGGGCGTCGCTCTCGCCGACCTAGGCCTGCACCCCCGGGCCGAGCAGCAGGCCCTGGTCGAGCCGCACCCCCTGGCCGAGCCGCACCCCCCGGCCGAGCCACACAGCCTGGCCGAGCCACACAGCCTGGCCGAGCCACACAGCCTGGCCGAGCCGCAGGCCCTGGCCGAGCCGCAGGCCCTGGCCGAGCCGCAGGCCCGGGTTGCTGCGCCCCGCGAGGTTTGGCGGCAACTGTGCCGCCACTGGCCCGCATTTCGAGGCACAGTCGTCCGCTTGTGGTTCGAGGACGAGTTGTCATCCCTTTTCGGTATCGAGGAGCCGCTCAGCGAGGCGACCGCCGACGACACCTACGACCAGGTCGCGCGGCTCCTGACAGCTCCTGAAATGCGACCGCGGGCGCTCTACCGGCGCTTCGGCCTGGAAGTGCTCGCGACGACCGATTCGCCCCTCGACGACCTATCGGCCCACGCAGCATTGCGCGACGACCCGTCGTGGGAAGGCAGGGTCGTGCCGACTTTTCGCCCCGACGGGCTCATCGACAGCTCACGGCCCAACGACTGGGCCGGTTCCCTCGACCGCCTCGAGGATGTATCGGGTATTGGCACAGGGAACTACCGGGGTTACATCGCGGCGCTCGAGTCGCGCCGGGCAGTGTTCAAGGGTCTCGGGGCGACTGCCACCGACCATGGGCCCTTGTCAGCGGAGGCTGTCGACATCAGCGAGCGCGAGGCGTCGCTTGTCTACGACCGGCTCCGGACGGGCTCGCAAGACCCGGTCGATCCCCGGCTCTTCAGCGCTCACATGCTCATGGAGATGGCCCGGATGTCAGCTGAGGACGGTCTGGTCATGCAGCTTCATCCCGGCATCTGGCGCAACCACGACACCTTGGAGTTCGCCCGTTTCGGGCCGGACCTCGGCGCAGACTTCCCGCTGGCAGCCGGCTTCACCTCAGCCTTGCAACCTCTGCTGGCTCGCTTCGGTTCGGCGGCAAACTTCCGCGCCATCGTGTTCACTGCGGACGAGGCAACCTACTCGCGCGAGTTGGCACCGATGGCCAGTTACTACCCAAGTCTCTGGCTGGGAGCACCGTGGTGGTTCCTCGACGCCCCAGATGCGATGGCGCGGTTTTGGGGAGCCATCACTGACACCACCGGGTTCGCGAAATCGGCGGGTTTCGTGGACGACACCCGGGCTTATTGTTCGATCCCCGCACGCCACGACCTTGCGCGCCGCGCCCACTGCTCGTTCCTGGCCCGTCTGGTGTGTGAACACCGCTTGCGGCTCGACGACGCCGAGGAGCTAGCCGTCGACTTCGCTTACCGGCTCCCAAAGACCGCCTTCCGCCTCGGCTGAGCGCAATGGCCCTTTTCCTACACGCATCCAAGGAGGACGAGGCGGGATGTTAAGGGCCGACGAGAGCGTCGGTAAGAGGGCCGATGCCCGCCAAGTTGCGGGCTAGATGCTCGTCGAGATGATGGCGGGTGGCCAGGACCTCGGGGGCATAGTAGGACACTTTGGTCTGGCCTTCGTCTGACCAGACCAGTACCTTCAGGGGCAGGTCCATTGCAGCCAAGGGTGACGCGGCCATAACGGGCGTCCCGGCCAGCGGGCTGCCGAAGATCACAAGCGTCGTTGCGCGCAGTTCGAGCCCTGCCTGGCGCGCAGCCGCGCTCTGGTCGATCACAGCGAACAGCGTCATACCCTTGTCCTTCACCATCCCGGTGAGGCGTTCGACGGTGTCCGCGACAGAGCGGGAACTGAGCTTGGTCACGATCCCTATCTCATCCGGGCTGGCATCGGGCACTGCTGGTGCGCTCCTTTCGAAGATCTTGCATGGCAAAACTAGCCGGCACGGCTCGGCCCCGGCTACCCCGTGCACCGGCCCCGGAGATCGTCGGGCGGGCAAAGGGCGAACCCATTTCTACGCTTATGTCCGATTTGCTCAAGGCTCGTGCTCAAGGGTCCGATGGGACCAGAAGCGAGCCATTTCAGGTGGGGACCCTAAGGGGGCAGAGATGCAGAATGCTGTGGCCGATCAGCGAGTTCAGGAGGACGCGCTCAGAGGTACCACAACAATTTCACTTAGGAATACACCTCCGGCCGGCCCAGGACAGGGTCGATCGGAAATAGAGGTAATCCCCGAAAGCCCCCCCCAACCTGGGCCGCCAAACGATCTCGATGCGGTATTCTCCCGCGATCTCCTTCAGTTCCTGGGCGATTTCAAGTCGGCCGCGCCCAAATCGAGCACCGTCCGAAGGTCCGGACAGACGGTAGCCCAGGACACGCCGGTGACCCGCGATGCGCCGCACCAAGATGTCCTTTTCGATTTCCTGCGTGCCTATGAGGCCGCACCAAAGATGCGCCCCCTTTCGCTGACGGGCACTGCAAACGAGACGAAAGAGCCGGCCGGTAAAAGGCTCGGCCGAAAAGCCACTCCGCCGCCGGTCGCGCAAGCCGAGGACACTCCTTTCAGGGTCCCTCCTTATGTCTCGTCGGTGTCGGACAACACGGCGGCCGAGGAGGCTCTTCTCGATGTCGATGCGGTGTGGCTCGAACCGGAGCCCTCGCCTGCCCCAGTCATGGAGCCGCTTGGTCGAGCATCGGGTGCAAAACGGCAGGGCCAAGCGTCCACCGCAAAGCGGCCCGCTCCACTGCCTGTCGCCAAGGACCACCCCCCCGTCCTGGTCGCAGAGAAGCCCGCTCCAGCGCCTGTCGCTAAGGTTCAGCCTCCCGTGCCGGTCGCAGTCAACCCCGCTCCAGCGCCGGCGGCTAAGGTTCAGCCTCCCGTGCCGGTCGCAGTCAACCCCGCTCCAGCGCCAGCCGCTCCAGCGTCGGCCGCTCCAGCGCCAGCCGCTCCAGTTCGGGCGGCGGCCGAACCGAGCCAGGCCTCGGTTGCGCGGCGACCAGACGCGAAGCCCGCTCCCGCTCAAGTCAGAAAGCGGACAGAACCCCGGCCGGTCCCAGCGCCAGCACCGAAGCCGCTCGGCCCCGCGGCAGCTCGGGCGAAGGCAATTGAAGAAGGGCTGATCGTCTAGGTTCCGCCCCAGTGGCTTTGGTGCGGGGGTCGTGTTCTGTATGCCCATGCGCACCCCGCCCCCCCGGGGGGGAGGCGGGCGTGAGGCCCTCAGAACAGGCTCGCCCCGACCAGTTCCCTTGCGGCCGGCGAGCTCGTCAGCACCAGCCCATGAGGCGACACCAAACTGAGCGTGCTGTCGGCGGCCAGCTCGAGCTGCCAACCCTGGTCGTGCCATAGGTGGTGATGGCGGGTACAGCCGAGCACGAGGTTGTCCAATCGAGTCGGCCCACCCTTGGAGAAATGAACGACGTGGTGAGCTTCACACCAAGATGGAGGGCGCTCACACCCTGGGTGGCGGCAGTGCCGGTCGCGAACGACGAGCGCCGCCCAAAGAGCCTGGCTTATGGTCCGAGAAGCAGACCCGTAATCGAGCACCGTAGAGCGTCCCGACATCACGATGCGGTGCAGCTCGGAGTCACAAGACAGCCACTCGACGGCCTTGGCGGGAAGCGGCGTCCCGTTGACCAGTTCTCCTGGCCCACCGCTGGCGAGCTCTTTCAGCTCGACCACCACAGAAACATGCGGCCTGGTGCGGCTCCCCGCAGAGGTAGAGCCCGAGTTGTCCAAGAACCACCGGCAGAGGTCCACCAAAGCCGCAGCCCGGCGCTCCGCCGCGCTCGGCAGGGGGAACTCGGCTGCGTCGAATGGCCGCGCGGCGGCTGCAATGGCCGCTTCGACGACGGCCCTGTCTTCGGGGCAAAGGTGCGCCGAGAGCTCGCCTCGGCCTTCCATGGTCTCTGAGAGATGAAGCTCCGAGGGACGACAAGGCGCCTCGGGGCCGTCTGTGGTCGCCTCTGCACGCAGGCGCCAGGCCCTCATCGCAGCGGCGGTGTCGCGCACCGACAAGGTCGACAGCACCGGGGTCAGCTCGTCCTCGTGGGAACCGTAAAGGCTTGCATGCTCAGCCGAGACGTTGACCACCACGGCGGCCACCTGGGACGAAGAAAGAGCCCCCGATGCCCAAGCTGCAGAAGTAACGGGGAGCTGGGCAAGGCGCTTAGCGGTCAGAGCTTCGCGGGAAGCCTCTTTGCGCGAGCGCCGGGCGTGGCAAATCAGCCAAGCCGTAAGAGACAGCGAGCCGTCTTCGGCCCAGCCGGCTCAGCTTCGAAGGCAGCCAAGGACTCCGAGATCTTTGCGTCGAGGCGGTCACGCTGTGCGAGCAGTTCCTCGATCTCGCCCGCCAGTGGTGCAACCTGCAAACAAGCAATTGCGTCCGCCAGTTCTTTGACGCTGCCAGCCCCACCCACCTCTTCATCGTACATGTGTTCGATGCCAAACCGGCAACAATTCTTCAACAAAATGCTGGGGAACTTTTGCGCCGTGGGTGTTGTGGTAGGCGGGATTGGCTGGTGTCGCGGCCCATTACATCCGTACGCGTGGTGGCCATGAAGTGCCGCGGGTTTGACGGCCCTGACTGGAGCGCTGGGGAGGCATCTCGAGATCTGTGTGCTGGTTCGGGCCCGGGCGGAATGGTGGGCCGCCGGCGATCGGTTCCTGGCGAAATCGGACCTCAACGGTTACCCCGGCGCCTGAGTCAACGAGCAATCCGGGAAGTTTCGCACTGGAGAGCCTGGGCCTCGAGAAGGGCGTGCAGGCACAGCGGCGGACATTCTCGTCGGCGGACGAACCCAAAGGAGCGTCGCGCATGTGGCGCGCACGCCGCAGCGTACGAAGGGCACCGACGGGGGCTTATGCATCTCCGACCAGCCGTTTCGTGGAGCGCGAGATTTGGATGGAGCCCGAGAAGGGAATCGAACCCTTGACCTACGCATTACGAGTGCGTTGCTCTGCCGTCTGAGCTACCCGGGCTTGTTGGCTTTGACTAGGTCTTTCTTGTTTGGCTTCCCGACGCTATCAGTCAACTTGGGAGGTTCGATGGCTGCCAAGGCGAAGCCGGTCAACTCGGCCGAGCTCGGGAAGGACCATTGGCGCATCAGGGTCTTCGTTGGGCGTGGCGCTCATGGCAGGCCCAAGTGGGCCAGCAAGAACGTCCGGGGCTCCCTGAAAGAAGCCAAAGCAGCGGTCGCCGCGTTCAAGACCGAACTGGACCGTCAGGACGCGACCAGCCACCGAGGCAGCGTAGCCGACCTGCTAGACCGCTGGTTGGACGACATCGGGCTCACTCGGAGTGACCTACACGATGCGAGAGCACGGACGCACGGTCGAGAAGACCCACGAGAAGAGACCGCCTCTGCGCAACAGAGCCGACCGGCCCGGCAGCCGCCGACCGCGCCCGATCGACGTTCCAGCGCTGACCTAGCCCGGTTACGCGTTGACGCCCTTGTCCGAGGACGCGCGCCAGATCGTCGGCATGAAGACGCGGCGCTTTACGGTGCCGTCGCGGTCGTGGCGCCCCGGACCAGGGCAGGTGCTCGACATCGCCGAGCCCGACGCGAGGGCTGGGCGTCACCTGGCGCCGAGTCGGGTGCGCTGTCTGTCGGAGGCTGGGGGTCGGAGCCAAAGGAACGAAGCGGGCTGATTTGCCTTGGGTCGGGGCGGGTTGGTGTTGTTAGGGACCAGAAAGTGTCCTGTCCATTTCGCTGAGCAGATGCTGTATCAACTTCGGTTGAAGTTGTCCTGTACTATTGGATGACGTCGGGCTGTATCAACTTTTACGGGCGTCCGGCGACAGGAGGACAGCTTGCCAATCAGAGGCCGACCTAGCCGTGAGACCATTTACCAGCGCTTCGCGACGGCCATCGAAGAGCTCGGGCGCTTCGGTGGTCTTCCCAGCCCCAGCGAGGCCCGCCAGATATGGGACGACATCTGGCACCTTGAAGCTCACAACTCCACCGCGCTGGAAGGAAACACTCTGGTGCTGCGCGAGGTCCAGGTCCTGCTCGAGCAGGGTCGAGCTGTGGGCGCCAAGGCACTTAAGGACTACGTGGAGGTCCTCGGCTACGGCGAGGCCGCCCGGTGGGTCTACGGTCAGGCCATCGACCCCGGCGAGTGGAGCGCCGGCGAGGTGCTCACCCTGACTGAACTACGCAACGTCCACGGCGTCTTAATGGCCAAAGTGTGGGAGGTGGCGCCCCACCCCGACGTTACCGAACGCGAGACCCCGGGAAGTTTCCGAGAGCATGACATCCGGCCCTTCGGAGGCGGCATGCGGCCTCCCCCTTGGACGCAGGTGCCGGAGCTGCTCGCCGACTGGGTCAAAGGCGTCGCCACCTTAGGCGCGTCGGTCGCCGACGGCGACATCAAGGCCCAAGCGGTACCGGTCGAGCTGGCCGAACTTCACGCCAGCTTCGAACGCATCCACCCCTTTCTCGACGGCAACGGGCGGACCGGCCGCCTCGTGCTCAACCTGGTACTGGTCCGCCTCGGCTACCCGCCCGCGGTCATATACAAACGCCAACGCAACGCCTACCTCGACAGCCTCGGCCGGGCCGACAACGGCGACCCGGGCCCTCTCGCCGAGATCATCGCTCGGTCCGTCATCGACAACCTCCACCGCTTCGTCGTCCCCAACATCGCCGGGCCGGCCCGGCTCGTGCCGCTGGCGTCGCTGGCAAACGACGCCATCAGCTACGAAGCTTTGCGCCAAGCCGCCCGACGGGGCCGCCTCGAAGCCGAACAAGGATCCGACGGAGTATGGCGCAGCTCCCGCAAAGCCGTCACCACGTACCAGCGGAACAGGTTCAACCGCATCAGCCGCTGACAGAATCTCACCGGCCCGCGATCGCAGTCATCGCTACATAGTCTCCGATCTGGAATATGACCGCTCGTCGCTCGGCAAACCACCGTGGCGGACCAGATCGAGACTTATCGTCGGCCGAACGTTGGACTTGCGGCCAGTGGCCCTGAGCCGGATTCGTGCAGCTGCGCCTGCGTACACGCGCCCGGCCCCGGGTCGTGCCGTTCAGGCATGATGTGCTATCCGCACGTTCCGTCGACGCCCGCCCGCCGTGCCTGTGGGCACCTACACAACTTGGTCGTGGCCGCCAACGCGGTTGGGGTACACCGAGATGCGCTGGGAGGTCGAGCCGCGCACCGACCCTTCGCCGACAGGTTATTTTTGGAGCCACCAGGTGGCCCTGGTCGGTGGTGAGGCCGCCTATTTCGGGTTGCAAACACGGGGCTCTGCGCCCAGCGGCAAGATCGCCATCTTTTCCGTCTGGGGTGCTATTGACGCGGAAAGCCCAGAGTTCGCCGCGCCTTTTGGCGGGGAGGGCACCGGGATGACGGTCCGGGCGAGCTACAACTGGGCACCCGGCAAACGCGAACGCTTGGCCTTGGGAGCCGACGGCGACGGGTGGTGGCGAGCTGAGGTCGCTGACCGGATCGTTGGCCGCATCCGGGTCGGCAAGGAGTGGGGCGCCTTGGCATCGACATCGATCATGTGGACCGAGCGTTACGCGCCACCTTTGCGCACCTGCACCGACCTCGGGCACGCCGTTGCCTGGTTCGGCCCGCCTGTCGCTGACGCCGGCGTGAGGCCGCTACGGCACCACAATCACCTCGCCGCCAACCCGGGCTGCCCGGGCTCGTCGGTAAGCGACTCCGACGGTGGCGTCCTTCACGTCATGGGCGTCCTTCCCCGAGCGTCAAATTGGGCTCCTCGTTCCCTTGGTGCTTAGCTGTCGCCGCCCGGCCCGTGCGGTGCCCGCCAACGTCGTCGAGAGCGCGTCGCGATCGACCTCCCTCGCCGTGTCAGTGGTGCCGACTCGGAAGACACAGCTCGAGGATCGTCCGGTGCTTCTGGGCAACTTTTTGGGCAACAACTCCTGGGAGCGCCGGAGTGTCCGGATCGACCGCAGCCCCACCCGTTGTCCACGTTCCTGGAGGTTGGGGCTGACCAAGACCCACCAGCGCGGCGCGACGTCACTATCGACGAAGCTGCCAAGGCATTCCTCGTGCAACGCCGACCACACCAGGAGCATTACGCCACCCGACTAGCGCCTCCGTTATGTGGCCGATGTTGGTGTTTTCGAATGCAGATTGGGAAATACCTAGCCGACGATGAGAATATGGAGAAGGCGATCGTGGATCCCAGCCCGCAAGGCTCGTCGCCGGAGAGGGCATCCTTAGAACGTGCGGGCGTTGAGGTGCTTGCTCCTTGGCGGCGCAGCGGCCCGGCGGACCCGAGGATTGCCCCTTGCACGGACCTCAAGCGGCCGTATCGGGTCGAGCCTTCAGCGCAACCACCCAGGGAGGTCCCAAACCTTGGCGCCGCCGGTGCCGGCGACAAGTACCTCGAGGTCGTCCTCCATACTGCGCAGCCGGTCAATGCCGACCTGGCTGGCCCAGGCCGCTCGCAGCTCTTGGAAGATCTTCGCCGAGAGGACGAGCATCTCTTCGCCTCGTGGAGTCCGCACGAGCACCGTGGCCCTGGCGTCGTCGGTGTCGGCGTGGCGAGCGACATAGCCGACCCGTTCCAGCCCGTTCGCTGTCTTGGCAGCTGCCTGTTTGCTTACCCCCAGACGGCGGCCCAGCTCGCTGATCGTGGCGCCTTGGGCCCGATGGCCTGGAGGGCAAAGCCGTGGACGGGCCGTGCCTCGCCGTGGCCGTACTTTTCAAGCTCGACATGAAGGTTGTCGACCAGCCCTCGAAAAGCGCCGGCGAGCAGGAGGGCCAAGTAGAAGCCGGGGCGATCCTCGCTCACGTCCCCATCTTGCCACCCTGGACGAGATGGACAACCAGGTGTACGATATTCGACAACTAGGTTGTCCAAAGGAGTGGCCCATGTCACGGACCCCCATCCACGCCGCCCAGGCCCGTCGCACGGAGACCCCAAACGCGCTGATGACGACCCTCGCCTCGCCCTCCCTGGGCGGCACTGCGGCGCTCAGCATGTGGCTGGTCGACATGAGAACCGGCCAACAAGGTCCATTACACGTCTTCGACGTCGAGCAGATCTGGCACGTGCTGCAAGGCAGGGTCGACATCGCCGTCGGCGCCCGACGTGTGGTGCTTGGGCCGGGCGACACGCTTGTGCTACCGGCAGGTGCCCAGCGCCAAGTCTCGGCGCTGGCAGATGCCCGCGTCGTCGTGTGCGGTCGCGCTGACGCGATCGCATCGGTTCCCGGAGAAGCCACGTCACGCGGGGTGCCGCCCTGGATCAGCTGATCACCCCCATAGCCACCCCAGCCGGCGGCAAGTGCCGGGCCGGGCGCGGTCCCTTTGCAGTCGCACTCACGTCTGTGTAAACAGGGAGCACCCAAGTCGCCGAATATCTTTTATGCGTGGCGGCAGCCTGCGCGGCCTTTTCCTGCCGACAGTCTGGGCCGTCGGCAGGGAGCGAGGGTTTTACAGCAGCGGTGCCCGAGAGCCTGCGAGCCCGGACAAAGGCAGGTCACATACCGGCGGCGACGCTGGTGGCGATGATGGCCCCCATCTCCAGCTGACCCTTTACCTTTACGGTGTCGCCTTTTTTCAGGGCCGAGAGCTTCGCCTTCATGGAACCCAGGGTCACATGTGTCATGGCGTTCGTCTTGACCTCGTAGGATTTCATGCCCACAGACATCTTGAACGAAGTGCTCGACAGCAGCTTCTCAAACGTCCCCGTCTTGGTGACTTGCATCATGACCGAGCTGTGCAGCGCCGCGGCCTGGCTGGCGGGGGCGGTTACGGCCCCGAGGGTGCTCGTGATGCCAAGCGCCAGGGTGAACGGCACCACCTTGAGGAACCTTTTTGTTTGCATTTGTCTTCATGCTCCTTTGTTTGGGTTTGGGGGTTTGCTGTTGCGGTTCGTCGTATCCCAGGCCGGCGCATGACGCCGCGCCCAATGGGCCGGGACCCAGCCCCTCACGATGCTGCGCACGGCCTGGCGATGGGTGAGGCGAAGCTGACGTGCCCTGGTGCCTGGAGGCTGCGACGGGCCGTCTGGGCGCCGCTGTCGACCCTCACGCTTGTCCTCCCGCCGCGCTCGCCACACCGTTAGAGACGCTCGGCCCCATGCCTTGATTGCATGGGGTACCGATCGCCTACCCCCCAAGCTCGGTTTGGCGGGGTTCCGCGCAATCAAACCGCCGGGCGGGGCGTTCTTAAGGGATGTGAGCTACAGGATCGGCAAGTTGGGCCCGCAATCGGACCATGGCTGAGGTGACCTCCACGGGAGGCCCTGGGGGGCCGGCCCCCGACCAAGGCGAGAAACCCATCGGCCGTAGGGCTGTCCTTGCAATCCTGGGCCTCGGTGGGCTCGGGATCGCCTTCGGCGAGCACGTGCAGAACGGGATCTCTGACCTGCTGGCGCCGCTCCGCGGCACCGGGCTCGCCGGCCTGGTCCCCGGCGGCGGCAACTTCACCCTTTACACCGTGACCGACGGCTTCCCTACACCGCCGCCCGATTACAAGTTGACCGTCAACGGGATGGTCGAACGTCCCGTCAAGCTGAGCGTGCGCGACCTGGAAGCCTTGCCGGCCACCCGGCTCATCCACGACTTCCAATGCGTAACCGGGTGGGTCGTCGACGACGTGCACTGGACGGGCGTCCGCCTGACCGAACTGGCCAAATTGGCCGGGGCCACCCGAGCGCGACGGTGTTCCATTTCTCCTCCTTCGACGGGGTGTACACCGAGACCCTCACGACGGACCAGGCCGAGCAGAGCGGCGCCATCGTTGCCTACTCAATGCTCGGCGGGCCGGTCAGCAAGGGCCACGGTGGCCCGGTGCGCCTCTACGTCCCAGGGATGTTCGGTTACAAGTCGATCAAATGGCTGTCCACCATCACCCTGACCAGCGTGGTGGAGGAAGGCTACTGGGAGCAGAACGGCTACCCAGTAGACGCCTGGGCCAACGGCCATGGGCCATCGGCCGCCTGAGGCCATGGCGATCCCGACCGCACTTGGCAGCGCCGTTCCCCTACCCGAGCATGAACGGCCTGGGCTACTCAACCGCTTTGACCGTGTGGAGCGGGCTGTCCATTGGGCCAATGCTGTCCTGTTCGCCGTGCTGGTCGTGACCGGTGCCGCCCTGTACTTCGCGCCGCTTACCGCCCTCGTCGGCCGGAGAGAACTGGTCGAGCGCATCCACCTCTACGCCGGCCTGGCGCTCCCCGTGCCGCTTATCCTCGCCCTATCGGGAAGCTGGGGCCAGGCTCTGCGCCGCGACATCCGGCGTTTCAACCGCTGGAGCCGCGACGACCGGAGCTGGTTGCGAGCCGTTGTCCGCCCGCCCGAAAAGAGAAGGCAGGTTTTTGCCCGCGTCCGCGTGGGCAAATTCAACGCAGGCCAAAAGGCCAACGCCGCCTTTACCGCAGGAGCCGGCCTGGTCATGCTCGCCAGCGGCGCCATCCTGCGCTGGTACAGGCCCTTCCCGCTCTCTGTGCGGGCCGGCGCCACCTTCGTGCACAACTGGCTGGCGCTCGGTTTTGTGATAGTGATCTCGGGACACGTCCTCATGGCCCTGGCCGACCGCCAGGCGCTGAAGTCAATGCTGTTCGGCCGGATCAGCCGGGCCTGGGCGCGCCACCACGCGCCCGCCTGGCTCGACGAGCTCTCCCAAGAGGAAGGGGACTCCGCAGAGCACGCAGGACGCTGACAGCACGGACATCGCGGACGCGCGAAGAGGCCTAACCGGTCCTAGACAGCCTTACCACTTGAGTTGAACATCTCTAGTTTACTCTCCACCACCGCCTGGACGGCATCGACCACCTCCCCGCTAGCTAACTTAGCGACGGAGAATTCATCGGGGTTTTCCTTGAGTACTTTCTCGAGAGTCGTCCTGTACGCGTAGCGCATATCAGAGTTAATGTTGATCTTCGTTACCCCAATCTCGACCGCGCTGACAAAGTAGTGCCCAGGGGTATCGCTGCCACCATGAAGGGAGATGTTGCAATCGATAGCGTTGCGGATGCGCTGTAAGAGCTCGAGGTCAAGTACCTTAGGTACCGGGTACTTACCATGCAGGTTGCCGATCGCCGCTGCAAAGGTATCGATGCCGGTAGCTTCGACAAAAGTCTTGGCCCCTTCTGGGGTGCTGAAAGTCTTTTTTATCTCTTCGTAGTCGATCCCTTCAGTGTGAAGAGTCGAGCTGCCCGCAAAGTAGTGTGGCTCTGCTTCGACTAACGCACCAGTAAACTTGGCGTACTCGACGACCTGTTTGGTGGCCGCGACAATCGCTTCGTCAGAAGCATCATGATTTGCCTGGGAAACGTCAATATGGATAAATTCAAACCCGGCATCGACGCCTTTAATTGCGTTTTCCACACTCGGGCTGTGGTCTAGGTTGATGTAGATCTCTAGCGCGTAGTCATTCTTAAAGTTGTCAACCATGTCCCGGACGTTGTCAAGGCCAAGGTCGTCGACTTCGCCCTGGCTGACTTCTACGAGTACCGGGGCTTGTTTCTTTTGCGCAGCCCGAGCGACGGCCTTTAAAGTTTGCTCGTCGTCTAAGTTGAATGCCCCAAAGGCCCAATGTTCATTGCGAGCACGTCGCATGCTGGCCCGCGCACTTTGACAATTGTCTCTCACTTGTTTGAGAGTCAGTGACATTAGTGACCTCCCGCGTGTTTTGTCGTCACAGGAATTGTCCTGGTCCCTGCCGGTGCCGGCGTCCCGAGGCGGGCTACGCCCGGGCATCATTTGGCAAGCTCCACTCAAGCCAATTCACATTATCACCGGCCACGAGGACCGACGCCCCTCGAGCGCACGGGGCGGGCGCGCCGGGCGCGAACGGCACGAGGATCGGTCGGCACGTCGGACGTAGAGGGCAAGACCGGACGCCACTGGGGACGGGGCATTGGCGGGGGCGCTTGGAGGGAGCACGGGGCGCGCACCCACTTCCGCGCCTGGCCGCCTGAGCCCGGGCCGACAACGGCGGCCTCTCAACCATTCTCCCCGGGCTAAAGCGAGAAGCCAGGGGACAGACCCGGGACTTCGACGTATGCGGTACATAGGCGAAAGGCTTACCGTTTTCGGGTGGGACCTGTGGCCGAGACCGGTCTCTGGCCTCCAGCGAGCTGCTAGACCGCGTCGCAGAAGCCGTCTCTAAGGCGGGTATCGCGGCCCCGCCGATCACCCGCATCTCGCTCGATGACGCGCCTGTTGTCCTGAGCGCGTGGGACCACCGACCCGCTCAGGGGAAGACCGTCATCGCCCTCTGACCGCCGGGGCGGTACCGCCAGGCACCCGAAGCGGGGCATCTCTACCGCTGGACCCGCATTGCGGTCGCCGGCGCGGGCTACACGCGGCTGCACGTCGCCCCTCGCCCGACTGCCAAGGTCGCCCAGACCATCTGAGAGGTTTCAACGAGTTAGCACGACGATGCGACCGTTCGCTTCCTTCTGGACGGGCAGTGGGTCGGTTAGCTCGCCAAGAAAGTTGCGATCATCGACCCCCCGGAAGCCCATGAACCCGTACTCGCCAGGTTGCTCCTCGAGGAGTTTCCCAGCGTAGAGGACGCCTAGTGGTCCGCCGTTAGCTGCAACCGGAGCATCGGTGGGTGAGTATGGCCCTACGAAATGCTGCGCCGAGAACGCAAAGGTGCCTGCTCGGCCAGGGGTACCCAGCCTCTTGAGGCGAGCCGCCGAATGGTCCTCCGCCAAGCAGGAGAACAGGATGGCATATGACCCGTCGAACTGGACGAGTTGCGGCACCTCTACCTGCGCAAACTCCCCGGGTTCGGTGAGAGGCGGGAGGATCTCCCAACTAATGAGGTCAGCAGAGCGGGCGTGGGCAACGACACCAGCGCCATCAGCTGCTCCCGAGGATGCGCGAGCCGTGATCAGAACGTGGACGAGGTCGTCATCGGGGCTCCGGAAGAGCCACGGGTCGCGCCACGATTGGTCGCGCCAACGACCTTGGTCGAGCACTTCGTACCACTGTGGGTCGACCTCGAGCACGGGGTTGCCCGGGTGCTTTTCCCAGTGCACCAGGTCGTCGGAGGCGGCGAGCCCGATCCGCTGCACGAGGCCTCCCTCGGCCCTATTTACCCCTGTATAAAGCATGTACCAGCGACCTTCGTGCGCGATGGTGCTCCCCGTCCAGGTTGCAAGGTCGTCCCAACTGCCCTGCTCGCCCGGCTGGAGAGCATCTGGCAAGACTGTCCATTCGCGGCAGTCAGCCGACACCGCGTGACCGATGGTGGCGTTATGGTGGCGCAGAGCCGGGTCGCCAAGCGCTCGCGGTGCTTGCAGGTAAAACAGGTGGTGTTCCTCGCCGCGTCGGACAAGCCAGAAGTCCCACACCCACTTGTCCGGTAACCGGAGCACCATTGTAAAGGCTAACCCTTCAGCGATCCTTGCAGCAGTGCTGCAATAAAGTGGCGCTGGAAAGCAATAAAAAGGATGATCGTCGGTGTGAGGATGAGGAGCGACCCTGCAGACAGAAGTGGGATGTTGGTGCCCCACTGGCCCTGAAATGCACCGAGCGCTCCTGCCATCGTCCCGTTCGTGGGGTTGTCCACCAGGACGATAGACAGCAAGAACTGGTTCCAAGTCCAGACGGACAACAAGATGCCAAGGGATGTGAGCGCCGGACGCGCCAAGGGGACGTGCACCCGCCAAAACAGCTGCCAAGTTGTCGCCCCGTCGACGCGAGCTGCCTCGGAAAGGGCCTGGGGCGCGTTGACGAAGTGCGCTCGCATCCAGTACACGCCGAATGGCATGAACAACCCGATCAGGGGCAGGATGATCCCCCAGCGACTGCCGAGAAGGCCAAGGTGCCGGATCTCGTAATAGAGAGGCACGATAACCCCTTCGAACGGCAGCGTGAGGCCGAGCACAAATAGCAGGAACGCCACCTGGCCGCCACGCACCCGCAGATGGCCCAGGCCAAAACCGGCCAATGTGGCGAACAGGAGCGAAACCGGCACCACACCGATCACGATCGAAACGCTCGACTGGAACATGGCACCCATGTCGGCGGTTTGGAAAGCTGAGACGAAGTTCCCCCAATGAGGATGGGATGGCCAGGAAATCCCCAAAGGGTAGCTGCCGGAAGGCCAGAGAGCACTGGTGAACATGCTCACGAAAGGCAACAGCGTTACGACCATTAGCGCCACCAGGAACAGGCCGCCCACCACAGAGTTGCGCCGTGCGACGATCATTCCTCCACACCTCTCCGCGCGAACCATTGGATCGGAAGGATACAAATGATCACCAGGACCATCAGTACCACTGCGAGAGCGGCGGCCAAGCCGACCTGGCGATTAAGGAACGCCAGTTGGTACACCTCGAGACCAGGCACCATTGTCACAGTGCCTGGCCCTCCATCGGTCGATATGTACACTATGTCGAATGCGGAAAGAGCGGCTATCACTGTCACTGTGACACAGACGGCGATCTCTTGGCGCAGCTCCGGAAGGGTAATAGAAAAGAACTCGCGGAACGGCCCTGCCCCGTCCAACTGAGCCGCCTCGTATTGGGCCGCATCGATCTTGGACATGCCGGCCAGCAAGAGCACCGTACATAGGCCTAGGAGCACCCAGGCGCCGATGACCCCCACCGCGGGCAACGCGGTGCTGAAGTCTCCCAACCAGGAGCGTTCGAGGCTTCCCAGGCCGACCCAGCCGAGGATCTGGTCAACTGCGCCCGTAGTAGATAGCATCCAGCTCCAAGCGATCCCGGCGGCCACTAGCGGTACAACCTGGGGAAGGAATAGGACCGTCCTTGTCACAGAGCCCAGTCGGCCGGTTATAAATCGCCGCAGGGAGGTGGCGGCAGCGAGGCCCAGCAGCACTGGGATGCCGCTGAAAAATAGGATCAACTCAAAGGCGTGGCCGATAACCGCGATGAGCTGCTCATTGCTGAAGACCGTCTTGAAGTTCTCCAACCCTGCCCACTGAGCCGGCGCGACCCCGTCCCAGTTGTAAAACGAGTACCGAAAGGCTTGGACTATGGGCCATAAAACGAAGGCGGTGTAGGCGGCGAGCGCGGGCAAGACAAAGAGCCACCCATGCAAGCCGGCGCCGCGAGCCCGCCTTGCGGCAGGGGCTCGCGGCGCCGCTGTTGTGTGCGGCAAATCTTTGAGAGCGGACCGAGGCAGGCGCGCTTACCATTTGCCGACTTAGCTTAGGGTGCGGTGAGTTCTTGCTTATAGGCGTTTTGTACGAACTTCAGCACCTGGACTGACGTCTCATGGCCGGCGAAAAGGCTCTCGACGGCTGGTGTCCAGCCTTCTGCGTCTATCGACCCCGTGGCGTTGGCGATGAAGCCCATTGCACCGTTGTCCCTAGCGATTACCTGGCCAGCCTTGAGGGTTTGAGCCGTCACCGTACCGGGCTTTACGCCGGGGATCGGAAGGTTTGGAGGGCCACCCGGGTTTGACCCACCTTCCTTTACGTTCAGCAATCTCGCCGCTGGGTTGGTTGCGACCCAATTGAGGAAGAAGGCGGCACAGCTCGCATGCTTCGCCGTGGCGGCGATGCCGTAGGTGAGGGGAGCAGACATGGCACCCTGCTTGCCACCTGCGGTCAGCGGCGGGAACAGGAAGAAGCCATACTTCCCTGCATAAGTGGAATCGAGGTTGCCGGACTCCCAGTCGCCGTCAAAAATGAACAAGCCCTTGCCGGCTTCGAAACGTCCCATCATGGTGGAGTAAGAGACAGCATTGGCATCCGGGTTGAAGTAGCCGTCCTTGATCCAAGTGTCGAGGTGCTCGACGGCCTCGAGGTTAGCGGCCGTATTGATGTCCTGGTTGGGTTGGTCGAAAATCCAATTGTTTATCGAGTTCACGGACCCCTGGCTTGCGATGTTGTAGTCAGCCATCAGGTACTGGAGGGGGAAGATGAGCCCACCGTTACCAGCGCTGTCGAACTGTTCCACGGGAAGGATGCCGGCAGCCTTGGCCTTGGCCAGGAGGGCATCAAGCTGAGCCAGCGTCGTGGGAGCGCTCGTCATCCCTATCTTTGCCGCAAGGGCCTTGTTGTAGAACACACCGGTCATGGAGTAGTTGAGGCCCATGCCCCACAGCGGGCCGCTGCCGCTGGGTGCGCCGCTGGGCGCGACCCTCATGCTCGCCAGGTCGGACGCAGGGAACTTGTCCCACCCAAAGGTGTTGAAGTAGCCGTCGAGGTTCATTAGCAGGTGATCTTTTACAAGACCGCTCCAGGTTGGCAGCCGCATCAGGTCCGGGGGGTTCGGCCCGGACAGGACGAGCGGGGCGTCCTGTGTTATGACGGCAAAGGCGTCTTGGCGTATGTTCCACGTAACGCTCGGGTATTGCTTCGTGAACAGGTGGGCGAGATCGATCGCGTCCGGGAAGCCAGTCTCAAAGTACCCCGACAAAGTGACGGGCTTGGTGCCGCAATTCGCTGCAAAGCTGGCGGCGGCGTTGGTTGCCCCTCGCAGAGAGGCCGCTTGGACCGCTGTCGGGGTAACCATGACCATCGTGGCGGCTAGCAAACCAGCTAAAGCTGAGTGACGTCTTGAGAGCGTCGATCGCCGGTTCTTCAACCGGCTCGGACCTTTCAGCATATGATCCTCCTTCCTAACCGCAGCGCGAACAGCCTTGGAAGATCGTCGGTCGCTTTCCGCGTCACTACCCGGCGAGCCTTGCAGGCTTTGCGTGCGGCACCCCTATGGTGAAGCTAATTCGAATTAGCTCTGGCGTTATATGATGCCCAGTGCCATCGCCGTTGTCAAGGCATTGCGCTGTCGGCTTATTTGGAGAGCTGCGACCAAGTGCCCCGCATGCGAAGTGGACGGGACCAAAAGCCCTCGAGCGGGAGTCGCGCGGACTGCGACCTTGGGACGGCGACCTCGGCCGGCCCCCTGTAAGCTCCTCGGCGTGCGTTGCCGCCAGCCTCGGGACACTGACAGTGCTTGACGTTGCGACTGCCGGCTCGGGGTGTGGAGAAGCTCTCGTGTGCGATAGGCAAGGACGACTTTGCAGCGACGAGTAACCCTTGCAGAGGTTGCTCGGCGGGCCGGTGTCTCGCAGACCACCGCTTCGTTCGTCCTTACCGGGCGCGGCGATGAGATGCGGATCTCCCAGCAAGTTCGCGCCCGAGTTGAACAGGCAGTGCGAGAGACCGGTTACCGCCCCAATGTGGTCTCGCGAAGCCTGCGTACAGGAACGACTCAGACGATCGGCTTCGTATCGGACACTGTTGCAACGACGCCCTTTGCTGGGCACTTGATCTGGGGGGCGCTGGACGCTGCACGAGAGAGCGAGCACCTCCTTCTCATCGCCGAGACCGAAGGCGACCCAGAGCTGGAGAAAGAGATGATTGAGGCGATGCGAGACCGCGGCGTTGACGGGATCGTGCTTGCCTCCATGTACACCCGCTGGGCTGCTGTCCCGAAAGGGCTGTTGGATGGCCCGAGTGTGCTCCTCAACGCGCTCCCGGCGAAGCCTTGCGCGATTGCCTCAGTTATCCCCGATGAACTGGAAGCAGGTCGTACCGCGGCGAGGGCGCTCCTCGAGGCGGGCCACACTGATGGCATTTACGTGGTGGGTGCCGGGCCAGGCTGACCCAGGTGCCCAAGGGAGTTGTCGCGGCAACTGAGCGTTTGACTGGGATAAAGGAAGTCCTTGACGCCGCGAAGGTTGAACTAGCGGGCGGCGTGTCGCTCAGGGACTGGCAGCCGGCCGTCGGGTACGAGGCGACACGCAAGTTCCTGCTGCGGAAACCAGCCCCTGAGGCCCTCATCTGTTTCAACGACCGGCTGTCCGTGGGCGCCTACGATGCACTCGAAGATTCGGGCAGAAAGGTCGGTCAGGACGTATCGGTTGTGTCGTTCGATGATGAGCCCGTTGCGTCCTGGCTGCGGCCACAGCTGACCAGCATCGCCATACCCCACTACGAGCTGGGACGAAAAGCCATTGAGCTTCTCTTGGATGGCGGCTCTGAGCCGCTCCTCGAAGGGCAGGTCCACCGCATGCCCATGCCACTTCGCCAGCGTGAGTCGGTCGTCGGGCGGAAGGCGATCGCCTGACCGCTGCTACTTGGGGGATGCCTGTGCCCGGTCCTTGTAGATCTCCCAGGAGCTGAGAATGTGCGTTCTGACCGCTCGCGCGGCGCCCTCGGGGTCGCGCTTGGACAGCTGTTTATAGATGGCCACGTGGCCCCGGTGGGACCTCATGTTGTCCTCGGGCGCCCGGTGCGTGTGCCGGTAATAGGTGCTCGTCAGGGCCAGCGGTTGCACCGACCTCAGGATCGATCTTGCTAACTGGTGGCCTGAGAACCTCGAGATCATGTCGTGGTAGGAGATGTCTCCTGAGGCGTACCCATCGGGGTCGTTCAACATTGTCTCCAGCTCGATGAGGTGAGAATGCAACTCGTCCAATTGCGCGCCTGTGATCTTGGTGGCGGCTCGCTGGGCCATCTGGGACTCCAACGCGGCACGGACGTCGATCAGGTCGTCGAAAATTGCCAGGGTGTTGTCACTTCCGATAACTGTCTGCAAGACCACTGGGTCAAGCAAGTTCCAATGCTCGGATGGCAAGATTGTGGTGCCCTGCCCTTGCTTCACGATGACAAGGCCTTTTTCTTCCAGGAGCTTGAGCGACTCACGGATGACTGAGCGGCTCACGCTGTAGTCCTGGCACAGAACGGGTTCGGCGGGTAACGATGACCCTGGCGGGAGCGAGCCGGTTACGATCCGGTCGATCAACGAGGCAACGACGGCCTCGCCCAAGCGGGCCGGACGTCGTCGCCACGGTATAGCGGTTTCGGCAGCAGGCCACGTCATAGCGGCCGGCACTTTCGCATGGGGGCCCGCCCACTTGGGTGCAGGGGAGAACACCTCCACGTCTCCATCTCGCGAGCCTACGTGACCAGCGTCGAAGGGGAGCGACAAGCGGAGCGCCCGGGCGGTCTGACATCGCTTGCGCGGCACGTAGGTCTTATGCCATCATACAACAGTCGTCTTATGTATGACCTATTAGGGGGCCTATGAGGATCACCGCCGTTGAGGTCCACCGGGTGCTGGTGCATGCGCCAGACCCTCCGTTTGTTTGGCGCCGCGGACTGCCCGGCAGCCCCGCCGACGGCTACGGCGCTGTGCTCCAGATCAGGACCGACGCGGGCTGCGACGGCGTGGCGTTTCAGGCCCGCTTGGCCTCAAGCGCCGTGCTCCCCGACATCGTCGACCGCGTGTTGCGAGCCGTACTGGTTGGCGAGGACCCCCTCCAGCGCGAATGGTTGTGGCATAAGTTGTGGGAACTCGACCGCGTCGAGGAGATCCCGCTTTACCTGCTCGGTATGGTCGACACGGCTCTGTGGGACCTGGCGGGCAGGTCGGTCGGTATGCCGGCATGGCAATTGCTGGGTGGCTTCCGCAAGGAGATCGCATCCTATGCGTCGACCACTACATACGCCACCATCGAGGAGTACCTGGACGTGGCGGACCAGTGCGCCGAGCTGGGCTACCCAGCCCTAAAGCTGCATGCCTTCGGAGATGCCCGCGAGGACGCGAAGCTGTGCGAGGCCGTGCGCGAGCACGTGGGGAGCGCGGTCCCGCTCATGTACGACGGCTCAGCAGGGTTCGACCTGCCGGACGCCGTGTACCTAGGCGACGCATTGGCCGCGGCCGGTTACCTCTGGTACGAAGAGCCGATCCGGGAGTTCTCCGTCACTGCGTACAAGTGGCTCTCGGAGAGGGTCCGGGTCCCGTTGCTCGTAGGCGAGACCTCGGACGGTGCCCATATGAATACTGCCGACTTCATTGCCTCGGGCTGTGCGAGCTTTGTCCGTACCAGCGTCGAGCTCCGCGGTGGGTTCACCGGTGCCATGCGTACGGCTCACCTTGCGGACGCCTACCAGCTCCGTGCTGAACCCCACGGGCCGACCTTGACCTGCCGGCACTTGTGTATGGCAATCCCCAACTGCACTTACTACGAGTCGCTGGTCTGGGGCAACCCCGTGCGGCGGGAACCGGGTATCGACAAGCACGGAATGGTGCCCGCCCCGATTGGTCCCGGTGTCGGCTTGCCGCGGGGGCCGAGTACCCACAGGCGCTCAGCCCATTTTTGGTGGAAGTCAACTGACCGCTTGGGACCGGTCAGGGCCGCGTGAAACCTTGACGACCAAAATCAACCCCGAAATGAGGAGGACCATGAAACAAAACCCAACCGTTCAGCGCCGCGCTCTGCTGGGCCGGCCGCGCCGCTTGATCAATACCCTGGCAGTAACCGGGTTGGCCGTCTCGATGGCCACTATTGGTACGAACATCACAAGTGCTGCACCTGCCGCAGCAGCCAGCTCGAAGTCACTCACGATATGGACCGACTCCGCCCGCCTTCCTATGGTGAAGCTGTACGCGAAGACACACCCGAGCGTCAAGGTCAACATAGTGACCTTCGACGGTGGCGCTAACGGTGATGGCAGCATCGAGAGCAAGGTCGCGCTGTTCAACCGGATCGGCCACGGCTGGCCGGACATCCTTTTCTCCGAGGAGGCAAACGACGTCCAGACCCTCGCGCAGCCGCAGTTCGACAATTTCGCGGCCGTGCTGAACAAGGGCCTCGTCCCCAACTCCATCCTCAGCGGCTACGAACCGGGCACGCTGGCCCCCTGCATCGTCGGCGGCAAGCTGGAGTGCTTGCGCAACGACAATGCCTTTGACGTGCTATGGGTCAACGTCCCGCTCATGAAGCAGTGGGGCTACAGCGTCCCCCAGACCTGGAAGCAGTGGCAGACGATCGGCGAGAGCGTGGCCCAGAACCACCCGGGTTACATCATCGGCACCGCAGGCGACTCCTTTGACGCTTCCCTCTACCTTCAACCCGCCCAGTGCCCGGTAAACGACATAACCAACTCTTACACGGTGGTCGACAACCCCAGCAATCCCCACTGTACGCAGATAGGCGCGCTTCTCGACCCGCTGGTCGCGGACAAATCAGTCCCGGTCGTCTATGTTTTCTCGAGCACCTTCGGGAAGACTTACGCGGACAAGACCCTGATGTTGATCGGGCCGGCGTGGTACTCGGGGGCAATTTTTGAGGGTTCCGGTTCCGCCTTCGATAGTCCCAAGGGCACCTGGGCCGCTTATCCCGCGCTATCCTCCGCGGCCGGAGCCAAAGCTTGGACCGGAGATGTGGGCGGTGGCTTGTGGATCATGTCGTCGCACTCCGCCAACCCCACGCTCGCGGCCTCAGCCATGACCTGGCTGGCCACATCCACCCAATCTCAAGACCTCTCACAGGGGTACCCGGCGTACGCTCCGGCGGCAAAGTCCTGGATCGCCCAAGAAGACACCGGTACCCTATTCGCCAGCCCTCTGGCGCCTGCGTTCGCCACATCTGCCGGCGAGGTCTGGCCCGGCTTTGCCCAGAGCCCCTGGAACACGGGCGGTCTTTGGTCGGCCAATGTGCTGCCCGCCCTCACATCGGGCTCGAGCTTCTCCTCGCAGATCCCTGTGTTCGCTAGCCAGAATCTCCTCCGCAGCCGCACTCGACGGTTTCCAAGTCAAGTCGTAAGGCCCGGAGGGACCTGATTTGACCATCGCCACCAGCCTGCCTGTCCCGGCCCGAGCACAAGGTCGCACCGGGCGCAGGCGGGCTGGTGCCGCGCCAGCGGGCCGGCTACGCGTTCGTAAGCCTCTACGTCGTCCTCTTAGCGTTTTTCGGCGCTGTTCCAGCGGGCTATGTCCTTTGGCTCTCGTTAACGAAGCCCGGCGCCAAGTGGGCCGGCCTCTCCAACTTCTTCAAGACGGGGCACGATTACCGGTTCTTGCCCGCCTTCGAGCACATCGCCGTCTACCTTGCGGCATGGCTTGTTGTTTTGGTGGTCCTGGTCATCTTCTTGGCCCTCCTGTTGCACGGCGGGGTCAAGCGGACCGTCCCGTTTTTTCGTTTCCTCTTTTATCTACCTGGCGCGCTCGCCGGTTCCGCGAGCGTCCTGGTCTGGCTCTTCATGCTCGACCCTCCCCTCAGCCCCTGGCGTTTCATCGAGTCCCTGTTCCACCTTTCCACCCTCCCCCAAGTCGTCCTACCAGGTCACTTACCGTTCGTGTTCGCCGTAATCGCGTTCTGGACGGGTGCTGGCGGCTGGATCGTCGTGATGACCGGGGCGCTCAACAACATCTCCGACGAAATAATCGACTCAGCCAAGATCGACGGTGCCAACGCCTTCCAGCTCGCCCTTCGGGTCAAGCTGCCCTTGATCAAAAAGTGGGTCGTCTATATGGTTATCCTGGCCTTTGCAGCCGGGACCCAGCTCTTCGTGGAGCCAACGCTTGTCAGCACTGCCACCGCAGGCGTAGTCAGCCAATGGTGGTCGCCCAACCAACTCGCCTATTACACGGCCTTCACCGAGGCCAACTTCAATTCTGCCGCAGCCATCTCGGTTGACCTGCTCGTCTTATGTTTGATGGTCGCAGTGCTCCTCGTCTTCCGCTCGAAGTTCTTCGAGATCGAATAGATAGCGACGATGCTATGGTCCAAACAACGGTGCAGCCCATAACCGGGGCTGGCTCGGTGGATGCCGTGCCTAGGACCGGCCGTACTCGCCGGCCGATGTCTCCGCGTCGGACCGGTGTTCGCCTTGTGTGGTACATCATAATGCTGGGCTTCACCGCCTTTTTCATCGTCCCGGTCATCTGGCTCCTCATCGCTCCCACAAAGACTGACCATCAACTGGTGTACTGGGGCCCCATGGCGTTCGGGTCCTTTCACACTTTCCTGAGGACCTGGGACGAGATCTACTCCTTCCAGGGTCACGAGCTTTTGACCTGGTTGGGCAATTCGGCCGAGTACTCCGTGGGTGGGCTCGTCCTCGCCCTGCTGTCCGCAGTCGTGGCGGGCTACGGCTTGGCCTTGACGGAGTTCATTGGGCGCCGAATGCTCCTCAGCATCACCCTGATCGTCATGATCATGCCTGCCAGCGCGCTGGTGCTGCCGCTCTTCCTCGAGATGAACCTCCTCCACCTTCTGGGCAGTGCGTGGTCGGTGATCCTGCCGTTCGGCTTTTTCCCGTTCGGGGTCTACCTTTCCTATATTTTCTTCTCGTCCACCATCCCGAGGGACTTGTTAGCTGCCGCGCGGGTGGACGGGGCCAGCGAATGGGCCGTGTTCCGGCTCGTTGCCCTACCACTTGCGCGGCCGATAGTAGCCTTGGTTGGGTTTTTCGCTTTCGTCTCCAGCTGGACTAATTTTTTCCTCCCGTTTGTGATGTTTTACAGTGACCGCCAGTACCCGCTACCGGTCGGTCTCGAATACCTCGTTTCTTCGACTTCCACGTTTAACCCGGTTGTCGGGGCCAACAGCCCGGTCTTGCGGCCGGAACTCGCGATGGCGACGCTGGTTGCGATCGCGCCCGTCTTCATCGTTTTCTTCTTCGCGCAGCGCTCGTTGGTCACCGGGATGCTGGCGGGCTCGACCAAGGAGTGACAAAGGCCGCCGTGCCGAACGGTCGACGTCGCCATCACCGGGTCTACGTCACGCGCTTGAAATGCATCAACGACTTATAGAAAGATGCCAGAACGGCCAAATGCAACAGGAACGTCTCTTGAGCACTCCTCGGGCCACGAGCGACTGCGCTTCACTGGCCGCGAAACCTTGTTGGAGCGGATCACTCTTGTCCAGCACAGCGATGCCGTGTCTTCTCCCTCTCCTTTCGACGCCGACGAGTTTCGTGTCTCCTACACGGGCCCGACAGCGTTCTTCTGACCCAGCCAAGGGGCCTATTCCAGTAGTTCAGGCCTCTATCCGCTAGGCGCCTGGCGGCGCTCCCGGGACGGGGACCATGGCTGCTCCGGTTATGGGCCAACCGTCGGCCGACCAATACAGCCGGCGCACCTGGAGCCATGGCTGGCCGGCCGCCCAGGCGTCGTAGTAGTGGTAGTCGATCAGGAAATTACCGCCGTCCAGGGTCACGGAGGGCCCGCCCGGGCCGATCATGCCGTCCGTGCTGCCCTGCAGCTCCATCCCGCCGCCCGCGGTCATGGTCGTGCCGTTGGGGTCCACGAACGGCCCCGTTATGGCCTGTGAGCGCCCCACAAGGATCTCGTAGGTGCTCCCTATGGCCTTGCAGCAGAAGCCGTAGGAGATGAAGAGGTAATAGAACCCGTCGTGATAGATCATGTACGAGCCCTCCTCGGGGTCGGGGGCTGGAGCCTCCGATAGCGAGTAGAGGGTGGGGTGGGGCGAGGCGGGCAGACCGGTGGCTGCGTCCAGCCGGAGGAGATGGATGCCGCCCCAGAACGACCCGAAGAGGAGCCACTTGGCCCCACCCGGAGCACTGATGAGGGCGGGGTCGATGGCATTGTAATTGTCGGCCACAACTGAGAAAAACACCAGCCCGTCGTCTTTCCAGTGGTAGTCAGGGCTCGACGGGTCCAGGGTGCGGTTGGTGGCCAGCGCGATCAACGAGTCGTTTGCACCAAAACTAGAGGCTGCGTAATAGAGGTGGTAGAGCCCGCCGTAGTAGGAGATGTCCGGGGCCCACAGGCTTTGGACGCCCAGGACCCGGTTGGTGATCCAGCTCGGGATGGTGCGGAAAACCGTGCCGACCAGGTGCCAGGTCCGCAGGTCGGTGGACTCCCGGATCTGGATGTCCCCGTCGTTGACTCCTCCGTTGGGGTCACCGGTCGAGAACAGGTACCAGGTGTTGTCTTCACGGATCATGGACGGGTCGTGGATGAACATGTACGACGGCACGGGCACAGTGTTGGCGGGGGCAGCGGCCGCTGCCGCTGCCGCGGCCCTCGGCACGGGTGCCCCCATCGCAATGACCAGCGTCGCAAGCAGCACAGCGCGGCCGATCAGGCTTCTGGCGGCCCCGTGAACGAACGCTCGCCCAAACGCAGCACTGGTCGCGAGCACAGGTTTGCTCCTTCTCGAAAATTGGGGCCGGCGCGCCCCTAGCCGGTGAGGCTCCCAAGCAACAGGCCACCCCGGAAAAAGCGCTGCAATGCCAGGAACACGACGATTATGGGGACGATCGTGAGGAAGCCGGCACAGATCGTGTAAAGGTAGAAGTCCTGGTAGCCGCCGCCGCTCACCGAGTGCTGGAACCATACGAACACGCCCACCGGCAGAGGGTCCAAGCTGGCGTTGTTGTTCACGATGAAGGGCAAAAAGAAGTTGTTCCACGACGACACCAAAGAAAGCAGGAAGACGGTGACGATCGCTGGGGTCATCAGCGGTAGAGCGATACGCATAAAGATGCGGCTCTCGCGTGCCCCGTCTACCCGAGCCGCGTCCAACAGCTCCCGAGGTACCGCCCCGCCTGCGTAGACCCGCATAAGGTAGACCCCGACCGGGCTCACCATAAACGGTAGGAATATTCCTTCCATGGTCGAGTCCAGATGGACCCGTGCGTAAAGGATGTATAGGGGGATGGCGACCGCCGTGGAGGGTATTAGCAGGGCGGAGAGCACCACCATGAAGAGGGTGTTGTTGCCCCGGAAGCGGAACCGGGAGAAACCGTAGCCGGCAAGGGTCGACAGCACCGTGGCCCCAGTGCCGCCCACGAAGGCATAAATGAGCGTGTTGCGGAACCAATCGGCCAACGACCCTTGAGAATGGTCGACAAAGATCTGGCGCATGTTGTGGAAGAACTCGAACGGGTGGGCGAACCAGAGCCCGAAGGTGGCGAAGAGGTTGGGTTCGGTCTTGGTGGAGTTGACCAGTATCCACCAAAGCGGGGTGAGGGTGAATACCGCGAACACCACAGCCAGGACAGTCACCATGGTGACCGTGCCCCGCCGAAGCCCGTACAACCGGAGGGGGATCGTGTCGGTCCTGGCTTTCGCCCGCCGTTCCCGGCGGGTGAGCGGCTTGACCGTCGGCTTGACCGTCAACGTGGCGGTGGTGGTCATAGCCACCCTCCTTTCTTCCTGCGCACTACCAGGAAGCCAACCGAGATGAGGATGATGATCAGGGCCAACACGAAGGCGATGGCCCCGGCCAGGTTGTACTCCTGGGCCGCATAAGCCTGGTTGTAGAGGTAAACGTTAGGGGTGTAGTTGTACGCGACGTTAGTGGTGAACACTGTCAGCACTTCCGGCTCCACGAACAGCTGCAGGGCTCCGATGATGTTGATTATGGCTACCAGGGTGATCGCCGGGCGGATCATCGGCAGCTTCACCCGGGTCACCAGTTTGCGCAGGCTCACCCCGTCCATTAGGGCCGACTCGACCACCTCGCGGGGACCGACTTGAGCGCGGTGAACAGGATGACCATCGTGTAGCCGGTCCACTCCCATATTGCGATAACAACGATGGACCCGAGCAGAGGCGCCCCGGCGCCGAAGAAGTTGAACGATTTGAGGCCGACGTCCTGGAAAATACGGTCGAACGGCCCGTACGGGTCCTCCAGCAGAAAGGACCACATCACGCCGGCCACGATGGTGGGGACGGCGAAAGGGATGAAGAAAAGGGTGCGGAACAACGCACCCCACTTGGCCACACCGATTTCGAACATGGTGGCGAAGAAGGCCGCGATGATGATCATGACGGGCACTTGGATAGCCGCATAGATAAGAGTGCGCAGCAGGCTGTACCAAAAAGCGCCGGTGGTGAGGACGGTCTTGTAGTTGGCCAACCCGCTGAACACTGTGCCGCCGACCAGGCGGCTGGTGAACAGGCTGTCGTAAAGGGCGTAGAGGATCGGGATGACCAAGAAGAACAGGAACATGAGAATGAAGGGCAGGATGAAATAGAGCCCTCGGCGCTCTCGGGCTGTGACCGACCCGGCTTTGCGTTGCGGGCCGCCGTCGGCGCGCACGAGCAGAGGGGTCGGCTCTCGCCGCTGTAACGCTCCGTTTGCCACCACCTGGCTCACATGCTCCCCCTTTTAGGGACCGGGATGGCGGGGGCCGTAGGCCCCCGCCATCTGTCCCGTTAGTTTGTCTGGTTTAGCTCAACTAGGTACCCGACGGTTACGTACTTACCGTAAATCCTTGCTGCTTGGCGTACGTGGTCATCGTCGACTGAAGGGTCTGGAAGTCCTGCTCCAACGTCCCCTTGCCGTTCAGGAGGTTTGAGGTCGTGGTCAGGGCCAGGAAATAGGTCATGAACGGGGGCCAGGACGCCGCTTCTACGTGGCTGGCCGCCTTGGCGGCCTGGTTGAACAGGGGCGAAGTGCCCGTTGCCGGGATGCTGATGGACTGGAACGACGGCGTATTGAGCAGTGGGAGGTAGGTCGGGAACAGTGAGGACGGGGCCGTCTTCATGATCGCCCACGACTGGCTGGTGCCATTCATCCATTCGGCAAAGGTGGCAGCCGCAGCTGGGTCCTTGCTGGACGAGAACACGGGGTAAGTCGACCCGCCCCAGTTGGCGGCTACATCGCCCCCTGCTGTCCACTGCGGCAGCGGGTAGGTGCGCCATGACCCAAGGGACAGGCTGGTCAGGTTGGGGGCCAAGTATGACGGTCCCCAGGCGGAGGCGATCCAGCAGGCGTAGGTGCCGTTGTTCAAGTCCGACCAGAACGCGTTCTGGAAGTCGGCGGCCGCCTTGATCGACCCGTTGGAGAACAGGGTGTCCCAGTACTTGGCCCAGGCCATCTCGTTCTTGCCCGTGAAGTCGACGGTGACCTTGGAGCCACCGTTCCAGCTAAAGGGGAATGCGTTGTCCTGGGCCATGACGCTGACCAGGTACTGCATGTCCTCCGGGTCGAAGCTGGCCAGGTAGGCCTTGGGATCCGCCTTGTGAAGCGCCTCAGCGGCAGTGGCGAAGGTGGCCCAGGTTGCCCCGGGGCTGACGTTGTACTTCTTCAAGAGGGCACTGTTGCAGAAAAGGTCCATCGGGCCGGCGTCTCCGGGCATCGCGTAGACGCCTGCGCCCTGGCTTACCTCATCCCAGGCAAAGGAGGCGAACTCGCTCTTGTATTTGTTGGCCCCGTAGGGGACCAGGTTAACCACCGACTTGGTGATCTCGTAGGACGGTAGCTCGTCGAACTCAACCTCAGCCACGTCGGGTACCCCAGAGTTGGCTTTGATGGCGTCCGTAAGCTTTATGTACTCAGTATTGCCAGCCCCGACGTCGTCCAACTTGACGCAAATAGTGGGGTGGGTCATGTTGAACGTGTCCACCATGCGGTAGATCCCGGGCACCCAGTCCCAGAACTCGATCTGGGGGGCCCCCGACTTGCAGTATGAGGTGGTGTTGGTGCTTAGAGCTCCGGTGGCCGCGGACGACGTCCCCGACAACAGCGGGGACGCGGACAGCAATGTGCCGGCCATGAGGGCGGCGCCCCCCCCGGACACGACCTTACACATGATACGACGACGCGGAGCGCGTCCATTAGTTGGTCTATTTGTCATCCCTGTAGGCTCCTTCGGTTGCAATGGTATTGGGCGATTATTTTGTGTCTGTGTTGGTTTCTTCCGGTAGGGCTCAGTAGTTCTGGCAAAGGCTCCTCCCTTTTAGTGGTGCGGTACTGAGTAACATGCCGTCTCGGTTTAGGGTTCGCTTATCGGCACTTCGATGACGGTGAACGAGCTCGGCGGGGCTTTTACAACGAGGACATCGCCTCTCGGTTGTTCGACCCCGTCCTCCAAGTTGACTCCTTCAATTGCGCTGCCGGGGTTTTCTCCGGTCCCTGGGGAGAAAATATTGGTGGCGCGGTCCGTTCCCGTCATCGTTCGCACCCGGGCCGGGCCGGCGAAGGTGCCGTCGCGCAACCGCAGTTCGACCGCGTCGGCCGATCCTGGGTCGCGGTTAACGATCGTTGCGCTCAACTTGGAGCGGCGCGTATCCGTGGTGGCAGACGCATCGATGGTGGCAAATGGGCCTAAATCGGCGATGCGATGCCTCCATCGGTCGCCCGGTTGTGGCACAGGGCCTTCGACGGTGGGCGACTCGACGCGGGCGTCGACCGCTTCGTCGAGAGCGGATTCTGCGTGCAACTGGAACGGGTAGTAGATCGGCTGGACGAACGAACCCTGTGTTGTTGTCACAATTGGTGCGATTGCATTGACCATCTGAGCCAGGTTGGCCATTTTGACCCAGGCGCAGTTGCGGACGAATATGTTCAAATAGGTGGCGACGGCAAGGGCGTCAACGAACGAGTAGCGCTCTTCGAGGGCCCCGTCGTCGGTGCGGTACCATACGTTCCACTCGTCGTAGGCAATACCAGGGGCGTGGTTGAGCCGTTGGGTATAGGCGGTCCGGGCCAAGCACGTGCTCGTGTAGCGGATGGCCCGTTCCGACTGGTGCGGGCTGAGGACATTGTTCCAGTAGTCGCCCGACCCGGTATATATGTGCAAGGAATGGAGGTCGACCAGCGCCGACAAGCCCTCGATGACTACTCGGTCCCAGTCGTTCCAACCGTTCATGCCGCAGCTGACCAGCTTGATGCTGGGGTCGAGACGGCGGATGGCCTTGGCCCAGCGCGACGCAGTCTTCACGTACTCGTCGGCCGAAAGTTGCCCCACTTGCCAGTCGCCGTAAATCTCGTTGCCCAGTCCCCAATAGGGGACTCCGTAGGGCTCTGCTCGCCCGTTCTCACGGCGACGGTCGGCCCAGTAGGACTTGGCGGCCGAGTTGCAGTACTCGACCCAGGACAACGCCTCGGACAGGGTCCCGGTACCCATGTTGAGGCAGATATACGGGGTCACGCCCAACGCCGCGCAGTACTGCAGGAACTCATCGGTCCCGAAATGGTTAGGTTCCACACCCCCCCAGGCAAGCTCGACCCGCCGGGGGCGGGAGGCGCGCGGCCCGATCCCGTCGGTCCATAGGTAATTGCTCACGAAATTACCGCCGGGCCAGCGCAGGACGCTCAGTTTCAGCGGGCGGAGAAGGTCGAGCACGTCGGTGCGGAAACCCTGGGCGTCGCTGAGGGGCGATCCCTCCTCGAACAGCCCACCGTTGATGCACCGCCCGAGATGCTCGACAAATCCGCCGAAAACGTTGCGGTCAAGCAGTCCCAGGCTCCGGCCGGGATCCACGGTCACTTTGCTCATAATCCCTCCTTGCTCTTCTGAGCTGAATGAGCACCGGTTCCCGACCGCGTGAGCGGTTGTTCCGCCCCACACGAATCCCGGACGACGAGCTCGACTGGGAGCAGCGAGGTTTCCGTCGTCACCTCGCCGCCGTTGATACGGTCAACCAGGACCTCGACCGCCCGGGCGCCGGTTTCGGCAAAGGGGATGTGCACCGAGGTGAGCGGCGGCGTCATATACGGGGCGAAAGGCGTGTCGTCGCAGCTCACCACCGCCACGTCGTCCGGGATCCATCTCCCGGTCGCCCTCACGGCGCTGTAGACACCGATCGCCATTACGTCGTTTTGTACAAAGATGGCTGTCAGCTCGGGATGGCGTTCGAGCAGGAGCCGGGCGGCGGTGGCCGCCCCGGCCGGGGTCCAGTCGCCCTCTACGACCATGTCCTCCCCCGGCTCGAGCGAGGCCTGACGCAGCGCCTCTTCGTAGCCGCGGAGGCGCGAGCGCACGACCAAGCGGCGGAACGGGCCTGTTACCGTGCCCACGTAGCGGTGGCCGAGCGACAGGAGGTGCTCGGTGCAGAGCCGCCCGACCTCGCGGTGGTTAGACCCGACCGTGGGGACACCGCCGCCAGGGACGTGGTGCAGGCTGACAGCGGGGACGTAGCGCCGCAGCAGTTCAGCCACGGCGCTGTCTTCTTCCAATTGGGGCGCGGCCGCGATCACGCCGTCTACCCGCCGCTCGATAAGGGTTTTGACGACACCCGGGCCTGCCTCCTCGTCCTGGCCCAGGGCGCCCACCAACACCGAGTACCCGAGGCGCCGAGCGGCGCTCTCGGCGCCCAAGATGAATTGCGAGAGCGCGAGGTCGGTCAGGTCTCCGGCCACGATGCCAATCGTTGAGCTGGACCGCTGGACCAGGCTGCGGGCGATGCTATTAGGGGAATAGCCCAGCTCCCGAGCGGCAGTCGTTATCCGCTCAGCAGTCTCGGCAGAGACGCGGACCTCGCCGCCATTTAGGAATTTGCTGGCCGTCTGGAAGCTCACGCCGGCACGGGCTGCCACTTCCTTCAGTGATGGATAAGGCCGTTTCACCCCCCTGCCTCCCTTTCCAACCTGCCCCGGACGTCACCCCCCCAAAAGCTTGGGCGAACGTTCGGTCAGGACTCTACGTCATTGCGCTTCGCGTGTCAAGCCATGGAGTGCGAAATCCCTGTTGGATGAGCGACCGCCTTAGTCCCGGATTTCCTGCCGTTGGCCGAGAGCGCGCCAGCAAAGCTTTTCGTCAGACTTCGCGTTTCCTTTAAGCGAGCGTTCGCTCAGATACGGGTCAGACGGACCCCCTCGAGCTGCTGACCTGCGCTTTAGTTCCACGGCACAACAGCACCAATTGTCAACCGGAGAGCGAAAAGGTCGATGGGGCAGCCAAGACCGAGGCTCGGCTATCAGGCCCCGTCGGGATAGCCGCCTCGGTGCAAGATCATCGGGAAGTGGGGGAGCGTCTCAGGGGCCTTGAACCAGGACCGCCAGCAGCCCTCCGGTGCGCTGACCAGTTCGGCCAACGGGGAACGGGCAAGCGTCGTGTCGACGACCACTCGCTCTAGGGCAATGCGAAGCCGACTTGTCACGTCCCCAGCGAACCGCTTCGCCCATGACTGCTCGATTGTCCTGCCGAGCCTGTCATATTCAGTCTTAGCGCTGTGGCCCGCGGCCGTTAGCGTCACGGTCCCGGGTGCGCTCTCGACGCTCAGGCGCGGGCGTTGGCGCCAACCAGTGAGGAACGCCATAGCCTCTTTTGAGATCCCAGAGCGACGTAACAGGTCGACTTTCCGGGCCCCGTCGTCGATCACTCTGACTAGGTTGGCGGCCATCGTGAGCGGCACTTCAGAAACGTTCTCGTGTTCCAGGGTGTACAGCAGGAGCACCTGGGCTAAGCGGTCAACCAGTTTGAGGTCGCCGACCGCCTCCTGGCGGGGCGACGGGGGGCCCCAGCGGGTCCACATCAGGTTGTCGACCTGGGGCAGGTAGTGAGGCAGTGCCTGGTCGACCTGGGTTAACAGTTCCGCGAGTACTTGTTTCAGTTGACTGACGGCGCTACCGCCGAG
Organism: uncultured Acidimicrobiaceae bacterium; assembly: GCA_963699075.1. Taxonomy (GTDB): domain Bacteria; phylum Actinomycetota; class Acidimicrobiia; order Acidimicrobiales; family Palsa-688; genus Fen-671. The sequence goes on along the minus strand of CAVOTF010000007.1, from coordinate 1,414,976 downwards.
ATGGTCAGCCCACTTGGCCTCGACTATGTCGGGCAGATAAGGGAACAGCGTCTCCGAGGCTTCACGCAAGTCATCGGTCGGCCTCACGACCCCGCCGCTCAATGTGACATAACCCCAGCGGATAAGCCCCGGGTTCTTGCCGCCGAGCTGTTGTGCGCAGACCCCCGGGCGAGCACGGAGGTCCTGCATGGAGATGCCCGCCGGAGGTACAAATCGCAAGATGTTTGCCCAGCAGGACCAGGACACGAGCCACGGGCCATCGGCCCGCAGGCCCCGCTTCAGCCCCAAGGTGGTTGTGTGCGCTTTCCGTTGTTCGAGTTCGTTGTCGAGCCCGATCGTCATCGCTACCAGCGCTTGCGATAACAAGGTCGGAAGCGGGAAGGGCCGTCCGTCCATCGTCTTTTACTATAAAGAGCAACTCATCCCTTGGAGCAGCCGCGCGCAGTTACCTGCTCGAGAGCCAACAGAGCGCAGAAACTCTGGTCGCCGACCTTCCATGTCCCACCTTGGAGCACGGCAACACCTGTTTGGCCAGTCAATGCGGGCTTACCGCCTAAGTCGAGCGAGTAGCGCACGGTCGCCTTTGTGGCGGAAGTCAGAGTGACGGCGCTCACCGTGGCTGTCACGCTCTTGGCTAAAGGCGCGATGGTGGGTGAACTGGCCTGGCTTGCAATTACTCCAGCAAAGCTTTGGCCATTCTGTAAAAGGGCGACCTTTTGCTTCACCGATGTGGAGCCCGCGAAAAACGTTATCCAGTCTTTTTTGATCTTGGCCCGCGTCGCCACCGAGCTGGCCGGCAAAAAGCTCCCCGAGGCGAAGGCCAAGACCAGTACGACTACGAACATGCGACCAGTCGACCTATGGCGCATAGCACTACCCCCCTTTTTCGGACCGCACCCGGTCCCTTGGACAGGGACCAGCACTTTTGCCCAGCACCACGCAATGTAACACGCGCACCCCGAAAGAGCGCGGGCCCGGCATGCGACCACCTCGTTCCCTGTCCCACCAGCTTCGTTTGCCTTACAGTCGGGACCGTGATCCTGACTATCGTCGGGCCGGGCCCGGCGCTAAACGCGCGAGCCCTGAGGCTCCTCGCTGTCTTGCGCACATCGACCCCCGGAAGCTGCGATGAGGCGGGGGAACGCCGGCGTCCACAGCAATTTTGCCCTCGCCGCCGTCTGCGCAGTGTTGTTCTTGACGTTCCTCGACACGACGATAGTCAGCGTGGCTCTCTCCGACGTCCAGTCCCGGCTGCACGCAGGGGTGAGCGCTCTGCAGTGGGTCGTCAATGGCTACGCCTTGACATTCGCCAGCCTCATGCTGATTGCCGGATCCTTGTCAGATCGTTTCGGGCGTCGAAGGGTCATGCTGGGCGGTCTCGCCGTGTTTGCCTGTGGGTCACTTCTCGGCGCCCTGGCGCCGACCAGTGGGGTGCTCATCGGTGCCCGCATCATCATGGGTGTAGGCGCCGCCGCGTCCGAACCAGGGACGCTCTCCGTCATCCGTCACATCTTCCCGGACCAGGGAGAGCGGGCCCGGGCGCTGGGAGCCTGGGCCGCCGTGTCCAGCCTCGCCCTCGCCCTCGGGCCCGTGATCGGCGGCACCCTCGTCGGCCTCGGGACTTGGCGGGCCATTTTTTGGTTCAACGTGGGTGCGGCGGCGGTAATTATCGCCCTTGCGGCCGCCGTCGTGCCCGAAAGCTCCGATCCCCAAGGAGCTCGCCTCGACGTCGCCGGCTCTGTCGTCGGCGCCGCCGGGCTCGGTGCGCTCACCTGCGCTGTCATCCTCGGAGAGACCGCCGGCTACAGGGCACCGTTTGTTATCACGCTCTTCGCGGTCGGCGTCGTGGCCCTGGTTGGTTTCGTTCGTGTCGAGCGGGCGAGCAAGGCCCCCGTGCTCGACCTCGCCTACTTCCGCGCGCCGGCGTTCTCTGGCGCCCTGACGGTGGCGTTCGTGGCCTTCTTTGGCATCTTCTCCATCTTTTTTTTCACCGCGCTCTACCTCGCCGCGGTCATCGGCTACTCGCCGTACCACGTGGCGGTCGAGTTCCTCCCGATGACCGGAGCCATGATCGTCGCCGCCGGGCTGGCAGGGCGCCGGGTGGCGCTGGGTTCGGCCAGGCTGGCTATGGCCGAGGGCTGTGTGCTGGCCGCGGCTGGGATCCTTCTCTCCGACCTTTTGCTCAGCGCCCCGGTGCCGTCGAACTGGCTGATGGCGACGCTGGCGCTGGCTGGCTTTGGCTTTGGCACCGCTGTGGTGCCCGTGACGTCAGTGACCCTCGCCGTCGTGCCGGCGGAACGCTCGGGGATGGCGGCTTCGGCCACCAACACCAGCCGGGAACTAGGAGCCGTCTTCGGCGTCGCAGTGCTCGGCGCCCTGGTCGACGCCAACCTCACCGCAGGCCTCACCAGACGCCTGCACATGCTAAAAATCCCGGCCAACTTCATTTCGGTCGTGATCAATGCCATCGAAACCGGGATCGTGCCGGCGGGGGTCAAGGGGGGCGGCACCATCGAGGACAAGGTCATCGTCGCGGCCTACTCTGCTTTCCGCAGCGGGCTCAAGGCCGCTTTGCTGGCCTCGGGAGTGGCACTGCTCGTCGGCGCGGTGGTAGCCACCGTCACCGTCCGCGACGGGCAATCGTCATGAAGGTCCTGCAAGGCCTTTATGTCTTCGAAGGAACTGGCCTTGGCCTGAAAGAAACTACCAACAAAGAGGGGGTCGGCGAATGACGAGCAAACCGTTGCAGGTGCTCTTTGTCGGCGGGACCGGCACGATCAGCGCCTCGTGCGCCAGGGCGGCTGTTGCACAGGGTATGGACGTAACGGTGTTCAACCGCGCTCGGTCAGCGCTGCGCCCCCTCCCGCCCGAGGTGGCCCGCTTGACAGGCGACGTGCGAGACCCGAAGTCCCTGAACGCGGCGATCGGTGGGCGCCAGTTCGACGTCGTCGTCAATTTTCTCTGTTTTTCGGCCGACGACGCGCGCAATGCCGTCGCGACGTTCCGAGGGCGTGCCGGGCACTACCTGCATATCAGCACCGCGATGCTGTACCAAAAGCCACCCAGGGGCATGCCATACCGTGAGTCGACAGAGCGGCGGAACCCCTTCTCGCAGTACGCCCGCGACAAGATCGCCGCCGAGGATGTACTTACCGAAGCGTACGGCTCGGCATCGTTCCCCGTCACGATCGTGCGACCGTCCCACACCTACGACGAGGTCCAGCCGCCGGTACCCGGTGACTGGACCGTCATAGACCGGATAGCCCGTGGCGCTGAAGTAGTCGTCCCGGGGGACGGGACGTCACTTTGGCCCTGACGCACGCGTTGGACTTCGCCCAGGGCCTGTTGGGTCTTTTCGCCAACACTGCTGCAATCGGGGAGGCCGTCCACATCACTTCGGACGACGTCTACAGCTGGGACGAGATCTACGAACTGTTGGCATCGGCGTTGGGGGTGGAAGCACGGCTCGTACACGTCCCGTCTGAGTTCTTTCCGCTTGCCGCGCCCGACTGGGGCTGGACCGCAGGGGTTCTCGGCGACCTGCGTTACAGCGTGCTGTTCGACAATTCCAAGATCCGGCGTTACGTCCCGGGTTTCGCTCCGGCCGTGGCGTTCCGCGACGCCGTTCCCGAGTTTGTTGAATGGCGCCGGGATCACCCGGCCGACACCGCCCCTGACCCGACCACCGACGGCATCATCGACCGTCTTGTCATTGGGTACCACCTCGCCGCGAGCGCTTTCGAGTCCCTGGCCCCAACGTGAGCGCCAGAGACGTGAGTGTGCCGAACGAGGTCCTGCTGCGCAACGCAGGTCGAACACCCGGTCCGTGACCTGCGCCGATCGCGAGCTGGACGGCCTAATTGTCGGGCAGGTTTGCCCAGTCGCACGGATCCTGTACCATACGAAAATCTCTCGAAAAGGTTTTATACACGACCCGAAGGAAGGTGCTCGAAGGTGAGCGGAGACCGGGCGGCAGGGCCCGTCATGCCCGTATCGAAAAAGCTGCTCGCGCTTCACCCGATATCCCCTGGCACTGTGCAGCTGACCAGCGGGTTTTGGGGTGACCGTCAGCTCCAGAACCGCGAGGTGACCATCCCTTACGGGATGAAAATGATGGAGGAGTCTGGCACCCTAGAAAACTTTCGCTTGGCTGCCGCGGACGGCCCGAGGGACCAGTACCGCCTCCCGCTTTTCCGCGATTCGGACCTCTACAAGGTGCTCGAGGCTATTGCCTGGGAACGTGGGCACGGCCCGGACGCCGAACAGGAGAAGTTCTTTCGTTCGAGCACCGAGCTGCTCGCGGCCGCCCAGGAGCCCGACGGCTACCTCAACACTTATGTGCGCGTCGTCCAACAAGGCCGCCGTTTCGAGGACCCAGCAATGGGCCACGAGCTCTACTGCGCCGGCCACCTGTTCCAGGCAGCAGTGGCCGACGCTCGCACCTCTGCTCCTGGCCCGGTGCTCCTCGGGCCGATAGTCGACGGCTACGCCTCCATGCTCGTGGACACCCTGCGCTCCGGGCAGGCTGGCTTTGTCGAGGGTCACCCTGAGATCGAGACGGCGCTCGTCGAGCTCTACCGCACCACCCGTGACCCCCGCCTCGTCGACCTGGCGGCGGACCTGTTGGCACGCCGCGGCCACAAGGTCCTCAGTTGGCGCAGCTTTGGCCCTTCCTATTTCCAGGACGACGTCGCCTTCGAGGAGGCCAATTCGATCCGGGGCCACGCGGTTAGGGCGTTGTACCTGCTGGCCGGGGCCACCGACATCTACACCGAGACCGCACGGGCCCAGTTACGAGGGCCTATCTTTTCCCAGTGGGACGACATGGTCTCGGGGAAGACTTACCTCACTGGCGGGGTGGGTTCGCGCCACCACGATGAAGCGTTCGGCGACCGCTTCGAGCTGCCGCCCGACCGGGCCTACTGTGAGCGCTGCGCAGCCATCGCCTCGATCATGTGGACCTGGCGCCTGCTCCTGCTCACCGGCGAGGCCCGCTTTGCCGATCTCATGGAGCGCACCCTGTACAACGGCTTCCTCGCCGGGATCGGCTTCGACGGCACGAGCTTCTTTTACGAGAACCCTCTTCAGGCCCGTGTGCCGACGGCCCGTCATGCGTGGTACGACTGCGCCTGCTGCCCACCTAACGGAATGCGCTTTCTTGCCAGCCTCGAGCACTACTTTGTCACCACTACCGCCCAAGGTGCCCAGTTCCACCAGTACGCGAACGCGCGGGTACAGACCGCCCCGGGTAGCGAAGCCAGCCTGGACCTGGCTGTAGAGACCGACTACCCATTTGGGGGAACGGTGGCGCTGCGGGTTGACGCCGCCCCGGCCACCAGCCGCGAAATAGCGCTGCGCGTCCCGTCGTGGGCGACAGCAGCGGCCGCGACCCTGAACGGCCGCGCAATTGGCGGTGAGCCGGGAGACGACGGCTATATGCGGCTCCGGCGCGAATGGTCTGCCGGCGACGAGATCGTGGTCGAGTTCGCGCTGCGGCCTCGGGTCGTGCGTGCGAGCGACGACGTTGATGGTGCACGTGGTTGCGTGGCGTTCGAGAGGGGCCCGCTCGTGTACTGCGTCGAAGGCGATGACCTGTCTGACCAGCACAGCCTGCAGGACATCTCGGTGGTGGCCAGCGTGCCCATCGAGGAGCCCGGACTGGATATCAACGGCCAGCGAGTGGTCGGCCTCAAGCTCCAGGGCCACGCCCGGAGCACCGGTGGGCCGCCATGGCCGTATTTCGACGTCAGCTCGGATGCAGGTAGAAAAGGCCAAGAGAGCGGGGGTGACCCTAGCGTTGAGCATGGCGAGGCCGACCTCGAGGTGCGCGCAATCCCTTACTTTGCCTGGGCCAATAGGGGCGCGACCGATATGCGCGTGTGGGTCCCAGAGCGCCACTAACCGCCAGCGACTGGCGCTCATCGATGGCCCGCGCGAGCTACTGGACAAACCGTATGGCACTCGCTAACATCAGCTCGGCTGCGAAAAGGTTTTCCATCGGGTTTCCAATAACCTGCTCCAGTCATTCCTGCTCAAAGGAGGGTGGTTCGCCATGAGGCGCAGTTATGTGAAGCTTGTTGCTTTAGCCGTCGGGCCAGCGATGGTGCTGACCATGACGGGAGCCCCGGCGGCGTCCGCTGGGACCACGACGCTGAGGCCGGCGTCGACGTTCGGTGTCAACGCCACGGGCACGGTGACGTTCTGGATCAGGGACGCGACCGAAGCCGCAGCGCTCAAATTGATCCCCGAGTTCAACGCCACGCACAAAAACCTGAAGATCGTTATGCACGTCACGTCACCCAACGACGACACCAGCCAGTTGGCGACGGCGATCCGAGCCGGGGATCCTCCCGACCTGGTCGGTTTGAACGACATCGACGTCCCCGAGTTTTCGCACGAGGGTGCGCTCTTGAACATCACCGCCGACGTCAACGCACTCCCTTACAAGAAGGTCCTCAGCCCGGGCCACCTCGCGCTGGCGGCCATCGGCAACCAGTACTACGGGGTGCCGTACCTGTCGGACCTGTCGGTGCTCTGGTACAACAAGGCCCTCTTCGCCCAGGCCCATATCAGTGGCCCGCCGACGACGTTTGCCGAGATCGCCGCTGACGCTAAAGCTGTAAGCGCGCTGAGCACCCCCTCGAAGCCCATCTACGGCCTGTCTTTCGCAGGCGACTGTCAGGGCTGCCTCGGCTTCGTGATGCTGCCAGACATCTGGGCCAGCGGCCAGCACCTCATCAATGGCCCCCTCGGCAACCAGACCGCCAACATCGTCCACAACGCCCCGCTCCAGTCGCTGCTCAGCGTCTACGCCCAAATTTGGGCCAACAAGGAGGCGCCGCCCGCTGACCAAACTCAGGACGGCTCGACGTGGGGCCAGGACTTCGGCGAGGGCAACGTCGGCATGTTGCCGGGTGACTACGGTTTCTTTAACACCTTCGAGAAAGAGGGCCTCTCCACCGCCGACTTCGCAGATGTCCCGCTACCGAGCGAGAACGGCGGCCACGGCAGCACCTTCGACGGTGGTGACGACTTCGTCATCCCCGAGGGCGCCAAGAACCCTTCCGGTGCGTGGGAAGTTGTGCAATGGTTCCTGGCCAAGGCCCAACAGGAGCAGTACCCCGCCGACGGTGAGTCGCCGGTGCGTAGCGACGTCGTCACTTCCTCCTTCGCTACCAAGTACCCCTACGATGCCGTTGCGCTGAACACGCTCAGGTACGGCTCCGTCGAGTACACCCTCGCCTACAACGCCGTCTTCAACAACCCGGGTTCTCCCTGGTTGGCTATGTTCGACGAAGCGGTGTACAAGGACAACGTCAGCCAGGGCCTCCAGATCGGGCAAAGCGGCATACAGCAGACGCTCGACCAGGCAGACTCGTAAGGTCCGGTTTACCCCCCCACAACCCCGTCGGCCCGGTCAGGTTGGGCCGGCGGGGTTGTCCTCTGTACTGGTTTAATCGGGGAGGTCGCGGCGCCAGGGTGGGTCTTTAGCTCGAATGGAGGTGTGAGGTGGGAGCACTTGGCTCGACAACAGGAGCTCTTGCGTCTCCGAGCGCTTCGCCCGGCGTTTTGACGCCACCTCGTCGTCGGTCGACGGGGCGGACGCGTCGCGAGGCTCGCGTTGGCTACGCGCTCGTCGCGCCGGCGATCGCTTTCGTGGGTGTCTTCATCTTGTACCCGCTCGGTTTCGGGGCGTTCATCTCGTTCACCAACTACCCGCTGGTTGGCCCTTACCATTACAACGGAGCCGCCAACTACAGGGCCCTCGTGCACAACTCGACGTTCATTCACTCGATTGTGTTCACCCTCGAGTACACGGCCATCGTGACTGTGCCGATCCTCGTTGTCGGCTATTTATTAGCCGTGTTCACCCGGTCGAACCGCCGATGGACGACCCTGTTCCGGACCTGTTTTTTCCTCCCGTTCATCGTCGGCATCAGCACACTGAGCTTTCTCATCGAAGTAGAACTGCAACCGGGCTTCGGGACGATCAATGTCCTGCTTTCCAAGCTCCATATCGTCGGGGTCAATACACCTTGGACAGCCAACACCGGGTTGGCGCTGACCGCCATTTGCGTCATGGTGATCTGGTTCGCCTCGGGGTTTACGATGATGATCCTTATGGCAGGGATGCAGAGCATCCCCGCGCACCTTTATGAGTCGGCGGCGGTCGACGGCGCCACCTGGTGGGAGCGCGAGCGGATGATCACGATCCCGTTGCTCAGGCGCTCGATCGCCTTAAGCCTCGTCATCTCAGTCATCGGCTCACTTCTCGCGTTCAACCAGTTTTTCATCATCACCGACGGCGGGCCGGGCTCCAGCACGCAGAGCGTCGTCATGCAGATCTACGAGACATTCAATACCTCGTTCAATGTAGGTTCGTCCAGCGCCATGTCCGTCGTTTTGGTCGCCGTGATCGGCTTCATCACGTTTATGCAGTTCCGTTTCCTTCGGGGCGATGATGCCTGAGCGCCCAGCCAATGCGGCCCCTTCGAGGCGGTCGAAGCGTGGCCAAGGCGGCCCTTTGTACCTTGTGGGTGGCACCATGATCGCCGCTATTTTTGTGGTGCCCCTCGTTTGGGAGGTACTCCGCTCTTTCGAAGCTCCGGGGGCGATCGTCTCGCCGCCGTCGCTGAAGAACTTCTCCCATCTCAGCGTCGGTAACTACACGAAGCTGCTCAATGGCGACAACATCCTGCGCAACGTCGTTAACAGCCTCATCGTCGCGGTTGCCACGGCCGCCGTCACCGCCTTTGTGGCGACGCTCGCCGGCTACGGCTTCGGCCGCTTCAAGTTCCGGGGATCGGGGGCCATTTTCGGGCTCGTCCTGCTTGGGTTCATGGTGCCGTTCCAGGCCGTCGTGGTCCCGCTGTTCCTCGAACTGAAAGTGTTCCACCTGCTGAACAGCCTCCCCGGCCTTGCGCTGTTCTACACCGCGTTCAACCTTCCCTTTGGCACTTACCTGATGCGCAACACCTTCAGGCAGGTGCCGGACGAGCTCATGGACTCGGCCATGGTGGACGGGGCTTCGGTCATCACCACCCTTACCCGAGTGTTGCGGCCGCTGATCGTTCCCGGTGTAGCCACCACCGTCCTTTATGCCTTCTTGTTCTCTTGGACAGAGTTCCTCGGTGCCCTTACCTTCACGACAAATGACGCGATCTACACCCTTCCGGTAGCCTTAGTGAACGTCGAGGCTAGTGACACCTATGGCCAGATCGACTACGGGGTCCTTGTCGCCGGGGCCGTGATAGCGATGGTCCCCTGCATCATCATCTATGTTGCTCTTCAGCGTTACTACGTGCGTGGCCTCGTCTCCGGTGCCGTCAAGGGCTGAGCGATGGCTTCCCGCAAGGTACAAGGAGAGCACATGTGGCAGGGATGGCATCATGGTGGAGATAGCACCATGTCCGTTTGCTCTGAGAGCCCGACCGCGCTAGGTCACCATGTCCGAGCCTCGTGAGAGTGGGCAGACCGCAGCCGCCAATACTGCCCTGCCGGCGCACCGACGCCGCGGCGTACCGACCATTGGCGATGTCGCCGCGCTTGCAGGGGTGTCCATCGGCACCGTATCGAAATCGCTCAATGGACGGCAGGGTGTCAGCAACCAGACCCGTTCCAAGGTGCGGGAGGCGGCCGAGGCGCTCGGCTTCCACTCGAACGCGCTAGCGCAAAGCCTGCTCACGGGAAGGAGTTTCACCGTTGGCCTGATCACCAACGACAGCTTCGGCCGGTTCAGTATCCCGGTGATGCTCGGGGCTGAGGATGCCCTCCAGACTGGGCAAATTGCTGTCCTGTTATGTGACGGCCGTGATGACGCCATCCGGGAGCAGCATTACGTGCGCACGCTCCTCGCCCGCAGGGTGGACGGCATAATTGTCACCGGCAGGCGCACCGACCCGCGGCCGCCGCTCAGCGCCGGCTTCCCCGTCCCGGTCGTCTACGCCATGAGCGAATCGGCCAATCCCGAGGACGCCTCGGTCCTACCAGACGATGAGGGTGGCGGCCGCCTAGCGGTCGAGTACCTCATCGCTACCGGGCGAACAAGGATCGGACACGTAACCGGCCCTGCAAACTTCCGGGCCGCCCGGCTCCGGGCTGCGGGTGCGACAGCTGCTTTGGCGCAGGCTGGGATGGTCATGGTTGGTGACGGTCCTCTCCACGGTGTTTGGAGCGAGGAATGGGGACGGCAGGCAGCATCGATCATGTTGCGCCAAGCGCCCGACGTGGACGCGATCTTCTGCGGGAGTGACCAGATCGCCCGTGGAGTGAGCGAGGCTTTGAGGGAATTGGGCCGGCGGGTGCCCGATGATATCGCGCTCGTCGGTTTCGACAACTGGACGGTCATTGCTGAGGCCTCGAGGCCCCCGCTCACCACGATCGACATGAACCTCACCGAGGTGGGCCGTACGGCAGCCAGGATGCTCCTTGCGGCAATCGACGGCCACGCCGCTCATGGCACCCACCTGGTCCCCTGCCAACTCGTCGCACGTGAGTCGACTCGTGCTTGAACCCGACGCACCCGGCCAGAGGACGCGCCCGGCGTGGGTTGATGTTAGCGTTCTCGCCAGAGGAGGTCGGTTGTGGGTGATGGAGGAAAGACTTGCTGATTTGTGCCAAACAGGGCGACACAAAGCATCGGCGCGTTCGAGGTCGTTACCTCTTTGTCCGTCCCAAGATGTGAGCGCTCACACTTCCCCTACGCTGAGCCCGCTCGGGCTCGGCCAAACCCCAGTCCAGTGTCGAAAAGAATTGCGAGGCCACGTTGACCCTTTCGTCTAAGACCGAAAGCAACCATGAAATCTGGTTCCTGACCGGGAGCCAAGAGCTCTACGGAGATGAGACACTCCGCCAGGTGGCCGCGCAGTCCAGGGAGGTCGTCGCGCTACTGAACACCGGCCCCGAGATTGGCGTAAATATCGCCTGGAAGCCGGTGCTAACCAGCGCGGCGCAGATCCGCCGCGCGTGCATAGACGCCAACAGCTCTGACGCCTGCATAGGCATCGTGGCCTGGATGCACACCTTTTCCCCGGCTAAGGAGTGGATCGCCGGACTAGACGTTCTGCGCAAACCGCTTTTGCACCTGCACACCCAGGCCAATCTCTCGTTGCCCTGGGCCACGATCGACATGGACTTTATGAACCTAAACCAAGCCGCGCACGGCGACCGCGAGTTCGGATATATACAGACCCGTATTGCCGTAAGGCGAAAGACCGTCGCCGGCCACGCCAGCGACCCAACCGTGCGCGCCAGGATCGGCTCTTGGGCGCGCGCCGCGACGGGCCACCATGCCACTACCGAGATGCGGCTCGTCCGGTTCGGCGACAACATGCGCGGCGTCGCGGTGACGGAAGGAGACAAGGTGGAGGCCCAGCTCCGCTTCGGCGCCGCGGTGAATACTCATGGTGTCAACGACCTCGTCGCGTCCGTTGACGGTGTGCCGGCTGAGGCGGTCGACGAGCTTGTCGCCGAATACCGGGAAAAATATGACATCGTCCCGGAGCTCGCTGTGGGCGGTACGCGCCATGGGGCGTTGCGCTATGCCGCCCAGATAGAAGCGGGCCTGCGGTTGTTCCTCACCGACGGGGGTTTCACCGCCTTCACTACCAATTTCGAGGACCTGGGGGGACTGCGCCAGCTCCCGGGGCTAGCCGTTCAGCGCCTCATGGCCGATGGCTACGGCTTCGGCGCCGAGGGGGACTGGAAGACCTCCGTGCTGTTGCGTGCGCTCAAGGTCATGGCCGGCGACCGGACCGGCGGCACCTCGTTCATGGAGGACTACACCTATCACTTCGGCCCCGGCGAACCCAAAATCCTCGGCGCTCACATGCTCGAGGTCTGCCCGAGCATCGCCTTGGGTAAACCACGGTGCGAGATCCATCCCCTGAGCATCGGGGGCCGCGAGGACCCGGTCCGTCTCGTCTTCGATGCAGCACCGGCCAAAGGCTTCGTCGTGGGCCTGGTCGACCTTGGGGACAGGTTCCGCCTCGTTGCCAACGAGATCGAGGTTGTGCCACCGGACGCGCCTCTCCCGAAGCTCCCGGTGGCGCGGGCTGTGTGGAAGCCGGCCCCCAGCCTGTCGACCTCAGCGGAGTCCTGGCTGAGTGCGGGTGGTCCCCACCACACGGTGCTCAGTACAGCGCTCGATATCGAGGCTCTCATCGACTACGCAGTTATCATCGGGGTCGAGCTGGTCCGTATCGACGCGTCGACGACCACCGAAACCTTCCAGCGGGAGCTCCGCTGGAACCAGGCGTACTACCGCCTGGCACATGGCCTCGCCCGCGGGTAACCGGCTCGTCCGGCGCGAACCTTGCCTGTCGTGGCTCTAGGTGGGAGGCGCTAGCCTGGCGCCACTTATGCAAAAGCTGATCAACGATCCCAAGGACTTCGTCGACGAGGTCCTCCAAGGCATTTTGAAAGCGCACGGCGAAGATCTCAAACTTGCGGGAGGCCCCAGGGGCATTGTCCGAGCCGACGCTCCTGTTGAGGGGAAAGTGGCGATCGTAACCGGTGGAGGTTCAGGGCACCTCCCGGTGTTCATGGGCTATGTGGGGCGTGGTTTGGCAGATGGCGCTGCTATCGGGAATGTCTTCGCGTCGCCGAGCGCAGAGCAGATGTTGTCTGTGGTGAAAGCCGTCGACGGTGGGCGGGGAGTTCTTTTCCTCTATGGCAACTACGGAGGCGATGTGCTCAACTTCGGGCTGTCCGCGGAGCTGGCCGAAGCGGAAGGGATCCGGACCGAGACGGTGACCGCTGCTGACGATATAGCCTCGGCCCCCAAGGGAGATGAGAACCGCCGTCGCGGGATCGCCGGCATCTTCTTCCTTTATAAGGTCGCCGGGGCCAGCGCCGAGGAAGGGAGCGATCTCGGTACCGTGAAGGCAGTGACCGAGCACGCGGCGGCAAACCTCCGCAGCTTTGGCGTCGCTTTGGCTCCCTGCATCATCCCTGCGGTCGGCCACGCCAACTTTGAATTGCCGGCCGGCCAGATGGAGATCGGCATGGGGATCCATGGTGAACCCGGTGTGCGGCGTGGGCCTCTGGAGACCGCCGACGCCGTTACTGACCACCTGGTGACGGCTCTGCTCGATGACCTGCCGCATGACAAAGGAGACCGCTTTGACATTTTGGTAAACGGTCTCGGCGCTACGCCACCCGAAGAGCTGTACATCGTTTACAACCGAGTGTTCACGATGCTCGAGGACCGGGGACTTCGACCTCGGCGCGCGTGGGTTGGTGAATACGCCACTTCGTTGGAGATGGCGGGGATGTCGTTGTCTCTTCTCCGCTTAGACGACGAGCTGGTCCGGTTGCTCGATGCGCCCGCATACTCGCCCTTCCTGGTGCGTCGATGAGCAGCCTTATCGAGGTGATTGGAATAGTCGCGGGATCGTTGGAAGACAGAGCGGACGAGTTGAACCTTCTCGATGCCGCGGCCGGCGACGGCGACCTCGGTCTCACAGTGACCGCCGCCGCTGAAGCAGTGAAAGCTCTATTGCCGGAGCTAGAGGGCAAGGCGCTCGCCGACGTGCTCAACGCCTGTGGGGTTGCCATTTCGAAAGAGGCCCCCTCGACTTCGGGGACCTTGCTGGCGACGGGGTTGATGGGAGCTGCGAGAGCAGCCAGTCAGAGTTCTTCGTCGGGGGCTGCCGAGTTTGCAGAACTGCTCGACGCGTCACAAGCGGCGATCGCCAAACGTGGCAAAGCCGAGCCGGGTTGGAAGACGATGTTGGACGCTTTGGTGCCGGCGGCCCAGGCCGCGGCGACCAGCGGGCAGGAGGGTGGCTCGCTTAATGAGGCCCTCGATGCCGCTGCAACGGCTGCGGACCGCGGGGCGCTTGCGACCCGGAGCATGGTCCCTCGGATCGGTCGCGCGGGCTGGCTCGCCGAAAGGTCAGCTGGGCACGAGGACGCGGGCGCCCGCATGGTCGCGATTATCCTCGGTTCGGCCTCGGACGCGAACCGGTAGCCCCGTCGGTGCTGGCGAAGTACGGGTCAGGCCAAATCCACGGTTCCCACCTCGCCAACATGTAGCGTCCGGACAAGTGGTTCGTGGCGCGGTGTGGGACCTGGGTAGCAGTTCGTTCCAGGTATTGGCCTGCAAGCTGGGCCCTCCCAGTCCTTGGTGCCCGTGCTCAAAAGAAGGTCGCTGCTCAACCTGGGCCTGGAGGTAGGCAGTACTGGCGTGATCTCGCCCGAACGGGTTAGGGCGTCGGTAACCGCGGCCAAACGCTTGCGGCGGGCAATCGACTCGGTTGACCCGGACATTGTCGTCGCGCTGGCTACCGCCGCGTTGCGCGACGCCGCCAACGGCCCAGAGGTGGTCGGACGTCTCGAAAAGGCAATAGGCACGCCCATTCGCGTGCTTGCGGGCAAGCAGGAGGCTCGGCTTTGCTTCCTGGGCCAAAGAGCGGGCACCTATGTCGGTGACGAGCCGACCCTGAGCATCGACCTGGGCGGAGGGAGCTTCGAGCTGGTCGTCGGTGACCGCTTCGATATTCACCTGGCGGGCAGTGCACCTCTCGGCCCCACCCGCCTCAAGGGCGAGCTGGGGACCGGTCCGGTGCTCGGCCGGGAGGACCGCAAAGAGGTACGCGAGCGCGTGCGTGAAGCGTTGGGAACGCTCAGCCTGAACCTCGCCGAGTACCCCAACGTCGCCGTAAGAACGGTCGTGAGCGGCGGGACGGCGCGAGCCTTGGCTCGCCTCGCCATCGCCAAAACGTGCCGCCATGTTGGCCGGTCGGACTGGGTGGTAAACCAAGTGGACCTACCTGTAGCCCAGGTAGCCGAGCTCGCAGAAATGCTTGCACACATGGATCTCGACGAGCGCAAGGCCCTCCCGGGAATGCCCGCCCGGCGAGCCGCAGTGTTGCCGCTGGGCGCCTGCATCCTTGAGGCGATCGCCGAGGAGCTCGGTGTGGAGCACTACGTCGTAAGCGAGTGGGGCTTGCGCGAGGGCGCCTTGCTCGAGGCATTCGCGCTGCACGGGTACGCCGCCTAGCCGTACCGGGCGCTGAGCAAATGGAGGCGGCCTGCTCCGAAAACCGCAGATGTGGGCCGGCGATCGATGGATCGGTCACCGAAACGTCGGTTTTTTTGCACCAGAGTCAGTGATGTGCAGTTTTCGCCGACCACATCGGACACCGCCATGGAAAAGTTGGTGGCCGGGCTCAAGGGTCATTGGTGGCTCAGGGGTTCAGCAGCATCGCCCGCGGGCGTGGCCGGATCGCCGGAGCCGGGACCTGGCACGCGGCTCGGCGAGCCTGCGCTGCCGGCTGCGGTCCCGGCACCCCCGCGGAGCACGATCGGGTCGATGAGCAGCCCCTCACCTCCGGGGGTCGCGGGCGCTTGGTCCCCGTCATAGAAGTGCAGGATGCGCAAGCGGTACCAGATGGCCATGGTGTCCAAAAGGGAGCGGTAGACCGACCGCCATGAGACGGTGCTTGTGAACTGGTGGCGCAGCCGGATCGGGGCTTCCAGGAACCTCTTGTAGCCGAGCCGCCGGGCGATCACGAACAGCTCGAGATCGAAAGCGAAGCGTTTCTCCACCATGCGGGGGAGCACGGCGGACAGGACGTCGCGCCTGATGAGCTTGATCCCTGTCTGGGTGTCGCGGATGTTAAGCCGGAAGCCGAGACGCACGACCTGCTGGTAACCCCACGAGTAGACGCGCCGCAGGAACGGGTACTCGACTTCGGAAAGCGGGTGGCGTTTGGATCCAAGGATTATGTCGGGGCTGTACAGGCGCACCATCGTCTGGAACGAATCGAGCAGGATCGGGTCAAGGTCCCCATCCGCGTCGATGAAGCCGAGGTAGCGCCCGTGGCCCATGGCAAGCCCTACTCGCAAGGCAGCTCCTTTGCCCTGGTTTTGGGCCAGGACGACGTTTGTGAGCTGCGGCCTGCCCGAGAGGGCTTCGTCGAGCTCCCTGTCGCTCCCGTCGGTGGAGCCGTCCGAAACGGCGATCACCTCGTAGGTGGCCCCGGAGGCGTCGAGCACGGATAGGAGGCGTTCGATGGTGGGCACGAGGAGCTTGCCGGGGTTGTAGTACGGGACGACCACGGTTAGGTCCAGGTTGGCATCGAGCAGGGCCAGGTTGGCTCGTTCGACGAGGCCAGCCCGTGATCCCTCGGTATGCCCCCACGCCACCACGAGCATCCCCGCGCATACCGACGAAGTCCCCACGACCATGACTACGGCGATCTCGGTCATGGAGTGGTGCCAGATGCTTGTCCCGACTATCACGATGACAATCGCGGGCCAGCAGAGGTTTACCGTGACCCGCCCGCCGCGGTTCAAGTGGTAATGCAGGAGGACTGTGACGAGGCCCAACAGCGCGCTGCTGAAGCTGAGGAGGCCGACCACACTCGCCGCAGGCGAATAGCGCAGGCCGAACAGCGCCCTTACCGTCCCGTGCGCAAAGAGGCACACCACTATCGCTGCAATGAAACCTGTAAGGGCAACGGCCGCCGAACCGAGGGCGAACATAAGCCGCTGGTTGGGCCGGCTGTCCGGCCCTACCAGGAGTGGGATGTCCGAACCCACCAACCGCGGGAAAGTGAGCGCCGCGATGGCCCCAGGCGCGAGCAGCGCTATCTGCGCAATTGTCGCTGCGGCTGAGTACCAACCTGAGACTTCTCGGCCAAGCCAGTGCCGAGCCAGGACGACGTCGATTGTCGTGAGGATCCAGTAGCCCGTAAACGCCGCGCCCGCCAATCTCGCGTGGCCCCACACGAGGCGGGTCGATCCTGCGCCACCCGCCACGGCCTCGCTTTCGGCCGCCGGGGCTTCCCGGTCTCGCCCGGCACCGCCCCCAGCATGTCCGGCACCGCCCCCAGCAGGCCCGGCACCGCCCCCAGCAGGTCCGGCACCGCCCCCAGCAGGTCCGGCGGCTCCACCCGGAGCACGGCCGGCGGGTGCGTTACCTAGCCCGCTGACCAGCACTTCGGGATGTTTGAGCATCTCGCGCAGACCGATCAGGACGATGACGGCGGTGACCACCTCGCCCCAGACCATGGCCACGAAGGCGCCTTCGAGGCCCCCGCCATGGCGGACCAGGAGAACCCCCACGACGATCCTTACCACCATCCCTGCGATCAGGCCCGTCGCCAGCAACCGCAATCGTCCCTGGCCGACTAGCACACCTTTGGGCACGACGCTGATCCCGACGGGCAGGGCATATGCCGCGAGCAAGAGGGCGCTTGTTATCGAGGGCAGGTGGAGGAACCTCTCGACAATTGGCGACAGGGCGAGCAGGATGGCGCAGACGCCCGCGCCCAGCAGGCACGCGTCGACGAGCAGTGCCCCAGCCGCGACCGGCGCCACCCGCCCGTCCGGCCCGTGGGCTACGGCGCGGCCGAGGGCGACCTGCAAAGCATTCGCCGGCACTTCGAACAGCAGAGCTATCCCGGCGAGCGCCGCCAGGGCGCCGAAGATAGCTGGGCTGGCCGACCGCGCTATGAGCACGAGGTAAAGGAAGCTCCCGAGGTTGACAGCCAGCGTTACTGCCGCAACCGTCCAGCGTCGGCGCTGTTGGCGGCCTGTGGCCTGCTCGGCGTTACCAGTCATGCTTCGTCCCCCGGCCACAGACCGCTCGAAAACTCACTCACGTACTCATCGGCACGGTGGGCGCGAGGTGCCCCCTTTTTTGGCTAATTGCCTAGCGTCCTTCTAACCGGAGAGTACCCTCTCCGACGAGCGCTCTATGACACCCCCCTTGCCCCCGCCCCCGGTCCAGTTGGAAGGCCGCTTGGCGGTCCCGGTCGATATTCACCAGGTGACAGCTTCGGTACGCTTCGACGTGGCCTCTCGGGTGGCCGATGTGTCCGCGACGGTCGAGCTGAGCGTTGACGGGCCAACTGGCTACCCGGTGTTCGACCTGCGCCAGGAGATCGACGGCGCCATGCTCGACGGGAGGCCGCTGCCGCCAGAAGCCCTTGGCTATGCAGACATGGGAGCGGGTAGCGACGCACGGATGAGGGTCGTCGACGTGGCCTGCGAAGGCGGCAGCAGGCACGTGCTCAGCTTGCGTTACCGGCTGGGCACGCCCGAGGCCACGGGTGCTCTCCCGGTGGTGTGGTCGGCACCCGGCGACGGCGTCTCCTGGGACCTTTTCATGTCGGACCTCGAACCCGGGCGTTACCTCGAGATGTGGTTGCCCGCCAATCTTTGCCACGACCGGTTCTCCGTCCATCTTGAGGTCGAGGTAGCCGGTACAGCACGGTCGCACGTCCTGCTCGCCAACGGGGCTGCAGCCGAACGCACGCCGGGGTATGCCTGGAGCGTTGGTTACCCAGGCACGTTCACGTCCCTTTCGCCGTTGCTCGTCCTGGCGCCCTCCGACCAGGTCCGGGCGCAGCAGACGACGGTGCACGCTGGAGGCAAGCAGACCAGGGTTAGGGTCGCACGCGCCGATGGGGCGGGGACAGATCTTCACGATGTCATGGCCGACATTGCCTCGTGGCTGTCGTATTTCACGGAGCGCTACGGCCCGTGGGCGCACGGCGACGATTTCCTGGCCGTCATCTGGGACCTGCCGAGGGGGATGGAGTACGACGGGGCGACGACAGCCTGCGAGCCGGCGATCGAGCACGAGGTGTTCCACAGCTGGTTCGGCCGGGGTGTGAAGCCGGCGTGCGCGGCCGATGGTTGGGTGGACGAGGCGATGGCGACCTGGGCGACGGCGTCGCGGCGGGCGACGGTGGGGCGCTTCGCTGTCGAAGAGCTCGGGCTGGACGAACCCCCGAGCTTGCTCTACCCGGCTCATCCATGGAGCCGCCACACCCCCCGGGAAGCCTACGCAGCCGGTGGCCGCCTGATGTCGGGCTTGGCGCACATGGCCGGTGGCGCGGCGCAGCTGCGTTCCGCGCTCGCTGCCTGGCACAAGGCTCATGCAGGAGGTCTTGCCAGCACCCTCCAACTGGCCGCCCACCTCGAGAGCTGGTGCGGCCGGGACTTGACCCCATGGTGGGACCGCTACGTCCACGGTGCCGATGGCGTGACGTTGTCGCCAGCTGAGGTTGTCGCCAGCTGAGGTTGTCGCTCGTTTACGTTGCGCTGAGTTAAGTGGTAACCGAAATGACCGGCCGCGGTTTGCACACTGCGTGAGGCTGGCTATACTGGCCGAGCCGTCTAACAGACGTCCGTGGTCGCCCGCCTGTCGTCGACAGCGGGGACGCCATGGCAGAACGTGAAACGAGCTCCGCGCGGGTTTCCCGAGCGGAGCGTGCCGCGTAAGAGGACGAGGAATGCCCGCGAAGGCCCCAAAAAGAGCGATTGTCGGCGAAAAAGTCGGTATGACCCAGATCTGGGACGAGAGCCAACGCTCCGTCGCGGTCACGGTCGTCCGAGTAACGCCGGTCCGCGTTGTCCAAGTTAAGACCGATGACTCCGACGGCTACTCCGCGCTCCAGGTGACGTACGGCTCCAGGCGGCCTAGCTCGATCAACAAGCCCTTGACCGGCCATTATGCGAAGGCCAGGGTCGACCCAGGGCGGGCTTTGGTGGAGCTGAGGGTCGATGACATTTCTTCGTACACCGTGGGCCAGGAGCTGGGTGTGGATATCTACACTGCCGGCGACAAGGTCGATGTCACGGCGACCAGCAAGGGCAGGGGCTTTGCCGGCGCCATGGAACGCCATAATTTCAAGGGGCAGGGAGCCAGCCACGGTAACCACAAGCACCACAGGGCCCCCGGCTCCGTGGGTGCCTGCGCAACACCGGCGCGCGTTTTCAAGGGCACCCGGATGGCGGGGCGTCTAGGCAACGAACGGGTTACCACTCTCAACCTCGAGGTCGTCTCGGCGGACGCCGAACGCAACCTGCTGCTTCTCAAGGGCGCTGTCCCTGGCCCGCGAGGCGGCCTCGTCATGATCCGCGACGCCGTCAAGGGGAGCAAATGACCACCGCTGTCGAGGTCCGCTCGCAAGACGGGACCGTCACCGCGACCGTGGAGCTCGACCCAGAGTTCTTCGCCATTCAGCCGAACGTGCCTCTTATGCACCAGGTGGTGCTGGCTCAGTTGGCTGCCGCCCGCAGGGGTACGCAGAGCACCAAGACCAGGGCTGAGGTATCCGGCGGTGGCGCCAAGCCGTTCAAACAGAAGGGGACCGGCCGGGCCCGCCAGGGAAGCACCCGCTCGCCCCATTATTCGGGCGGAGGCGTCGCCCTTGGCCCAAGCCTCGCAGCTACCGTCAACGCACCCCGCGGAAGATGGTCCAGCTGGCCCTCAAGGGGGCTCTCTCGGACCGTGCGGGCTCGGGACAGGTCGCCGTCGTGGAAGCCTGGAACTGGGAGGTCCCGAGCACCAAGGACGCTCAAGCAGCTCTTTCGACGCTGGGCCTCACCGGCAAGACCTTATTGGTCCTGGCGCGCGAGGACGAAGGGGCGTACAAGTCGTTCCGGAACCTTCCCGAGGTCGACCTGATCCTGGTCGGAGAGCTCGCTGCTTACGACGTCCTGTGCTCAGACTGGGTCGTGTTCACCCGCCAGACTCTTCCTGGCAACAATGCCTGGGGAGAGGCGCCACCCGCCGCCCCGAAGGCTAAAGCAGAGCCGAAGGCCAAGGCGGAGCCCAAGGCCAAGCCGGCGGCAAAGGTCGAGCCGGAGGCTGCGGTTGAGGTCGCCACGGAGCCTGCGGCAAAGGTCGAGCCGGAGCAAGCGAGCCGGAAAGGTCGAGCCGGAAGCCGCTTCGCTCGAGGCTCACGAAGCCACAGAACCCGGGGAGGAGGCCTGATGGAAGATCCCCGTGACGTCATCGTCCGTCCTGTCGTGTCCGAGAAGTCTTATGCGCTCAGTGAAAAGGGCGTCTACGTCTTCATAGTCCCGAGCTCGACGAACAAGATCGAGATCCGCAGATCTGTGGAGCATGTTTTCAATGTCAAGGTTTCCAACGTGAATACTTTGAACCGGCCAGGTAAGCGCAAGCGCAACCGCAAGAAGGCGACTTACGGCAAGCAACCCGACACGAAGCGGGCAATTGTGACGCTCGCTCCTGGGCAAACGATCCCATTGTTCGAGACGAGCTGAGGGTACTGATGCTGCGTTCCCGCAAACCCACCAGCGCTGGTCGGCGTTTCCAGACTGTCTCAGCGTTTACCGAGCTGACGACTGACCGGCCCGAACGGTCCCTGACCGTACCCAAGCCGAGCACGGGTGGACGAAACTCCTACGGCCGTATGACGGCCCGTCACCGCGGCAGCGGCCACAAACAGCAGTACCGGATTGTGGACTTCAAGCGCTCCAAGGACGGGGTGCCCGCGACCGTCGCATCGATCGAGTACGACCCCAACCGCAACGCTCGTATCGCGCTGCTGAACTACCACGACGGTGAGAAGCGATACATACTCTGCCCGGCTCGCCTTGCTGTAGGCGACGTCCTGCGCAGCGGCCAGGGCTCAGAAATCCGCATCGGCAACGCAATGCCGATGCGCTTCATCCCCGTCGGTTCGGTGGTCCACAACGTCGAGCTGAAACCTGGCGGCGGCGGCAAGATGGCCCGCAGCGCGGGATCGAGCGTCCAGCTCGTCGCCAAAGAAGGCGACTTCGCAACGCTGCGCCTCCCGTCGACCGAAATGCGCCGCGTCCCGATCGACTGCCGGGCGACCATTGGCGAGGTCGGCAACGCCGAGGCAGAGCTAATAAAGATCGGCAAGGCGGGCCGTAACCGCTGGAAGGGTGTGCGCCCGCAATCTCGTGGCGTCGCCATGAACCCAGTGGACCACCCGCTCGGTGGCGGCGAAGGCAAATCGTCCGGAGGGCGGCACCCTGTTTCGCCTTGGGGCCAGCCCGAAGGCCGCACCCGACGTTCTCACCGACCTTCCGACCGCTTGATTATCCGCCGCCGCCGTGGTCGCGGCGCCAGGAGGTAGCACGATGCCCCGGAGCCTCAAGAAAGGGCCTTTCGTGGACGGCCACCTGCTGCGCAAGGTGGACGACCTGAACGGCCGGAACGAAAAGAGGGTCATCAAGACCTGGTCACGTCGGTCGACGATCATCCCCGATATGGTGGGCCACACGATCGCCGTACACGACGGGCGCAAGCACGTGCCCGTGTACGTCACCGAGTCGATGGTCGGCCACAAGCTCGGCGAGTTCGCCCCCACGCGGACGTTCCGCTACCACGCCGGCCAAGAACGGCAAGGTAAACGCTAATGCCAGGCCCTAAGACAAACGAACGCGAGGGCACGCGGGCGGTATTGCATTACTCGCTGGTTAGCCCCTACAAGCTTCGTCAAGTCATCGACGCGATCCGTAACAAGCCGGTCCACGAGGCATTGGACCTGCTCCGGTTCCTGGAGCGGAGTTCTGCCACGATCGTCGCGAAGGTCCTCCAATCGGCGGTTGCCAATGCCGTCAACAACGACGGCCAGCAGGCCGATGAGCTGTTCGTATCGGCGTGCTACGTGGACGAGGGGCCAACGCAGAAGCGCTGGCGTCCGAGGGCCCGCGGCCGGGCAACGCGGATCCGTAAGCGTTCTGCGCATGTCACGATCATCGTGAGCCGTTTGCCCGAAGAGCGCCTTGAGAGGCTTCAGGCTCGTCGTCGTGCCGAAAACCTTGCCATGCGCGCTCGCCGTGTCGAGGCAACCCGCCGGGCGAGTGCCGAGAGCGCCGAGGGACAGAGCCGCCGAGAGCGCCGCCATCCGGAGGCCTTCCCGGCACCCGAAGAGGGCACCGTCGTCGAGGATGGGGAACCGACAGCTGCCGAGGACGCGACAGTTACCGAGGACGTTACAGCTGACGAAGAGCCGGCTGGCGCCGAAGACGCTGCCATCACCGAGGACGCGGCCAGCAGCGAAGCCGTGGCCGGGACAGATGAGGCGTCTGCCCCTGAAGCTGCCAACGAGGTTGCTGAAGTTGAAGGCCCTGAGCCAACAGATAGTCGCGGCGGCGAGCAAGAGAAGGACAGCTAATGGGTCAGAAGGTAAACCCGTACGGGTTCCGGCTGGGTACTACCACCGACTGGAAGTCGAGGTGGTTCACCGACCGCGACTATCAGAACTATCTGATAGAGGACATCCATATTCGCGAGTACCTCAACAAGGAGCTGGAGCGCGCTGCTGTCAGCCGTGTCGAGATAGAGCGCACTCGCGACCGGCTGCGCATCGACGTCCACACTGCCCGCCCCGGCATTGTGATCGGCCGTCGCGGCACTGAGGCCGACAGGCTGCGGACCAAGCTTGCCGAGATAACCAAGAACCCCAAGGTTCAGCTGAATATCCAAGAGATCAAACAGCCCGAGCTCGATGCCGCGCTGATGGCCCAGGGCATCGCTGACCAGTTGGCAGGCAGGGTCAGCTTCAGGCGGGCAATGAAGCGCACCGTCCAGACCGTCCAAAAGGCTGGGGCCATGGGTGTGCGGGTCCAGTGTTCCGGGCGCCTTGGCGGCGCCGAAATGTCGCGCCGTGAGTCCTACCGAGAAGGTCGTGTCCCCTTGCACACCCTTAGGGCCGATATCGACTACGGCTTCCGCGAGGCCAAGACCACTTACGGGCGTATCGGTGTCAAGGTCTGGATTTACAAGGGCGACATCCTGCCGTACAAGACCTCCACTGAGGACAAGATCACCCGCGAAGCCGCCATGGCTGTCGGTGAAGCTTCTGGCCTAGGTGGCCCCCGCCGCGTCGTGAGCGCCGGTGGCGGTCGCCGCCGGCCCGAGATGGGTGAGCCGGGCGCCGTGCCCGCTGCGACCAGCCCCTCGCAGCTGGAGCCCGCAGCTGCCGCCGAGCGCGAGATCGTGCCTGTCGACCCCGAGCTCGAAAGGCTGCTCCAGGAAGAAGAAGAGATCGAGCGTCGCACACGCGGCGACCACCACGAGACCCCACACTTCCCGAGGGATTAGCAGCCATGTTGATGCCGCGGAAGGTAAAGCACCGCAAGCAGCAGCGTGGCCGCATGAGCGGCCTCGCCAAAGGTGGCACCGAGATCACATTTGGCGACTATGGGGTCCAGGCTCTCGAACCCGGGTGGATAAGTGCCCGCCAGATCGAGGCAGCCCGTATCGCGATGACCCGCCACGTCCGCCGCGGCGGAAAAGTTTGGATCCGCGTGTTCCCCGATAAGCCCGTCACGGCTAAGCCGGCCGAAACCCGCATGGGTTCGGGCAAGGGCAACCCCGAGTTCTGGGTCGCAGTGGTAAAGCCGGGACGGATCATGTTCGAACTGGCTGGCGTCACGGAGGCCCTCGCTCGTTCCGCCATGGAACGAGCCATCCAGAAGCTGCCTATAAAGGCGCGATTTGTAACTCGCGCTCATCAAGAAGAGGTCGAGGTATAGATGACCCGCCCAAGTGCGCTCAGAGAACTTAACGATGATGAACTTGCGCACCACCTTGTCGAAGCCAAGGAGGAGACGTTTCACCTCCGCTTCCAGTTGGCGCTGGGAAAGCAGGACAACTCGGCGCGCCTCGGCGAAGTCAGGCGCGAGGTCGCCAGGGTGCTGACGCTCCTCGGAGAACGCCGGGCCGACGCCGCCCTACCTGTCACCCCCCAGCGGGGGGCTGCTCAGCGCGCAAAGGCGACCTCGCCGGCACGTAAGACGCTGGCGCCAAAACGTAAGGCCGCTGCGCCCGCAGCCAAGTCGGCCACGCCGGCGCGCAAAGCTTCTGCGCCGGCCCGCAAAGCGAGGGTGTCGAGCTGATGGCTGAAAAGAACCCAACACCCGACGCCGATATCTCCGACGAGGCGGCGGATGCGCAGGAGGTTGCCACTGCGCTTGAAGTTCCTGGCGAGGCGGCCGCAACTAGTGAGGCTGGAGCGGAAGCTCGCGCTGAGGTTGTAACGCCGCAGGTCGCTACCACGACGAAGGCGGCCGCTCCTGCGAAGGCGACCGGGCCGGCCAAGGCGGCTAAGTCGACCACGCCAGCCAAAGCGGCTGCCGCGAAGGCGGCGACGTCCGCCAAGTCGGCGCCAAAGGCTCCCAAGGCGCCCGCGCGGCGAACGACAGGAACCCCCGTAGACGCTGGTGCCCCCGAGCCACGGACCGGGCGGCGCAAGGTGCGCGAGGGCATCGTCATTTCGAACTCGATGGAAAAGACTGCGGTGGTGGCCATAATCGAACGGGTCCGCCATCCTCGTTATGCCAAGACGGTGCAGCGGACCAAACGTCTTTATGCGCACGATGAGGCCAATGACACCAGGGTGGGAGACCGCGTCCGCCTATCCGAGACCCGCCCTCTGTCGAAGTTGAAGCGCTGGCGTGTTGACCAGGTGCTCGAGCGGGCGAGATAAGGGGACGCGGGAATGATCCAACAGGAAAGCAGGCTCCGCATCGCCGATAACTCGGGCGCCCGGGAAGTGTTGTGTATCAAGGTGCTCGGGGGTTCGAGGCGACGCTATGCCTCGATAGGGGATATTTTCGTCGCCACAGTAAAAGACGCCATCCCCGGGGCGAACGTGAAAAAGGGCGACGTCGTCAAATGCGTCGTCGTGAGGACCAGGAAAGAGAAGCGCCGGCCTGACGGCAGCTATATCCGTTTCGACGAGAACGCTGCTGTGCTGATCAATGACCAGATGCAGCCCCGCGGGACGCGCATATTTGGGCCGGTTGGAAGAGAGCTGCGGGACAAGCGCTTCATGCGCATCATCTCGCTCGCTCCGGAGGTGTTGTGACATGAAAATTCATAAAGACGACAACGTGATCGTGCTGTCCGGCAAGGACAAGGGCAAGCGCGGTCAGGTGATGCGCGCCCTGCCAAAAAGTGACAAAGTGGTGATCGAGGGCGTACACCGGGTGAAGCGCAGCCAGCGCACGACGCAGATACGCAAAAGGGCTGGCATCATCGAAAAGGACCTCCCGGTGCCCGTCTCGATCGTGGCGCTGATATGTCCCAAGGAGCACACGCCGACCCGTATCGGGTACCGGTTTTCTGAAGACGGCACCAAGCGCAGGGTTTGTGTTCGTTGTGGCGAGGGTCTCTGATGTCGCCGGCAGGTAAAGGCTCACCCGGCAAGGGTGGCAAGGCCCCCGCGGGCAAGGCCAAGGGCGGCAAGGGGGGGGCCGGGGTTCGGCGGTCCCTCGCAGGGCTGCTGCTCCCAATGCCGGGCCTTCATCCAGGGGCTCGTCCTCGAGAGGGCCGGCAGCACTTAAGGCGGCCCCGGGGCGCCCGGCGCGGCCGAGCGAACCGCCGCGCCTGCGCACCCGTTACGCGAGCGAGCTGAAAGGCACCCTTCAGAAGGACCTGGGGCTCCCGAACCCGATGCTTGTACCGCGGATGGAAAAGATCGTGATCAACATGGGAGTCGGCAAGGCCGTCGCTCAGGCCTCTCTTCTAGAGGGCGCCGTGCGGGACCTGACACTGATCGCAGGGCAAAAGCCTGTTGTCACAAAGGCCAGAAAGTCGATCGCGGCATTCAAGCTCCGAGAGGGCAACGCCATCGGCGCCAAAGTGACGCTGCGAGGCGACCGGATGTGGGAGTTCTTCGACCGGCTCATCTCTCTTGCCATCCCGCGCATACGCGACTTCAGGGGGCTCTCGCCGAAGGGTTTCGACGGTCGAGGCAATTACACCTTTGGCGTCAACGAGCAGCTGATTTTCCCCGAGATCGACTACGACAAGATCGATGCGCCCAGAGGGATGGACGTGACGATCGTGACCACCGGTAGGACCGACGGCGAAGGCCGTGCGCTCCTCGATGCTTTTGGTTTTCCATTCCGCAAAGAAGGTGCCGCTTGATGCAGCCCCCGATCGAACTAGTCCCGAACGAGTCTTAGGAGCAAGGACTACATGGCCAAAAAGGCTCTCGTCATTAAGTCGCAGCGCAAGCCGAAATTCAAGGTCCGGGCCTACACCAGGTGCCGGCGGTGCGGGAGGCCGCACTCGGTGCTGCGTAAGTTCGGGCTGTGCCGTATCTGCCTGCGTGAGCTTGTCCACGCCGGCGAGATACCTGGCGTCACCAAGTCGAGTTGGTAGGAGGTAACGGCACATGACTATGACTGACCCGATCGCTGACATGCTGACCAGGCTGCGCAATGCCAACGTTGCGCATCATGACACGGTGCGGATGCCTTCTTCCAAGCTGAAAGAAGCGCTTGCGGCCATCCTGGTCCGCGAGGGCTACATCACGAGCTTCAAGGTCACCAGCGACGAAAAGCGGCCAGGAAGCTTCCTGGAAGTGACCATGAAGTACGCGGCCGACCGCACCCGGACCATCTCGGGAGTGCGGCGCGTTTCCAAGCCAGGGCTTCGTGTCTACACTGGAGCCGACAAGTTACCGCGCGTCCTTGGCGGCCTGGGCGTTGCCGTACTGTCTACTAGTCAGGGCCTCATGAGCGACCGGGAGGCCCGCAAGCGCCGTGTCGGTGGCGAGATCCTCTGCTACGTCTGGTGACCCCGGGCGCAGTGGGAAGAGGTTTAGCGAGTTGTTGAGGAGTTTCGTATGTCCCGAATAGGTCGTACACCGGTACCGGTCCCCTCCGGGGTGAGCGTCGCGCTCGATGGGCGTTCGGTCACGGTCACCGGGCCCCGTGGAGCGCTCAGCCACGAGGTGGCGGGGGAGATCACGGTGCGCCAGGACGGACAGGTCCTCGTGGTGGAGCGTCCCGATGACGAGCGGGTCAACCGTTCGCTGCACGGGCTGACCCGCACCCTTGTCAACAACATGGTCGTGGGGGTGACGACCGGTTTTTCGAAGGATCTCGAGATTGTCGGCGTGGGCTACCGTGCGATCGCCAAAGGGCCGGGCACGCTCGAACTTGCTCTCGGTTTCAGCCATCCCGTTATCGTCGAAGCGCCCCAGGGGATTACCTTCGAGGTGCCGGCACCCACCCGGATAA
Source organism: uncultured Acidimicrobiaceae bacterium (assembly GCA_963699075.1). Lineage (GTDB taxonomy): Bacteria > Actinomycetota > Acidimicrobiia > Acidimicrobiales > Palsa-688 > Fen-671. Next base: position 1,387,199 of record CAVOTF010000007.1, on the reverse strand, counting down.
CGGTGCGCGGCAGCGACAAGCAGGCCGTTGGCGAGGTAGCCGCAAAGATCCGCAAGCTCCGCAAGCCCGAACCTTACAAGGGCAAGGGTGTGCGTTACGCGGGCGAAGTGGTCCGGCGCAAGGCCGGCAAGGCTGCGAAGTGAGACGACTATGAGCAACGTGAAGGACAAACAGAGCGCGCGCACCCGGCGTCACTACCGCGTACGGAAAAAGGTGAGCGGTACCACGCTGCGCCCGCGGCTCGCCGTGTTCCGCTCCAACCGCCACGTGGTTGGCCAGGTGATCGACGACATCTCCGGGCGCACGCTTGCTGCCGCCTCTTCGCTCGAGCCGGCTGTACGTGCAACGGGGCCCACCGGTAACCGCACCGCGTCGGCAGCCGTAGGAAAGCTCCTCGCTGAAAGGGCCAAGGCGGCGGGCGTCACTAAGGTAGCGTTCGACCGCGGCGGGTTTATGTACCACGGACGGGTTGCTGCTCTGGCAGACGCGGCCCGAGAAGCTGGACTGGAGTTCTAGAAAAATGGCTGAGCAGCAGCAGTACCAGGACCGCACGATAAAGGTCAACCGCGTCGCCAAAGTCGTGAAAGGCGGCCGGCGCTTCAGCTTTGCCGCGCTAATGGTTGTCGGCGATGGAGCAGGGACCGTGGGCCTGGGCTATGGCAAGGCCAAGGAAGCCGGGCTTGCTGTCCAAAAAGGCATCGAGGAGGCCAAGAAGACCCTCGTCAAGGTGCCCCTGGCAGGTTCCACCATCACCCACCCCGTTATCGGCGAGGCCGGTGCAGGCCGGGTGCTCCTGAAGCCGGCAGCTCCCGGGACAGGCGTGATAGCGGGCGGTGCGGCTCGGCCGATACTCGAGCTCGCCGGGATCCACGATGTGGTGGCGAAGTCGCTTGGTTCTTCCAACAGCATCAACGTCGCGCAGGCGACGATGGCCGGCCTGAGGGCACTGATGCGCCCCGACGAGGTGGCCCGTCGCCGTGGGCTCTCGCCCGAGGAAGTCACACCCGCCGGGGTCCTGCGTGCCTACCAAGCCGCCCAACAAGCCCCCCACGTGCCTTTTGAGGTCGCCTGATGGCCCCGGTGAAAGCCCCCGCTCCCGAGGCTGCCGCGGCAAGCGCTACGCCGCCGGCTAAGGCGCCCGCGCGCAAGCGTGCGGCTCACACGGCCGAGGCAACTCTCGAGGTCAAGCAGGTCCGTTCTGGGATCGGCTCCAAGCCGAAGCACCGCGGCACCCTCCGTGCGCTTGGCCTTGGCAGGATTGGCCGGACGCACGTGCTACCCGACCGCCCCGAGATACGTGGGATGGTGGCCCGTGTTGCACACTTGGTCGAGGTACGCACTCAAGGCGAAGGGGCGGCTAAATGAAGATCCACGACCTGACCCCAGCTCCTGGCTCAACCAAGGCCCGACGCCGCGTCGGTCGAGGTATTGCCGGCAAGGGTGGCAAGACCGCCGGGCGAGGCACCAAGGGCCTGGGAGCTCGCGACACGATGAGGCCCGGCTTCGAGGGAGGCCAGCTCCCCCTGAGCCAGCGGATCCCCAAGCTGAAGGGCTTCAAGAACCCCTTCCGGGTGGAGTACACCGTGGTCAACCTGGACACCCTCGAGCTAATGGAGGCCTCAGAGGTGAACCCGGAGTCTCTCCGTGCGGTCGGGCTCGTCCACAAAAAGGGCCTCGTGAAGATCCTCGGGGACGGCGAGCTGACGCGCCGGATCACCGTTTCCGCTCATGCTTTTTCTGCCTCAGCGCAGGCCGCGATCGAGGCCGCAGGAGGCTCTGTCCAGGTCATTCCGCCGCCCTTTGGGCACGGTCGCCCGCCCGCCAAGGGCAACGCGCTCACAAGCCGGTAGCCGTAATGATAGGACTGGGGACTGACAGAACCGGACAGGGACACTAGGACTAGGAGCAGTTCGAGGCCGCCGCTATGCCGATACCCACCAGCATCCGAAACTTAAAAGCAGCCTTCCTTATCGGGGACCTGCGCAACAAGATCCTGTTCACCCTGTTCATAATCGCGGTGTACCGGCTCGGGGACAACATCATCTGTCCTGGCGTGGACTTCAACGCGGTCCAGTCCCTGGCCGCGGCCGCGAACAAGGGCGGGGTCATCGCGTACCTCAACCTGTTCTCTGGTGGCGCTTTGACCAAGATGGCCGTCTTCGGCCTCGGGATCATGCCGTACATCACGAGCTCGATCATCATCCAGCTGCTGATGGTGGTCATCCCGAAGTTCGAGCAATGGCGAGAGGAAGGGCCCGAGCGGTCAGCGTAAGTTGACCCAGGTCACCCGGTATATGACCATCGCCCTGGCGATAATGCAGTCGACAGGTCTCGCCTACGCGTTCCACAACGGTGGTGGTGGCTTGCTCGGTTCGTCCGTGCCGCTCAACGTGGACCTCATCCCCGATTTCACCGTGCCCCGCGTGCTGCTCGTGGTGCTCACGATGACCGCTGGCACGGTCGTGGTCATGTGGCTTGCAGAGCTGATCACCCAGCGCGGGGTTGGCCAAGGTATGTCGGTCCTGATCTTCACCAACGTGATCGCGGGCTTGCCGACCCAGGGCGATGCGCTGCTCAAGTCTGCCGGCTGGCCCAAGTTCACCTTCCTGCTGCTGCTTGCTCTGACCTTCCTGGTGATGATCGTTTTCATCGAGCAGTGCCAGCGGCGGATACCCGTCACCTTTGCAAAAAGAGTGGTGGGACGGCGAATGTACGGCGGCCAGAGCACCTACATCCCGATGAAGCTCAATACCGGCGGCGTTGTGCCCATCATCTTCGCTGCATCGGTGCTCTACTTCCCGCTGCTCATCTCCAACGTCTTCCCGAGCACGGGCTGGGGCAAGGATGTTCAGACCTGGATAAGCACGCACCTTGCACAGCCGGGAAACCTCGTCTACATCTCGATCTACGGCGTGCTCATCCTGCTGTTTGCCTACTTCTATGCGGGCATAACCTTTGACCCGCACCAGCAGGCAGACGTGATCCGCAAGCAAGGCGGTTACATACCGGGTATCCGGCCTGGTTACCCGACGGAACGCCACCTGCAGAACATCCTCTATCGCATCACCCTGCCCGGTGCTCTGTTCCTTGCGCTTGTTGCGCTGCTGCCATCTATTTTTCTTGCCCTTTGGAACATCCAGAACTACCCGTTCGCGGGCACGACGCTCCTCATTGCCGTGGGCGTTGCGTTGGAGACCATGAAACAGGTCGACAGCCAGCTCATGTTGCGCAACTACGAGGGCTTCCTGCGTTGAAGTTGTCCTGCGGCGGGCGCTGAGTGCCCTACTCGCTCCCAGTGCGCGGTTGATGGCCGGTCCCGGGAGACAGACAGGGGTTGCTCGGCCAAACCCGGATGGGACCGCCCGGGTCGTGATGCTCGGTCGGCAGGGATCGGGCAAGGGGACCCAGGCTGCGCGCCTTTCCGCCCTTTACGGGGTCCCCCACATCTCGACCGGGGACGCCTTCCGCGCCGCTGCGCGCAACGGCACCGAGGTCGGGCGCTTGGCGCAGGGTTATATGGACCGCGGGGAGCTCGTTCCAGACGACGTCGTCATGGAAGTCTTGCGGGAGCACCTCCTGCAAGGCAAGGCAGAACCGGCCGGTTTCGTGCTGGACGGTGTCCCGCGCAACATTGTCCAGGCGGAGGCGCTCGCAGGCATGCTCGGGCCTAAGGGCCTTGACGTGGTCATCAACCTCGACGTCAGCACGGAAGTGGTACTGCGCCGCATCGCCGGCAGGCGAGTCTGCACAAGCTGCGGGACGAATTACAACGTCGTGGACGACCCGCCCAAGGTCGCCGGGACATGCGACGCATGTGGCGGCAAGCTTGTCCAACGAGACGACGACACAGAGGATGCGGTGAAGCGGCGGCTCGAGATCTACGAGTCGGTGACCGCCCCTTTGGTGGACTGGTACAAGCGTCAGGGGTTGTTGGCGACGGTCGATGCGGCAGGCGAGCCGGACGAGGTGACCGAACACGTCGTCGCGGCCGTGGAGGCGGCCCGCCAGCACAAGGCTCTTGATCAGTAGCGGTACCCTGGGGAACATGAGGCGCCGGCCAGATGAAATAGACAAGATGCGCAAGGCCGGCAGGGTCGTGGCTGAGATGCTCTCAGTCACCTCGGCTGCCGCACGCCCTGGGGTCACCACGGCGCAGCTCGACAAATTGGCGCGCGAGGTGCTCGAGCGGCGAGGCGCGCGCTCCAACTTCCTCGGTTACCACGGTTTCCCCGCCGTCATCTGCGCCTCCCCCAACAACGTAATAGTCCATGGGATCCCTGGGCCCTACGTGCTCAAGGAAGGCGACATCATCTCGATCGACTGCGGGGCGATCATCCAGGGCTACCACGGCGATGCCGCCGTTACTGTTGCCGTCGGCGATGTGCCTGCCCTGACGGAAAAGCTGTTGCGGGTGACCGAAGAGAGCCTCGTGGCAGGCCTTGGCCAGCTTGTCGAAGGCAACCGGCTCCACGACGTCGGCCTAGCCGTCCAGACCGTGGCCGAGGGAGCCGGCTTCTCGGTGGTCCGCGGTTACGTTGGCCATGCGATCGGCACAGAGATGCACGAGGAACCGGCGGTCCCCAACTACTGGCCTGGCAGCCCCGGGCCAAGCTGCGGACGGGTATGGTGTTTGCCGTCGAGCCCATGGTGAACGTCGGAGCCGCCGAAACCGTCCTGCTCGATGACGGTTGGACTGTGATCACCGCAGACGGGAGCCTGTCGGCGCATTTCGAGCACACGATCGCGGTTACCGACAACGGCCCGGAGATCCTGACCGTCCCGGGCTAACAGGCGTCAGCCGGTCTGCCGGTCTGCCGGCCGAGGGCCGCTGTGCGTGCGCCGCGCATGGACGGTACGGCGCTGGGTGCGCTATCATATAACCCCGTCCCCGCGGGTGATTTGCTGTGTGCGCCCATCAGCGCTCAGCGCATGCCGCGACGGGCAAGTTCGCTCTAGTGGGTCTCCCCAAAGACCCGATAACCCGAGGTGCAAGACCCTGTGAAAGTACGTCCAAGCGTCAAGCCGATCTGCGAGAACTGCAAGGTGATCCGCCGGGAAGGCGTGGTCATCGTGATCTGTAGCACTAACCCGCGCCACAAGCAGCGGCAGGGTTAAGGCAACCTATGGCCCGCATCGCCGGAGTGGACATCCCGCGGGAGAAACGCCTAGAAATCTCGCTCACCTACATCTTTGGCATCGGCAGGACGACCTCCAACTTGGTGTGCTCCTCCACCGGCGTCAACCCCAACACGCGGGTCCGCGACCTTACCGAAGAGGAAGTCGCCAAGCTCCGGGCCTGGATCGACGCCAACCTGAAGGTCGAAGGCGACCTTCGCCGCGACGTTGCCCAGGACATCAAGCGGAAGATCGAAATCGGTTCCTACCAGGGCATAAGGCACAGGCGTGGGTTGCCGGTGCGGGGTCAACGCACACACACAAACGCCAGGACTCGCAAGGGCCCCAAAAAGACCGTGGCTGGCAAGAAGAAGCTAAGGAAGCACTAGAAAATGCCAAAGCCGAAGCCCGGCGGGCGACGTCCCCGTCGCCGCGAGCGCAAGAACGTCGCCTATGGGGTCGCTCACATCAAGAGCTCTTTCAACAACACGATCGTGTCCATCAGCGACCTGGAAGGCAACGTCCTTGCATGGGCGTCCGCAGGCAACGTCGGCTTCAAGGGGTCGCGTAAATCGACGCCGTTCGCCGCCCAGCTTGCCGCTGAGGCTTGTGCCCGGCGCGCCATGGAGCACGGCGTCCGCAAGGTCGACGTCCTCGTCAAGGGCCCCGGTTCGGGGCGCGAGACGGCCGTCCGCTCGATCATGAACGCAGGCATCGAGATCGCGGGCATCAAGGACGTCACGCCGATCCCGCACAACGGCTGCCGTCCCAAGAAGCGTCGGAGGGTCTGAGATGGCGCGTTATACGGGGCCCGTTTGCCGCCTCTGCAGGCGAGAGAAGATGAAGCTGTTCCTGAAGGGGCCCAGGTGCGACTCGCCGAAATGCGCTATCGAGCGCCGGCCCTACCCGCCTGGCGAGCATGGCCGCGACCGGGCCCGTCAGGGTTCTGAGTACTTGACCCAGCTTCGTGAGAAGCAAAAGGCCCGCCGCATATATGGCGTGCTCGAGAAGCAGTTCCGCAATTACTACGAAGAGGCCAACCGCCAGCAGGGCATTACCGGCGAAAACCTTCTCGTCATGCTGGAGCTCCGCCTCGACAACATCGTTTTCCGCGCCAACTGGGGCGCCAGCCGGTCTCAGTCCCGCCAGTTCGTGCGCCACGGGCATGTGCTTGTCAACGGCAGGCGTGTGACGATCCCCTCTTATCGTGCCCGGCGTGGGGATGTGGTTTCGCTCAAGGAGAAGACGCGGAGCCTTATCGTTGTCCGCCACAACCTCGATACTCTGGGACGTCAGATCCCGCCATGGCTCGAAGCTGGCGGGGAAGGCTTTGAGGTCACGGTCCGCGACTTGCCGATGCGTGAGCACATCGATGTGCCCGTGCGCGAGTCGCTCATCGTCGAGCTCTTTTCTAAGTAACGCCCGCGAGGAGGGCCGCCGCAATGCTTATTATCCAACGCCCAGCAGTCGAACCGCTCGGAGAGGAAGAGGACAATCGCCAGCGCTTCGCAATAGGGCCTTTGGAGCCCGGATTTGGCCACACCCTTGGTGTGTCGCTGCGCCGGACGCTGCTGTCGTCGGTACCCGGCGCAGCGGTGACTCAGGTCCGCTTCGACGATGCGCTCCACGAGTTCACGACGCTGCCGGGCATCAAGGAAGACATCACCGACATCATCCTCAACCTGAAGGACATCGTCCTTCTGGTCGACACCGACGAGTCCGTGACGCTCCGGCTCGACTCGAGAGGCCCGGGCACAGTGACGGCCGGCGAGATCCAAACCACCGCCGATGTGGAGATCCTCAATCAGGACCTGGTCCTGGCCACGCTCAACGCCAAGGGCCGCCTGGCGTGCGACATTACGGTGGAAAGAGGGCGGGGCTATGTGGCCGCCGAGCGCAACAAGCGGTCCTCCACGATCGGTATCATCCCGGTCGACTCCATCTTCTCCCCCATCCGTCTGGTCTCGTTCTCTGTCGAGCCGGCCCGGGTCGAGCAGTCGACAAACTACGACCGCCTCGTCCTGGACATCACCACTGACGGGTCGATAACCCCGAAGGAAGCCCTCGCATCCGCCGGGAGCACCTTGCGCTCGTTGCTGGGCCTGGTTGCCGAAATGAGCGAGTCCCCCCAGGGCCTGGTCCTCGGCGAGATCGCCGGCGCCGGTAGCGGCTCGCCGGACCTGGACTTGCCCATCGAGGAGCTCGACCTGTCCGAGCGGCCCCGGAACTGCCTTAAGAGAGCTCAGATCAACACCGTCGGCGAGCTCGTCTCCAAGACCGAGGACGACCTGCTGGCAATAACCAACTTCGGCCAGAAGTCTCTCGACGAGGTCCTCCAGAAGCTCGACGAGCGCGGCCTCTCGCTGCGTGGGAAGCAGGGGCAATAACAAGTGTCGGGCATCCCGGGTCGTCCCAAGAAGGGCCGCCGCTTCGGCGGCGACGCCGCTCACCAGAAGGCCATGATGGGCAACCTCGTGGCTTCGCTGATAGCCGGCGAAGGCCTCGTGACAACGGAGGCGAAGGCCAAGGCGTTGCGCCCTGTCTTCGAGAAGTGCTTGACGAAGGCCAAAAAGGGCGGTGTCGACCACCAGCGCCAGGTCGTTGCGTTCATCCGCGACAAGGACATGGCTCACAAGCTTTTCGCCGACATAGCGCCCCGTTACGCTGAACGATCTGGTGGCTATACCCGGATCCTCAAGCTCGGGCCAAGGCAAGGCGACAACGCCCCAATGGCCCGCATCGAGCTCGTCTGAGCCGACTGCGCTCGTAGCACCCCTGGAAGCAGTAGAGCCGAGGCGCCGCCTCCGGCTGCTCGTCGCCTACCTCGGTGCGCCGTACCACGGGTTCGCACTTCAGGCCGGCACCTATACGGTAGCCAGCGCCCTCGGCGCGGCCCTCGAGCGGGTCCTGCGCCACCCGGTCGCACTCACATGCGCCGGCCGCACCGACTCCGGCGTGCACGCTTGGGGCCAGGTGGTGACCCTCGACGTCAACCCTGGCGCCGACCTGGCGCGCCTTCAGCGGTCCATCAACAAGATGCTCGCCCCGACGATCGTCGTGCGCGAAGCAACATGGGCACCTGAAAGCTTCGATGCCCGACGCTCCGCGCTCTCGCGGGTTTACCGCTACAACTTGCTGTGCTCGCAGTGGCCCGACCCGCTCGATGCCGCTACGACGTGGCACCTGGGGAGATGCCTCGACCTCCGCGCCATGGAGATGGCAAGCGATGTCCTGCTCGGCGAGCACGACTTTTCCTCGTTCTGTCACGCGGTGCGTGGCAACCCGGCGCCGCTTGTCCGGCGGGTCCTTCGCGCCGAATGGTCTGACCTTCGCGGCGAGCGACTGTGCTTCGAGATCGAGGCGGTCTCGTTCTGCCACCAGATGGTCCGTTCCGTCGTCGGCCTGTTGGTCGAAGTCGGCGTCGGTCGACGCAAGGCCGGCGAGCTCACGGGTGTCCTCGCCGCTCGCAACCGCTCAGCCGCGTGCCCGATTGCCCCACCGCACGGCCTCTGCCTGTGGGAAGTGAAGTACGCCCCTGAGCAACCTGGCTCGAGCGAACCCGTTCGTCCCGGGGCGGGTTTCGCCTGACGGCACGAAACCCGTCCCGCGGACGGACGTTTCGCCCTATCCCCCCAAGTCGGGTTGCGATCAGGTGTCAGGGTCTCCTAGACCGTAGGCGTTGCAGAAGTCGATGTCTTCCTGCCGGTCCCGGGGAGCGCCCGGGGCTTCGGCCAGGAACCTGCGAGTGCCGGTGGGGCCAAGTAATCGAGGGGCCCGTGCGTCCGCCATTGCCGATAGGAACCTTGCGTACTCCGACCATGGACGGATGAAATGCTCTTCGATTGCGGCAGCGTCCTCGGCGGGAGGATCGAGGGACCTCAGTTCAGTTTCGATTTGGCGGGCCATCTCCGCGAGCAACCTAATGGTCCGCCTGCTCCCCAGGTAACGCCGGCCGATCTTCGCCATGTTGGCCTCTTGGACCGCCCTCGCGGCTTGCACATATTCGGCCTGGTCCACGGTAACGGTCCTTTCAGGCGCGTACGCCCGCCTCTGCGAGCGGGGCGGGCACTACGTCTGACTTCTGCGGCTCAGCGTGGACGTAGCGCCGGCCCATCATGGCAGAGGCGGCCACGCCGATCCCCGCCGCCACGGCAGCAAGGGCGAACGCGAGGTGCAGCCCGTGGGCGAACGGTTGCTCGATGAGCTTGGGGAAGAACGACCGGCTCGTCACGAAAGCGACTTGGTGGGCCGACAGGTGCCGAAGGGCGCCCGTCGGGCCGAGCAGCTCTTGGATGGGGTTGTAGCCGAGGAACGCGGAGAAGAGGCTGCCGATGGGCGGTTCGTTGGCCACGACATGGGCGGCGGTCGGGTTGATGCCCGCGGCCGTCAGCCCGTTGAACATGTGGGAAGGTAGCTCGGCAGCCAAGCCGAGGGTCACGATCGTAAAGAACAGGCCCATGGACAGCACGGTGGCCGAGTTGAAAAAGGTCATGTTCATGCCGGCCCCGCCTCCGCGCTGGTCTGGGGGAAGGCTGTTCATAATCGCCGCCTGGTTCGGGGAGAAGAACAGGCCCATGCCCATGCCGAACAGGAACAGCAGAAGGGCGAACCAGATGTAGTTGAAGTTCATGGGCAGCAACTCGATCAGCAGGAACGCTGATCCCGACACGCGTCAAGCCGACACTGGTCAACAACCTCGAGCCGTAACGGTCCGACAAGCTGCCCGAGAACGGGCCGAGGAAGAAGCCGAATGTCAGCGGGATCATGTAGATACCCGCCCAGAGCGGGGTGCGATTGAAGCTGTACCCGTGCTGGGGTAGCCAGATCCCCTGCAGCCAGATCACGAGCATGAACTGGAGCCCACCGCGACCGAGCGCCGCCATCAGCCCGGCGAGGTTGCCCATGACGAACGCGCGGATCCGGAACAGCTCCAGGCGGAACATGGGGGCGGGCACCTTCGTCTCGACCCAAACGAACAGGCCGAGGACCGCGATGCCCCCGAACACTCCGGCAAGGACCCAAGGGTTCGTCCATCCCGTGGGGTGCCCTCCGTGAGGAAGCAGTGAGTACACAATGCCTGTCAGCAAGGCGACCAGCCCAACCGCGAAAGGTGGCGTTGCCCAGCCAGTCGATCTTGGCGGGGACCCGCACGCCAGTGTCCTGCAGCCCCCGGTACCCCCAAATGGTGCCGACCAGCCCGAACGGGACTGAAACGACGAACACCAGCCGCCATTCGATCGGGGCCAGTACGCCGCCGAGGATGAGCCCGAGGAACGAGCCGCTCACTGCGCCCACACCGGCGATACCCATGGCCCGGCCCCGCTCGCCGGGCGGGAAGGCGTCTGTGATGATGGCAGTGGAGTTGGCGAACAGCAACGCCCCACCGACGCCTTGGAAGACCCGGAGCACGATGATCCAAAGGACGCCCGCCACACCTGTCAGGAAGCTGGCGGACAACAGGATGGAAAAAAACGTGAACACCGCGAAGCCGAGGTTGAACATCTTGACCCGGCCGTAGATGTCGCCGACCCGGCCAAGGCTCACGACGAGGACCGCGGTCACCAAGAGGAAGCCCATCAGTACCCACAAGAAGTAGGACACATTGGCAGGGGCGAGCGGGTTGAGATGGATGCCCCGGAACATGTCGGGCAGGGAGATGAGCAGGATCGACTGGTTGATGGTCACCATCACCACGCCGAGGGTGGCCAAGCACAGAGCGGTCGATTTGTGGGATACAGGCACCAAGAGAACGCTAGCGGCGTATGACCGCACTCAGCACGTGTTCTTCAACGCGCCGCTGTCGTCCGAGGGCTCACCGCGGGCCGCGGTATATGCACCCGGCGTTGCAGGTTTCGAACACCACGACCTGGGAGAGCCCGTGGAGCGAGCCAATTAGGCGGTCCCAGATCCACACTGCCAGGTGCTCGCTCGTCGGGTTCTCGAGACCTTCGACCTCGTTTAGGTAGTTATGGTCCAGGCGGTCCAGGAGGGGTTGGAAAGAGCCTGAAATATCGGCAAAATCCATCACCCAGCCGGTCGAACCGCCTAAAGCGCCGTCGACGTGGAGTACCACCCGGAACGAATGTCCGTGCAACCGGGCGCATTTGTGTTCTTTGGGGACGTTCGGCAGGCGGTGAGCAGCCTCGAAGCCGAACTCTTTGAATATTTCCATTCACGCGATCCCGAGGTACTTATGGGTCTGAAGGCTGAGACGCCAGCGTGGGTGTTCGAGGCAGTACTCAACCGCCAGGGCAGTGTTGGCATCCCTAGCGGGGCCGTCCATCGGTTGCAGGAAGAAGTGCTCGAAATCGAGCTGCTCGACTTGGCTGGGGCCAAGGAAAGGCTGGGGAAAAACGAGCTTGAGCTCGTTGCCACGGTGCAGGACGAGGTGCGCACCTGCTTTGGGGCTTACGCAGATCCAGTCGATGTCGCCAGGAGGTTCGCGTGTACCATTTGTTTCTATCGCGATCTTGAAATCACGTTCGTGAAAGGCTTCGACGAGTTCGTTATCGAGTTGGAGCAAGGGTTCACCACCCGTGCATACGACGAAGCGGTGCTCAGATGACCGTGGGACCCAAGTGGACTCGACGGCACGCGCCAGCGCGGCCGCAGTTTTGAAGTGGCCCCCCCCGGGGCCGTCAGTCCCGACGAAGTCGGTATCGCAGAACTGGCAGGTCGCCGTCGAACGGTGCTTCTCTTGGCCGGTCCAGAGGTTGCATCCGGCGAACCGGCAGAAAACTGCGGGAGTCCCCGTGTTGTACCCCTCCCCCTGAAGGGTGAAGAAGATCGACTTCACAAGGTAAGTCATAGGGAGGCGCCGGCCGTACTTGTCGAGCTCACTCGGGCAGCCGTTCGAAGGCGCTCGCCTGGCTGAGCAAGTCCAAGCAACTCGCCTCCTCGGCCTGGGAGAGGTTAGGGGCAGGCCTGACCGCTAGCGGCTTTATCGCGATGCCGCCTCGTGCGTTGAAATCGCCGTACACACGTAGGTACCTGGGCGAAAGCCTGGAGCAGAGGTCATCGGCGACCCGGTTGACGCAGGCTTCGTGGAACGTGCCCTCGTTGCGGTACCGCATCAGGTACAGCTTCAGGCTCTTGCTCTCCACACAAAGACCAGCCGGGACGTACTCCACCCGGAGCCGGCCGAAGTCGGGCTGACCGGTCACGGGGCACAGTGTGGTGAACTCGTTGCAAAGCAGTGCCACCACCCAGGCCGACCTGGGGTAGGGGTTGTCGAAGGTCTCGAGCACACTGGCGTCTGGATCGTCGTAGCGGTACTCGGTCGGGTTCCCGAGAGCCCCGAGGCGCGGTGCTATGGTCACTCGGCAAGCGTATGCGCCACGCTCGGTTGTCAGTCCTCATCCACGTCCGCCTCATCCACGTCCGCCCCCTTGACGGTACGCGTCCCCGCTCGGGCGGTGGCGCGATTGGGATCGGCCCGCCGCTTTGACTAGAAAGTAAGGGTCATGACAGCCATCACGACTGCCAGCCCTCCCTCCAGCCCTGCAAAGCCGCTGAAGCCCGCGGAGTACCGGCCGGCGCTGGTAAACGTCGGCACGATTGTCTGGCTTGCCTCGGAGCTGATGTTCTTCAGTGGGCTATTTGCGGCCTACTTGACGTTGCGATCGGCGACGGTGGTCTGGCCGCCCTTCCACGACGTGGTGGATGCCAAGACCGTCGGAGTCGCGACCGTTGTCCTCGTGCTTTCGTCGGGGACGATGCAGTTCGCAGTGAGGGCGGTCCACCGCAACAGGCTGGCGGAGTTCCGGGCCTGGCTAGCCTTCACGTGGGCTCTCGGGGCCATCTTCGAGGGAATGCAGGTCGTCGACTACGCCACCCGTAACTTCGCGCTCCAGCAGAGCGCCTTCAGCGGGTCCTTCTACGTCCTTACCGGCGTTCACTTCCTGCACGTCCTGGGCGGGCTTGCGGCCATGATCTTTATGTACCTGCGTTCGCTCAACCCGCGGATCCGCTTCGGCGGCCACCGCAGTACCCCGCAAGTCGAGATGCTCTCTTACTACTGGCACTTCGTAGACGTGGTGTGGATCGGCCTTTACGCAATGATCTGGCTCCTCCCATCGACCAAATGAGCATGCCAAATGAACCACGACGGCCCAGCTGAATGACGACCAAGAAGCTCCTGGCCAGCAAGCCCAAGAACCCTTCCGGCAGCCGGTTGCGCCACGCGCTCGTCGGGCCTGCGGCTCTGGTCGGGGCGGCAATGGCAATGTTCGCGGTGCTGTTTTGGACCGCCAACGCTCCTGCCCAGATGAAGCCTGTAACCCTGAGCCCAGTCAGCATCCAGGCGGGCCAGACGCTGTTCGACCAGCACTGCGCCGCCTGCCACGGTGTGGGAGGCATCGGCGGGAAGGGCCCGGAACTGCTCGACGTCGGGGCGGCCGCCGTGGACTTTTTCGTTTCCACCGGCCGGATGCCTCTCAGCTCGCCAAACCTCGAGCCGACCAGCAGCAGGCCATTTTTCAGCAATGGACAGATTGCTGACATCGTTGCTTACGTAAACGCCCTCGACATTGAGCATGGTACGCCCGGGCCTGGCATCCCCGACATCACGCCAGCGTGCAACAACGAGACCGCAAGTTGCCCGACCTTGTCGGAAGGCAACGCGCTGTTCATGATGAACTGCGCACAGTGCCACGACGCATCTGGTTCGGGCGGGCTGCTCAGCCACGGCTACATAGTGCCCAGCCTGCGGCAAGCGACGCGCACCCAGGTTGGCGAGGCGATCCGGGTCGGCCCGCGGCCGATGCCGAACTTTGGCCCCGGCCAGTTCACCGACCAGCAGGTTTCTGCGATAGCTGACTACGTCTATTACCTGGGCCATACCCCGGACCCCGGCGGGCTGGGGATCGCTCACTTCGGCCCAGTCCCGGAGGGCTTTGTCGGGGTCATCTTCGGGCTCGGGGTACTGCTGCTTTGTTCGAGGTTGATAGGGAACCGTGGGTAGGCCATGACTGCGACTGAGTCACCGAAGATATTCACAGGCACCCACTCAGCTGAGGATGGTGCCGGCGAGGGCACGCCCTGGCCCGATGACGTCCCTCCCGACCAGGACGACACCTGGTACCCGCTGCGCGACGACCCGTTCCGGGCGAAGCGGATGGAGTACTTCATTGCCTTTCTTTGGGTAAACGCGGCGCTGTGCGGCGTCGGGCTCGCGATTGTTTACTGCTTGGGCGGCCAGGCCCAGATCGAAGGGCTGTTGCTGCTCGTCGGTTTCGGGCTTCTCGGGATCGGGCTGTTGTTGTGGGCTCGCAACCTGCTCCCGGGCCACGACGTCACGGCCAGCCGGGGGATCGAGCACCGCACCTCGAGCCCGGAGGAACGAGCCGCCGTGGTCGAGTCGCTTTCTCGCGGGACCGACGCCATGATGTCGCGGCGTGGCTTCCTTGTGAAGAAGGTGCTCGTGCCCGTAGGCGGCATCTTCGGGCTCGCTGCGATCTTCCCCCTCGCTTCGCTCGGCGTACGTCCGGGACGGGCTCTGTACCACACCAAGTGGTACGCAGGCGCCAGGCTTGTCACTGAAGACAACGTCGCCATGCACGTGGACGACATCATGGTCGACGGGATCATGACGGTCTTCCCCGAGGGGTACATTGACGACCCGACCTCTCCGGTTGTCCTGCTCAACATCGGGGGAGACCCGATCAAAGCGCGCCGTGGCCAGGCCGGCTTCGAGGTCATCTCCGGAGCGAACGGGATAGTCGCCTTCTCGAAGATCTGCACTCACGCCGGGTGTGCCGTCAGCTTGTTCAACGTCTTGTCGATGCAGCTCATCTGCCCGTGCCATCAATCGACGTTCAACATCCTTCAGGACGCCGCTCCGGTGTTCGGACCGGCCCCGAGGCCGCTACCGCAGTTACCTCTCGGCGTCCGCCCTGACGGCTACCTGATCGCAATGAGCGATTTCATCGAGCCAATCGGGCCAGGCTTCTGGAACAGGTCAGGCGACTGAGCGTGGGCGGCTCTCGGTTGAGGCTCCAGGGGGTGGGACGGTCGTGAGCACCGTGGCCGAGCGTTCGGCTGCCCGAAAGAGGGCCAAGCGCGAACAGGATTTACTGGACTGGGCGGACGACCGCCTCGGCTCGTCCACTTGGGTTCGTTCGGCACTTGACAAGATCTTCCCGGACCATTGGTCGTTCATGGTCGGCGAGATCGCCATGTACTGCTTCATTTTGTTGATTGTGACGGGTATCTACCTGGCGCTGTTCTACAAGGCCTCCGATGCGATAGTGATTTACCACGGGCCTTACAAGCCCCTCGACGGCCAGTCCATGACCGAGGCGTTCGCATCGACGCTCAACATCTCGTTCAGCGTGCGGGCGGGCCTCGTAATGCGACAGGCTCACCACTGGGCCGCGAACATATTCATGGCCGCAGTCGCGTTCCATATGTGCCGGGTATTTTTCACGGGAGCGTTCCGCCGTCCCCGCGAGATCAACTGGGTCATTGGTGTGACCCTGTTGCTTATCGCAATGCTCGAGGGTTTCTCTGGGTATTCTCTGCCCGACGACCTCCTCTCAGGGTCCGGTCTGCGGGTGGTCTTCTCGATTGTGCAGTCGATACCTCTCGTCGGCCCGTGGCTTGCTTTCAACGTGTGGGGTGGGGCGTTCCCGGGGACCGAGTTCTTCGCGAGGTTGTTCGTCATCCATGAGTTCCTTTTCCCATTGGCTCTCGCAGGCCTGCTGGGCGGTCACCTTGGTATCCTCTGGCACCAAAAGCACACAGACTTCGCCGGGCCCGGTAAGACCGAGCACAACATCGTCGGCAGCCGGCTTTGGCCTCAGTACATGATCAAGTCCACCGCATTGCTGATGTTCATAGCGGCAGTGATATTCGGTCTCGGCGGTCTCATCCAGATAAACCCCATCTGGGTTTACGGCCCGTTCGAAGCAGCCCGGGCGAGCGCCGGTACCCAACCCGACTGGTACGTCGGATGGCTCGACGGCGGCCTGCGGCTCTGGCCGCACTGGGAGTTCCGAAGCTTCGGCCACGAGATCCCCAACCCCTTCTTCCCCGGCATCGTCCTGCCTGGGATCGTCTTCAACGTGATATACGCCTGGCCTTGGATCGACAAGAAGCTCTTTGGCGACTACGAAGAGCACAACCTTCTCGACAGGCCCCGGGACAAGCCCTTGCGTACAGCAATTGGCGTAGCGGCCCTCCTGTTCTTCTTCGACCTGACGCTCGCGAGCGCGACCGACCTGATCGGGAACGCTCTTCAGATGTCATTCGAGCTCCTGATCGAGATCCTGCAGTACGGTTCCTTCATAGGACCGATAATCGGGGGCGTCGTCGCCTACAGGACATGCGTCCTTCTGAAGAACACTGACGCGCACCCGATCCAGCGGCCAGTCGGCGGGATTATGACCCGCGACGCCCGCGGGGGCTACCACACCCTCGGCGCCTCACACGACGGCCACGACGGTAACGGCCACGAAGGTAACGGTCATGACGGTCACGGCCACGGCCACGGCCACGACGGTAATGGCCACGACGAGGGACAGGCTCTCGAACGAGCGGCCGGCGGCCACCCGGCAGAAGACTAAAGCGGTCCCGTTCGCCCCCGCGCTCTTTGCGAGTATTTCATGCCACCATCGGTGACAGCTTGTCGAGCAGGGCGACTTCTTCGGGGGTCAACGACCAGCCCCACAGGTCGAAGTTCTCGTCGATCCGTGCCGGCTTGGATGACCTGGGGATGACCACGGTCCGGTGCTCGATGTGCCACCGCAGCACCACCTGGGCGGGGCTCACCTCGTGTTCCCTGGCCACCCCGACTAGGCGAGCGTCGTCGAGAGGTGTCGCCCGTAGGGGGCTGTAACCCTCGAGGACGACCCCGCGTTCGGAACAATCGGCGGCGAAGGCCGGGTCGTAAACAGCAGGGCCCCAGCGCACCTGGTTGACGGTTGGGGTGTCCCCGGTGGCTGCGATGAGCTCGTCAACCTGGTCAGTCGAGTAGTTGCTGACCCCGGCTGACCTGGCTTTGCCGAGTTCGCGCTGGGCGAGCACCTTCTCCCAGGTTTTGGGGCTTGCCTGTCCGCCCGGCGGCCAGTGGATTAACCACAGGTCGACATAGTCCATGCCTAGGCGCCGCAGGCTTGCGTCGATGGCCTGGTCCGGGTGATCGGCATCGTCCTGGAGGAGCTTGGTGGTAAGGAAGACCTCTTCCCTGCTTAGCCCGCTATCGCGGATGGCCTGGCCTACCTCGGCCTCGTTGCCGTACATGGTTGCCGTGTCGATGTGGCGGTAGCCGGTGGCCAGGGCGTGCCGCACTGCCTCGTAGCTGCTCCGCCCCGTTAGGCGCCAGGTACCGAAGCCAACTAACGGTATAGCCCCTCCGCCGAGCAGCGGGATGGTTTCTTGGCTGGGCAAGGTCATTGGCCCATTATCGCTGATTGACCAAAAGAGGCTGTTCGCCTGCCCTTGGCACAGGTAGCGCTGCCTCCAGGGACGTTCGCCGCCTTTGGCCGCCCGGAAAGGTATCTGGCGAAATAATCATTGGGCAGCGTCAAAGGGGGCCGAACGGTGCCTGTAGTGGCACTAGCGTGTCGTTGTGGCGCGAGTGCTGTCCATAGTCCTCGCAGGAGGAGAAGGCAAACGCCTTCTCCCGCTGACCCTCGACCGCGCCAAGCCTGCGGTGCCCTTTGGTGGCCACTACCGCCTGATCGACTTCGCGCTTTCCAACCTGGCAAACGCGGGGCTGCTGCGGGTCGTTGTCCTGACCCAGTACAAAAGCCACAGCCTCGACTTGCACATCACGCGCACGTGGCGCCTCTCCACCCTCCTCGGCTCGTACGTGACCCCGGTCCCGGCTCAGATGCGCCGGGGGCCGTGGTGGTTCTCTGGTTCAGCGGACGCCATCTACCAGAACCTCAACATTGTCGGGGACGAGCGCCCGGATTATGTACTGGTGTTCGGGGCCGACCACATTTACCGGATGGACCCCCGCCAAATGCTCGAGCAGCATATTGCGACGGGTGCCGCGGCCACCGTTGCCGCCATAAGGGTCCCGCCGGAGCGGGCAAAGGGATTTGGGGTGATCGAGCCTGGCAAGGGGACCCTTATCGGGCGTTTCATAGAAAAGCCCCCCGACCCCGTCGCTCTTGCCGCTGGGAGCCCGCATCTTTTTGCCTCGATGGGCAATTATATTTTCAATGCGAATGCCCTCAGCGACGCGTTGCGCGAGGACGCTCAGGACTCCAATAGCCGCCATGATATGGGCCGTGACGTTGTCCCGCGCTTCGTCGAGAGCGGCGATGCCCATTTTTACGACTTCCACGAGAACGACGTGCCGGGGTGCACCGACCTCGACCACGCATACTGGCGTGATGTCGGCACCCTCGACAGCTATTACGAAGCCAGCATGGATCTCGTTGCAGTGCAGCCTATTTTCAACCTCTACAACACCGAGTGGCCGATCTTTACGAGCGCACCCCAATTACCCCCTGCAAAATTCGTCTTCGAGGAGCCAGGGCGCGCGGGCCTTGCCTACAATTCGATCGTGTCCGGGGGCACGATTATCTCTGGTGGCACCGTCCGCGGTTCCGTCATATCTCCGGGCGTAATCGTGCAGCAGGGCGCTCTGGTCGAAGGCTCGGTTTTGATGGACAATGTCCGCATCGGTGAGGGTGCCGTCGTTCGCCGCGCGATCATCGACAAAAACGTGACGGTTGAACCGGGTGCTCGGGTGGGGGTGGACCCCGAGATCGATGCGAGCCGGTTCACCATTTCTGCCAGAGGCATCGTCGTTATCGGCAAGGGCGAAAAGGTCGTCGGTTGACCCGTGTTGCCCTTCTGACAAAGGAGTACCCGCCGGAGATTTACGGGGGGGCCGGCGTGCACGTGGAGCACCTCTCCCGGGAGCTCGCAAAGCTGCTCGATGTCGCCGTGTACTGCTTCGGAGAGCCTCGGGACGACCCCCTTGTGGCGGGTGCGTACGAGCCCTGGGACGCTATCGGCAAAGACGGGAAAGGGACGGCCCTTCGGGCGCTGTCGGCTGATCTCTGCATGGCCTTCGATGTCGAGGCGGCCGATGTGGCCCACAGCCACACGTGGTACGCCAACTTCGCCGGCTACCTGGCGCACATCCTCTACGACATACCTCATGTGATGACCTCGCACAGCCTCGAGCCGCTCCGCCCGTGGAAGGCCGAGCAGCTCGGCGCTGGTTACCGGCTGTCCAGCTGGGTGGAACGCACGGCCATCGAGAGCGCCGACGCCGTGATCGCGGTCTCCAGGGCCATGCGCGACGACGTTTTGCGGGTCTACCCGGCGGTAGACGCCGCAAAGGTAAAGGTCGTCCACAACGGCATCGACACCGACGAGTTCTTCCCCGACCCGCGGACGGCTTGTCTCCAGAGCCAGGATATTGACCCCGACGTCCCCTACGTGCTGTTCGTAGGGCGGGTGACCCGGCAAAAGGGCATCACGTACCTCCTCGAAGCTGCCAGGTCCTTTGACCCGGACGCCCAGGTCGTGTTTTGCGTCGGCGCCCCCGACACACCCGAGATCGAACGGGAGGTGCGAGCCCAGGTGTCCGAGCTGGCGGAGAGCCGCAAGGGGGTCTTCTGGGTCGAAGAAATGGTGCCTCGACCGGCGCTCGTGCAGATCATCAGCCATGCGAGCGTGTTCGTGTGCCCGTCGATATACGAGCCCTTCGGGCTGATCAACGTCGAGGCGATGGCCTGTGCCGTACCCGTCGTGGCGAGCGCGGTGGGCGGGGTGCCCGAGATTGTCGTGGACGGCGAGACCGGCTTCCTTGTGCCTTTCGCGCCCAGTGGGGACGCCTTCGGCACGCCCGCAGACCCCGAAGCCTTCACGGCAGCGATCGCGGAGAGGGTCAACCACCTGCTCTCGTCGCCCGAGTTGGCCAGGGCGTTCGGTGCCGCCGGGCGCGAACGCGTCCTTGCCCAGTTCACTTGGAAGGCGGTGGCCCGCCAGACGGTGGACGTATATGACCAGGTCACAGGCGGGTAGCGTCTTATCTGCGCTTTTGGCAGCTATGCTCGATTAGTGCCCGTTGTAGGATTTAAAGCCGGCACTTCAAACTTATGATCCGCTTCAACCAAGTCACCAAGACCTATAAAGGGACCGTCGCAGCTTTACGCGAGGTTTCGGTCGATATCAAGCGGGGCGAGTTCGTGTTCATTGTCGGGCCCTCCGGGTCTGGCAAGACAACGTTCCTGCGACTTGTAACAAAAGAAGAACGCGCTGACGCGGGGGAGATCTGGGTGGCGGGCAAGGAAGTCGGTTCTCTCGCCCCATGGAAAGTGCCCTACTTGCGTCGCAACATCGGCTGCATCTTCCAGGATTACCGGCTGTTGCCAGAACGCACCGTCTACGAAAATGTTGCGTTTGCTCTCGAGGTGATCGGGCGCTCCAGAAGTTTCGTGCGGTCTCAAGTACCCCAGATCCTCGAGCTCGTCGGTTTGGGCAAGAAGATGGACAGCCGCCCCAACGAGCTTTCGGGTGGCGAACAGCAGCGCGTTGCCGTTGCGCGGGCGTTCGTCAACCGCCCGCTGATACTGCTGGCTGACGAGCCGACAGGGAACCTCGACCCGGGTACGACGGCTGGCATAATGCGCCTCCTCGAACGCATCAACCTCTACGGCACGACCGTGGTTATGGCGACCCACCAGCAGGATGTGGTCGACGCTATGCGCAAGAGGGTCATCGAGCTGGACCGCGGCAATGTTGTGCGCGACCAGGCAAGAGGCGTATACGGCATGGTCGACGCCTAAAGGCCCGGCGGGGCTGCGAGATAGGAAAAGGGGCAACCGATGACGATGGCGAGCCCGTACGTACTGCGCGAGACGGGGGGCAACCTTCTCCGCAACGTAGTCATGACGGTCGCTGCGATCGTAACGATGGCTGTATCGCTCACCGCCCTCGGTGGGGTCCTCATTATGCGCCAGGCGGTCAATACTGCGACGGTCCAGTGGCAGGGCGGCGTCGAAATGATCATCTTCATGGAACCGCGGGCCAGCGGTCAGGAGATAGCAGCAATCAACCATGAGCTCGGCGGGATGACGCCGACGCAGATCAAGAGCTGCCGCTTTCTCGACAAGGACCAGGCGTGGGCCGAGTTCAAAGATCTCTTCAGCGGCCAACCGGAGCTGATCAAGGAAATGACGGCATCTGCGATGCCGACCTCGTTCCAGTGCATACCCGCAAAGGCGCAGAGCATTACACAGCTGGCCAGCGAGTTCTCCAACCAACCGGGCGTTTACCACGTGGGTTACCCCGGGCAAATAATCTCAGAAACCCTCGCCCACTTCTCCGCCTTACGGACGGTTGCCTTGATTGTGGCCGGTGGCGTGATGCTGGGAGCGATCGCGCTCGTTGTGAACACAATCCAGCTAGCGATTTTCGCCCGTCGGCGCGAAGTCGCAGTTATGAAGCTCGTGGGGGCCACCAACTGGTTCATCCGGGTCCCGTTCATGCTCGAAGGGCTCGTCGAGGGGCTGCTCGGAGCGGTAATAGCCTTTCTGATCACCTACTTCGCGCGGGCTACCTTCGCCTCGTTCACAGGCAGCAACCCGATCGACGTGAACCAACCCCTGTACGTCAGCTCCCACGCGGCGCTGCTGACCGGGCTGTTCATCGTGATCGTCGGAGCTCTGGTCGGCGCTCTGGGCTCGGGTTTCGCGGTGAGGCGCTTCCTGTCGGTTTGAGCTCGTGTAGCAATCGGACGGGTTCTGCAGCGCACGTCCCAGCCCTGTTCGGGCACCCTAGGATATGGCGGCGTGAGCCAGAAGATCGAAGATTACGCCCTGATCGGCGATACCCACACGGCCGCTCTCGTTGGCCGTGACGGTTCGGTCGACTGGTTATGCGTGCCGCGCTTCGACTCGTCGGCATGCTTTGCCGCACTCCTAGGTACCGCCGAGCACGGCCGGTGGATTTTGGCGCCACAGGACGCGGGCCCGGCTACCCGGCGGAAGTACAGGGGAAGCGCCCTTGTGCTCGACCAGGAGTGGGACACCCCGAGCGGCAGCGTTCGAGTCACCGATTTCATGCCGCTTCGCCACCACCGACCGAGAGTGTTCCGAATTGTGGAGGGGCTCCGCGGGAGCGTCGCAATGGTCATAGACCTGGTGGTCCGCTTCGAGTACGGCTCTCAGGTCCCTTGGGTGGTGCAGACCGAGCACGGCATCCGCGCAGTGGCCGGCCCCGACGCGATAGAGCTGGACAGCCCGGTCGAACTGAAGGGCGCGGACATGCACCACAGCGCGGTCTTCACAGTCAAAGAAGGTGACCGGCTCTGTTTCAGGTTGAGGTGGGCGCCTTCCTACGAGGATCCCGGCAGAGACCTGGAATGCGAGTCGGCACTAGCAGACACTCTGTCCTTCTGGGAGGAGTGGACGGGCCGGTTGAACAAGGTGCACGGCGAGTGGGAAGACCTGGTCCAGCGTTCTCTCGTAACGCTGAAGGCACTCACGTATGCGCCTACAGGGGGCATTGTCGCCGCCCCGACCACCTCGCTGCCCGAAGCCCTCGGCGGCCCCCGTAACTGGGATTACCGCTACTGCTGGGTGAGGGACGCCACATTAACTCTGAACGGTCTCATAGAGGCTGGTTGCCGGGAGGAGGCAGAGGCGTGGCTGTGGTGGATGGTCCGGGCGGCGGCTGGCAACCCAGCACAGCTCCAGGTCCTGTACGGGGTGGCGGGGGAGCGCCGGCTGCCGGAGCTCGAACTCGACTGGCTGCCGGGGTACGAGGCTTCGGCCCCGGTCAGGGTAGGCAACGCAGCGTCTCTGCAGTTCCAGCTCGACGTGTACGGGGAGCTGATGGAAGCCGTTCACCAGGCACGCGCTCACGGGATTGCTGCCGCGGGCGCCATCTGGGATCTCCAGCGAGCCATCATCGGCTTTGTGTCGGCCCACTGGGACGAGCCGGACCAGGGCATCTGGGAGCTAAGGGCCCGCCACAGCGCCTCGTCTACTCGAGAGTGATGGCCTGGGTCGCACTTGACAGGGCTGTCAAAGCAGTCGAGCTGCACGGCCTGGAAGGTCCTGTCGACGAATGGCGCAAGTTGCGCGCGGTCATCCATGACCAGGTGTGCACGCAGGGCTATAACCCAGAGCTCCGCTCCTTCACGCAGGCCTACGGCTCTAAGGAGCTCGACGCCAGCCTTCTGCTCGTACCCGCGGTTGACTTCCTGCCCGTCGACGACGAGCGAGTCGTTGGCACCGTAGAGGCGGTGATGCGGGATCTCATGGTCAATGGGTTCGTCGAGAGGTACAACAACAGCTCCGGTGTCGACGGGTTGCCCGGTGGTGAGGCGACGTTCCTGCCCTGCAGCCTGTGGCTCGTCTCGTGTTTGGCACGCCTTGGCCGCGTAGATGAAGCACGCGAGATATTCGAGCGGGTGACCGCTGTGGCCAACGATGTCGGGCTGTTCTCCGAGGAGTACGACACAACGAACCGTCGCCTCGTCGGCAATTTCCCGCAAGCCTTCACCCATGTTGGGTTCATCAACGCTGCCCGCCTGCTTGCGGCTGCGATCGAAGCTCAGCAAGCCCCCGCTGCAGCCGCACCGCCTGCCGGGGGCCCACCTCCGGCCCCACAACCTGCCGCGCGAGCACCTGCGGCGGGCACTAAGTAAGCGGCGAGGGAGGCCCAGCGAGCGCGCCGAGCTAGCCGTTCCTGGAGGTGTTTGGGGACAGACCGACCTGGGTACTCCCTGGCCGGTCCTGGTCACTCTCGGGACTATGCGGCTTGGCGGGGAGGTTGTGCCAGCGCAGTATTAGTGAAGTAGGCCTGAGCCTCTTTGAGGGTGTCGACGATCGTTACGACCCGAGGTATGCCGACCAACTGAAGGACCCTGCGGACCGACGGCCTGGCCGCGCAGACCACAGCTCCACCCCGCCGGTCGCGGATCCGCCGGACGGTGCCGATGAGAGCTCCGAGGCCCGCCGCATCGACGAACGGGACGGCCGAAAGCTCGAAAATCACCCTTCTTTTCCTGGCCAGGTGGGCGACAGCCTCGCGGAACTCACCGATGCTCGCGTGGTCGAGGTCTCCAGCCACGTGGCAGACCACGGCTGCTTCAGTTTCGTCACAACGGACTAACACCTCGGGCTCCTTTCGCCGGGCCTGTGTTGGTCGGCTCTCAACAAATCATGGCTCGTCAATCTGAAGAGCACCGCGACTCAATCTGAACAGCACCGCGACTTTTACCCCTCTCAACCTCGGTGCCGCACAGGTCTAATCGTCGGGGCTGTTGACCATGTGGTTGGCTGCAGCCTCGAAGTAACCGAGCAGCTGGGCCTTCTCCAAAGGGCGCAACTGAGCCTCGTCCACGGCAGTGCGCATGTGGGCCAACCATCGGTCACGGGCATCCCCATCGATCTTGAACGGCAAGTGCCTAGCGCGCAGGCGGGGGCTGCCACGCTCCTCGTCGTAACTGCGCGGCCCTCCCCAAAACTGAGCCAGGAACAAGCAAAGATGGCGGCGCGGTCCCTCGAGATCTTCTGGGTACATCGGGCGTAGGACCTCGTCGGCGGCGACGCCCCGATAGAAGCGCTCGCTAAGAGACTCGAAAAAGGCCATTCCGCCGAGCCGTTCGTACATGGTCGTCGCGGGCACCTTGTTATCAAGGTTAGTGCCACCTCGCAACGTTAGTGCCACCTCGCAACGTAGCCTGTGTTGGCACCAGGAGTTGATGGCCCGGGCACGAGGTCCGCCCTGGCGGCGCTCGCTAGGATCCCGGTCTGTGCCGAGGCGCCTGCCGGTAGCTGCAGTTTTGGTACTCGCACTTGCCGCCGCGGGTTGCGGTAGCCACACCTCGACAAGCCCGGGCGCTGCTCAAGCATTTTTGAACTCCATATATAGCCAGGCCCCAGATGTCGGGGGTTACCGAACGGGCCCTCAGTTGCTCAGCTTGGGCCAGGCGATATGCGCGGACCTTGAATCTGGCGCAACCGTGGAAGAAGTGGGGGACCGTGTGCCCCTGCTGGAGGGGAACGAGGCGCTGCCTCCTGATGACCTCGGCGTCGTAATTTCCGCAGCCGTAAACGAGTTATGCCCGAAGTTCCACGACTTGCTCGGTCAATGAGCCGCTAACTCGATCCCTGGCTGAGGGCAAACATGCGGCCCAGCCCGATCAGCGGTTGGGCTACGCGGGCCAAGCCGACAGGTAGGTCAGTACCCGGCCCCCACAGGAAATGTGCGAGCCGTCCGTCAGTTCGCGTTGTTCGTTGCGGCCCAACTGGGACCATGCCTGCGTCCCGGGCCCTGAAAAAAGGTCCCGCCGTCGGCTCCGCGGTCGACCAGGTAGGCGGCCCAGCCTTTGGCCAGGACCTCTGCGTGCACAGGCGCCATGGGGTGGTCCTGAGCGGCGCGCATTGCGATTGCCTGCGCCGCTCCGGCCTGGACCTCTGCGGCAGACGTCGGCTCGGCACCGATGATGCACGGGCGACCGAGTGCCCAAATCGAACCGTCGTCAGCCAGGAGCACCCCGGCCGCCGGGCGCGGCCCGCTTACCTGAGGGCTACCTGGTGGGACCGGTCTGCCACACCGCATGCAGGTGGTCACTCGCGGGTGGTTGAAGTGCCCGAGCTCGCAGCGCACCCCTTGCACCTCTGGTCGCTCGGACGTGACCGTGGCGGCCGGGCTCGATGCGACTGGGAGCGGCGGCTGAAGCGCCGCGAAAACACTGCGAAGGTCGATGGAGCCTGCGCCCTGAGATGCGACGCCCGTGGTCCCAGCGACGACCGCCGCGGCGCCCGCCAGCGCGCCCGCGTATGCAACCGGCGCCGTTGCCATGCTCGATTGGCTTGCCCCGGCGTTACCCGGCATTGGCGCGGGCCCGCCTGGTCCCTGGGCCACGCCACCCGGCCCGGGGCCAACTCCACCAGGCTGGGCGCCGTAGCCTTGCTGTCCGCCAAAGGGCATGGGCCCTCCCGCTGTCGGTCCTGGCTGTTGGGCCATCCCCTGTGGGGCAAGCGACGAACCCGTGGCTTGCGGTGCCCCGCTCTGTTGTCCCGGCCCGGCCTGTGGGCGCAACAGTACGAAGCCCGAGCCGGGGACAGCGCCCGATACGAGGTCGAAAGGGTTCCCTTGCTGGCTTTGCGGCGGCGGCGCGGCCCCGTAGGGCAGGATTATGAGGGGCCAGGGCCGGCCGATCGAGGTGGCCATCCAGCCGGGGACCGGCTGCGGCGCTAGCCATCGCCCACTATCCCACGCCTGCACAGGCCCGTGCAGGAACAGGGCGAGACCGTTGGCGCCTGGCCCGACGATCGCAAACGGCGCCTGAGGCTCGGGGTCGCC
The DNA here is from genome assembly GCA_963699075.1 of uncultured Acidimicrobiaceae bacterium. GTDB lineage: Bacteria > Actinomycetota > Acidimicrobiia > Acidimicrobiales > Palsa-688 > Fen-671. The sequence continues at coordinate 1,360,796 of CAVOTF010000007.1, read as the reverse complement.
TCTTTGCAGGACGGCGATGAACGAGCTGGCGAGCTGGTCCCCTGCATAGGGCCCCTGCTTTTGTGCTTCGCTCACGAGGTGGGCCTGCAGCGCCGGCGAGCACTGAGGGCCGGCCCAGACGGCAACGTCGCCGAATCGCGCGACCAGACCAGGGCCGGGGAGGACTTCGAGCTTGTCTGCCACGGGAACCAGTTACCTCCTCGAGATCTGTCGGCCATTAGCGGCCGACATGTCCTGCGTCACCACTTTGCTGCTGCCTCGTCCAGGCGTTCGGCGACTTCGCTCGCGGTAGCGGGGCGGTCCGCCGGGTCGACCGACAGGCAGTCGGCGACCACCTCCGATACGGCGGCAGGCATCTCGCCGAGCGTCGCGGCAGGGACCGACAGGAGCCTGGACAGCGCCTGGACCACGGGCAGTTCGTCGAGGCCCGGGAAAGGCACTGACCCCGTGACCGCCTGGTGGACCACTGCTCCGAGCGACCAGATGTCTGACCAGCGCCCGCCTTCACCCCTCAATAGTTGCGGGTCCATGTACCCCAGGGGTGGGTACCCTACCTGCGCGAGCGGAGCCTGGCCGTTTGCGAGTGCCGGGGGCGCCAGCACTGCGCTTGCCGGCGCGTCGTCGGGGGCTCCAGAGAGGCTTGCCGCCGTCAGGGCTATGGACTGCGGGCAGATGGCTTCATGAACTTGGCCGTGCTCGTGAAGGGCGTGGGCACCTCGAGCCGCCGACGCGATTGCTCGCAGTTTTGCCGCCATGTCCATCCCGGACGGAGGCGATGCAAGCGTGGCCGCCACCGCGGTTGCAGCGCTTACCCAGACGACGGGCCTTTGTGCCCACTCGGCAATCCCGGCTTCCAGCCATGAGGGCAAGTGCTCGTCGCGGACCGAGGCGACCGGTTCTAACCGTGCCCGGGCCGCCGCCCAGGACGTCCTGGCCAACGGCGCCCATTACCCAGATGGTGACCGGGGCATCTCCTCCGCCCAGCCGCTGAGGGCGGCGCGCGCGAAGGCACGGGGCCGTGCGGTCCTCGAGCACGGAGCTCGTGATCTCATAATCGGCCACCTGGCTAGCCAAGCGGGAGCCTCCTTGGGCCTACGTTGCTGTCGGACGCTACAGCGTATTGCACCGCTCGTGCGCTAAGGAGCGAGGGTCAGGGTGGACAGGGCACGGTCTGTAGTGGCCGTGACGGGTGTTGCGATGAGCCACACCTCCGACTGCGTCGCGCTTGCCCACGCGAGGATGCCTGTGCCTTTTGTCCCGTTCGCCAGCCGGAACTGGTACCGCCAAGCTGCGGCAGCATTGCGGAGCCGGAACGGGGTTATCGAAGTCACGCTGTAACGGTCGGTGAGGAAGGTGCCCACGATCGCAGGCAGACGTCCCGTCGTCGAGGGCTCGTTGTTGTCCTGAGTGACCGACTCCCCAATCCCTCCCGCTGGGCCGGAGTAATAGACATCCGCTGCCGCGTCGCTCATAAACGGCTGAAGGGACCAGTTGCCCGGCACGGAGAAACTCGCATAGATCCCTGGAACTGCCTGCCAGCCGTGAGGTACCGGCGCCTTGACGTTTGGGTAGCTCCCGTTCCAGTTGACAGTGGCCCACACGAGCACGCCAAGACAGATCGGTGTGAACGCCAGCACCAGAACCCACCAACCGGCCTTACGGCGGTCGGCGCGAGTGGGTGGGTCGATCCTGGGGTCGTGGCGCCTTGGCGGCGCAAGCGCCTGGGCGACACCGGCGCCGGCGGAGCCCCGGAGCCCGGTGCCCTGGCCGGCGAGGCTCTGGCCCCCGTTGCCGTCGGTCGACCGGCCCCGGGCGGAGCGGCTGCCCCGTTGTCTCGTCTCAGCCATTGTGTTGCCACCCTGCCGCAGTGGAGACCACTGGCTCCGAGGCCTCGGGCCCTGGTCCTGGCAGTCCGAGCAGGCGCCCAGCACGTCCAGACGGTGGTCGAGACCAATGAACCCGTTGAAGCTGGCCAAGCGGTCAAGGTAGTGCGACATGGCTTGTTCGAACGCAGGCGTCGGTGTGACGTCCAGTACTTTTCCGCAGCGAGTGCACACTAGGTGGTGGTGGTGCTCAGTGATGTCTTCGGCCAGCTCAAAGCGAAAGTAGTCGTCGTTTGCCGAGACTCGCCGGACGACACCAGCTTGTTGCAGGTCAACGAGGTGCCGGTAGGCCGAGCTGCGCGGCAACCTCGGCGCACGCTCTGCAATATCTTCGATGCTCACAGGGTGACCGGCGTCGGCCAGCAACTCAACAACCTCACGACGCCCGTTGGTATAGCGCTGCGAGATCAGTCGCAGCCGTTGCTGCACCAGGCCGTGTAACGCTTCGTTCACCACCCTCGACCCTACCGCGACCCCGCGCCGGCAAGCTCCAGCACCAAAACGGGGCCGCGCTTTCTGCCCTTGCGTGCCAAGGACCGCCCTATCAGGTACCAGACGACAGCGAAGGTGCCCACAAAAAACCCGATGGGCCAGTTGGACCAGAAGGAGGCGGTGATCGACACCCACACCGTTATGAGCCCGAGTGCCCCGGAGATGGCCATTGCCCGCACAGGCCGGTTGGTTACGAAACGGGCTGTGGCCGGAGGTCCGATCATAAGGCTGAACACGAGCAGTGCTCCCACGACGGGGAGCGCCATCGTAGTTGCCAGCCCCACTGCCAAAAGGAAAAACAGCTCGACACGCGCGGGACTGGTGCCACGTGCCGCCGCAAGCTCTGGAGCTATAGAGCTAAGCATCAATGGACGGAACAGGACGACGACCATCGCGATGCACGCAGCCCCGAGTACAGCCGTCGGCAACAGGTCCGAGGAACTGACGGCGAGCGGTTCACCGAACAGCAGCGAGAACGTCTGCTCGGCGTACTCCGTGCTCAGGCTCAGGAACAAAGAGCCAATACCGAGCAAGGTGACAAGGCAGAGCGCTGTCACGACGTCATGTTGGCCCCGGCGGCCAAATCGTGCGATCGCCACCACGCCCAGGAGGGAGAAAGTGCCGACTCCGACCAGGGTGTTGGCCCCTATCAGGGCGGCGCCCGCGGCGCCGGTGAACGCACCCTGAGGGATTGCGTGCGCAGCGAAGCTCGACCCGCGAAGCACCACGAAAAAGCCCACGACGCCGGCCACCACAGCCATAACGCTGGCCTGCAACCAAGTATCGACCATGAAACCCGAAAACAGGCCGGAGAGCACTGCTGCGCCTAAGCCCGCCGGGCTCGGCGGCTTCCCAACTGGGCGAGCAGGTAAGCGGCCAAGACCAACGAGACTACGAAGAAGCTAACAGGCCACCCTTGTTGGTCCGGGGGCCAGGTGTAGCTGTCATAGGCGAGGACGATCCCAGCCCAGACGGCCACGACGCCGATCGCGGCTGCCCACGCGATGGCTCGTCCCGGGCTTTTGGCGAGCCGCAAAGCGCCGGCAGCGGGCCCGATCAGTAGGGCGGTGCTCAGGATCGCACCAATCGTGAGGGCCGACAGGGCCACCGACAGTGCGAGGGAGACCATGTAGATGAGCCCGACGGCCCTGAGACCCGGGCCCTGAGCACTGGCGAGGTCGGGGTTGATAGAGCTGAGGAGCAGGGGCCTGTACACAAGCCCGACGAGGAACAGGGCCGAGACGCCGAAGCCGATCACCATCGGCAGCGTCGAGGTACTAACCGCGAAGATCGACCCGAAGAGCACGGTGACGGCCGCACCCGTGGTGCTTTGGGTTGTGGTCGTCAGGTAAAGCAGCAACGCTGACAGCCCGAGACCGGCACCTAGCAAGACCCCGGTGGCGAGGTCACGGCCCCGTTGGCGCTCGGCACCGAGGAGCTCCGTCGCTCCGGCTCCAGCCAGGGCCATCACCACGAAGCCGAGAAGGGGGCTCACGCCGAGAAGGAATGCGGCGGAACCGCCTGTCGCGGTGATGTCCGCGAAAGCGTGGCCAGCGAACGACTGTCCGCGTACCACCGTGAAAACTCCTACTGGTGCGCACACCAACGCAACCACCGCGCCCACGACCGCAGCGTCCTGGACCGAAGAGTTCGAGAACAGGCCTGGCTGAAATATCGCGTGCAGAACGCTCACGGTTGCCCTGTCCCGGTAACGGTGGCCGCGCAATCGTCTGCGTCAAGCTCGCAGCCCTGCTCGCTCTGCTCCTCGCCCACGGACACGAGAACTCGCCCGTGCGCATGGAAGACGTCAACGTGGTGGCGGTACAAGGCGCTCAACACGTCGCTTCGCACCACCTCTTCGGTCCTGCCGCTCACCGCACGTCCGGCTGCCAGGTAAACGACCCGGTCCATTACCGGCAGGAGCGGGTTGATGTCGTGGGTCGACAGCAGGACCCCGACCTTTCTCTCGCGCGCTATCCGGCCAAGAAGGCTTGCCGTTTCCTGTGTGCTGCGAGGGTCGAGGCTGGCGAGAGGCTCGTCGAGGAGCAAGAGCTGCGGTTGGGATGCCAGCGCATGGGCTATCAGGATTCTTTGCTGCTCGCCGCCAGACAGCGCCCCGACCCTGGCATCGGCGAGGTGGGACGCGTCTACGGACTGGAGAAGTTGGTCCACGAGGGCACGCCTGGCGCCCGACCTCATAGGGATGCCGAGCCGGCGCCCGTCGACCCCGAGCTCGACAAGATCCCTTGCGCGCACCGGCAGGTCAGGGTCGAGGACCACCTTTTGGGGGACGTACCCGATGGCACGCCGCCCGAGATGCCCGCGCGCCACCCGCACCTCGCCCGAAGAAACTGGCAGGAGCCCGAGAATTGCCCTTAGTAGCGTCGTTTTCCCGGCACCGTTCTCGCCTATGAGGCCGGTGAGCGACCCCGCTGCAACCGAAAACGACACCCCCCGGAGGACTTCCCGACCGCTCAAGAACACCGAGAGGTCCTCGACGTCCAGGGCGGGACCTTCGCTGCTGATCGTTAGTGCTCCTGCCGAAGTGTGCCCCGCGGAGATTGTCATCAGAGCTTTACAGTAGACATCCCGGTAAGAGCGAGCCTCAAAGCATTCATCTCGGCCATCATCCAGGACTGGTAGTCGAACCCGGGCGTGGGCATTGTCTCGTAAACGCCGACTACCGGCACGTGTGCCTTGGTCGCGTCGGAGAGGAACGCCCCGGTCAGGCTGTCCGTTACCTGCTGGTTGTAGACGAAAACCTTGACCTCGTGCTTTGTGATCAGTTGCTCTTCGAGGGAGATGTCCTGAGGAGACGGGTCAGTGCCGTTCATGATCGCAGCCTGCAGCGAGCGCGGGGTCTTGATGTCGGCTCCAGCCGCCTCGAGCATGTAGTCCGCGACCGGCTCTGTCACCGCAACGGGAACCCCTGGATGGGCCTTTTTGAAGCTCGCGATCGCGTTGAACCAAGGCCGTAGCGAGTTGTCAAATGTCTTGACTTTGCCCTCGAAGTACGCCGCGTGGGCCGGCTCGAGCCGGGACAGGTCGGCCGCAACAGCGCTCGCAACGGCGGGCATCGTGCTCGGGTCGTACCAGAGGTGAGGATTGAACGCGTCGCTCGAGACGCCGAGCAGCTGTTGTGCAACGATCACCTCGCGACCGGAGCGGTTGGTCGCTGACTCGATTTTGTTCATGAAGGTGTCGTAGCCGACGCCATTTTGGACGATCAGCTGTGCCTTGCTCACTTCCTCTGCCACGCTCGCGCTCGCTTCAAACTCGTGTGGGTCGGTGTTGGGGTTGCTCATGACAGCCGTCACGGTGACGAACGGCCCGCCGATCTGAGATATCACGTTGGCGTACTCGTTCTCGGCGGCCACGGCAACGACCTTGCCTGGGCCAGAACTGGCAGATCCGAAGAGGTGGTCGCAGGCAGGCCAGCGGTTGCGGCTACCGCCAGGGCTACCGAGAGCCGAACAGCTCGACGCTGCAAGGGGGGACAGGTCGCGGGGGCACAGGTGGTCGCGGGGCCGTTCATGGGACAATCCTAATCCTAGACTGAGTCTCAGTTCAAGTCTCCTTTTGCCAGCCGTCACTCGGTGCCGCTGGCACGGGTATTGTTCACCATCCTCACCAGAGAGGTCGCCTTCGTGATCAACCCGGTACGGATCCGCCGCGTCGACGCGTTCAAGAACCGGTGCCGAGACCTCGCTGCTTCCAACGAGTGGCAGCCTCAGTTCATGGGGACCGAGGCGGGCGAGACAAGCCCCCAGCTGCAGAGACATCTGTCTCGGTTCGTCGCAGGTGCCGGTGAAAGATTGGTTTTTGCCGTCGGTGGCGACGGGACGGTGAGGGCCTGTGTTCACGCCCTCGCCTATAGCGGGGTGCCTCTGGCAATCGTCCCGCGAGGCACCGCCAACCTTTTCGCTCATGCCCTCGGTCTGCCCGCCAAGCTCGGCCCAGCCTTGGCGGTCGGTTTCGGGGGGTATGAACGCCAGGTCGACCTGGCCGTCGCCGACGGTTCACCTTTCGTTGCCATGGCTGGTATCGGCTTCGACGCAGCGGTCGTCCGGTCCACTCCGCGCATCTTGAAGGACCACTTGGGGTGGGTGGGCTATGGGTTCGGCGCCCTGGCCCACCTGGGGAGCTCGACAAAGGAGATGACCGTGCGGCTGGACGGGGGGGAGCTGCTCGTCAGGCGTGCTCAGTCAATCGTGGTCGGCAACGTGGGGATCCTCCCTGGTGGCTTTGCGCTGCTCCCCGGTGCATCCTTGGACGACGGGTTGCTGGACGTGGGGATCCTGACGCCGAAAGGCCCACTGGGCTGGGCCTCGGTGGGGCGTTGGGTGGTAGCTGGCAAACACCACCCAGCTCGCCAGTTCGAGCATTACACCGCACGCCATGTGGAAGTGAGCACAACGGCGGAGCTCCCCCGCGAACTGGACGGCGACGTCATCGCGGCCGGCCGGTCGTTGGTAGTGAGCGTCTGGCACCGAGCGTTGTTGGTACGTGCTCCAAGGCCCGCAAGTTCTGAAGGTGACCTTCGATAGGCTAAGACCCGGGTAGCGCGCGTCCACCGGAATATCGACCGGGGCCGCGCCGTTGCCACCGTCCACAGGGCCCGGTAAACGGGCCGAAGGCACGGCCTACAAGGAGGCAGCGATGCCGGCAGTAACGGTCGAAGACATTTTGGTGCTCCCACGCATACCTACTCCGGGCGCCGGCGTCACGCAAGGGCGCCCCTTGCGGTCGGTGACGACCGCCCCGAGCGGGCTGGAAGGCGAGGGCTTCCCGGTGCGAAGGGCTTTTGCAGGCGTGCCGCTTTCCGAACTCGACCCGTTTGTCCACATGGACCAGATGGGCGAGGTCGATTACGGTCCCGGGGAGCCAAAGGGCACGCCATGGCATCCCCATCGTGGGTTCGAAACCGTCACGTACATCATCGACGGCACTTTTGTGCACCAAGACTCCAACGGCGGGGGTGGCCAGATCACCGACGGGGACACCCAATGGATGACCGCGGGCGCGGGGATACTGCACATAGAAGCGCCTCCTGAGTCGCTAGTCATCTCCGGCGGCCTTTTCCACGGGATCCAGTTGTGGGTCAACCTGCCCCGCGCCAACAAGTGGGAACACCCTCGTTACCAGGACATCCGTGGGCAGGAGGAGACATTGCTAACGACCGAAGACGGGGGATCGCTGGTGCGGGTGATCGCCGGAGATGTCGCCGGCTACCAAGGGCCGGGTTCGACGTTCACACCGATCACGCTCGTCCATGCCACGATCAGCCCCACGGCCGAAATGAAGCTGCCATGGCGGCCGGACTTCAATGCCCTGGTTTATGTCCTCGCCGGCGAGGGCTACGCCGGCGAGCAGCTTGCCCCCGTCCATACCGGGCAGCTCGTCGTCTTCGGCCCGGGTGACTACCTGCAGATCGGGGCCGCGCGGCTGCAGGACAGTGCCAGCCCCAACCTCGAGGTGCTCGTGCTCGGCGGCCTCCCCATCCGCGAACCGGTCGTCCATTACGGGCCCTTCGTCATGAACACCAAGGAGGAGATAGCCCAGGCGATGCAGGACTTCCAAGCCGGGCGCCTCGGCAAGATCCCGGCCGAGGCGATGCCGCACCGCCACCCATCTGACGTCGAGCTCCCCAGCGCAGTCGACAAGGGCTGAGCAACCCCGTTTTTCGGGTTTTTCACCCTTTTTTGCTCCGCTCGCTTTTTTATCGATGTGAGAACCAATTCGCGGATAGCGACGAAAATGTGAACTTTTTTGTCGGTCCCAGTGGATGATTTTGATCGGCTCGAGGCGCAGGGACTTTCGTGTTGGGCGAAAATTGTTCAGCTCGCCGGCCCACCGCTCGTTTGAGCTTGCGCCGCGCCGGCCCAAATCGTGTCGTCCCAAATGAGTACTTGACATCGGGCCGATGGGAGGTCAGTATCGTACAAGTGGGCGTGCGGCGCGGTTTTGTGGCAATTGGTACGTCAATTTCGGCGCTGATCTTGGCAAGTGCGCTGGCTGCTACGGCGATAGCCCAGTCCACTACCACAACCACCACTGCTCCAACTACTACCACCACCACCGTTCCGACCACCACCGTTCCGACCACCACAACTCCGCCGTCTACCACCACGACGGGCCCGACCACTACTACCGCTCCCACCACCACCACGAGCACGCCCACAAGCCCGACGTTGCTACTTGACACGGCCATAGCCGCGTTCCAGCTCGAACGGGGGGCCGAGTGGTCACTCAATTGGTCGCTGCTTGGCAAGTCGGAGTCAGAGGTAGTTCACGCGGGGCAGGCGGACGGCGTCGAGACCCAAACCCTTAATGCTGGCGGGCCGACGGGCCATCTCAGCCTCGACCTGGACGGAAAGCTCTATGTCGAGGGGAACGCAGCTGCGCTGGAGACCCTCTTGAGTTTCAAGGCTGCGTCGGCCACCGCAGAAGCAGGCCACTGGGTTGGGGTGCCTAGGACGGCAGCAGCGTTTACCGATTGGGCCACCGGCCTGACCGTCGAGTCTGCTGCGTACATGCTTTACCTCGGTGGCAAGCCGGTCCTCGGGTCAACAACGACCATGGACGGCCAGAGTGTCATTTCGATAAGCCAATCGGCGAAATCGGAGGGTCTGACCATCAGCCAAACCGACTATTTGAAGGCCTCTGGCCCGCCGCTGCCGGTCAAGATCGTCGAGAATGTCGATGGTCTCGTGGTCACTGTCGTCTTCGGCGCCTGGGGTAAACCGCCGCACGCTGTTATACATAAAGCTGCGGTCCCGTTCCTCAAGAGTTGGCTGGGTAAAGCTTAGCGTGTCGGGCGCGTCGCATTGAGCGGCGGGTCAGCGGAGCTAAGTGTTGCCCGCTATGGCCAGTGCTTCGAAATTCTCGTACAGCCTCGGCTGGCCGAGACGTTCACGTTCGTTTTCGGCCGCGGTGCTCACGCGTTCCCATGCCCCGGCGGCCCACCAAAGGTCGAGAACTAGCTCCCTGTTTAGGATGTTCTGCTTGACCAACGTCCCAACCACTTCTCCGAATTCCAGTACCTTTCGTACTGCCACGTCATTTGTCGACACGACGGACGGGTCGAAAGCTTCGGACAGCAACGTATGTATCGCGTCGCTTAGGCCGAGCTCGGTCCCCCAGCGAACGAGCTGCACCACCAGTGCGGCATCATCGTATGTAGCTACCATTTAGCCTCCTTATTAAGCCGCCAGGTCAGGCGGTACAACGACCCTACTGCGCGCTCGCCGTGAACGGCGGGGGCGGACCGCTCCGTCAGTCCTGACAGCTAGCGCTCGGACAGAGAGGCGCTCACCAGCTCCGACGCGGCCACAACCCCTGCCCTGCGTCGAACAAGGCGCCGGCACCTTCAGCTATGCTGGTACCCGGTGTGCCCGGCTGAGACAAGCCGCGGCCAGCGGTAACCAAGTCCACGGGAGGGAGTCCTCAATGCGTAAGTCGGCATTGCGTTTGAAGTGCTTCGCAGCAATAGCGACGGCGGCGGCTGTATTGGGTCTTGGGGTGCAGGCGGCATCGGCGTCGGTCACGTCCAAGCAGCTGTCCGAGTGGAAGAGCGTCGACGGGACATTCGGCAAGGCTGATTTTGCATGGACCTCCGCCCTGGAGAGCATGACCAAGAACACGCCGGTGTCGAAGGTGTCCAAAGAGTGCCTCGCGTTCGTCCCGGCTATTAATAAGTTCGATACGGCGATAAAGGGGATCGGCTTCACGGGCAAGACCGGTACGGACATTGCATCGCTAATTAAGGTGAACGACAAGTTGGTCCCGGTACTTAGCCACATAACGAGCATCAAGTCGTTTCAATCTCAGTTTTTGGCCTTAGAGCCTCAATACATGGCTCTTCAGTCGGCATTGAGCAAGGACCTGGGGATCGAAGAAGCCGAGATCCAGGTCTGATGGCGGGGACACGCACGGTCGTCCGTCTATTGACGGCGTGCGTCGCGATCGCCGCGGCGGCTTTTGCGATCACACCGTCAGTAGCCGAAGCCGGCTCGGCTCCGGCCGTTGGGCCTTGCCACGCCTGCGGCCGCAACCTGATCGCCAACCCAGGAGCAGAAGCGGGTAAAGGTACCGCGTCGGACACTGTCGTAAAGGTGCCCGACTGGAAGCCGACCGGGGCGTTCACCGCAGCGCAGTACGCGTGGGGCGCTGACCTGTCGACGACGACACCTGGGCCGACCAAGCGAGGGAAGAACTATTTCTACGGCGGCCCCTCTGCCCTCCTGTCAACCGGTACGCAGGTGATCAAAGTTGGCACCGGTGGGATCTCGGCCGGGAGGGTGAGCTACGTCTTGTCGGCCTGGCTTGGCGGTTATAGCGACCAGCCCGACAATGCCCGCCTCATCGTGACTTTTGAGAGCTCAACCGGGACGACCCTCAAGACGACAACGCTCGGGCCCGTCACCGTCGGCCAGCGTCACGACGTTAGCGGTTTGTTCCTCCGCCAGAACACCGGCAAGGTGCCGGCGACCACAGAGAAGATCAAGGTCGAGCTCGTGATGACACTGTTGGAGGGCGGCGACAATGACGGTCTCGCTGACAACCTCTCACTGGTCTTTTCTTACAAGTAACTAGTCGGTACCCTTTCGATATGGAGGGACCGATCGAGGAGATCGAGGAGATCGAGGACGGCGAGGTGCTTTGGCGCTTCGATACAGCCTTCCTCCGCTCTAACTGGACGTGCATTTGGGGCCGCGGGTGCCTTGGTATCCTGCCTGAGCCTTCGCCCGGCCTCAGTCAGGGGTGCTGCTCCGTGGGGGCTGAATTCGAGGACGAGGACGAGGCTCGCTTGATCGGTGCTCTCGGCGCCACGCTCGACCCGGTGCGCTTCCAGTACCACTCCGAGGCGCAGGCAGGCGGCGTTTTCAACGGCTCGAGCCGGACCGGAACGAGGGTCGTCGACGGCGCGTGCATTTTCCTCAACCGTCCGGGTTTCAGTGGCGGTGCTGGCTGCGCCCTGCACTTGGCCGCATTCGACGCGGGTGAGCGCCCGCAGGACTGGAAACCAGCAGTCTGTTGGCAGCTGCCCATCAAGGTCGACTGGGAGGTCGTCGACGGTGGCTCCGAGGTCGCAACCGTTCGTCGGTGGGCTCGTGCCGACTGGGGAGCGGAGGGGACCACCATGGCGTGGTGCTGTACCGAGGGTGATAGGGCCTACGTAGGCGAGCGGCCGGTGATCGAGTCCCTCGCCCAGGAGTTGGAGGGGACCGTCGGCACGGAGGTTTTCGTGGAGCTCCGCCGTCGGCTTACCTCAAACGATATTGCCGGTTCGCCCCCGGGGATAGCCGGCGGCAGCTAGTCCGAGAGGCATGGCGGCCAGGCATCAGCCTGCGGGGCACCGAGCCTTGATCGCGACCTACCGGACGCAGGAGGGTACACATGGGGGAGCACGCCCAGCGAGCTTGTCCCAGAGGCAAGCGAGACCCGTCAGCCCCGACAAGCCCTGGCCTGCCCGACTCCGAGAGTTTGCACGAATGCAGTAACTTTCTTAGGTATGTCTTCCAGGTAAACATCGGGTGAAGTAGTACGGGCCGCGGGGGCGGCCACTGCGACCTCCTACAGTGTCTGTCGGAACGCAAGGAGTATTTGGGTGTCGGTCGGGTCAGTGATTGAAGTCAATCCGAGCAGTGTGGACGCACCGCCGACGCTGGTTGTCGTCCCATCACCCGCAAAGCCCAAGCGGAGCCGCGTTTCCGTGGAGCTCGCGTGGCTACTTTTTCTCGTGTTCATTTACGACTGGCTCCAGGACCTCGCTCCGTTGCGCCGCAGCCTGGCCTTCGTCAACGCACGGGCCGTGTTGTCGTTCGAGACAAACGTCGGGCTTGACCCTGAGCGGGCCCTCGACCACTGGCTTGCTCATCAACACGTCCTGCCATTTATTGTCTCGACGTTCTACTCAAACGGCATTTTCGTCGTCACCTTCGCCTTTGCTGCGGTGTTGTGGTGGAGCCGCCCCGACCTCTACCGTCCACTTCGCAATGACCTGGTGCTGACCAACCTCATCGGTTTCGCTGTGTTCTGGGCCTTCCCGGTGGCGCCGCCGCGCATGCTCCCGGGCTTTATCGACGTGGTCGCGAGGTCTGGCGGACTGGGGTCTTGGCATGGCTCGCTCATCAAGCATGCCGACCAATTGGCGGCGATGCCCTCCATGCACATCGGCTATGCGATCTGGTGCTCATTGGTAGCTTGGCGACTTGCTCGCAAGCATTCGGCCAAGGTCGCGGCCCTTGTGTTCGGCATCGGTTACCCAGTCCTTACCGCGTTCGTTGTGATGTCAACGGGCAACCATTACCTCCTGGACGTGCTAGGAGGCGCCGCCTCCGCCGCAGTGGCCGTCTTCGCAGTCGAAGTAGCCCCCCGTTTGCTGAGACGCCTCCTAGCGGGGAGCGCTGCCGGTTGGACGACGCCATTCCAACAGCCGGCGTTCCAGCAAGCGTTGCAGCAGTTGGACGCTCAGCGACAGGCGGTGCCGCGCTCGTCCATCGCGGCCTCACGGCCGAGCGGGACGCCGCTCCCCTGAGGCTGGGGCGATGGACACGGGAAGCCCGGCTGCCTCCCATGCAGCGTAACCACCTAGCAGGTCAGATACGTCCTTGAACCCGGTTTCACGCAAAACACTCGACGCTACGTTCGAGCGGGATCCACCGGCGCAGTAGAGGACAACTGGCGCCGTGCGGTCCAGGGCTTCGAGCGAACCGGTGAGGGTTGCGAGGGGGATTTCGCGGGCGCCCACGATGGTGCCCTGGGCGGTCTCAGCCGAGTTGCGAACGTCGACCAGTTGGATTTCCCGGCCACGGTCCTGAAGCTCGGCGAGCTGTTCAACGGTTAGCCGAGAGCTTGTTTCGTGGAGCTCCGGCCGCGCTGCCAGGAGGGCCGTTGGTCCCTCGAGTTGGCCGACTACACGGTCAAGTCCAACCCGGGCGAGCCGGACCTTGGTTTCTGGAGCGCTGGCTGGATCGCCTACGAGCACGATGTCGCGGTCGGGCGACAACACGTCGCCTGCCCATTCGGCGAACCGCCCTTGCAGGCCGACATTGACAGCCCCTCGGAGGTGGCCGGCCGCGAAGTCAGCGGTCTCGCGAGAATCGAGCAGCACCGCACCGCGCTTGGCGAGAGCCAGCACCTCGTCGGTCCCGAGCAGGCGGGGAGGGCTGTCGTCGAGGAGGGGATGGAGCTCGCGGTTGCGCTGCGCGTCGAACTCGAAGTAGGGCGGCCTTGCCGGCTGGTCTTCGAGGACGACGGTGACAAAGGTGTCCTCATCCATTGGGCGCAGCGCATAGTTGCTGCGTCGTTGCTCACCGAGCGTGGAACTGGTCTCGCTCGACATCTGCTTGCCGCACGACGAGCCCGCACCGTGCGCCGGGAAGATGCGCGTCTCATCCGGCAGGGCCAGGAGCTTGTGAAGGGAGCGGTAAAGGCGGCGAGCCAAAACGTCGGCCGAAAGATCGCTCCCGCCGGATGCAAGAAGATCTGGGCGGCCCACGTCGCCGACGAACAATGTGTCGCCCGTCAGGACACCGAACGGGACCGCGTCGCCGGGGTGTTCGTACACAAGGATGCAGATCGACTCCGGGGTGTGCCCCGGTGTGGCGAGGACCTCAAGGGTGACCTCGCCCAGCGACAACCTCTGCCCGTCTTGCAAGGGTTCGACAGGGAAGCCGACATCTGCACCAGCCCCATACGAAATTATCGCGCCGGTCCGAGCAGCCAGCTCGAGGTGACCTCCCACGAAGTCGGCGTGGATGTGGGTCTCGATGACCCGTTCGACGGTCAGACCCTCTGCGCTTGCTTCCTCGAGATAGATGTCGACATCGCGGCGCGGGTCCACGACTACGGCTCGACCGGTTGTCTCGTCGCCTACGAGGTACGACGCGTGCGACAAGCAACCGAGGTAGTGCTGGGTCAGGATCATGGCCTCATTCGTCCTCGACGAGGCGTCGCTTGGTGGCGCGCAGGGTTTCGGTCGCCGCCGCTAGCTGGGTTGAGGCACGATCCGGATGTAAGGCTTGGGCTCCTCCCAGCTTCCAAACAGGTCCTTGGCCTGCTCGTTGTTCACTGAGCCTGCGATGATGACGTCATCGCCGGGCTTCCAGTTCACCGGGGTGGAGACCTTGTGCTTGGCGGTTAGTTGCAGCGAGTCGATAACCCGGAGCACCTCGTCGAAATTGCGGCCGGTGGTCATCGGATAGACGAGGATCAGCTTGATCTTCTTGTCGGGCCCGATCACGAAGACGTTGCGGACGGTCTGGTTGTCGGCCGCCGTGCGATCTGCGGGGTCTCCGCTTACGTTGGCCCCCAACATCCCGTAGGCCTTCGAGACTTCGAAGTCTGCATCCCCGATGATCGGGTAGTTGGGAGCCGTTCCCTGCGTCTCTTCGATGTCTTTCGCCCACCCGGCGTGCTTAGCAACCGGGTCTACTGAAAGGCCGATCACCTTCACGCCGCGGCGGTCAAACTCGGGCTTGATCTTGGCCATATAACCCAGCTCAGTCGTGCAGACGGGTGTGAAGTTCTTCGGGTGCGAGAACAGCACCGCCCACGAGTCTCCAATCCAGTCGTGGAACTTGATGCTGCCTTCGGTCGTCTCTGCCTCGAAGTCGGGTGCCGTGTCGCCAATCGATAGACCCATTGTGGTGCTCCTGTTCATGTCGCTGTCGTGTCGTCCGGCACGACGTGGGCCGGTTGAACCTCAGATCGCCCACGATCCTACCGTCGCTTGCTTGACTAGGTTCGCTAGGTTACCCATGGATCCGATAGATCGCCAGAGCCGAGGAGCTTTCGACTGCCTACCTGGGGCGTGGCTTGCCTTTTGCGGCTCAGATGTCTTGCCTGGTACGGCTGATAGGTACTGTGGACCATGGCGCAGCGCAACGTGCTCGGTGGCGAGTTGCAGGCGTGCGGGAGCCAGCCTCTTACAGGGTTCTACCGTGATGGCTGCTGCACGAGCGGGCCGGAGGACCGTGGTTCCCACACGATCTGTGCCGTCGTTACGGCGGAGTTCCTCGAGCACCAGCGCCGGATCGGCAACGACCTAGTGACCCCGGCGCCGCACTACGGGTTCCCCGGTCTCGTTCCCGGCGACCGGTGGTGTGTCACCGCCGTGAACTGGCTGCGCGCATACCGCGACGGAGCGGCCTGTTTTGTTGTCCTGCGCTCCACCAATGAGTCGGCTCTTGAGATAGTGCCGAGGACGGCCCTCGAAGAGCACGCTGTCGACGTCCCGGCAAGCCTGGACGGCCTCGAGGGTTGAGGGATCCACTCGAGGGCTTCCAGGGCGCCGGGTACCCGGGTGCTATTGTCTCCTCGCCAGCACATGCTTGACGTGCCCGCGACGTTTTCGGGCTTACACGGGCTAGACGTGACAGGGCACATGTACCGAATCTACGTCGCACGGGAGGACGGGTCTAAATGCGATTTGCAAGTTTTACAAGCAATTACAGGGGCTGCAAGATCGTTGCCGTGCTTGGGACCACGGTCTTGTCGGTTGCACTTTGCACCCTCTCGACTGCCTCTAGCAGTTTTGCCCAATCGGCGAAGTTTGTCGGCGCCGGGAATATCGTCCGGTTACCAGACGGCTCCAGCGCAGCGTCGAAACTGAAGGGGATCGAGGCTGCCGCAGCGGCCGAGTCAAAGGCGACGTTCAGCATCACTTACACCTCAACGGGATCGGGTAGCCCGACCCAGTTCACCATCGAGCAGAAACTCCCGGACCAGTTGTTCAAGTCGAGCTCCAGCGAAGTGACCTACAACGGCAAGAAGACCTATTTCTGTTCGGCGAGCGGGAAAACCACGACATGCGTTGTTTACGGGGCCATTGACTCGAGCCCGCTCGAGGCCCTCGTCGATGTCTACAGCGCCAGCACTTACATTACGATCATGCAGAGCTGGCAAACCGTTCTTGCTTACGGTATTGCCGGCGTCCATATCTCTTTCACGGGCGGTACCTTCGCGGGCCAAGCTTCCCAATGCGTCACCTGGAGCTACCAAGGTTCCAATGCCAAGTACTGCGTTACCGACAAAGGGATCCTCGCCTATGTGGGGGGCGGGAGCAAAAGTTCGAGCTCGAACTTCGAGCTCACGAAATACTCGTCGAGCGTCAATAGCTCCGACTTCAACATCCCGAAGAACGCAAAAATAGCCCCCTCTATGTGAGGTGGCTCCCGAGCCGCTGACGGCGCCCCGGTTTTCACCCAAAGCAGAATTGGGTAGATGGCTGGTATGAGACTATTAGGACATCGCAAGGTACGGCGCGGGCGCGTGGGTCAGGCGCATCGCCCTTCGAGGTTGCTGGCAACCACAACTGTCCTGACAGGCACGGTCCTGGCCGCTGGGACGCTGGTCGGCGTCCTAGCAGTGACCGCCGGCCCCGCCTACGCCGACATCGCGACCAGCACCTACACCATTGGCTCCCCCTCACCCGCGGTGACCAACGTCGTTGCATCGCCTAGTGGCGCGTCGTCCGCTTCATCTACGGACTTCGAGGTCACTCTTACCGTCAACCCGTCCCTGTCTGGGGGCGGCGCTGACTGGGTAAGTGTCGTGCCGTCGACATCGCTGGGTTCGACTCCGTCCAGCATCGCCCTGGTCGGGAGTTCGTGCGTGCAGGGCGGCACCAATGGGGGTGCCTACTCTGCCACCGGGATCACCGTCGACCTGAACGCTTCATGCAGCCTCAGCAGTGGCAGCAAGGCCGAAGTCGACTTCACGGCCGACGCCCCCGTTTCCACTGGGACCTTCAGCTTCGCGGTGACGACGTCCAAGAACTCGTCTCCGGCCACGTCCAACACCGTCACGGTGACGGCCGCTGGCCCGGTCCTCACGGCAGCCACGTACGCCTTTGGGGCCAACGCGGTCTATACGGTCAATAATGCCAACGTGGCCGGCCTCTCGGCCTCGGGGACCAGCCTGACCCTTACTGCCGCGCCCACCGTTGGGACCGAAAAGATCGCCTTTGTCAACAGCGGCGCCGGGGGCGCCGGGTACTCGGTGACTGTAACCCCCTCTGGCGGCTCGGCGGGCGCCGATACGGTCACAAATGCTTCGGCCAGCGGAGCCACTGTTACCCTGACATTGGCCACTGCACTGGTAAACGGGGACGCCCTCGTCATTACCGCTACCGGATCCAACCCCGCTTCCAGCGCGAGCGCCCAGGCCGACCACATAACTGTCGCACCGGGCAACGGCACTCCTGAGACCACCAACTCGATCGCCTTCGGTGGTTCCGTGACCGCACTAGCGGTTGCGCCTTCCACCCTGGTAGCCGGAGCGTCGGCTACCTACTCTGTCGGGTTCACCGCCAGCGACGCCTCTTCGTCGGGCGGGTACATATACCTCACCGAGCCCGCCGGGCCGACGAACTTCTCAAGCGTCAGTGGCATCGAGGTCATCGACACCACCCGGAACTGGCACTTTGTCGCCTCCGGTGCCGTGCTTACTTCCGGGTCGGTCACGATCCCGCTCACAGACTCGATCAGTGCCGGCGACTCCATCAGCTTGCTCATCGTCGGGGTCACCAACCCGACTTCGCCGGGGACCATTGGCGACTTCTCGGCAGCCACTTCGGGCGACCCGGTGGCCACCGACGCGCCCGCCTACGCGATCGTCGCCAACGCCAGCCCCGGTGTGCTCGTCACTGTCAATCCCACAACGGCGGCTGCCGTAGCTACCTACACGATCGCGAACGTCCGTGCATCTGGGGCTCTGGCGGGTGGGACAGCCACTATAAAGCTCGAGGCTCCGAGCGGTACCCTCTTCCCGAACAACCCGGCTTTCTACGGCATCACCGACTCGACCAACTCGGGCGGGTCAGGAACGGTCAGCGCCGCGGTCACCGGCGGTGGCACGAACGATGTGACTTTTACCGTCCCTAATACGATCAATTCGGGCGACGTGCTGACCCTGACCGTGGCCGATGTAGTCAACCCCAGCACTGCCAGCGCATCGGATTCGATAACCCTCGTCGGCGCCGTGACCGGCCCTGCACCATCGGCAGCGACGACCACCACCGCTGCGCCGCCCACGACCACCACCACCACCAAACCGCCAGTCAAGAAGGTCCAACACCCGACGATCGCCGACCCCACTTCCAAAGCCGACGTGTCCAAGGCGCATCTCGTCCACGTGGAGCTGAAGTGCACCGTTGAAGCCTGCAAAGGGTACGTGACGCTGACCGATGTCACCACGGTCGTAGGGTCCCAGCACTACAGCATCAGGGCCGGCAAAAAGGGCATCGTCGTGGTGCACTTGCGGCCAAAGGGTATCCTCTTCGTTGCCGGGGCCAAGCACCACACGATCAAGGTGACGGCTAAGGTCTCCGTGACCGGAGGCAAGACCATCAAGGAACGGACGACACTGGTCGGCCTGTAGACGAATCAGGACATCGAGGCGACGAACTGGCGAGCCGCCCAGTCGAGGTCGTCCAGCATCGTGCTCACAGGCAATTGGTCCGCGATCGCAGCGCGGGTCGCGGACCAAACCTGACGGACTGGTTGTTCGCCCTTGAGGCGCCTGACTACGACCCCCGAGTGTGCGGCCGCACCGAGTGCCAGAAGCGGGATGAGCGCCACACCGAGGCCGGCGGCCACGAAGCCCTGCGCCGTCGGGTACTCGTCAGCCTCTAGAGCGTAACGAGGCTTAAATCCAGCCCGAAGGCACGCTTCGTTTACCACCTGCTGGCAAAAACCGGGGCAGGAGTTGACGCCGATCCATTGCTCAGCGGCTAAGGTCCCGAGGTCGACCACGCGGCGCGCAGCCAAACGGTGCCCCCGCGGGATAACCATGCGGAACGGGTCCTCAAGCAAGTGGCGGCGCCGGAGCCCGTCGGAGGGGGAGTGCCCGGGCGCGAACGTCTCCACAACGACCGCGACGTCGATCGTGCCGGCGTGCAAGCTGGCGATCGCTTCATCGGGCTCCAGCACGGTCAGGTCGAGCGCTACGTCGGGGAGGTGCCGCTGGAAGGCGGCCAACGCCTGCGGCACGAGCGACGAGCCAGCGGTTGGGAACGCACCGACGCGGACGCGGCCGCCGCGGCCCGCCCGCAGCGCAGCCAACGCTTCCTCGGCTTGTTGGACCGATGCCAGCACCAGTGCGGCGTGCTCACAAAGCACCAGCCCAGCGTCGGTGGGCCTGATGCCACGACCCGCCCTCTCCAGCAGCACCGTGCCGGTTTCCCGTTCCAATGCCGTAATGCTCTGGCTGACCGCGGACGGGGTGTAGTTGAGGTATGCCGCGGCGCCTGAGACCGACCCACTCTCGACGACGGCCTTTAGGACTCTCAGACGGCGCACATCGATCATCGTGGTAGTTAAGCTACACTAAAGAAGAGTTAAGAACTCGTCGTGATTACTTAACTGTTGCCGGGCCAAGATGGAGCCATGGCCTGGTTCATCGTTGCTTTTGTAGCCATTGCGTTATTGGTTGTGCCATATTTCGCCGCTGACAGCCGCGACGGCGCTGATTGGAAGCCCGCCCCTCTCAGGGGCCAGCGAGAGGCACTCGTCGCACGCTGCCTTTTGCCGAGTCGCCAGGAGCTTTGGTTGTCCGCAGGGCAGCGTCAAGAGTTTTTGCCTCACTTCGTCCTGAGAGACGAACGAGGAGAAGCGGGCGGACGAGGCCGAGCCCAAAGATCGTGGGGTCGCTCGTTGACGGGGTGGCAGAGCGCTAACCACGCGTGGCAGAGCGCTAACTGTCGAAATCCGCCCCACGCGACACGGGGGCCCACTCGGCCCACTCCACCAGGCGCTGCCGGTACACCTCGGGTGCCACATCGGCCGCCCGCCGGCCCAGCAACAGCCGCAGCGGTGGGACCGCGCTGTCGAGCACCGTCAGCACCGCCTGCGCGGCTCGAGCAGGGTCACCCGGTTGAGTGAAGGCGCCTTCGCCCGACAGCGCACTGCGCCGGTCGGCAAGGACTGCGTCGTAGGCAGGCATTGGCTCCGCTCGGTCCATGCTGGTCCCGTTCCAGTCGGAACGGAACGGCCCGGGTTCCAGGATTGTCACCTTGATCCCAAAGCTTCCGACCTCTTGTGAGAGCGAGTCGCTCAAGGCTTCGACCGCCGATTTAGAGGCGTTGTAGGCACTCAAGTTTGACGGCGCGTTCATCGCTGCGAGGGTCGAGAGCTGGAATATGTGGCCGCTTCGCTGTGCACGCATGTAGGGAAGGACGGCTTGGGTGCACCAGAGAAGCCCGAAGAAGTTCACGTCGAACTGGGCTCGTACGCGCGCCTCGTCGAGCTCTTCCACTGCACCCGCTAGCCCATAACCTGCGTTGTTCACGAGGACGTCTATCCTGCCGAAGTGCTCCACGCCGGCGGCGACCGCGCGGCTCACGGCGTCGCGGTCCCTTACGTCAAGGACCAACGGGAACACAGCCCTGCCATGGGCGGAGACCAGTCCGTCGAGGGCCTCGCGCGTCCGAGCGGTCGCTATCACCGAGTCCCCAGCGCCGACGGCTGCTTCGGTAAAGGCTTGTCCGAGCCCGCGCGCTGCCCCCGTGATAAGCCATACGCGTGTCATTGCCGCACCCACTTCTCCATCCATAGGATCATCGCCGGGGCCAGGCAGCCTGTCAAGGCCAGCGCGCGGTTCGGGTGGGACAGTTGAGCAGCAGGCTGGCTGCTAAGGTTGGCTTGGCTCCCGTTCTACTCTCCCCTTTTCGAAAGGCCGATCTGATGACTCGCGTTCGCGTACGCCTCGGCACCCTCATCGTTGGTTGTGTGGTGACAACATTCAGTTTCCCGGCGCTACCGGCCTCGGCCACGACCCTGGACAAAAGCGTTGTGGCGACATCGTGCAACGACAGTTGGAAGAACCCGGTGAGCGGCGCTTGGAGCGACTCCGGTAACTGGACAGGCGGAGTTCCCGACGGCACCAGCGATGTCTGCATAACGGTGCCGGGTACCTACACCGTGACGCTGGCGCCTTGGAGCGTGGGTACGGCGGATCCCAATCACAGCGGCGACGGTGTAAATTCTCTAACTCTTGGCGGGGCCAGCGGGCCCGGCACGCAAACCCTCGACATTGCCGGGCAAGGAAGCACGTCGGACAGCAATGAACAAGTCAATAACGTTTTCTTGGACCTTGGCGCCAAGAGCGTAATCACCGATCACGGCCACCTCGTTCTTGACTCGACCGACGGCGGTTCAACGCTGCCAGGGAACCCGTCGGGTGGCTACGCTTCGGTCTCGGGAGCACCGATCTTCAATTATGGGCGCATCGATACCAGGGTGCAGGATCCTCGTAACAAGTCCGCGAACTACACCCAGTTCGAAGCCCCGTTGGTCAACGAGAAAAGAGCCAGTGTCCACGACGACTCTGGCCAGCTCCAGGCAACGGCCGTCACAAACGACGGCACTTTTACGGTAGCGCCGGGCGCTTCACTTACCATCGTGTCGGGGACTTTCGCCGGCCCTGCCACCTTTGCCAATAATGGGCAGTTCACAAACGACGGGACGGTTATAGCCGACCAGGGGTCGGGCCCCACAACGTGGTCCCAGGCGGGTGGCCCTATCAAGGGCCACGAGATAGCCTTGGGGACCGGGACAACTCTCGTCGATAAATCCGGAGCTGGACGTTTTCTTATAGATGCGATAAGCGCACAGCTGCGGGGCACTGTCCCGGCCGGCCAGACGATCACGGTGGTGGGGGAGGCATACAACTCCAATGGGGACGCCTACAACGGCACCTCTCTGGGGCTCGGCAACACCACCGTCACCAATGACGGCACGCTTGTGCTCGATGCCCAAGGGGCGGGCAAGACCAGCGGTGGCCCAGCCATCCTCGCGAGCGGCACTATCCGCAACAATGGCAACATCGTCGCCGACGTGCAGGACCCGGTGTGGACGGTCCAACTTCAAGCTGGAGTTGAAAACGAGCACAAAGGTGCATTGACACTGACGGGCGGCACGCTCAGCGACAGCGGTGGTGCGGTGACCAACAGCGGGACCGTGACATTGGGCAAAGCCACGGTGTTCCAACTTCAAGAAGCTGCGACATTCTCCAACGAGAGCGACGGCACGATCGTGACGGATATCGCGAACGCGAAAAATCTCGGGCAGTTCGTGCTTGCCGGGCCCTGCTGTGCCGGGCCGGGCAAGTTCAACGCCGGTGGCAACTTGCTCCCGAGGGTCATCGGAGGTCAGGCTGCCGCGGCCAACACCGATTTCCAACTGGTCCTGCTCGCGGGGGGAGCGTTCAGCGGAAGGTTCGAGCATGTTGGCAACGGCTTCACGGCCGACTACGCCCACGAGGCTGCGAGCCCTCCGTTCGTGGGTGTCATCTATCACCACTCCTCATAGGGCGCGCCTATCACCTCACGCCATGAGTACCACCACACGTCATGAGTACCACCACAGGTCATAGGGCACCCACCTCCTAGCAAGGGGAGGCGCATTGGGCGCCGCCCGGCAAGTACGATCGCTGCGTCCAGAGTCGCCGAGGGGATGGCTAATTGGGACGGTTCTTCCGCGTCGTCGGGGTCGTTGTCAACCGTCCGGCGGTTGTTCGCGTCGTGGCTGCTTTCGGGTTGTACGTGGTGGCGGAGTACGCCGTGTGGATCGGGATGCTGGTATACGCGTTCCAACATGGCGGGGCCACTGCTTCGGGCCTTGTGGCAATGGCCCAGCTGGTCCCTGGCGTCGTGATAGCCCCACTGCTTGCAGGGGTCGCCGACCGCCGCTCACCGACGCTCCTGCTAGTTGTCGGTTACGTGGCCCAGGCCTTGGCGATGGCTGGGGTGGCCCTCGCCCTTTTCGTGAACGGCCCACCGATCGTGGCGTACGGGTTTGCCATCGTGGCCAGCACGGCTATGTGTACAACCCGGCCGGCGCAGTCAGCCGTCCTGCCATCTACGGCCAGGGTTGCTCAAGAGCTGACCGCCGCCAACGTGGTCGCGGGCTGGGCCGAGAACTTCGGGATCGTGCTTTCCGCCGCCCTAGCTGCCATCTTTTTGAAAATAGGGCGGATCGATCTGCTGTTCGCTCTGGGTGCGGCATTGGTGTGCATCGCAGCCATACTCGTGGCCCCGGTGCGGGTGTCGGGGATCGCACTGGCCGATGAGACTGACGACGAGGCGGGGCTGAACGGTCTTTTCGAGGGCGTTGCCGTGGCTGCCCGCGATGACCGTGCCCGTCTGCTCACGGGTCTCCTGAGTGCCCAATATGTCGTCGTCGGCGCCCTCGACGTGTTGTTCGTCGTACTCGCGGTCGGCGTGCTTCACCAAGGCCAGGCATGGGTCGGTTACCTCAATGCGGCCTACGGGATCGGGGCCGTAGCCGGAGGTGTCCTCACGGCCCACCTGTTGGGCTGGCGGCTCAGCCAAGTAATCGGGATGTCCGTTCTTGGCCTTGGCGCGGCCCTGGTCCTCACCGGTTTTTTTCATGTGGCCCTCGTGGTCGTTTTCCTGATAGCGGTGGTCGGCGCCGGACGGGCCGTCCTGTTCGTGGCAGCCAGCACGTTGCTCCAGCGGGTCGTGCCGGCTCAGGTGGTCGGACGGGTCTTCGGCGTGGTGGAGGGCCTCTCCAATCTCGGGCTTGCATTGGGGTCACTTCTGCCGGCGTTGCTCATCTACCTCGGCGGGGACCGGTTAGCTCTGGTCGTGGTAGGTGGCCTCCTGCCCTTCGCGGCGGTGCTTGGTGTGCGCGCTCTGCGCCGCCTCGACAAGGGCAGGACGGTCCCCGTCGTCGAAGTGGCGCTCTTGCGTTCCCTGCCACACTTCGCCGACCTTCCCGGACCTGCGCTCGAGACGCTGGCGGGGGAGCTTGAGTGCGTACGGGTGCTCCCCGGGGAAGTCGTGATCAGGCAGGGGGAAGAGGGGGACAGGTTTTACGCCATCGCTGATGGCGAGGTCGCAGTTTCGGTTGACGGTCATTCTGTGACGACGCTGCGCCGAGGGGAGGGGTTCGGGGAGGTCGCCCTCCTGCGCAACTCCCCCCGAAACGCGACAGTGACAGCGATCGGGCCGGTCACACTTTTCGCCTTGGGTGGAGCGAGCTTCTTGGCCGTGGTGGTTGGGCACGCTCCTACCCGCCACCGTGCAGAGGATATCGCTGCCCTGAGAGACAATACGGAGCCGAAAACCCATTACCTCGAGGCTAAGGTCCTCGACGCCGAGGCTAAATCCGATGGTGTAATACTAAAAACCCAAGATGCAGCGCCAGAAACCCAAGACGCAGAGCACTGAAGCGGCCCATAATTCCTCTGGTCGTCGGTACGCCTTGTAGCTAGAAATTATCGATTCGGCTTGTGCCGGGCTTTAGTTGGGCAATCCGGCCAGATCGCAAAGTGGTGCGCGTTTTTCCACAATCACCGACCAAACCTGCTACGTCGGTTAACCTCGAAGCATGTCACCACTATCGGCACCAGCTCTGCACACCTCACGCGACCCACGGGCGCGGCTCTTGCGGTCCTCGGCGAGATCCCTGTTCGCTCTGGCCGCAGCGACTAGCTGCATCGGCCTCTCTGGCGCGACCGTAGCGGCAGCGTCCACCGTGCACTCCAACAAGGTCGCGATCACTCCATCGGCCAATTGCGGAAAGGTGAGCGCCTCATCTGTCTCGGGCATCGTCGGGTATACCGTGCCGGCGCCGACCGTGGCCACCGACAGCTACCCGGTCGACGCTGCACTGAATATCTCGGCGACCGCAACGGACTGTAGCTTCGACACATTGCCGAGCGCAGCGGACCCCTATGGTGCGAAGGTGGTGTCCCTCAGCTACGAGGTCTTCAACAAACCGGTGACGGAGGCGATCCTTAAACAGGCCGAAGAGGCGGCGCAGGCGAAAGAGTCGAGTGCTGAAAAGGCCAACCATTTCAAGGCTAAGTACACGTCTTACACAGGGCTCGGGGTCACCGCGATCTACTTCACGATCACCTCGCAACTGAGCATGCCTAAGGGTGTGCCCGTGCCTAAAGGCATGAGCACGAGCTTCGACCTAGAAGGGATCGCGACCATAAACGGCAAGATCAGCTTCGGCGCAGGAGTCAACAATCTCACGCTTCCCGAGTCAAAGCTTGCTGACTTGGTCCGCTTGGCGATGAAAATTCCGAGCTGATAGCAGCTGATAGCAGCTGACCGCAGCTGACCGCAAGCCCTAGCGCTTGGCTCGTTTGCCGTCCGGATCCTGGGCCCAGCGAACTACCCGATTGCTGTACCGGTTCGGGTAGTTCCCCGGAGTTGACCACAGGCGCCCAGTGGGCAAGTCTGTAAGGCGATGGCATCGTCAATGCTCTACCGGCAGTTGGGGGCATCGGGACTGCGCGTTTCTTGCTTCGCTCTCGGGACGGCCTCCTTCGGTGTGAGCGACGTCGGAGCAAAGTCTGGCGTAGTTGACGTAGCCGCCGCCCAACGCCAAGTCGACCTAGCGCTCGAGGCCGGCGTCAACTTCATCGATACCGCTGATGCGTATGGCTCGGGCGCGTCGGAAACGGTGCTCAGCCAGGTATTGCAAGGACGTCGCGACCGAGTGGTCCTGGCGACCAAGGCTCGCTTCCCCACAGGCGACGGGCCCAACGATGCCGGCTCGTCTCGCTACCACTTGGTGCAGGCTTGTGAGGCCAGCCTGCGGCGGCTACGTACCGAGCATATCGACGTCTACCAGCTCCATGAGTGGGACGGTCAAACGCCGCTGGAGGAAACGCTTTCTGCCCTTGACCTCCTGGTTAGCAGCGGGAAGGTCCGCTATGTCGGCTGTTCGAATTTTGCTGGATGGCAGGTAATGAAGGCCCTCGGGTTCGCCGCGAGGGAGGGCCGGGCGCGGTTTGTGAGCAACCAGGTTTACCTCTCCCTGCTCGAACGCTCGGCTGAGTACGACATTGTCCCCACCGCGCTCGACCAGGGTCTCGGTCTGTTGATCTGGAGCCCCCTGGCCGGCGGCCTGCTTTCTGGCAAGTTCCGGCGCGGTCATCCCGAACCGGAGGGTAGCCGTCACTCCGGGGGGTGGCATGAGCCCCCGCTTGATGACCGTGAGCGCCTATTTGACATCGTCGAGCTCTTGGCCGAGATCGGAGATGCTCATGCTGTCAGCCCCGCCCGCGTTGCCTTGGCATGGCTGGTCACCCGGCCCGCGGTGACCAGCGTGATAGTCGCGGCGCGGACGGAAGCCCAACTAGCGGAGAACCTGGCTGCAGCGTCATTAGTGCTGTCCGGCGAGGAACAGGCTCGCCTGGAGCGGGCAACCCGACCGCCGCTGATCTACCCGTACTGGCACCAATCCTGGTACGCGAAGGACCGGCTGAGCGAGGCCGACCTGTCACTGATCGGGCCGCACCTGCACGACTAACGCCGTCGACCTCCCGAGCTTATTTGCTGGTTTGCTGCAACTTGCCTGGCAGGAAAATAAGCCAGCGGACCTTATAGCGCAGTGACACGACCCCGCTGGGACCCACTGTCACGTCGAGCGTCGCTCGCTGAACGGGAAGGATCCAGTAGAACTTCCAGCTCACCGAGACTCGGTGGCTGCCGGGCGCGACTGGCAGGGTTTGGTCACCCCAGGTCCCCTTGGTTTGTACTCCGTCAACCTCAACGATAAGCGGTTGGATCGTTACCAGGATCCACCAGATCGCTTGTTTTGCATTGAGGCTTATAGCGGTCGACTGTGCGGACATGAGTCCCTCGTTTCGTCGCACTTGCTGCACCTGCGGTGCAGACGCCTGTCTAGCAGAGCTAGCTCGACGGCGGGTTAGATCTCTCGGAAGCCAGCCGAGTAAGTGCGTACCCGCGTGTGGACAGAGCGTAATGGTCAGTCAGGGGATGTATGTTCCCAGACAGCCGAAATGCCCATTTACTGTGAACGTCTGAGCGGCTCACCACGACCGGGTCCCCGTTTGCGCCGCGAGCGCCGCGTAGGCTCCCGAACGAACGCCGGCACCGAGCTGGCAGAAGGGACAGTTCGTGATGCAGAGGACGCGTAGCGCCCGGTCTCGTCGGCCGTTGTCGGTTGTTGTAGCCGTACTGATGACTGCCACCCTCACCATTGGGAACGTCGGCCCCGCCGCCGCCCAGGCTTCGGGCATCCAGTACACCCCTCAGACGGTCGTGGTGCCCGCCGCAACTGTGGCCTCCAGTCTGCGCTCCGTCAGCGGTGGTGGGTCCGTCTACACGTTCTCCTCGCACGCTGGCGTCCTGGGTGAGCTCAAGGCCGGGAGCGTGATGCTCCTCCAGGGCACGACGGTGCGCCTGGTGACAAGCGCAGCACAGCAGCCTTCGGGGTTCGTTGTCACCACCACACCTGCTTCAATAACCGACCTGATCTCGAATGGCACGCTGTCATGGGACACCCCGGTGAACTTCGCCAACGCCCTGGGCCTTGAGGGCTCAGGTGTGCCCACCGACGGCGCCCGTCAGCCCGCTTTGGTCGCGCGGCAACACGGCTCGGCGGCTGTGCGGGTAGCACGTTCTCTGGAGTCACAATTGGGGCTGGCGGCGCTCAATTCGAGCGGTGTGACCCTGAAAGGGAAAGCTTCTGGCTACGCGTTCTCCCTCGAGTTCAAGCAAGAAGGCACGGCGGTATCGCTGACGTTCACCCTTGGCCGGTCGTCGCCTGTGGACCTGTCCGTCAGCGTCACCGGCACGCTGCAGAATTTCAGCACCGATGGCGCCATTGCGGTGAAGCACGGAAGCGTCGCATCTTCGAAGATCGCAATGAACAATTTGAGCGGGCAGTTCACTCTTTCTTATGAGCTAAAACCGCTGAGTTCTTTCGGGTTGGGCAAAAATGGCGGCTTCGTGCTGAAATTACCAGGTGAACTGGAAGTGCCTTTTGCCATCGGCGGCATCCCGTTCTTCCTCGGCATCAAGACGGCCTTCTTTGTCACCGTCGGCTTCTCCAACAAAAACCAATCAATTTCTGGCAGCTACACCATCAACTACAACGGTGATGCTGGGTTCAGCACCTCGGCCAGCGGTGTGTCTACAGGTACCGGCGCTATTCAGGGGATTGGAAAAGTGCTCCTGGACCAGGCCAATGCCATAATGAGTGGGCCTATAAGCCTGGTCTTGGGGGCGCAGGTCCCCCAGCTCGAGCTTGGGCTCGGCATAAAGGGGCTCAATGTGGCCGGTTTTGTCGACCTGGTGGCTGACACGGCCATTCAGGTCGGGGGTAACGGCGGCGGCGTTGGGGTCTCGACCGGCTGCGACGCCCGCGTGATCAACGTGACATCATCCGCGGGTGCTGAGGCCAACTTCTTCGGGTTCTCGGCTTCGTCCAGCCCGGTAACCCTGTTCAGTAAGAACTTCCAAGCCGCGTACCCACCGGGTTGCGGCACTGTCGGCATCTGACGGGACGCAAACCTGCTCCCCTCGTCAAACCGTTCCCGAAGTTACCCCTCTAGAGCGCTGAGTAGTTTGAGGCAATAGTCTAGGTAGTTTGAGGCAAAAGTCCGCGTAGGTTTCATTTCGTGCCATCTGCGTAGAAGCGTTCATCCGTAACCTCAGCCACCTCAACCGGGAACCCTTCCCTTGCTGAGCAGATGGACGCGATCGCGACCCGCAAGTCACGCAGGCCGTCCCTGCCGGTGTACCTCGATGGTCGACCAGATGTCAATGAATCTACGAACTCATGCATACGTCGGACGTGCGCAGCGCTGTAGTACGAGACCTCGGACTGCCAGATGTCGTCCTGACCCTCCTCATCGAAGCGGAACGTCTCTGGCTCCACGCCGCGGCGGTGAAGCACAAGGTGGACGGGTTTGCCATTCCACCACAGGCCTCCGCCACCCTCACCGAGGAACTCGATGAGGCCCTTCTCACCGATTACAGTCGCCGACAAGCCGCTCATGAAGTCGTACTTCCCGTTGAGGCGCTCCGCGCGCACCCAG
This sequence comes from uncultured Acidimicrobiaceae bacterium, assembly GCA_963699075.1. Taxonomy (GTDB): domain Bacteria; phylum Actinomycetota; class Acidimicrobiia; order Acidimicrobiales; family Palsa-688; genus Fen-671. The sequence goes on along the minus strand of CAVOTF010000007.1, from coordinate 1,331,589 downwards.
ACCCCCAAGCATGCCGGGTCCTCGTGTGCCCAGGTCATGATTGGGAAATCGGCTACAGTACCGACTTCGTAGAAGTTTTCGGAGACTGCCTCATCCACCCCGGGTCGCGCACCGACTTCATCGCGCAACCGGGGGTAGCTTGCTTTGAGGGAGTGCACGTTCTTGACCGGGGAGCCGTTCATTAGGTACTGCGCCATGGCAAAAAAGTGAATATTGTGGTCAAATTGCCAAGGAAACCCGTTGCCTCCAGCCTTACCGGAGTCTTCACGCCACTTCTCCATATTGGTCCTGTCCCGACGTATTACATCGAGGGCTCCCGGGCGGTCGAGCCACGCCCCGAACCGCTGTCGGATCTGTTGTGGCTTGCCGATCTCGCCGGCCTCGATGAGCTCGCGGGCCTTGACGATAGTTGTCATAAATACGTACGTTTCGTCGACCGCCAACGCGACCCCATGGTTGTCAGCTTCGTCGCAGATGTCCTCCGCTTCTTTCAAGGTGAGGCCGAGAGGCTTCTCGCAATGGATGTTCTTGCCTGCTCTCGCGGCGGCGACCGCCATCGGCCTGTGCAAGTATGTCGGAGTCATAATGTCAATGGTGTTGATTTCAGGGTCTGCGAGCATCTCGGCATACGACGTGTAGTGCCTGGGGATCCCGAAACGATCTGCGACCTTCTGTGCATGCATCTCATCCAAGTCGCATACGGCAAGTACCTCCGCACGCGGATGGGACATGTAACCCTTGATGTGGGCGGAAGAGACTAGCCCCAACCCGACAACACCGATCTTGACCTTGTCGAGCTGCATGGATGCGTCCTCCTAATCAGCGGTGGATCGTCGACAACCAGGCGATAGCTCCTTGGTCAGTGACGCTCGCGACGGCCTGGAGCATGTCTGCATATGCGATCTGTGGGGTGTTCGTACCTGCACCCGTAGTCAAAACACCATAAATGTCGACCACTTTACCGAGGCGGGTCTTCGCGTACTGCAAGAGCCCGGCCCATTGCTTAGCCTGAATGGCGTAGTAGATCTGCGGCATGGGCACGTCGGGGCGAAAGCCGTAGGCCACCTGGAGCAGCTGGGCTTCCGTCCAATAATTCGGCTCGGCAGACCCGAAGTCCACCATGGGCGGGAACGTCCCGTGAACGAAACTGGCGTAACCCTCTAGGACGTCGAAGGTGTTCTGGTACCCGGGGTCGTATGCCGGCTCAGCGTCATCGGCAGCTACGGCACGCACTTGGTCCGTATAACCGTATTGTGCCTGAAGAGCAGCGGCCCAGTCGTCGACCTGTTCCACTGTATGGGCGAAGTGCCGGCCCCAGGCGACAAAGTTGGGAGGTTCATCGGGACAGGCGCAACTGAGCGTCGCGCCGCAGGGCTGGCCCGTCCCACAGCTGTTGTTGGTCCCAACGGCCACGTTGAGCTTGGTGTAGTGAGGGGCGTACCGGAAGTAGGCCTTGATATAGCTCTTTACACCCGCCTTGATTGCCGCAAACGACACAAACGCACCGCTGTATGCCATCGTCCCGAAGCGGGGACCATCGACGCCGGGCCGGCCAAAGTCCAGGATGACTATGCCCTGTTCAGCGGTCTTTCCCGCTTTCTCACCCTGCCGGTACAGCATCTTCGGGTTGGCGGTGCGCTCGTAGTATGAAGTCGTAGTAGCAGGCATAGCGGTTGCGCTGGCAGTGGCGGCGCTGGCAGTCGCGGCGCCGACTGGGCTCATTACGGCCCCTAACGCCATGATCGTGACAGCCAGTTTCTTGATATGGCCCACGCGTTGGGTCGTCACCCGCCGACGGTGGGCGCCACTCGACGCCATTGAGCAAATTGTCGCGCTTACCCGGCTCCACCTTGTGTCTTTCCACCTCACGGCGGTCGCCTTCGCCGACCAGGCCCCGTTTTTTAGGTCTTCTAGCTGAGCGGGGCTGCGGGCCCAGAAGAAGTTACCTCTCGCCAGTACCTAGCCCCCAGCCGCCAAGAGCGCATGCGACCGAGGGAGGAGAGGCGCGGCCCGGGGGTTCGTCGGCCGCCACATGGGCTATCGATGTGAGCACGTTGCCAGAGCCGTCCACGGCTGCACAGAAAACCTGTGGCCCTGGGACGCAGGAGACGTCGACAAGGCTCCCGGCGGGATCGATCACCTGGGCCCGAGGGGTAGCAATCGGCGCGTGCTCCACAACACAGCGGGTAAAATGCCTGACCCTGGTCGAACACTGGCTGGTCTGTGGCACTGTTGTCACATGCGAGTCCCTCCTTGGCGATCCTCGGTCCGACGCTCAGTTGTCGTCTACGCCGCTGTAGTGCTGATGACGTCTGTGGGTGTCTGCGAGCCGGTTCCCGCCGGTGCAACGCCAGGTGCCGTTTCGACCGCAAAGGTGAAGGTCCTCGGGTGGGGTTTCGACGAACCGGCGGCCATAGCGGTAAATGGCCCAGATGTCTTCGTGACCAATGCGGGTGCCAATTCGGTCACGGAGCTGGCGCTACCGAAGATGACGCTCGTTCGGGTCATCGAGGGGGCCGAATACGGCTTCGACGAGCCCGTCGCTGAGGTCATCTACGGCCGTTATCTTTGGGTCCTGAGCGACCGGCAGCCTCTGGCCGGGTTCCCGCCCGGCCTGGTCCCGCCCGAGCTGTTTACGTCCAGCGAAGCTTCTTTGACGGAGGTCGACGCCGCAACTGGTCAGCTCGTGAGGGTTGTCGGTGGTAGGCGCGACGGGATGGAGGGGGCTTCAGCCATGACACTGGACGGCGCTGACCTTTTCGTAGCCGACACAGGCAGCAACGAAGTCACAGAACTGGACGCCACCACAGGCAGGCTGGTCCGCACCGTTAATTCACCCGGGTTGGCACTGGCCGAACCCCGCGCGATTACCAGCATCGGGCCCGATGTCTTCGTTGCCAATGACGAGGGAGGCGCTGGCGGGACGGTGACCGAGTTAGCCGCCAGCACTGGTCAGCTCGTCCAAGTGATCGGGGGCGCGCAGTACAAGTTCGACCAACCGCAATTACTAGTGTCATACGGCTCCGATCTGTTTGTTTTTAGCAGTGCGGCTGGCGCTAACTCGACTGAAGGACGACTAACCGAGATCGCCACGAGCGCAGGTGGGGGGCCAGGGCCAGCACGACGGCAACCACCTCCGGGTCACCGACTGCCGAACCCACCATCACCACGACAACGGGAGGCTCAGGCACGACCACCGCAGCCCCGGGCTCTACGACCACCACTACGGAGGCGCCGACCGCGACCATCGTCCGGTATCTCGCAGGGCCGAGGACCACCTGGGAACGGCGCTGGGAGCGGTCGTTGAGGGCAACAACCTGTACGTCGCCGACCTATACGCCGGCGGCTCGACCAGCCAGGGCGGGATCGCTCTTTCCGAGGCAGGTGGTGGCGGCTCAGTCCTTGACATCGACGCCACGACCGGGGCGCTCCTGAGGGACTACTCGGGCCCACGGTGCGGTTTCAGCACGCCGTACATGCTCGCTGCCGCTGGCCAGGAAGTCCTCGTTACAAGTTTCACCGGCTCCGCCCTCTCGGTCGTCAGCACTGTTAGCGACGCTTGCACCGGGCTGTACCGCGGCTCCAGCTATCAGTTCGAACAACCAGCTGAGATGGCCGTCGCGCAGGGCCACTTGGTGGTAGGGGGCCAGACCGTCGGCACCCTTTTCTCCGATACCGGGCTGTTGTTCGGTGCTGGTGGTGTACCGGGGCACCTCACGGAGCTCAACCCCTCGACCGGTGCGCTCGAGCGCGTCTTGACTGGTACCTACTCCGGCTTGGGCCTCTGGGGAAGCCTGACCTCGTCGGGCAATGAGCTCTTTGCAACAAGCGTCGACGGCACCGAAGTCACAGAAATAAACGCTGGCACGGGTGGCGTGACACGCGTCATCGGGCTGGGCAAGTCAATAGTCTCGTCGGGGCTCGCAATAGGGGGCCGATACCTCCTTGTGGGGGGCGTCGGCAAGAACGGCGAGGGCGCAGTCGTCGTGGTCAACTTGGCGACGAACCAGGTCCAAAAAGTGATCACTGGGAAGCAGTACAAGTTCGGAGTTCCTGTCTCGATGGCGCTGAGTGGGCACGATCTCTTCGTCGACACCTTGAACCAAGACAGTTCTGGGAATGACACTTGGGCGCTTACCGAGGTCAGTATCCCCGACGGCCAGCTCGTACGCGTCCTGCAAAATGCTCCTTATCACCTCAGCAACCCGACACAAGTCCTCGCCTGCGGCCCTTACATGTTCATAGCTAACCTCGGGCCGTCCCAATCGAGCGTGTCTTCTGGGCCTGGGTTACTAAGCGTTAGTGAGATTGGCGGGGGTGGGTACGGCCCGGGGACCATTACTCAGATCGAGGCAGAAAGCGGCATCTTGGATAGGGTAATTTCCGGGGCGAGGTACCAGCTAAAAGGCGATTCGGCCATGGAGTGTTTCCACGGTAACCTTTACGTGGCGGACACGGGGGCCAACGCCGTCACAGTTATTGACCCGGCAACGGGGCTACCTCTGCAAGTGCTCAGGGGGAGCGAGTACGGCTTTGCCTCTCCCGACGGCATGGCCACGTGGGAGGACCACCTCTACGTGGCAAATGGCTCAGGCGGCTCCGTTACGGACATCCAATTCAACACCTAAAGCACCGACCATCGTGGCAGACGGGCGTAGCCGCTGCTCAGGCGGTTGATCCTGCGCTTGCACCCTTCAGGTTTCCGGACCGGAAGCTGGCCGCCGAAAGGCGCGGACGCTCGTCAGGGTGCTCGCACTCGCCGGTAGTGCAGCCTCCCCGACTCACATTCGGTGTATCTATTTGTCGGACTACTGAGACCAACGCCATTCCGGAAGCTTTCGGGGATTTTGAGACGCATTCGGTCTACGAGTTCTGAGGAACCCCTCGCCTCCGCGGAATCCCAGGCCGGTTCACATTTCGAAGTCAGTCAACTCCCGGTGACCTCGTTGGTTGCCCTGTCGACAAGCGCGGCCTCGTAGGCGGCCTGCAGATGATCGCTGGCAAGCGGCGCGTCCGGGTCGGGGCGCGGCACGCCGAGGTGGAGTTCGCGCAGTTCGTCGATCATCGCCCCGACAAACTCGGGGCCCCCGTCGCGAAGTAGTTCGGCACGGATCCGCAACCGCTGCTCCCCGCTGCGATTCGCCAGGCCCCAGTTGCCGAGCGCGACCATGACCGGAAGGACTTGTATGCCCGCGTCCGTGAGCGAGTACGCTGCCCGCTGCCACTCAACTAGCTGGAGGTAACTGATGTCCCAGGTCCGAGTCCACAACTTCTCGATCTCCCTGGACGGGTTCGGGACCGGCGAGGGCCTCACCTTCGACGCTCCGTTCGGCCACGCCGGTCATCGCCTGCACGAGTGGGTGTTCCCCACCCGCTTTGGGCGCTCCATCATCATGGGTGAGCCAGGTGGCACGACCGGTGTCGACAACGCTTTCGCAGAACAGCTGAATGTCGGCTTCGGTGCCGAGATCATGGGCCGGGGTAAATTCGGCCCGCAGACCGGCCCGTGGACCGGTCTGGGCACCGATGACGAGTGGCGTGGCTGGTGGGGGCCGAACCCGCCGTTCCACACGCCGGTGTTCGTGCTCACGCACCATCCGCGCCCGTCGATCGAGATGGAGGGCGGCACCGTGTTCCACTTCGTCGATGCCTCTCCGCAGGAGGCTCTCGACCTCGCCCGGGAGGCCGCCGGTGACCTCGACGTGCGCATCGGCGGCGGCCCGACGGTCGTCCGCGAATTCATTGCCACCGATCTCATTGACGCCATCCACCTTGTGCTGGTGCCCATCCTGCTCGGCCGTGGTGTTCGATTGTGGGACGGACTCGAAGGGATCGAGGAGCGCTACAACAGCGAAGTAGTTTCGTCACCGAGCGGCGTTACCCACTTGACCTTCACACGCCGATGACCGATCTCGCGGAGGAGCCGAGCATTCTTGGCCATCTTTGGAAAGTTCCGCGATCGAGTCTTCGAACGTGCCGGTGGTAATAGGGCTGCGCTAGTTCACGCCACATGGGCGTCGTGAAGGTCCCGATTCGTGAGTACCTGGTCCATGTGTTGCTCGGCCCATTCCTTGACCTGACGCATGATGTGATGGAGTGATAGCCCCAAGTCGGTGAGCTCGTAGGTGACCGTGACCGGCACGGTGGGAGTGACGGTCGGCATGCTCAGCCCTGCTAGGTTCGCCCTGTCCTGGGCTAAGAAGTTCAACCAAATACAGCCCGCATAGCGGCTGGACTACTTAATGGGGTCCCCTCACCGTGGCGGCTGACACTTTGGTCGACGCCCTTTGGCAGGCGACGACCTACCCGTCGCGGGCTTGTAGCGGCGCATCGAGGCATCGTACACGCATCGAATTGCCGCAACGCACTGCCACTGCTCCGACGTAATTTTCACCAGGGTCGAGGTCGTGGAGCCACCAGCAGTCAGCTCCTACCGGCAGACCCCCGTCGCCGTCAAACGGGCTCAACCGCGCATTCGCAAATGTCACGTCGATGGTTCGCCAGCACAGTGAGAGGCCGAGGCCTGTACCCTTGGCGACGGCCTCTTTACGCGCCCAGACATGGAAGAACGCTGCCAATCGCTCCGGTTCCAGGACGTCGTACAATCTGCGAAGCTCGACATCCGCCAATACCCGAGAGGCTATGAGCCGCCAATCAGGTAACGGCCGCACGCACTCGACGTCGACTCCCACATCGACGCCCAAGGTCACCGCCACTAGGCCGAGTACCCCGGAGTTGGATGCATTGAAGCGGAGCTTTGAGGCCTTCTCTGACCCGACAAGCTCAGGCTTGCCATACGCAGACGAGCTGTAGGCCACGTCCTTAGGCAAACACCCCAGATATCGCGCCAGAATCCGGCGTTGGGCCACCCGCCCATAGGCAAAACGCAAGCCCTGTTCTCGGAAGACGAATGTATGCGCGCGGGCTGCCTCGTCCGGGGACAGAGAATCAGGTGACCACGTAGAAGCTTGTCCTGCCGCGTCAAGTCGGAAACGCCAAACATGTACTTCATCCGCGACCAGGGTGGGATGGACATCAGGAACCTGCCAGAGGACGTCAGGGCGCATGAGATCGGACGCCAAGGATCCCAGTCGCCGCGACAGCGAACCACACAGCTGGTTTCACAACGCGGCAATAGGTGTCTGCTAACTCCCGCCCCTGGCTTGCTACGTGGCTCGGTCGCCTTTCAACGTTCGGTGCGGGACAGCCCTCTCCGATGGCGGTGCGCAGCGCGGCAGGCCGCAAACCAAGGGGCCGTGCGGGGCACGTGAAGGAGCCTGTAGCGACGCGGTTGGTGATGGCGTTCAGCGTTGTAGTCGGTGTCAAAGGTGGGGGTGAAATTCGTGTCGCAGTGGTGGAGGTCGATGGTCGAACAGCGCCCAAAAATGGTCGCCGTGGGCCCGCTCGCGACGTCGCGACGTGGCCAGCTCCACCGCCGCGGTGGCACCCGGAGGCCCTCATTGATGACGCCGTGACCAGTAAATAGACCACTTGTCCGTACGATTTAATCCGTGGCCCTGAAATGTCATACGGACACCCGGCGGCGCAGCATCAAAATCACGTCCAATTCCATGAAGTATGGGACCTCTGGTCAGCTTCCGCCGCGTCGAGGCATTGGTCGACCGCGCGGCCGAGCTCGTTCGCATGGGGTGGGTGCAGGATGCTGGTGTGATCGCCTGGCAGTGGCCACCAGGTCAACCGGCCCCGGTGGACGCGCTCCCATCCCAGCAGGCCGCCATGCTCGAGCCTGCTAGGGGCCGTAGTCAGCAGGTCGACGGGGCGGTCCAGCGGTGTCGGCTGGTGCCGACTGACCAAGCCCCTGGCGCTGTCGATCGGGAACTGGTACCGGCCGGCAGGCGCAGCTTGGCCCCGCGCCAAAAAGCCCGGCGCCAAAAAGGCGGGATCCCCAGCGCCATCCGGGCTCGCCGCCGCAAGGGCGCAGGCATCATCGGGGGAAGGACCACCGTATCGACGAGAATTACGGCACCCACCCTCGGGCCGTCAGCCTCCAAGCGGCTGGCGAGCTCGTAAGCCAGTAGCCCACCGAGCGAGTGACCGGCGATGTGCAAGACGCCCGTGCCCACCTCGGGCGAAGCTCCAATGGCGGACGCCGCTTGCTCGACGACGTCGCCCAGGGAAACGACGTCGTCCCACAGGCCCGCGAAGACATACACCGCACGGTCGTCGCGTAACGTTTCCAGCACCGATCGCGCTGTAAGCGCCGTCGCCGTATCCGCGTAGATGAACAACAGGGGCGGTTTGTCCCCCACCGTCCGCAGCGGGATGAGCGACGGCGAAGCCGAGCGCCGGGACCGCGCCACGGGTTCAGCCGGCCTTGCCGCCAGAATCTGTGCCGCATTAACTTCTGCGGCCTCAACTTCTGCCGCCTGCATTTGTGCCGCCTGCACCTGCGCCGTCAACCGCCGTACCGTGGCCGGCCCGTCGAAAAGCCACGCCAGAGGGATCCGCACGTCCAATTGGCGTTCGGCTGCGATGACCATTTCCAGGGCCTGCAGGGAGTGCCCACCGGCGGCGAAGAAATCACTGTCGACGTCCAACTCCGGTGCCTCCAACAAACGCTGCCAGAGCGACAACAAGATCGCCTCTACCCCCAGCTCGGCGCCGGCGGGGCGCACCGCCAAGGTCGAGCGGCGGCCTTCGGCAAGGGAGGCGGCGGCGAGCGCCCGGCGGTCTACTTTTTGATGGGGAGTAAGGGGTAACTGGTCTACGACGCGGAAACGGCGAGGCACCATATGCCGGGGCAGGCGCAGCTCGGCGAAGGCCCGGATATCGTCGATATCGACCTTCCCATTGGACGCGACAATGGCGGCATGCAGCTCGGTGGTGCCTTCATTGGGAACGGCGTACACGGCCGCGGCTCCGATGGCGCGATGACCGACCAGAGTGGACTCGATATCGCCCGGCTCGACCCGCATGCCGCGTACCTTGAGCTGGTTGTCCAGCCGCCCCAGGAAATGGAATGTCCCGTCGCCGTCCATGCGTACGCGGTCGCCGGTGCGGTACATGGCCACCCGGCCCAAGTCGGGGAGGTCCGCTTCGACGAACCGTTCCGCGGTCAAGGCGGGGTTGCCGATGTAACCGGCAGAGAGGCCGCGACCACCGACCCAGAGCTCACCTGGTACGCCCGCGGGCAGCGGCTGGCCGGACCGGTCCATAACCAGGACCACGCTGCCGTCGATTGCTTGGCCGAGCGCTGGTGGGCTGTCCCCGGGACCGACCTCTGAAGCGCAACACAGGACAGTCGTCTCGGTGGGGCCATAAATGTTCACCAGTCGGGGACGGTGAGGGAGCGCCAGGACCCGGGCGGCGACCTCATCGGTGAGCGCCTCGCCGCCGGTAACGATGGTCCTGGCGCTGGCCGGGATGGCCATGTCGTCCAGCAAAGGCGAAAGCGCCGCCGGCACGGTGCCGATCATCGTTACCGCCAGGGGTTGGTCCCGCAATGCCAGCACGTTTTCGACAATCACGAGGCGACCACCAACGGCGAGCGGTGGGTACATTTCGAAGAGCGAATAATCGAATGTCAGCGAGGCGGTCACGGGGACACAGCCCAATTCGGCGGTCGTGAAAGCCCGACCCGTCCACGACAGCAAGTTGACCAGAGATGCGTGTTTGATCGCTACGGCTTTGGGTCGTCCGGTCGAGCCAGATGTAAACAGCACGCACGCGGCGTCCCCGGGCTCGGGCCCGGGCGGCATTTCGCTACCTTTGGGCTCGACCGTTAGCAGCTCGTCAATTGCGGCCAGCTCGGTCCCCAGAGGGGCAAAAGTTGGACGATCGCCGGCGTGGAGCAGCAGGCGGAGCGGGACACTGCCCACCATGGCCTGGAGGCGGTGCCTGGGGTACTCGGGGTCCAAGGCGAGGTAGGCGGCCCCCGCTCGCAGGATGCCCAGGAGGACCGCGACCATGCGCTCGTCCCGGGGTGGCATGACGCCTACGACGGCGCCCCGCCCGACACCGCGCGACGCCAGCGCAAGAGCCACCCGCTCGGTCAGGAGATCCAGCTCTCGATAGGAAATTACGTTGCTACCGGACTCCACTGCGGGCGATCCCGGGGTGCGCTGGGCCTGGCCGACGATCACGTCGACTACATTGCGGGCCGCGAGCACCGGCTCGGGGCCGCGGCCCAGGGCGACGACTTGGCGGAGCTCGTTGTCGTCGACAAGCGGGAGCAGGCTGAGCTTTTGGCCGACATCAGTGACGGCCGTCGCCAGCAGGCAGCGTAGGTAACCACAGACGGCTTCGACCTGTGCCCGGTCGAAGGTGCTGGTGGCGAACTCCACGGTCCCGGCGATACCGGACGGGCCTACCCGCAGGTCGAAGCTGAGGTCTGACATGGCCGTGCCCGGGTGGACTTGCACCACCTCGGTTACGAGCCCCTCGCCGAAGTCCGGGTTCGGTAACCGGTCGCGGAGCTGGCAAACGACCCGGAAAACAGGGTCGAGGTGCCAAGCCGTCTCTGGTCCTGCGTCCGCCAGCATCTGCCGCGAACGGGTACTCCTGGTTAACCAGGGCGCCGAGGACTACAGCTCGCGTGTTGGCGATGAGGTCGGCGAAGGTCGCGTCGCTAGGTATGGCGACGCGCAGCGGGAGCATGTTGGCCAGCATCCCGATGACCTGGGCTGTACCTCGTTTTTGCCGGTTGGCGGCGGGGGTCCCTACGACGATGTCCTCGCTGCCGGACAGCCGCGACAGCGTTGCCACCAGACCGGCCAATATGACGGCAAACGGGGTCGCCCGCTCCCGGCGAGCTACCTCGTGCAGCTTCGCTGACGTCGCTTCCCCGAGGTCGAAGTCGACGGTGTCGCCGGCCCAGGCGCAGCCCTGTCGAGGAGGCCGCCCCAGGAGCTCCAAAGGCTCCGGCTCGGGGGCCAAGCGCTCGCGCCAGTAACGGGCTTGGTGCTCGAGTTCCCCAGCTGCCAGCCTGGCCCGCTCGCTGGTGGCGATGGCCCCCGGACCGGTGACCGGGCTGGTGGCAGGAGAAAGCGCGGTTGGCCCGTCGCGGTAGGCCGACGCCAGAGCGTCCAGGAAGAGATCTCGGGCGACGCCGTCCATAACCGAATGGTGGGCTGTTATCAGGAGGAAATTCTCCGCTTCTCCGAACGCAAAGACGCAAGCGCGTAGCAGGGGACCATGCTCTATGTCGAACGGCTGGCGGGCCTCGGACAGGAGGGCAGCGCCCAGCTCATCCTCGCCCTGGATATCGTGGACTTCCAAGGAAAGTGCAGAGCCTGGCGACAATAATCGTTTCCAGGTCCGGCCCTGCTTTGCGTAAGACGTCCGGAGCCCCTCGTGAGCCAGGACAACACTGTGCAGTGCCGCTTCCAATCGCCTCGAGCCGAGCTCCCCGCGCATGCGCAGCCCGATCGTCACGTTGCACAATGCGCCATCGGGGTCCAGATTGGCGCGCGATAGGGCAGCCTCTTCGGCGTACGAAACTGCCGCGTCTTCGGCCAGCAGCTCAGCGCCGGCAGCTGGGCTCGCCGTCGCCAGCATCTCTTCCATTCGCTCGAGGGTCGCCGTGCCTTCAGTGAGGAAACTCAACGGCGGTGCCTGCCCCAGGCGCTCTTCGACAGCGGATATCATTGCCAACGCCCGCAGCGAGTCCCCCCCCAAGGCGAAGAAGTCGACGTCGCTGGGAACGTGCTCCAGCTTGAGGATCTCAGCCCAAATAGCTCGCAGCGCAGAACGCTGTCCATGGGCATTGGCCTGGGCCTCCGCGACCGGCTCGGCTAGCCGGAGCTGGGCCGCCATTCGGTTGCGCTGAGGTTTGCCCGTGGGGCCGAGGGGGATGCGGTCAGCGATGATGACGCGGCGGGGGACCTTGTGGGGAGAGAGCCGGCCCTGGGCGAACCGTACGATCTCCGCGGCCGAGGTGGTTTGGCCCTGGCGGGCGACCACCAACGCAGCCACGTCTTCTCCCAATGTGGGGTGAGGGCAGGGAAAGGCCACCGCCTGGGCCACCGCGGGGTGGGCCAAGAGGACCTCTTCAACCTCGCGCGGCGCGATCTTTTCCCCGCCCCGGTTTATCATTTCTTTGACCCTCCCGACCAGGCGAAGGTAGCCGTCGTCGTCGAGCTGGCCGAGGTCGCCCGTCCGGAACCACCCCTCATGGAAGGCCTCGGCCGTAGCTGCGGGGTTGTCCCGGTACTCACCGAGCACGCCTGGGCCTTTGATCACCACCTCTCCGACCCGGTCGGCCGCCGTGTGGGTCACCCCGTCGCTGAGGAGGGCGATGGATGTACCAAACGCAACCCCCACCGTTCCGGGGCGTCGCGGCCGGGGGGGCAATGGGTTGCTCGCCATCTGATGGGAGGCTTCTGTCATCCCGTACGCCTCGATGGCAGGGGCGCCGAAGAACTCTTCGAGCTCAGTCATCAGTTGCGGGGCCAGAGGCGACGACGACGAGCGCATGAACCGTAGCCGGTGAGCGACCGGCCGGTCCTGGACCAACGCATCGAGCACGGCGCGATGGATAGTGGGTACGGCGGTATACCAAGTCGGCGAACCGTCTTGGAGCCAGGCCCGGATCCGCGCCGCGTCGAAGGCGCCAGCGGCGATGACGCTGCCTCCGGCGGCGAGCGGGGCGAGGAGCCCGGCGACCAGACCGTGAATGTGGTAGTAGGGCATCAGCCCGAGGCAACGGTCGTCATGGGTCAGTTCGAGGCTGGCCGCGATGTTCTTGGCGGACGCCGCCAGGTTGGCATGAGAAAGAGGGACGAGCTTCGGTCGGCCGGTGGTGCCCGAGGTCGGCAGGATCAAGGCGGTGACGGCCGGCCGTGGCGGGGCGGGCTCGACGGCAACGGCGCCAACGGGAGTGAGGGCTTCCGGCGCCAGGGTCTCAATACCGAGGCCCGAAGCGGCTGCCGCGGCTGCCGAACCCGCAGTGGTGACCAAGAGGCGCGGGCGGAGGTCCGTGAGGTAGGCCCGGCATTCGTCCTCGGTGGCGCTGGGGCCCATGGGGGCGGCGGTGCCCACCTTCATGGCGGCGAGCACATTTAGGGCCAGGTCGGTGCCGCTGGGCAGGCAGAGGGCGACGACGTCGCCACCGGCGCCGGCAGCAGTCAGGCTCGACGCCCGTTGGGCGATGGTGCTGTCCAATTGAGAACGGGTAAAGCTCCCACCTGACCCGTCAAGCAGGACGACTACGCTCTCGTGTACCTGCTGGCTCATTTGCGGATGGTACCTCAAAGTCATACTCGGATATACCGCTGACCTGCCCTGGCACCTCCTACCTACTAAGAGCTATCTGCAGCGAGCCCGGTTGACGGTTGGCAGCCGCCCCTTAGGGCGCTCGGCAACCAGTGCGAGAGGGCGAAAACACCGCTACGGGCAAAGCGCCGGCCCGACGGCCGGCAGCTCACAGGTTCTACGACCGTAACGAAGCCACAAAGTGCCTCGGCCACCTGCAAGGAGGGATTTCTTGATCACTGCTGGACCAATTTCACGAACATCCCTTGGTGGGTGTGTGGGTGGGATGATGACGAAACACCCCGGGCCTAGAACTTCGTCGGGTTTGTCGGGGCCGCTTCACATGTCAAAAGCAGGCGGCTGCACGGGGCAGATGGCCGGGCCCAAATGTCGCCCGCCGGGCGTAGGGGGAGATCACGATGCTGGGGACCGGCAAGCTGTAGGCGTTCTGGTCCACCCGGAGGCGGCTGCACACCCTCGTGGAAACCTCCCCAGTCGTCCGATGACCAAGAGATCGCCGGCGAAGCCCAGTTCGGGCTCTCCATGGCCGCCTTGATGATGGCCGTCACCTACGCCCGGCCCTGGTGCCGGCCGCCGAGAACTCGGCGACAGGAGGTTGGACGGTCGCCTTAGAAAGATTTAGTGGAGGCCTACCAGATCTTCAGCATCTGCCCATGAAAAGTGGGGAGAGTCATACGGCGACCATGGCCGAGGAGAAGAACGGTACCGATGACAACGATGACCACGCCGTAGAGAGTTCTTGGGCTTGACTGCAGGTGCCACTGCAGGGGTGGTCGGCCTTGGTGCAACCCGATTTCTCGGAGGTGAGCTCGTTCCCGATGGCCGCTCTTCGACGGCCGGTGCGCAGGCGCGGCTGATGGCCGGCACAACCGGATCTACTACTGAGGTCAACCAGTTCTTCAGCCGCCCTGACCTCCACCCACCGCGCCTCACCATCGTGAGGGCAGCAAGTTCTTTCAAGGTGGGTGGCTCCAGCGGGCGCTTTCTGATGCTCACACCAAACCGCTCGCCAGGGGCGGCGGCCGGCGGACAGTCGGGGCTGATGATCCTGGACGGCGACGCCCGCATGCGTTGGTTCTACCCAACCGACAACGCCCCTTTCGACCTGCAATGTCAGTTTTACAAAGGCAAGCAGGTGTTCACCTGGTGGCAAGGCGTCGTCACTAACGGCACCGGGGCGGGAGAAGCGATGCTGGCGGACATGTCGTTCAAGGAAATAGCGCGACTATCCGAAGTTGGCGGGCTTACACCCGACCTTCACGAGCTGGCACTGACCACTGAAGGCACCGCCCTTATGACTTCGTACCACACCGAGGCGGCCAACCTGTCCGCCGTCGGCGGTCCGAGCAACGGCTACGTACTGGCTTCGGCAGCTATGGAGGTGGACGTGACCACCGGTAAGCTGCTGTGGACCTGGGAAAGCCTTGACCATGTCCCGATCTCGGCCACGTACCAGAAGTTCAGCGGCGGCACCCAGCAAGTTCCGTTCGATTACTTCCATATCAACTCGGTAGCGGTTGCGCCTGACGGGGACCTGCTCATCTCGTCCCGGAACACTTGGTGCATCTACAAGGTCTCCCGTACTAGCGGGGAGGTGCTATGGCGGCTCAACGGCAAGAACTCGGATTTCTCCATGGGCGAAGGCGCTCATTTTTACTGGCAACACCACGCCCGCCCCCACGGTAGCGGGGTAATCAGCGTGTTCGACGACGGAGCCGCCCCTGCTGAGGAGACTGTGTCGCGCGGGCTGGTCCTCAACCTCGACGAGACCGCCATGACCTGCTCCCTCGAGCGTTTCGTGTCCCACCCCGGTGTGCTCGCCGTTGCCGAGGGGAGCGTGCAGATTCTGAACGACAGCGGGATGCTGGTCGGCTTCGGCGCCGAACCCTACTTCTCTAGGTTTTCGGCCCAGGGCGAGCTGTTGGTTGACGGGCATCTTCCAAAAGACGTCACTTCCTATCGTGCTTTCGTCACAGATTTCGCGACCGTACCGACCGACGAGCCGGCCGTCGCCCTCGGCTCCGCGGCCAACGGAAGCCGTATCGTCTACGTCAGCTGGAATGGGGCAACCGAAGTCGTGGCGTGGCGGGTCTTCGCCGGCGCAACCTCGAGTGCCTTATCTGTTGTGGCAACGGCCGACTGGGCCGACTTCGAGACGGCGTTGA
Organism: uncultured Acidimicrobiaceae bacterium; assembly: GCA_963699075.1. Classification (GTDB taxonomy): domain Bacteria; phylum Actinomycetota; class Acidimicrobiia; order Acidimicrobiales; family Palsa-688; genus Fen-671. The sequence continues at coordinate 1,316,191 of CAVOTF010000007.1, read as the reverse complement.
CCGTGAACAGTGCCGGGCCTTACTTCCAGGTTGCGGCGTTGGATGCTGGGGGGCACGAGCTCGGTCGCTCAGACACAGTCAAGGCGACCTAGCGTCGCTGTTCCGGTTCGGACGCTTTGCCGTCGTGTAAGACCAGCGCTGGCAGGGGCCATTTTATGGCGTCCTAGCGAACGCATTCATTCATAGGGACCAAGGGTTCAGGTCGAGGGCCGAAATAGTCGGCCCGTTGGGAGGTTGGTTCGTGTTTGACGGGACAAGGCCGTCGCACTCAGTTGGCCCGGTGCCGAGCTTTTTCGGACGCCCCATTTCGAGGCGCGACCTGCTTCGCCTCGGCGGCGGTCTCGCCCTCGGCGCAGGGTTGGCGCCAATTGCGGCCTGCGGGAGTACCCGGCCGAGCGAGGGTGCGCCTACGACGCCGAGCGAGGTACAAAACTTCGAGTCCTATCCCGGCCTTCACCCCGCTGTGGTCGAGATCGGTAGCAACCATGGGGGCCAATCTCCAGGTCTCATCTTTATGGACAGTCATTTCGGGCCGGGCCAGCAGGGGCCGATCATCCTGGACGGCGACGGTCACCTCGTGTGGTTCAAAGATGTCTCGGCCAGCGGGGCCCCCTCCGCGCGTTCAACCTTAAAGCGGAGACCTACTTGGGAGAACCGGTGCTGACATGGTACGAGGGCCCGGTGGTATCAGGTCACGGACAAGGCCACTACGAGATCGTGGACGGGTCGTATTCCCAGGTGGCGGTTGTCGAAGCAGGCAACGGTTACCACGGCGACCTACACGAGTTCTTCCTAACGCCGCAGGGGACCGCCTTTTTCACGTGTTATGGCACGGGCTATGCCGACCTGTCGTCCCTCGGCGGTGGCAAGCACGCCCCCTACTTCTACGGTGTCGCACAGGAAGTCGACGTAAAGACGGGCAAAGTGCTGTTCCAGTGGCGCAGCGACGAGCACGTGGGTTTTGCCGAATCGTACGCCCCTGTGCCCAAGGACGGCACCACACCGTGGGACTATTTCCACATCAATTCAATTTCCCTCTCGGGCCCAGACGACCTGCTCATATCGTCTCGCCACACATGGACGGTGTTCAAGGTCAGCCGCAGCACCGGCGCAGTACTTTCGAGAATGGGAGGCAAGAACAGCGACTTCAAGTTCGGGCCGGGTGCGGCGTATGCGTGGCAGCACGATGTCACTCAACAGCCTGACGGGCGGGTGACCGTTTTCGACAACGGGACGGGCTTGTACGTGACTCAACCAGAATCACGGGGCCTGCTCCTGGACGTCGACGACGCGGCGGGTAGCGTGAGCCTTGTCCACGCCTACTCCCACCCCGGCAACGCTCTACGTGCTGGCGCCTTGGGAAGCGTGCAGGTGCTCCCCGACGGTCACATCTTCGTCGGCTGGGGCGTGCATGCGTGGTACACAGAGTTCGAGCCCGATGGCACCGCGGTCCTTGACGGCAACCTGGCGGGGGGCGCCACTCAGTCGTACCGAGCTTTCCGCTTCCCCTGGACGGGACGGCCCGATGAACCGCCTGGAGTGGCCGTAAAGCTCACCGGCGGGGGCATGACCGTCTTCGCAGCCTGGAACGGGGCCACCGAAGTCAGCCATTGGGCCGTGCTTGCGGGCAATGACCGGTCGCAGTTGCACACGGTCAAAGTCGTGGTGAAGAACGGTTTCGAGACCGCCATAACCGTCGGGGACCGGGTTCGGTACGTGGCGGTCTCTGCCCTCGACGCCGGCGGCCACCAGTTGGGGATCTCGGCGACAATAGCGACCTGAGCTGGGAGCGAGGCAGGACACCAAACCTCGGTGGCGGCTAGGCAGGCGACCTGTTGCGTGGGACACGTGGCACCATCATCGAACCGACTGGCCGATCCGGGTCCTCAGGGTCGTCAAGCTATTCACTTTGAGTAGGAGCCCGCATGATCGGCACTGACCGGGCCGCGGACCGCCACACAACCCTAGGTTTGGGAGTGAACGCCGTGTTGGACCTGAAGGCCGATCATCTGGAGGACGCCGGGGAGTTTGACGTGGTGTCGACGTCATCGGTGGCGAGATCCTCGACCGTTCGACTGCGCTTCTGCGTGCCGGCGGCACGCTCGTTACCATCGCCAGGGTCCCACGGTCCAACCGAAGGATGGCAACCGTGCCGCTCGGACGGCCCCAGGGTCATTCGAACGAGCCACCGTCCATTAGCTCGACGTTGTGTGCGGCGGCAATTTACTGCGCTGAGCGGGCGGACACGTTTGCCGGGCAAGTCCTCTGCTTAGTTAGGTTGGCGGATCTCACTGTCCTCTTCCAGTTCCCCCTCGGCCGGGTAACGCATCGCGCAGTCCTCTGCGTGAGGTGACACCGAGCTTCATGAACACCTTGCGCAAGTGCCATTCGACGGTGCGGGCGCTGATATACAATTGGGCGGCGATTTCTGGGTTGGTCCGTCCCTCTAGAGCCAAACGGGCTATTTGCTCCTCTTGGGGCGTGAGGTCATTGCGCGTGTCGTCTTCTCGCTTGCGGACTGTCTCTCCCGTCGCCCGCAACTCGTGGAGGGCACGATCGCCGAAAGCCATCATCCCGATTTCACTGAACATGTCGTAGGCACGGCGAAGCTGTTCCCGTGCATCTATGCGGCGGTTCTGGCGACGAAGCCACTCTCCGTAGAGCATGTGCGCGCGCGCGAGCTCCGGCCGCAGGTGCGTGCGCCCCAGCCGCTCGATGGCTTCTCTGTAGGAGCGTTCGGCCTCCTCGCCGTCGCTTACCAGGGCGCGCGCCCGTGCCTGGATTCCCAACCCCCAATCGCTGTCACCGACGTTCGTCTCGACCACCAGCCGCTGTAGCGCCTCGACGGCGCGAGCCATCTCTCCGGTCCTCGTGGCCGCCTCGATCAGCTCGGGCAGGGCCCAGGTAGAGATGTACAGCTCGGGGATAATCTCGCTCGCCTCCTGGGCCGCGGCCAGCGCCTCGTCGTAGCGACCGAGCCCGTTGTAGAGGATTGCGGCAACCCACTTTCCGAATTGCACCCCGATCCCCTGACCCTCGGCCGCGGATATCTGAATCGTCGCCGCGATCGACTCGGAAATCTCGGCCTCCCGGCCCCGGAGAGCGCCCAGCACCAGGGTGGCGTACGGAGCCATGCGAGTCTCGGTCGCCTCCGCGATCGCGTCGGCCTCGACGATCAGCGAATTGGCCGTCGCAAACTCTCCAACCATCGAGGCGGCAACGCACCGGCTAGTCAGAACGATCGGAAGCAAAGCCGAGCGCGCCCGCGTCGCGGGCGAGCTGGACCCCCCGGTCGGCGATCGCAAGCCACCCGTCGAAGTCCCACAGCACGAGGGCAGGCACCACGGCCAGCCAGCCCCACCGAAGCCCTGCCTCTGCTGAGATCCCGTCGCCGGCAAAGGCGCCCATCTGCCCGCTCCAGTGCCGGTGCAGCTGCTGTACGGCCCTCGGTGATCAGACGTGCAAGACCATCCAGCAACAGATCCGACGGACGCGGTGGATCCGCCCGTCGGAGCGGCCGCGCTGGCGGCCCGCGACACGTCCGCGACGTTGGCGCTGTCTGCCAAGCGGCCCGCGAACATCGCCGCGCCCCACGCCTCCAGATAGGTCTCGCGAGCCAAGTCGAGGTCCAGCGGCTCGAGCCGCCCTGGCCGCCCCCAGCAGCAGCGACGCGGCGTCACTGCCCGAAACTAGAAGCAAACGCGACCTGCCCACGCAGCAGGTCGATCCGGGCGCCCTGAATCTCGTCCAGCGCCCCGGCCTCTGCGGTCGTCAGCAGACCGAGCGCCGCATCGAACTCTCCGGCCTGCAGGCTCGCTTGTGCCGCGGCCAACGCGCGCTCGGACCGTTGTGCTGGTTCCGGGGTGAGCGCGACCGCTCGTTGTAGGAACGCTGCGGCCGCAGCCAGGCCACCACGGGACTGCGCCCGACCGGCTGACCGCTCCAGCTCCGACGCCACCTCCTCGTCCGGCCCCTCCGCCGCCAAAGCGCGGTGCCATGCACGACGGTCGGGGTCGTTGTGCGGATCCATGGCCGCAGCCAACGCCAGGTGCATCGCTCGACGGTCCTGCCCGGATGCTCTCGAGTAGACCGCGGAGCGAACCAGGGGGTGCCGGAAGCGCACTTGCGCTCCGAACTCAACGAGTTGCTCGGCGCCGGGAGGCTCGGCGGCGTCTCCTCTAATGCCGAGTGCTTGCGCCGCACGCCAGAGCAGTGCGACGTCCCCGGTCGGCTCGGCAGCCGCCAGCAGCATCAATCGCTGGGTGGCTTCAGGCAGCGACTCGAAGCGCCTCAGAAAGTGCTCCTCGAGCTGACTGGGAAGATCCCCCGAGCGAGGGCCCGGGAAACCGCCGGCCAGTTCGGCAGCAGTCATACCCCGTGGCAGTTCTAGCAGCGCCAGAGGATTACCCCGGGTCTCTGCAACGAAACGGTCCCGGACTCCGGCATCGAGCCGACCTGGGGTTGCTGCTGCCAGCAGAGCCTGGGCATCAGCGTCTGTAAGGCCGTGCAGTGCCAATTCGGGCAACCCCGCGAGATGACGGTCGTCGGTGGGACTGCGGGCACCAAAAAACATCAGCACCGACTCGGCAAGGAGCCGCCGACCGACAAACCCAAAAACCTGTCCGGACGCGGCATCGAGCCATTCCGCGTCATCGACGACGCAAAGCAGCGGGCGCTTGAGCGCCACCTCAGCCAACAAGCTGAGCGTCGCTAGCCCCACGAGGAAGCGGTCGGCAGGGTCGCCCGACATCAGCCCGAACGCCACTCGGAGCGCGTTCTGCTGAGGCTCCGGAAGAAGGTAGACAGCGGCGAGCATCGGAGCACATAGCTGGTGCAACCCAGCAAACGGCAACTCCATCTCGGACTCGACCCCTGCGACCCGGACGACCTGAAAGTCCGAAGCCTCCCCCGCGCAATAGTCCAAAAGCGCCGTCTTGCCTATCCCAGCCTCGCCACGCACGACCAGAGCAGCACTCTCGCCCCCACGGGCCCTGTCCAGCAACCGGCTCAGCCGCTCCCGCTCCGTGGTCCTGCCCCGGAAGACCGGCGGACGCTGGGGGGCCATCGCCCAGGAGATCATAACAAACGTCGACTACGGATCCGCCCGCTGACCAACTGTTTTCGGGCCTCCTACGAGGCCCTCGGGCCGCCTCGGCTCCGGCGGCGTTCTCTCCGTCTGCCGGCGCTCCCGCACCTCCTCCCGTCTCGTGGTCCCCAAGGAGAGATCCAGGCTGAAGGCTCTGGCCTCAAGGTAGTGACCGTAGAAGTCGATCCGGGTGTAACCGCGTCCGGCGTATAGGGCCTCAGCTTCCGGCTGGCGGGGACCGGTCTCCAGGATCAAGCGGGTATAACCGGCTTCCCGAGCAGCGTCTTCGAGAGCTTTAAGCACGCGGGCTGCTAGTCCGCGCCGGCGGTAACGGGGGTGTGTCCACATCCGCTTTACTTCACATGTTGCCGTGTCGTAGCGACGGAATCCTCCGCCTGCGACCGTAGTCGGGCCGTCCATGAAACGACGAACAGCCCGTGTGGAGGGTCGAACTCGTCATCGTTCGCCCTCGTCATCTCGACGTTCTCGCCATAACGCGTGTCGTACTCCTCGGTCAAGCCGGCCAACAACGGCTCCGCCTCGACATCGCTTAAACGGGCCAGCCGCGTTTCCACAGCCACATACTCACGCAACTTGGCATACGGATAAATTCAAAACCCGCATCGATGCCTTTAATTGCGTTTTCGGCACTCGGGCTGTGGTCCAGGTTGATGTAGATCTCCAGGGCGTAGTCGTTCTTAAAGTTGTCAACCATGTCCCGGACGTTGTCGAGGCCAAGTTCATCGACTTCGCCCTGGCTGACTTCTACGAGTACCGGGGCTCGGTTCTTTTGAGCAGCCCGGGCGACAGCCTTTAGAATTTGCTCGTCGTCTAAGATAAATGCCCCAAAGGCCCAGTGTTCATTGCGAGCACGTTGCATGCTGGCCCGCGCGTTTTGACAATTGTCTCTAACCTGTTTGAGAGTCAGTGACATTAGTGACCTCCTGCGTGTTTGTCGTCACGGGAATTGTCTTGGTCCCTGCTGTCTCGACGTCCCGTTGGGCGGCTCCGCGGGGGCAAGATGGGCAATGCTCCGCCCGAGGCAGGTCAGATTATCATCGGCCAGGAGGACCGGCTCTGCTTGATCGCGCGAGGCGGGCCGAGCCGGGCGAGAGCGGCACAAGGACCGCTGGGCGCGTCTGATGTCGAGGACAAGACCGGACGCCACTGTGGACGGGGCAACTAGCGGGGCGGTGGGAGAACGGGCACAGGCGAGCACCCACTTCCACACCGGGCCGCCGGAGCCCGGGCCGACAATGGCGGCCTCGATGCTCTCAGCCGTTTTCCCCGCGAACGGGTGTCCCAGCCCAGGGCCGCAGCGAGAAGCCAGGGGACAGACCGGTGACTTCGACGTATGCGATACAGAAGCGAGAGGCGTACCGTCTATCTGGGACGAACTCCGAGAGCAGGCCAGTCCAACCGACACCGAGATCCCCGCAGGCATCGTCGAGTGAAAGGCAGTCACCCTATGCGATCCGACATCAGACCAGGCGGCGTGTTCCCCGACTACTCGTTGCCGGATCACACCAACATCGTTCGCACACTCAGTGAGCTCCAAGGTGACGATCCGATGATCCTTACGTTGGCGCGAGGCAATTACTGTCCGAAGGAACACCAGCAGCACCTCGAGCTCGCAGCGAACTATCCGAAAATCGCCGTCGCCTATACCCAGGTCGTCACCATCGCCACCGACGACCACCACACCCTGCAGGAGTTCCGGGCTTCAGTGGGTGCCCAATGGACATTTCTCTCGGACCCAGCTCGGACGGTCCAAAAGGACCTCGACATCCAGGAGTACACCGACCCCGAGCACGATCCGATGATCCCTCACACACTTGTGCTCAAGCCTGGACTCCTCATTCACAGTGTCTACAACGGCTACTGGTTCTGGGGGCGCCCGTCGTTTTACGACCTGTGGTCCGACTTGTGCGCTGCGTCGAGCGAGATCCGCCCAGACTGGGATCTGAGCAAACCGGGATTGCGCGAGGCCTGGGATGCGGGCGACTACTCGAGCTTTCACGGTTGGAACAAACGGGCCGCCAAGTCGATGCCCACGTCGTATGAGTCCTAGAAGAATGGATCTGTCCGTGCTGGGTGGAGGGCGGCTTGGATCGAAGGGGTAGGTGGCAGTAGTGCGAACGCCGGTGTGCGAACTGCTCGGGATTGAACAACCTATTGTCTTGGCGGCGATGGTGGCGGTGCCGGAACTGGCGGCGGCGGTCTCGAATGCCGGCGGGCTCGGCATGGTGACGCTGACGTGGTCCGATCCGGCAGGAGACGTGGTTCGCGGGACGGCGGCGCTCACCGATCGTCCCTTCTGCGGCAACCTGGTTCTCACCTCCGATCAGCACCGTCGCCTCGATGACGCCCTCGAGGCCGGTTTGCGGATCGTGTCACTGTTTCTGGGGGATCCCGCTGGCTACATCGAGCGGGTCCACGATGCAGGCGGGCTCGCTCTGTGTACGGTCGGGAGCGCCGAAGAGGCGCGGCGGGCGGTCGGCAGCGGAGTTGATGTCATCGTGGCGCAGGGTTGGGAGGCTGGGGGGCACGTGGGAGGTCAGATTGCGACGCTCCCCTTGGTGCCCGCCGTCGTGGACGCGGTGGCGCCAGTGCCAGTGATCGCGGCCGGTGGGATCGGGGACGCTCGCGGCGTGGCTGCCGTCCTCGCCCTGGGCGCCCAGGCGGCGTGGGTGGGTACCCAGTTTCTGCTTGCCCAGGAGATGCCCATCCACCAGGAGTACCGCACTCGCCTGATCAACGCGGTCGAGACCGACGCGGAGTGGTACCCCGACCTCTACGACGTCGACTGGCCGAACTCGCCCCACCGCGCGCTCCGCAACTCGACGGCCGAGATGTGGGAGGCCGCGGGCCGGCCGCCTCTGGAGAGTAGGCCCGGAGTGGGCGATGTCATCGCGCACTTCGCTTCGGGCGAAGCAATCGTCCGCTACGAGCCAGCGCCGCCGATGGTTGGCACCACCGGTGACATTGAAGCGCTCTCCATGTGGGCCGGACAGAGCGTTGCGCTCGCCAGGCAGCCACGACCAGCGGCGGAGATCGTGGCTGAGCTCGTCTCGCGTTTGTGAGCCAAGCCGGCCTGTCGTGTGTGTGGTCGGTCGGTCGTGGGATGATCGCGAAAGACCCTGGCCTTGATGTCCGTGGGTCCTCACAGGGTGGTTCCACAGGGTAACGTCAGGTGGCTTCACACCGTCGACCCTCCGGGCGTGTCTTTGTCCCGGGATGTCCAGCTTTTTTGGTTTGGCAGCAGGCTTCAACGAGGATGAACAGCCCGTCAGGCCACTCGGCGAGAGTCGTAGAGCCGTCGAAGTCGACGAGCTCGGGGAGGTCGGGCAGCTTCCCAGCGTGCAGACGTTGGCGAAGGCGGACGGCTTCGAGCTCGGGGCTTATGAGCCAGAAAATCTCCGCCCGGATCCACTCGGTATAAGGGTCGCGGTAGCGGTTTCCTCGACGCCGCCGGTAGTCAGGGTCGTACAAGGGTGGACGGCGCCTCCTGAGGAGGTGGTCTGGCAGTGGATCCTCGGCTGGGTAGGAAATGATCTCGGCTAGCACTCGTAACGGGGTGAGGGCGAACCCGTAATAGCCCGGGATCGGGATCGAGATCGGGCACCGGTTTTCCATCGCATAGCGGCCGTGACTGAGCAACTTGATTTGCAGCTCCGCGATATACGGGCGGTACGCCCGGGCGACCAGTCCAGGGGTGCCCTTCCCCCAAAGTACGGCCGCCCACGCTGCAGCGGGGCGGGAGAGCTCAGCTCGCTCCGGCATCGTGATCCCGAGGCGCTTGAGTCGCTCGAGGTGGCCGCTCACGGTCCGCTCCCGGTAGCAGTGACGACGTCGTACAACATCGCGTCGCTCACTCCTTCGGGCACGGGCGAGCTGTACTTCGGCTTGGCGGTGGTGGGAGGCGACACAGCCACCGCCGGCTCCACCTCGGGGGTCACCTACAACGTCGACGACAACGGCAACCTGCTTGCCTACGACACCAACGTCAGTGCTGCTCTGGCCCCGGCCGGCAGCCAGACCGGCGGCACAGGGGTCGACTCGGCGGCGGCGCTGTTCATTGCTTCGAGCGGCTCCTGCAGCGGTACGACGACCACGACCACGGCCGGGACCACTACCACTACCCACGCGACGACGACAACCACATCTGGGACCACGACGACAACATCTGGGAGCGGAACCGGCGGGTCGATCACCTACCTGATCGACTTGACTGGTGGAGTGCTCTTGGAGGTGACCGGTAGCACCGAGACCTGGTACTACCCGAACCTGGAAGGCGGTACCGCGGCCGAAGCCAGCTCTGCAGGCGCGGCCGTTGGAGGCATAACCCTTTACGACCCGTTCGGGAACGCGCTCACGTCGTTGCAGGCCGACAGCCCCGACGGTCTTGCTTACGGCTTCGAAGGCAAGCACGGCATAGGCACCGACACCGATGCCGGTGGCATCGTGCTGATGGGGGCCAGGCTCTATGACCCAGGGACGGGGCGGTTCTTGCAAGTCGATCCGGTATTCGGGGGAAGTTGCAACGCCTATGACTATGTCTGCCAGGACCCGTTGAACGCAGTTGACCTGAGTGGTCTTAGCGGCGGATCACGTTCAAAAAGCACATTCCGTGGCACCTGCTGGTACGACAGTGGCAGGCTCTACTGTGGGGCGCACAAGCCTGGGACCGCTTCGCCTTCAACCCCTCCAACTGGTACCACCACGACCACTACGCCGCCCAAGCAGACTGGGACTCCACCGCCAGCCTCGGGTCCGAGTCAGACTGAAACCCCCACATCTAGTTACTCTTACGATGCTCTTGCGGCAGGCTTGATCGCTGTCGGAGGAACACTTGGTAGCGCAGGCCTAGCCGAAGGCGGCGCTGCCGCCCTCGAAGCAGCTGACTCAGCCGACGGTGTGGTCGCAACGGTTGTAACCATAACTGGGGCTGGACTCATCACTTTGAGCGTGGCAACCGCGGTCGGTACTGTTCTCCTGGTCGGGTACCTTATGGCTGCTCTCTCGAGTGGCGACCCTGGGGGTTACCCGTAATGGGCTTGAGTTGAAGGAGAGAAATGTCGTGACCACCAGCCGGAACGTCAGAAGGAGGGTCTGGCTCATAATCGCGTTTGACCTAATTGTTATGGTCGTAATCGACATCGCTGCGCGGAGTGTCGTTTGGGGTTTCGTTGCCCTTTTAGGCCTCGGCTTACTTCTCTTTTTGGGCGGTCTGCTGGCACTTGTATTGCTTGCCGGCAGATCACAGAGTCAGTCGCTAGGAAAGATGGTTTTACGACGATCCCGATCGAATCGTCGGCCAATGTTGCCTCAGCTGCCACCTAGAGAGAAGGCCGCAGACCGTGAACCGCCGCGTCATTGACGATTCTGAAACTTACACGAGGCAAGATAATAAGAGATCCGGGCATGTTAACCGGTGGTCGGTTTCATACCGAAGGCTGGCCCGGATTTAGCCCACGGCTTCGAAGGCAAGAACGGCATCGGCACTGACACCGATGCCGGAGGGATCGTGCTCATGGGGGCGCGGCTCTATGACCCGGTGACGGGGCGCTTCTTGCAGGTGGACCCGGTGTTCGGGGGCAGCTGCAACGCTTACGACTACGTGTGCCAAGACCCGGTAAACGCAAACGACCTGGGGGGGACCATCGAGCCGACGAATTCCCCGGGCGGGTGCGCAGCGAGGGGAGGGCGCTAAAGCCATGGCACTTGCACCCTTCCCTGCGATCCGGGCCACTGTCACTCCGGCAACATCGGCCGGCAGCTCATAAACGACGTCACAAACGGCAATAAATGGGTAAATAACCACTTAGGTGAGCTGCTCATTGGGACCGGTATTCCCACCTCAGCGCTAGGTTTTGAGTTGGCCGCCGCGAGCGTGGTCCTGGGCGGCGGGGCTTTCGATATTATCGCCGCCGGTTTGATCTTCACTGGTGCCGCCTTAGCGGCAGTGGGGGTAGTGGTCCTTATAGTTGGGTTTTTTACCGCTAAACCTGCTGATTAGCTAGTCGGTGGGAAGGTGACCGGCGGCAAACGAACGCCCACACGATAGTAATGGATAACAGCGAGTAGCCCACAGTTTACGAGGAGTCCTGTGACTAGACGTCCCGGCCTTATAACCCGAAGAGCGCTCGTTGTCGGCAGGTTAGCCGCGCTCTGCGGCCTCGTGGGTCTAATTTTGTTGGTGACAACAAAGGGCATAGGGTTCGTAATAGGCGTTGCTTTAATTTTGATTTTCTGCCTGGCATCCTTGACGATCGGCCTCCAGCTTCTTCGCGAAATGCGAAACAAGGCAGCTAGCGACAGGTGACGAGCTTTGAATTCACTCATGCCGTTGCCTCAGGAGGAGGTCCAAGCGCCGATGCTCACTCTTCTTCACGGTTCGTTATAGTGGAAGCGCGGGCCTGTCGCGCTAGGTGACCCGATCTCGCGAAACATATCCCGTCGGTGACGTTAGACAAGGTGCTTCCTTGTCCGCTCCGGGTTTGATCCCGCGGCGGACAAGACACCGGCACTGCCTCTTGCTGGGCCTCTCAATGGTCGGAGCAAGAAGCCCAATACTGCCACCTGCAGACGAAGCCCTCTGGTACCGTATGGTTTGTGGCTGTCAGAACCCCTAAACGAACCCAAGTAGGGGCACACTCGGAGAGGGAGCGTTTTGAGTTCCCGCTCGATACCCGCTGCTTCGGGAGCACCGTGACAGACGCGAGCCGCGCCTGTGGGTTGATTCCCCGACCAAGAAACTCGACGAGTGGCAATACGTCGACGGTTCGAGCACTCCTTCATACGAATGGCGACTACAGCGCGATCGCTGCCCCCGGTGTCTATCGCTCTGGCGCCTACTGGGGGTGCCCGCGCCGCCCGGATAGGAGCCATTGGCACCCGAAGACTTTCGGCTGGCACCATGTACTCGGTCAATAGAGAGGGCTTTCGCACCGGCGCGAAGTCGGGGTGGGTGGCTGTGCCGCCTTTCGATGCCGCTCGCTCGGCGCAAAGTGAGCAGGAGCGCCCACGCACACAAACGTGCTCGCACACCCCATGAGGGACGTCGTCTTCGTTTTGTTGCTCCTAGCCCTACTGAGCGCGTTCGTCCCGCTTGGCCTAGGATTCTGGAGCCTCATTCGAGTACGAAAGGAGCTCGGTACCTGGAGGATTCAGAACCCTTTCTTTCCGCCGAAGCCGCCCCAAACCGACAACAGTGTTACTGCAACGAAAAACTCGTTTGGAGAAGGTTCCGAGCCTTACCAACGCGGCCGCAAGGACGAGCATGGGGGGCCCGACGACGGACCCAAGGTCGGCGGCCCTGCCCTTGACTCCTAGTGCATCTGTGCTCTCGCGTCTTCATCGCGCGAACGCTAGAATTTGGCTTCTGTGTATCCGGCTTTCGATCCGGGGAGTCGCCCACTCGAACAGGCCGAGCTTGTCCTCCCCGACAGACGCTTTTAGACCGCCTCTGGCAAACTGGCCGCCGCCGGGCAATCGCCGCATTTTGCTTGGCCGTCATACACTGGCCGTCTCCGAGCACACCTTGTTGTCGGAAGTACGCGGTCCCGATTGGCTAGCTAGCGCCTCTTCGCAACGCCCGCGTCGGCGCTCCTCCGGTCGCCCCAGGCCAACGTCGGGAAATGGTGACCGCCTACTTCCCGCTCGTGATGGCTTCACCTTTGGCTTCGAAGGAAAGCACGGCATCGGCACAGACACCGATGCCGGGGGCGTGGTGCTCATGGGGGCGAGGCTCTACGACTCGATGACGGGTCGCTTCTTGCAGGTGGACCCGGTCTTCGCGGGCAGCTGCAATGCATACGATTACCTCTGCGCGGACTCCATAAATGCGACCGACCTGAGTGGAGAGACACCGTTCACTGTCACTCGAGCTGGCAAGCACTTGCTAGGTGGTCCGAAAAAGAGCTTGACCAAACAGGCGTGCTTAGCGATCGGTGTCGGCGCATGGGCCGTGATATGCGGCCTCTTAGGCTTGCCGGGTGCCGAGGACGAAACGCTGAAGGAGGTGGAGCAAATTGAGCAGATAGTATACCTAGAGGACGAACATCTCCAGGAAGCTCAGACCTCCGGTCAGCGCTACCAGAAGGAGCAGGGCATTAAAATAGACGCCATTCAAATGGATGTGGCGCTTGAGGGTGCACAGGAAACGGGAGGCGCCGAATTAGAAGACGAAACGTTCCTGGCGTTTAATATGACTGCTGAGACGGATGCGGATGCTCCCATGTACGACGAAACGGGAGATGGAGACGAGGACTTCTAGCCGCCACGGCAGCTGATAGACGATAAGGAGGATCGGCGCTAGCAACATGGAAGAGACGGCAAAAGATGGCGAGGGGCCGGACTGGCATCAACCTGGGGAGAGTGACATCGACGCCGATGTCCGGGCGGCTATTGCTTTGAGAAGCACGGACCCAAAGAAGGCCGTTACCCTTTTTGACAAGGCGGCCCAGCGAGGCAGCGTGCATGCAATGTTCGGCTTGGGCGGAATTATTTCAGAACGTTCGCCGGTCGAGGCGAGTGAATGGTTCCGGAAGGCAGCGCAGCTTGGTTACGCCCCGGCAATGCTCAACCTAGGCATCATGTACCGCGACAATCGATTGCCCCACGAGGCGAGACAAAGCTCCGAGCTTGCGCGTTACTGGCTTGAAAAGGCCGCCCTTTTGGATGACTCGGGGGCCATGGGTGAGCTCGGCCGACTTCTCTGGGATCGCAATCGGGATGAGGCTGTGAAGTGGTTCGAGCTTGCCGTAGACAAGGGCAACCCAAAGGCCATGCATAATCTTGCAATGCGGCTAAAGCAGACCAATCACGAACGGTCGCTAGAGCTCCTTCGAAAGGCCGCCCAGGCGGGCTTTGTACCGTCGATGACGGCCCTCGCCTTGGCTCTTGTCGGAGACGACCCCGTACGGGCGCGAACGTGGTACGAGAAGGCCTCTGACCAAGGGGATGCTCAGGCGACCTACCTCCTGGGCGCAATGCTTCCGAGGCGTGACGGCGAGCGTGCGAGGCGGTATTACGAGGAAGCGGCAGGTTTGGGGTATGCCCCAGCCCTCTATCGCCTCGGGCTCTTTTATAACCGGACGGACCCGGCAAAGGCCCGTACGTACTTCAAGAGGGCCGCAGCCTTGGACCACGGGCCGTCCATGTACGTCCTCGGCGTATTCGATGGATTAGAGAGCTTGGAGGGCGCTCGTCGGTGGTGGGAGGCAGGAGCAGCAAAGGGTGATGAGAGGTGCCAAGCAGGATTGGTTAGGCTCGATCGCATCGTTCAGAGCGACTGGCGGCGTCTCGTTTATCGGGTAAACCGATCGCTGGCTCGATTGGCCTTTGGGTTGCTAGTAAGATCAAGGGCGTCTTTGCAGTCGTCAAAAGAGCAGTCCGCACTAAAAGATAGGTTTTAGGCTGGCTCCTCTCGCACCCTGGCTCCGGTTGTTGAGGATCGGTCCGCAGTCTGAGGGTCCTCCATGGGCGCGCCGATTTATGCGCTGGCCGCCTCCCGGTTCAAGGGACCCAAGAGTAGCTCACCGTCTATATAATCTATGACGACCGGGCTGTACTGAAGTAACGTTCCCGTCCCAAGGAGGCCCATCGGTCCTGGTAATACGGGGTTGCTATACACTGCCTGGGGCGCCAAAGCGAATTGCGTGAAGTGTCCATGGGCAAAGGCATTTAGATCCCATCGGCGGACACTGTAGGTGGACGAGCTCACCGCGCAAGCAAGGCCAGCATAACCTATGGCGGCGTTGTCGAAACATGACCCCACGCGGCCCATGGACTGGGTGACCCCAAGGTCCCCACAGGCCAGGGCGAACAGCGAGGCAGTGAACTCACCGGGTTCAATGGGTCGTTGCAACACTGGCTTGTTGGATCGAAAGTAGCAGATCATTGAAGGCTTCTGCGGGAGTCCTCCAGTTAAGTGTCTTACGCGGTCTGGCATTTAGTGCGTCGGCAACGGCGGCCAGGTCATGGGTGCTGTGCCTGGTGAGGTCGGTCCCCTAAGGAAAATACTGGCGCAATAAGCCGTTCGTGTTCTCGTTGGTCCCCCTTTGCCAAGGGCTGTGGGGGTCGCAGAAGTAGACGGCAATCCCAGTATCGATACGGAGTTGAGCGTGCCGGGCCATCTCGGCTCCTTGGTCCCAGGTGAGAGAACGGCGCAGTTGGTCGGGCAAAGTGCCGATAGTGGCGTGATGGCCTGACGGACAGCTTCGGCGCCATGGCTGGCAAGGGCAGGCCCGTTCTTGGCCTTGGGTTGGTCTCCGTGGCCTTCCATGGGTGGCACGTGCAACAGCATGGTGCATCCTGACCGCCCAGGCCGCTGAGATGGCGTGGTGGCAACGCATCACCTACGGCACCACGGCGTGGCGGATCTCAATGGGCAGGCGACAAGTCGTCGAGTCAGTTAACGCGGCCCTCAAGGGTGCGTTCACCGATCTGGGCCGCGGCTTCGTGCGGGTGATGGGTGTCACCAAGATGACGGTCATGCTCGGGTTCACCCTCGCCTTGTTCAACCTCGATCGAATCCGGTCGTTCCGGGCCAAGCACCACCTAGACGAAAGCGGCGAGGTAACGCAGCGGCCCAGGCGGCCCGGGCCAAGCGGCGCACCGGGACCTGGGCTGACGTCATCGAGTGGCCCCCGCTGGCCGCACCTCCGCCCGACTAAGACCTATTTCACAAAGCGAAAATAGCCGGCCGCCGATGGCGGCCGCTTCAACGCGCCCGGAAAGAGACGGGGAGTGCGGGAAGCGACAGAACGCGCAAACCGCCGGCCCTAAAGCCGGCGGTGCGCTGAGTCTTGGAGGTAACGGAGCCACAAAGTGCCTCCGCCACCTGCAAGGAGGGATTTCGTGATCACTATCGGAGCTAATTTCACGAACATCCCGTCGTGGAGGTGGCGGGAATTGAACCCGCGTCCTTCAGCCTCTCACCGAGCATTCTCCGAGCGCAGTCAATGATTATTCTCGGCCACCGGCTCGTCATTGACGCCGGCCAGCGGCTAAAGCCAACTAAATTTCCCTTGTTACCGGCTGGCGCAGTCGCAAGGTAAGCCCCGCTTAATGACGCCCGCTACTGGCCCGCAGGACTAGGGCCAGACGGACGGGCTGAGTTTAAGCAGCCAGCGCTAGACGCGGATTGCCATTATTGGCGTTTATTGTTTTCCCAGTTGTTTAACGTGGCATCCGGGGACCACGGCTCGCTTCTCCCGGGTCGACAGCCAAAGTCGAAACCTGTCACCCCCATGTCAATCTGCATGTAGAACAACTCATCGTACCGCAGAAGAGGTCTGACCGCTCCCGCCTATCGCAGTCGAGGTCTGACCCGCGCCAGACCGGGCCCCAGACCGACCCAGCCCCGGCCCCGGAACCAGCCCGACCCAGCCCCGGCCCCGGAACCAGCCCGGCCGCCCGGCCCCTGACCGAGCCCGGGCCAAGTTCAAACGAGCTCAGAAGACCTCAGGCGTAGCGGGACTGAGTGGGTGCTGGCGCGGGCGCCCAGACCGTTGACCAGGTCCGCCGGGGCGCCGGAGTACCGCGGGCGACCAATGCCGCTATATCGGCGGCGAGGACGACGCCGACCGTAGCGTCATGGTCCATGACCGGCAGAGCGGCGCCGCTGCGGCCAGCCACCGCAAGCGCTGGCAGCCCGGGCGCGAGCGGGACCTGGTCTGCTGCAAGCGGTGCCTCCAAGGGCACCGAAATGTCCTGTGCCCGGACCGACCACTGCATCCCTGGGGGTACGGCAGCCAGTTGCTGGGCGGTGACCGCGCCGGACCAACCACCACCGCCCCATCGTTCGAGCAGGAAGGCTGCATCTGGGTACTTGCTCACCCACTCGTTCCAAAAGGCGTTGACCGTCAGCCAGCCCGGCGCGATCACGGCCGGCCTCATCACATCGGAGATCCGGACGTCGCCGAGCACGTATTGAGCCTTGCCTGCCAGCTGTTCCCGCTTCGACGAAGAGATCACGAACCACCCCATCAGCAGCAGGACGAGCCCGTCGATGGCGTCGTTCTCCTCGAAGGCGTACAGGCCTATCAGGGAGCACGCCGCGCCGAGCACCAGCCCGGCCCCTGCCGCCAGCCGAGTCGCCAGCCAACGGTTCTTGGTCAACAACCACAGCAACCCGTGCAGGACCTTCCCGCCGTCCAGCGGCGACGCAGGCAACAGGTTGAACGCGCCCAGCAACACGTTGATAACCCCGAGCCAGCGCAGCGAGCCGGCGGCGAGGCCCCAACCGGCCAATTGGGCAAGACCAGCGAGCCCGAAGGAGATCCCGCCGAGGACGCCGCTTGACAACGGGCCCACCAGGGAGACAACCAGCTCGATCGAAGGTTTGCGGCTGTCGCTCTCGATGCGGGTCACACCGCCCATGAACCACAGGGTGATGCCGTCGACGTGGAGCTTGGCCCGCCGCGCCGCGACCGTGTGGGCTACCTCGTGGACCAGCACCCCGAGCAGCAGCGCCACAGCGGTGAGCGACCCGGCCAACCAATAGGCCTCGTGTGTGTAACCGGGGACGTCGGAGGGGAGCCGCGAACTGGACAGAAAGTAGGCCACGATGCCCGCGAGCGCGAAGATGCTCCAGTTCGCGCCGATCTTGACACCGGCCACTCGTCCCAAGCTCAGGCTGTCTTCCAAAGTTCTTCCCTTCGGGCGCCACCGGCCCGTCTAAGGACAACGCTGACCAGTCTTGCCGTCTTCCATATGTAGCAGGCCGGCTGCGCTTTGCGGGCTAGTGCCTGGCCGTTCGCTCCCGCCGTTCCCGATGGGTACCCATTTCACGGCGCGCTTCTTCTTTGGCTTCGCGATCGGCGATGGCCCGCCTCTTGTCGTAAGCGCGCCGGCCTCTGGCCAGGGCGATCTCGACCTTGGCGCGCCCGTCCTTGAAATACGCCATAAGGGGCACCAGAGTGAGCGGTCCCTGCTTTGTCTCGCGGGCGAGGTCCAAGATTTCGCGTTTGTGCAGCAAGAGCTTGCGGGCCCGGTCAGGGTCGAACATGCCGAAGCCGCTCGTGTAGCCGTAAGGAGCTACGTGCATGCCGTGCAGCCACACCTCGCCGTCCTGGGCCCGGGCGAACGAATCCCGTAACTGCACCTTGCCTTCCCTGAACGACTTGACCTCGCTCCCGACCAGCACAATCCCGGCCTCGTAGGTACCCAGGATCTCGTATTCGTGGCGCGCCCGGCGGTTTTGGGCCACCAGCGTGCGCCCGTCGACCTGCTTCGCGCTCATAGGCCTATCAAAGGTAGTTTCGTCGGCGTGCTCCTGTTAGCTAGACCGCTTTTCGACCGCGTTGTTGCCCACTGCCTCGACGGGCTCCCCCTCGAGGCATGCGGGCTGCTGGCCGGCCGCGAGGGGGAGGTGCTCGAGGTCTACCCGGCCAGCAACGCTGCCCACTCGGCCCGCCTGTACACAGTCGAGCCTAGGGACGTCCTGCGTGCCGACCGGGCCGCTCGGGACGCCGGCTGGGACCTGATCGGCGTCTGGCACTCGCATACTCACACCCTGGCGTACCCCTCGCCCACCGACATCGAACAGGCCCCCGACCCCGATTGGCACTACGTGCTCGTGTCGTTGAGCGACGTTGAGCCGGTCGTGCGCAGCTACAGGATCATCGACCGCGAGGTCCAGGAGGAACCGGTCGGTACCGGGGCTTGACGGCCCAAGTACCGAGGCGATGTCCTACAATGGTGATCAGATAGGTCGGGTTTGGCCCGGCCGCCTCACATGGGAGGGCGCGTGGCACGTTGGGAGGGGCTGTGACTGTCGAAGTGCGCCTGCCGAACATCCTGCGCCCCATGGCAGCAGGAGAGACCATCGTGACGGCAGAGGGCGCCTCGCTGCGCGAGGTGTTCGACGACCTGGTGCGGCAGTACCCGGCGCTCCGGTCTTCCCTGTTGACCCCCGATGGCGAGATGCACCGGCACCTGAACGTCTTCGTCAACGACGACGATGTCCGCTACATGGGCAAGCTCGATGCCAAGGTTGGCGACGCGGACACCGTGACGCTGATGCCGGCAGTGGCAGGAGGCTGATCGATGGCCCATTACGACAGCGTCCTTGACACCATCGGCAATACCCCTCTCGTGGAGATCAGCGAGTTGAGCCCGAACCCCCGCCCGGATCCTTATAAAGCTCGAGGGCGTCAACCCCGGCGGCTCGGTTAAGGACCGTGCCGCCAAGTGCATGATCGAAGAAGCCGAGAAAAATGGCAGCCTTAGTCCCGGCCAGCGGATCCTCGAGTCATCATCGGGCAATACGGCCGCAGGTCTGGCCATGATCGCCAGGGTAAAGGGTTACCCGTTCACCGCCGTTGTCCCCGAGAACGTGTCGGTGGAGCGCACGAAACTGCTGCGCGCTTTTGGTGCCGACATCATCAGCTCCCCGGCCGGAGAGGGGTCCAACGGTGCGATGCGCCGTGCCCAGGCGTTGGCTAAAGAGCACCCCGATTGGTTCTTTTCGTACCAGTACGGCAACCCGGCCAACCCCAAAGCCCATTACGAGGGGACTGGCCCCGAGATATGGCGAGACTGCCCCGAAATTACCCATTTCGTGACCGGGCTCGGTACGGCTGGCACCATAATCGGCGTGGGCCGGTTCCTGAAAGAACGCAACCCGTCTGTGAGTATTTGGGCTGTCCAGCCTCCAGCAGGCGAGACAGTCGAAGGGCTGAAAAGCCTGGACGAGGGCTTCATCCCGCCGGTGTTCACGGACAATGATGGCTACGAGCTTGTCGACCGCAGCCGGATCGTCGGCCCGAGGGAAAGTATCGAGTGGTCACGGCGACTGACCGAGGTCGGGATTTTCGCCGGCATTTCGACGGGTGCGGCGATGGCCGGCGTGGCTAAATGTGCCAAAGAGATCGACGAGGGGACGATAGTAACAGTGTCGGCCGATGGCGGTTGGAAGTACCTTTCGACCGACGTGTGGACCGGCGACCTCGACGTGGTCGCCGAACGGGCGCGCCACGAGCTGTACTTCTGAGCCACGAGCAGTACTTCTGAGATAGCCGATCTCTGGCCTAGGCTCACCCGGGATGGACGACCGGCCCATAGGGATGTTCGACAGCGGTTTCGGGGGCCTTACCGTCGCCAGGGCGTTGATCGACCTGCTCCCGTCTGAGGACCTCGTCTACGTGGGGGACACAGCCCGCTACCCCTACGGCTCGAGGAGCCTGGAAGAGGTGCGTCTTTTCGCATCGCAGATAACGCGCAAGCTCGTCGAGGACTACGACGTCAAATTGGTGGTTGTCGCGTGCAACAATGCCACCGCTGCGGCGCTCGAGCATTTGCGCTACGACTTCGACGTCCCCCTCGTGGGAGTGATAGACCCTGGCCTGCGCGCGTTGCTGTCGGTGACCCGGACCGGCCGAGTTGGTGTCATAGGGACCGTCGGGACGATTGCGTCCGGCGCATACCAGGCAGCTCTTAAGAGGCGGTCGCCTGCGGCATCGGGCCCACCGATCGAGCTCACATGCGTAGCATGCCCCGGTTTCGTCGAGCTCGTCGAGCGCGGCGAGACCGGAGGTGACGAGGCGCGAGCCCTGGCAGGACGGCTGCTCGAGCCCGTAGTGGCCGCTGGGGTGGATTCGCTCCTGCTCGGGTGCACCCATTACCCTTACCTGGCACGCACGATAGGCGAGGTGATGGGGCCCCAAGTAGTGCTGGTTAGTTCGGCGGAAGAAACAGCGTTCGAGGTCCGCGGGATCCTTTCAGAGACCGGCCTCGGCCGGCGGCCGACGATCTCGGAGGGCGCGCCAAATGGCAACTCAAACGGCGGCTCAGCCGGCAGTCACCGCTGGATATCCTCCGGTGAAGCTGGAGCGTTTGTGCGGGTGGGACAGCACCTGTTCGGCCCCGAGCTAGACGAAGCGGACCACTGGGAGCCACCTACCAGCGAAGGTCGTCCAGACCTCCGTCCCGAGGAAGTGCGCCACGGTGCGTTGAGCCAGGAAATACTGAGCCACGAAACTATGCAGCACCAGGAGATGCGGCCCGAGGAGATGCTCAAGCGGTGACTTCGCAGGACCTCTCCCTGACGGTGCTCGGGACCGACGGCAGCTACCCGGGCCCGGGCGGCTGCTGCAGCGGTTACCTTCTCCAGGCAGGCGATTTTTCGACTTGGATGGACACCGGGCCAGGGACGATGGCGAACCTCCAGCTCCACGTTCCTCTCTCACGCCTGGGTGCGGTCGTCGTCAGCCACGCCCATCCCGACCACTGGAGCGACCTGGAGGGGCTCTACGTGGCCATGCGCTATTTCATCGGCCGCAAGGGCCTCCCCGTGTATGCCCCCGAAGGCCTGCGGGACTTGATGGTGGGCGAGAAGCCCGACGGGACCTTCGACTGGCGCGTGATCGGCGATGGCGAGACAGCCCAGGTCGGCCCGGCGCGATGGAACTGGTCGCGAACGGACCACCCGGTCGAGACCCTTGCCGCCAGGGTCGAAGTGGGGGGCCGCGCCCTCGGCTACTCGGCTGACACGGGGCCCGCATGGACGTTGAGCGCTCTGGGGGAAGGCATCCAATTGGCCCTAGTGGAGGCAACCTTGAGCTTGCAGGAAGAAGGGTCTTATCAGCACCTGAGCGCGCGGCAGGCTGGTTGGACGGCCGCCAGTTGCGGAGCTGAGCGCCTGGTCATTACGCATCTCGCCCCGACGATCGACCGGGAGGTTGCCCGCATCGAGGCGACGGCTGCTTTCGGTAGCCCTGTCGAGGTGGCCGAGGTCGGTAAGAAGTGGACGGTATGACCGAGCGACGCCCCCGCGCCGACGGCCGTAGCCCACACGAGCTACGCCCCGTTGAGCTGGAGCGAGACTTCACCAAGTTCGCACCGGGTTCCGTGCTCGTCAGGATGGGCCGCACGGCCGTCCTTTGCACCGCCTCGTTCTCCGAAGAGGCCCCTAGATGGCTCCGAGGGACGGGCAAGGGTTGGGTTACCGCCGAGTACTCGATGTTGCCCGGTTCTTCGCCCGACCGAGTGGAACGAGAGGCGGCCCGCGGTCGTCAGTCCGGCCGCACCCAGGAGATCCAGCGCCTCATCGGCAGGAGCCTCCGGGCAGTCACGGACCTTTCGGTCCTGGTGGAACAACAGGTGACCCTCGACTGCGATGTCCTCCAAGCCGACGGCGGCACCAGGACTGCAAGCATCGTGGGAGCTTGGGTGGCCCTCCACGACGCATGCAGCAGGATGGTGGGAGCCGGCCGCCTGGCGTCCCATCCCTTGAAAGAGGGATGCGCGGCGGTGTCGGTGGGCATCGTTGGGGGTACTCCAATGTTGGACCTTGCGTACGTCGAAGATGCTGGAGCGGAGGTGGACATGAACGTCGTCATGACCAGCTCTGGCGGGCTCGTAGAGGTGCAAGGGACCGCGGAGGGTGCTCCTTTCTCCCGACAGGAGCTCGACGAGATGTTGGCCTTGGCAGAACGCGGTATCGCTGAGCTGCTCGTCGCGCAGGCCCACGTTGTGGAGTCTCCGCCCCCACAAAGGGACCCGAGAGGATCGCCTATCCGTGACTGAGCTGGGGCCGTTCGTGCTGGCGACGACCAACCCCAATAAGGCACGCGAGATCCGCGAGATATTCGCTCGCGCTGGTCTCAGCCTCGAGCTGCTGGCCAGGCCGGTGGACGTGCCTGAGGTCGAAGAAACCGAACTGACCTTGCTCGGGAACGCGCGGCTCAAGGCGTCCAGCCTCGTCAAGGCAACGGGGATGGCGGCGATCGCCGAGGACACCGGGCTCGAAGTGGAGGCGCTGGGGGGAGCGCCGGGTGTGCGTTCGGCGCGTTATGCGGGAGAACCGCCCGATGAAGAGGCCAACGTCGACCGCGTCCTTGCCGAGCTTGCGGGCCGGCGGGCGCCGCAGGAGCGTCTGGCCAGGTTCGTCACGGTTGCAGTGGCCATCTGGCCTGACGAAAGGGAGATCAGTGCGGAGGGATCGGTGGAGGGATGGATAGCGCCGGAGCGCCGGGGGAGCGGCGGTTTTGGCTACGACCCGGTCTTCGTGCCAGCGGGAACTGACGGGCGCACTTTCGGCGAGCTGGCCGAAGAGTCACCCGGAGCCAAGCACGCGCTGTCCCACCGGGGCCGGGCCTTCAGGGCGCTCGTGGCCGCGCTTGAGGCCGCCGGCTAATTACAGAGCAGAGCCAGCGCGAGGATGAGACGATGAGCCCTGCTAGGCGGAGATGGCCGCGAACGGTCCGTCGCCTCGCTGAGCTATTGGTCGTCGGGTTCATCCTCGAGTACTTCGTCGTCCCACAGATCGGCGGCACCCACAAGGCGATACACGTGCTGGCAGGGGCCAACCCATTCCTACCGCTTGTGGGCCTAGGGCTCGAGGCCCTTTCGCTCCTCGCGTACTTCGAACTGACTCGCTCGCTCATCCCGAAGAGCGAAGACCCGGGACTTGCGACGGTTTCGAGGATCCAGCTTTCGACTTTGGCGCTCAGCCACTGTGTCCCGGGCGGGAACGCCGCCGCTTCGACGCTCAGCTACAGGCTCTTGACGCGTGCCGGGGTCGGGGGTACTGACACAGCGTTCGCCCTCGCCAGTCAGGGCCTCGGTTCGGCTGTCGTGTTGAACGTCATCTTCTGGCTCGCCCTAGTCGCTTCGCTGCCCATCTATGGCTTCCGGGTGGCATACCTCTTCGTGGCCATCCTCGGGCTGATGCTGATGGCCTTCATCGCCGGCCTCGTCATTTTGATGACCAAAGGCGACGAGAGGGCCATGAAGTTCGTCAACGCCATCGGCACCAAGCTGCGTTTCATCAAGCCCGGGACCCTGGCCAAGTTCTTCGGCCAGCTTGTTGCGCGGTTCAAACAGCTCTCCACGGACCGTCGCCAGCTTGCCAAGGCCGTTTTCTTCGCCAGTGCCAACTGGCTGTTCGACGCCGCGTCGCTCTTCGTTTTCCTGGGCGCATTCGGCCGCTGGGTTGACCCGGTCGCTTTGCTCGTCGCCTACGGTGTCGCCAACATTGCAGCAGCGATCCCCTTCACCCCGGGGGGTCTTGGGGTATTAGAGCTAACGCTGATCGGGATCCTTGTCGGTTTCGGCCCGCCCAGGGCGATCGTGATCCTCGGGGTGGTGGCCTGGAGGCTCGTCAACTTCTGGCTGCCCATCCCCGTCGGCGGTATCAGCTACCTGTCGCTGCGTGTCCACCCGCCGGCGGGGAACCCCGCCGGCCTTGCAAAGCGGAGGGCCGTGTGGCGCGCCCGCTGGCGCTGGGCTGCTGAGCTTTTCGAGAAGGAGGCACCTTCGCCGGTCCCCGCCACGAGCCCGTCGATCATCGACAAGGTCGTCCAGGCCGAGGCCCCGTCCGCCGCATCCCCCTCGTCTCCCCAGGACGCCCCGCTCGACGAGGATGCGCCGGCGCACCCGCCTTCATCCCCCTGACCGGGTTCTTTGCTCGGCTCGCCGCGGCCCGTTGATAACAGGCCTCCGGCAGCGGCTGCTACGCTTTCTCGAACACCCGGTCCCATCCCTCCTGCCGATCGGGCGCGATCTATCGGCCCCAGGAGCACCGGACCAATCAAGCGCCAATCAATGGACTTAGTACCGAGCAGCGAAATGTCGGCGACGAGCTGGCGAGCAGACTGTCGTGGAGGGCAGTAGTGGGATTTGACTTTGACGTTGTCGTGGTGGGGGGTTGTGGCCATGTTGGCCTGCCGCTCGCGATGGCCTTCGCCGACCGGGGATTACAGGTCGGCGCTTACGACATAGCTCCCGCCGCCGTGCGCACGGTGCAATCGGGTGTGATGCCCTTCGACGAACCTGGAGCGCGCGAGGTGCTCGAGCGCGTCATCGCCAGTTCGCGTCTCGTGGCGACGACCGACCCAGAGATCGTTTCGAGGGCTGAGCACATCGTCGTCGTGATCGGTACGCCTGTCGACGAACACCTCAACCCAGACCCCCAAGCGGTACCGTCCGCCGTGGAGGCGCTTGCCCCTCATTTGCGCCCCGGCCAGCTCCTGGTCCTTCGCAGCACGGTTTACCCCGGGGTGACTGCGCTGGTCGAGCGCCGTGTCGCCAGTCTCGGCCTCGAACTGGACGTTTCGTTCTGCCCGGAGCGCATCGCCGAAGGCAAGGCTCTCCGCGAGCTGTTCGAGCTCCCTCAAATTGTTTCGGCACGCAACCCGACCGCGATGGCGAGAGCTCGCAAGCTCTTCGAGGTGCTGGTCGACGAGACGGTCGAGCTTCTCCCCGAAGAAGCCGAGCTGGCCAAGCTCTTCACCAACGCGTACCGATATTTGAAGTTCGCCTTGGCCAACCAGCTCTACATGATGGCCAACGACTTTGGCCTTGACTACGAACGGATCCGCCAGGGCGTCGTCCATAATTACCCTCGCGCGGCCGACTTGCCGGCAGCCGGCTTTGCCGCTGGCCCATGTCTCCTCAAAGACACGATGCAACTCGCGGCATTCAACAACAACAACTTCGTCCTGGGCCACGCTGCCATGATGGTCAACGAGGGCCTGCCCCTCTACATGGTCGACCGGCTCTCCCGACGCTATGACCTTTCCACAATGACGATCGGGATCCTCGGCATGGCTTTCAAGGGTGACAGCGATGACATCCGCTCCAGCCTCGCTTACAAGTTGAAGCGGATATTGCGCTTCAAGGCTGCAGGTGTCCTGTGCGCCGACCCGTACGTCAAGCTCGACGGCGACCTGGTGCCGGAGGAAGAAGTGCTCGAACGTTCGGATCTTGTCGTCATCGGAGCGCCCCACAAAAGGTATGCCCAATTGGAGATCGTCAAACCCGTGGTCGACGTCTGGGGACTGCGGGCCGGAGGTGTGAGGGTATGAAACCCCGAGTTTCCGTTGTAGTGACGGCAAAAGACGAGGACGAGGCGATCATGGGCGCACTGGCCCGCATCGCCGAAGCGGTCGAGGTGCCGTGCGAGGTCCTAGTGGTCTGTGACTCCCTTGGGGATACGACCGTCCCGTGGGTGAAGAAGTACGCCGAAGAGGACGACCGTGTGCGCCTCGTCATCAACGCCTATGGCCCCGGCCCGGCGCGAGCGATCCGGTCCGGCTTCGACGCTGCGGTGGCCGACGTAGTAGTTGTGACCATGGCCGACGGGTGCGATGACCCCCAGCAGATCGACCAGCTCACGCGCCTTGTGGAGCGCGGCGTCGTGGTTGCTGCCGCCTCGCGCTACTCCAGGGGCGGCCAGCAGGTCGGCGGCCCGCTCCTCAAAAGCCTCATGTCGCGCACGGCCGGGGCATCGCTGTATATCTTCGCTCGCGTAGGGACATGGGACCCGACCAACTCGTTCAAGGCCTACAACCGAGATTTTGTCCGGGAGGTCGGCATCGACAGCGACAAGGGCTTCGAAGTTGGCATCGAGCTCGTCGCGAAGGCTCGTCGCCTGCGCCTGCCGGTCGCCGAGGTACCAACCATCTGGCTGGACCGGACCACCGGCGTCTCGCATTTCAAGATCGCTAAATGGCTTTCGGCTTACCTGCGCTGGTACCGGTTCGCCTTTGGGCCGAAGCTGAGCGTCGAGCAACTCCACATGCAAACCTCCGGAGAAAAGAAAAAATGACATCAGTTCTGGTAAGCGGTTCTGCAGGTTTCATTGGCGGCTATGTGGTCGAAGAGCTGCTCCAGCGGGGCTACGAGGTAATCGGGGTCGACAACTTCTCGAAGTACGGCCCCGTCAAGAAGTCCTACGACGACCACCCTTCCTATCGCTTCGTCGAGGCAGACTGCCGGGATACTGCGCTGATGGAGGAGCTCCTCTCAGGGACTGACCATTTCATCGCCGGTGCGGCGATGATCGGTGGGATCTCCTATTTCCACGCCTATGCATACGACCTTCTGGCCACCAACGAACGGGTCATGGCCGCCTCGGTCGACGCTGCTCTCGCCGCCCACCGCCGGGGACGGCTACGCAAGGTGACCTACATGAGCTCTTCGATGGTCTACGAGTCCGCGGACCGGTGGCCCTCCGTGGAGGGAGACGAGCGCAATGTCCCTCCTCCGTTGTCCTCGTACGGTTTCCAAAAACTCGCCGTCGAGTATTTCGCTCACGCCGCATGGGACCAGTACAAGCTCCCCTTCACGATCGTCCGCCCCTTCAATTGTGTCGGGGTGGGGGAGGGCCGGGCTCTTGGCGACGTAGAGGTGGCTTCCGGCAACGTCAAACTGGCCATGAGCCACGTTGTGCCCGATTTGGTGCAGAAGGTACTCATGGGCCAGGACCCGTTGCACATTCTTGGTGACGGCTCGCAGGTGAGGCACTATACTTACGGCGGGGACCTTGCGCGGGGCATCGTAACTGCTATGGAGCACGACGCGGCCATGAACCAGGACTTCAATCTCTCGACAGCTACCTCCACCACAGTCCTGGAGCTTGCCGGCGTCATTTGGCAAAAAATCCGTGGCTCAGAAGTGCCCTTCCATTACGTCAGCGACCCACCCTTCGAACATGACGTCGCCAAGCGGATCCCATCCGTAGAGAAAGCCAAGCGGGTGCTTGGTTTCGAGGCGACGACCACGCTCGGGGACATGCTGGACGAGGTCATCCCGTGGGTGCGCAATGCGCTGAAAGAGGGCATTATCTGAGGGGGACGGCTTGAAGCTGTGGCGGGGCCGGGCTGCGGCCTGGTTTCTAAACGGAGTGCTGAGCGCGAGAGGCGCCTCGCCAGTTGCGTCGTGTGCCTGGTTGCGTTCTTGGGCGCCATTGGAGTGCAAAGTGCCTACGCGGCGCCCGGCACAACCTCGTCGAGCACTCCTAGCCCGTCCACCACGAGCACCACGCAACCATCTGCCTCGACGACCGCAACGGCTGGCAGTACGACCAGCACCGCGACCGGCACGACGCTCGTCCACACCAGCACGACGCTCGTCCACACCAGCACGACGCGCGCTCACACCAGCACCACGGTCAGGGCGAAGAGCACGACGACCACCACGAAGCCCCCTCCGCCCCTGCCGCCGGGGTACTGGGTCGTGCGAGCGGACGGCACAGTGGAGAACTTCGGCACAGCCTCTCTCGGTGACCTTGGGAACATAAAGCTCAACCGGCCGATCGTGACTGCCGCCGCGACCCCTGGTGGGCGCGGCTATTGGCTCGTGGCCTCGAACGGTGGTGTTTTCTGCTTCGGGAACGCCACGTTCCATGGCTCGCCGGCTGGGCTCAGGCTCAACAGCCCAATAGTGGGGATCGCCCCAACACCCGACGGTGGCGGCTACTGGCTCGTCGCCGCCGACGGTGGGATTTTCAACTACGGGGATGCCCGGTTCTTCGGTTCAATGGGGGGAAAGCACCTGAACGAGCGGATAGTTGGGATAGCCGCGACGCCCGATGGGGGCGGGTACTGGCTCGTGGCAACCGACGGCGGCATTTTCGCCTTCGGGGACGCCCAGTTCTTAGGGTCGACCGGGTCCGACCATCTCAATAGGCCCATTGTCGGTATGGCTGCCACCCCGGATGGAGGAGGCTACTGGCTCGTGGCGTCCGACGGCGGGATTTTCGCATACGGTGACGCCGGTTTCCACGGTTCCGCGGGCTCGAGGAAGCTGCCTAGCGCGATAGTCGGCATCGCAGTGACACCCGACGGTAAGGGTTATTGGCTGGTCGAGAAAAACGGCACCCTTTTCAGTTTTGGAGATGCGCCCGACCGGGGATCGGCGACTGACAACAGCACAGCCAAAGTCGTGGCAATGGCGGTTGGCCCTGGTACCACGGCGGCTCCGACGACCGGGCCTTCAGCCAGCACTTTGCCTCCGACGACAACCACGACCCCGGCGACGACGACTGTTGCCACTACCACGACCAGCACGACCAGCACGACCAGCACGACAACTACGACGATCCCTACAACGACGAGCACGCCGGCTCCGGAGAGCCCCAACTATCCCTATCCGGCGGAGGTCACGGGTTACGACGTGTCCTGGCCGCAGTGCTCGCCGCACGGTTCTGCCAAGGTGCAAACGCTCCCGGCCGACCCGTCCTTTGGAGTAGTCGGGGTCAACAACGGCAAGATAAATGGTTTCGAAACCTGCTTCGGGGCCGAGGTTGCCTGGGCCGGCCCCAACCGTTCGGTGTACATCATCATGGAACCGGCCCCCGGCAACGACCCTGTCCAGGAGACCACTGGCCCAGATGCCTCCTGCGCAAAGACCAGCAACGCATGCCTTGGCTACGACTGGGGCTACAACTACGCAATGGCCGACATCGCCTTTGTGAAGGCGGCCGGCCTGAGCCCCAAAGTGTGGTGGGTGGACGTGGAGATCGGCGAGCAATGGCCGACGACAGCCGTGGACCAGCCGGTCAACGCGGCCATAATCCAGGGGGCTCTCGACGCGATCAAGGGCGCCGGGCACGTCGGTGGCATCTACAGCACCTGGTTCCAGTGGGGCGAGATAACCGGCTCGTACGTACCGACCGGTTCGACGCCCCTGTGGGTACCGGGAGCGAACACCCTTACCGGCGGCGACTTCAGCGCGCAGTCCTTCTGCCAGCGCGCTCTTTCGGCGGGGGACCCTTCGACCCTGGCTTCGGCGTCCATAGGCTTCGCAGGCGGTGTGCCTTGGCTCGTACAGTACGGGTATGACGGTGCCACCCCGCCCGATGGTGTCGACCCGGACTATTCGTGCGGCCTGGTGAACTAGCCGTTCGGCGAGAGCCTCTCTTCCCGCTGGCAGGCCGTTCCAGGTGGCCGCGTCCCCTCCTCGCTTGCGGGTATGGCGTCGGCTTTGTGGTCTTGGCCGCAGTTGCCTTAGCCCGCCAAGCGGGTGTTCCCGCCATGCAAACCTTGTGGGCTGAGGACGGGCTGATCTTTTACACCCAGTCCCTGGCGCACTCGTTCTGGCGAACGCTTATTACCGCCTACAACGGCTACGACCAACTCGTCCCCCGCCTTGCCATCCAGCTCACCAAACTGGCGCCCGTCGCCGATGTGTCTGCTGTGGTCGCAATTAGCGGAGCCGGCGGCCTGGCGGCACTGGGTTGCCTTGTGTTCCATATGTCCCGGGGCCATATCGCGTCGCCAGCCTTGCGTGGCCTGCTCGTGGCCGCGATGGTGGCGTTGCCCCTCGCCAATGTGGAGATGTTGAACAACCTGGTCAACCTGCCGTGGTGGTTGTTCTTCGCGGCGTTCTGGGCATTGCTGTGGAGGCCGGAGACCTGGGCCGGCCGGGTCACAGCGGGCCTGATCTGCTGCCTTGCTGCCGCTTCGGAGCCACTCGTCGGTGTGTTCGTACTTTTAGCCGCCGTCCGGCTCTGGGCCTTGCCTCGCCTGAAGGAGCAGGCCTGCACGGTCGGCTTGGCCATCGGGCTGGTCTACCAAGGTGCCGTTGTGCTTGGGAGCAACGGGGAAAACTCCTTTACCAAGGCCGGCCTCTCGGGCCTGCCTGCGGATTTTGCGCTCCGGGTAGGCCTTGGTTGGCTCGGCGGGATGCGAGCCACTGACGCGGTCATACGCTGGGACAGATCGGTCGGCGAAATCCTTGGTGGGGTGCTCTTCGTGGCGATCGTCGCGGCGGGAGTGAAGCTGGGGTCAAAGCAGGTGCGAGCGTTCACCGTAGCGACCGCGGTCATGGCGCCTATCTGTTTTGCCGTGCCGGTATGGCTGAGGGGTGCCGGGCCGTTCATGCAGTTGACAGCGACGTCAGTCGGCTACGGGGGCCGGTACGCGGCGACATCAATTTTGATGCTCGTGAGCGCCGTTCTTGTGCTGGCGGGGCAGCTATCGACCGTTCGCCGCGGGCGAGGCCCGGGTCAGCTCCCGGCCCAGCTCCCGGAGGGGGCGGTCGGCGCCGTCTCCTCGAGCACCTACTCAGCTGCGGGCGCCCTCGGCGTCTCTCCTGGCACCTCCGCCTGGAGGAGCCGCGCGCCATGGGTGTTCGTCGCCTGTTGCGTCTTGCTGCTCCCCGCCTGGGTGACGGATTTCCGGGACTCGAACGGGCGCTCAAACGGGCCGACGTGGCAAAGCCAGCTTTCGGTCGCCGTTGCGACTTGCCGGTCGGAAGGCCGCGGCAGAGTCGTGGTTGTCGCGATCGACCCGAACCGATGGGAAGTGTTCCTCCCGTGCCGCGATCTCACCCCCGAGGGGCGGGTCACGGCGGCCGCTCAAGAGCCCAGATAATTCTCCTGGCCAAGCCTCGTCCGGAAGCCTTGGAATGAGAAAAAGGGCGCCCACTCCGGCCCCCGGACCACCTCGGTGACTCTCCGTAACTGCATCTGGACGGATGGTGGCGAAACATTCCACCGAACGCGCGAATACCGGACGCTGATAGTAACTTTAGGGCTTCGTTTACAACTTTTTACAAGATCGCGCTTTACCCCCCGGGCGGCGAGGTCTAGCGTCCAAATCGGCCCGACGTGGGGGGGAACCCACCTTTTGGACTCTCCTTTGGCGCGCCTCGGCCTACGAGCTCATTGCCTAGACATAGGAGGAAGCCACTGATGCACGAAGCCACCCGGGGTCGCCGGCTGTTGCGACTCCCGTCCATGTTCATCGCTGCGGTACTCATCGCGGGTACCGGCATGGCGGTGGTGCCCGCCAGCACGGCGCTGGCCCTGCCACACCTGCCCGCACTGCCTCCGGCACCGGTGTCCTCGATATGCGGCGCGTACACCTCTGCCCAGTTCGGCCCCAACGTGTGCGTGTTCACACCTCCCAGTGGGCCGACGCTCACTGCCACCGCCACCGACCTCGCCGCCATCCAGACGGTCGTCAACAACGTGGCGAGCCAGCAGGTCCCCCTGTCAGCCCAGTTCAACAACACCCCCAACGACGGCTACTCGCTGTTCTTCGAGCCTGGGACGTATGGCTCGGCTACGGACCCACTCGTTTTCCAGGTGGGTTACTACACACAAGTAGCCGGGCTGGGGGCCGTACCCCAAGACACGATCATCAACGGCCAGATCGACGTCTTCCCCAACGCGTTGGACTCTGAGCCTGGGCCTGGGAACTGCGGCGTGGCCGCGGGCTCGACCTGCTACTGGGCCAACTCGACGGTCAACTTCTGGCGGTCGCTGTCTAACGTCGACCTAAATGTAATGACCGACGGGAACCCTACGTACGTGCCGACGCCGCTGTCAATGTCGTCGCCCATCAACGACGGTAACTGCTTTGGAGGTTCCACCGATTTCTGGTCGGTGTCGCAAGCGACGCCGGTGCGCAGTGTGATCATTAACGGCAACCTGAACTTCCAGTCGTACTGTTCGGAAACTAACTACTCGAGCAACAACTACGGCTCCGGTAGCTATGTAGCTAACAGCGAGATCAACGGCCAGCTCGACTGGTCGGGTAACCAGCAAGGGATAGCCCGAAACAGCGACTTTGACAGCGCGGTCGGCTACGTCTGGAACTACGTGTACTCAGGGGACACCTGCCCGCCGGGCTACACCCCAGTTGCGCCGGCGACGGCGTGTTCTCCGACGGAGGACTCTTTCAACAACTCCAACCCGAGTGCGGCCAACCCGGCACTGGCGGGCGTGAACGGGCTTTACGGCGTCCAGCAGATCACCGAGCTGCCACAAAGCCCGGTTACCGAGGAGGAGCCGTTCCTCTACACGGGCTCGAACGGGAATTGGGACGTCTTCGTCCCCGCCGTCCAGCACAACTCGGTCGGGCCGAACTTCCTTACTGGTACCGAGGCCGGGACGTCCGTGCCGCTTTCGGACTTTTTCATCGCCAGCCCGAGCACCCCGGAGTTCCAGGTCCAGGCCGCACTCGACCACGGAGAGGACCTGGTGCTAACGCCGGGCGTCTATGACCTCAACGCCCCCATCGTGGTCAGCCATCCCGACACCATCGTCTTGGGCCTTGGCTTCGCCACGCTGGTCCCCCAGCGGGGCAACGCCGCCATGGTCGTAGTCCCCAACAACGGGGTGAAGCTGTCAGGGATGATCTTCGACGCCGGCCCCGTCAACTCGCCCGTGCTGCTCTCGGTCGGTACTGCCGGCCCGTTCTGGGGCGGCAACTTTGGTGGCAATAACACCGCCAATGACCCCGACCTGGTCCAGGACATCTTCTTCCGCATCGGGGGAGCCGAGACCACGCCGGTGTCGGCCACGGTCAGCTTGCTCGACAACGCCGACAACTCGATCATCGACGATGTCTGGGCCTGGCGCGCCGACCACGGTGCCAATACCTCGGTCACCGGGCCCCAGGGCCAGGTAGGGGCAGGATGGACTTACAACCAGGGCAACACCGGGCTCGCTGTAACCGGGGACAACGTGACGGCCTACGGCCTCGCGATCGAGCACTACCAGCAGAACGAGGTCACCTGGAGCGGCAATAACGGCACCGTGGTCTTCTTCCAAAACGAGCTGCCCTACGACTCGCCGAGCCAGACAGCCTGGGAGACGTCGCCGGCACAGCCGGGTTACCCGTCGTTCCTCCTTACCAACAACGTCCAGAGTTTCAACGGGTATGGCATGGCTAGCTACGTTGTGTTCATTTACACCAATGCCACCCTCTGGGATGCTGCGGCCTTCGAGGCTCCCCAGAGCCCTGGCGTGCAGTTCACTGACACGATGGACCTGTTCATCTCCAGCACGTGCTCGGTGAACCTGGATTGCCCGACCCCGAGCCAATCCGGAGGCGACGACTCGGTTATCGACGGCGTTGGTGGCCCTGGCACCTTTGGCAATGTGACCACACCTGTGGACGTCGACTCCTATGTGAACGGGGTCGCAACTCTGCCTTGACCTAGCTCGCCCTGGCTCGACCCAGCACCGGTCACCCGCGGCGACCCAGCACCGGTCACCCGGGGCGACCCAGCACCGGTCACCCGGGCCCCCTTCAATGGGAGCGCTCGTTTGGCCGGCCGGTGATGCCTGTCCAACAGAAGAGCCGGGGGCCGAAGGGGCTCCCGGCTCTTTTGCCTTTGCTCTTCTGGGATCAGGAAAGCGAACGATGCGCCGCCTCCCAAAAGTGGTCTAGATGCCCGCTAGCTCTAGTTCGCTTGCCATGGCGGCCTCGCCGTTGGCATTGGGGTGAACGGGGTCGGCGGGTGAGGCCGGCACGATGGGCTCAACCCAGCGGGTGCTTTCGGCTGTGCAAGCATTGTGGCCCTCGCTCGGCGTGTAAGTGTCTACGAA
The DNA here is from genome assembly GCA_963699075.1 of uncultured Acidimicrobiaceae bacterium. Classification (GTDB taxonomy): domain Bacteria; phylum Actinomycetota; class Acidimicrobiia; order Acidimicrobiales; family Palsa-688; genus Fen-671. The sequence continues at coordinate 1,282,031 of CAVOTF010000007.1, read as the reverse complement.
AGTCGCGCCGTTCGCTGCCGCTGTCTCCTGGAGCATGGAATTGAGGTCCTGCTCGATGCTGTTCAGGTACTCTGCGTCGGCGGTCTCGAATGGCATGGAGGGCCAACAGGCACCGTTCTGCGGGAGGATGTCAGGGTAACCGACGACAAACACCTTGGCGCCAGGTGCCGCCGTGTGGATGTCGGCGAGGATGGTGGCGATCGGCTGCGCCAGCGCCGTAACGTCGCTCGCCAAAGAGTTCTTGCCGCCGGGGTCGTAATAATTCCGGCAGTTGGTCCCTACCTTGGTCGGGCCCGAAGGCGTGAGGGCGATGCAGTTCTCGATAATGCTGGTAAACCCGAGATTGTCACCGCCGATCTGCAAACTGACGACCTGAGTAGCCGATCCCACGGCGCTCAGCTGGGGCGGGTTGTCGGGGCCCGGAGAAACGTCTTGGGTCGTGTTGAGAATGTTGGCCGTGGTAGCCCCGCTGCAGCTGACGTCGGTCAAAGTCAGTTTGAGGGCAGCAGCGACGTCGCTAGGGTAATCATGGCTGGAGCGGTCGCAACCGCCGGCAGCGCTCGATTGAGTAGGTATATTCGGCCCGGACGTGTAAGAGTCACCCATTGCGACATAGGCCGTGCCGGTAGCGGCGGCGCCTGTCCCGGCGACCACAGTTAAGGCTGCCGAAAAGAGCACCGCTGCCGCACCTGCGACGGGCGCTGAACGTCGCACACGTCGCACACGTCGCACAGTCGCGTAGTGCGGAGTGGACCGGAAAAGCTTGACATTTTGCGCACACCCTCTCTGTCTGGGGACCCTAAGTGCAGACGGCCAGGAAACTACTAGTTGCCGGGAAGCGGCGCAACGACCTCCATGGCCCATCTCCAGGGCATAGCGGGCGGTACGGGTCGGGCCGCCACAATATATGGCGACGGGTGCGGCCAGAGTGGTCTGGCAACATCACGGAGTGCGGGCGGCATCACAGAGTGGCGAGCGAGAGTGAGTGCGGGCGAGAGGACTCGAACCTCCATCCCTTTCAGGACCAGGACCTAAACCTGGCGCGTCTGCCAGTTTCGCCACGCCCGCATGCAACGATAAGCGTAGCTCCTCTCCTGGCAGTCCCTCGACCAGCCCGGCCCCTGTCGGGGCATGGTCGTAGGAGCGGGAGCAACCGTGGACGCCACCCACTGTCGGCGCGGTAGCCTCGTGGTATGTCCGAGTTCAATCTGCCAATGCAACCGCTGATGCAACCCTTCTTGCAGTCGCCCGGAGGTGTCGGCGCCGACCCGAGTGCCGACGTCTACCAGCGCCTGCTGCGCGAGCGCATCGTCTTTCTCGGTTCAGAAGTCGAGGACCGCTCGGCTAACCTCATCTGCGCCCAGCTGCTCCTCCTGGCGGCCGAGGACTCGGTCCGTGACATCAGCCTGTACATAAACTCACCCGGTGGCTCGGTTACAGCCGGCCTGGCCATCTACGACACCATGCAGTACGTACCATGCGACGTCTCGACAGTCTGCATGGGCCTCGCAGCATCGATGGGCCAGTTCCTCCTGTGCTCGGGGACCCCGGGTAAGCGGTATGCACTTCCTCACTCCCGCATCCTGATGCACCAGCCCTCTGGCCAGATGCAGGGGCAAGCTACCGACATAGCGATCCAGGCTGAGCAGATCGTTTACCTGAAGCGGATGATGGCAGAACGGATTTCGTTTCACACCGGCCAGTCCATCGAGCGTATAGAGCGGGACTCGGACCGTGACCGCTGGTTCACAGCGGATGAGGCGAAGGACTACGGCTTCATCGACCAAGTCATCTCGAAGGCCCGCCATGTGGGCGAGCCGGCTCTCGCGTAGGTCCGGTTGCCCATTTAGGACGGCGCTGTCGCGGCTTTAGGAAAGAGGTCGACGGCCAATCTCCGTTGCCTGGCACTTGAACTTTGGCGCCCCAACCTGAGCGCGCTCTGTTTCATGCACCCTTTTGACGTCCCCCGTTTGACGAGGGAACGCCGCCACTATCTCTCTCCGCCCGACCCGCCGGCGTCCCGGCAAACTCATGGCGGGTCGGGCGCCATTGAGGCCGGCCTGAGGTTCTGGTGCCTGGCGCCCGATCAGGCCTGCCTGTGGGCCCGGCGGCTCGTGTTCATCCAGACCGGCCTGAGGGTCCGACGCAGCGTGAGCCGTGGGCGCCGAACTGGGTGCGGGGCGCCCATTTGGACCACCCTGCGCGCCCGGCGGGTTGGGCCCGAGGAGCCCGGCTTGGCGGTCCCTTTCGGTCTTGGCTTTATGGTCTTGCCAGCAGAGCGCCCTGACATTGGAAAGCGACGTCTCGCCCTTGTTGGCCACCGGGTTTATATGGTCGTACTCGAGGCCGAAGCGCCTCCCGCAGTCAGCGCACTGCGCTCCTGTAAAGGCCGGCACCGGGCCAAGGTCCAAAGCGCTGCGTAGCTCTGCGCGCAGGTGACGCCCGAAGTGCTTGAGCGTGTGGACAGCTACCCCGTCGTGCAGGACAGCCTTCAAGAAGGCGTCCTTGCCAAGTTCTCGGGCGAGCTCTACTGGTATTGGCCCTCCTCCTATTACTTGGCACACCTCGCCGGGGTGGGCATGGCCGCGGCGCCAGGCGAAGATGTCACAGACGATGACGAGGTCAGCTCTTTGCGAACGCGCCGGGCCTTGCCCGACGGCCATCGCGGCGAGGGCATCTGCCGCGTAGGCCTCGAAGCGCTCGAGCTGCCCACCGGCCTGCTGCACGGCGCGCCGCGCGCGCTGTGCGGAAAGCTCGAGGCGGTTGACAAAAGGCACTCCGGTCTCTGGGGCAAGAGCACCTGCAAAGCGGACCATGCCGAGCTCGTCGCGCCAGTGGCGCCACTGCCGCGCGCGCAGCTGCTTTTGGTGCAGCTCGTTGACATCGGCCCTGGCTTGGCGCTGCTCGCGCGCGGCCTCGCGCAACTGGCCGAGGTCCGAGCGCTTTGCGAGCTCGACCAGCGAGGCCTCGGTGCCTGGTGCCTCGGACTCGGCCTTCGCGATCTCTGCAGCTTGGAGCAGGCTCAGCTCTCCCGCTAAAAGAGCGCTCTGGGTACTGGGACAACCGGCCAAACCGGCTGCGGTCTCCAAGCCTTGGCGGGCCTGGCCGGTCGTGGCACCCACTTGGCGAGCAACCCATGCCGCCCCGTCGCTAAAGCCACGGCCCTTGTGAGCACCACAGCTAACCGCGCGCGCGGCAGCTAACAGACGCGCCCCGGCACAGGCCTTTTCGGTCGCAGCCAGCGCTTCGGCAAGTGCAGCGCAGTCCGTGCCGCTCAGCAGCGAGGGGTCGAAGCCGACCAGGCCCGGCGCAAGGAGGCAGCAGCAGACAGCACAGCGCTCGACATGCCACCTCCTCCAACAGCAATAGATCAACTTCTAAAGGAGGAGACCGTCAAGGCCGGTCCCGAGCGCTTCAGCCACTATAGCGAACATATGTTCGGAGTGTCAAGAGCGAGCGGGGGATTTTTCTCGGCCACCGAAGAGGCCATTGCGGGGAACGGCTCCTTTCGGGCCCTTCGGGTGACCATTGCGGTCGCCATGTTCACCGCAACTCCATGAGACGCCCCTGCTATTTACTGGCTGCCCGCCCCCAAAAGGCTCCGGGCCTGCTCGTAAAGGTCAGCGGGGAGGGGCCCTTCTCGGCGATCGCGAGGTTGGACCGCAGGTGCACCAGGCTGGAGGTCCCTACGATCGTGCTCGACAGGTCGGGGTGGCTGAGCGTGAACCGCAATACGAACTCCAGACGGCTCATGTCCGCGAGGAGGTCGTCGATCCCCGAGGCTTCCCAGCGTCGTTGGCCTTCGCCCTCGGATAACCCGATTGGGCCCTGCTTCCACCCTTTGTCCTCGGCTGGGGCGCCGCGGGCGGCTCCACCACGAATGAGGGTGCCGGCCCCTGTCGCGACAGCTTGGGAGATGAGGTCCTCGTGCTCGCGCTGGACGGCCGAGTAGGGGATCTGGAAGACGTCGAAAACTCCCATAGCAATGTGGTCGGGCAAGTTGGGCAACGTGCCTGACATCCCGAGGAAGCGGACCTTGCCTTCATCGCGGAGGGCCTGCATGGTTTCGATAGTGCCGTCAGCCTCCAGCTGCTCTCGGCTGGGTGACATGTGAACCTGGAGCAGGTCGAGGCGGTCGGTACCGAGGCGACGCAGACTTTGCTCGATCCCCGCCCGGATGTTTTCGGTCCGGTAGTCATGGGGGAACGGCGGGGTTGTGCCCGGGGGCGGGTCGCTGAGGAGGCACCCGCATTTGGAGGCCAAGAAGTACTCGTCGCGCCGGTGCCCGACAAAACGGCCGATCAGTTCCTCGCTTCGGCCGTAGTCGATCGAGGTGTCGATCAAGTTGATCCCCCCGTCGAGAACGGCGTTGAGGACGCGTCCGGCGTCATCGTCATCGATCGCGGGCCCTCGGGGCTGTCCTCTTAGTTCCATTGCCCCGTACCCGAGGATGGTTACGTCCGTCCCGGTCTTGCCCAGTGGGCGTGTCGCGATGGTCATAAGCGCACGCTACCCATCCCGCACCTATATCTGCGCCGATGGGATGTGGTCAGTTGAGCAACGGCGAACTGCTAGCTGAGCCGGCAATATCTCGGCATTTTTGGCTGAAAGGCCGACCGGTCGATGCGGCCCGCCTCGGCACGCGGGGTGGTAGTACCAACCAGGTAGGGGTGGCTGACTACATCGACTCGGCCCTTCACACGCACGAGACTGCAGGGCATGGGATCACCAGCGGCCGGGCATGGGGGCCTTTTGGCACCGTGAGGGAGGTAATGGCTTGCGCCTGGTACCGGTCTCGGGTTACCTTTCGGCGTCGCCGCAGCGGGTACCTGGCTATCGTCCTCCTGGTCGGGCTGGCGGGAGGTCTGGCCGCGGGCTCGATCGCAGCGGCCCGGCGTACCCAGTCGTCGTTCACCGAACTCCTCGCCCGTACTGATACCTCGGGCATAGGGGCCGTTGTCGCGATTTATAACCCCAACATTGGCTTGGACAAAGGCTATTACCCGGGGTTGATCCGCCGGATCGAGGCCTTACCGCATGTAAAGGATGTGGAGAGCGAAGTCGGTCTCGGCCTCTTGCCGCTCGGGCCCAACGGCTTGCCGATCCCCGGGGCCAACTGGTACGCCGCCGGCAGCGTCGACGGCCTTGGGCTTCAACAGGACCGGCTGATAGTCGCTCATGGCCGGCTGCCCCGGTGGTACGGCGCCAACGAGTTCGTTATGGACTCGGCAACAGCCAAAGCCTGGGACATGCACCTGGGCGAGGTGGTGACCTTCGGTGTCTATACCGACGCGCAGTCGGTAGGGAACCCGAACGGGCTCCGTCCGCGCTCTCGGATAACGGCCCGGCTGGTCGGCGTCGGGACCACTTCAGCCTCCAACCTGGTGGCGGACCAGTTCGACACCGATGCGGGCGAATCGTCGACAGTATTGTTCGGGCCGTCGCTGACTGAACATTTACTGAAGTGTTGCGCAGACGACACGATCGCCGGGGCCCAGCTGGAGGGCGGCAACCGCTACGACAGCGTTGTCGCCGGCGAGATAGCCCGTGTGCTCCCCCGAGGAGTGCCCTTTTCGCCGGTGATGGGGACTGTGGTCGTCGGTACGGCCGAGCGAGCCATCCGGCCGGAGTCCATCGCCCTCGCCGTGTTCGGGGGCATCGCCGGTTTGGCCACCCTGGCGATAGCGGCGCAGTTGATCGGCCGGCGCGTATGGCTTGATGCCGAGGATCTGACAGTACTGCGCGCCCTAGGTGCGGGGCCGGCCATGACTTCGGCCGACGCACTGATCGGGGTGCTCGGGGCGGTTGTGGCTGGCTCGTTGCTGGCGGCTGGAGTTGCCATGGGCCTATCCCCGCTTGCCCCGCTCGGGCCAGCACGACCGTACCTACCGGTCTCGGTCAGCGTCGATTGGACGGTGATCGGCCTGAGCCTCGCGGTGTTAATCGTTGCCCTTTCTGGGGTTTCGTTCGCTGTCGTGTATTCCGCCACAGGCAGGCGCGCCTGGGATGAACGTGAACGGGCGAGCAACCGCGGATCGGCCTTAGTCAGGACCGCCACTGCGGCCGGGTTGCCACCCCCCGCGCTCGAAGGGATCCGCTTCGCTCTCGAACCGGGCAGAGGTCGCAGCGCCGTACCTGTCCGGTCGGCAATGGTCGGGGCGTCGATGGCTGTCCTGGTGGTTACTGCAACCTTGACTTTCGGGGCCAGCTTGAGCGCCTTGGTCTCGAACCCGCCGTTGTACGGGTGGAACTGGGACTACGGCCTGTTCGCCGGCGGTGGTGACATCCCTGCACAGGTGGAGCCGCTCCTCAACTCCGACCGCCTGGTGACGGCCTGGTCAGCGGTTTACTTCGGACAACTGGAAGTTGACGGCCAGCCGGTCCAGGTCATGGGGGCTGACCCTGGGGCTACCGTCGCCCCCCCGGTGCTGTCGGGCCACAGTTTTGAGGGCGCGGGCCAGGTGGTCCTCGGCAGCCTCACCTTGGCCGCGCTGCACAAACGGGTCGGAGAAACGGTGGAAGTCAGTGCTCCTGGTACGCGGCCGGCCCATTTGACGATCGTCGGGACCGCGACCATGCCGGCGTTTGGGGGGACGGGCGGCATGCATATGGAAATGGGTCAGGGGGCGTTGCTCGACTATCACCTGATCCCGTCAGCTCAAAGAAACCCTTACGATCAGCCGCAACCCGGGCCCAACGCCATCTTGATGCGAGCGCGAGCAGGGACGAGCATGGTAGCGGTCCAACGTTCTATTGACGCGATTGCGGCGAAATTAGGCGGCGGGTCGGGCGGGGGCCCCCCTCTATTGGGGCCGCAGAGGCCGGCCGAGATCATCGCCTACCGCAACCTCGGTGCCACTCCGAACCTGCTCGGGGGCGCCCTTGCTGCCGGGGCCGCAGTCGCTCTCGGCTTCACACTGGTCGCCTCTGTCAGGCGCAGGCGCCGCGACCTTGCGGTGTTGAAAACTCTTGGCTTCACCAACGGTCAATTGGCGGCGACCATAGCCTGGCAGGCGACGGTGGCTGTCGGAGCCGGCACGGTTGTGGGCGCGCCTCTGGGCCTCGCGTTGGGCCGGTCGTTGTGGGAGCTCTTCGCCCATGAAATAGACGCCGTACCGGATCCGAGCCTCCCTATCGTCAGGGTCGTCCTGGTCGCGCTCGGCGCCCTATTGCTCGCCAACCTCGTTGCCGCTGTCCCAGGGCGCATCGCCTCCCGAACCCCGGCGAACCTCGCTCTCAGATCCGAGTAACCGGCAGCGAGTGGGTGGCCCTGTCAGAGCTTGTTCACAAAGCGACGTAGTTTGTTGCCAGCGCGGTTCGCCACCTGAGACAGGCCGCCCTCCCGGTAGTGGTGGCGGGCCAGCTCGATGAGTGTGCGCTGGCCAGCGACCGCAGCCACGGGCGTACCAGCCGGAACTCCCGCCTCCACCTCCGGGGCGATCATCGCCCCAGACGCAAGAAGGTCCGGTGCGCGGCGGGGCTCGCGGCAAAATGCGACAAGAGGCTCCAGGACCACGGACCAGCGGAAGGCCTTGCGAGCTTCGGCCACCCGCGCCCGGCAAGCGGCCGCCATTTCCGGGTCGGAGAGGAGCCGGAGGAGCGCCTCTTCGAGAGCCTGTGGGTCCTCGGGAGGCACGGTCAGACCGAGGTGCTCCTCCTCGATCAGCTGGCCGAACGAATCGCCTTCAGTGGCCACGATCGGCAGCCCTGCCCACAGGTAGTCGAGCGCACGCGTGCGGAACGAAAAGCGGGTCTCCAAGCTCTCGAAATGCGTCGATACCCCCAGCGTCGCCTCGAGAAGGAAGTTCTGGCGCTCGGAGTACTCGACCCAGCCGTCGTTGAAGAAAACGTGCGTGCCGGCAACCCCGAGCTCTTCGGCCAGTGCCCTGGCGTCGATCGCCATCTGCATCGGTGGCACGTCCGGGTTGGGGTGTTGCAGGCCCATGAAATAAAGGCGGACGGATGGGCGCTTTTTCGCCACGCTCGCCACGGCTCGTACCAGGGTGAGCGGGTCGAACCAGTCGTAAACACCGCCCGCCCAAATGAGGATGTCGTCGTCGGGCCCGATGCCGGGGACGACGCCCCGCAGCGCCGGTTGGCGGTGCTCGGCGTCTTCGTCGGGGAGCCCGATGGGGACTACGTCGATCAGGCGCCGCAGCGTCGGGTCGGGGTCGTAGTTGAGTGCGTTCGCCCTCCCGAGAGCGCAAAGTTGGCCGATGAAAAGGTCGCGCTGGCGCTCGCTCGCACAGATAAGGAAATCCCCCCGTTTTAATTGGTTGTTCAGGGTCTCGGTCGACAATCTCACGTGGGCGTCCCTCGCTTCGCCCGGAGTTCCCTTGGTTAGTGCGAGGGTTTCCAGGTGGAGCGGGGAGTAGATGTCGAAAACGATGATTTTCTGCGACGCCGCCAGCACCGGATGGTGGTACATGACGTAGCCCTGCAAGATCATGACGTCGCACCAGGCCTCGGCCTCCGCCAAAGCTTCGGGCCCGACGGCAGCAACGATGAACGTCGCAGAGCTCACCTCGCAGTAGGGCGATGTCGTGAGAAGGCGGACCTCGTGCTCCTCCGCGAGCCGTTGGGATATATGCCATGCCCGCATTGCCGGGCCCGCCATCCGGGCGCGCAGCACGTCAGGCGTCAGCACCAGGACGCGCGTCATGGCCTCTGGCCCAGTAGCCTCACGGCGATGTCGGACGCGTTCACAGCCAGGCAGCGTACTCGGGTGGTCGTCTTCTCCACCGACCCCGTTGGCCCTGAGATGCCGGGCCCAGCCATTCGGGCTTGGGAACTGGCAAACGTCCTCGGCAAGCACTTCGATGTTGTCCTGGCGAGCACCGTCGCCGTCTCGGGTACCCACCCCAATGCAGAGCTCCGGCTGGCTGCCGGCCCGGCCATCAGGGAACTGGTCGACGGCTCGGATGTTTCTTACGCTCCGAGCAGCCTGGTGTACATGGCGGAGGAATTTCGTGACACGACAAAACCGGTCGTTGTCGACATCTATGACCCCTACCACCTGGAAAACCTGGAGATGGGTGGCGACGGCCTCCCTGAACAGGACCGGGTCGTGACCCGCCTGGCCGGGGTGATCAACGTCGCCCTGCGAAGAGGCGACTTTTTCACCTGCGCCAGCGAACGCCAACGGGATTTCTGGCTCGGGAGCCTGGCGGCAGTGGGCCGGGTGAACCCGTTCAACTACGGAGGAGATCCCCTGCTCAGCAGGTTGGTTTCGGTGGTCCCCTTCGGCTTGCCGAGCGAACCTCCACTGCGCCAGGGCCACGGGCTGCGGGGAAAGGTGCCAGGGATTGGCCCGCAGGACAAGGTCGTGCTCTGGGGCGGGGGCGTCTACAACTGGCTCGACCCGATTTCCCTGCTCAGGGCTGTCGCGCGTCTGAGCCGGCGTGTCCCCGAGCTGCGCCTCGTGTTCGTAGGGATGCGGCACCCCAACCCGGACATCCCGGCGATGCGTGTGGCGACCGAGCTCCAGGAGCTATCGATGAGCCTCGGGCTCACCGGCAAGCATGTGTTCTTCAACGCCGGCTGGGTGCCGTACGGGCAGCGGGCTGATTTCCTGCTGGATGCCGACGTGGCGGTGAGCACGCACCTCGACCACGTCGAGACCCGCTACTCGTTCAGGTCGAGAGTCCTCGATTATCTGTGGGCGGGCCTCCCGATGGTGCTAACCGAAGGCGACGTTCTCGCCGAGGAAATTGCCAACGCCGGCCTCGGCGTGGCGGTCCCGGCGGGAGATGACCGCGCTCTGGAGGACGCTCTGGGACGGGTACTGGCGAGCCCTCCACCCGCCGAGCGCTTCGCCGCCGTTGCCGAACGCCACACCTGGGACCGCGGCGCCCGGCCGTTGCTCGAGTTCTGTGCATCGCCCAGGCGAGCGCCGGACCTGCTGGTGGGTCGCCTCAGCCCGGAGGCGGCCGCGGGGTAAGGTCCCTGGCCGGACTAAGCCCTGCCCGGGCCGCGCCCTGACAGGCCCCGCTTCGCCGCCGCAACGAGGTTGCTCGCCGCCGCCCGGCCGTCCTCGTGGAGCGTGCGCAGCTCCGCGAGCAGTGCCTCGTTGGCCCTGGCCTGCTCCTGCACCTCGGTCTCCAGATCGCCGATCCGGGCCTCCTGCTTCTCGGCCTGGCGGCGGAGATGGCGCAGCTCGGTTTCCAGGTTCTCGATGTGGTGGTCCTTGAGCTCGGTGGCCTGCTCGAAATGGAGGGCTCTGTGACGCTCCGTGTCGTACGCCTTTTCCATCCCGTAGCGGTCACCCATCGCGTCGTAGTACTCGGCCACGGTGACGAGCGCATTCTCCGGTTCGACCCGCAGCTTCTTGGGTGGCTGGAGCTCGAGCCAGCCCTCCGGCAGCCCGTGCAGCCACTCGTACAGAGCCGACTGGGCGGTGGTGAGGACCTGTTCGAGGGCAGGGTCTTCGGCGGCAGTCTGGTGATGGCGCATATCACCGGACACAAAACCTTTTGCTCGCCCAGCGGCAGCTGTGTTTGCCGGGAGCCGCTCGCCTAAGCGCTCGAGCAGCTTGGTCCCGGCGCCCGCGCTCTCCACGAAGTTCTCGTAGCGCACGACCAGCACACGCTTGCCGGCCAACCCTTCCAGCAGCTCGGTGCAGTAGAGCTGCCAGAGAGCCAGTGCGATGTAAAGCGGGCGGCCATCGCGCCTGCGGACCGAAAGAGCGACATCGATGGGGTTCCGGTCGACCAGGATGACCTCGAACCGGTCGCCCAAGGCCGGCAGCCAGGCCGGCAGGAGCAGGCTGATGCGTGGGTCCTTCAGCACCAACGGTCGGCCAGCTGCCTCGGCGCCAAGGGTGCTCAGCACCTCGTCGACTTTGGGCTGCCACTGCGGCGTACGCTCCGTGACCACCGTGCGCCCGGGCGGCCTGTCCCAGTTACCACCGAGCCGTTCGAGGAGGTCGTCGTTTAGGGCGTTCACGTCGGCCCGTTCGAAGAACCCTTTCGGGTTGTCCTCCGCAGCCGGCAGCAGGTCGTCCTCCTCGCCTGCGAAGAAGCCGGCCTTGGCTAGGAAGCCAGCCACAGCACTCGTCCCGCTCCTGTGCATACCGAGTATTGCGACGCCTACCCGCTGCCCTGCGCCCTCGTGCCCGCGTGATTTGTCTCCCACTGCAGCGAAGCTACTGGAAGATAGCCTTTGAATGCAGATGACCAAAGCAACGGCCCGAGTGTTCCCGTGGCGACGGGGCCACGGCAGCGTCAGCAAGCCGACCTTGCGCCTGCTGGGGGTGCTCTTGTGCTACAACGACGGTGACCTGGTAGTCGACGCCGTCCGGTACCTGCGCGAGCAGGGCCACGACCTGATCGTCTGGGACCACGGGTCCACCGACGAGACGCCCGAAGTCCTGCGCTCGCTGTCCGGCGAGCTGATGGAGCTGCAGAACGTCCCTCGCAGCGTCGATTTTTACGGGCTCTACCCGGCCATGTCGGAGCACCTGATGAAAGAATATGCGGGGCGCTACGACTGGGTCTCCTGGCCGGACCAGGACGAGTTCCTGGAGGGCCCGGACCGTAGCCGCACCTATAAGGAGTGGCTCGAAGAGGTGGCGCGGTCCCCTTATGACTGGATCCAGTTCAACAATTACAATTTCTGGTGGACCAGCGCCGACGACCAACGCGCCGAGCGCGCAGTAGCACGGGTCCGTCACTACAGCCTCTTTCCTGACTGCGGGCCGCGGATCCGTTCGTGGCGGGCCTCGGCGACCAATATCCGCCAGTTCAACCACAACCCGCCCCTTGGCGAGCGTTACCCGACGCTTTTCAACCTGCGCCATTACCCGATGAGGAGCGAGGCCCAAATGGCGCGACGCCTGGAGGTGGACCGGGCCGGGTTGCGGCGGGGCGGGAGCAATTATCACTACGAGAACATGAGCTCGTGGCCGGAACGCCTCGTCATCTCGCCCGAAAAGCTCCACCTGGATGATGGGAGCGGCGAGTTGGACCCGTCACCGGTCTTCGACTGGCGCACGATTTACGGCCGGGACGTCCCAGCTACCTGAGCAGGTCCCCGCAAGGGACTGAGACGTCCCACCCGGGCGGGTCGATCGCCAGCGAGACGGTTGCGCTCGGCGCCCGCCGGCACTGAGCGGTTGCTCCTGCAACCTGGGCCCGCCAGGCTGGCCCGGCCGAGCGTTGGTTCGTATCGCGGAAGTCGACAACCCAGGTGGGACCGAGCAGGCAGGCGCAAAGCGCCACCGCCATCACGGGGCGCCAGTTCCTCGAGCCGTACGAGCCGTACGAGCCGTACGAGCCGTACGAGCCATCGGGCGGAGCGCTCATGCTACGCGCCTTTCCCCAATGGTCCGCGATCACGAATATGGTGCTCACCAACAAAAGGACGGGCACGACCTGGTAGCGGCTGGCGACCTCCACTCTCGAGATTTGCATGCTGGGCCCGAGCCCTCTCAGCCACACGGGGACCAAGTAACAAACCGCACAAAAGCCCGCTGCTGCGAGCGTAAACAGCCGTACCCGCAGCGAACCGCCGAAGAACACCCCTACCGTCACGAGCGAGCACAGCACAACCGCACCCAGACCGACTGCAATTGGCCGTGCGTGCGTGAAAAGCCAGTCCGTGCCCTTCTCACCGCCGGCTAAGCCAAGACCTACCCGCACCGAAAACGACTGGGCCAATCCCTGGACGCTCCCCCCGCTCGACACTATGTTGCCGCTCGAGCGCACCATGACGACGACCTGGTAGAGCAGGCCTGAGACGATGCCAACAGTAGGTGCCTGGTCTCGAGCATGGCGAAGAGCCAAAGCCCTGGCCCCACTCAACACGAGGAAAAGACCCACCAGAGGCTCCGAAGCAGCCGCCAAGAAACACACGAGACCTGCCGACGCTCGGCCGGTCGCAGAGCGAGGCCGCCAAAGCAGCGCCCAGAAACTCGCAAAAAACAACCACCACGGCACGTTCACGACGTTGTCGAGCAACTCCCCGGTTGCCACGGGGAGGAGGACCATGGCGGCCACGAGCAGGCCGCGCAGTGTGGGTGAGGCTATGTGACCCCTTGCCATGTGGAAGACCAAGCAAGCAATTGCGGCCAGGCTAAAAGCGCCACCGATAGCCAGTATTTCTGCGACTTGGCCGGGAGCAGCGAGACGGGCCACTTGCACGGCTACGCGTGGGAAAAGTTGCCCGTAGCCGTCATGGGGCGTCACCAGTGTGTGCCAGAAGGGGCTACGCAGAGCTTGCGCGTAAAGATCCGCCCATCTTCAGCCCAGATCGTAGAGGTGGCGGGCAACCCCGACTGGCGCAGCAGCGCCGTGGCGGCAATGGCTACCACCCCGGTCACGTAGGCGGCGGCCACACTGGGCCGAGATTTCAGGGGCCCGGTTGGGACGGGGAACAAGAGCCCGGCCAAGTTCTGCGCGCCACTGCGAGGCGCGTCAGACGACCATCTCAACTGGCTGCGGTGAGCCCGCACAGGGTGAGGGGCGTACCGCCGGTCCAGCTGATGACCAATTGGGCCCCGGGTCGTTGTCGCTCAGGTAGCCGGCCCCGTTGGCCGGAACTGCGAGCTGCGTCGCGACCGAGCTCGAAGGGCCGCCTGGAGGGGAAAGTACGGCGGCCAGGTACTCTGGCGTCCCCGCTGGGGGAGCGGGCACGCTCACCTCTACCGACGCCGCTTTTTGGCCTGGGGGCATGCGCAGCCACAGCTGGAGAGGCGGGTTTGTCACCGTCGGTACGAACATCGTGCAGTTCCCCGCACCAGCTACGACCCGTCCAAAATTGTCTTTTTCATAGGTGAACTTCCCGCTGAACAGAGCCTTGGACGTCAGGGAAGTAGCTGAGCCGTTCCAATCTCCGACAGCGAGCAGGGTACGCGCGTTGACGAGTTCGAGCGGGCTGAGAGCAGAGTGAGGCAGCCAACCGGAGCGCTGCAGGTCGCCCAGCGCGAAGGCTGAAAGGTTCGGGTCGAAGTTGATAGGAGCTGCACCGGGCCCGGAGACGTCCTGGACGCCAGAACCGAGCAATTGTCCTGCGGCTAGCACATTTGTTTTCAGTCCTGAGGTGAAGGTGACGCGAGAGCTCGCCCAGCTCTGAGCTTGCCCCACATTGCCCAGCGCGGTGAAACAAAGGAGCGCCACCGCAGCCCAGCGCGCCGCGTGCGACTGGCCGGTAGGGCTCAGGAGCTTGGCGATCACGGGCAGCAACAGGGCCATTGCCACGTACACGTAACGGGACTGGGCCGGGCTCACAGTGCTGCCGTCCCTGCCGAGCGCAGTTAGCGCATAAAAAGCAACGGTAGCGGCACATAGCCCGATCAGGGCTGGGTTTTGGCGCCAAAGGGCCCCGCTTTTCCAAACGACCCACACTCCCAGCCCGACCAGGATCGCGGCACCTGCACCGGTGAGGTTGAAAGCCTGGCCCAGAGCAGACGAGATCCCGTTCCACACGAAGCTTGGGGCACCTGTGAACCTGGCCAGGGGGAACTGGTCAGAATGTTCCGCCAGCCCTAGTCGGCCCACGACCACGAACCACAAGGCATATGCCATTACTGGCAGTGCCAGCACGGTGACCGCCTCCCGTTTGGGCCTGCGGGCGAATGCCAACAGCGCCGCCCCGAGGACCATTGCGTCACCGATCGTCGAGCACATCAGGCTCGCGAGAAGGGCAAGCGAGGCCAGGGTGCCGGCGCGATGAGCGGCCTGGTTGGCGAAAGGCCTGTCCAGCAGGTCAAAGGCCAGCAAGCCGAACAGGACGGAGCCGATAAAGCCGATCTGGAAGCCCCAGGTGAGGTCCTCGGCCCCAGCGCCGAGGAACCCCAGCATTGCCACGGCTGCCGTCGCCACCCATGGGTCGACGCCAGCGCGCCGGCACAGCCGCCAGGTCAGGTGCATGACGCCGACCTGGGCCAGGAGCACCGGCACGATATAAGGCCAGTAGCTGGTTAAGTGAAAAACGTTGAACAAACCCCGCCAAAGCAGGATCGGCAGCGTCGACCAATGCTCGTTATGCGGGAACCAGATGCTTTCGGGGTTTGTGGGCCCGAACCCGAGGCCGCGGGTGACGAGAAAATCCCATTCGTCACCGAAAAACCACAGCCCCCGGTCGAGCCAAGTCCAAAACGCGAATGCCCCGACAAGGCTCACGAAATGGACAGCGACCGCTGCGTCGGTACGAGGTCGTCGGGGTCGTCGGGCACGCGAGTGCCCGCGGTTTGGCACAGCTAAATCTGACGCGGTCTCCTCGGAGCCGGGCGCGTCGACCAGCGTGGTCCCAGCTGAGCTGGGGTCGGGGGCCATTATCGGGCAGCGTAGTTCCGCTATCGGGCACGTAGTCCCGCGTCGGGCCGGCCAGAGGGAGCCATCAGCTCATGGTGAGTAGTAATCTGCCGGAAATGGGCCTGACAAGTGTCCTCGAGCACATGCGCGTCGGTTGGTGGGCCGGAGCAGAGCCAGGAGACCCGCTCGCGGCGCTCTCCGGCGTGTTACTTAGGTCGGAGCTAAGCGCGCGCTGCCCCGGGCTGTCACCTTTGTTAGTCCACGGCACGTTGTCGTCCTGGGCTGACCCTGGGTTCACCGGCGAAACGGCAGCCGTGGGCCTGTCCTTGGACTGGGCTGACGAGAGCTCCGTAGGACTGGACATTTTCGTGGCGTCAGGTAGCCCCAACGGCGCCGGTGCAAAGATCGCACAACACCTCGCCGAGGCCGGCAGCGCGGTGGTTGGCGTAGCTCCTGACGAGCTCTGGGGGATGAGCCCGCACTCGAGCGTGGGACCCCCGTTCGCAGTGCCAGAGCCGGCGTTGCTGGCGGCACGCCACATGCCCCGAGCGGCTCTCGAGGCTCGCCTCGCGTACCTGCGGGTGGTTGAGGGCCTGCCGAAGGACTATGTCCTTGTCGAGGGGGGCCTCCTCGACAAGGCGACGGCCAGCCCGGCAACGCGCGCAGACCTCGAGCTGGCTCTTCATCAGCTTGCGAAAAGAGCCGGGGGAGACCGGCCGGCCGAGATTGTCAGGCTTGCACCCGGCCCGCTCTCACCGCAGGACCGAGGCGTCGAGGCGGTCCTCGAGGCACGCAGGACTGAGACCGAGGAAGGTCGTTACCAGCCCGAAGACTGGGCTGGCAACCCCAACCGCGCCAGGCTCCCGCTGCGGGTGGCGAGCCCGGTCGACTTAGCTGCCGCGGTCGGCGGCGCCAGTGTCGTGGTCGCCCAGAGCGGCTCGATGATGGCACTGGCCTGGGCGCTCGGCGTCCCCCATGCGGCTGTTGCGCCCGAAGAGAGCCCGGCCAGCGCCTTCGCCGCCTGGACCGGCGATGCGAGTGCCCTTGTGGGTACCCCGGCTGCACTGATTGCCACGATCGACAACATTTTCGCCCGCCGGGGTAGGCCCCCCGGGCTCAAACGACTGGAGGCGACATTGGACCAGTCCCTCGACGAGGCCGCTGGTGATTTGGAGAAAAGGGCAGCCGAACTGGCAGCTGACGGGCGCGGAGGCCCAGCGTCGCAGGCGGCCCTGAACGCCCGCGTCCTCGAGCTCCAAACTGTCAACGACTCGCTTCGCCAGCGCCTCGCCGTCGAGCGCCTTCGCTTTGGCGAGCGCTCCGCCCTTCTGGAAAGGACCGCCAATACGAGCGTCCAGTCCGCCATCAAGGCGGTGCACGGCCAGGACGTCATCCTTCGCCGGCGTCTCGAAGCGACGGAAAAAGAAATGAAGCGTCTCCAGGAAGAAACCGCCGAGCAGCAGGCTGAGCTCCGAGCCATACACGCGACGATGACGATGCGTGCGCTGGCCCCGGCGCGTGAGTTCTACGGGCGCCTGCGAAGGGCGGCACGCTGAGCTCGCCCCGCCAGTTTGTCTTGATCGGCACAGCACCCGAGGCGGTTGTCCCTGAGCAGGCGCTCGTCGACCTGCTCTGCGGGCCTCTCGGCATCGGCGCTGTCGTGCCGCTGCTGTACGACGAACGGAGGCGCGTTGCCGAGGCGGGCACCTATGTCGGGCCGTCCGGTGCAGCAACACCGTTCAACGTCGGAGCACCTTTGGGGTCTCCCGAACACGGTTTCCGCCGGGATGTCCCCGGGAGCGCGTCGAGCGTCGTTGCAGTCAGCACCACCGCCCTCGATGGTTTGCCGGCGACCAAGAGACGCGCCGCCCCGTCGGCCCAGGAGGTGCTTGAGCACGTCCGCGCAAAGGGCTTGCGCATCGTTTACGAGCCGTCATGGCGTTGGAGCGCTCCGCCGGACGTGCCCTTCGCTCCGGGGCCCGTGCCCCGCCGCTGGGCGGAGCGCGACGAGGCCTGCCCGACGAGGGTGCTGGTCGTTACCGGGACCATCCCCGGCACGTTGGTGGGGGCCGAAGGGCTCGTCGAAGTCGTCGAGACGCTTGCGCGCTGCGCTTCGACGCGCTGTCACCCTCGCCTGCGCCGACGGTTTCGGCGCGTCCCGCTACGGCGGGCATTACCAGCGTCAGGGAGTCGAGGTCATCGCTGGGCCCGTCGATTGGCCGGCCTGGTGCGCGGACCGGCGCTACCACTACTCCCATGTGCTCGTCAGCGACGAAGGCTTGACGACGCACCTTTGGCAGCTCGTGCGCGCTACACAGCCCCAGGCTATGGCCGTCCTGTACTCCGAGCGCCTGCCGTTCAGGAGGGCCCAGGCGCTGGGCGACGCAAGCTGGCATACCGAGGGGACCGAAACGGTCGCCGAGATCGGCCAGACGCGGCTGCTCCATCAGGTTGAAGGCCTCCAGGCGGCATGGTGTGCGAGCGCCGCGGACGCCAGCCTGCTTGCGGGTCTCGGCCCCGAGCTCGAGGTTTCCCGCTTCGGCGCGCCGACCCTGCACCCGGGCGCGGCGAAGGGCTATGCCGACCGGGAGGGCGTGGTCCTGGTGGCGACCGACAATTTCGACGTGTCAGGCGACCCTGAGGAGCCGGTTGTCCGCGCCCTCGAGGAGCTCGTGCCGGCGTGGCGCCGTCGCGACATGAGCTTGCGCGTCAAGATCGTGAGCGACTGGCCGACGCCCGGGCTGGTGGAGGCGGCGGGCCGGTTCGGGGCCGAGGTGGTCCCTTCGGGCGGCGACCTCGTCGGCGCTCTGGGCACGGCCAGATTGGCCCTGTCGCCGGTGAACCACGGTACGAGCGTCTCGTCCTGGGCCCCGCTGCCATGGCGGCTGGCACTCCCTGGTTGACCACAGACAAGGCCGTGACCGGCACTTACCTCGACGACCTCGAGGCGCGCGCAGTCGTCAGCGACGTCGCCACGATGGGCCACAGGGGATGGGCCCTGCTGACCGACGAAAGGACGTGGGCGGAGTTCTCAGCTGGCATCTCGGCACGGCTCGCCGGCCTCGTCGCCGAACGCGAGAGGGCCATACGAGCCGCCCTCGTTGGTGCCGGGATCGACCCACCCGAAGGCCCGCGCTGGCCCGTGGAACGCTTGTTGGCGCGCCCCGCGGCTCCTCCGGCCAGGGTGCCTCTTCGCCCCGCCGCTGTGGCCGACCCGCCCGCGGTTTTCGTGCCCGACAGCTTGAGCGACGACGAGCGCTACGAGTTGTGGCACGAGCGCCGCGGCCCCAACGCCGAAGTCGTCGCGGCTATTGGAGCAGAGGCCGCGGCTGCGGGGTACCAGCCGACGATCTCGGTACTGATGCCGGTGTGCGAGACGGAAGCTTGGATGCTCGAGGCAGCCGTTGAGTCCGTGCTCGCCCAGGCCTACCCCAACTGGCAGCTCTGCATAGGCGACGACGCGTCCACGTGGCGCGAAACCTTGGCCGCCCTGGAGTCCCTGTCCCGGCGTGACAAGCGGATCGTAGTAACCAAGTTGGAGGAGAGATCGGGGATTCTCGGCGGCGACGAATGCCGCCCTCGCGCTCGGCTTCCGGCGACTACGTCACCTTCTTGGACCATGACGACGTGTTGAAGCCCCACGCGCTGGCGCAGGTCGTGAGGTGGCTCGCCACCGACCCGACGCTGGATCTCCTCTACAGCGACGAGGACAAGCTGAACCCCGCCGGCCGCTTCACGGAGGCACGTTGGAAGCCAGATTGGTCGCCCAACCTGCTGTTGTGCCAAAACTACGTGTGCCATCTCCTGGTGCTGAGGCGTTCGTTGATCGAAAGCCTGGGCGGGCTGCGCTCCGAGTACGACGGGAGCCAGGACTACGACCTGGTGTTGAGGGCCGCTGACGCGACGGACCGGATTGCCCACATCCCTGACTCGCTCTACAGCTGGCGTATGCACGAGAGGTCCGCCGCGTCCTTGGGGGAGAACAAGCCCTGGGCCTGGATGGCGGCGCAGCGAGCTCTTGGGGACTGGCTCTACCGGAGGGAAGACCGTGGGGGGACGGGCGGGTGGACCGAGGAGGGGGCGTGGTTCGACGTCCACCGGGTCAGGTTCAAGCGGTCGGGCGAGCCCAAGGTGAGCATCATTATCCCGACCCGCAACGGTCGCCACCTGCTCGGCCGCTGTATCGAGAGCGTCCTGGGCCGGACGGTCTACGGCAATTACGAGCTGGTGGTGGTCGACAACCAGAGCGACGACCCGGCAACCCTCGAGTACCTGGCCACCTTCCCCGGCAAGGTGCTGCGCTACCCCCATGAGTTCAACTACCCCCGCCAGCTCAACCTGGCCGTCGCCAGCGTGGAATGCGACCTCCTGGTCTTTTTGAACAACGACACCGAGGTTGCGACCGCCGATTGGCTCGACAGGCTCATCGAGCAGGCCATGAGGCCCGAGGTGGGCGCTGTTGGTCCTCGTCTGCGCTTCCCGAACGGCGATGTCCAGCACGAGGGCATCCTGATAGGAGCCTGGCGAGGGCACGCCAATTCGATCGAGTGGGGCAACTGGTGGCGGATGGGCGACCTGCTCCGGGACGTATCGGCTGTCACCGGGGCATGCATGGCAACGCGACCGGGGGTTTATTGGCGCGTCGGCGGCTATGATGAGCGGCTGCGGGTGGCCTATAACGATGTAGACTTCTGCCTGCGCTTGCACCAAGCTGGTTACCAGGTCGTATTTGAACCCGACGCCGAGCTCTACCACGCCGAGGGATCGACCCGAGGTTTGGTCGAAGACCCCGAGGATGCACCTTTGTTCAACGAACGTTGGCGCCCCCGCTCATCCTGTGACCCCTATTACAACCCCAACTTGAACCGCAACCGGCTGCTTTTCAGGACTGAGCCATGAGCCCATTAAAAAGCCCCGTAAAAGACCGGGCGGAGACGCCAAAGGTCACCGTGAACGCGAGCGTCGACGGCAACGGTTCCCGCTCGCAGCGGCGTTCGGCCCGCAGCGGCACGACTACGACGACTGCGCATACCGGCATAAAACTGCGCGAGTACGGCGAGTACAAAGAGCTCTTTTACAACCTGACGCTGCGCGAACTTCGTTCCAAGTACAAGCGCTCGGTCATCGGCTGGGGCTGGTCGATGATCAACCCTCTTGCCAACATGGCCGTGTACACGGTCGTGTTCTCCCTGTTGCTGCAGATCAAGCCGCCCCTCGGCGTGCCTAGCAGGCTCGACAATTACGCCCTCATGCTTCTGGCGGCGATGCTTCCGTGGAACTTTTTCCAAGGCAGCATCCAAGAGTCGATGGGAGCTTTGCTCGGGAACCAGAACCTCATCCAGAAGACGTATTTCCCCCGTGAGCTGATCCCGGGGGCGACGGTTGCCTCCAAAATGGTCTCCCACCTGATCGAGATGGGACTTCTCCTGGTGGTGATCGTCGGGTTCGGCAACTGGAGGGCGCTCATCTTTATCCCCGCCGTGTTGGTGATGATGGCGATAATCGCGGCCTTCGCCCTCGGGCTGTCGTTACTGTTTTCGATCGGGAACGTTTTTTACCGCGATATCCAACACTTCTCCAACATCTTCTTCTTCATCTGGATGTTCCTCACCCCTATCGCCTACCCGTACTACATCCTCGCAGGCGGTGTGAACAGCCCAACTGGGAGCGAGGCCGCTCCGAAGCTCGTCCACATCTTCGGGCACCTCGTCAACCTCGGTTCGCTGTTCAAGATCAACCCGATGACCGATGCTGTGCTCATCTTCCAGTCGTTCATGTACAACGGCGCCTTGCCGGGCTCCACCCATATTGCGAACTTCGCGAACACGGTCCCGGTGGCTGCCGCCACGGTAAATGGCAAGTTCGTGGCCGCCCACAATGCGCTGGAGTACACCCGGCTCGTTATCCACTCCAACGTTTCCTGGGGCGACTTCGGTTACCTGGTTGTTTGGGCTGTGGTGTCCCTAGTAGTCGGCTTGTGGGTGTTCCGCAAGTACGAGGCCCGCTTGCCGGAGGAGCTTTAACCTTGAGCCGCCCGGTCGTCGTCGTGGACCAGGTCTCGAAGAAGTACCGCCTCTACCGCGAGCGCAATGCCTCCATCAAGGCAGCCGTCATGCGCGGGGGCCGCGCCAAGGTGGACGTGTTCTGGGCGATCGAAGACGTCAGCTTCGAAGTCTACGAGGGGTCGACTACGGGCCTCATCGGTGAGAACGGCTCGGGAAAGTCGACGATGCTCAAGTGCCTGGCCAAGATCCTTCGGCCCGACAAGGGTTCGGTCACCACCACAGGCAAGATGTCGGCGCTCCTCGAGCTTGGCGCTGGCTTCCATCCTGAGTTGTCGGGGCGTGAAAATGTGTTCTTGAACGGGGCAATCTTGGGGCTCAAACAGAAAGAGCTCTTGGCCCGCTTTGACGACATTGTCGACTTCGCAGGCATCGGCCAGTTCATCGACGAGCCTGTCAAGAACTACTCGTCGGGTATGTACGTGCGGCTCGGCTTTTCCGTGGCGATCAACGTCCAGCCCGACATCCTGCTCGTGGACGAGGTCCTCGCGGTCGGCGACGAGGCTTTCCAGCGCAAGTGCTTGGAGCGGTTCGCGCAGCTGAAAAACGACGGGAAGACGGTCATCATCGTCTCACACTCGATGCAGTCGGTCGTCAACATGTGCGACCACGCCATTTGGTTCAAAAAGGGCCACAAGATGGCCGACGGTGACCCACGCGAGGTCGTCGAGGCCTATACCGGTTCGCTCTTCTTGAGCGAGCACCGCGCAACCGAGACGGGTGACCGTTGGGGTTCAGGCGAGGCTCGCATCGAGAGAGTCGAGCTGATCGACAAGTTCGGCAAGCAGGTCATGCGCGTCGGCAGCGGCGAGCCGATCACCGTGCGCCTCTGGTGGGCCACCTCCGAGCCAGTTGCTAGGCCCGTGTTCACGGTCTCGGTCCAGACGCTGCAGGGTGTCGTCGTAAGCGGGCCGACCACCCGGGAGTCCGGCGAAGTGCCCGAGAAGATCGACGGCAGCGGTTGGGTCGACCTGAAAATGGACCGCTTCCCGCTCCTGCCGGGCACCTACGACATCACCGCTTCGCTGACCGACTTCACCCTCGCCCATCCCTACGACGTACGCCGCAACGTGCTCCGGATCGACGTCGACCGCAAGGGCCCTGTCGAACCGTCCGGCATCGTTTCGTTCGGGGGCGTCTGGGCGTTCGGGCCTTAGCTCGAGGCCTCAGCAGGGGAGAACGGCTCGTGGCCCCGCAAGCCGTCCCCGCCAAAAAGAACGGGTATGGTTTGCGGCACCACGTCCTCTCTGTGTAGCCACCGGCTATGGTGCGTCTTGGCGCTGGCCTAAATGGCGCCCGGAGGCCTTCCAAGACCGCGGGTGCCACGACAACGCTACGGTGCGAACTCGCCTAGTGAGCAGCTGACGCGCGGGCTGGCGCTGCCCCTGCGGCCTGAGGTGAGCTTGTGTGTTCCGCTCAGCCATTTTCCTGAACGCGAGCTCATCGGATTGCGACTCGAACGTCCGTTTAGGCAAATAGAGATACGACCGGCTGTTCCCGACCTGCAGCAGATAGCAACGAGAGCTCTCCCGCGTAGAGGCAAACTGTGACCACTCGATCTTCACGTCAAGGGTCTCAGTACGCACCTCGACGCCCGAATCCGCAAAGGCGTAATACCGCGATGCTCTTAGGTCGGGCCGCGTTCTCCAGCGGGACCCCGGCAAGATCATTATTGCGGTGATGTCTATGATGACACAAAGGGCCCCGACCAACAGTAAAAAGGAGGCGCCAACCGCAAACTTACTTACCAGAACGGCTCCGAGCACCAGGCAGGTCAGCCCGATAGCTGCCATTACCGGGGTATCGCTCCGGCGTAACCACAACCAGCGCACTGCTCGCACGAACTCGCTCCGGTTGTAACTAAATTCGAGTACAACGCGACGCGTCGGGTCGGGGAAGTCTTCCGAACGCATGCCGTGCCTCTCCTAGGTGTCGTCGCCTTCGCGGCGGCGCCAGTTGGACATGCTCTCATGTTGGCACGCCAGGGCCCTGTCGGCCAGCTTCTTGTCGGCACCAAAGTGGCGCAACGCCGCACCCAGGGCATCTACTCGCGAGGGCCGGCTCGTGGTACGTCCTCGCCGAGAGGAACGGGTACGGCCTGCGGCACCACAACCGGTCTCATCTTGGATACCTCGCTAACCTGTCGTCGGTGGGCACATGGCAGCGGTGAAGGTCCTCGTTACGGGCGGGGCGGGGTTCATCGGGTCGAACCTGGTAAGCCGGCTACTTGACGAAGGGTACGCGGTGCGTGTGCTGGACGACTTGTCAACCGGACGTCGCGAGAACCTTGATACGCGCGCAGAGCTCATCGAGGGTGATATCGATGACGAGGCGATCGTGCGCGAGGCGGTGAGGGGAGCGGAGCTCGTGTTCCACCAGGCGGCGGCGGGGTCGGTCGCACGATCTGTCGCCCAACCGCTTGTAACCGACAGAGTCAACACCCACGGCACGCTCACAGTGCTCAAGGCATCTCTGGACGCCGGCGTACAACGGGTTGTCTCTGCCTCGTCGAGCAGCGTTTACGGGGGGGCGGCAACCCTACCGAGCGTCGAGACGGCTACGCCGTCGCCGCGCTCGCCTTACGCCGTGTCCAAACTTGCCGGCGAGCACTATTGCCGGGTGTTCGCCCAGGTGTACGGCCTGGCGACTGTCGCTTTGCGCTATTTCAACGTTTACGGCCCGCGGCAGCGCCCTGACTCGGCATACGCAGCCGTCATCCCTCTTTTCATAGCTGCGTTTTCAGCTGGCCAACAACCAATTCTTCATGGTGACGGCCACCAGAGCAGAGACTTCACGTTCGTTGACGATGTCGTTGAGGCCAACCTGGCTGCGGCGAGAGCGCCTTCCGCAGCAGCTGCGGGCGGCGTGTTCAACATCGCTTGCGGTGGGTCACATTCCTTGCTCGAGCTGCTCGACGTCCTGGGAAGGGAAATGGGCGTCAACGTGCCTCCTGTGCATACCGAACCGCGGCCCGGAGACATTACTGCTAGCCAGGCGGATGTCACCGCGGCACGTCAGGTTCTCGGCTTTGAGGCGAAGGTCAGCTTCGAGGAGGGTCTTCGCCGTACCGTGGCCTGGTTCGGGGAGCCGCGGGACCGATGAGCTTCGCCTACAACGCGAAGGGCTTTGCCGAGCGGTTCGCGTTTGGCCGGAACTGGCTTCGGTATGCCCAGGATATCGACGAAGTTCGCGTTGGGATAGCGGCTGACTCGTTGGTTAATTGGCTGGGCGAACTTGATGGGCGGTCGTTCCTCGATATCGGTTGCGGCAGTGGGCTGTTCTCGTTAGCTGCCACGCGCTTGGGTGCCAAGGTTGCCTGCTTTGACTTCGACAACGAATCAGTGCGCTGCAGCGAAGATCTCAGGCTGCGCTATGGGATCGAGGAGGAGTCATGGAGAATTTACCGCGGGTCGGTACTCGACGGGGCTTTCATGGAGGGGCTCGGACTGTCTGACATCGTTTACTCGTGGGGCGTCCTCCATCACACAGGTGACCTCTGGGGGGCACTAGACGCCGCCATAGCGAAAGTGGCGCCAGACGGCGTGCTGTACGTCGCGCTCTACAACGATGCGGGTCGAGCAAGCCGGCGCTGGCTGGCGGTAAAGCGTACATACAACCGGGCTCGCCCGTCCTTTCGCTGGGCACTGACCGCAGGTTGTTTCGTGCGGCTGTGGGGGCCCAGTCTGATGCGCGACGCCCTGCGCGGCGACGCCCTCGCAACATGGCGCGGGTATCCAAATGGAGCAGGCGGAAGAGGAATGTCACCGGCCACCGATCTGGTCGACTGGGTAGGTGGGTATCCATTCGAGTACGCCAAGCCGGACGCGGTGCACAACTTCTGCGTCGAGCGGGGATTGAGCCTGGTTCGCATGAAAACCGTAATTACGCCGCAAGGTTGCAATGAGTTTCTTTTTAGGCGGTTATCGAACGGCTCCGTTAGCCAGGCTGTAGTACAACTCAGTCAGTAGCCGACCGGTCGTCCTGATGTCGAAGTTGGCCCTGCGATGTAATGCAGCGGCGGCTAAGCGGGTTCTTAGCGACGCGTCGTTTAGGAGCGTGATCATCGCCTGTGCCAAGCGGTCCGGTGAGCTCATCGGGACAAGCAGTCCTTCGACCCCATCGGCGATTGCTTCCCGCACCCCACCCACATCTGTGGCGACGACTGGTAGCCCCAGGGCGATCGCTTCCACTATCGAGATCGGAAGGCCTTCTGAGAACGATGACAGAACGAACAGATCGGCCGCGGCTACCAGACTTACGGCGTCCGGACGCATGCCCAGGAAGCGCACCTGTTCCTGCAGCCCCAATTCGGCGTTCAAGAGCTCGAGGTGAGGCCTGCGCGGCCCGTCGCCTACCAGCCAAAAAATTACGTCCGGCACCTGAGTGATAACTTCGCGAACCGCACGCAAGAGAGTTTCGTGGTCCTTGAGGGCGTGCAAGTTGGCGACCGAGACGACGAGACGTGTTTTGTCATCGATCCCGAGATTTTGTCGAAGCACCCGCTTTTGATGCCTCAGCGCTTCCAGGGATTGGAGGTCGACCCCGTGCGTGAGGACCGTAGCGCGTCGCGCGATCGAGCCGGGGAGGGAGCGACGCGCGGCTTCTGACACAGCTAGCTGTGCATCGTCCAGCCCAGCTGTGGCGCGATCGGCAGCCCTTGTCGGGCGGCGGTATGACCTCCAGGCGCCGTGATAGGTCGACACGAGGGCGGGACGCGGGCGGACCGTTTGGCACACCAGCCGGGAGGCGACCGCCAGGACCGGCGAATGCGAATGTACGACCTGGAAGCGCTCTCCTTTGATGAGGTTTCGCAGCCGGAACGTCCAACTGGGGCCCAATAGGTACCTGGTTGCCAGGCAGGAGACGTCCACATAGCGCGCCAGTGCTTCCGCGAGTGCGTCTCGCCCCTCCGTCAGGTAGACAACGCTCACCTCGACTTTAGCCGGGTCGAGGCACTGTGCCATGTTCAGCAGGAGTGTTTCGGTCCCACCCCGGTCAAGCTGCTTCACAGTCCACAGGACCTTTATGGGAGGCATTACCCTCTTTTGCTAGGACCTGACAGAAGGGATGTTTTTGCCACTCGAACGAGTTTGCCTCGTTGTTGCCGGTCTTGGTACGGGCGGGTCTGAGCGACAGTTGCGGCTCCTGGCGCCAGGTCTGGTGGCTCGCGGTACCGAGGTGACCACGCTGGTTTTGGAGGCAGGGCCATGGGAGACAGACGATCTTAGTTCGGGTGGTGTCACGGTCCTGCTGCCAGCCCACGCCG
This sequence comes from uncultured Acidimicrobiaceae bacterium, assembly GCA_963699075.1. GTDB lineage: Bacteria > Actinomycetota > Acidimicrobiia > Acidimicrobiales > Palsa-688 > Fen-671. Next base: position 1,255,452 of record CAVOTF010000007.1, on the reverse strand, counting down.
CTGTCCGGATGGGCTGGGCGTCTTGCTTGGTTGGGGGCCCGACTGCGGGAAGCTCGGCCCCAGGTCGTCTACAGCCTGCTGCCGGTCGCCAATGTCGCCTGCGCGATCGTCTTACCCACACTGCCGAGGGGCGCATTGATCTGGGGCGTACGGGGGTCCGACCGTCGCGTCGAGGGCTACCCGCTGAACGTCCGACTGCTCCGCAATTTACAGAAGTCGCTGGCTTCCTGTCCCGATCTCACCATCTGCAATTCGGAAGCCGGTGCTCGCGCCCACGTCGTCGCTGGATCAAGGCGAGGACAGGTCGCCGTCGTGCGCAACGGCCTGGCGGCGGACCGTTTCCGTTTCACCCCTGGTGGCCGTAAACAGTTGCGGGCGGAATGGGGGGTCGGCCAGGAGACCGTGTTCACGCTGGTTGGGAACTTTGACCCGGTCAAAGGTCACGAGCGGTTTCTTTTCGCTGCGGCGTTGCTAGCGGATCGACCGGGTTATCGTTTCGTCGTGGTCGGTGGGGGCCGGCAGGAGCGTGTCGGCTCACTTCACAACCTGGCCAGGGAGATTGGTCTCGCCGACAGGGTTGTCTTCGCTGGACGGCATACGGACATGCCTGCTGTTTACAGTGCCTCAGACGTGGTCGTCTCAGCCTCCTCGAGCGAAGGGTTGCCAAACGTCGTAGCAGAGGCCATGGCCTGTGAGCGGATATGCGTGGTGACGGACGTAGGCGATAGCGCCTGGCTCGTCGGGACCACTGGCGTCGTCGCCCACTCCGTGTCTTCGCCTGGGATTGCAGGCGCGATGGTCGAGGCAGGGGCGTTGGGCGCCGCCCAGAGACGAGACCGAGGGGGATTGGCCAGGGAAAGGATCATCGACGAGCTCTCTGTGGAATCAATGGTCACGAAGACTTACGACCACATGGCCTCGCTGGCGATCTGAGCGCCCCAAGCCTCACGCCGCGGTTGTAGTCTCGTGGCCGTGACGATCGTGCTTGCAATCGATGGCGGTCCTCCTGTCCGCAAAGAGTTCCTGGTCTTCGGTAAGCCGGTCCTGGGCGAAGAAGAGATCGCCGAAGTGGTGAGCTCGATAAGGTCTGGGTGGATCGGGACCGGCCCGAAGGTGCATGCCTTCGAGAAGGCCTTCGGCGACTACATAGGAGCCAAGCATGCGGTTGCTGTCAATTCTTGCACCGCAGCCCTTCATCTCAGCCTGTTGGCGGCTGGCGTCGGACAAGGGCATGAAGTAATTACAACCCCGATCACTTTCGGCTCCACTGCCAATTCGATCGTCCACACGGGCGCCGTCCCTGTGTTCGTTGACGTGGATCCGCTGGACCAGAACATCAGCGCCGACCTAATAGAAGCAGCGGTGACGGCCAAAACCCGCGCTTTGCTGCCGGTGCACTTTGCCGGGTACCCGGCACCTATGGACGAGATAATGAGCCTGGCTAAGGACAAGGACATCTTCGTGCTCGAAGACGCCGCTCATTGCATCGAGGGTTGGTACAAGGGGCGCAAGATCGGCACCATCGGTGGCGCGACTTGTTTCAGCTTCTACGTCACCAAGAACCTCACGACGGTGGAGGGCGGCATGGTGACCACCGAGGATGACCAGCTCGCAGGCGTGGTCAAAACTCTGGCCCTCCACGGCCTTTCCGCGGATGCTTGGCGGCGTTACAGCGACTCCGGTTACACGCACTACGAGGTGCTCGAACCCGGTTTCAAGTACAACATGACCGACATACAGGCCAGTTTTGGGATCCATCAGCTCGCCAAGCTTGAGCGGCACGGGCGGCGACGCGAAGAAATCTGGAGCCGGTACGAGGAGGCATTCTCCGACCTACCCGTGGATCTGCCGAGTCGTCCCGGAGAAGGAAGTGTTCACGCTCTTCACCTCTACACGGTCCGTCTGCGTCTCGAAGCGCTCACGGTCGACCGGGACCGCGTACTGAACGCACTGCAGGCGGAGAACATCGGATGCGGTGTCCATTACGTCGGAGTCCACCTGCATTCGTATTATCGCAAGCGCTTCGGGCTGAAGCCCGAGGACTTCCCGGTGGCCACGGCCATCTCCGAGCGCACGCTCTCGTTGCCGTTCTCGGGAGGACTTTCAGATCGAGATGTCGACGACGTAGTCGAAACTTTCAGGAAGGTGATATCGGCCTACCGCCGATGACCGTTGCGGCGCGCCTCGAGGAGGATCTCCTCCCATTGGGGCATGATGACATCTGGGGAAAAGCGCTCGACTACCGACGTCGCCTCCTTTCCGAGGCGCTCGCGCAGGTCGGCACTGGCCATAAGCCGCCCCAAGGCGTCGGCCAGCGCAGTGACGTCTCCCGGCGGGACGAGCAGGCCATCGGTTTCGTGACGGATGAACTTGGCCGGCCCGCTAAAACAGTTGAATGCGACGACGGCAACGCCGCAAGCCATAGCCTCGCCGAGGACCGTGGGGAACCCTTCGAAGCGCGATGGCAAGACGAAGACGTCGGCCGCGGCCAGTGCAGGTTCAGGTGATGGGACCAGTCCCGGCATCGCGACCCGGTCAACCAGCCCGGCCGCCTCGACTTGGGCGATCAGTGAGGCGCGTAAATACCCGTCGCCGACGATCACGAGCTTCCACTCTGGGAAGCTGTCAGCAACGCGCGCGAAGGCGCTGACGAGAAGGTCAAATCCTTTTTGGGGGACGAAGCGGCCCATGGCCAGTAAGCATGGGTGGGCGAGCCAAGGGGGCGTCTCAGTGCCTGGGTCAAGCGGTTCGAACACCAGGGGGTTTGCTAGGACGCTGGTTCGCCACCGGGGAATGCGTTTGGCCGCCCATGCCAGGTCGCGGTCGGCGCACAAGACGATGTGCTCGGCCGTTGGGTACAGCAAAGCACGCAGCAACCGGAGGCGCCAAGAGACAGCCAACTCCGTCTGGTGCAGTTGAAGGTCCACCTGCTCAGAGATCACAATCGGGATCCCGCTGCCCAGCAAGGCCATCAGCACGAGCAGCCCAGGACCTCCCATCATGCAGAACACGACGTCCGGGTGACTATCACGCACCGCCGCGCGCAACTGCCCGAGCCGGCGTACCTGTCGGCCCACGTGGAACCACTTGCCCGCCCGGGCCACGTCCGAACGTGACGAACCCGGTGGGAGTTCCACCGCATCGGGCCGGTCCGAGCCCAGCGTGACCACATGGATCGCCCATCCGCGCCGGTGCAGCCAGGCTGCCATGAAGGCCAGGAGCCTCTCTGCCCCCCCCATTCCCAATCCGTGGATGACCAAGGTCACCCGGCGCCCGGTCAACTGCCCTCCGTCGGGCCCGACGAGGTGGGTGTCGCGAGGCGTGCCCGGGCGCGGTACCGCGTCATCAGTTGCCGCCCGGCGTCCCAGATGTCTGCGAGGTCGCGCCACCGTGGCGCGATGTCGATGAGAGGTGCCCCGACCGACCGGCACAACCATGTGAGGCAGGCTACGGCGAGGACCACGTAGCTAACGCTGGAAGCCAGGGAAGCGCCCACGATGCCTAAGCTGGGGATTAACGCGACGTTGAGGCCGGCGTTGATGGCGACTGCGAGCCCCGTGAGGGTGGCGAACACCCCCGGCCGTTCCAAACGCACTAGGTGGGCCGACACAGCGCGCATGCTGGCAAGGGCTATCACGCCTGGTCCCAGCGCGTACAAAGCCGTGACTGCGCCACTATAAGCGTGACCGTACACGAGTGGTATAGCGACGCCACTAACCGCCGCCAAGGCGGCGAAACTGACCGTTCCCACGATCAGGTTGATCCTCGACAGCCGGATCGTGAGGTGGGCTCCCTCGGCGACTGGAAGGCCTATCTGGCGATCACGCAGCGCGAACGCAACCGCATCGGTTCCTATCACGGTCATCTCGGCCAGGGTGACGGCGACCGCATACAGGCCGATTTGTGCAGTCCCTACCCAAATGGTGAGAATGAGCACGTCTAGGCGGTACAAAAGCCGGAGGAACACTGTACCCGGGTGGTATTGCAGACCCACACCGATTGTCCGACGGGCGACGGACGCGGAAATGTAGCGTGCCCTTGGCTTTGTGGCCCACACAATTATCGGCATTGGCACGAAGGTCGAAATGGTCCAAGCAAGCACGGCGGTGAGGACCGTGAGGTGACCGGTGACCACGAAGGCCACGACCAGGATTGCCTCCGCCACGGAAGCGAGCAGCTGGGCTAGGTTCAGCGTGCCAATTTGGCCAGCTAGGCGCATGATCTCCGCCAGCCAGCCCCCGCTGAACAGGACGGGGAGGGCACACAGGCCGGCGGCCAGCAACGCGATGTCCCCGCCTGGCAGGCCCTTGCCCGAGACCAAATGCGTCGCCGCACCAGTGAGTGTGGCCACAACTATACCCGCGAGGATGCCGAGAGGCAGCGCATTGGCTGAGAGCGCTTCGCGTCTCGGCGAGGTAGTCCATAGGTAGATCTCCGCGGCCGTAAGCGACATATTGCCCAAGCCTTCCGCCGTGGCCACTAAGGCCATGACGACGGCGACGACACCTTGCCCGGTTGGCCCCAGGACACGCGCCACGAGGATCCCTGATATCGCGGCGCCGACAAGCGTGGCGCTACGCGTCACAGCGGTACCGAGGACCTTGTGCGCCGCGCTCGACTGCGAGCGTTCATGAGCGGCGTCTGGGTTACCCTCTGGGTGGTCCAGGCTCATGTTGAGGGCCGGTGAGCCCGGTCGGCAGCGGTCAGTGATGTACCCTTTCGCGACGATGACCGATGCTCGCTCGTATTGGGAGCGGCGTTATTCCACCGGTACCGGCTTCCCGCAGACATCGCAACTTGGGTTCGGTAAGTCCTTTAACCGGTGGACGTACCGCCGACGCTTCCGCGCTCTCGATGGAGCCCTTCATGATTTAGGGATCAGCCCGCAAGGCATGAGCGTCTGCGACGTAGGTATCGGCGGCGGCATGTGGGTCGAGTACTGGTCCAGGCGGGGCGCCACTGTTGCTGGCATGGACTTGGCCGCGAACGCGGTCGAGGCGATGCGCAGTCAGTTCCCGGGACTGCGCATCGTGCAGTGGGACATGACCGACCCAAATGGCCCTCCCTTCCCGGAGGGGTCCTTCGATGTCGCGACCGCTTTCGACAACCTGTTCCTTGTCGGGGGTGATGAGGAAGTTAAGCAGGCAGTTTCCAACCTATCACGGCTGGTCAAGCCCAATGGCGTGGTGCTTATTAGCGGCTATTTCGGGACGGTACCCATGGCTTCGTTCGACACGGCCTCAACTCCGGCGGACGGGGACCCAACCGAGCACCGCACGGGACCACCGATCTCTCACCGCACTATCGCCGAGTACGAGGACGCTTTTTCCGTGGCCGGCCTCTCGGTGGTGGCAGAGTTCCCCTTCGTCGGGACGCTTGGTTCGCAACTAGACCGCAAAGCGCGCCGCGCAAGGCCGGCCTTTTTGATCGCCAGCGCAGTTCTTCCCCTAGTCCGGCGCGCCTCAATGGGACAAGGGACAGACTGGATTAATAACGTACCCGGAGCGCTCTTGTACGGGGCTGACCAGGTACTCTTCCCGCCGGGACACTTCTGCCATGGCCCCAGCTTGAACGGGCTTGTGCTCCGCAAAGCTGTATAAAACAACGAGGCGGAACGCTGCGGCCGGGCACGGCTGATCAGGCCCGGGTGTCCAGGCCATCGGCTCGGCGTTCAGTAGCCGAAAATCAGACTGACGGGGCGCGTGATGACGAAGATAACGGCCCTCTCAGAGCGGCTGAGGCCGCTTTCCCAGGAACGATCTTCGCTCAGGGCTAGGTTCCCGTGGCGCATGCGCGCCGGGTTGCCGTCAGCGGTATGGCACGGTTCGACCCACACGTTTTCTCCGTCCCGGCGCAATGCGACGCTGAATGGAGACCCGCCCGCACATTCGGCGATTCGGCTCAGTTCCGAGTCAGGCCGGCCCACGAGGTCTTCGTAGCGGACCATTACCGACCGACCACCCCGTCCTCGGACCAAGCGGACCAATTCGGACGCGACATTTGTTACCGCCCAGCTGACAGATAGATAAGCGACTGCGCGGATGCGGTTCCCGGCCGGAGGTTCTGCGCGCAGGTGGGAGTAGACGGCGCCACGGGGGTCCCTAACGATTTGGACGAAGCAGGCGCGGATGGTGGCGATGGTGGCGATCAGGGCAGCGTCGGCGGCCTCCTTTGACGTGTCGACGACCACCGCTCCGCTGGACACCTCGCTAACGACGGCATACAGGTCGGCCATCCGTTCCGCGTACGCAGGTACCGCGGCCCACGTTCGAGCGGCGCGGGCGGGGGCGCCAAGTAGGAGAGGGAGGCGTTGCCACCTGTGCCGAGCAGGAAAGATCTCCTCTTGCCATTTCGCTGTGAGTGCCTCCCCATCCGTCCGGTCGCCGAAAAGGCGAGACCTCAACTGGGACCAAAAGGGGCATCCATCGAGGGTGAGGCCACAGCCACATAGGGACTCAGGGTGGCTCAGAGCGTGCCAGAGGGCCTGGAGCTCGCCAACAGAAACGAAGCCAGGCAACTGGCCTAGCAGGTTACCGAGCAAGGTCGTGCCGCTGCGGTACCACCCGAGCACGTAAACGACCCTTACAGGGCTGGGAGCACCGCCGATGTTGACCTGCCCGCCAGCGAGAGTCACTGGTGCCACCGTGACATTGGCAGCCACGTTAGCCTGGCAGCGTGTGCGGGATAGCCGGCACCGTCGGCGCAGTCGCTTCTCAGGTTGTCGTGGAGGGCCAGTTAAGGCTGCTCGAGCACCGGGGCCCGATGCCTCCGGGGTATTCGCGGCCGGTCCCGGCGTCATCGGCCAGACTCGCTTGTCCGTCATCGACCTTGTGACCGGAGATCCACCTATGACCTCCGAGGAGGGCAGGATCGGGGCGGTCCTGAACGGCGAGATCTACAACTACGTGGGCCTGCGAAAGAGCCTTTTGGAGGACGGCCACATCCTCGCCAGCGAGGGCGACACTGAGGTGATTGCCCACTTGGCCGAACATCTCACCCCTGTTCAGCTGGCCCAACGCCTCGATGGGATGTTCGCGTTCGCCGTGTGGGACGGCGCGCGGCGGCGTCTGGTCCTCGGTCGTGACCGCCTGGGTAAGAAGCCCCTTTACTACTGGTCCGACGGCTTGAGCCTGGTGTTCGCCAGCGAGATCAAAGCGCTCCTCGTTCACCCGCAGGTTCCGCGTCGGATGGCGCCCGACGCTCTGCCCGGCTACCTGACCTTTGGGTACGTGGCTAGTCCCAGGACGTTTTTCGAAGGCATCTTCAGTCTCCCACCAGGTCACATCCTTGTCTTTGAGGCCGGGTCAGCTCCCAGTACCCAGGCCTATTGGGAGCCACAGGTCCCTCGGGCGAGAAGCATCATGCTCGGTGAAACTTCGTTTGGCCAAGCGGCTCACGCCGTCAGGGCCCATCTTTCCCAAGCCGTGGAACGACGCCTGGTAAGCGATGTGCCGCTCGGGGCGTTCCTAAGCGGAGGGGTCGATTCTTCAGCAATCGTGGCGCTCATGGCTGGTTTTGTGAGCCAGCCTGTGGCTACGTTCACCATCGGTTTCGAGGACGACCAGGGTTTCGACGAGCGGCCTTTCGCCCGGATGGTCGCTCAGCGTTACAAAACCGACCATGTCGAGTTTGTGGTGAACCCTGACGCCGCAAGCCTGGTGGAGCGCCTGGTTTGGCACCACGATCAGCCATTCGGCGACTCGAGCGCGTTGCCTACGTACCTGCTGTCAGAGCTCACACGCAAACACGTCACGGTGGCCCTCTGCGGCGACGGCGGAGACGAGCTGTTCGCCGGCTACGAGCGTTTCGCTGCGGGGGCAGCGTTGGCCCAGTTTCAGCGGTTCCCGAAGTACTTCAGAGACGGCCTGTTTGCCGCGGCACGAACCCTTCCTCCTACCGCTCTCGCGGGGCGGGCCGGCAGTGCCCAGCGCCTGCTGGCGCGTCGGGACCAACCGGTGCTCGACGCATACCTGTCGTGGGTCAGTTTCGTACCCGAGCCCTGGCGGAGCGCGATGTGCCCGGCGGCGGACCGCAATTGGGCGATCGATGATTACCGCCGGATATGGCAGGAGTCCGATGGTGCGGACGTTGTCGACAGGCTGCTCCTGTTGAACCTCAAGACTTATTTGTTGGACGACCTCTTGCCCAAGGTGGACCGTATGGCCATGGCCCACGGGTTGGAGGTGCGATCACCGTTCCTCGACACAGCCCTGGTAGAGCTTGCCGTCGGCCTACCGCGCTCAATGAAGCTCCGAAACCTGTCATTGAAGCGGGTACTCAAGCATTCGGTCAAGGACCTGTTGCCGGGGGAGGTGCTCCATAGGCGCAAACACGGGTTCGGGTTGCCTCTGGCCCGCTGGTTTAGGAAGGACCTGAGAGGTTACGTGGAAGCTCGTCTCCTGCCAGAGAGCGCCCGCCTGCGATCGCATCTCCAGCCCGAAGCGGTGGACCGCTTCGTGGGAGAGCATCTCTCGGGGGCTGCCAACCACGCCCAGGGCCTTTGGGCCTTGCTCACCTTCGAGGAGTTCCTGCGCAAGGAGGGCTGGTAAAGGACGTCGAGCTTCAGCGGCTCGGGGAGCCAGCCCCGCAGCTTGTACTGAGCCGACGCTGGGCCGTTGTCTACTGGTAGCGTCGGCTCGTGGTCCGCTACTTGGTGACTGGCGGGGCGGGGTTCATCGGGTCCCATCTGGTAGATGCGCTTCTCGCTGCCCGCCACGAGGTGGTTGTGCTCGACTCTCTTTCTACTGGGCGGCTGTCCAACCTGGCGGCGGCCTCAGAGAACCCGGCGTTCACTTTTGTCCAGGGATCCGTGCTCGACGAGCTGGCGGTCGACCAGGCGGTGAGCCGCTGCGATGTCGTAGTGCACCTCGCAGCCGCGGTTGGGGTCAAACTGATCGTCGAGCAACCTCTTTATTCGCTCACCACTAACATCAAGGGAGCCATCGCTGTACTGGAAGCGGCGCACCGCTACCGGCGCAAGGTCATGGTCGCGAGCACCTCGGAGATCTACGGCAAGAACAACTCTGGGCCGCTTAATGAGCTGTCAGACCGCGTCCTGGGCTCGCCTGCGGTGGCTCGTTGGGCGTACTCCACCTCGAAGGCCGTCGACGAGATCCTCGCTTATGCCTACTACCGCGAGCGCGATCTACCGACGATCGTCGTCCGGTTGTTCAATACCGTCGGTCCCCGCCAGAGCCCGGCTTACGGGATGGTCGTCCCGCGCCTAGTGCGGCAAGCTTTAGCAGGGGAGCCGCTTAGTGTTTACGGGGACGGTACTCAGACGCGGTGCTTTTGCCACGTCACTGATGTCGTCGACGCCCTACTTCGCCTCCTGGACGAGCCGAGTGCCGCGGGGGACGTGTTCAATGTTGGCAGTTCGGAGGAGGTTTCAATCGAGGAGCTGGCTCGGCGGGTCATCGCCCGAACGGGGAGCGCTTCGACTATCGACCATGTCCCGTACGACGTCGCGTACGAGGTCGGATTTGAAGACATGGTCCGGCGCGTGCCGGACGTTGCCAAGGTCCATGCGCTCACCGGTTGGAAGGTGAGGCACACGCTGGCTGAGATTTTGGACGACGTGATCGCCGAGGTGCGCGCCGAAGTTCATGAGAGAGCCAGGGAAACTGACGACGGCCCAGTACGCACCGTGTGAGCATGGAGGATCCTCGTGCCAAATCTGATCTTCCGACGGGTCGGCGGGGGTCGGTTCGGATAACTGCGGCGAGAGCTGGAACCTTAATCGTCAGGCACCCGGTTGCGGTGCCATTTGTCGTGGCCCTTTCGGTCCGCTTTGTCGCCGCGGTAGGAATAACTGTTTTTCAGCATGGGTATTTGTTCCCCGACGAATCGGATTATGTTGGCTTTGGCCGGGTCGCCGCTTCCGGTCAGCTGACGCCGGCCGTTGACCGTGGCTATGGCGAGGCCCTTTTCCATTCGGCGGCCGCCTTCATGTGGCCCATCACGATCCTGTTCAAATTGTTTGGGCCACACGTGATCGTAGCTGCGCTGTGGGCTGCTCTTTTCGGTGCTGTGACGGCATGTTTGGTCGCCGTGTTGGTGGGTCGCGTCTTGAACAGGGGCTGGGCTGCAGCGGCCGGTTTGGTCGTTGCCCTGTTCCCCTCACAGGTACTGTGGTCGTCTGTCGTGCTCCGCGAGCCCATGGTGTGGGCCGCGCTTGCGGTCGCAGCGGTGGGGATGGCCGGTTTTGCGCGTGCTACGCGTTGGCAAGCCCTCGTCGCGTGCACTGTGCTTGTGGGTACATCATTGTTGGCTCTTGCTTATTTGCGCGAATGGACCTTTGTTGCTGCTGCGTGGGCTGTGGCTATTAGCGCGTGGTTATTTCGGCCGGCCCGGCCAATGCTCGCCCGCTCGGCCTGCCTGGCGTTGTGTGTATTGATCCCGGTTCTCCCCGGCCTTGGCCTCGCCGGTAACTCCTACGTGCGTCACAACAGCGGGATCCTCGGCTACGAGCGGACTGTTCTCTCAGAACGTGCGAAGTCAGCGTTCGTCCACCCGAAGGTCGTCAAGCAGCCGCCAACCACAAATCCGACCACAAATCCAACCACACAGGTCACTGTACCGTTGGCGTTGTCCGATGAGTCCCTGGTCGTGCCAAAGGGCATTAAGAACGATTTGCGGGCCCTTCCCACCGGGCTGGTTGCGTTCACCCTGCGCCCGTTCCCCTGGCAGCACGGAGAAGGGCTCAGCTACGATCTGGCTGGCGTTGAGGAGCTGCTTTATTACCCTCTCTACCTACTCGCCATCGTTGGACTGGTGGCTTACCGGCGCCGGCGCGACGTGATCGCCTTTCCATTCGTGGTGGTGGTCCTCATCACTGGCATCGCATCCGAGGCCGAGGGCAACCTCGGCAGCGCCTTCCGCCACAGGGACCAGCTCCTTTGGGCAGTGGTCGTCTTTGCCACGCTTGGCGCTCACTACTTATATGAGCGTTGGAGCGCACGCCGGTCATCTGGCGAGCCCGCGGAATTGGTGACCGACAGGAAGCAGGATCCTCTGGTGCACGCTTAGCCGTCGCGTCGGCTTGAATCTAACTTGTCCAGGAAGGGAGCATGGGTCGATGCAAGACAATGAGACCGCCAAGGTTGTTGTGGTCGGGCAGGGCTATGTAGGCCTGCCGCTCGCCATGAGGGCGGTCGAGGTCGGGTACCACGTCGTTGGCTTCGACACCGATAGCCGCAGGGTCGAGCTTCTAAGGGCGGGGGTCTCCTACGTCGAAGACATATCCGCAGACCAGTTGGCTAAGGCACTCGCCACCGAGCGTTACCGGCCGACCCAGGAACCCGCTGACCTCGATGGCTTCGATGTGGCCCTCATCACCGTTCCCACTCCTCTGAACGAAGGAGCTCCGGACCTCTCCTACATCGAGGAGGCAGGTCGAACACTTGCCACGTACCTGAAGGTTGGTGCTGTGGTGGTGCTCGAGTCGACCACCTATCCAGGAACGACCGACGAGCTTCTTGCCGGCCTGTTAGCAGACCATTCAGGCCTAGTCGCGGGCAAAGACTTTCATCTTGGCTATAGCCCCGAACGTATTGACCCCGGCAATCATCATTTTGGACTAGTGGACACCCCGAAAGTCGTGTCTGGTGTGACCCCCGCCTCCCTGAATGCGGTGCAGCAATTCTACGACTCCATCGTGAACAAGACGATTGCGGTATCGCGGCCGAGAGAAGCGGAACTAACAAAGCTGATCGAGAACACATTCCGGCACGTGAACGTCGCCTTGGTAAATGAACTCGCGATTTTCGCGGCCGACCTCGGGGTGGACGTCTGGGAAGCACTGGACGCCGCAGCGACTAAGCCGTTCGGCTTTATGCGGTTCAACCCTGGCCCGGGCGTAGGAGGTCACTGCCTTCCAATCGACCCGAGCTACCTTTCCTGGCATGTGCGCACGTCCTTGGGACGAAGTTTCCGCTTTGTCGAACTTGCAAACGACGTCAACGACCATATGCCGGATTACGTCGTGCAGCGCCTCGCACTTGCCCTGAACAAGCGCAAGCTCGCAGTTAACGGGAGCCGGTTGCTGCTCCTTGGTGTGGCGTACAAGCCCAACACCTCTGATATGCGTGAGTCGCCTGCACTGGCGGTTGCGCAGCGGCTCGTTCGATTGGGCGCTGAGGTGCGTTATGTCGACGATCATGTGCCCGATCTCAACCTGAGAAGGGCCGGGCTTCAAGGTCAGCTGGTGCGCGCCAACCTGTCCGACGAAGAGTTAGCGGCAGCCGAGGCTGTGGTGGTGCTAACCGACCATGATGACGTCGACTACGAACGAGTTGCAAAGCATGCTCGGTACGTTCTGGACACTCGTCACCGTTGCCGGGGCGAGAGGGTGGAGTACCTCTGACCTCTGGCAGTGCCTCATTCCTGCCGTCGGTCCTGGCGCGGTGGCGCGCGGGCGGTCTGATCGAGAACTTGCGCTGCCCGGTCTGTTTGATGTCAGTTACGGAGTTGCCTGACGGCAACGGGTTCGTGTGCCCGGCAGCTCATCGAATGCAGTTTGTTGACGGCTACCTAGAGGCGGGCGCAGGGGACGGAGACGAACTGAGCCGCCGGACTGCCGAGAGCTTTGGTTACGAGTGGACCACCTTCGACGACGTCCGACCCGAAGACGAGGTGTTCGCTCGCTGGTACCTCAAGGACGTTCAACTGGACGCGTTGGCGGGCAAGACTGGTCTGGATGCCGGCTGCGGCAAGGGACGCTTTACCCGGTACCTTGCGCCCCATCTTGGCGTCCTTGTAGCGCTTGACGCCTCGGCAGCGATATCCATAGCGACTCGGGACCTGAGCCGGTTTGCCAATGTGACGACGGTTCGCTCCGATCTCAGGTCTGCACCATTCCAGGACGCGTCCTTCGATTTCGTATCCAGCCTCGGCGTTCTCCATCACTTGGAGGACCCGGAGCGGGGGTTCCAGGCACTAGTCCGGCTACTGCGCCCAGGGGGCACCATTCTGTTGTACCTGTACAGCCGTCCTTCTGGATTTGGCATCCGTTGGGCTGGCATCGAGTTGGCCCGGCTCTTCAGGCGGGTAACTGTCAATATTGACAGGAAGGTGCTGCGATGGTTGAGCGCTGGCGTTGCTGCCCTGCTCGAGTTCGTCTTCGTGACGCCCGGCAGGCTGGGTGACCGCTGGCACGTGAGCTGGCTCGCCCAGTTGCCGCTCGCAGTGTACCGCCGGAGATCGTTCCGTGCCCTGTGGCTGGATACCTTCGATCGTCTCAGCGCGCCGGTCGAGCACCGTTATGTCTGGGCCGATCTTGAACCTTGGTTTGTCGGAGCGGACCTGGTTGTGGAGTCAGTTCGCGACGAGGCTGGGTTCTTCATCGTGGCGAAGCGGCATATGCGCAATGACCTGGACGACGGTCAGCGAGGCTGAGGTTGCTTGATTACGAAGGCCTGTCCCGAGCTCAGTTCGATGATCGGTGCTGCGACGCCGGCAAAGTACTCATCCAACGCGCGGCGAGCCCCTGGGCACGAAGTGAACCCATAATCGTCGGAGATTACGAGGCCGCCTTCTGAGAGGCGTGGCCAGAAGAACTCCAAGGAAGCAAGGGTCGGTTGGTAAAGATCGACGTCAATGTGGACCAGGGCGAAGTGTTTGTCTTTGTCGAGGGACTCGAACGAACTCGGGATCCATCCAGGGTGGTACTCCACAAAGTCAAAACGCTTGAGGTTGTCCCGTACCTCCTGGATTGAGCACGCTAGCGCACCCGCCCTCCAGTGCGTGCCGTCGGCAGCCTCTGGTGCAGAAAGGCCTTCAAATGAGTCGAATGCATGGTGCCGTCGACCCCCACCCTCGATGCTCTCGCAGATCAGGTACGAGCTCGCACCCTTATAAACCCCGCATTCCGCGGTATCGCCAGGAACTGCTTCGATGAGCTTGAGCAAATATTTGAGGCACCACTTCCTGTCCAGGCTTTGGTACCCATTCCCTTCAAACGACTCGTACCAACGCAAGAAGGCGCCATCCTCGAGGTACCGCCTACCGTCCTCAGAGAATTTATACTTGGGGTCGATGTGCTCTGATATCTGCCGAGCTAACGTATAGCGAGCATGAGCATCACCGCGGCAGCTTGCAACGATGAGCCGCGTGGCCGTGACCAGCTTCATGCCATCACCCTAGCTACTCGCCCACTCGGGCCCTTCCTCCCACGGTGATCCGGATCCGGTGGCGGGTAAGGGTCTCCAACCGGGACGAGCGATGACCGCGGGTGGAGCGCTGGGCTAAGCGTGAGCTCCCTCCCTTTTTGGGGCTATGGCCTTGTCTTGGTCGGCTCGCTCTTTTTGAGCCTCGTCCTCACGCCCATAGCTATCGGTGTCGCAGTTCGTTTCGGTGTACTGGATCACCCGGGCCCTGCGAAGGCCCACGTCAAGGCCGTGCCGTACCTTGGCGGGACTGCCATCGTGGTCTCGTTCGCCGCCGTGGTCCTGGTCGCGGCCTTGCTGCGACCTCCCCCCAGTGGGCTCTCCCAGCTGGCGGGGTTCCTTGGGCTCGGCGTGCTCCTTGCGCTCGTTGGGCTGGCGGACGACGTTAGGGGTGGTTTGAGCCCGTGGTTCCGGCTGGCTCTCGAGGCGGGGGCGGGTCTAGCGGTGTGGGCAATGGGTTACGCTGCCCACCTTGCTGGGGCACCACGGGCGTTGGACGCACTGGTCACGGTCTTGTGGGTCGCCGGGGTGACCAACGCCTTCAACCTGCTGGACAACATGGACGGCCTGTCGGCAGGGGTCAGCGTCATTGCAGCTCTGAGCATTTTCGGGGTTGCCTGTTTGCAGCATCGGTACTTGGTTGCGGCACTAGCGATAGCTCTCGCGGGGTGCGCCGCCGGGTTCCTCAGGTCCAATTTTCACCCGGCACGCATCTATATGGGCGACGCAGGCAGCTTGTTCCTGGGCTTCACGATTTCAGTACTTTTGCTTACACTGCGAGCCAACGCCCCGACCCGTGTCGGGGTCGCTGTCATCCTCGCGGTACCCGGTGTCGCCCTATTTGACACCACGTTGGTAATGGTTTCTCGTATAGCGCACAAGAGGAACCCGTTCAATGGCGGGCAGGACCACACGAGCCACCGGCTCGTGTACTTGGGTCTGTCGGTGCGCAAAGCCGTCGCGCTGACCTATTTGGTAGGGGCCGCCTTGGGCGGCGTCGCAATCGTCATGACCCAGGTCCCCTCTTGGCGCTTGGCCGGTGTAGGCGTCCTCCTTGGGGTGGCCGCTGTCGCAGCGGTCCCCCTCTACGGCGCCCCTGTCTATAAGGTGCCGTGGGCGAAGGCTAAGGGCCGCAAGCTCCCTTCATTGCCGGACGACGAGGAGACGGGGCATCGCGAGGCAGACAAGGGCGGCCCGTACAGCGGTAGCCCAGCGGTCAAGGCTCTCCAATCTCCGCAGCCAGAACCTCGCTCGTCAGCGAAGGCTTCACCCCTCTGATTTAGGATCCCTTCGGGACCGGATCCTTATTCACTTTTGGGTGCTCCGCGGCAAGGACCTGTTTCAAGAACGCCAAGTAATCGGTGTTGCGCGGGCTTTCACCGATCGCGCGGCGGGCCAATGCTGCGGCCGCTGTCAGATCTGAATGCGACTGAGCCGGCTGTAGTTCCGAGAGGTACCCGTCGACGTCGGCCTCGTTAACGAGGTCAGGAGAATCGAGGGCTTCCCTCGCGACCGCTTCGGCGAACAGGTGCCTGGCCTGTTCCAGGTCGGTGAGGGCAGTGTGCTCTGCCGACGTTCCGGACTGATTGGTTGCAATCTCCTCGTACACCGTTCCTTCGAGCGCTGGGTACGTCGGTTCCCAAGGGTTTAGTGCCGCAGCGTGCTGCATATCGGTGAAAAACTTGGGGCCGACTTCGGTGCGGGGCTGAGTAGAGGTCCCCGTGGCAGGCGCCTCTGTCAGGCTGGCGTGTGCGGCCCAGTAGTCGTGGTCCGCTCGGTAGGGCTCGTCAGCGCCCAAAGAGGTCACGACGACGACGGCGATTACCAAGACGGCTGCAAGCCCTGTGGCCCAAGGTACGAACAAGGGGGATGGCTCGGGACGCCTGAGCTCGCGCGCTTGCACCAACGGGGTCATGTTTGTCTCTGGGGAAAGTAGAACTGCTGGCTGCAGCGTGCCAGGTACGCCGGCACCCCGGGTCAATACCACTAGCAGGCCTACGAGCAGCCAGAACGTGAATGAAAGCCCGACCTGCTGGACGTTGAACATGGCTTGTACGAGGTAAGCCGTGATTGAGGCGCTCACGACGCCGAGAGTCACTCGAAGCGACCTGGCTCGCTCCTTTGAATTGGCGTCGGTATTGTCTCCCAGCTCGGTCGCGCGACAACGTCGCCACGCGCCAATGGAACGCAGGGCGATCGCAACCAGGATTGCCAAGAAAAGGCCCAGACCAACGAAGCCCTCATCGGCAAGGACGTTCATGAAAATGTCGTGCGCACCGTTGACGAGATAACTGGGGCCCAAGGCCTTTACCCATGCAGCGCTTTGGTATTTCGGGTAGACCAAGCCAAAGGCGTCCGGACCGATCCCTGCAACTGGGTTCTTTAGAGCAATGTGAAACGCTGTTTTCCAGATCTCGAAACGCTGCCAAACGGAGCTGTCACCTCCGCTTTGGAACAGCGACGAGAGTGGTTGGGCGAGGAACCGGCGCCCGAAAGCTGTCACCCCGGCGACGACAATGAGCGCCGCTGCGACCGCCCCGCCGACGATCACGGGCGCTCGTCGGCGAAGTTCCGGAGCAACGAAGGCGGCCAGGACCAGCGCGGCGACAACAAGGGCTACCCAGGCACCGCGGGCAACCGTGCGTACCAACTCGACGATCAAGATGGCGCCTACGATCCCACCGGCTGAGCGCCAGTACCAATGTTTTGCTCCCAGGCCCATAACTACGACAACGGGGAAGATGATGGCCAGGTAGCCGCCGAGATGGTTGGGGTTGCCGAAGGTCGAAAAGATGTTCCCCGTGAAAGACGATGTGTGGTACTGGATGAAGTCCCAGGGTTTCGAGCCGTGGAACTCCACGTCATGGAGCTGGATCAGCCCGTAGTACATGACGACGCCGCCGCCGGCGAAGGCGAGCGCAGCCAGCACTTTGCGTACGTCGTCGACGTCAAAGGCCTCGGCAGCGACCATCGCCACAACCCCTAAGGCTGCCGCTAAGAAAAGACCGTCGTAGGACCCGTAGTTGCCCAGCAGCCCAACGTGGGCGTCCACACCGGCGAAGGCCGACACGGCGGTCCAGACGACGACGCCGACTATCAGCCATTGGAGGCCATTGCGCCATAGAGGGACCGGGCGGCGATGGACGGCCGCAACCACCCATAACCCCGCTAGGGCCAGGGCGGCCACGACCACGAGGGTGTATTTGGGGAGGTTGTATACGTCTCCGGTGTGCGGGTCAAAGATGACAGGCACGAAGGTGGCGAGCGCAACCAGCACCCCGGCTCGGGCTGCGCGCAGACCGTCCTTCCCCTTGACTACCACGGCTATGAGCCAGCCAGTGGCCATCGCGGCAGCGAGGATGGCGGCGAGCATGAACGCAAAACTTCCCGCAACCGCGCCCGTCGCCCAAAGCAGGAATGCCAGCAGGACCACACCGATGCCTGCGGGAAGACCCCAGGCGGGGAGCCCCGCTATGCCCGACAAAACGCCGATCCCTGAGCCGGCTCGGCCGATGAAGCGCTCGGCTCCACTGACGGGCAGCTGTTGCCGCCTCAGCAGCTCCTGCTTGGCTGCCCGCTTCGGAGCGCCGGCAGGCCTCGGCCGTGTCGCCGCGCCTCGCGCCTGGGGACGCCGTTTTTGCCCACTAGGTTTTGCCACTCAAGGCAGGTTAGAGCAACCCCGCAAGCCGCTGCCGAGCTCCGCGCTGGCCGCCACTCGAGAAGAGCCTACGGCCATCGGTGAGCGAGCTAACGTGCCATGCGTTCAGCCTGACCCCGCTTCTGCGCCGCCCACGGCTGTCCTGCGCCTTATCACGCGCATGAACATCGGCGGGCCGGCTCGGCAGGCGATCCTGCTGACGAAGGGACTGTCCGCGGAGTTCCCCACCGTCCTGGCCGCCGGCCGCCCTGCACAAGCTGAAGGTGAGCTCACTGACCCAGAGGTCCCGGTGCGGCACGTCCCGTTGGTGCGACCAGTCCAGCCTGTCACCGACTTGAGGTGCCTTGTGGTCGTGCGGCGGCTGCTACACGAAAGCCGCGCAAGGCTCGTGCACACCCATATGGCGAAGGCCGGCACGATCGGGCGGCTTGCTGCGCTGACAACGAGCCGCCGTCGGCGCCCGCGGCTGGTGCACACCTTCCACGGCCATGTCCTACAGGGTTACTTTGCTGGCCCACAGCAGCGCGCCTTCGTACAGTTCGAACGCTTCCTCGCTAAGCACACAGACGTCCTGATCGCTGTGAGCCCCGAGGTGCGAGACGAGCTGCTCGACCTCGGGATCGGCGAGCCCGGCCAGTACCAGGTAGTCCCGCTCGGCTTTAACCTGGCGCCTCTGCTAGCGGTCGGTACCCCGGACGGGCCTGTAGGACGGCTGCGGGCCTTGATCGGTCTTCCGGAAAACATCCCGCTCGCGGGGACCTTAGGACGGCTCGTGCCGGTGAAGGACCACGCAACGTTGTTCTCGGCCGTGGCAATCGTCCCGGGCCTGCACCTTGCGGTACTTGGCGACGGCGAGCTTCGGGCCACCCTGGAACAGCTTGCGCGCGACTTAGGCATATCGGACCGCACGCACTTCACGGGCTGGTGGGCGGACGTCCCCTCTGCCCTGGCCGACCTCGACGTCGTGGCTCTTTCGAGCCGCAATGAGGGGACGCCCGTCGCCTTGATCGAAGCCCTCGCTGCCAGTCGGCCCGTCGTCGCCACCGACGTCGGAGGTGTCCGTCACGTGGTGCAAGACGGCGAGACGGGATGGTTGTGTGGTGCCGGCGACGCCGCGGGGCTCGCCCGCCTGCTGCAACGGGTGACCGACCAACCCGAGATTTCTGCACGTCTGGCTGAAGCGGGCCGCCTTCGGATGGCGCAGCGCTTCGGCTACGAGCGTCTCCTCGCCGAGCACCGAGCACTATATGAGGGACTGCTGGGATAAACCTGAACCGCAGAATCAGGCTCTACTTTAGGGTTAGGGTGCTCCGCCTGGCCCACCCAAATTGGACCGCCGCGGTAATGGCAGGTGAGTGTCGCAAAAGCAGCAGGCCTGTCACTCAGATCGGCCCTTCTCGCCACCGGGCTACCCTGGACAAGAGTGGCCCGGTCATCTCGGAGGGGCCTTCATCGCGACGACGTTCCCTCCCTACCTCCCCAAGACCCCATTCCGCAGCCGTTGCCAGTTATCGAAGCTTCTGGGAACGGGAGCCGGCACCTCGGCGGCGCTTTGTCGGCCGCAAGCGCGGGCCTTCCGGTGACACCGCCGGGAGTTCTCCGTCTCTCAGGTAGTCCGAGCAGACAAGAGGGTAAACCGAGCCGACAAGAGCCTCAAGCTACTGCCCAAGCCAGCGCAGCGCCGCCACTAGACGACGCCCGTGTCGAAGGCGCTAAACGGGGTAACCCGTCGGCTTGGGAATCCGCCTACTTGGTCTACGGAAGAGCGTTGATGGGGTATTTGATGATGAGGCTGGAGAACCAAGACGACGCAGCCGAGGCACTCTCGGAGACTTTTACCCGCGCCATCGACAAGGCCTCCTCGTTCAGAGGCGATGCATTCGCGTTCCGGGCGTGGCTGTTCAGCATTGCTCGTAACGTCTCCACAGACCAGCACCGCTTTCGGGCCCGTCTGGTGGTGATCCCCGAGATCCCCGAGACCGACGACCGCCCACAGCCCTCGGGTGACGACCTGGTGATCCTGGCCGAGGACGTAGCGGAGATACGGCGAGGCTTTGCCCGACTGCCGCAGGCCGACCAGGAGGTCCTCTGGTTGCGGGTCTGCTCAGGCCTTTCGGCAGCAGATGTCGGGAAGGTCCTCGGCAAGAAGGCAGGCGCCGTTCGTATGCAGCAGTTGCGGGCGCTTGAGTCGCTGCGCGGGCAGATGATGCCATGACCCTCGAGTTCCCCGATCGGGATGAACGCGCTAAGGCGGAGGCACTGGACGCTGCGCTCGACCGGGGGCCGCAGGCACAGCGCCGCGCTGGCCCTAGTTCAGGAACCGACAATCTCGCCGATCTAGCGGCCAGCTTGCGGGCGGTCATGCCTATGCCCGACCTACCCACCGGGGGCCGCACCGAGGTACGTGCGGCAGCGTTTGCGGCACGTGGGGCCAAACGGCGCTACCGGGCAAGGTTGCTCGTGGCAGCGGCAGTCACCCTTGTCATAGGGGCGGTGGGGGGAGCCGCCCTCTCAAGTGCGGTACAGCAGCCGGGCCCCGCTACCAACCAGGCTGCGGTCCAGGTCGACCTCGATTACGCCAGTGGTTACCTGGCCAAGCACAATTCGGCCGAAGCCAGGCGATACATCGAACGCGCCTCGAAGGCCATCCTCGGAAAGGCTCCGGGCCCCTTGGCAACGCACCCGACGACGGCCAGCGAGGTCGCAGCGATCGACGCGCTGAGGCAGGACCTGGCCGTCCAGACAGAGCGCGCTAGCAAGCTGGAGGCCCAGAACGCCAGGCTCAGCAAAGCTTTGGGTTCGATGGGGCGCACTGCGCAAGGTGGTGTGCCAGTCGTCGCCACAGGCTCGACCACTACCACGACCACAGCCCCTCGACATACCGCTATAACTGCGCGCACCTCGACGACACCCACCTCGGGGGCCCGGTCACGACGGTACGCGGTTACACGCCTTCGACCACGACACGGTCCGCCACGACGCAGTCCACGACGACGACCCCGACCACGGCGGCGCGTACCACGACGACGCCGACCACAGCGGCGCCCACGACCACCGCGCCAGCTCCCACGGTGCCAGTTCAAACGGTGCCGGTGCCTACGACGAAGCCGCCGGCTCGCTCCAGAGGCATCGGCACGCGGTCCCCCTGGCTCAGCCAACTACAACCACCGTAGCGGCGGTGCCTCCGACCACGCCTTCGACGGCCACGCCTTCGACCACCATGGCTCCAACGACCATCAGGCCGAAGACCACTAGCGCGACCTCCGGGGTCGTCCCATCCAGCACCAGCACCAGCACCAGCACCACCGCCACCACAAACACGACCCTTACAACCGTCTCAACTACGACAGCGACGGGGTCGACAACTACGACGGCAGAACCTGCCGGGACGACCACGACGAACGTTGCCTCTTCGACGACCACCAGTGCCCTCTGACCAGGGCATTCGTCGGATGGGGGCCGATAGGGGCCCGCTCCGAGCAGTAGTTTTGTTCAGCAAGTTTGTGACGGGGTATGTTCTCCCACGTCTCACTACTGGCTTGTCTCGAGCAAGCCGGTGGTAGCACGGCACATGGTCCACCATGTACCCGTCCGACCTGCGCTATTGTCTCAGGTCGGCCGGTACTTGATGGGCCCGAGAGTGCACGGCGCCTGCAACACCGCTCGAAGAGCGGGCAATTTCACCCTACCTAGGAGGGAAACAAGCTATATGCAAGAACTAAATCCTTCGGCTAAGAGGCCGAGTAGGTGGAGAGGTGCCAAGTTTGCAGCCGGCACTCTCGCGCTGACCATGGGTGCCCTCGGTGCCGGGTTAGCTGCCACCGCTGCGCCTGCTTGGGCCAATGCAAGCACCAACAGTTATCTAATCGGCTCAGAGACCGGTGCTGTCGGTACCCCCACACTCTCGCCAACCGTTACCACGGCTGCGAGCTCGACGACCCTCGAGGTGTTCTTCAAGGCGACGTCTGCTTTGGTCGCCGGCAACAACATCACCGTGGCCTCGAGTGTCGCTCTCGGCAGTATCCCGGGGACCATCCAGGTGATCGACTCGCCTAGCTGCCTCCAGGCCGGAGCAGATGGCGGTACGGTTACCACGACGTCCGTCGGGATCACTCTCCAGACCGGCTGCTCCATCGCTGTTGGTGACTCGGTCCAGGTCGACTTCACCTTCACCGCTCCTGCGACGTCGCCGACCTTCACGGTCACGACGACCAACAACGGGAGCACGAGCTCGGGCGCGACCCTTACGGTCAACCCGACACCGCCGACCCTGTCTGCCTCGTCGTACACCACGGGCTTTAACGCGGCATACACGATCACCTCTGTTGGCGTCACCGGGGCAAATGGAGGTAGCTGGGCTACCTTCACTGGTGCCGCTAACGACATCGAGCTGACAGCAACCGCAACGCCTGGTTTCGCGCTGTACAACGGCATCGCCGGTTACTCCGTCAGCTACATTCCTTCTGGTGGCGCAGCGACCGCCGATGCGCTAACGGCCTTCACGGTCGGGAGCGTCACAGCGGGAACGGTACAGAGCGTCTTCTTGACATTGACCACTGCGATCCCCGCGGGGGCCACGGTGACTGTCAATGCAGAGGGTACTAACGGTAGTACCGCCGATACGACCACGACCTTCTCGGTCATCCCTGAGTCGGCTGCGTTGCTCGCCGACAAAGTCGGG
Source organism: uncultured Acidimicrobiaceae bacterium (assembly GCA_963699075.1). GTDB lineage: Bacteria > Actinomycetota > Acidimicrobiia > Acidimicrobiales > Palsa-688 > Fen-671. The sequence continues at coordinate 1,232,948 of CAVOTF010000007.1, read as the reverse complement.
AACGCGGAAACTACGAACTTGATCACGTTCGGGTCTTCGATGACGGCGTTGAAGGTAACCCCGTCCACGGGCCTCGCCGGATCGAGCTCCAACTACCTGATCAGCTTTACGGCTGGTAGCGCTGCAACCGCTGACATCTGCTTCAGCGAAGCAAACGACAGCACTGGGTTCTCAACGATCACCGGCGTACTTGTCACCGACACAACCGGTGGCTGGCAGCTAGTCCCGCCAATCGGCAACGTGCATGAAAGTGTCGCCGCCTGCGGACAGGCTGCGAGTGCCAGCACCATCGTTATCCCCATAACCGGTGAGACGATCAAGGCAGGCGATGCGGTAACGGTGCTCCTCGCTGGGGTCACCAACCCGTCCGCCCAGACCGTAAGCGATTTCACGGGCACGACCGATGGCGACCAACTCGCTGACACGGCTGCTCCGTACGCGATCACGATCAGCGCCGCTGGCGGGATAAGCGTCACGGTGAGCCCTGCATCGACCGGGTCGTTGTCCACCTACACCATCAGCAACATCGTGGTCAACAGTTCGGGTGTCGCAGCAGGTACAACTATCACAATCGCGACGAACCCCCCGACAGGTGGCACCACAGACACCACCTTCCCGACCAACGCTGCCGACTACGTGATCACCGACACGACAACCAAGGCCGGGTCCGGTACAGCCACGGCGGTTGCCGTGGGTACTCCGCCCCAAAGCGTGGTTATCACGGTGCCGAACGCCCTTACGGCGGGTGACATCATTTCGATCACAGCTAACGACATGATCAACCCGACCGGCGCCGGTAGCTACACCGAAACCCTGACCGGTAACGTCCAGGGCCCGACTGTTGTAGCTCCGTCGTTCCCCCAGGCCAATGTCAGCTACCCTGACGGCGCCATCGTCAACTTCTCTGGCACTGACTACCTGTTCGCTGGTGGCCATGCCTTCGGGATCCCGACGCCGGCTGTACTGACAAGCCTTCAGGTAATTGACCACGCCCTCACGATCACGGCACCCACCGGTGCTCTCGTGCCATCGGCAGCTCCGCTGCTAGGGACCACGATCGTCGTTTACAACAACCCGACGATCTACGTCGTAGGTGCCAGCGGTCTCAACGGGTTCTCCACACCGTCGCAGTTCCTCGGTGACGGTTACGACCCCGCTGATGTCATCACTGTGCCTAACTTCGGTGGCCTCAGCGTTGGGGCAACTGTGGGTAGCGTAGGCACGGCCGATAACGCCGTCGGGACTGCAGCCAACGGTGCGATCATCGACTCGTCCGGCACGTTCTACTCCGTCGCCGGCGGTCACGCCTTCGGCATCCCCACCCCGGCAGCACTCGCAGCCGTCCAGGCTGGTGACTCCTCTACGCCGCTGGTTGGTACGGTCCCGTCGTCGTGGACCACAGTAGCTATAGCGAACGGGACCCTTATCACCATCAATGGGGCCGTCTACGTCAGCGAAGGTGGCGACCTGTTCGAGTTCAAGACCCCGGCGCAACTGGCAGCCGACGGCTTCGGTGGCACACCGTCCATCGTTGTCGCCAGCTTCGGTGGCATCCCGGTAGTCACGAGCTACCTCGGCTCATAAAGCCAAGTCCATCTGGCAGGCAGAAATGCTTGCTCTAAATAACTAGCGACAAATAAGGAGGGCGGCCGAAGGGCCGCCCTCCTGCTTTCTCGGCCGGCCCTCGGCCGGGCCCGTAGTTCGGGTACAACGGCGGACGCCTAGTTTGTACGAGCGGAGGTGAAGGGCAACATGTCAGCCATCGGTTCTTTGAGCAAGCCGTCTGGATGCTCGTGGGCGCGCGGCAAGGCTGCCGTTGGCGCGGCGGCGCTCGGCATGATCGCCCTTGGCATCGGCTGGGTGGGAGCCGCGTCACCGGCCTACGCCGATGTCACGACGGCGAGCTATAACATCGGGGCTCTCACGCCTTCGGTGAGCGGCTTGGTTGTCTCCCCGACGGTCGCCGCCGTCGGCACCTCCACCAATTTCGAGATCAGTTTTATCGCTACCGTCGGGCTGGCGACATCGGGCACGATAGCGGTGCGCGATTCGACGACCGGCAATTCCGTTGTGGTGACGGCCTCGAAGGTTCAAATAAGCGATACTGCAGGCACCTGCGTAGAGGCGGCCCCGAACAGCGTTACCAGCCCTGGAGGAGGGTTGACGGTAACGCTTGGAGCCGGCTGCAACTTAAGCGCCGGCGAAACCGTGACCCTTGACCTCACAGCCACGACGCCCGCGTCGGCGGGCTCGTTGGCCTTCGATGTCACCACGAGCGGGAATGCAACGCCAGCAATGTCCAATCCCGTGACGCTCAGCATTGCGCCACCCGCGGTAGAGGTTGCTTCTGCGGTCGCGGGCGCCAACACCACCTACTCGGTCGCTGACGTGCCCATAACGGGACTGAGCTCAGGCGGGACTTCCCTGGTCCTGGTAGCCAGAGCCACCGGCGGGAGCGGCACTGTGGCTTGGTACAACGGCGCGTCTGGCTATACCGTTACCTTCGTTGCATCGGGCGGGGGACCTACAACCCCGGACGCGGTGAACGCGGCCACAGTCTCGACCACCGTGAACCCCGGCGACACGGTGACCCTGGCGCTGGCTACCTCGCTGTCCAGCGGGTACTCGGTAAACATAAGCGCCGAGGGTTCCAACCCAACGGCGGTGAGCACCGACGACTTCACCGTGACGGCTGGGAACGCGACGCCCGAGACGACAAGCAACGACGTGGTTTACGGGAACACCGTTACGAACGTCCTCGTTTCGGCTTCCCCCTCGGTCGCGGGTACTTCGGCGACCTACGCAATAAGTTTCAAGGCTACGACTGCGGTGCCCATCGGAGATGACATCTTTCTTTCCGAACCGAACACTGACTTCTCTCACGTGGCGGGGATCCTGGTAACCGATGCAAACCAGGGTTGGTACTTCGTCGGTGCTGGCGCCGCTTTGTCAAGCGGCGGCGCGACGGTGCCGCTGAGCAAGCCGGTCTTGGCCGGCGACGCGGTGACCGTCGAGCTGGTGAATGTCACCAACCCGCCAGCGGGCAACATCAACGATTTTGCGGTTTCGACCACTACCGATAATCTGAATGCCGTTGCGGCAACTTACGCGATCGGCGCGAGCAGCGTTGCCGGCGTCGCCGTTACGGTCAACCCAACAACGCCGGCGGCTTTGGCGACCTATACCGTTTCCAATCTCTCGGCCAGCACGGCGCTTGTGGGGGGCACGAGCACGATAACGCTGAGCGGTCCAAGCGGGACCGTGTTCCCTAACAACCGCGATCTTTACACACTCGAAGACTCCACAAGCCTGAGCGGGGGAGGCACCGTCACTGCCGCTCTGGTGGGGGGTGGTTCGAACGCAGTGACCCTGGTCGTCCCCAACGACATCAACGACGGGGACCGCGTGTCGTTGACGGTCCAGGACGTGTTCAACCCGGGCACGCCGGGCAATTACACGCTCTCCATTTCGGGGAGCCTGACGAGCTTGCCGGGGCCCCACAGTTCCCGGACGCCAACGTCGCGTACCCTGACGCGGCGATAGTGAGCTTCCCCGGCACGTTGTACGTCTTTGCTGGTGGCCATGCCTTCGGAGTGGCATCACCCACGCAGGCGCAGGGTGTTGAGGCCATCGATGACGCTGGCGTCGTGAGCGCAATCGGCGGTGCTGCGGTGCCGACAACCGCCCCTGTGCCGGGCACCTTGGTAATCGTGTACAACAACCCGACGATTTACGTCGTGGGGACCGATGGCCTCCTGCACGGTTTTGCCACTCCTGCCCAGTTCCTGGGTGACGGCTACGACCCGGCTGACGTGATCACCGTTCCCAACGAGGGACACCTCGGCGTGGGGGCGACCGCCGGCTCTCTCGGGCAGTTGGGCAATGCCCTTGCAACAGCGTCGAACGGCGCCCTCATTAATTCTTCAGGTACGTTCTACGTGATCGCGGGGGGCCGGGCGTTCGGAATCGCGAATGCGGCTGCGCTGCGGAGCATCAAGGCCGCCGATCCCGCTAGAGCGCTGTCGGGGACCATTGGACCGGCGCTCACCGACGCGACTATCGCGGGTGGCACGCTGTTGACCCTTAACGGGCAGGTCTACGTGAGCTATGGCGGCGACCTCTACCCGTTCAAGTCGCTCGCCCAGTTAAAGGCCGACGGCTACGGCGGTACTCCATCTTTACCTATCCCCAACACCGGTCACCTGACCGTCGAGTTTCCTTATTCGGGGTCTTAACGAGGGCGTCAAGAGGCACGGCAACCGGGGGCTTGCACGGCGTAGATCCAAAGGTGTTCGGGGACAGCGAAGCCGAGCTCGTCGTAGGTCGCCGTGCGGAGCAGCGTGACATTGGGCTGCGGCGACGGGGAGCCGGTCACGAACGCACAGTCCCGGAAACCGGCGAACAGCTTGTCGTACCAGGCTTCATAAGCAGGGCCGGGCAGCACTTGGAGCGCCCTGTTGGCATCCTCGGAGGTGTGTGTCCCGACCCACTCGAAGCCGGCGTCGACCACCGACGGTGCGAACCCGGCCCGGACGGCTAGTCCGCCGGCCTGCCAACGGGCACCGTCGTAGGCGTCGGCGTTCAACGTCAAAGCTGCAGTCACGGCCCCGATGACGAGCACGAGGGCCACTGTCGCGGCCCGCCCACCCCGGCCGCCGCTGCCACCTCCGTCAGCCCGGCGTCCGGCGCTGGCAGCTCGCAGCGTCGGCCCGAGGGCATGGGAAGGACGAGCGGTGCGACGATAACCCAGGCAGGCGCGCGCCAGGAGCACGGCGACCGGGAAGACGAGCTGGCTTAAGTACCGGTCGAACAAAGGTGCTTTTACCAAGAGCCCGTAGGCAAGGAGACCTCCGGCTGAAAGCAGGGCGAACCAAGCGACCAGGCTTTGGGCAGTGCCACTCGAGAGCTGCGCGACCGCTTCCCGATTGACCAGAGCAGCTACGGCGACGAACGCGAGCACCGTGCCCGCCAACAGAGCGACGATCTCCAATGACGACCACAACGCTCCCGGGAAGAGGTTCGCGCGCCGCGCCGGACAGGACGGCCGCGCCGGTCACCCCTTGTTGCATCAGGTAATTGCCGATGAAGAGGCCCCATCCCTTAGCCAAACTGAGCGTCCCAAGGCCCAAGAAGATGGCTGCGGCGACGACTCCTGCTCGCTCGGCCCCCGCTCGCCCGGCCCCCGCCCTCCGGCGCGGCCGAATGGTAGCCCTTAGTGCCGAGGGTAGAAGGGGAGAGATGATAAAGCCGAAGGTGAAATACGACGAGATGAGCTGGCGAAGCGATGTCCCGGTGGGCAGGCTGAGCGACTCGAGGTGAGCTCCCGGCAACTTCGCTGTCCAAACGTAGATCGCACTACAAACCACCATCGTGCACAAACCCAGGGCCCCATAGGCCCGCCATGCCCGCCGGTCTTGCACGGCGAGGACAATTAGGACAGCGGCGGGCGCCGCCAGGTCGAACTCGCGGATGCTGAAGCCGAAGCACCCCGTGACGACGGCGGCTGCTACCAAGGCCCAACGCCCGCGCCCGGAGCGGTGCAGCGCCGCCGCCCCGAACAGGAGGCAGGCCACTTCGGCCGAAAAAGCGGTCACGTCGGTCATAAAGCTCGACGTGTTGAGCAGGACGCCCGGGACTGCGAGGGTCAATAGCACGCACCCCGCCGCCCAGGCGCGGGGGAGCAGCGAGCGCGCCAGGGCGTAGGCACAGGCAAGGCCGATAGCGGACGCAACGGCGACTGCGGTGCCGGGCACCCACTGGCCCTTGCCGAGCACCTCGACGAAAGGGGCCGTCCAGAAAACCTGGCCGATCATTGTCATGCCGCTCCAGCCCACGAGACGGACGTGCCCCGTGCCGACGAACTCCCAGAGCACGCGCCGGTAGGACCAACTGTCGTTGCGGGGGATGTCAAACGCGCCCAGCCAGGCGGATATCGCGGCGGGCATTGCGATGCCGACAGCCACGAGCGCTGTCACAATCGTGACGTCGCCCCGTGACGGGGGTTGCCGTGTGTTGGGCTGGCTTGTCATTGACGGCTCTGTCGCGAGCGACGACGCCGACGAGGGTCTCATGTGGCCGGCCATCACGGCCCGCTCGCCGGCTGGCTCATTGGCACCGCAAAGAACGTGACTTGCACGGCGCCTTGGCCGCGCGCCCAACCACCTCCGGTTAGCTGGACCTGGACCACCTTCGGGGGCGTGAACTCCGGCGAATAGCCGAGAGAGGCCGGGACTTCCAGCACATGGGCGTCGGCTGCAGTGCCAGAAATAAAACGGTAGGTAGTGGGCTCGCCAGTCCCCTCGGCCCAGATCTTCACCTGGAGTTGCGGTGGCTTGAGAAGGAGGCCGTCGGCCCGAGCCCACAGCGGCGAGCTGAGCGAAAATGTGGCCAATTCCATCTCACCCTTGGCCGAAGGTACCGCTACCGGCTGGCCGAAGTGGGCCTTCGCCACGCCGATGACCCTGGCTTGGCCACAACGGTCCGTGACCCGTGCCAGCACCTGCCACTGCTCGCTGACGCCAACCTGCTCGTAGTGGCAGAGCATCGCCTCGATGGTGGCGGGTGGGTCCCAAAAAGGGTCGCGCCGGTCTATCGTTGCCGGCTGGTAGAGGAGCCTCTCCGGGGCCGTTTTCGACGAGAGGAATGAGGCGTCGAGGTTGTCGAGATAGGTGGTGTAGGCGCTATAGGCCTGGAGCACCGGGACCGGGTCCCAGCGCAGCTGCGGGTAGGCAACGGCGAGGCTGTCTTCCCACGTGGCGTTCGCCACCGTGTACCCCTGCAGCGAACTGACCAGATCAGGTGCCAAGGCACCGCCAGTCAAACGGGTTTGCTCGCGGGCGACCGCCTCTTGATGGTGCCAACGCGACTGGACGACCAGGTCGCGCACTTCTTGTTCGAGAGCCCGGGCCGCCTCACGCGGAGAATGGAGCGTGGCAGGCGGGCCGCCGTTGGCAACGCACGCCAGGAACGCAGCCAGGGCGATCGCGCCGGCTTGGACCGGCACGAACGACCGGGGGAGCCGGGCCAGGCAGAGCGCCACTACGAACAGCCCGAAAAACGTCAAGTCGTGGAGGTCGTGGCGCACGAAGCCTTCCTTCACCGCCTCCCAGGCCCATCCTGCAAGCATCAAGGAAATGGCGGCCTTCTCCCGAGCGGGCCTTCCGACGAGTGCCAGCGCGAAAACGCCTGCAAGGAGGGCGACGTCCACGACTGCGTACCAGTCCTCGGCGTGGCGACCTCCCGAGGAGCCCATCGCAGGGGCATAGCCGAGTGCGACGGCGACGGAACCACGGACGTAGCTTGCGAAGTTGCTGAGGCTCTGTCCCGCGGCGACCAGGGCCGCCACGAGCACCACAAGGAAAGCCACTACGGCGACCAAAGCCGCTCTTACCCGCGGATGTTCGCGCCAAGCGCCGGGGCTCGCCTCCGTGGCTCCTATCACCGTCAGTGCCGCGAGGGCAGTGGTCACTATGCCAACGTTTATTTCCACCAGGACCTGGAACCCGGCGAGGGCGCCGAGGGCGCCGAGCAGGCCGAGCCGTGCCGTTTCGCTCGTCGCTCGCAGCGACGCAAGGCCCAGCCCAAGCGCCGTCGCGAGGGCCAGCTCGGGTGCCTCGAGCAGGTTGGCGGCAATAGTCACGGAGGCCCAAGCCACTACTCCTGCGGGCAGGAGGCCCCAAGGTTTGCGAAGGGCCGACACGATGAGCGCGGCCAGGCCCCAGGTGACCACCACGGCGTAGAGGAGGCCAAGGAGGGCGGTGAGCCAGAACATGGACAGGATGTCCTCGATAAAGCCGTATGGGCCGAACGTAAAGACGACCTGCGGCCCCCACTGGAGGTGGTGCTCGAAGCCGAGCGCAAGGCCCTCTTGCCAGGAGCTGAGGCCGGCGAAGACCGGGCGCCAAGGGTCGGTCCGCCAACTGAACAGCGTTGCCAGGGCGCTCACGAAAGCGACGCCAAAAGTGCCGGGCGACGGGTGGGGCCGTCCTGCAGCGGTTCTCCCCGAGGGCTCCGCGGGGGGTATTTCGAAATGTGCCCCGCGGTAGGTCCCTTGTTGCGGCGGAGCAGTTGGGAGCGCCACCTCCAAACGCTAGCAGCCCAGGTCTCGGGTACCACGCGCTCTTCTGGGAGCGTCAGGCGCTAACCTGAGTATCCCGTATGCCAAATAGCAATGGCGGACGCGCGCCCGCCGCTAGTGCGCCTGACTTTAGCCCTGAGGCCTTTGTGTACATCGAGAAGGTCCGTCAAACAACGAGGCGCCTGAGCGCCCGGGAGCCCGCTCCCGAGGACCTGAGCGGAGCGGTACAGGCAGTGCGCAACGTCGCCACCTTTGACGTGGAGGTCCCCGTTGCGAGCCGCCGGCGCGAGCTCGAACTTGTCAAAACAGGCGTTAAACGGCTCTCTGTTTGGTACATGCGCTACCTCGCCGAACAGCTGAACGCCTTCGGCAAAAGCGTCTCCGACCTTGGGGACGCGCTCGTCAAGAGGACTGAGTCGCTGGAGTCGACCTCTGACGACCTGGCGGTTCGCCTCGGTGCGGTCGAGGAACGCCTGAAACGTCTCGAGCGGGTGCCGAATGCCCCGGGTCCAACTGGTCCGAAAACGGCGCCTGCCCGCGCGAAGGCGGCGCCGGCGCCCCGCACCCCCAGAAAACCGTCTCCGGGAAAAGCCGAACAGTGAGGAGAACTGACTAGTGAGGATCGACCAGTACCTGCCGACTCTTGCTCCGCACGACGCGATCGGCAACCACACCCTTCAGACGCGCCGGGTGCTCCGAGAAGCCGGCTACAAGTCGGAGATTTGGGCGGAACACGTCCACCCCCCGCTCGGCCGGGAGGCCAAGCCGTACCTGGACGACCACCACCGCTCGGGCGAGGAGCGCGTCCTGCTGTACCACTCCTCGACCAATTCGCCCATGGCCAAATGGCTCCAGGAGCGCGCGCAAGGTGGCGAGGCTCTGATCAGCCACTACCACAACATCACTCCAGCGCTGTACTTTGCCCGTTGGGAGCCCGCGATCGCGAACGCAACGGTGGACGCCCGCGAGGAGCTTTCGATGCTCGCCCCTCACATCCCGTTTTCCTTTGCGGACTCGGGGTACAACGCCGCCGAGCTGATCGAATGCGGTTACCAGGAAGCCGTTGTCTGCCCGTTGCTGGTCGACTTGGAGGAGTACCACCGGCCGCCCGACCGGGCGTCCCTTGACCGGTTGCGCCGGCGCCGCGACCATTCGGGGGCGCAGTGGCTATTCGTGGGGCGGGTCGCCCCAAATAAGTGCCAGCACGATGTGATCGCTGCGTTTGCCGTCTACCGCCGGGTCTTCGACCCGGGAGCGCGCCTGACCCTTGTCGGGGGCGCCACCTCGCCGCATTATCTGCGAGCCCTCGAGCGGATGGTGGTTGACCTGGAACTGGGCGACAGTGTCGAGATCCTCGGCGGCCTCGGCGGGGCAGAACTGCTCGCTCATTGGGCGGTGGCCGACATTTTCGTCTGTCTGTCCGAGCACGAAGGTTTTTGCGTACCCGTCCTGGAGGCTATGGAGCTCGGCGTGCCGGTGGTCGCCTATGCTGCCGCCGCCGTGCCCGAAACTCTCGGCGGCACGGGTGTCCTGCTCGACGACAAGGACCCCCTCACCGTTGCTGAGGCGGTCGACAAAGTCGTGCGGCCGGGACCGGCCCGAGACAGCCTCGTGCGGGCAGGCCGCGAGAGGGCTGGAGTTTTTTCTCTGGCTAACACCTCCAAAGCGCTCCTCGCCGGCCTAGAGGGCTACCTTGCGGGCTGATGTAGCGGCGCTAACCACGCTGGCCCCGTGAGCAGTACCTGGGCAGCGCCGACTTATTGATGAAGCTGGCGTTCGTCCCGCCCCGATTTGGCCCAGGCGTGCTCGGAGGAGCGGAGGCGGTCAGCCGGGAGGCTGCGCTGGGGCTTGCAACACGCGGTCACGATGTCGAGGTGATAACGACGTGCGCGATCGACCACTACACATGGGAAAACGAACTACCCGAAGGGGAATCCGAAGAAAATGGCGTGGTCGTCCGGCGGTTCCCTGTGCTGCGCCACTACAGCCGGCCTGCGCTGAAGGCACAACTTTCCATCCACGCCGGCAAGATCCCTGACCTTGACCACCAGGTGAGCTGGCTTGGTTTTCAGTTCGGCGCACCGGCACTGTTCGAGTACATCTTGCGCTACGGTCAGCAGTACGACGCGATTGTTTTTTCGCCATACATGTTCTGGACGACGAGCGTTTGCGCGCCGCTTGTGGCAGAGCGCGCTGTGGTTATCCCGTGCCTGCACGACGAGTTATATGCCCGCTTGGAAGTATTGCGGCCGGTCCTGGCGGATCCACAGCTCGTGTGGTTCCTTTCAGGGCCGGAGCATTTACTGGCCCACAGGGTCGGCCCGGTCGCCAAAAACCACAGTGTAACTGGCGCCGGGGTCCCGGTACCTTCGCACTACGACCCTACCGGCTTCATGAAAAGGCACCAATTGGAGCGCCCTTTCGTGCTTTACGCCGGGAGGCGAGAACAGGAGAAGGGGACCGGGCTGCTCCTGGAGGCCTTCGCCGCCGCGGTCCAGGAAGGTGACCTGGACGTCGACCTGGTGACGATAGGCAAGGGGAAGCTTGCGGATCTCGGCGTTCAAAAGTCGTCAGCGGGACGGGTGATCGATCTCGGGTTTGTCAGCGATGAAGAACGAAATAATGCCTTTGCCGCGGCAACTGCATATATTCAACCGAGCCGCATGGAAAGCTTCTCACGCACGATCATGGAGGCGTGGCTCGCCGGCACACCCGTGATCGGGCTCGCCGAGAGCGAGGTGGTCGCCTGGCATTGCGCTCGTTCTGGCGGCGGGCTCATGTTCTCCGACGCCAAAGAGCTCGCGCACCAGCTCCACTTTGTCGCCGCCAAACCTGAAGCGGCCACCGAGATGGCCGCCGCGGGAAGGCGCTACGTGGTCGAGAACTACACCTGGCCCACGGTGCTCGACCGCATGGAGGCGAGCTTGCAAGCCGCATTATGAGCACACGTTCGTGACTCCGCACAGGGTGTTGGTAGTCGGAAGTTACCCGCCCGTCCCCGGGGCACCGGCCGCGGCGACTGTTGCGGCGGTGCGGCGCGCCTGGGAGGCCGGGGCGGAGGTGGTCGTAGTGTCCCCCCGTCCGAGCGCCGCCCCGTTCGTGGTCCCGCTCGCGGGGCCAGCATTTGGCCATGAGCTCGCCGAACTGCGCCTCGTGCACGGCTGCAGTGGACTGGTGCTTTGCCTGGAACCAGGCTGGCCTTTTGCTGCGAACGCTCGAGGGGCGTCATCCGCTGCCGGTACCGCGCGCGCCCTCGCCGAGGCGATAAGTGGCTTCGAGCGCGCGGAGCTCGTCATAACCGGTGAGCTGGGCGTCTCCTCAGAGGTATTAGCGCTGTTGTGGCCATCAGTGGGCCCCGTTACAGCGAGCTCCACCGAGGCGGCTTCTCTTTTGCGCTCCCGTGGCGCAGGCACGCCGGCGGTGCGTGTCGTCGACCCTTTCGCTGGCTCGGGCCTGCGACCCTTCAGCGACGATGCCAGCAACCCTCAGCCCGTGGGGCCCCTCGAGCCTTCGGAACTGCTTGTGGTGGCGCGGGGGCGGCGGGCCCTCGGCCTGGTCGCCCGGAGGCTGCTCGGCAAGCACGCCCCGGCCGTCCGTCTTTACCTGCGCCGTCTCCTCCGGGCCATCACTGCAGGCCCATCACGCGCGAAAAGGCCTAGTTGATACCGGCGAGTTGAGCCGTTACGGCTAATCTGCATATATGAGCGTATCTTCCGATGTCGAGCTCGACGGTTGCAGCACACGTCTGGTGGATCCCGGCCGGGTGGCCGAAGTGCTGGCGACCATGCCGGCGGAGGCCGAGATGACAGATGTCGCGGACGTCTTTGGCTTGCTCTCGGACACCGGCCGGTTGCGCTTGCTCGTGTCTCTGCTCGGGGGCGAGCTGTGCGTTTGCGACCTCGCAGCTGCAGTCGGCCTGAGCGAGTCGGCAACCAGCCACGCCTTGCGGATCTTGCGTGCTCATCGCGTTGTCAGGGCCCGCAGGTCGGGGCGCATGGTGTTCTACGGCTTGGCTGACTCCCATGTGCGCCGGCTGCTCGAGCTCGCCCTGGCTCACGTCGCCCACACCAGTCCCGTGCACGAGGCTCACGACAAGCCTGGCGCTGCGCATGGGTAGGGCCCACGAGCACGACCACCAACATGGAGTCGAAGTGGCTGCCACCGCGGACCGGCGCTACCTGGCGACCGCTCTCGGCCTGATCTGCTGCCTCATGGTCGGCGAGGTTGTTGCGGCGGCTCTGTCCGGGTCGCTCGCCTTGTTCGCCGACGCTGGGCACCTCCTGACTGACGTTGGCGGGCTGGCTGCGAGCCTATGGGCCGCGCGCCTGGCTGCTCGCCCGGCCAAGGGGATCTGGACCTTCGGCCTCAAGCGTGCCGAGATCCTCTCGGCGGCCGTCAACGGGTTGAGCCTGGCGGCGATCGCGGTGGTCGTTGCGGTCGAAGCCGTCATTCGCCTCCTTCACCCGACCGCCGTCGACGGCCTGGTGGTGCTTGTCGTGGCGTTGGCGGGGGTCGCGGTCGACCTCACTGCGACGCTGGTGTTGGCCAGAGCGAGCCGCGCAAGCCTCAACGTGCGCGGCGCGTTCGTGCACATGGTCACAGATCTGTACGCGTTCGTCGGCACCGCTATCGCCGGGCTCGTGATCGTGGTCACGGGTTTCCGTCGCGCCGATGCTTTGGCGTCCCTGGTTGTGGTCGCCTTGATGGCGAAGGCAGCGTGGTGCTTGCTCCGCGACTCGGGCCGGATCCTTCTCCAGGGCGCCCCCGATCGCCTCGACCTCAGCGCCGTGAGGAGCCACCTGATGGAGGTCGAGCACGTAGTAGGAGTCCACGACCTGCACGCCTGGACTGTCACGTCGGGCCTACCCAGTCTTTCGGCGCACGTAGTGCTGGACGACAGCTGCTTTGCAACGGGGCACGCCCCCCAGATCCTCGACCAGCTCCAGTCCTGCGTGGGCGCCCACTTCGAGGTTGAACATGCAACATTCCAGTTGGAACCGGTGGCCCACTCTGGTCACGAACCCGGTACCCACGGTTGATCCGCGCTCACCCCATTTGATTTCGTAATTTTCCGGGATTTCCGAAAAATCGTCACGTTGTGAGGTCAGAGCACTACGCGGGGTACGGTACAGCGTGGCGACGAACCGGGCGCTCGTGGCGCACCTCTACCGTCGTGCTGGCTTCGGGGCTCTCCCAAGCGAGCTCGACGAGCTATCCCAGCACAGCTGGACCGACCTCGTGGACAATCTCCTCGCCGGTCTGAGCGGGCCAGACCCCGCCGGCGATGCGGTCCCACTTCCTCATCTCACCAGCATCCCCGAGTCGAACGTGCCGGGGTACCAGTTCAACGGCTGGGACGAGTACAACTACCTGATCTCCTGGTGGCTCGAACGGATGATCGTTACGAGCACGCCGCTCCGGGAGAAACTGACGCTGCTGCTGCACTGCCAGTTCCCGACGTCGTGGTCCAAGGTCGGCTGGGCGTACATGATGTACGTCCAGAACCAGATCTTCCGCACGCTCGGGCCCGGCAGCTTCGAGACCCTGGTGCAGGCGGTGGCCAAGGACCCTGCCATGCTGATCTGGCTCGACGCAGACACCTCCCATAGGGACGACCCCAACCAGAACTTCGCTCGCGAACTGATGGAGCGCTTCACGATGGGGGCGGGCAACTACACCCAGGAAGACGTCGTCCAGTCGGCACGCTGCTTTACCGGGTGGGAGCTCGACAACGTCTCGGGGGAGTACTTCTTCAACCCGTACGACAACGACGCCGGGGTCAAAAAGTTCCTCGGCCGCACCGGGCGCTTCACCGGCGAGGACATCGTCAGCATCGTCTGCAACGAGCCCGCTTCGCACCGCTGGGTGATATCGCGGCTGTGGTCCTGGTTGGCGTACCCGATCACGCCGAACGCACCGATCGTGCAGGACTTCGTCCACGGCTACTCCAAGGACCTGAACATCACCAACCTGCTTGCCGCAATGTTCAACCATCCTGCCTTCGTCTCGCCGAGAGCCGTGAACGGCCTTGTCAAGCAGCCCGTCGAACTGTTGGTAGGAGCGTTGCGTGTTCTCGGCCTGACGACGGCACCATTTTCCCCTGGTCAGTTGGCAGGCCAGCTCGGCAACATCGGCCAGGTGCTCTTCACGCCCCCGACGGTCGGGGGATGGGGTTCCAACCAGTACTGGCAGTCGACCGGGGCAGCCGCGGGCTATATACAGCAGGCTTACTCGCTCGCCGGCGTCGCCAACTTGACCGCCCTAGAGAACGGCGATGGCCACCCTGCGGCCCAGGTCACAGCCGCGCTGTCGCTTATCGGCCTCCCGAAGGTGTCCGACCGGACTCACGCCGCGCTCATCTCTCTCGCAGAGTCGCTGAAAACGAACAACGGGTCCTGGCCGGCTCAACAACTCGTGACCCTTGCGCTCTTGTCACCCGAATTCGCGATGAACTGATGGAGGCGACACCGTGACGATCAACCGGCGGCAGTTCCTCACCGGCGTGCTCGGCGGTAGCGCCGCGGCAGGCCTTGTCCGCTTTACTGGCATGAGCTCGTTGCTGAACATGGCTGAGGCGTCCGCCTCGACCGTGCCGAAGAACGGCCCATTCGTGCTTGTTACCCTTACCGGTGGGAATGACGGCCTCAATACTGTGATCCCCTACAGCAGCGGCACTTACTACGACTGGCGTGGCGAACTGGCCATCCCTGCCGAACAGGTGCTCCACCTCGGCAGCGACGGGGCCCATGAGTACGGGTTCCACCCGTCGCTCACGACGCTGCAGGCGCTCTGGAAGCAGGGCAAGGTAGCCATCATCAGCGGTGTCGAGTACCCCGACCCCAACTTCAGCCACTTCCAGTCGACTTACATTTGGCAGACGGCTCAGCTGTCAGGCGACCCGAGCACGGGTTGGCTTGGCCGTTGGCTGGACGCCACCGGGACCGACCCCTTTCGGGCCCTGTCGATCGGCCCGAACCTGCCACCCGTGCTGGTCGGCGCCAAGCAGCAGGCCAGCTCCCTGGTCGACTCGACTTCCCCTGGCGACCAGCTCCCTGGGCAAAACCCGCAGTTCAGTGGCGCCTACCGGCAGCTAATGAGCACCTTCCCTGGTGAGGTAGAAATCCTGGCCGAGCAAGCGATCTCGGGCAAAAACCTGCTGACCGTCGGCAGCAAGGCGGCCGCTGCTTTGAGCCATGAGAAGACCCCGACGCCTGCTTCCGGCCGCAACGCAGGCGACATCGGCAACCAGCTCGACATCGTGGCAGACCTGATCAACTACGGGCTCCCGACCAGCGTCTACAGCGTCGACTGGGGGGGCTTCGACACCCACTCCGCCCAGGCCGAAAACCATGCCGGCTTGCTCACATCGCTTGACGCTGCGGTCGAGGGGTTCATGAGCGTGTTCCCGACGGCGGCACCCGGCAAAAGCCCGGTGCTAGTGATCTATAGCGAGTTCGGGCGGACGACCAGGGTCAACGCCAGTGCAGGTACGGACCACAGTTCTGCCAGCGTTGTGCTCGTGGTCGGCCCAGGCGTAAAAGGTGGCTTTTACGGGGCCACGCCCAGTTTCACCCACCTCGACCCCTACGGCAACCTTGTCTACACGACGGACTTCCGCAAGGTCTACGCCACCGTCCTGGAGCGGGTGCTCGGTATCGAAAGTCCCGAATACGTCCTCGGCGGCTCGTTCAAGCCCATCGATTTCCTCTAGGTCTCGCTGCCTGCGTTCGGGCCCTCCGAGCCCGTCCAGCTCTTCCTTTGCCTGGCGGTCCTGAGCCCGAGGGGCACAAAGCCGGGCGTGCGGTCCTCCCGCTTGGTTATATGTCTGTAATAGGTCAAGGGCTGTGCGGTCCCCTGCCGACGATGTTCGGAGGAGTCTGGCCTTTGTCAGATCATGGACCGGGAGGGCCTAATGCCTATCGAGATCATCGGGATGGTGGGGACGAGAGATGCGTCCGAGACGCAGGGGCCCCTCGTGGACGGCCCGATCGCGGACTGGACCGACGGGCCGGTCATCGACCCCGGCTACCTGGTAGATATCGCCAAAGCCCACGACGACGCGGGCTTTGACCGAGTCCTGATCGGCTACGGCGCAGTCGGGCCTGAAGGTTGGGCGGTGGCTGCAACGGTCCTGCACCACACCAAACACCTCAAAGTCATGGTCGCGCACCGGCCCGGGTTTGTTCAGCCGGCCTTGCTCGCACGCAAGGCAGCCACGCTCGACCACCTCACGGGCGGCGGACGGATCGCCATACACTTCATTACCGGCGGCGACGAAGCGGACCAGCGCCGGGAAGGCGACTTCGTTGCTCACGACGCTCGCTACCGCCGGACCGGCGAAGTGATGTCGGTTGTCCGGCGCCTCTGGTCCGAGGGTTCGGCCTTCGACTTCGAGGGAGAGTTCTTCCGCTACGAGTCCGCCTTCAGTTCGGTCAAACCGACCGCGCCTGGAGCGATCCCGTTCTTTTTTGCCGGCGCGTCGCCTCCGGCTATCGAGGTGGGTGCTGCCCAGGCGGACGTGTACGCGTTTTGGGGGGAGCCCCGCGACGGTGCAGCCGCCCGCAAGCAGGTCATCGACCAGGCTGCGGCGACGCATGGTCGCACGATGCGCTACAGCATCTCTTTCAGGCCCATAATCGCCGACACCGAGCAAGAAGCCTGGGAGAAGGCCGACTGGGTGGCTGAAACGGCCGCAGCCCGGATCGCCCTCGCGAAGGAGCGCATTGCCGCCTCCCCGGGGACCTATGAGGGGCTCGGCGGCAAAAGTACACGAACCTTGTCCACGGACCGCAAGGCCAATGCGACTACCTCGGTTGGCCGCATGAGGCTCATCGAGATGTCCGAGCGCGGCGACGTTCTCGACGAGCGGCTTTGGATGAAGGTTGCAAACCTCACAGGCGCGGCCGGCAACTCGACCGCGCTCGTCGGGACACCCGAGCAGGTTGCTGAGGCCATGTTGCGTTATTACGACTTGGGCATAACCGCCTTTGTCCTGAAAGGGTTCGACCCGCTCAACGATGCGGTCGACTACGGCAAGCGCCTCTTGCCGTTGGTACGTGAAGGCGCGGCCGGGCGCGCGCCAGCCGTAAGCCGCTGAACCCGGTCCCGCGTCCGGTGCCAGACCGCACAGCGCGCAAAACGAGAAATGAGGCCCTAATGAACGTCACAATCGTCGTCGGCAACCCGAAGGCTCGTTCTCGCACCTATCAAGCCGCGAACCTGGTCGCGGAAAAATTGACCGGTAGGCCCGCCGACCTTGTGATCGACCTGGCCGATGTGGGTGCCGCGTTGCTCGACTGGTCTTCTGTCGAGGTTGCCGACCTCGTGGAGAGCGTTCTTTCGAGCAGTTTGGTGATATTCGCGTCGCCCACCTTCAAGGGGACCTACACCGGGTTGCTCAAGCTGTTCCTAGACCGGGTTGGCACCGGGGCCATGGCCGGCAAACCGGCGGTCGCGTTGATGGTCGGTGCCACGCTGCGCCACTCCTTGGCACCCGAGGTCTTCTTGAAGCCCGTCCTGGTCGAGTTGGGTGCCAGTTGCCCCGTGCCCGGCCTGTTCCTTTTGGAGGCCGAGTACAAGGGGTCGGCGGCGCTGGACGACTGGGCCCAGCGTGCCCGCCCGCTGCTTGCGCCCTGGACGATGGTGCCCTAAGCCTTAGTCGGCAGCCCTTATGTCGCAAACGGCGACCGCCAGGCTGCCGCGCTCGAGCCGGAGCGCCGCGTAGCGAAGCGCCTCGCCCCTCGGCCCGGTCGCATCGCCGCAAAGGGCCGCCGTGTCGTGAAGCTCGAAGTCGAGCAAAAGGCAGCCCTGGTTGGCGGGTGTGGCCTTGTAGAGCGCCTCCTTGATGGTCCACAGCTGTAGGAGCCCGTCGGGCGGGAGGTCGCCGGCCTGTTCGGACGGGCCCAGGAACAAGCGCACGCTGCGCGGCTCGAACTCCGTGGCCCATGGTTCGAAGTCGATGCCGATCCCCTCGCAGTCGTCGTCGGTGCGGACCGCCGCTGCGAGCCCGCCGGCGTGGGTGAGCGAGATTGCCCGGTTGGGGAAAACCAAGCTCGAGGTGTCATATCCGGGCGCGAGCACCGCTTTGAGGGCGGCCCGGCCTCGCAGCCAGTCGACGCGAGCCGGCCCGGAGAGGAACGTGCATGACTGTGCCAGCTCTCCCGGTGTCAACGAACCGATTGGCGCGGGGACTTCCGAGATGGCCAATTGGGCGCGGATCCCCAACATCTCGGCGATGGCCCCCTCAGCGCGCCGCACCCGACACCTGGCTCAGACGGCGGGGAGGCCGACGTAGTTTTCGGCGAGGCTGGTGGCGGCCAGCCGGCAATCTCAGACCGTTGAGCGCTTCGGCAGGGCCCAACCGGGCCGGACGAAATGGCAGGTGTAACCGTTCGGGTACTTCTGCAGGTAGTCCTGGTGCTCTTCCTCGGCTGGCCAGAACGGCCCAGCCGCGGCGACCTCAGTGACAACCTTCCCGGGCCAGAGACCGGACGCGTCGACGTCGGCGATCGTCTCGAGGGCCACGCGCTTTTGCTCGTCACTCGTATAGAAAATGGCCGACCGGTAGCTTCGGCCCATGTCATTGCCTTGGCGGTTCTTCGTGGAGGGGTCGTGTACCTGGAAGAAGAACTCCAACAGCTCCCGGAACGAGATCACGCCTGGGTCAAAAACAACCTCGACGGCCTCGGCATGGTCGCCGTGGTTACGGTAGGTGGCGTTTGGGGTCTCGCCCCCCGAATACCCGACCCGAGTTGATATCACGCCCGGGCGCTTGCGCAGCAACTCCTGGGCCCCCCAAAAACAGCCTCCGGCTAGGACCGCTTTCTCAGTTGTCATGTTCAGGGTCTCCCTTCGTTCTCACACTTCGTAGAACACGTCGGTCTCGGCCGATGTTCCTGTGCCAGGCTGACCCGGCCGGTAAAGTCCCCGACTGCATACCCGATGGTAAAAGGGTGCCAGTCGCGTCACCTGATCACTCTGAGGCCGTCGTGGACCTAGCGCAAGAGCTGAGTGCCGCCCTGCCCAGCGATTACGAGGGGGCGGTCTACGCGCTGCGCACGGCTCTCGAGTCCAGCGAGGAACGCTTCCGGGTACTCGCGGAGTCAGCCCCCATCGGCATCGTGGAGAGCCTGCGGGGGGAAATGAACTACGCCAACCCCCGGGCCGCCGAGATCTGCGGCGTCAGCGTCGAAGCGCTGATCTCGGGTGCTTGGACCGACGTCCTGCACCCTGACGACGTCGCCGGGGTAGTGGCCTTCTTCGACGGCGCTCGCCTGACCGGGACCATCGCCGAGGTGACGTTCCGGATCCTGCGCCCTGACGGGGAGGTCCGGCACGTACGTGTATGCGCCGCACCGAGGGGCCGGGATCCCGAAAGCCACCGGGTAACGACGATCTCGGATATCACCGAGGAGGTGGAGGCGCAAGAGAGGCTCGCTCATCAAGCCTTCTACGACAACCTCACCGACCTGCCAAACCGCAACCTGTTCCTGGACCGCCTGGCTCAAGAACTGGCCCGGTCCCGGGGCGACAGTCCTAACGTTGCCGTTCTTTGCCTCGATCTGGACCGCTTCAAGGTATTGAACGACAGCCTTGGGCACGATGCGGCCGATGAGGTGCTGAAAAAAACGGCCGCACGTCTTCGCCGGGCGCTGCGGGCGGGCGAAACCGTAGCCAGCTTCGGTGGTGACCAGTTCGTCTTCATCATCCGGGATGTGCGAGACGTAGCTGACGCCGTCAGCGCCGCAAAAAGACTGTTGGGCGTCGTACAGTCCCCGCTTCGCTGTGGTGGTCACAACCTGACCGTGACCGGGAGCATCGGTGTCGTCGTGCCTGGTTGCAAATCGGTGGCCGCGACGGTTGCCCGCGACGCCGAGACTGCCATGTACCGGGCGAAGGAGGCTGGTAGGGACCGTTACGAGGTCTTCAACGACGACCTCCACTATCGCTCTGTCAAACGTCTCGCACTCGAGTCCGACTTGCGCGTGGCATTGAAAAAACGCCAGTTCGAGGTGTATTACCAGGCGGGGATCGCGCTGCCGGGCGGGATGCCGATGGGCGCCGAGGCCCTCATCCGATGGCACCACCCCAAGCGCGGCATGGTCTCACCTTTGGAGTTCATCCCCGTGGCAGAGGACTCGGGCATGATAAATGCCATTGGCGCCTGGGTGTTCGAGCAGGCAGTAGCCCAGTTGGCATCATGGGACGCAGAGCTCGACGGGCCTCGCCTGGACGTAATCGCCGTCAATGTGTCGGCCCGGCAAATGGACGAGCCCGATACCTCCGACGTGATCAGGAACGTCCTCGCGCGCCACGGGGTCGACCCTGCTCGCGTGTGTTTCGAGCTCACCGAATCCGCGGTCATGACTCAAAGCGCGTCCACGAGGGAGGCACTGTCCACGTTCCGGGAACTCGGGGTGAGGGTGGCGATCGACGATTTCGGCACCGGGTACTCGTCCCTCGCCTACCTTCACACGCTCCCGGTGTCCACCCTGAAGATCGACCGTTCGTTTATCGAGCGGCTGGGCAGCCCGGACGACGATTCGGCACCGGTGGTCCAAGCGGTCATCGATATGGGCCACGCCCTGGGCTTGCGGGTGATTGCCGAAGGAGTTAGCGCCGAGCACCTCGTGGCACAGGTGTCGGCCATGGGCTGCGACGTCGGTCAGGGCTTCTACTGGTGCAGGCCAATGCCAGCCGAGGAGTTCAGGGCTTGGTGGCGGGAGGCCGAGCGGGACGCTCGAGCAGCGCAAGCAGCTGTTCGGGGCTCATCCCGCCAGGCCCGGCGTGCTCCCACGCCTTCTCGTTGACGAGGTGCTGGAGCAGGACGTTGACGGGGACCGGGACCCCATGTAGCCGTCCGAGCAGCACTACTTCTCCATTGAGGTAGTCCACTTCTACCGTTCCTCGAGCGAGCAGGCTCTGCCACGTCGAGCTACCACCACGGTCGCGACCTACCACCTCGGTGGGGTGCAAACGGTCGCCACGTCGGGCACGGTCCTCCTCGCGTGACGCATAATCGATCTCGGCTGCTGCTAAGCACGCTTCGCCCTCCTGGCGTGCCCTGGCGCTCACTTCGCTGCTCCGCCCGCCTGGGCCGCAGAGCGCGTCCACTGCGTTTGAGAGGTTCGACAACAGTTTGGCGTACTTCCACCGCATGATGTCGGGCCGGACGACAGACTCCATAGCGCTTTCGGACACGGCAGCGGCTATCGCTTCAGCTGTCGCGTCGGTCCCGCTCGGGTAGCGCCCGATGTCGAGAAGCGCCGTGAGCGGCGAGGACTCGGCCACGACGACGCCTGGTTCGATTTGGGCAGCCGGGCACATGACGCAGATCCCGTAAACGTTCGGGAACCTTCGCAATGCAGCCGGCTCGTTTGCCACGCCGTTTTGAACACAGACGACGGTGACGGACGGGGGCGCGACGCCACCCAGTTGGCGCAAGGCTTCCTCGGTGTCCTGGCTCTTGACCGCCATCAGGACGACTTCGTCACCGCGCCAGGTGATGCTTTCGAGCAGCGCGGTGGCGGGTACCGGCAGGGTCAGGACGCCTGTGGCAGATGCCAGCGTCAGTCCCTCCTCGGCCAGGACCTTCCCATGTTCTCCGCGGGCGACCAGCACGACGTCGTGGCCGTGCTCGAACAGCCGCCCTCCCACAACTCCGCCAACGGCACCCGCCCCGAGCACGATGAAACGCATAGCTCAGCCTCGCGCCGCAGGTGCGCCTGGTGCCACTTCCGGGCCAACTCTTGTCCGGGTTGCTCTAGGACGAACTGGGATATTCAGCACTCTCGCCAAACAGTAGCGAGTGGTAACACAAGGTTCGCCTGGGGGCCTTGTGTACTGCCAGGAGCTGTCTTAGGCTCCCTCGCCAGAGCGAGCCATGGACAGCAAGGGAGCCGCCCTGGTCACCGGGGCATCGAGCGGCATCGGGTCGGCAATTGCCGTCGCTCTCCAGCGGGACGGGTACCAGACCTATGGAGGCGCCCGGCGAGTTGAGCTCTTGGAGCAGCTCCGTAAGCACGGAGTCCGGCCCTTGCCGCTCGATGTCACCGACGAAGCGTCGATGAGCGACGCTGTCGGGCAGATCCACGGGGAAGCGGGACGGATAAGCGTGCTCGTGAACGGCGCTGGCTATGGCTTGTACGGGGCCCTCGAGGAGATCCCGATGAGCGAGGCTCGCCACGAAATGGAGGTGAACCTGTTCGGGCTGGCACGTCTGACCCAAATGGTCGTGCCGGAGATGCGACAGGCTCGGCACGGTTCAATCATCAATATCTCGTCGGTCGGCGGGAAGTTCGGAGAGCCCTTCGGAGCCTGGTACCACGCCAGTAAGTATGCCGTCGAAGGGCTAAGTGACTCGCTCGCCCTCGAGCTGGCACCATTCGGGGTCAAGGTCGTGACGATCGAACCGGGCGGCATCAGGTCAGAATGGTCCGAGATCGCCGCTGGCAACCTTTTGAAGGCCTCTGGTCAGGGGGAATATGCCGCCGAGGCCAACAGGGCGGCGCAGCGGATGCGCGACTTCTACGAGACGAGGCTGGCAGGCTCACCCGAACAGGTCGCCGAGGGCGTGGTCAAGGTCCTTCACAAACGCAGCCCCAATTTCCGTTACGCCGTGGCTGGCGGGGCAAAGCCGCTCATGCTCCTACGGAAACTGACAACCGACCGGCTCTTCTACGCGATTTATCGTCGCCTCGCCTGAGTACCGGGCCTTCCTTGGGCATTTAGTCAAGTTTCTTGACTAACAACTTCCTTGTCGGTAACCTCTGTGTTATGAGCGATATCGACCGGGAACAGTACGCCACGCCGACCTTGATGAGGTCGGCCAGGGGTGTCTATGCGCAGTCCATCAGGGCCCATCTGCATGCCATCGGCATCGATGACCTACCTCGGAACGGCCTCTTCGTCTTGACGGGTATCGACACCTCGGGAGGGCCGCGAGCGGATTTCCCGTCCGAACTAGGCGTCACGAAGCAGGCGGTAAGCCAGCTCATCGACATCCTTGTCAACCAGGGGTACCTCGAGCGCGGCGGCGACCCCGACGACCGCCGACGGGTTGCGCTAAAGCTGACCGAGCGGGGAAAGCAAGCGGTCGAGGTATCGGTGCGCGCGGTGGACGAGGTCGACCACAAGCTTTGCCAGCGGGTGGCGCCCGAACAGGTCGCCGCGATGAGGGCATCGCTCATCGCCCTTACCGAGATCAAGGTTGACGCTATCGCGAACGGGACGAGCAGGCCTCGCCTGCCCAGCCGCGCCATGCGTTTCAGCCCCATCTTCCCTGTGCGTGACCTGGCGGCGGCGCTGGCGCACTATGCGTCGCTCGGGTTCACGACGATCGCCTACGAAGGCGGCAGTGACTACGGTTTCGCCAACCGCGACGGCGTAAGCCTCCACCTGCTGGCCGACCACCATGACCAATACGACGGTCACGGGCACGACGACGGCCACGAACACGGGCACGGCGCGGCAGCGGCCTATCTCTATGTAGGCGACGCCGACGCTCTCTACGAGCAGTGGAACAAGCCCGGCGTCGCCGGCCACACTCACCGGGTCACGTCGACCCCCTATGGGATGCGCGAGGGCTCACACCGCGACCCCGACGGCAACCTCATCCGTTTCGGCTCACCGACGCAAGACTGACCCGGCGACGCCGGTGAGCTGGCACACGCGTATGTCCTGATTGGTCGTATGGACGACAGGTCCAAAGGCTTTCGACGAGAAAGGAACCCAATGAAAGCTCGGATGAGCAACCCGGCCTCAGTCGGGTAGGCGCGGCCAGCCGCTCCTGGGCGCCCGCGTTGGCCCGGCGTAGGCTGGACCGTGGTCTCCGTCGCAGACACCCTGGTCCTACTGGCTGCAGGCGGCGTCGCCGGGGTCGTCGGGACTGCCGGCGGTATCACTTCGCTCGTCTCGTACCCCGCGCTCCTCTGGGTCGGCATCGCTGCGGCCCCAGCCAACGTGGCCAACATCGTGGCTCTGGTCACCTACCTGCCAGGATCGGCCTTGGCTTCGCGCCCGGAGCTAAAAGGTAAGGGACGGTGGCTCTGTCGTTGGGCGCTGCTGACCGCACTGTGCGGCGGTGCTGGCGCCGTAGCGCTGCTGTTGACGCCATCGAAGTCGTTCGCCATGGTCGTCCCGTTCCTTGTCGCTGCCGGGTCGCTTGCCCTGCTCGCCCAACCGCTGCTTACCTCTTGGAAGGCAAGACGGCGCCGGCGAGGCGAGCGGTTCCTGCTGCCTTGTGGCCTGGTCCCGGTCTCGCTGTACAGCGGTTACTTCGGCGCTGGGTCCGGTGTCATGACTCTGGCCCTCCTGCTGCTGACGGTCGAGCCTGATGTCGTGAACGCCAACGCGCTTAAAAATGTGCTGGTAGGCGTGGCCTCTGCCGTCTCGGCCATCATCCTCGTACTGTTCACCCACGTCGATTGGGGCGCGGTCGTGCCACTCGGGATCGGGACCTTTGCCGGCAGTACGGTCGGGCCATTAGTGGCACGTCGCGTACGCGGTGACATCCTGCGCTGGGCCGTTGGGCTGGTTGGGCTCGGCCTAGCGCTGCGGTTGTGGATCGGCCCGAGCTAAAGCGCAGGTTGTCGTGCAACCTTTTAGTCGTTGGCGCCCTCGCTGCTCGTCCCGGGGAGGAGCTCGATACGCCGGGCAAGGTTGACGGCGTGGTCGCCGAGGCGTTCGTAAAAACGGCCGAGCAAGGTGACCTGGGCCGCGACCTGGGCCGGCATCGAGGAGGTGGCCACCTCGTTGGTAAGTCGCTCCAAGAGGATGTCAAGCTCCTCGTCGGCCTCGTCCAGGGCTGTGCCGGCGGCAGTGCGCGACACATAACTTTTAGTGACCTCTCGCCACATCTCGAGGGCTACGTCGGACATCCGCTGCACGATGCCGCGGCTGATCGGGGACATTGTGGGCCCAAGGTGGGTGACGGCGCGCTGAGCGATATGAGCGGCCAGGTCGGCACTGCGCTCGAGCTCGGGTAGCACCGCCAAGAGCCCGACGAGGTGCCGCAGCTCGGCGTTTGCTGGTGCCAGCCGGTCGAAGTCGTCCCAGATCCGGCTGCTCAGCTGCGCCGTCAGCGCATCCACCGACTCGTCGGCAGCGACAACCCGGCTGGCCGCGTCCGGCTCTGCAGACAACAGGGCGTCGGTCGCCCCGGCCAGGGCTTCGCTTACCAATGAGAACAGGTGGGCCACCTCTCGCTCGAGAGAGCCTTGGCTGCCGTCGTTCGCCATAGTCACGGTTTAGCCGCTCAGGACAGGTCGGTCGTGGACCTGTTCGGCAAAACTTCCCCGTCCGTTCATCTCCGGTTCAATTCCAGAGACCCGACCAGCCCGCACCGCCACTGCGCGCTTACGCACCGCGACCAGCATGTCGTGGTCATCCTCCGCATCGTTGGGCCTTCAAGCGACAGCCTCAGCGGCTACCTGGGACGGGTCGTCGGCTTGTGGGCACCTCCGCCGGCGAGTACCCCGCATGGCTCAGACTGGCGGGAAACGGTGCAGCGTGTGGCCGAAGGTGCCCTCGGCGAAGGCGAGCACCTTCTCTGGGTGCACCGAGTATGTAAGGACGGCGAACCCTCCCGGGTGGTGCAAACGGCCGTCCCTTACCTCGTATTTCCATCGGCCGTCCCAGCGTGCTTGCCAGGCCGTCGCCAGGCGGCGGAGCAGCGTCTCGTCGACGGCCAACTTCGCCTGTCCCTCCACGACGACGTCGATGCCCCCCTCCCAATCGAGACGCCCCGCCTGGAGCAATACCCGATCTCCCGCACGGAGGTTCGCTCCCTTCTGCTCCTTCTCGCCAGTCGTGAAGTGGAGAGCGTCATCGACCCACACCGCCACGACCGGCGTGGCGTGTGGCCGGCCGTCGGGGCGCACGGTCACGAGCCAGGAAAGCTCGGCCGTTTCTAACTGACGGCGAGTTTCCTCCCACGTCGTGGGCCCCGCCGAGGGGTCGCTGTAGCGGGGGTCAAGCGTAGTGACGGGCTCCCTCATGTCTGTTGCTCCTTGTCGATTGGTCGCTCCACAAACCTTTACCCATTGCCGCCTGTGCGGGCTCGCAGAACTCATCGCGCCCCACGGCGCCGTCGCGGCCTACGCTCGTCCAAGTGTCAGGGAACGATCCGCTCGTCCATCGCATGCAGGGCTTTGGGACCACGATCTTTGCAGAAATGTCCGCCCTTGCCATCGCCACAGGCAGCATCAACCTTGGCCAGGGGTTCCCGGACACCGACGGCCCCGACGAGCTGCTGGCCGACGCTGTCGCGGCGATCCGCGAGGGCCACAACCAGTACCCACCTGGCGCCGGCATCCCCGAATTGCGCCAGGCGGTAAGCGACCACCATCGACGCTGCTATCAGCTGGACTATGACCCCGTCGCCGAGGTGCTCGTCACCGCCGGTGCGACCGAGGCGGTCACGGCCGCGGTTTTGGCACTCGCCGAGCCAGGTGACGAGGTGGTCGTCTTCGAGCCTTATTACGATTCCTACGCCGCCTCGATAGCGCTGGCCGGCGCCCACCGCCGCATTGTCACACTGCGCCGCGAGGAGGGGGGAGAGGGCGGCTGGCGCTTCGACCCTGACGAGCTGGCAGCCGCCATCACGACCAGGACCAGGGCGATCCTTCTCAACACGCCGCATAACCCCACCGGCAAGGTATTTACACCATCCGAGCTCTCGGTTATCGCCGATATCGCAGAGCGGGACAACCTCGTCGTCGTGGCGGACGAGGTCTACGAGCACCTCGTCTTCGACGGCCGCCGGCATGTCCCGATCGCGACCCTGCCGGGTATGCGGGAACGCACGGTAATGGTTGGCAGCGCCGGCAAGTCGTTCAGCGTGACGGGCTGGAAGATCGGTTGGGTGGCGGCGCCGGCAGCGCTGACGGGAGCAGTCCGAACGGTGAAGCAGTTCCTCACCTATGTCAACGGCGCGCCGTTCCAGCCCGCCATCGCACGCGCCCTCGCTAAGCAACCACCGCACTACGACGCGATTTGCGCCCGGCTTCAGGAGCAGCGCGACCAGCTTTGCGGTGGGCTCTCGGCCCAAGGCTTCGACGTGGTCCGCCCGCAGGGTACTTACTTCGCCACTGTCGACATCCACCGAAATGCGGTCGAATTTTGCAGGGAGCTGCCCCGAGCGGTGGGAGTCGTCGCCATCCCGAGCAGCGTGTTCTACACCTCGACGGCCGGCGATAGTTATGTCCGCCTGGCCTTCTGCAAGCGCCCCGAGGTCCTCGATGACGCCCTGGCCCGCCTGAAGGGGGTTGCACCGTGAAGGCGATGCGATATTTGCTGGGGCCGGCATGAGGGTTGCTGCCATCCAGCACGACATCGCGTTCGAGGACGCGGCGGCTACCCGGGCTCATGTAACTCCCATGATCGCCGAGGCGGCCGCTGCGAATGCCCGGCTCATTGTGCTCACCGAGATGTTCGCGACCGGGTTTTCGATGTCCCCTGAGCGCATCGCCGAAGAGGAAGGTGGCCCTTCCGAGCAGTTCCTGGTCTCCCAGGCTCGCCAGAACAACGCATGGCTGATCGCGTCGGTCGCTCAACGCGGTATCGACGGTCGTTACCGCAACAACGCTGTGGTAGCCGGCCCCGAGGGCAGCGTGAGGCGCTACAGCAAGATCCACCCCTTCAGTTACGCCTATGAACACGAGCACTACGCGGCTGGCACCGAGCACCTCACGGTCGACATCGACGGGCTACGGACGACGGTTTTCATCTGTTACGACCTCCGTTTCGCCGACGAATTTTGGGATACCGCTGTTGATACAGACCTGTATGTGGTGCCTGCAAATTGGCCCGAGCCGCGACGCGAGCACTGGCGAGCCCTGTTGCGTGCCCGGGCGATCGAGAACCAGGCCTACGTGATCGGGGCCAACCGGGTCGGCGCGGCCAAGGATGTTGCGCACCTCGGCGACTCCGCCATCATCGACCCGCTCGGGCGCACGCTGGCGGAGGCTAGCGTCGGCGAGGCCGTGCTGGTCGCTGAGGTCACCCCTGAAACCGTCGCGGGCGTACGCAGCGAGTTCCCGTTCCTTGTCGACCGTCGCTCGCGCACGGGCGAAGCGCCCAGATAACGAGGTGGCAAGGGTGCCGTCCAATCCGCGTGTGGCCTTAGTGACCGGAGCAGGCAGTGGGATCGGCAGGGCGTGCGCCTTGGCCCTCGGTGGTGAAGGCTACGCGATGGTGCTCGCCGGCCGTGACCGCCGGGCCCTCGGTCTCGTAGCCGATGAGATCCACTCGAGCGGAGGTACGGCCGCTGCCGTCCAGTGCGACGTCAAAGACGAGGGCCAAGTACGCGAGCTATTCGGTGAGACCAGGAGGATTTTCGGCCGTCTCGACTTGCTTTTCAACAATGCCGGCATTTCAGGTTCACCTGTGCCGCTCGAAGATGTCACCTTCACCGATTGGTGCGCCGTCGTAGCCACCAACCTGACAGGTGTTTTCCTGTGCACGCGGGAAGCTTTTGCACTGATGAAGGAACAGAGCCCTGCCGGCGGGAGGATAATCAACAACGGCTCTATAGCCGCACATTCGCCCCGGCCCAACTTGATCGCCTACACAGCGACGAAACATGCGGTTACCGGGATGACAAAATCGACCTCTCTCGAAGGCCGCCGCTACGGCATTGCCTGCGGTCAGATCGATATCGGCAACGCGGCAACCGATATGACCCGGACCATGGCCGAGGGCGTCCAGCAGGCGGACGGCTCGATAAGGCCCGAGCCCACTATGGACGTGATGGATGTTGCGCGCGCCGTGGTATTCATGGCCAGCCTCCCACTCGATGCGAACGTCCAGTTCATGACCGTAATGGCCACAACCATGCCGCTCATCGGGCGCGGCTGAGTCACTAGGGTCGGGACCATGAAAGTCGTGATTACGGGAGGGGCGGGTTTTCTCGGGCAGGTGCTGGCGCGCCGTTTGCTCACTGGGCGAGAGCTCATGGGAGTGTCGGGTGCACCAGAGCCCATCGACGAAGTTGTGCTGTTCGACGCCAAGGTGCCGCCCAAGCTCCTCCCTGGCCTCGACGGTCGTGCCGAGTTGTTGACCGGTGATGTCGCCGACGCCGGGCGGCTGCGGGACCTGGTCGACCGCGACGATATTTCGGTCTTCCACCTGGCATCGATGGTCAGCGCCGAGTGCGAAGTGGACTTCGATGCCGCACTCAAGGTCAACCTGGACGGCTGCCGCTCGGTGCTCGAGGCCTGCCGCGCCCGAGGTTCTCGCCCGCGTCTGGTCTTCACGAGCAGCATTGCGGCCTTCGGCGGCCTCGGTCCATCACAGGTGGCAACAGACTCGACCAAGCTCACGCCGGAGACCACATACGGCACCACCAAAGCCATGTGCGAGCTGCTCGTAAACGACTACACGCGCAAAGGGTTCCTGGATGGCCGTGTGGCACGGCTCCCGACTGTCGTCATCCGCCCGGGCCGGCCCAACGCCGCCGCCTCCTCCTGGGTCAGCGGCATTTTCCGAGAACGCTTGAACGGCGAGGAATGCACGCTCCCGGTCGACCCCTCCACCCGGGTCCCGCTGGCGGGCTACAGGACGGTCGTCGAGAACCTGGTCCGGCTCCACGAGCTCGACCACAATGCGCTGGGCCCGGACCGGGCACTCAACCTACCAGCGCTCGAGCTGACGGCGCAGGAGATGATCGACGGCCTTGCGGCCGCTGTGCCAGGTCCTTTAGGTCCGGTGTCCTTCCGTCCAGATCCTGGCGTGCAGGCGATCTTTGCCACCTGGGCCCAGCATGCATCGTCGGGGCGCGCTCTCGAGCTCGGGCTCCTGCAGGACAGCGGGTTAGGTGAAATCGTGGCTGCTTACCTGGAAGACTTCGGCACCGGAGCCGCGGAGACCGGAGCGTTCAAGGTTGTCCTCACCCGTGAGGTGTAGTTCGGCAGAGCCGGTCGTCGTCGTTGCGTAGCGGCGCCTCGGGCACCTGCGCATCGGGACGGGGAAAATGGTGGCGAAGATTGAAGGCGAACGGCGTCGGCCCGTGGGCCCGTAGGTACCGGACCCGCTCTTCTGCCTCCGCGGTGCTAGGCCGATGCCCTTCGGGGACCCACCAGCAGGCGAGGTAGGCCTCCGCCATCTTTTGAAAGAACTCGCGGCGGCGCCGCAGGATTGCTCGGTGGAGGTCGCCGAGGACGAATTGAGTGAGGTGCTCGACGTCAGTCCAGACCGACATGTTGATTATCATGCCGGCACTCTCGCCGGCGTCCCAGGTGAAGGCCTCCACGGCGGTGGCGTTGCCTTCCTCGGTCTTCAGTCGCCAGACGAAACCGGCCGCCCGGTCGGCTTCGGCGTTCACCGGGTCGAGCGCCTCGACGAAAGCCGCGAGCTGCGGGTGGTCCAGATGCTCCCGAAGCCGCCCAATGTTGACTTGCGCCAATTGCCATCTGCTCATGGCGCCAGTCTGCCACGGGATCCGTGAGCGGGGCGAGCGACCCCGCTCACGCGTTCACGGGTCAGAACGTTGTCGGTGCATCACACTGCCCGGACTTAATGGCGGCTTTATTGCTCATGCCTGCGTCAGTCAGGCTGGGCGTATTGCCACTACAGGCAAGGGCGCCGGAGATGGTGTTGCCGGCGAACTCGGGCGGCGGGAAGGCTCCATTCTGTTCGACCGGGCCGTACCCGGAGTTGCCCGTGATGGCCGCCGCACCGCTGACGGTGCTGGTTGCCACCTCCAAGCCGCCCTTGTTGTTGGTGAGGGCCATGGCGCCGCCGATTGAGCTCCCGGCGCAGCCCGTCCCAGCAGGGACGCTCCCGCCGATGAAGACAAAACCTGTGCTCGAGCTCACCGACATCGACCCCCCGACTTTCGCGTTGCACAGCGTGAAGGCAACGGCGCCGACGGATGCCAACGCCCCACCGATGGAGCCCCCATTTACCTCGAGAGCGCCGCCCGGCGCTACTGCAACCGAGCCAGTCACTTTTCCGGTGACCAATATGAGCTGCCCGGAACTAATAACCAAGCTTCCTGAGTACGTGCCGCTGATCGTCTGGGTGAAGCCCACCACATCGGTGGCCGTGCCGCTCGAGCTGCTAGCGAAGTTCGCATTCCCGCCGTAGTTCGCGGTGAACGACTGGCTCCCGGCTTGTAGCCCAGCGACGACGAGCGTGGCGATGCCGGTGCTGGCGAGGGCCGCTGTCCCGACGACCGCGCTTGCGTCGTAGAAGGTCACTGTGCCTGCCGGTGTGCCGTACCCGGGGGCGAGTGCCGTCACTGTCGCTTTGAGGCTTACCGAGGAGCCGAAGTTCGAGGTGGACGGTGTTGTCAATTGCGTCTTCGTCAAGGAAGCCGAAACCCTCTCGGTAACCGTTGCACTCGAGGCGGCGAAGCTCGTTGGTGAAGTAGACGGTTGGTAACTGGCGGAAATGGTGTAGGGCGAACCTGTTTCGACCAGGACGGCGCCATCGCCGCAGGAGGCTTTAGCGGACACCAAAGCCACGGTGGGGCACATTGTTACGGCTTTACCGCCCGACGGTGTGTAGGTGAAAGTGACGGTACCCGACGGAGTACCTGAACCCGGGAGGTTTGCCGAGACGGTGGCGCTGTAAGTGATGGACTGACCGGTTACCGACGAGCCGGGTGTGGAAGTTGCCGAATTTGCGCCGCTGGTCGAGGTCAGCACGGCCGTAGTGGCGTCGGCGCTAACTACCTGGGAAATCCCACTTGAGACCGCGGAGGCCGAGTAATTCGTATCCCCGAGGTACTGAGCGGTGATTGTATGACTACCCGTGGAAGAGTAAGTGGTGACGGTGCAAGTTGCCGTTGTCCCGCTGAGGCTCGCACCGCTCGTGTTCCCACACGCCAATATAGGGGTCCCGGTGTCGAAAAACTCCACTTTGCCGGTCGGGTTACCCGTCCCGGAGGATCCGACAGCGACTGTCGCGCTATAGGTTACTGGCTCACCTGATACCGATGGCGACCCAGTTGTCGACACAACTGTCGTGGACGTCGAGGCCTTATTGACAATCTGTGCTACTCCAGTTGCGGGTGAGCCGCTGAAATTGCCATCGCCCGAGTACTGAGCGGCGATGGTGTAGCTCGAACCTTGGGCCAACAGCGAGGTGGTCGTGCACTTGGCCGTAGCGCTTGGTCCCAACGGCAGTGCAGTACAGCCGTTGATCGGGACTTGAAGCCCACCAGATGGAGTCTCCAAGAAGCTGACATTGCCGGTTGGCGTGCCCGCGCCGGGTGAAACCGGCGTCACCGTGGCCGTGAACGTCACACTCTGGCCCGACACCGTCGTCCCGTTGCCTGTCAGGGTCGTCAAAGTGGGAGACATCCCCACGCTCAAAGGAGTGTTACCGGACGTGCTCCCCAGGTACTCGCCAGTCCAGCCAGAGTAAGCCGCCGAGAAGCTGTATTGATTTGGGCCAAGTCGTTGACTGTGCAAGTCGCCTGCCCAGAGGACAGGGCTTGTGTCTGGCACGTGGAAATAGGTGCGCCACCTTGCGAGAAAGCTACGCTACCCAGGCCCCCGGGCGTAACGCTCCCGTTGCTGTTCGCGGCCGACACGGCCGCCGTGAGAGTAACCGATTGGCCGTACACCGACGACGTCGGGTTTGCCACTATGGAGGTTTGCGTAGCGTCCGCGACCGCCAGCGAGCCACTCGTCGTGGTCCCCACGTAATCGGGGTCAGACGCGTCGTACGTCGAGCCACCTGGCAGCGGTACTGCGCTCGACCCGAAATAAGCTGTTACATCGTAACCGCCGACGTCCCCTGGAGGGAGCGTGATCGCGCCGGACTGCGCGACCCCGCTGTTGTTGGTGACTGCGGGGAGGCTGAGCAGCACCGTGTTCCCGCTGGAAATATCGAAGTAAACCGTCTTCTGTGTTAGAGGCGCACCTCCCGAGCTCAGCGTGGCGCTGACGCCGTTGTTGGCACCCGAGGTGACCTGCCCGAGTGGCGACGGGCACGTTGTCTGCCCGGTAGGTGATAGGCACAGGGACGTGGTCGCCGGGCTTACGGTGAAGGTCTCCTGTGTCCCAACTGGTGCTTCGCTGGTATTACCCGCGTAGTACGCCGTGAAGGTGTAGCTGGACGGGGGCAAAGTCAGCGGGATCACCACGGTGGCTATACCGCCCGTGCCCGTCATCACTGTCGTCGACGCACCGGCGAAGCCAAAAGTGATGGCCTGGTTTGTGACACTCGCTCCTGGGCCGCCTGTCTGCTTCAGCGTCGCAGTGATCGTTGCGCTGCCCATGTACTGACCGGCTGCATCGCCGCTGAGTGTGAGGGAATAGGTGGTGGGGTTCGTGAGCGGGGCACCAGGTGTGAAATTCGGCGTGAAGTAGTAGCCGTCGTTGTCGTCCATGCTGACTTCGCCGACGCCGTTGACTGCCTGGACGATGAAAACCGAGTCGCTGGCTGGGTTCGCGGAGCCGGTGTCTATGAACGAGCCGGTCCAAAGCGTCGAGTTAGTGGTGCTCTGAGTCAAGTCGACCGATTGCCAGCTTCCGTAGAGCGGGTCGCCCGATTGGTCCCCGGTATCGGTCACCCAGACATCCTGCACACCCGCCGAGGGGTCCCCGGTCACCGTCGCCGACACGTTGACCTGGTCGCCGGTCGTACTACTGCTCACGTAGCTGATTGTCGGGGCCGCAGCGAGTGCGGGGATACGGCCGCCGTAAGTAGCGGTGTTATTGCTATAGAACAAGCGGACGTCGAGGTTGCTGTAAGTCCGCAAGTCGGTTGATGTACCCGTCGTCGATTCATATTGGGCAGGCGTGAAGGTGAGGTTCGTCGTGCTCGCGCCGTTCAACAGAGTGCCGAAATAATTGGGGTTCCACATGGTCTGGGGGAAGAACACCGCCGATGTGAACGGTGTCACCTCGGGGTTCCCGGTATCGGTCACGGGGTCCCCTGTGAGCGGGTTGCCCACGGTGGTGTCTGAATAACTCCCGCCCAGGAAGCCGACACCGCGGAGCGTCCCGGAGGCGGAGTTGACGTTGTCTGTTAGCACGGGCAGGACAGGGCTGCTCGGGTCGGCGGTTACTCCCTGGGGCCCGACTCGTAGGTGTAGGTGGTGCCCGAGCTCGGCGGCGTGACTGTCTCAGCGGTCATGGTGACAGGGGTGTCCAGGTCCGCGGACTGCAAGCCCAATACTGCCCCAGGTGTCCCGGCTGCCGCTGGCGACGTCGAAGTTACTACGCTCGAATTGGTAGCTGCCGTGGTCTGCTTGGGCTCGTTCACCCCGAGCATGGGCAAACCGTAGAGGGTGATCTGCAGGAGCGCCTTTTCCTCGATGCCGTTGAGCTTGTCGAGGGTCGAAAGGTACTGCTGCTTGGCCCCTAGGAGGGCGGTCCCGACGGCGGAAGGCCCCGGAGCGCTGCTCGGTTGGTAGCCGAGCTGGTTGGCGAGGTCGACGTACACCTGGTCGCTATAGGCGACGTAGTTCGTGTCCCCGTACTGGTAACCGGTGCCGGCTATCAGGGTCGCCCCAGCTTCGGCAAAGGCCTGCGGCCAGGAAAGCGTGTCGGTAACATCCGGGACCGCGTCGAGTGGGTCGATCGTGTAGCCCGAGTGGCAGCCGGCGCTGAGCACGAGCGAATCCTCAAGGGTGGTCCCAACCGAACTGGCGAACTGGTTAGTTGTAATGGTGGTCGTGTCGTCGGCAGCTTCCAAGGCGTTCGCACTGAAGTGGCCACCTAGGAAGACAAGGTCGTGGTGGCCACTGTCGAACAGCGCAGTGGACAGGTCGCTTGCCGTCCAGGAGTACTCGGGGCTTGGTGGTTCGCCCGTCGTGCTGGCCGGCACGTCCTCGTCAGTTATCAGGGTGCTGTTTTTGCCCCCGGCTACCCCGTGCGCGAAGGCAGTCGCAACCTGGGTCGCAGGAGGTTGCATGAAGCTGTACCCGGTGGCCAAGGTCGACGTCGGGTCGATGGTCTGCTGGCCCAGCCCACCGTCAGCAGCTGTCAGGTAGCTGTCGATCGTCGACAGTATGTCGCCCGCGGTTTCGACGAGCCGGCCTACTGCAGCCGTTTGGAGCGGGACCGTGGTGCCCTGGATGTCGAGAACGCTGGCGGCGCCGTACTGGTCGTCGCTCAGGTAGTCGGGAGTCTGAAGCGCGGCGTTGGCGGCCGAAGTTGACGACAGCGGGGGCTCGTAGCTGGACTCGGTGCCAAGCCCGGCATTGTCGGGATAGCGGAAGAACGGGATTACGTCATCGTCTCCCACTATGACGACGTACTTCAGGTTCGCGCCGCCGTTGGCCGCGGTAGGTGTTGATGATGTCCTGGACCGCGTCAGCCACCAGGTCCTCGGCATAGGGGCATCCCGGGTTCGCATGCGCCTGGGCGACGAGGTCGTCGACCATCGGGCTCTGGCTCACGTCGACGACTGTCCCGCCAGTTTCGTTCGCCAGGTCCTGCAATGGGGTGTAAAGAGGATCCACCCCGTTCCACCCTTGCGCGACCTGGGGCATCAGAGCAGAGTTGTCGACGATGACGGTTTGATCCGACCCGTCCGTGCTAGCCCCACTGAGAGTCGAGTCCCCGCTGAAGGTATTGAGGGTGACCCCCGCACACGGCCCGCCGGTAATTGTCACCCCGAGGGTGAAGGAGTTGGGCGAGTTTGCGCCATTGTCCCCGGTGATGGCCACGTAGAAATTGCCTGTGTTGTTCCAGGTATCAACGGTCACCGACTTGTCCACCGCCCCTGATGCCGAAGACACGCCGAGCAGGCTGTCGACTTCGGCATCGGAATAAGCATCGGTCAATTGCGCGGGGGTGAGCGCTGGGTTGAAATTCGCCGGGTTAAGAGCCCCCGAACTGACACCTAACGGGCTAACCCCCAGCGGGCTGACACCCAGCGGGCTGACACCTAGGGGGCTTATACCCAGTGGGCTGACTCCGAGCGGGCTAACGCCTAGCGGGCTGACCCCGAGCGGGCTTACCTGGTTGTAGCTGGAATCGTCCGAAGGTGACTGCGCGCCGAGCGCAGCAAGGTTGGGTGTCGAAGATGTTGCCGCCTCGAACGCCGCGCCAATATCGGAGAACACTAGGACGTTGTAGTCGGCAGGGACATTTGTCAGAGATACCTGCACCTGCTCGTCGGGTTGGATGGCAAAGTCGTACCAGAGGCTCTCCCCGCTGTCCGTGATCGCGCCGGTGGTGCTCGCCGTCGGCGTCAGGGTTTGCGCGGTAGGCCACGACGTATTGGCTGCCTCGGAGGTCGTCGACGTGACATCGAAGCATTCGTTGCTGTCTACAGTCCCCGAGCTGTTGTCGGAGGATGCGTCGTAGATATCGTCGCCGCCGTAGACGGCGGCGAAACAATAGGTCCCCGCCACCTGGGGCGTAAAGCTCGGGGACGTCGCCGTTGCGAAGTCGTCGCTGCCGGGGCTGCTCGAGTTGAGGCTCTCGGAGCCGACGAGAGAGGACGTTGAGGTGCAAAGCTGGGGGGAGGGAACGGGCCGCAAACGTAGAAGTTCACCGTTCCTGCCGGTATGCCGGCCGATGGGTCGCCCGAAGGGCTTTGAGCCGGGCGTGGTTTGTCCCGTTACCACGGCGGTGTCGGTGACCGATCCCCCAAGGCTTATGTTCGCAGCACTCAGTGCGGATGCTGTTGTCGTGCTAGGCGAGGAGGGCTGCGCAGGTTGAGCGCAATCGGTTGCACCGCCGCCCACGGTCACGATGCAGTTCGCCGGGCCAATAGGGTCAGCGGTGCCGACGGTGTCGGAGTTCCAGACGCTTATCACGACAGCATCGCCGGCCGTGAGAAACCAATCGTTTGTGTTATAACCACCGGTGAAACCGCTGAACGTTATCGAAGTACCAGACCAGGCCGTGATGCTGCACGTGACGTCGTTCGGGCTGGACTGGTTGTTCTCGAAGCAGGCCTGCCACCACGCTCCCGCGTTCGGTGGGTCTACGTCGGTGATCGCGAAAGATCCGCTGTCTGTGTCCCCATCGGGTTGGTAATTTGCCGAACCGAAGCACGTTCCCGTAATCGTTACAGTTTGCGTTTGCGCGGCTGACACGGCACTGACCGACATGACCTGAGGCGCGCAAGCATCTCCGATGGCGGAAGCGGTCGGGAGACCCAGCGGGCCGCTCAGAGCAATGAAGCCAGAGATCGTTGCCACTGATACAAATACGGCGACAGCACGGCGCGGCCAACGGACCAGCGCCGGCAAGGACAAGGGTGTACGCATATCACTCCTAGCCGGCTGACCGGCGTCTTTCGGACCGGCGGAACTCCGGTGGACGTTACCGGACCATGCAGGGGGGTGCAACTAATGTGGCTGCTCTTGGCCACTTAGTGAACGTGCCCCCACTCCCTGTGGCAGGTGGGGCGACCGTAAGCTTCAGTGGTCTTTTTCACAGAGCTGGAGGGCCAGGTCCTGGGCTTGAGCCAGGCCGAGGTCGCGTCCCGCGGCGAGCTCGCTCTCCGCGTCCTCACCGAGCCAAGCCCTTGCTCCTGAAAGCTTTTCGTCGAGCTCGGCCTGTTGGGCCGACGAGCGCGGCGAACCCAGTTCCTGGCGGACCGCCTCACCCGCTCCGATCAGACGGAGCGCGGCGCGTGGTCCTGCATCGAGTTCCTGGATTGCTATGTCCTCGAACAAGGTGCATAAATCCCATTTCGACCCAATTAGGCCATAGCGGCGTAAGGCCTCGGTATAGTTGTGCCGCGCCGCACTGGCATTACCGACATCGCGCTCGGTATTGCCGAGGCTGTGATGGACCAACCCCACCAGCCACAGGTCCCCCACCTCTAACGCGGTTTGCAGGCCTTGCCTTAGGTGCGATTCGGCCGCGGCGTAGTCATGTTGTAGACAAGCGATCTGTCCAATGTTGTTCTCTGACATAGCTACACCCCATCGGTCCCCGAGCGCCACGCGTAGCTCGAGCGCTTGCATATTGAGGGCCTGCGCCCGCTCGTAATCCTCTTGCCATCCCGCCACCACGGCGAGGTTGCTGAGCATGGACGCCTGACCGGGGCCGTCGCCGAGCGAGGTGCGGATGTGCAGGCTGCGTTCCCACTCAGCGAATGCAGTCCCGAGGTCCCCTCGGTACGACGCGATATTGCCTAGCGTGTGGGCTACTCGCCCCAAACCGACGGTGTCGCCGATGGCCTCGAAGGTCTGACGCGCCCATTCCAGGTCGTCGGCAGCCTCATCGAACCGCCCTTGCCGGCGAAGGGGATCTGCTCGCGCCGCCCGCGCCCTGGCCGCAAGAAGGGTGTCCCCGAGCAGGAGCGCGCGCTCTAGGGCGTCGCTGAAGACGGACTCCGCCTCCGTCCAGTCGCCGCGCAACTCGAGTACGGCGCCAAGCTTCATAAGTACTTCTGCGCGGGTATTTTCGCTCAACAATGGGACGGCGCGCCTGAAATAGTCCACCGCTGCTTCATTCGCGTACCGAGCCTGCGCGGCCTCCCCTGCGCGCAAAAGGTATTCTTTCTTCTTATCGTCCTCGGTGCTGCGCCAGAAATGGTGTGCTAGGAGGTCGAGCCCCTGCGGCTGGTTGAGCTCGAGCCATGCCCCGACCCTGCCATGCAGGCGCGCCCGCAACGCGTACGGGAGGCTGTCGTAGGAAACCTCATGGATCAGCGCGTGCTTGAAGGCGTAAACGGCAACCGCCGGTTCCTCGTGCATAACCAGGTCGTGCGCGCAGAGCCGGCGGAGGTGACCCGTGACATTGCGGGGCGTACCGAGGCGCGGATGAGCCCCCATGAGCACCGGTAAGCCAAACTCGCGCCCGACGACACTGGCAACCTTGAGCACGCGGCGGGGGGGCTCTGCCAGTGCGTCTATCCTGGACAGCACGAGAGCCGCGAGGTTTGCGGGCAGTTCGACGGTCGCTCCCACGGCTCCCTCGGAGAGGTCCGCGCCCTGGGAGTGCAAGTAGTTGACGAGCTCTTCGAGATAGAAGGGGTTGCCTTCGGCACGCTCTGTAAGCGTGCGCATCAAGGCCTCAGAAGGGACCATCGTGGCCCCGTAGAGCTCGGCTAGCCGGCTGACGACGAGCCGGCGGCAGCTGAGCGCGTCGAGTTGGTCCAATTGGACCAGCGTTGTGTGCGGGAGCGGGGGAGCCCTGAACGACCCCGGCCGGTAGGTCAGCACGACAAGGACAGGCAAGGCGGCGATCGCCCGGGCGAGCACCTCCAGGAGGTCAACCGAGAGCGGGTCGAGCCAATGGCAGTCCTCCAACACCAGGACAAGTGGCTCGGCTGCGGCTCGGAGCGTCAAGTAACGAACGAGGAGGGATTCCAGGGACGATTTGCGGAGCTTTGCGTCGAACGTCCGCGTCAGCTCGTTGTCTTCGAGCGTCAACCCGAGGGCCGGCCCGAGTAGCGGGAGCCGTTGGACCAGGCTGGGATCCAACTCCGAGAGGGAGTGCTCGAGTTCGGCGCATAGGTCACCCTCGCCGGTTAATGCCAGCATCGCCGCCCAGACCGGCTGCCAGGCGAGGTAGCTCGTGACCGAACCGATCGACGTCGCCTCGCCGGAAAAGACCGGCATCCCTTGCTCACCGAGGAGCCCGAGAGCTTCCTCGGCGAGCCGTGACTTGCCCATGCCAGCCTCGGCGACGAGCGCGACCACTTGTCCCTTGCCAGCTCTTGCCAGCCCGGCAAGCGCGAGCAAACGAGAGAGCTCCTCCGAGCGACCGACCAAGGGCCGCGCTACGCGCCGCTGCCGGTACAGGACCGTCCCGCTCCGACCAAGCAGCCGACGAACGGCGACCTGCGCCGACTTGCCTTTGACGGTCAAGTCTGGAAGCTCCTCGAAACTGAAACTGTTGCCGGCATCGCGCGCAACTTGGGCGCTCACGAACACCTGTCCCGGAGGTGCTGCTGACATGAGGCGGGCAGCCAGGTTCACGGGATCGCCCAGGCACGTAAACGCACGTCTATGCGAATGCCCGTACGCACCACTGCGGACGCGCCCGCTCGAGATGCCAATTTGTAAACCGCTCACTCCAGTGCGGTTTTCGAGGTCCAACACCTCGAGTGCCGCAGCGCAAGCTCGCGCGGCGTCGTCCTCGTGCGCGAGCGGCGAGCCGAACACGGCGTGTACGTATGCGCCCTTGTCGCCGATGGTCAGCTGTAGCAGGTTGCCGCCATAGCCGTCGATAACGCGCTGCGCCTGCACGATGAACCTGTCAAGCAGCAGTTGAGCTTCTGGGTCCTCGTCGTAGTTGACTCCGCCGAAGCGAACGAACATCGGGACGGCCGGGCGCAGCTCCGAGAGGAACTCACCGCGCCCTGTACGCATCCGTTCGTAGACCGCCGGCAGGAGCCACGCGCGGACGACCTCACGAGGCAGCCTTGGGTAGGGCAACGGGGTCGGGAGGGGTGGGCCGGTCTCTCGCACAGCCGCCACCACGCCGACTTTTTGGGGACCATGGCCTCGGACCAGCGCGAGCTCTACCTCCGCGCCGACAAGTTCGAGGGTAGGAGCGTCAACGACGACTTCGCCCCGTTCGGCGTGGTGCTCCGCGCCGGCGAGGCGGTCCATGAGAGCCCCCGCTAGGACGTCGATCAACTGGATCTCGGGGTCGCCTACTACGAATCGCCGGGCGGCCCCCGCGGCCACGGCCACCTTCATGCCCAGCCGGACGGTCCTGCCGCCTGGCGTTGTGACATTGGCCACACTGTCCATTGCGCGCTGCATCGCAAGCCCGCAAGAAACGCCCAAACCTCCGTTGTCGCCGTCCAGCCAACAAGTCACGGCGTCCCCGCTGAAGTAAAGGACGCTGCCCCCGTGCCGGTGCAGCTCGCCGAGGACCGCGTCGTAGACCACATTGAGGATCGCTCCCAGCTCCTCGGCTCCGCGCTGGGGACCCAGCTCCTTGGCTAGTGCCTCGGTGAGGGGCGTGAAACCGGAAATGTCAGCGAAGATCGCTGACCCGTAAACGCGGTCGGCCATTGCAGCCCCAGATGCGAGCGCACGCCTCCGGTCGCCCGCGATGTACGCCTGAGCGTCCTCGACCGACGATGCGCGGGCTC
Source organism: uncultured Acidimicrobiaceae bacterium (assembly GCA_963699075.1). Taxonomy (GTDB): domain Bacteria; phylum Actinomycetota; class Acidimicrobiia; order Acidimicrobiales; family Palsa-688; genus Fen-671. The sequence goes on along the minus strand of CAVOTF010000007.1, from coordinate 1,191,898 downwards.
GCTCTGGCGTGCTCACGCCGCCAGTCTCCCATGACGGAGCAGAGCGGCGCGAGTGCGGCCTCGCGGGTTTACCGGCTCAGGGAGCCGGGCCATTTGGCGGACCGCATGGGCCGCGACCTTCTTGAGCGCCGCGACGCTGCCGCGCGCCAAGCGGCTGGATGGGATGTCTGCCTCGGCGAGCTCGACAAGCATCTTGCCGGCCAGCTCACGAATGGGCCGCACAGTACCATGGCGAAAGCGTGGCAGCCTCTCTACGAGGCCTACGTCGCCGCAGGGCTACCGGCCGGCGCCCCCGTCCCGGGCCTCCCCGCCACCTCCTGACGGCTGCCACATCCGCCCATACTGATTGGGGGGGCCGGTGACCGCGTCCTGCGCATCGTCGCTGAGCACGCGGACATCTGGAACTACCCGGGGCCGCCCTCGCCGGAGTTCAGCAAAAGAGCGAGCGCCTTGTGGAATACTGCGCCGCCATCGGACCGACCCCAACGAAATTGCCCGTTCCATGCAGACGATCGTTCGCGGTGACGACCCAGGGACGATTTCAGCGACGTTCCACCTCGTCGAGATGATCGGCTCCGGCGTCACCAATATTGTCCTTGTCTCCGTCGTGACCGCCCGCTCGCCGCAATGGCTTGCAGACGAGATATCGAGCCCTTCTCGCTGAGTTGTCGAGCTGACGGGCACCTACCCGCTAGGAGGCAGCGCTTGGCGGAGCCGCACTGCGACCAACTTCGCCACCAGCGACGCCGGCAACGGCTGGTCGAGGGGGAAGCGCAAGGCCCCGGCCGACTTGCTGTAGCCCCCCAGTTCGTCGGTCAATTCGGGAAAGACCGACCCGCTGTGGGGCAGATAGCTCAGGTGACGCGCGAACGCCGCAAAGCCTGCGACCACCTTGCCGTCGACCCGAAAAGCCGGCAACCCATACGAAATGCACTGCTCGGCTTGGGGGACGACCGCCAGGATGTCGCGCCGTAGCTGTTCCAGGGTAGAGCGTTTCGGCTCGTCCAGGCTCTTCAGGTAAGCATCTACTTCAGCTGCCGACACCAACGAAACAATAATTGGCGGTCCTGGGCCCCGTCTCGTGGGTTGCTAACTGTCGCAGCCCTTCTCGCACCGCCCGTGGCCAGCACCCGGCCGATCCGCGCCCAGCGGCCTGCCGAGCAGGCTTGCAGCAGCGCGCTTTGCGTTGGCAAGGTGGCTCGCCTGCCCGCTCACCCGGGCTAGGAGCAATGCGCCCTCGATGAGGGCAAGAGCCGCCGAGGCGCCCTCTACGACGGAGCCCTCTGGCCATCCGTCGGCGCGAAGGCGTGCGGCAATGATGCCTTCCCATTGCCCGAAGCACCGCGACGCCGCTGCACGTAGCCGTGGGCTGATAATGGGTGATTCGAGCGCGGTCGGCGCGACCGGGCAGCCCGGGCACAGGTCCTCGCCAACGGGGCCCGCGGCCATGTCGAGGAACCGGGCGACGCCGAGCCCTACGTTGGGCCCGTCCAATGCTTCAATGAGCGCGGCCGCGACGGCTTGTCCGGACGCCTCCAGGGCGGCTTCGGCGAGCTCCTCCATGCCCCCCGGAAAATGGTGGTAGAGCGAACCGTTGGACACCCCGCTCTCTCTCAGCAGCTGCGCTCGCCCGGTGGCCGTATACCCCTGATCGCGCAGCAACCGCGCCATCGTCCGGACCAGGTCGGCTCGGGTATCGCGGTCGCGCGCCACCTCTTGACTTTACTAGAGCGAATGGTCTAGAAATCTCTGGAGCGATCGCTCTAGTAAACCCACTCCAAAGCGTCGTAGCGGCGAGATTATGACCGGGACAGAAAGGAAAATGCTGTGCCCATGATTGATGTTTATGCCAGGGAGGGCACGTTTGCCCACCCTCACGAGTTGGCCGTCGAGCTCGCCCGGGCACTAATGACAATCGAGGGCGTCCCCGACATCCCGATGTTCAGGCAGAACACTGCGGCTTTCGTCCATACATTGCCCGGGGGGGACATATCCAACGTCGATGGCGAGAGCGCCTACGTGAGGGTCCAGGTACTGACGAACGCCGGCGCGCTGGACCGAGACAAGCAACTCGCCGTAGTTAGCCAGTTCACCGAGTTGGTCGCAGCTGCGGCGGCCGACACTTCTCTTTCCAAAAGGACTTGGGTCCTGCTCACCGAGGCTGTCGACGGGGGCTGGGGCCTTTGGGGCCACGCACACACTAACTCCGAGCTCGTCGATGCGGCTCGCGCGGCAGATCGCTGAGCTGAGGTCCAAACAGGCCGGTTGAACGCGAGGCGTCGCCTGGCCCGGACCGCCATCCGTCAAAAAGGAGGAGGCTCGGGCTCAGTCGAACGCGGCCGAAAACAAGTAGCTCGTGGCCACGCTTCGGAACGGGCGCCACTTCTCAGCTATTGCCAGCATCTCGGCTTGGCTGGGGAGGTGGTCCAACTCGTAGGCGCGCTGGACCGCCTTTCGCAGTGCAAGGTCACCAGGCAGGACCACGTCTTGTCGTTGCAGGAGCACGACCTTCATGATCCTTCAGTCCGTGCGGCTCGACCAAGGGGCCGGGTCCCAGGTGCACCCCTGATACTCTGAAGCCCGGATAACCCGAGGCTCGCGCTCGGCGCGGGATGCGGCTAGTTAGGTGAGGGATCGTCTTCAGTACGGTCCGTACACCGGTACCTTGCTTTTTGGCCAAGCCGTTGTTGGTGGCCTGTCCTCGCCGTTCACCGATACTTAGCAGAGGTGCAAATATGACGAATTTCATCGACCCAGAGGTCCCCCCAAGCGGGACCGGTTGCGCGGAGTGCCTCGAGTCTGGGGGGTGGTGGTTCCACCTCCGACGGTGCGCGGGGTGCGGCCACATCGGATGTTGCGACAATTCGCCCAGCCAGCACGCCACCGCCCACGCGAACTCGTCGGGTCACCCCGTCATCCGCAGTTTCGAGCCAGGCGAGGATTGGTTTTGGAATTACAGGACCAATGAATATATCGAAGGGCCTCACTTGGCACCCCCGCAGCATCACCCTGTAGGGCAACCCGTCCCCGGGCCGGCCGGACGGGTCCCCGCCAACTGGCAGGATCTTTTGGTAGACACGTAAAAGTAAATCGAAATTCGATTTCGTTGGCGTGAAGCTCAGATGAGGTTGAGGCGGGCCGCAATCTGGGGCATTTCTGCCATCGGCATGGCCGCCACAAGGAACATGGACTCGTTGCCTGCTCGCCGGTTGACCCCGTACATAGACAGGTGCCCTTTGGTTGCCATCCACGCCTGCGTCGATGACCCGGTGAGCCTGTGCGAGGTCGACGGTACGGGGAAGGGCTGCGCAGATGTGGCCACGATCTCCTCGGCCCCCTCCAAGTGATAGGAACGCACGACCAGACGCTGGCCGTCGATGAGCAGGTGTTCCCCGGCGCGAAGAGCCGTGCTCGGCGCCGAGCCCGGGGACATCATGGCGACGACGGCAGCAACCTGCGCAGGGTCGGGGGCCCCTGAGCGGGTGGCCGCTAGCCAACCAAAGCTGCCGGCGGCTAGGACCACGATCAGACAGGCCGCGGCGGCCAGGCGAAAGTAGGTACGGCTAGTGGCCCGGTGCAAGAGCGACAGTGGCCTTTTTGCTGCCAACACGACGGGGCCCTGCGGGGCTTCATTGGCGGCGAGGGCGACCGAGAGGGCCACCCGGCCTTGGAGCCCGGCCGGCGCGGGCTCGCGCAACTTCTCGAGTGCCAGTCGGGCCGAGCGGTCGGCCTGGACCGCTCGCCAGCAGTGCTGACATGCGAGAAGGTGCTCATCGAAGAGCCGTTCCTCCTCCGGCGAGAGCTCGCCCGCAAGGAAGTCGATGACGCGCTGCTCAGGACACGTCACGGTTGATGTCCTCCTCGACGAGTAACGACGCTAGGCGCTGGCGACCACGGAACACCCGCGAGAGCACGGTGTTCCGGGGACAGTCCAGGATCTCTGCCACCTCAGAAGCGCTGTGGCCTGCCAGGTCCATGAGCACGATGGCTAGCCGCTGCTCCTCGGGGACCTTCGCGAGAGCTTTGGAGACCGAGGCCCGGTCGATGTTCGCCAAGGCTTCTTCGGGCACGTCCACGTCCAAGGCCTCCGGCTCATATTGCTCGGGAAGTGAGGTCTCGACGACCCGGCGTGATCGACGCCGCCCCTCGCTGCGGGCCAGGTTGATGCAAATCGTAACTAGCCACGCTTTGGTGCTCGGCCCGCGGTGGCTGTCGAAGGCTCCAAAAGCACGCAAGTAGGTCTCCTGCACGAGATCCTCGGCGTGGTGGTGGTCCCTGCTCGTATGCCGTGCCACCCGGTACACCACGTCGAGGTGAGGGAGCGCTGCATCGAGGAAGGCTCGTTCCCGGTCGTCCATTTGGCTCGCCTCTATCTTATTGGGCACCTGGCACCGCGCCTCCGCCCATTACAGACGCCGGGCGCGCCAAATTGATTGCGCGCCCGGCGGTGTGCGACGTCGCGTTAGTTGACGACGATGCCTGCAGGTGTCGCCCCGGTCGGGAGCAACGACGGGGAGCTGGGCAGCTCCGTGAGGTTCCCGCCGTTCACAGCGAAGGCACCGACGGCGCCGATGCGGCTCTCATCGACATAGAGCGTCCGGCCGTCGGGGCTGAGGCGGGCGTCGACGGCGCCAACGCCGCCGCTATCGCTGACCGGTGTGCTGCCGAGCAGGACCAAGGTCCCGTTTGGTGTGATCCAGTAACGGGAAATGCTTCCCGACGCTGTGTTCACCGTAAACAGGAACTGGCCGTCGTGGCTGATCTCGACCCAGCACGGCGCGGTCTGGCTGTCGGCGAACGGAGAAGCTCCTATTGACGAAAGTGCCCCGTCCCAGGCCACGTTGAACGCAGACACGGTCCCGAGCCCCGTCCCGTTGTGGGCGTTGGATACGAACAGTTGGAAAGGGTCGGTCGGGCGGAACTCGCTGCCGAAGGGCCCGAGCCCCTGCGCCGCTAGAGGAGACCCGGGAGCGGCAGTCAGCAGGCCGCCGAAGCCAACGGAGAAGCTCTCGATCTGCGAGGTGCCCGTGAGGTTCCCGACCAGTGTGGTGCCGATCGAGTTGAAAAGGACGTCGTCGGGCTGGGACCCATTGGGTACGGGCACAGTCGAGCCTGCAATTGGCTGCAGCGTGCCCCAGGGGGAGAGGGTAAACCCGGTGAAGTTCGGGCCTACGGCTCCAGAGTTGGCGACGTAAACAAGGTTGCCATGCACTGCGATGCTGACGGGCGTCGGGCCGCCCGAGGGGACCACGCCGCCGGGGACAAGGTGGAGGCTGCCGTCCCAGCCGATTTGTAGGACCGAGATTCTGGTTGCTACCGGCGTCCGCGGCGAGCAGGTACTGGCCGTTGCCGCTGAGCTGAAGCGCACCCTGGGAAGCCAGGCCGGAACCCGTCCCGGCCCCGCCGGCGATGAAAGGCGACCCGGCCATGGGCGACAGCGACCCGTCCGCGTGGCGGTCGAAGGCCCCGATCGTGTTGGTCCCCGCCGTGTTGTCGTCGAGGTAGACATGACCGACGATGGGGGAGAAGTTGCCCTGCCAGTTGGCGGTGACGCCAGCCGCGCTAGCAGGCCCAGCCGCGACGGTGCCGAAGGCACCGGTAATGCTGAGGGTGGCGACGCCAAGCGCAAGGCGCCCGGACCGGTTGAAGTTCTTTCGCATCGTGTTTCGTAACCTCCGCAGGTTTCGGGAAGGGAAATGAACGAACGAGTTGTTCGACCCCGACGTAATGGAGACGCCGGGAGCCACAAAGTGATTGCAGACGCCCTTAGCAACCTGCCGATAAGGGGAGATGATTTGGTAGCCTAACTATTTGATGACCGAACCGACCGAACTGAACTACAGCTCGATTGGTTGGACTGTCGCCCGGCTCGCCCGTCAGGTCGAGGTCGCGCTCGCGACGCTCGAGCTCTCGCCGGCTCAGTACCGGATGCTCGTGCAGATCGCGAGGGGCACGGATGCCTCGAGCTCTCTCGCGCAAAAGCTCGCCGTGTCCGCCCCAAGTGTCACTTCCGTGGTGGAGGCCCTCGTGCAACGCGGCGCCGTCGAAAGAGCCCATTCGGCAGAAGACCGGAGAAGGATTGCCTTGGCGCTCACTGACTATGGTCGCGACCTCCTCAGCAGTGCCGAGGAGGTCCTTCAGGAGCGGCTCCAGACGATCGCAGACGAGCTTGCGGACGAGGCTCTCGTTTCGGGAGCGATGTCCGCGATGAGCCTCTGGGGCGAAGCGCTCGACCGTGCCCGGGCGCGGCGCCACGCGGAGCGCGCTGGCCAAATGAGGCCCGAGCCTTGAACGCCCGCACACTGCTGTTCGGTACTGGGAGCGCCCCCGCCATCTCGGAGCTCGACGACCGCTCCTTCGAGCCGATCGCCGAGACGTCGCCCTACTCGCCGCCTCGGGGGGCCATCGACCCGGACCAGTCCAGGACCTGGCTCGGGCGGGCGTGGCCCGTCATCAAGACCCACAAGGGGATCTGGTCGCTCTCTCTCGCTATGTCGTTCCTCGCCCTGCTCTCCCAGGTCCAGATCCCTCGCATTATCGGGGAGGCGATCAACGAATGCCTGCCGACAGCAGGCCACACGACGGACCTGAAGCGCCTCTCGAGCTTTGCGACACTGCTCTTTGTCCTGATCGCGGTCCGCGAAGTCTGCAACTACCTCGGTCGGCGTTGCCTGCTGACCACCGCCTACAGCTTCGAGTACGACCTGCGCCACATCATGTACGAGCACTACATGTCGCTCTCGTTCCCCTTCTACGACCGCGTCTCGGTGGGCCAGCTCATATCGCGGGCCAATTCCGACGTGCGCGCTGTCCAGCAGTACTTGGTGATGGCGCCGACGGTACTGGTGCAGTGCGCGGTCATCTTTATCGCTTTTGCCGAAATGTTCACGATCAACGTTCAGCTGACTCTCGTCACTGCCATATCGCTGCCGATCACGTTCCTGGTCGGTGTGGCCATGAGGAAGAAGATCTACCCGGTTTCCTGGCTTATCCAGGCCAGGCTCGCAGATATCGCGATGCTGGTGGAGGAGAACGTCTCTGGCGTGCGGGTGGTGAAATCCGTCGCTGCTGAGCAAAAAGAGCTGACGACCCTCGCTCGTGCGGCCGACAAACTGCAGTGGTCCTATATAAAAGATGCCAACATCCGCGGTACCTGGGCCCCCGCTTTGGAAAACCTCCCACGCGTCGGGCTCGCCGTGATCTTGCTCTATGGCGGCGTTCTCGTCGTCCACGACCACTTAGGTGTCGGGACACTGTTCACTTTTCAAGCCTACATGCTGATTTTCCAGACCCCGTTCCGCCAGCTCGGGATGGTCATCATGAACGGGCAACGAGCCTCGGCGTCGGCCAAGCGCATATACGAGATCCTGGACCAACCGCGCGAGATCGTGGACCTTCCAGGCGCAGTCGACCTTGTCGACTGCAAGGGCGACATCCGCTACGAACACGTGGGCTTCGCCTATTCGGACGGCACGCAGGTACTGAACGACTTCGACCTTCATGTCGCGCCCGGCGAGACGGTGGCCCTCGTCGGGCGCACAGGCTCGGGCAAGACGACCGCCGCCCGGTTGCTGAACCGTTCTTACGAAGTGACATCGGGGCGGTTGTCGTTGGACGGGCGCGATGTCCGCGAGTACACGCTCACAAGCCTGCGCGCCAGCGTCGGCTTCGTTTTCGACGAGGCGTTCCTGTTCTCCGTTTCGGTCCGGGACAACATTGCTTATGGCAAACCAGCAGCGACCATCGAGGAGGTGATCGAGGCCGCCAAGGCGGCCGATGCCGACGAGTTCATCGTCAAGTTGCCCGACGGGTACGACACCGTGATCGGCGAGCGCGGCTACACCCTCTCGGGTGGCCAGCGCCAACGCCTTGCTATCGCCCGGACCCTGCTCGTGAACCCGCCGGTGCTTGTCCTCGACGACGCCACGAGCGCGATCGACGCTCAGGTCGAGCAGCGTATCCATGAATCACTGCGCAAGCTATTGGCCAACCGGACGACACTTGTCATCGCACACCGGCTCGCCACGATCAGCCTCGCGGACCGCGTCGTGCTCGTTGACGACGGCCATGTGATCGCTTCGGGGCGCCATCAGGAGCTTCTCGACAACGACGCTCGTTACGCCGAGGTGCTCGCCCAGGTCTTCGAAGAAGGCGAAGCTGAGGTGGGACGGTGAGCATGTTCGGCGGCGGGCCGATGTGGGGTACCGGGACCGCGGGCGGGCCTTCGCGGGCCGGCGCAATGGGCGGGGCGGGCCAAGCGACCCAGGGCGGCGCGCCGTTTGCCGGTGTGCCTCCCGAGCTAGAAGACGATGTCAAGAAACTGGTCGCTACGGAAGCGGACCACGGCGAACCAGATGCCATCTTCACGCCGTACGCGACCGATGCCCGTCCCCTCACGCTGCGCCGCATGATCATGGACCGCCGGCGCGTAGCGCTGCTCTCGGTGGTCTTCCTTACGATCGAGACGGTCGGTTTCCAGACGGGCCCCTACCTCACACAGGTCGGGATCGACGACGGCCTCGTCGGCAAGCACCAGCACCTCGACGTCGTTGTCATATGCGGCCTCATCTACCTGATCTCGGTCCTCGTCACCGTGTTCGTGGAACGTGCCCGGATCCGCAACACCGGAAAGCTCGCCGCTCAGGTAATGAACGACCTGCGGGTCCGCGTCTACGCCCACATCCAGCGCCTTTCGCTCGATTTCTTCACCGAAGAAAAAGCCGGCGTCATCATGACCCGCATGACGAGCGACATCGAGGTGTTGCAGCAGCTGCTCCAGGACGGGCTCGTCCAGTTCGCCATCCAAGGCCTCACGATGGTGTTCGTCACCGCAGTGCTGCTTTCTTACAACTGGAAACTGGCGCTCATAACGGTCGTGATGGTCATGCCTGCGCTTGTCGTCGCCTCGCTCTGGTTCCGGTCCGCCTCCGAACGCGCTTACTTGCGGGTGCGAGACACGCTTGCCGGCGTGATATCCGACATTGCCGAGAGCCTTTCGGGGGTGCGTGTTATTGCTTCCTATAACCGCCAGCGCAACAACGTCGTCCACCATCGCAACGTGCTCGGTGCCTATCGCGCCGCCAACTTCAAAACCGCCCGCGTTACGGCGAACTATTCGACAGCCAGCGATTTCATCGGTTTGATGGGCCAGGCTGCGCTGCTGTTGATAGGTGGGACCCTGGTGCTTCATTCCTGGCACCACGTAGCCGGAGGCGGGATCGCCCCGAACGCGCACCCAGAGCTCACGATCGGGGAGCTCACCGCATTCGTGCTTTACCTCGGCTCGTTCTTCCAGCCGATCCAGCAGATCGTGCAGCTCTACAACACCTACCAACAGGGTCAGGCGGCCGTGAACAAGCTCCGGGCACTGCTCGCCACCGAGCCGAGCGTGCCGGAAAAGGTCGACGCCTACGAGCTACCTCCGATCGATGGTGCCATAGCCCTCGAGAACGTCGACTTCGGCTATGTTCCCGGCGACCTGGTGCTGCGCGACGTCAATATCTCAGTCCGGGCTGGCGAGTCGGTTGCGTTTGTCGGGCCGACGGGCGCGGGCAAGTCGACCATTGCGAAGCTCGTGACCCGCTTTTACGACCCGACGAGCGGGAAAGTGACCATAGACGGCCACGACCTTAGGGATGTGACGCTGAGCTCGCTCCGCAGGCAGCTTGGCGTCGTGCCGCAGGAGCCGTTCCTGTTCACGGGCACCATCCGCGACAACGTCGCGTTCGCCCGGCCGGATGCGACTGCCCAGCAGGTAGACGAAGCCATCGACGCCGTTGGCCTGAGCGAGCTGATGGAACGGCTCCCGCGCGGTGTTGACACGATCGTCCACGAGCGGGGCCAGTCGCTCTCTTCAGGTGAACGGCAGCTGATAGCGCTTGCGAGGGCTTTCGTGGCCGCGCCTCGGGTGCTCGTGCTCGACGAGGCCACGTCAAACCTCGACCTCAAGTCAGAGGTGAAGGTGGAGCGCGCCCTTGACAGGCTCCTCCAGGGTCGCACGGCGGTGCTGATCGCGCACCGCCTGACGACCGCGATGCGCGCAGACCGGATCGTGGTTGTCGACCACGGCCGCATCGTCGAGGTCGGCACCCACCAAGAGCTGCTGGCCGCCGCCGGTCGCTACGCCGAAATGTTCGAAACCTGGTCTCGCCAGTACGAGGGTAGCCACGACGACAGCGGGCAAAAACGAGAACGGGTCGTTTGAGTACCGCCGCGCGCTGCCCGTCAGGGGAGCGCAGCTTGGCGCCGTCGCTTGCGGGCCAGGGTCTGTACGAGCAACGAAATCCCACCTGCTGTCGCCGGTACCAGCAGGTAAAGCGATGAGAAGAGTGCCACCACCGCCATTGCCACCAGGGCCATCGCGGCGATGGCCCGGGGCCGCCCCCGCAGTACGAACACGGCGGACGCCAGGACGAGCACGTACACGGCGACAAAGCACGCTGAGGTCGCTCTGACTAGTTCGGTTGTCCCCGTGATCCCGACGGTAAGGGCTCCGAGGAAGAGGGCAGTGGTCACTGCCATTGCTGCGAGCGCCCGCAGCGGCACATCACGGTCCTGGCCCTGCCCCAGCCAGGCCGGCAGGGCGTGCTGCTGGGCGAGGTTGGCGGCCAAGCGGGCCGAGCTCGCTACATAGACGTTCATCGTGCCCATGGTGAGGGCCAGGGCCAAAACCGCCGTGGCGTCGCGACCGCCTCGCCCGAAGGCAGCCCCTAATAGGTCCGCCAGTGGGACCTTGCTACCGCTGCTAACGACGGTAACGGTTGCAACGGCTATCCCGCAGTAGAGGGCGGCGATCACGACGAGCGCCGACGTCACGGCGCGCGGGATGTCGCGGGCGGGGTGGCGGAACTCGTTTGCCATTTGGGCCATCGCTTCCCATCCGACGAACAGCCACATCAAGATGTTGGCCGCGGTACCGACTGCCCACCACCCATGAGGAGCGAAGGGGCGCCAGTGGTGGGTGGCCCGCGACGGTACGGCGACGATCACAGCTACGGCTATAGCGGCCACGAGTGCGCCTGAAAGAGCCATTTGGAAACCGGACGAAACACGCAGGCCGAGGGCATTGGTGGCCAGGACGGCCGCCATCATGGCGACGGCCACAGCGGTCGCGACGGCGCGTCCGGAACCCGCGAGGTCAGCCACGTAGTACCCGCCGACCAAAGACACGGCGGGAGCCCCAAAGGTGACGGCGGTGACGAACCAAACGCCGGTCACGCCGGAGGCGAGCGAACCGAAGCCTTCACGGACATAGGCTGCGACGCCTCCGACGACGGGGTGGCGCGTCCCGAGAAGGGCGAAGGTCGCAGCTAACGCCACCGACAACACCAGCAGGGCACCCCATGCCAGGACCGAGGCAGGCCCGGCCGCTTGGGATGCAAGCGACGGCACCACCAGCACCCCGGGCCCAACTAGCGCACCAACATAAAAGGCAGCGCCGCGCACCGCGCCCAGGCCCACCTTTTGATCCCTCACCAACTGGAGGATATGGCCGATCGAGGACTCCTACCGCCCCTGATCACCGGCAAAATGATGGCCCAGCGCCCGAGCCACTGCGACAATGGTGCTCATGGAGCTGTCGAAGACCATTGAGCCGTACTTCCAAGGTGACCGGTTGACCGTCTTACCCAGGCGCAGGCCCGCCCGGATGGCCGTCCTCGACTTTCTCGCTGGTCAGTTCGAGCCCGGCCGGCACTACACGGAGCTACAGGTCAACGAGACCCTCTCGCGCTTCTACCCGGACTATTGCGCTCTTCGCCGCTACATGGTCGACGAGGAGATCATGGACCGTCGCGACGGGGTCTATTGGCGGGCAGGCGGCAGCTTCGACGTTGGCTGACCCAAGTGCTCGGAGCGAAAAGCCGACGGCGGGCTTAGGAATAGCGAACCAAATCCCGGAGTTGTCGTGAGTATGGCGATTACAAATGTGGGTATTTCTGCTCTCGACGGAGGCCCCCTCGGCCTCGAGCAGTTTGACGGCAAAGCGGTACTTATCGTAAACGTGGCGTCCGAGTGCGGCTTTACTCCACAGTACGCAGGGTTGGACGAGATCCACAGGCGGTACAAAGACCGGGGTTTCAGTGTCTTAGGTGTGCCGTGCAACCAGTTCGGCGGTCAGGAGCCAGGGTCGCCTGAGGAGATCGCCGCCTTCTGCAGCACCACCTACGGCGTCACATTCCCGCTGACCGAGAAGGTCGACGTCAACGGTGAGCACCGGCACCCGCTTTACGCCGAGCTAACCGGGACGCCCGACGGCGAAGGGGAGGCGGGGGACGTCGAGTGGAACTTCGAAAAGTTCCTGGTGGGGCCCGACGGCGAGGTAGTGGCCCGCTTCCGTCCAAAGGTCACCCCCGACGCGCCCGAACTGCTCTCCGCAATCGAGTCCGTGTTGCCAGGCTAAGAAGGACTTCAGCCGGTTTTCGTCTTCTTCGTGGCTAACTAGCTGGGAGTTCCTTGGTCTCTGGTGCGCGCGGACTAAGAGAGGTTATCCGAGGACACAGAGTGGTAGGGTCTCCCGAGGGGTGAGGCCGATGACCCAAGAGGAAGACGCACAGGAACCGCGGCCAGGCGACTGTTTGCCGCGCCTGCGAGGACCGATCAGCCGTCGGCTCTTCATTGGGGTAGCGGCCGGTTCTGCTGCCGGCTTTGTCCTCGCCCGGGGCAGGGGCCTTCCGAGCGCATGGGCCGGCGTTCAGCCGGCTTTGACGAGTGGAACTGGGCATTTCCTGGACGAGCTGCACCTCGCGGCATTGCGCTCCGACATCACCGCAGCCAAGCCGAGCCTCGTGTTCCAGGCGGTGCGTACACAGGACATGGTTTACCTCGGCTTTGAGTTCTACAACGCCCACACGGAGGTCCTGGGCGGCCAGGTCCACATAGTGCCGACAGATACCAAAAAGCCGACGTATATGGTCGTGGTCTTCCCGTCCCAGCACCTGGGAGAGCAGTCGGTCGAGTACACGCCCGGCATGACCACATGGCCCATTCCGCCTCTCCACGGCGCTCTTGCAAGCTTCAGCTGGCTGGCCTTCGAGCTCGCGCCCGGGGCTTCGGTCCCTTACACCATGCAGGGCCTGCTCGACTGGACGGCGCTGCGACCCCAGCTGGTGCCGGTCGAGGAACACCCGGCAACAGGGTCGCCCGCCCCGCCTGACCCGCTCCATACCGCGATAGAAGTGCCGTGGTCGCTGTGGTTGTCGCCTGCCTCCACCGGGACGTGGCACCACTCCGCCACGCCGGTCACCTACGACGGGCGCACCGAACTGTGGCACACCCGCCTCGGCGTGAAAGGCCTGGAGCCCCCTTTGGCGGCCCCGTTGCTCAAGGCTTTCTGGTCACGGACCTTCGACGAGGGAAGGTTTGCACCCCCGACACCCGACCCGTGGTTCATGCCCCTCGACCCAACCGACCGCAACGACATCGTCTCGTTGACCACCTCCAGAGAACCGGGCGGCGGGCCCGTCACAGCCAACTTCTTTGCACTTACCGCCCTCGGGGCTTCGATAAATGTCCAGGGCCACTGGTCACCTGGCCCCAACAGCGGGATCTCGCTCGAGTCGTGGGCCCATCGCACCTCGGTCGGCCGGGACAGCTACGTGCGGGTGGTCAACCTCGGCTACCTGTTCCCCTTCGGCCACCGTGCGGTCAAGATCAAGGTCACAGACCGCGAGTTCCAGGTCGCCAGCGCGTCCGCGGTCGCCGATGTCGCCGAGGTAGTCGCATTCTTGGTGACCAAGGAGTACATTGTCGTCACCGAGCCGATAATCACCTACACCGGCGACCCGCACGAACCTTTTTCGGGCCGGGGTAACCCGTTGCGCCAGGTCGAAGTCAAGACGCTTACGACCCCGCCCATCGACTTCGACCCATCCGTCGACCCCGGGATCAAAGTGGGCGCTCTGGGCTCGGACACCGACTATGTCTTATGGGTACGCAGCGGGCTCGCCGACGTCCCGTTCTCGTTTGTCAGCACCGACCTCGAGGGCCGCAAGGTTGATTTCACGGCCAGCGTGATCTGGGTCGACCTGACCCGCACGGACCAGTCTGACGTCGACCAGATCATCTCGGCTTACGACGCAGCCAGCCCGAGCCGGAACTCCCCTTCCCTCGGTGGCCAGCTCGTTGCGTTCGCGGACACTGCTGGCGCCAAGCCGGGGGCGACCGCGCAACACGTCGATAACTACACCCTTACGGCCAAGTACGTTGCCAACGGCGCCGCCAACTTTTACCCTCTCCTGGCTTCTGCCGTGGTCCACCTGCCGAGCGCGGAACAGATCGTCGGTGCAGGGTCATCGCCGTTGTCGCCACCGAGCGTGTCGATCTCGGACAATTATTTGGACAACGGCTTCCAATCTGGCGTTACAGAGGTCTACTTGGCCGTAAAGAAAAACGGCCCGTCGCTCAATTTCCCCGTCAACCTCGTGGGTGGGATGGCCGCCCCGAACCTGGGCGTAAGCGGCATAGCGCGCGACCTCGGGCCGGTCGGTGGCGACCTGAACAACCTTTTGGCGGGGAAGTTCGACCCGTCTGATTTTTTCGGCAACCTCTCCGGCACGGCAGGCAAGCTGCTCGGGGCAATCTCCATTATCGACATAATCCAGGCGGTCGACCCGGACGAACAGGCCGCCAACGATCAGGCACCCCAGATCTCGAGCAATTTTGTCTACCCCAACAACGACGACACCCAGCCCCCAACAGCCATCGACACCAAGCTCAACTGGGCTCCGACCGTGCAGGCCGACTCGGCCGGGTTCTTCCAGCCCAACACTGGAGGGATGACCAGCAACCTGCTCGTCACTGCCGAGATTTACACGCCGATCTCCAACCCGGCCCAGACCACCTATTCCATCCACGGAGAGCTGACCAATTTCGAGCTGGTCCTGTTCGGTAGCTCCGCCTCGTTCATCGGTATCACGTTCAATTCGTTCACCTTCGATTCCAAGACGGGCGCCAAGACCTCTGTCCAGCCGAACATCAACACGGTTACCTTCCTCGGGCCCCTCACCTTCATAGAGGACCTGAGCCAGCTGTTGAGCTCGCTCGGCGGGCCGTCTATCGACGTGACCTCGGCGGGTATCGACGCCAGCTACACGCTCGCCCTACCCGACATCACCGTCGGCATATTCTCGCTTACAAACCTTTCGTTGTCGGCAGGCGTCAACATCCCCTTCGACGGCTCCCCGGTTCGCGTTCGGTTCTCGCTCTGCACCCAGGACAACCCGTTCCTGCTCACGATTTACGTCTTCGGCGGCGGCGGGTTCTTCGGACTTGCAATCGGCGCCGACGGGATCGAGGAGATCCAGGTGTCGCTCGAGTTCGGGGCGGCCATCTCGATCAACCTCGGCGTGGCGAGCGGCGGCGTGTCGATAATGGCCGGCATCTATTTCTCCCTTCAAACCGTCCCGGAAAAGCAGGTCCAGCTAACCGGCTTCCTGCGCGCCGACGGCAACCTGTCGGTGCTCGGGATCATCCAGATATCCATGGAGTTCTACCTGGCGTTCACCTACCTGGACCCGGGGCAGTGCTACGGGACAGCGACTATTTCGGTAAGTATTTCCGTGCTCTTCTTCTCGGTGTCGGTGAGCGCCACGATGACCAAGACCTTCGGCGGAGGCTCAGACCCCGACTTCGCCGACGCCATTACCCAGGGCGACTGGGACACCTACTGCGGGGCCTTTGCCTCGTGACGGCTCAGCGAATTATCTGGACGGCCTGCCCCAACGGGACTGCGCCGAACGGCAACCTCCTCATCTCGGTCGCCATCGGGCCCCAGCTGATGCCGACCGGCTCGGGGGCGACCCTGGCCGACTTCCCGGACTGGGAGGATTGGCCGGCCACAGACATCAGCTGGAAAGCGACGATCGGGACCGACCTCGTCGACGCCACGGTGGTGAGCGCGGCCCCATCGTCGCCGCTGTACACGTCACTTTTTCTCCCGACGACACCCGTAGCGGCCTACCAGTACCAGAGCCCTACCGCCAGCGCTCTGTATACGTACCCTGCCGCGAGCGTCCGCCAGTTCTTCGCCGGCCTTTACAGCGGGCTAGCAAAGGCGCTCCCCGAAGGCGGGGGGTGGCACGGCTGGCAGGAAATAGTGAGCGACGATTCCTTCGGCGTGCTGCCGCTAAACGGCCGCGAGATGCAAGACGCCATCGACCAGGTGGTCTCTGCGTTCCCCGCAGGCGGCGGCCCCGTACCGTCGACCAGCCTGGGCGGCGCCAAGGCCGGGGTAACGCAGGCTTACCTTTTCTTGCAGCCCCGGGCGGAGCCTCCCGCATACCCGACGGCCGCCGGGCTGGTCCCGCCGCCGGTCCCTCAGTTCGATTTCCACCAGGCGTACTCGTTGTTGCAGCGTCACCCCGCCCTCTTGCGACTTTTCGGCTTCGTGGTCGACCTCGAGGTGGCAGCCCCCGCAGGCATGGCCGCAACGGTACCGCTCTCGGTGACCCCGACCTGGAGGCCCAAGCTCCCAAATCCCGTTGGCATAGCGTTTGTCCGGTCAAGTACCACCAACGTGACGCCGGTCACGATGACGACATCTGCCACATGGTTGGCCGAACCTCGCACGACCAGCCCCGAGATCGCCGATGGCCTGCTCAGGCTTTCCGACCCTGGCGCTTATCAAGTGATCGAAGTGGATCTCGACGGAGCGTCGGTCAAGGCCCTCAACTTTGTCCAGAACGTATGGAACGCCCA
This sequence comes from uncultured Acidimicrobiaceae bacterium, assembly GCA_963699075.1. Lineage (GTDB taxonomy): Bacteria > Actinomycetota > Acidimicrobiia > Acidimicrobiales > Palsa-688 > Fen-671. Next base: position 1,175,203 of record CAVOTF010000007.1, on the reverse strand, counting down.
GTACCCGATGCGTTCGGCCGATACCCCGAGTACCTACGCCGTACCTGCGTTGCGCTCGGCGGGCCTTTCGCTCTCCAAAGTTGGCCACGCCTCCTCGCTCTACCAGAACTGGCTCAACAACAACGCGTTCGACACTGCCCTCAGTGCCACGCCGCCTGGCCCCATCACCCTGTACGCCGAGGACATAGCGCAGGGCTGGCGCTTCGATGTCTACGACGCTGCCCAGGCCAAGTGGTACTCGCTGTGCGCCCGGACGGGTACACCCAACCCACCGGGGATCGGAGGCTATGGCATCGGCAGCCCCCAAACCGTAGTCCCGGTGCCGAGCGGGGACGAAGGGTGGATTGAGCCGGCGCCGACCCAACCCACGTCGAGCTCTTCGTCCAACCCGCCCATGTACCTGCCCGAAACGCTGACACGCTGGAACGGTTGGAGCCTGGTGGCCCCCCGCCCCGGCAAGCACGTCGACGATGCTTCTGACGACAGCCTTGTCGACGACGCAGGTAACCCGCCTCCGCCGGGTAGCAACTTTCAACTGCAGATCGAGTACGCGGCGACGCCGGGGACGCTCCCGACGCTGCGCTTCGGGCGCACCTACCGCTTCAGGGCGAGGGTCGTCGACCTGGCGGGCAACAGCGTACCGTTCGCGTCCAACGCCCCATTGGCGTACGCCACTCCGCCGGCTGTGTACGGACGGGTCGAGCCCATTGCGTCCCCGGTCGTGGTCCCCTGTGCTCCGCGCACCCCCGGCGAGAGCCTCGAGACCATCGTCATCCGGTCCAACTACGACATTGCCAATTCCAGCCCGCTCATTGTCCCCTCCGAGCGCCATCTGGCCCCCCCGGCGTCTTCCGAGGACATGGTGGAAGCGCACGGCGCTCTCGACGGGCCGAACGGCGTCCCCCAGGCGAGCTCGTACCCCTTGATCGCCGGCCGCGACGGCCTAACCTATAAAAGCTCATCGGTGATGTCGCTTTATGGCGGGGAAATTGACACCCAACCCCTTAATGGTAGTAACGAGTGGGTTTACTACCCGCCCGTCGCCGCCCCGTCCTCCTCGCAGCCCGCCTTCGGCGTTCCCTACCTCCCCGACGTGCTGGGGGTTGGGGTCTCGCTGCTCGGGCTTCCGGGGGCCGCACTAAAGCGCGTCAACCTGGCCTTCGACACTGTCGGCCCATGGCCGGCGCGCCGGGCGTTGCGATTGGTCGTGCGGGCCGGCAACGCCGCTCCATCGAAGCCGCCGCCCGGAGAACTCGACGGGGCGCTCACCGTCTACGCACCCAAGGCATCGGTCTCAACGGTCCGGCTGAGCTCGTGGTTCCTCCCAGCCCAGCTCGCGTCCATGAAACTGTGGCAGTGGCTGGAGGAAGCCGGCCTGACGACCCCCGAGCTCGACGCGATCATCCTGCTCGGTGGGCACTACATGTTCACCCCGTACCGGGAACTGACCATCGTCCACGCCGTCCGCCAGCCTCTCCTCGCCCCGTGGGCCAACATCCTGGCGCCCTTCCGGACGGCGGGCGCGACGTATATCTACCTGAACGGGGACGTGAGGGCCGAGCCAAAGAGCACGCAGCGCGTCGACGTTCTTTCGTTTTATGTGGACCCCTACGACGACGGAGTGAGCCTCGACGGCATTGTGCTCCTTGAGAACAAGGCCCGCGTGGCCGAGATCCCCCTGGCCGCCGACGCAAGCGAAATCATCGCGGTGAAGGACATGCGCCATGATTTCAACGACACAAAGCACCATGAGGTTTTCTACAACCTTGTTTCCACAACCCGTTTCCTCGAGTACTTCACCGAAACGACCACGGTCAAGCTGAGCGGTACCACCGCAGCTGTGGTTTCTCCCAAGGGTTTCGCGGCCGGGACGGTCGTGGTGATGGGGACCGGCGACGGAGCTTCGGTGACCTACAAAGAGGGCGTCGATTTCGTCGAAGACGACGCGGCCGGTTCGATCGCGCGTCTCAGCGCAGGGTCAGTGCCGGACGGGGCCACGGTGCAGGTGCAGTTCGTCGCTCCGCCGGTCATCCGTTCCAGCCTGGAGGCGTCGGCTCACCCACCGACCAAGATCGGTTACCCGGTCTCAGTACCGAGCTCGGTACGGCCACCCGCTCCAGCGCTCCGTTACCTCATACCCGCCTTCCGATGGCAGCGAGAAAGCCACCCAAAGCTAAAAACCTCGCTCCGGATAGGGAACATCCTCAGGGTCTACCTCGGTCGGCCCTGGTTCCAAACCGGCGCAGGGGAACTGCTCGGCGTCGTGGTTGGCGCCCCTCCGCTTGGCGAAGCGTTGCCCTCGACGCTCGCCCCTTTGGTCAGCGGCTACGGCGTGGACCCCGTGTTCGAGGCCGGCAGGGTGAAACTTGCCGCGGCCACCGACTTCACTCTGGCCGTCCATCAGGGCAAGGCGCTCCTACTAGAGGAGCAGACCGGCACCGTCCCCTGGGTCGATGTAGCCGGCCACGAGGTGGCATGGGACAAGGAGCGCCAACTGTGGTTCTCCGACATCGAGATAAGCACGATCTCGGCGAGCACCTATTTCCCCTTCGTCAAGCTCGCCCTCGTCCGCTACCAGCCGAGCTCCCTGAAGGGGCTCGAGCTTTCGCGGGTCATCCAAGCCGATTTCATCCAGGTCACCCCCGACCGCGTGGTGACGACCAGTTTCCCCACTCCCACCACGGTAAGAGTCGCTGTGGCGGGGCCCGGCTACCTGGCTACCACCGACCCGCTTACCGCCGATTCCGTCCGGGTCTATGTCCAGGAGGCGACGGTGCAGACCGTCGACAGCGACCTGGTGTGGACGACGGTGCCGTCGGACCTCGACGGGACGCTCCTCGACGTTGCGTCCCAGTCCTCCTCCCTAACGCTCTGGGAGGGCATCGTGAAGCTTCCGGCGCCGAGAGGGTCCAAGAGGTTCCGCGTGCTCGTCGCCGAGTACGAGCAGCACAAGGTCGTCGCCGTAGGGAACCTCGGGTCCAAGGTCACGTACCTGGACGCGATCGAGGTTTGAAACAGCAGCGTTGACGACCTGAGCCGCAGGTTGTCGGTGGCCGGCTGAACGACCCTGTTGTGTCGTCAGTCACCCTCGTAACGTTGTTCTAGCCAGGGGTCGCCACGGTTGTGGTAGCCGTTTCGTTCCCAGAACCCTGGCTGGTCGTGGTCGAGGAGCCGGATCCCTGCCACCCACTTTGCGCTTTTCCAAAAATACAGGTGCGGTACTAGAAGCCGGGCCGGCCCCCCATGCTCGGCCGCGAGAGGCTCCCCGGCGAACTCCCAGGCAACCCAAGCCTTTCCCCCGGTTACGTCTTCGAGCTCGAAGTTAGTGGTGTAAGCAACAGGTGGGGGGGTGTTGGAGCGGGCGGTGTAGCAATAGGCAAGCGCGTGGGTCGCGGTCGGAAGGGCCTGCCGCGGCTAACAGGGTGTCGACCGAGACTCCCTTGAAGTTCACGCCCAGCTTTGACCACGTCGTGACGCAATGAATGTCGCCGTCAAAGCTTGACCCCGGGAGGCCGTGGATCTCGTCCCAGGTCCAAGTGGTCGGGTGTTCGACCAAGCCCTCAACTGAAAACGTCCATGAAGCTGTGGATAGTTGGGGGGTCACCTCGGCGGTCAGCACGGGCCACAACGTGCCGGTGTCGTACTGGCCCGGCGGGAGGCGAGGGTCACGTGGCTCGTCGTGGGGATTGTGGAAACCTCTGGTGAAACGCAACTTGTACGGACCTTTGGCCAACTACGAGAAGGCCGATGCTTGGGGGCCTACGAGCCCAAAACCTTCGAGCGCGACCCCCTTGATGATAGTGGCGATCAGGCTCCAGCGCGGGGCTGGCGGTGACGGGCATACATATTGAGGCCCGACTCGCCGACTTAACCATGTTGTCCGACCCGTCGTCCCGGAGGTGCCCAGGTTGTCCGGCTGTCGTTCGTTGGTTGTGCGGGCTTGCGCAGTCCTCGCCGCCACCCTTGTGGTGGGAGGAGTTGCCTTTGTCCCATTACTGCTGGTCGGAGCGGCGCCGGCGAGCGCCTCTGCGCTGGTGGCGACCACGTCGGACCTGTCGAGCACGGCCAACCCAGCGGTGGTGGGCCAAAGCGTCACACTGACCGACACAGTCGGAGCGTCCCTTTATGGGGTGCAGGTCGTACCTGACGACCTGACGACGCTGGTCGGTTCGGGGCTGGCCAGCCCTCAGCTCATCGCCACGGACGCCGCCGGCAACATCTACATTGCGGGCTCGTCGGGCAACGAGGTCTCGGTCCTGCCTGCCGCATCGGGGAGCCTGTACGGAGTGGCCGTGACCGGCGGCAGCCTCGCCACCCTGGTGTCTTCGGGACTCGCAACGCCCACCGGCGTCGCCGTCGACCCCGCCGGCAACCTGTACATCTCCAACAGCGGCAACAACACCCTGTCGGTCCTCCCGGCGGTCGACGGGGCCCTTTTCGGTGTGCCGGTCACTGCCGGAGTGCTCACGACGCTGGTGCCGGCCGCAAGCGGCCTCAGCGACCCGGAAGGCATCGCCTTTGACGCCGGCAACCTGTACGTGTCGGAAGGGTCGGGTTCCATTGCTGTCCTGCCCGCGGCGAGCGGCACTGTCTTTGGGACGGCCGTCACCGCCGACACCCTGGCCACCGTCGTTTCGGCCGGGCTGAACGCCGACTTCAACATTGCATTCGACGCAGCCGGCAACCTCTACATCGCCAACCAGGGCACCGGTTCGGTGCTGGTGCTGCCCGTTGCCAGCGGCACGCTCTACGGCAACCCGGTCACCGCTGACACCTTGGCCACGCTCATATCGGGCCTCGCCACCCCAACTGGCCTGGCCCTTGACTCCTCGGGCGACCTATACGTCTCCGACTCCGGGGCCGCCACGGTCTCGGTCCTACCCGCCGCTTCAGGCACTCTCTTTGGGACATCGGTGACAGCCGGCACCCCGGCCACACTCGTCTCGTCGGGCCTCCAGGGCCCGACTGGATTGGCGCTGGACGGGCAGGGGGACCTGTACGTCGCCGATAACACCAGCAGTGCCATGGATGTACTGCCCGCTGTCATGGGGGCCCTGCCGCCGTCCGGTGAGACGGTCGACTTCCAAGACGGCGGTACCGATATCCCCGGTTGCCAGGCGGTGGAGCTGCCCACCGCTTACCCCGAAGTGGCCAACTGCACTACTTCGTTCGCAACGCCGGGTACCCAGTCCATCACCGCCACATACTCGGGCGACTCTAATTTCGCCGGTTCTACGGCGCCTCCGGAGACCGTAATTGTCTACGGCGGCGAGCTGTATGCCGCACCGTCGGCGTTGGGGGCGGGAGACTGTTCGACCTCGGCAGATGCCTGCACTATCTGGAACGCTCTCAACGGCGCGACCGTCTCCGGCGACACCATAGACCTGGCCGGCGGCACCTACGACCTGGGGGACACTCTCGACGTCACCCTGCCGGGTTCCCTAACCTTCCAGGCTGAAGCAGGTCCTGCGCCGGTGCTCGATGGCCAAGGTCTCGTCCAGATAATGGAAATAGCCGCCGGTTCCACCGTGACCCTGTCCGGCGTCACCGTGGAGAACGGCCGCAGCTCGAGCGGCGGCGGCGGCATATACAACGACGGCAACGTCCTGCTACAAGGGTCCATCATCACCGGCAATACCGACGCCACGTCGGCTTCCAGCACCGCCGGTGGCGGTCTGGCCAACGCCGGGCAGGCGACCGTGGTCGACTCCACGTTTTCCGGCAATACCGAGTCCAACAACTCCTGGGGCGGGGCGATCTCCAACCAACTGGGGGGCACCCTCAACGTCATCGGTTCGACTTTTGCGGGTAACCAGGCGGCTGGAGGCTGTGCGTGCGGGGCGGCCGGGGCGATTGCCAACTTCGGTACTGCCACCTTCGTGGGCTCGACTTTTTGGGACAACGTGACAAATGGCGGCGACGGTGGCGCCATCGAGACGCAAGGCACCCTGACCGTCATCGGCAACACCTTTGGCGGCGGCAACAAGACCAACAACTTGGCGAGCGGTGGCGGTGACATATTCGACCAGTCCGGAGCGACCGTCTACGCGGCTGGGAACATCTTCGCCGACTCCTCGAGTGACCCTTGCTATGTCCAGGCCGGGTCAACCTGGGACGACGACGGCTATAACGCGGCCGGCTCCGGCACCCAGTGCCTGGGGGCGTCCACCGACATTACCGACCCGGCCCTGCCCGGCGACCTCGGCACCTTGGCCAACAATGGCGGCGGCACGCAGACCGTGCTGCCTGACCCGGGCGCACCTGAGGTCGGGGCTGTACCCGACCCCACCGGCCTGTCGGTAGATGGCAACCCTGTGCCCCTCTGCCCGGTCACAGACCAGGCCGGCGCTCTGAGCAATGACGAGGACTGCTCGATCGGCTCAATGTTCGTGGCCGCGAGTGCTGGAGCGCCGAGCAGCCTGAGCGCCACCGGTGTCACCGGTGGGGTTTCCCTGTCCTGGGCCGCTCCGGTGACGAACGGTACGACGACGGTCACTGGTTACAACATCTACGAAGGCACGGCTCCTGGAGGCGAGAGCCCCACTCCCGTCAATGGAGCACCTGTAAGCGGGACGAGCTATACGGTAAGCGGGCTCACCGGCCACGGGCCCCCGTATTACTTCAAGGTCGCAGCTGTTGACAGCAGCGGGACGTCAGCCGGCTCCAACGAAGCGCAAGCAGTCCCAGAAGCCTCTGCCGGCGGGGCCGGGACCTCCACTACAACCACTTCTCCGGCACCGTCACCCACGGTCCCGTCTCCCAAGCCGACGACGACAACCCCGCAGCACACGACAACCACTACGGCGCACCCGCGGGCGAAAAAGCCCACCACGACCACCACCACGACCGCGTCCACGGCACCGGCCACGGCACCGGCCACGGCACCCACGACGGTTGTTGCCACCCCCACCACGAGCGGGCCAAGCTCATCGACAACCGCTCCGGCCGCGGTGACCACCATCCCCGTTGCCGCAACGACCACCACGCCCACCGTCACCACCAGCACAGGGCCCGGCGAAACCTCGGTCCCAGGTGCACCTATCGGCACGACTTCCCCGGGTACGGCCGTCGTCACCAACCAGGTACAGGCGGCTACGGCTACGCCAACGACGGGGCAGTCCCAACCCACGACGAGCACGACGAACGCAACGCCGCCAATGGGCCCCAGCACTACGGTGCTCGCCTCGGCCCAATAAAAACAAGATCGCTGGGGCCATTGCGTTCGGTTATCCGCTTGCGGGCCAGGGGGCCGTCGGCGAGTTGGAACCGAGACCATGGCCACGGCCACGGCCATAGGCCAGGTGCGCCGGGCGCAGTTCACAAGGCAGAATTGGCGACACCCGCCAAAGTCGCCATCGCCTTTCACTTTTCGGTAGGCGAACGTGTGACGGGCAAGCTTGTCCAGGTGTCGGGCCAGGGCTTGCTGGCCGGTTCGAACGTCGTCGTAACACTCCACTCGAGGCCCCTCGAGCTGGGCACTATCCACGTTGACGCCGACGGCCGCTTTGCCGGCACGGCGACCATCCCGCTGGGCACCCCCGAAGGCGACCACCACGTCGAGGTGTCAGGGCGGGCACCGACCGGGGCACCTGTGTTTTCGTCGAGGTACTTCGAGCTCGGGACATCCGACATCGTGACCAGGGTGCAGCCAGCGGCCGACGATGGGACCGGAGCCCCGTCATGGGTCAGCGACGGCGGTCCGCAGCCCCAGGTGTTGGACGGCAAGGTCTTCTCTGCCTACGTTCCGGCGCAGCACACCAAACAGGTCATCCCCCTCGAGGTCGGCGCTGTCGTCCTCATCGGGTTGGCGGCGGCAGGAGGAGCAACATTCGCAGCTGCCGGTGCCGGCCTAGGCGGTCTCGGCAATGACCCAATGCCGGCGGGCCCGGGCAGCGCCGATAACGGCGGCAGTCCGGGAACAGCTGATGAGAAGTCAAAGAAAGAAGGCAAGATTGGCTCGGCTGCCCATAAGCACGGGATCAGGACCGAGGACGAAAAGCGTGCCGGTGACCGTTCGTGGACCTGGCGGTGGCCTGGCGTAGCCAAGATCGACAAGCTCTCACGGGAGCTGCCTCGGCGCCTCAGCCGTTATTCCCCGCTGTTGTGCCGCGTCGTGTCCGACGGTGTGGGCGCCCGCGCAATAACCGGGACCCTCTCGCTGTTGTTCCCGCTGGCGGGGCTCGTCCTCGGCATCGCCGCCGTCATCTCGGTGGGCGGCAGTGCCCTGCCTCCGTCCCTCGGCCTATTGACGGCAATAATTGTCCTCAGCGTCGTGGACGCGCTCGCCGGTGTGGCCGCCGCCGTCGCCTTCTTCATCGGGGCCCTCGCTTCGGGTGGAGTAACTTCGGCCTCGTCGCTCCGCCTGTTGCTGGCCGTGTGCGTGTTGTTCTTTGTTGCTCCCCTCGCAGCCTCGAAGGCCCGTTCATTGCGCCGGAAGTACAAAAAGGGCCTGGATTACGTGGTGGACCGGGCCGGGGACTTCGCCATTGCCGCGCTGGTGGCCGCCTATGGGGTGGAAAAGCTTGTAAGTGGGCTGAAGCCATTGTCCACCCTTGACCTCCCAGTTTCCTCGGACGCCGCCGTCATTGCTATCGCTGTGCTTGGCGCGGTGACAGGGCGCTACGTGATGGAAACGGTCGTCGTGCACTGGTACCCGTACCGGCTTTCCCAAGTGGCGATGGAAAAGGCGCCCGAGCCCACGCCGCTGCAACGCCATATCTCGACCGTTTTCCAGACGTTGCTATTCGTCTTCGTGGCCATGCCGGTATTTGGCGGCGACTGGGAGCTGTACGCCGCGGCCGTGGTGTTGTGGGTGTCCGCCATGACCGGGATGTACCCGAGCTTCCTTCCCGACGTCCCGTGGGTGAAGAAACTGGTGCCGGGGGGCTACGTCAAGTCCGTCGTGACCCTTGTCGTAGGCAGCGCACTGGCCGCCGTTGTCGCCGTGTCCATCCCCAACAAGTCAGAGGAGCTCTCCCTCGGCTTGTTGATCTTCATGGTCCCAGGAATCATTCTGGGCCTGGCCGACGGGTTTGCCCGAAATGCCAAGAAGTTCAAGCTCAACTGGCCCGGCCGAGCCGGGGGCTTCGCAGTCTTGGTCGTGGGCGTGCTACTGGCCCAGGGCATCGTCACCCTGAACTGGTGAGCCATGCAGCCAGGCTCAGCGAGCCTGAAAGCTCTTCCTAAACATAATGATGGGCCCGAGAAATAGGCTTGCAAGGATTGCGATCGGGTCGTACACTGTGTTTCGTGGCACGCCGACTGAACGACAAACAGCTCCGAGGGTTTATCTCGTCGAGCGTGTCGTCGCGGCCGTGCTCAGGCAGGCGCGAGCATGCCGATATAGCCGCCCTCCGGGATAATCAGGAACCCGGTAAGGGCTACCCAGTCACTACCTGGTAGACCGTCAAACCCGCAGTCGGGACAGGTCTAAGCAATCCAGAGGAGTGAGGCTGAGGTAGCCGGAGGGCCTCCAAAACCCTCGCCGACAGAGTTCGATTCTCTGCGCTCCTGCCTAACAAGAAGTAATACATCTATACGTCATCCCGCTAAGGCGCTTCCACGCGGAAGGTTAGTCATTGGCCGAGACGCGCTTGCACATTGACAATCGAATAGATCGCATGAAGCAGCCTCGGGAGACGCACCACGCTGCATTGGAGGAGATGGAGTCCTCGCGACCTCGTCACGGTCGAGACCACGGGTTCAAGTCCCGTATGCGGCGCCATGCGGGTACAGCTCGACGGACGAGCAGCAGGCTTCGAACCTGTGGGCTGGGAGTTCGAATCTCTCTACCCGCGCTGTCTCGCTGTTGTGAAACGGAAATCACACGGCTCTGCGAAGGTCCGCGAGTTCGACTCTCGCTCTCTCAGCTCTGATGCGTTGGTGGAATTGGAAGACACACCTGGCTTTCACCCAGGAGGTTGCGGGTTCAAGTCCCGCACGCATCGCCCATGGTCTTGTGGTGCAGCGGGAGCACGCTTGGTCCTCAGCCAAGAGAGCGGGGTTCAACTCCCCGCAGGACTACCAACGGGATGTAGTGAAACGGGATCACTCCACGTTTGGGACGTGGCAGCGGAGGTTCGACTCCTCCTATCCCGACCATTGCCAGGTAGCTCAGCGGCAGTAGCAGTCGCCTGTTAAGCGAATGGTCGCAGGTTCGATCCCTGCCCTGGCAGCCTTTAGTTACATAACGGACAAGAAAGGAGGCAGTGATGCCCGAGCAGATAAACGACAAGCTATGGAACTGGGCGAGCGAGATCGACGAGGGTACGCTGCTCCAAGCGGCCAAGACGAGCCGTCTCCCGATCATCGCCGGCCACGTCGCGCTCATGCCCGACGCACATGTCGGCATCGGGGCAACGGTTGGCTCCGTGATCCCCACCGAGAGCGCCGTCATACCCGCTGCAGTGGGCGTTGATATCGGGTGCGGCATGATCGCCGTACAGACCGACCTCACGGCCTCACAGCTTCCTGACGACCTCACGAGGTTCATAGGCGAGGTCGAGCGGGCCATCCCAGCCGGTGTCGGGCAGGGCCATGGACGGGTTTCTAGGACCGCAGAGACCTGGATGGCGGGCAATAAGAGCCGCATCGGGCTCACAGCCAAGCAAGAGGCCACGGCAGCCACCCAGTTCGGCTCACTCGGTTCTGGGAACCACTTCTTCGAGGTCTGCCTCGATGAAACCGACCAGGTGTGGATGGTCCTCCACTCTGGTAGCCGAGGTATCGGCAACCAGTTGGCCCAGGGCCACATCAGGCTGGCTCGTGAAAAGGCAGCCGAGCAGGCCCTCAAGCTAGAAGACCCGGACCTGGCGTACTTCATCCAGGGAACGGCCGAGTTCGAGGCTTATATCCGGGACATGACCTGGGCGCAGGACTACGCCATGGCAAACCGCTCCGCGATGATGGACAGCGCGCTCCGGGCGTTCTTCGGCTTCGTCGGTGTCGGCGCTGAGGTCGACCGGGTCAACTGCCATCACAACTTCACCCAGCGTGAGGTACACGCCGGGCATCAGCTCTGGATAACCCGGAAGGGCGCGATCAAAGCTGACGTCGACGACCGAGGAGTGATCCCCGGCTCGATGGGCACGCGGTCGTACATCGTACGGGGTAAGGGTTCCGCTCTGAGCTACAACTCCTGTTCTCACGGCGCTGGTCGCCGTTACAGCAGGAGCAAGGCCAAGAAAACCTTCACCGTCGAGGATCTAGCCGAACAGATGAAGGGGAAGACCTGGCTCTCCGACAGGGGTCTTGCTCTCCTGGACGAAATCCCTTCGGCCTATAAGGACATAGACCAGGTGATGACCGATCAGGCCGATCTGGTAGAAGTCCTGCACACTCTGTCTCAGGTGCTCAACTACAAAGGCACCTGACCGGAGTTTGACCCTGATGGCAAATGGGCAGCCATGCGTCCGCAAAACGCATCAAGCGACGTTTCGATCACGTCCAGGGTCTCTAGGCGGCAGTGGCCACAATCCCGTTGAGGTGTTACGGCAGCACCCTTGGCCTCCAACCAAGTGGAGCGAGTTCAATTCTCGCCAGCGGGTCGACGCCGGCAGGTGCCGGCTCCACGGCTGTGTAGCTCAGTTGGAAGAGCGTCTGCGTGAAGACCAGAAGGCCCACAGTTCGAACCTGTGTGCAGCCACCATCCTGCGGTAGCTCAGCCAGGTACAAGAGCGCCACGCCGATAACGTGAAGACCGGTGGTTCAAATCCACCCCGCAGGACCATGCGTCTCTGGCGTAACTGGGAGAGTGTCGGGCCTTTACCCCGATGGTCAGAGTTCAAATCTCTGGGGACGCACCATGCATCGGTAGCTCAGCGGCAGAGCAACTGGTTTACACCCAGCACTAGCGGGGGTTCGAATCCCTCTCGATGCACCTGACGGGGCTCTCATGCTGACGTAGCCCAATTGGCAGAGGCACGACTCTGAGGGGGTCGGCAGTGCCGGTTCGAACCCGGCCGTCAGTACAACCAGGCTCATCGGTGGGGAACACCAGCTGCGCCTTCTAAGCGCGGGCATGGCAGGGTTCGAGTCCCTGGATGAGCACCGTAAATAACAAACTAACGAAAGGAGGTCACCCAGTGGCCACGGTAGCGCTCCTAGGCGCGCAGTCCTTGCCCGTGACGGTGGTCGCTGTGCTTACTGCTCAGGCGCTGCTGACACGATCGACCATGTCCAGCCTCGTGCTCATGGTGGACAACACCGCTGGGAGAACGTGGTGGCAGCTTGCCGCTCCTGCAACAACCGCAAGGATGACAGAACTCTTGCTCAAGTTGGCTGGGCACTCAGCTTCAAGCCCTATGCGCCAACGGCAACGCTTTATGTCGTGTTCCGCCATGAGCAACAAGAGGCATGGCGACCATATCTAGCGTCGGGTTACCTAATCGAGGCAAAAAGGAGGTAGCGATGGCCAAGTTCTCATCTGCACGCGCACGCCCGAACGTGTTCCACGTTGTACGCACGACAGGAGCCGGGATGCCCACCCATGAAGGTGGCCTTGGTTATGCGCGGTATGCCAAATCCGAGATCTTCGTGCTCGCGGTGTCAAACTTCGTGGGCGAGAGGACCTTCTACGAGTCAGCGTCTGACCGTGACGACCGATTCGAGCAGCTGGTAGCCAAGGTAACCGGCGAAGACCCCGACTGGGCGCGTCGCCTGATCCCATGGCTGCGCAACGAGGCCCAGATGCGCTCTGCCTCCCTCGTGGCCGCCGCGGAGTACGTTAGGGCCGGTGGTGAACTCGGGCGTCAGGTTGTATCGGCCGCACTCCAGCGCGCCGACGAGCCGGCAGAGATGTTGGCCTATTGGCACCAGCGCCACGGTCGGCGCGTCCCTAAGCCGCTAAAGCGCGGTGTCGCTGACGCCGTAGTGAGGCTCTACAACGAGCGCAGCGCCCTCAAGTACGACGGCCGCGCCAAGGCGTGGCGCATGGCCGACGTCATCGAGCTCGTACATCCCGAGCCCAAGGACGCCAAGCAGTCAACTCTCTTCAAGTACCTTCTCGACAAGCGGCACGATCGCGTCGGTGATCTCCCTGGCGAGCTCGGGCTCATCGGCTCGGCTGAGCAGGTGGTCCAGCGCATCGCCGCTGGCGAGGACGTGGCGTCGAGGGACATCGCGTCCGCCGGGATCACTTGGGAGCGCCAGTCCGGTGCGACCAAGATGGGCGCTGGCGCATGGGAGCGCCAAATCCCATCCATGGGCTATATGGCCTTGCTGCGTAACCTGCGGAACTTCGACCAGGTCGGCATAAGCGAGGAAAGCGCGCAGCTCGTGAGCTCCAAGCTGGCCAACGCCGATGAGGTTGCCCGGAGCCGTCAGTTCCCAATGCAGTTCGTTTCGGCCTACAAGGCGGTCGAGTCCGAGCGCTGGAAGCCAGCTCTGGAGAAGGCTGTCGAGCTTTCCATGGTCAACGTCCCGAGGTTGCCCGGCAAGACGCTGGTCCTGGTCGATGTCTCAGGCTCGATGGTGTCAGCGATGACCGGCCGAAGCGAGCTGCAGCGTTGGGAGGCAGCTGGCATCTTCGGCGCGGCCATCGCCACGAGGGCAGAGAAGGCGCGGCGAGCGAGGACGGTTCACCTTCGGAGGTCTGACTGACAGGTCCTTCGCGGTTGTCCCTCTGCTCGAAGCGGCAAAAGACGGGACGTGGCCGTTCTGAGGCTGGAAGCCTTGGGCCCTAGAAGCGGTGTGAAGCTATGCGTTACTTCGGTCAGACTGGGGTTTCCCAGTTGTGGTTCGACTCCACAATGCGCCTCAAAAACGCTCAGACGTGTAGCGGTTCGTTCTCGCTTCAACCGTCACCAAGAGTGGTGTGAAGGACTGGCTTACTTCGACTGGTCCGCCCCGTTCTCACTCTTACGTGACCTCGGTAAACTCCTGTCATGGCATCCACTCTTGAGGGGACAGTCGCACTCGTCACTGGAGCATCGAGCGGTATCGGAGCAGCGACCGCCCGCCAGCTCTCGGCAAGCGGAGCAGCCGTGGCGCTCGCAGCCCGGCGAAAGGACAGGCTCGAGACGCTCGCCGACGAGATCCGCGGTTCGGGAGGGACGGCGCTGGTCATCGAGTGCGACGTGACCAAGCAGGAGGAGGCGACCGAGGCTGTCGAGCACGCGGCGTCCGAGCTCGGCCGTCTCGACACACTCGTCAACAATGCAGGCGTGATGCTCCTCGGCCCAGCGGCGGAAGCACCGTTGTCGGAATGGCAGCGCATGGTCGAGCTCAACGTCCTCGGTCTCCTCTACTGCGCGCACGCGGCGACGCCCCACCTGCTGCGCGCCGCCGCCGAGGGACCTCGCTACGTCGCAGACATGGTCAACATCAGCTCTGTGGCGGGCCGCATCGCGCGCAACGGGAACGGCGTCTACAGCCTCACCAAGCACGGCGTCGGCGCCTTCAGCGAATCGCTGCGCCAGGAACTAACCAAGCGCTACGTGCGCATCTCGCTCGTCGAGCCAGGCGCGACTGCGACCGAGCTCGCTTCTCACAACAGGGCCGAGGTCCTCGCGGGGATCAAAAGTCAGTTCGGCCAGACCATGGCAGCAGAGGACATCGCCGACGCGATCACCTACATCGTCACCCGGCCTCGTACCATCGCAATCAACGAAATCCTTATCCGCCCCACCGAACAGGAGCGGTAAGCGTGGTCGCCTCGGTGAGGCGGGATGGCGCGTCCTCGGGAGCCTTCGTGCACCGCGACGGCAACCAGGTTGTCGACGGGTACGGCGAGCCGGTCCTGCTGCGCGGGATGGGCCTCGGCAACTGGCTCCTGCCGGAGGGTTACATGTGGGGCTTCGAGCCGCCCGCCCCACAGTCGGCCCGCGAGATCGAGGCGCTGGTAAGCCAGCTCGTCGGGCCGGAGCGGGCAGCGCTTTTTTGGAGAGAGTTCCGTGACAGGTTCATCTGTGAGGATGACATTGCCCGGATCGCGCTCGAGGGAATGAACCATGTCCGTCTGCCTATTAATTCTCGTCTCGTCGTGGACGACGATGGCGCGCTGGAGCCGGCCGGTGTAGCGCTGGTCGACCGCCTTATCGAATGGTGTCGCGCTCACGGCCTTTGGGTTGTGCTCGACCTGCACGGGGCCCTGGGGGCCAGACCGGCACCAACATCGACGACTCACCGCACGGCACGCCCGAGTTGTTCAGCAGTTCCCGGTACCTGGAGCTAACGGTCAGCTTGTGGCGACAACTGGCACTCCGTTACCGCGACGAGGCAGTCATCGCCGGTTACGACCTTCTCAACGAGCCCCTTCCCGACGAGTTCGACGATCTCTACCGGGCCGAACTGGTCGAGCTGTACCGGGAGCTGACGGTTGCTATCCGCGAGGTTGACCCGAACCACATGATCATCTACGAGGGGACCCACTGGGCGACCAACTGGGACATGTTCACCGAAGTTTGGGACGCCAACTCAACTTTGTCGTTCCACAAGTACTGGTCCCCGCCGGACCGCCCGAGCATCCAGCGCTTCATCGACATCGGGAACAAGCTCGACGTACCGGTCTACATGGGTGAGGGAGGGGAGAACAACCTGGATTGGATCCAGACTGCGTTCCAGCTGTACGAGGATTGCAATATCTCGTGGTGCTTCTGGCCCTGGAAGAAGGTCGAGACGCTCACGTCGCCCTGCTCGGTCAACGCACCGGCCGGTTGGCAAGAGGTTGTTGCCTATGCCAGGACCAAAGTCGGCAAGCCCGGCGACGAAGAGGCTTGGAGGGTACTGACGGGGCTAACTCAGGCTATGGCCCTGGCGGAATGTAGCTACCATCCCGAGGTCGTAGGAGCAATGCTCAGGCGTGCACCGCTTAGGGCCCCTTCGACGGGTTTCGGGTTCCGCGGGCCTGGGGTGTCCTACCAGACGACCGAGGCTCGGCCACTGGTCGAGTTTCGCAGCGACGACTCGGTCACAATTCAAGATGCGACGGGGGCTCGACCGTCAAGGTTGGATTTCCATCATCCATCCGGCGCGCCATCTCCTCCTGAGGAAGAGCTGCTCGTCTGCCTCGGTGCTGGGGACTGGGTTGCTTACGACATCACTCTGGCCGTCGCGGGCCACCTCGACGTAGCTGTGCAAATTGGGGTGGGCCAACCCGGCGCCGATAGCGTCGCCAGCGGAGGCCCGCCTGCGCTCGATATCGTGATCGACGGTGAGAAGGCTGAGCTTCAGGCCAGCGACGACGAACACGTCGTACGGGCCACGACGAGCTCGCCAGTGGATGCCGGTCGTCACGTCGTGCAGGTCGTCGGGCGGGCACCTGAGACTCTGCTGCGTTGGATGTGGGTGTTGCCCTCCCTGAACCCCTAACCGTCACCGAGAAGTGACCAAGAGCTGAACACCTGCAGGCCTAGGGCATGTTGGCCGGTCCAAAACCCTGAGCTGTACGTGCCGTAAACGACCCAGACGGCGATTGCCCCGTCGTCGCTCACGTCGGAAGCCACGGCTTTGTCCTGTGAGGCCGCGCTGGACGCGCCGGTGCCTGACGAGATGATCCCCGCCCCGACAAGCGCGGATATCCCGGTGCTCGAGCTGCCGTAGCCGGCCGCGACCATATCCGTGAGATCGTTGCTCGGGTAGGTCTGGTACGGCCCAGTTTCCGAAAGATCCGTTGGGAGGCCGTGGCCGTTCAGGAGCCGGACAGTGTTCTTAGCCATTTGTTCCACCGTGCTCTCCAGCTCGTGCTGTTTGTCGATGTCGGTTCTCAGCGGGTAGAGCCGCAGCAAGTAGACACCGTGGCTCCCGCCGCGCGACCCGTAAGACAGCTCGGCTGTAGAAAGAGGCCCGGAAATTCTCTCGGTTGTGCCATAGACGACAACGTCCGCATCTTCGGTTGGTTGCTGGTACCACGTGGAAGGGACGCAAATTCCAACGTTCATGCTGGAAGCAAGTGCCGGTTGCAGGTTGGTCGTGAGGTGGTCATCCCGCGGGCCAAGCTCTACGCTGCCCGCAAGCGACCCGCCAATGTAAATTTCAGCCCTATAAACAAGGTCCGTGAAACAATCGCCGTCAGATTGGAGGAACTGGGTATCGAAGTCCAAAGCGTTGGCTTGGCTGTCATAGTCGTCGCAATCCTGGGACGCGTCCTGCCAGCAAGCTGTGTCGGCTATCCCGTTCCATTCTGTCGCCCCGCTCGAGCGCTGGTACCAAATGACAGTAACAGGGTTGTCGACCATCCGCGTCAGGCTTATGCCGTGTGGGATGGGGACCTGTAGTTCCAGTTCGTCGGGGTTGATCGCGGCACTAAGACGGCTCAATTTGAAACCCAGCCGCGACGGGCCCGTAACGACCTTGTCGTTGGCTAGCGACCCGGTAAGGATGCCCTCGATGTTGCGCACGGCGGACAGCAGGGCCGGCGAGTGAGTGGCGGCATTCGAGGCAGCCAGGCTCTTTAGGTCCTGCATCCCGCCCGCCAGCCAGCCCTCTTGTACGTCGTAGTTCGTCCCGGGTTGAGGCGTCGTGCAGGTGTTCAACACCTGCGAGTTGCTACAAGTAAAAAGCATGTGGGTCGCGGCCGTCAGGTAGGCCTTCGTCGCAGCCCGGTAGTCACCCTCGGCAAGCTCGATGAGCCCCAGGTTCATCCAGTCAATAGGAAAGCTCGGGTCAAGTTGCACCCCCTGGCGTTCCAAGGTCTCGGCCTGACCGGGTGGCTTACCACGGGCCCCATCTATCAGCCAGAGGTAGTAATACGCCCATCCGAGGTCGACCACCTGGCCGGCCTCGTCGTCACCCAGGCGGTAGGCCTCCTTGGAGTCAGCCGCGAACCTCTTGGCCCAATATGGCGAAAGGTTTGAGACAAAGCCCGAGCCGAGCTGTTCGGAGCCCAGGTCCGATTCTGCCAAGGCGCGTTCGGAGTAGGCCAGGGCATAGTCTGGCCTAGCCTTAATCGCCAAGGTCATGTCCTTGATCGCGGCACCGTAATTGTTCACACCCATCGCGACTACACCATTTGCGTAGTCCTTCGCTGCGGCAACCGAGGGGACGGCGGGTTCCTGGGTCGCGAAGAGGGTGCCCTCCCACAGCAAACCCGTGGCTACGAGGACAATTGCGATGAAGCTGAAAAGTAGCCTGTTCCTGCCGTACAACACGAACGCAGAACCGAACAAGAACAGCGATACGGCGATCATCGTCACTATCGCGGTATAGGAGCTCTCGAGCGCGGACCACCGGTTAGCGGCGTAGTTGTAACCGTCCGACCTCGCCTGGAGGTATATCCCTTGAGACGCTCGCTTGTCGAAGAGGTCATAAGGGAAGTTGGGGTCAGGGTCGCCGTTGGCCAGGTTGGGTTTCAGATCCACAGGAAGGTTTTTCGCTGCCTGGGCGGCTTGGGCTGTACTCGCCGTGTAAAGGTCCGCCCAGTTGCTGGCGTTGGGTTGGGGGTAAGCAGCCTCGAGCATTTCCTGAGCAGCTTTGGCCTGGAGGACCTGCACGGAAACGTATTGCGAGTAATCGGTCTCGGCCCGCTGGTACGCGCTGGTCTGGGTCGCGCTCGCTTGCAGGCTCAGCTGTTGGGCTTGGTCAGCGTCGTCCGAATCAAACGCCGCTGCGCGGTTGAGCAAGAACCCGCCGACGGCTGCCACGAGCGTCGCCAGCACGACCGTGATCGTAAGGAACCGGCTCGAGGGACGGGCCGGCGCCTTCCTCTCAGGAACACCACCATCGCTTTCGCCGGGCTCGCCAGGACCAGCGCCTTCGTCGCCCCCCGAAGCTGCCAGCGCCTCGACGAGCCCCGCTTCGCCGGCCGCCTCGGCCATGCCGCTCAGCATCCCGGCCTCCCCGCCGGGGCCTCGGCCGCCGATCACCCCAGCCCCGCAGCCAGCGACACAGCGAGGGCGATAGCCATCGCCACGACGCCCGGAGCAAGGGAACGGACACGACGGTGTCGCCAGCCGAGGTACGAAATCGTCATGAAGAACACGGCGAGTATTACGAAAGCTCCCGCCGAGACGATCTCTTCGGCAGTTGATCGGTCGGACTTCGCAACGGATTCGAGGGCCGAGACGTGGCTCTGGTTGAGCGTGCGAAGCGAGGCGGGGTCCTGGTCCGGTTGCACGCAGGGCGAGTCCTGTTCGGTGCCCATTAGCTGGGTTGCGTTATACGGGACGACCCCGTTGCTATCGACGCCGGAAGGCCAATAGCAGAGGAACTGAGGGGCGATGGCGCGTTCTTGGGCACCCTCGACTCGTGCCTGCGCTTCTAACTGGAGCGCGTCATAGGTGTCGTTGTTCCTGCGAGCCGCCGCAGCTTCTGAGTACAGTTCGCTCTCTGCCACCGTGTGCTCCTGGTACGTTGCGGCGAGGCGCTCCCCGAAGCTCACGTAGCTGTCTTGCTCAGCTTTCACGGTCAGGTATTGCGCCGACTCCTGGACGGCCTGGAGGCTCGTGCTGGACGCCGCGGAGAACTCACTGGAGGCCCACCAGGCGAGCAGGGCGCCCACGACCGAAAGGCCCGCCACGACGATGACCACACCCTCGTTCCAGCGGTCCAGGGCCGCCTCTTCAGGTGTCGGCGGCGGCGCTGGCGCCTTGTCGAGCTTGTAACGGCGCCACTCCTGGTAAAGGAAGTACGCGCCCGCAACTACGAGGACCGACAGTAACGAGACGACGATTGCGGCTATCACGGTTGGGGGTCACCCTCCACCGGGACCTCGTCGCCTTCCCCGGCACCCATCCGGCGCATGGTAACGCAGCGGGCGGCCGCGAACACATCTGGACGACTGGAGAACCAGCTCGGTCCGGCCGCCAGGATCGTCCAGGCCCTGTTGGCACTCGCCCCAGCGCCGCCGTCCGACCTGGTCCGCTGAACCCCCGACATCCCCGCAGGCCAGTGCAGCCGCGCGGGGAGGCCCATCGGCATACGCCCAGGGCCTAAGTTGGCTGAAGCGGGGCGTGCAAAAAACAAGGGGGAGACGATGCCGACTTTGACGGTAGGGCAGACGGGCCAATTCGTGGAGCGGGGCTACCTGAGCGGTCTGGAGGTGTTCAGCTCCTCGGAGGTAGACGGCCTGCGCGATGGGTACCGCTCCCTATGCGGGCTCCTGGAGCCGGGTGAGGACCCGGGCGCAATACGCGAGTGGCACATGGCGAGCCGGTGGCTCTACGACGTCTGTAGCGCTCCCAGCTTGCTCGACATCGTCGAGGGGATACTAGGGCCGGACTTTTACATGTGGGGTTCTCAGTTCTTCGCGAAGTCCCCGCGCTCGTCCAGCACAGTCGCTTGGCACCAGGACGGCTATTACTGGCCACTGGAGCCGTTGCACGAGTCGGTTACCGCGTGGCTGGCCTTCGAAGATGTGGACGACGCCAACGGAGCGATGCAGGTCATCCCGGGTTCTCACAGGGCAGGCCTGCTGCAGCACCGCAAGCAGGTCAGCGAGTCGGTGCTCACTTTGGAACTGGAGGACGGCACCTTTTCCGCCGATGACGCCGAGTCGCTCAACTTGGTGTCAGGACAGGCCTCGTTCCACCACGACAGCATCGTCCACGGCTCTCCAGCTAACGCCTCTGACCGAGAGCGGGTCGGTCTCACCGTTCGTTACTCGCGAGCCCACGTGCGCTGCGACCTTAGCCGGGCACCGCAGTTCCGGGCTTATCCCTTGCGCGGGCAGGACCAGGGGGTCAACCCCGTGGGGGAGATACCCGCCATAGCGTTTGCCCGTCTCAGCCCGGAAATGCACATCCGCAGCCTCGACGAGGACGGCGAGGGCTGAGGCCGTGCCAGGCTGGGCTACCCACCGGTCAGAGAGAAATGCTGGTAGTCAGGCGAGCCTGTCCAGCGTCCGCCCCAGTACCAACCCACCGACTTGAACGCGTCCACGAGTTCGCCGCCCAGTACAGCCATCCCCGGCCTAACGTGGCTGCGGTCCAGGTAAGCCCTGCCCGCCGGCGGGATGATGATAGAGCCGTAAACATAGGGGTTCTGGACGTCGTTCACGTCGATCGCCTCGCCGTAAGCGTGCACAGACCACTGCGGCGGGCCTGGGGCAACGGCATAGCGGCAGTTAAAACCCGAGGTATCGTCAGCCGCGGCAGCGGCGTTGTCGTTGCCTCGGTACCTGTCTTCGGGCACCATCTCTTTGATCGGGAACCTCTCATTGTAAAGGGTACGGAACACTTTGATGACGGCGGTCACGACCGACGCGTTGACCACCATGGTGCCGGTATGGGCTTTTGCGTCGAAGCCCCAGAAGCCCAGGTGCAACATCCGCAGTGCTGAGGGGCCCACCGGGCAGCCCGACCGCCAAGTGTATGGGACCTCAGCCGCGGTTACGGTGCTGACCGTGGCCGCGAACGGGGCCACAGCGGCCTTGCCTGAGGCCGTAAACGTGCCCATAAGAATTGCCTGGCCGGAGAAACCGGTTCCCGCTGTCAGTAGCGCCGTCAGGGCTAGCTTCAATTGGTAAGAGTGGAGGATGACTCTGAAGATTAGGCCTATCGCCGGGCGGCGCCAAGCTCGAGCGGTTCTCGCCGCTCTGTCGCTCGTGGCTCCTGGCTTGGTCGCGGGCCCGTTCTCGCAGCCCCGGCAAGACCGGCGGCCTCGACCGAAGAAGCTCTGGTATGCCCCGCGAACCTTCCCAGCACGCTGGCTTCGACGAGGAACGCCCGCCAATTGGTCACCGTCGAAGCACCTAACGCCAATACCAGTCTGGCCACGTTGCAACTGTGGCAGCGAGACGGCTCTTGTTGGACTGCGGCGAGCGCTCCATGGGGGGCGCTGATCGGGCGAAACGGCTTTTCCGACCGCCACCGTGAGGGCGACGGCACCACACCCGTGGGTATTTTCGGGATCGGGCCGGTCATATATGGAAACGCTCCCGACCCCGGCACCCAGGAGCCCTACCACCGCCTTGTCTGCGGCGATTGGTGGGACGAGGACCCCACGTCGGCTGGCTACAACACCTTCCGGCATGTCCCTTGCGGCCTGCAGCCACCCTTCGGCGGGGACAGCGAAGCCCTGTGGACCGAAACGGTGGCTTACCCCAGCTTCGCGGTGATCGACTACAACACCCACCCAGTAGTGCCATACGCGGGCTCGGGAATTTTTATACACGCTGACATCGGCGAGCCCACGGAGGGCTGTGTGTCCATCCCGCTGGGCGACCTGGACCGCCTCCTGCGCTGGCTCGACCCTAGGCAGTCGCCGGTAGTGGCCATGGGCCCGGCCGACCAGATCGCCAACCTGTAAGGACTGGTCAACCGCCCCTTAGGCCAAGAAGCTGCCTCCACACCCGGATTTCTCGAACGACCCCAGCCCCGGCCGTGCCCATCGCGACGACCATCAGGACGACGGTAGCGACGAGCCAAATGTCCCACGATGAGCCCGGAGCGCCACCGGGGCTGGCCGTCAGGAATGCAGGCGCATTTTTGGCCATCTCTCCCCACCAAACTGCAGTCGCGCCAAGCATGACAACCATCGCCAAGGCAGTGGCTGCGGCCAGGGCCGCCTCCGCCACCAGGACTGCTGGGTGGAGGTCCACCCGCCTCGCTGCCGCAACGGCCGTCGCAGTCCAAAGGGCCATGGTGATGGCGATAAGGGCAGCCCACATCAAAAACATCGCCCCGTACCAGTGGAAACCACTATTGCGATGATGCGGTGTGACGTGGTGCGCCCAGACGAGGACGACCCCCGTGGCTGCCGCCGTTAGGCCGGTGCAGGCAACGGCTCGTCGGAAGTGCCCACGCAGAGCAGCCCAGCCGCCAGCTCTGAGAAACCGCACGAAGGCCGGCATAGCCAGAAGACCCCCAGCCACCACCAAGAGGCTGGCCAGGCCGCCCACCGTCTGGAGCACCGTAAACGCGAGGTCGGGCACGCGATGTGCGTTGGCGCTGTGGGGCAGCGCCTCGTCGAAGTGTTCGGAGAACTTGGCAAAACTGGCCCCTGCGATAGCAAAGGCGCACCATGCGACCAGCACCACCAGCGCCCCGGCGCGAGCACGCTCGGCCGCAGGGGCAGCGTCCCCGGCAAGCCCCGATTGTCTGGCACGCTGCCGAAGCCCCCCGGTCACGAGGCTCAGGCGGGCCCGCGTCGGCAGACGATCACCGTACTCGTCGTCGAGCAGGGTAATGAGTTCGTCCCCGTACCGGGCGCGCCACGACGGCGGGTACCATCGCAGTCGCGGGTCACCGGCTCCTTCGCTTGCCGGCCCGCGCGAGTAGTCCCCTGTCGGTCTCGTAGTTCCCATTACGCGAGCCCTGGGCGTGGCGCCCGCGATACCTCTAGCCGGGCTTGTCCCACCTCGACGAGCTCACGCATCTGGACGATGTAGGCGGCGAGGTCCTGGGAGCCCGCAGCGGTGATCTGGTACGGGCGACGGCGGTCGTCTGATTCGAGTGGCTCGATGAGCCCGCGCTCTTCCAGCCTGGTGATAGCTCCGTAGAGCGCACCGGGACCGAGTTTCACTCCTGCGAACGCCTCGATGTCTTTGAGCAGGGCGTGGCCGTGTTTGGCCCCACCGGCAAGGCTCATGAGGATCAGGGTCGGTGGGTCGTTCGACCGACGCGGGTACGCCGAGATTGCTGGCCCGGGTTTAGCTGGACGCGGGGTACGCACATGCCCACGGTACTACGTGGTACGTAGCTACGCAACACGTAGTTCACCATCGCAGGTTTTGCGGAGCGCCTTCGGACCTCCGACCGGAGCCTCCTGACCAGTCGCCGGCTACCGGATGGTCGATCGCAGCAGGCGCGTCCTCCGGCGCAAAACATGCACTGTGAGGTAGACCACGAGGACGATCCCGGAGTCGAGGTGCCACCTGTCGAAGGGGATCGGAAGCGGGAGTTGCGTTGGTTGGCCGCGGCTCCAGTCCACTAGACCCGACACGAGAACATTCAAGGTGATGAACAACAGCACGAGGTCCGAGACGGCAAGCCGGGCCCTCCGTTCGACGAACGTGCGGGCCCGGACAAGCTGAGTGGCCATGCGGGCAAGAGTTCGGCGCCGTTGGGCCAGGTGGACAAGCACCAGTCCCACGAAAACGAGGCCGACGACGGTGTGGTATGCGACCCGCACGTGCAGAAGCTGGAGCGTGCCGAGTGCGGCTGCCGCAGAGAACAGTAGGCCCAGATGGGCTCCCAACCTGGCCCGGGCTCGCCACGCGCTCCGCCGCTCGGGCGGCCCCTCGGGCGTAGCTCGCACAAACCAAGTATCTCGGAGAGGGTGCGCGTCCTCTATGGGGCTTTCCCCCCAAATGCTCTATGGGGCTTTCCCCCCAAATGGGTTGGGGCAGGCCCCCTAGGCGTGCGCGCGACCTGCTTGATGAGTGAGCAAACGGCCGCGGGTGCGAGGCATAGACGGCGTGGCGCGACGATCTCAGCGGTGGACGCTCCGGCCCGCGCAGCGGGGTCCTTGCTCCGCCGGCGGGTTGGCGATGAGGCTACCGAGGGGCTCACTGGCATCAGGTAGAAAGCAGCGAGCACCGCCGAAGAACAGGGAGTTAGCTACTCAGCCTTTTCATCGAAAACACCGACGACCAGTAACCAAGCTGCTGTGATCATATAACAGGTATTGGCCACTATGGCCACCCCCACAATATAAAGCCCGGGCAAATACCCAAAAAACAATAGCGCAGCTCCGACCATCTCAGTTAGGTGCACGAGGCTCCCACCAACTATACGAGAAAGTCTCAGGCCCTTGCTCATCCGAATTGCATTGATGTAGCCTCTTGTAAACAGGGCCGCAGAAACACCGCAGACTACAAACAGTTCGGCGCCTATTGACTGATGGTCTTGAGCTCCCATAAGTACCAGCGCACAGCGCATGAAAACGAGCGCGAGACCAGTAAGGGTGTTTATAGCCCGATGACGATGCGTCGCGTTGATGACGATCACTTTGAGGTTGAGTGACATCGCCACGAAAACCAATCCCGTAAGAGCGACTGCGCCCGTCCCAACCAGAAGGAAAAAATTAGTCCACTGCTCGGGCCTAAAAATATCGGCTGCCATCATAACCCAACTATAACAAGGTGCAGCTGGCGAAGAGGCACTCTCAAGTGGTGATATGTCGCGCAAATTAGCGTATGCGTTGTGTACGATCGGCCATGAAGCAAGCGACCCATGGCCTCATGGCGGGTGCCTAATGGCGCCAGCCTCCCAGGCGTCGGGCCGGGGACCCTACCGGGTCGAGTTCCGCTGGAAAGAGGAAGTCATCTATTGGGAGGGTGACCGAGGCTTCGTTTTCGACGGTGGCTGGGGTGTTTCCCCGCCCGTCACTTACGTCCCTGCGCCTGAGCTGTGGGACGAGGTCGTCCCCTCGTGGATGAAAGGTCGCCGAGACGAAGTCGTGGCCAGGCTCCGCGCCCATCCCGGGCACGTGTTGGCCGAAACGTCTCGGTACCAGGGCGGCTGGCAGGAACTCGGCCCGGGCCAATAGCTGGTTCGGCCCGGGCCAATAGCTAGCCAGGTACGCCCCGGACCTGAAGCCCCCTCCTTGTGCCGTAGGGACCACAAGGACTTGAGGCTGGCAGGCCCATTTGGCTTGGCGGGGCGAAGGTCGCATTTGCCCTAGCCTCTTGTGCGAAGATCTGCTGGTGCCAGATCTGCCCGTTTTCCGCTACCACCCTGACCCTTTGGCGACGGGCAGCGTCGAGGCGCGTAATGACCCCTGCGACGTGTGTGGCCTTGATCGTGGGTTTGTATATGCGGGGCCGTCTACTCAGCCATCGCCGACGAGGCGACGATTTGCCCGTGGTGCATCGCTGACGGCTCAGCGGCAAGGATGCTTGAAGCCGACTTCACTGACGTCGGGTCGGGCTCCCCCGGCCAGGTGCCCATGGAGGTCGTTGACGAGATTTCCCACCGCACACCAGGCTTTTCTGGTTGGCAGCAGGAGCACTGGCTCTATCACTGCGACGACGCTGCTTCCTTCATGGGCCGTGTCGGCTACGACGATCTGACGGCGCTCCCTGGTGCGATGCAGATGCTATGGCACGAGAACGACGGCTCTGGGTGGTCGCCGGGGCAGACAGACGCCTACATCCGCCAGCTTGAGCGTGATGGGGAGGTAACCGGCTACTGGTTCCGGTGCGTGGTCTGCCAATCAGAATCTCGCCTATTCCGACATGGCCTAGCCCCGCTCGCGGTCGTGCGGCTACTCGGACTTGAGGTCCACGCTCCGGGACGCGGTGGCTGTGACGGTGCGCGGGGAGCCGTCATTCCCGTTCGTGACGTGGTTCACCTTCTCAGTGACCCGGTCCGCGACCGACTCGACGACGTCGACCGCGGCTTCCGAGGCACGGTCGGCAGCCTTGGAGGCGGTCCCCGTAGCAACGTCGCTGAGCTGCCCGGCGGACTCGGTGACCTGGTCGGCCACTCGCTGAACTTCGGGGCGACCCCGCAGCTGGCGCGCCAACGCCGCCACTCGCTCGTACGGCCCTCGACCAGCATAAGAGCCAAGCAGGAAACCGGCGATCCCACCGAGCAACAGTGCAATCTTTCTCATGGCAAGACTACCTTTCGTTGAGTTACAGACCTCGTGATTGCGGGTTCGAGTTTCTCAACATGACGCAAATCACGCTCGAAAGCCTTGTACCCAATAGGCGGCACCTTTAGTCGGGCGTCGCCGCGGGCCGTCCCTAACCCGAGCCCGGGAACGGCGGGCCTCCGTCCGTGCCGGTGGGCTGTGTGCTTGCACCCAAGTCAAGCCAGCGCGGTGTTGCCAGAACATATGTGTTTTTCGATATGCCGGCGATATGCTCGGCGCGCGTAGCATCGTCTGAGTGTGCGTGTGCTGATCGTCGAGGACGAGCCATACATGGCAGAAGCCATCCGCGATGGCCTACGGCTGGAAGCGGTCGCGGCGGACATCGCCGGTGACGGTGGGACTGCCCTGGAACTGCTGAGCATTAACGACTACGACATCGTCGTCCTCGACCGCGACATCCCGAGCCCCACGGGCGACGAGATCGCCGAACGAATCATCGCCTCCGGCACCGGGATGCCTATTCTTATGCTCACCGCCGCCGACCGCCTTGACGACAAGGCCTCCGGGTTTGGGCTTGGCGCCGACGACTACCTCACCAAGCCTTTCGAACTCCGAGAACTCGTGCTCCGTCTAAGAGCACTCGACCGCCGCCGCGCCCACAACAGGCCACCCGTGCGAGAGATCGCGGGTCTGCGTTTGGATCCGTTCCGCCGCGAGGTCTACCGCGACAACCGCTTCGTGGCCCTCACTCGGAAGCAGTTCGCTGTACTCGAGGTTCTCGTCGCTGCCGAAGGCGGTGTCGTCAGCTCGGAAGAGCTACTGGAACGGGCGTGGGATGAGAACGCAGACCCGTTCACCAACGCCGTCCGTATCACCGTCTCAGCACTTCGTAAACGACTCGGCGAGCCGTGGGTCATCGTCACGGTCGCCGGCGTCGGGTACCGCATTAGCACTCAAGACACCGACCATGAGGCAAGAGACCGTGGATAGAGCGCCCGGTTTGAGTGTTCGCCTCAAACTTACCCTCAGCTATGCCGCCTTCGTCATGCTTGCAGGCGCTCTGCTGCTCGGCGCGGTGTGGACGTTCCTCCTGCGGTACGTGCCCAGAGGCGAGACCGTCATCGTCCACGACTCGCACGTCTTGATACAGCCCGGACGTGGCGCGCTCTTGCGCGATTTCGCTCCGGCCGCCGCCACCTTGGGGATCCTTCTCCTGGTGTTCGGCCTGCTGGGAGGGTGGCTTCTTGCCGGCCGGATGCTCGCTCCCCTGGGCCGCGTCACCGACGCTACCCGTACAGCCGCGAACGGGTCGCTCTCGCACCGAATCCGGCTACCAGGCCGCAAGGACGAGTTCCGTGAACTCGCCGACGCCTTCGACACCATGCTCGCGCGGCTGGAATCACACAACGCCGAACAGCAGAGGTTCGCAGCCAACGCTTCCCACGAACTGCGAACCCCGCTGGCCATCACCCAGGCACTTCTCGACGTGGCCCGCAGCGACCCGAGCCACGACTGCGGTGAACTCGTCGACCGCCTCAACTCCATCAACACCCGAGCGATCGACCTCACAGAAGCACTGCTCCTGCTCAGCCGCGCCGACCAGCAGTCCTTCACCTCAGTACAAGTCGACCTGTCCCTCATTGCAGAAGAAGCCACTGAAACACTCCTCCCCTTTGCCGAAAAGCTTGGTGTCACCGTCGATATTTCCGGTGAAATCGCCCCCACCATCGGTTCACACGCGCTCCTGTTGCAGTTGAGCATGAACCTCGTGCACAACGCCATCGTCCACAACCTGGCTGCACATGGTTCCGTTTGGGTCACGACCAGCGTTCACCCGAAGGCTGTGGTCCTGACGGTCGAGAACACCGGCGAGGTGCTCACCCCACAGCTGGTCGCCACCCTTGCCGAGCCGTTCCAGCGCGGCACCGAACGCATACACACCGTCCACGCCGGCGTCGGTCTCGGCCTGGCAATCGTCAATAGCATCGCCCGAGCACACGACGGAGCCCTCACCGTCGCACCCCGAGCCGCAGGCGGGCTCTGCGTCACCGTGCGACTGCCCGGCGCGCCAGATGCTGGCCGGTGACGATTACGAGAACCGGCTGGCTGTGCTCGGATGTTCGCCGTACGCGGCAGCGAAGCCCTCCCGCCAGCTGGGGTAGCGGGGTTGCCAACCGAGCTCACGGACCGCCTTAGCATTTGAGGACCCACGAGCGTCGGTCAGCATGGTGAGGCCCGGGCCGGCGATCACGCGGGCGAGCCAGGTTGGGACGTGGCGGGGTGGCTTGGCCCCTACGGCCTGAGCGAGCACGGGTAGCCATTCCCGCATGGGGGCGGGGTCGTTATCGACAATGTTGTAGATGGCCGGGCCGTCGCGGCTGAGTGCGAGCACGGTGGCCGCGGCGGCGTCGTCGAGGTGGACAAATGACATGGCGCCCTGACCGTTGCCGACAAGGGGCGCCCGCCGTTTGCGAACAGCCCGGGTGAGCCCCTCGTCGCCAGGCCCGTAAAAACCCCCGTAACGCAGCGCGATCCCGCCCGCTTCGGTCACCGCTCGGTCGAGATGGCTCATGGCGGCAAAGGTTTGGCGAGCCGAGGGCGGCGGCGCAGGATCGAGCGGGTCGTCCTCGGTCTTCACCCAGCCACCGTCGCGTGCGTAGCGGTACGGGGCGAAGCTCTGCGCCAGGATCCGTCGCACGCCGGTTTGCCGTGCCGCGTCAAGGACGTTGTCGAGACCTTCGGTCCGCAGTCGGTTCGTGGTTGCGAAGGGCCGGTCGAGGCTGCGGAGGACTCGCACCCCGGCGAGGCCGGTGGCTTGGTAGATGATTGCCTGCGGCTGTGACGCGGCGACTGCGTTGTGGACCGCTGCACGGTCGAGCACGTCCAAGACGATGGGATGAACGTCCATGGTGGCGAGGTGCGTGGCTCGTGCCTGGGAGCGGGACGTTCCGATCACCTCGTGACCGGCGTCGCAAAGCTGACGGACGAGCGGAGTGCCGACCGCCCCGGTTGCTCCGATGACCATGACGC
Organism: uncultured Acidimicrobiaceae bacterium; assembly: GCA_963699075.1. Taxonomy (GTDB): domain Bacteria; phylum Actinomycetota; class Acidimicrobiia; order Acidimicrobiales; family Palsa-688; genus Fen-671. The sequence continues at coordinate 1,145,758 of CAVOTF010000007.1, read as the reverse complement.
GCATGCGCTTCCTCTCGTGGGGTCGTTTTGGTATAGCCCGTGCCTGGCACATCGCGGGGCGATGCTCCGGACGGCCTTGACCAGCAAGCGGCCCTCGGCCCTGTCACATCCGAGGTGCTTGTGGGGTCACTCATATGACACTTGATGACGCGAGGATGTGACCGATGGACGAGACCGCGTGGCTGTCAGAACGCTTCGAAGAGCACCGAGGCCATCTACGTGCCGTCGCCTATCGGATGCTCGGATCTCTCAGCGAGGCCGACGACGCCGTCCAGGACGCCTGGCTGCGGGTCAGCAGATCGACCCCGGACCAAGTGGAAAATTTCGGCGGGTGGTTGACGACGGTCCTGGCCCGGGTCTGCCTTAACATGCTCCGGGCACGCAAAGTTCGTCGCGAGCAGCCGGTGGACTTCCACGTCCCCGACCCGGTCGTCTCCCTTCAAGCAGGTGGGATGCAGCCGGAAGAGGAGGCCCTGTTGGCCGACTCGATCGGTTTGGCGCTCCTCGTCGTGCTCGACACCCTCGCCCCGGCTGAACGGCTGGCGTTCGTGCTGCATGACCTCTTCGGCTTGCCCTTCGAGGAGGTCGGCCCGATGGTAGAGCGGACCCCGACCGCAGCGCGACAGCTCGCCAGCAGGGCACGGCGCAGGGTGAGAGGTGCTGCGCCAGATGCCCCCCAGACCAACCTCACCCTCCAACGGGCGCTGGTCGACGCCTTCTTCGCCGCCACGCGCAACGCTGACTTCGAAGCGCTCGTCGGGCTGCTGCACCCCGAGGTGGTGCTGCGTATCGACGCGGGTGCGGGCCTTCCTGCGGCTTCGATGATGCTCCGTGGGGCCGAGGCGGTCACCCGCCAAGCCGGTCGGGGCCTGCGGTCGGTGCTCGCTCGCCCGGATGTAGAACTGGCCGCAGCGCTCGTCAACGGCGCTGCCGGGGTGGTCGTCACCGCCGGAGGGCGGCCGGTTACGGTGATCGGCTTTACGATCGTCGGCGGCAAGATCGTCGAGATCGACGCCATTGCCGATCCGCCCCGCGTCGCGGCCATCGCAGCAGAGCTCGTCGCCAACTGATAGACCGCGCTGGCGCCCGACCAGCCCGTCAAGGAGGCGTGGCCAGCTCCAAAAACCCCCGGGCTATACCGCGCCCCTTTAGCTCATCCGTCGCTGTCGACCGACAACAGCGGTGCTGAGAGCGCCGGTCGGCTGTCGACGTCGAGGTGCGGGACGGCCTTGTCTAGCCACGTTGGGAACCACCAGTTGGCCTTGCCAAGAAGCTGCATGATCGACGGGACGAGGACCATGCGGACGAGGGTGGCGTCGACAAGGATGGCGACGGCCAGGCCGAGCCCGAAGACGTCGAGGATGCGCAGCGGGTCGCCGATCACGAAAGACCCGAAGACGCAGACCATGATCGCCGCGGCGGCGGTGATCACCCGCCCGGTGGACGCGATCGAGTCAGCGACCGCACCGCTATTGTCGCCATTCCGGCGCCATTCCTCTTGGACCCGGGAGAGCAGGAAGACCTCGTAGTCCATCGACAGCCCAAAGGTGATGGTGAACATCATCAGTGGGATCCACGGGTCGATTGGCCCGGGTTGAGCCCCACCAAAGAGTGACGACAGCCAACCCCACTGGTAGACGGCGACGATGGCCCCATAGGCGGCCCCGATCGACAACAGGTTCATCGCTGCGGCCTTCAGTGGGATTGCTACGGAGCGGAACACCGCCATGAGCAGCAGGAAAGAGACCACGATCACGAGGGCGATGACCAACGGCAGTCGCTGAGACAGGTACGACGAAGCGTCGATGCCGGCCGCAGTCTCGCCCCCAACGAGGATCTTGACGTCGCTGCCGGCCGCGGCTTGGGGGACCACGACGGTGCGAAGGCGGTTGACCAACTCCGCCGTGGGAGCCGCCTGGGGGGCAGTCGTCGGGTAGACGATCAGCACAGCGGCGTTCCCGGCGCGGTTATAGGTCGGGGCCTGTACCAGGGCCACACCAGCGACGGCGGCGAGGCGGTGATCGAGCACCGTCACCACAGCGCGGTCCTTGCCTCCGCTTGGCAACTCGGCGACCACGACCAGCGGCCCATTGAACCCGGGGCCGAACCCGTTCGAGATGAGGTCGTACGCCTGGCGGGTTGTGAGGTTTGTGGGGTCGTTGCCCGAGTCGGTGAAGGCCAGGCGCATGGAGAACAGCGGCACCGCGAGGATCACCAGCACGAGCAGCGCGGCCGACCCGCACAGGACGGGCCGGCGTTGCACTGTGCGGCTCCACCTCCACCAGAAACCCCGCTCGGAACCTGGCGCCGGCGATTGGAGCAGGCCTGGCACGTGGAGCCGGTCGACGGCCCGACCGGAGAAGCCGAGCATGGCCGGCAGCAAGGTCAAAGCACCCAACATGACGGCCATCACCGCGAGGATCGTGCCCACTGCGAGGCCGTCGAGGTACTGCTCGCCGACCAGGAACAACCCGCACAAGGAAATGAGCACCGTGGTACCTGCGAACAGGACGGCCCGCCCGGCCGTGGACATGGCCCGGATGACCGCGTCCCGGGGGTCGAGGCCCTCTCCGAGACCCTGTCGGTAGCGGGTCACGATGAACAGGGCGTAGTCGATCCCTACTCCGAGCCCGATCATGGCCATCAGCTCCGGGCCGAAGCTGGGATCGATCAGCAGATGACTGATCAGGGCTACCACGCCGTACCCGGCGCCGATGCCCACCAGCGCGGTGAGGATCGGCAGTCCCATAGCCACAACGGACCCGAACGCGAGGAGCATGATGATGATCGCAGCGGTAATGCCGATCCCTTCGCTAGACCCCGGCGAAGGCGACACCACGGCGCTGATGGGCGGTCCGCCGAGCGCTACCTGCAGGCCCGGCTCTGCGTAGGACTCGGCCTTGTCAATAACCCTCGTGATGTCGGCCGACGGGATCTTGGCGGTGACAGCGTCGAACTGGACCGTCGCGAACGCGGTATGGCCGTCTCTCGCCCTTATCAGCGCCGACACCGAGGTAACAGAGGGAAGCGGCCGAACCCCCCCGAGTGCCTGGTCGACTCGGGCGATCACATCGGGTGCATCGATCGCTCGGGAGGAGTGGAAGACGACCTGAGCATCGTCGCCGGCCTGGGTCGGGAAGCGCTGGGCCAGGATGCTCTGGGCTTGCTGGGACTGGCCGACGCCGCCGAAGTTGTTCTCGAAGCGGGGGCCGATCGTGGAGGCAACGGCGATTACCGCGATCACTCCGACGGTCCAACCCAAGAGGACCGCTCGTCGACGGTCGTAACACCACGCTCCCGTCCTGCCGAGCCGGTTGATGCGGTCTTGGCGGGCTGTTGTGGCCGGGTGCAGGTCTGCTGCGCGGGTAAAAGTCATTTGCCCAAGAGGCGGTAGCCGGGGTGAATGCCAGGCTCCAGGCCCTGGTTGAAGGCGACTCTCTGAAGCAAAGCCGCCAGCTGCTGGCGTTCTTTGGGGTCGAGCCCCGCACAGACCGCTTCCTCGTGCGCGATAGCGACACGGTTCAGCTCACCCATTAGCTGACTGGCCTTAGCCGTGAGGTAGAGGGCGTGGTTGCGGCGGTCCTGCGGGTCGCGGCGACGCTCGACAAGCCCCCGCTCCTCCATGTCGTCTATCAGGGGCACCAGCCTGCTGGGTGCCATGCCGAGGCGGCTGGCGATCGCCTGTTGGCTCGAACCGGCCTCGCAGCCCACGAGACGTAGGAACCCGACCTGGGGCGGGGTCAGATCGAGGGAAGCGATCCGCTCCGAGAAGAGGGAGGTGGCATGGGCTCCCAGCTGTGAAAGCAGGAACGCGACTGCGTCCGCGGCCCGCGCGTTCAGTTCAGTGGCGGCACCGCTCCGCCCCTGGTGTTCAACGGGCTCGGTTTTCTTGATCGTATCCATCCGTATATCATATTCATACGACATCATCTTGTGCAAGAACTATTTTGGGTCGAACGAGTCACTGGGCCGCACCCACCGCCGGCCCGAGCGCGGGTTGTCATCGTTGGCTCCACGGGACGTCGTTCTCCTAGCCGGCCCGAAGAACCCTCAGGCGCGGAGATCGACCGGGAGGCCGAAGCGGGGGAAGGCGTCGGCCCAACGAAAGCGGTCGTCGCCTTGGCCCGTGCGCAGGACCAACGCCCGATCTAGTCGACTCCTCCAAGAACCGCCCGACAGACTCGTGCCGAGAAGATGGATTGAGGTCCTTTCCGGGTGCGGCGGAGATGCGCCGTCTGGTCACAAGGCCAACGGCACGGGTTCAGAAGCCGCCTGGCGGGTTGAGCTCGGTGTAACCAACGCCGGCCACGTTGCTCCCGTCGACCCGCCCGGCGACCGACACGTCGCCCTCCCAGTAGACGTTGCCAGTAGTGCCTCGAAAGTCGAGTTCCTGGTCTCGCAGGTCGGGGGTAACCGTGAGCGCTCCACCGGGCAACGTGATGTGCCAACCTGAGCCATAAGTGAACCCCGAAGCCGCGCTGTGCCAGGCCCCCAGCGCTCGTTCGGAGAGCGTGCCCTGCATGTGCTCGGCTTGCCCGGTGGGGCTGACACCGGTACCAAAATTGGCGACTATTCGCCCGGCCGCGTTGCGTATGAAGGCCAACATGTACTGGTTCCCATTGGAGAGTTGGACGCTGAACCAATCCCAGCCGCCTCCGCCTTCCAGGTCCATAGCGCCCCATTGGTGGTCCATCCAGGAGATCCCAACGACTTTAATTGGCACGCCGTGGTCTACCAGCGTGCCCCTCGCGATAAGTGACGTCCAGGAATAGTACGCGGACTTACCTAGGGCGCCCTCTGAAACCAGCCCGTCGTCGCCTTCGAGCACCGCGGGCTCGGTAGTTTGCAGTCGCAGGTCCAGGCTGTAGTTGGGTAGGGCGGCATTCAGCTCGTCCGTCCCAGAGCTGCCGCTCATCGACCAGTTACCCGTGTGCAGGGCAAAAGCGTCCTTTTTGGTCGGGACCGGGTAGGAGGCGCTACTTGCTTGGTAGGAAAAGATCCTGCGGCCGAGGTCGGTAATGGCGAAATTGGCGACGTAAACAGGTGCGGGCCCGAGGCTCAAGAACTGGAACGTCACGTACTCGAACCCGTAGCAGTGTAAATGCCCTGCCGCGTCCGTCCCGGACAAGTGACCATTGAAATACCACCACTCGACCGGGGCGTGGTGAGCCGCCTCATCCGTTGGGAGCTGCAACGCGGGGACGGCGTGGCCGACGTTCATTTGGACCGCGTTACGAGTGGGGGAGATGGCGCCGGCGCACGCCCCCACGGACGCGACTCCTGTCGATGATGTCACCGCTCCTGTCGACGATGTCACCGCGGGCGAAATGCTCGCCGCGGGGCCAGCAAGCAACAAAGCCAATGGAACGCAGGCGTACCACCCCACCCGTCCAATGCGCAAAGCTAACCGACCAATTCCCGCCCTAGCGGATGTACCCGTCATTTGGGGGGCGAGCTGGGCAACGGCGGTGGGCTGTCGAGGAAGTCAGCGGTGGGCACGAAGAAGAGACTTCCGGTAACAGCTCTCGAGAAGTCAAGAACCCGGTCGTAGTTCCCCGGAGGATTGCCGATGAACATGTTGTGGAGCATCCGCTCGATCACGGTCGGTGTCGCTGCATATCCGATGAAGTAGGTGCCGAACTCCCCCTGCCCGATCGTCCCGAACGCCATATTGTCGCGGAGGATTTGGCGCTCGGTGCCATCGGGGTCGACGATCGTGTTCAACGCAACGTGGGAGTTGCTTGGTTTCGCGTCGTCGGACAGCTCGACGTTGGAGAGCTTCCGTCGCCCGATCACTGCTTCCTGGGCTTCAACGCTCAGGCCGTTCCAGGAGGCCATGTCGTGGAGGTACTTCTGGACGATTACATAGCTTGACCCAGCGAACTCACGGTCCTCGTCACCAACGACGACCGCTGCCGTTGCAGCAGGTCCGCTCGGGTTCTCGGTGCCGTCGACGAAGCCGAGCAAGTCGCGGTCGTCGAAGTACTTGAAGCCATGTACCTCGTCGATCACAGCCACTGACCCTGTGAGGCGTTCCATAATTTGGGCGGCGAGCTCGAAGCAAACGTCGCTCCGCGCCGAGCGGATGTGGAAGAGCAAGTCCCCGGGTGTCGACACCGCGCGGTGTGGTTGACCCTGGAGCTCCCTGAAGTGGTGGAGCTCGGCGGGGCGAGGCCCGGTGAAGAGCCGGTCCCAAGCGTCCGTGCCGATCCCCGTAACGAGCGTTAGCACCGCAGAGGGCGCCCGGAACCCAACGGTGCGCACGAGGCCAGAAAGATCCGTGAGGAGGTCGCGCACGATGCCCTCTGCCCCGCTGTTGATCGTCGCCACCAGGAACAGCGCGGCCGCAGTCAGCCGGCTAAGCACCGCTTGCGGTTCCTGCCAGCGCACTGGTGAGTCACCCGAGGTTGGACCGGTCACAGACGACAGCGTACTTACAAGGAGCTTCCGTGTTGGTGGTCCGGGCTCCTCGCGCCGCAAGCTCGGCCGCGGCCGCGCTGCCCATGCCACCTGGAGCGACGATGACGTCGTAGGCGTGTGTCGCTCCGGCCTGTTTCGAACACAGTTACCTCCGCTGAAGTGCGTCGACTAGGCAGGGTATATGTCTCGAGCGATCGTTTTCGACCGGGCACCCACCGCCGAGCCGCTCACCCTCCGCCTTTGGTCAACCGCTGAGCGCTGGGGACGCCATCCCCACGATCGGTTTGTTCAGATGGAGAGACTCTGTGGATCCGAAGAACCCAGCATCGCCGAAGGCGAAGATGCCGCCATCAGAGGCCACCAGCCAGTAGCCCTTGCTATCGGGGGTCAGGGTCATGGCCACGACGGGGTGGTCCAGATGGAGAGCCCCGGTGGATCCGAAGAAACCAGCATCGCCGAAGGCGAAGATGCCGCCATCAGAGGCCACCAGCCAGTAACCCTTACCATCGAAGGTCGCGGCCATCCCGACGATCGCCTTGTTCAGATGGAGAGACTTTGTGGATCCGAAGAACGCGGCGTCGCCAAAGGCGAAAATGGCTCCGTCGGAGGTCACCATCCAGTAGCCCTCACCATCAGGAGTCGAGGCCATTGCCACGATCGCCTTGTTCAGATGGAGAGACTTTGTGGATCCGAAGAGCGCGGCGTCGCCAAAGGCGAGAATGGCGCCGTCGGAGGTCACCATCCAGTAGCCCTTGCCATCAGGGGTCGAGGCCATGGCCACGACGGGGCGGTCCAGATGGAGGGCCCGGTGGATCCGAAGAACCCGGCGTCGCCGAAAGCGAAAATGCCGCCGTCAGAGGTCACCAGCCAGTAGCCCTTACCGTCAGGGGTCAGGGCCATGGCCACGACGGGGTGGTTCAGATGGACAGCCCCGGTGGATCCGAAAAACCCAGCATCTCCCGAGGTAAATATCCCGCCATCGGAGGCCACCAGCCAGTGCGTCTGCGGCGCGCCCGCGGGGACGTTCGCCGCGGAGACGGTGACCATCCCCGAGGTCCCGGTGATCGAGGAGGTCACCGAGTCGGTGGCGGTGATGGTCTGGCTGCCGGCGGTGACCAGGGTGGCGCCCGAGCTGAAGGTGTGCACGCCCATGTCGCCGGCCAAGAAGGTGTAACTGGCAGGCAGGGTGGCAGCCCCGTCAGTACTTGTGAAGTTCACGGTGCCGACGTACCCGACAGCGGTGTTGCCCTGCGCGTCGAGGGCGGTGACGGTGAGGTCAAACTGGGCCCCGCGGTGGCCGTCGCCGGCGCGGTGACGCTGAATTCGGTCGACCGCCCGATCGACACGGAGGCCCGCGCGGCCGACACTGTGACCATCCCCGAGGTCCCGGTGATCGAGGAGGTCACCGAGTCGGTGGCGCTGATGGTCTGGCTGCCGGCGGTGACCAGGGTGGCGCTCGAGCTGAAGGTGTGCACGCCCATGTCGCCGGCCAAGAAGGTGTAACTGGCAGGCAGGGTGGCAGCCCCGTCAGTACTTGTGAAGTTCACGGTGCCGACGTACCCGACAGCGGTGTTGCCCTGCGCGTCGAGGGCGGTGACGGTGACGTCGAACGGGGCCCCCGCGGTGGCCGTCGCCGGTGCGGTGACGCTGAAGACCGTGGCCGGCCGGGCCGACACGGCGAAGGGACTGGAGTCAGCCGCAGTAAGGGTTCCGTCCCTGGCGTGGAGCTCGTAGCCGGTCCCGGCGGTGTCGATCTCACAACCGCTGAAGTTGACCACGCCGTTGGTCTCTCCGGACTGGGCGCAGCCGGTCAGGGTCCCCGGCCCGCCTGAAGTGGGGGTCAGCGGGGTGATCGAAAGGGTCACGGTAGAGACGTTGGCGGTAACCGGGTTGCCGGAGGCGTCCTCCACGGTCACATGGGGCTGGGTGGCCAGGGTGGAGCCGGCCACCGAGTTGGTCGGGCTGGCGGAGAACACTAGATGGGTGGGCGGCGGCGTGACATAGGTGAACTCATCGCCGGGGACGTTTAGCGCCGAGGTGCCCTGGAGCGTAGTCACCGTCACGTTGACCGTCCCCGCCGGTCCCGCCGGGGAGTCACAGCTGATCGAGGTGACGCTGACCACCGTGAAGTCGCTGGCGCAGGCGTTACTGCCGCCGATATCGGCGGCGGTGGCCCCGATGAAGCCGGTGCCCGTGATGGTGAGGGCGGTTCCCCCCGCGGTGCTGCCGTTGTCGGGAGCCACCGCGGTGACGGTCGGGGCGCCCTCGTAGGTGAACTCATCGCCCGGGACGTTGAGCGCCGAGGTGCCCTGGGGCGTGGTCACCCTGACGTCGACGGTCCCCGCAGGCCCCGCCGGGGTGTCACAGGTGATCGAGGTGGCGCTCACCACGGTGAAGGCGCTGGTACATGCGTTGCTGCCGCCGATGTCGGCGGTGGTGGCCCCGACAAACCCTGTGCCGGTGATGGTGATGGCGGTGCCCCCGGATGTGCTGCCGTTGTCGGGAGCCACCCCGGTGACGGTCGGGGCGCCCTCGTAGTTGAACTCATCGCCCGGGACGTTGAGCGCCGAGGTCGCCTGGGCCGTGGTCACCCTGACGTCAACGGTCCCCGCAGGCCCCGCCGGGGTGTCACAGGTGATCGAGGTGGCGCTCACCACGGTGAAGTCGCTGGTGCAGGCGTTGCTGCCGCCGATGTCGGCGGCGGTAGCCCCGATAAAGCCGGTGCCGGTGATGGTGACGGCGGTACCCCCGGATGTGCTGCCGTTGTCGGGAGCCACCCCGGTGACGGTCGGGGCGCCCTCGTAGTTGAACTCATCGCCCGGGACGTTGAGCGCCGAGGTCGCCTGGGATGTGGTCATCGTGACGTCAACGGTTCCCGCCCCGGGCGGGGTGGTACAAGTGATCTCAGTGGAGTTCACCACGGTGAAGTCGCTGGTGCAGGCGTTGCTGCCGCCGATGTCGGCGGCGGTAGCCCCGATAAAGCCGGTGCCGGTGATGGTGACGGCGGTACCCCCCGCAGTGCTGCCGTTGTCAGGGGTGACCCCGGTAACGGTCGGTCGTGGTGGCACATAAGAGATGGCGATCGCGCCCGGAGCGTCGCCCACGGGGATAACGCTGTCGGCGGTGTCGGTGTCGGTGTCGATGGGGGTGACGGTGTCATCGCCGCTATTGACGACGTACGCGGTGGACCCGTCGGGGGCGATAGCCACGGCGTCGGGCGAGTTACCCACCGGGATGGGGGCGCCCGCGGTGTTGGCGTCGGTGTCGATGGGGGTGACGGTGCCGTCGCCCTGGTTGGCCACGTAGGCGGTGGCCCCGTCAGGGGTGATAGCGATAGCGCTTGCGTAGTTACCCACAGCGATGGCAGGGCCGGGGCTGTTTGTGGCGGTGTCGATGGGGGTGACGGTGTCGTCGACGGGGGTGTCGGTGTTGGAGCCCCAGTTGGCCACGTAGGCGGTGGCCCCGCCGGGGGTGATAGCGATGGCGCTTGGAGTGTTACCCGCCGAGATGGGGGGGCCGGGAGTGTTGGTGGCGGTGTCGATGGGGGTGACGGTGTTGTCGCCGAAGTTGGCCACGTAGGCGGTGGCCCCGTCAGGGGTGATGGCGATGGCGTCGGGAGAGCTACCTACCGCGATCGGTGCGCCGGGCGTGTTGGTGGCGGTGTCGATGGGGGTGACCGTGTTGTCGCCGCTGTTGGCCACGTAGGCGGTGGCCCCGTCAGGGGTGATGGCGATGGCGTCGGGAGAGCTACCCACCGCGATCGGTGCGCCGGGAGTGTTGGTGGTGGTGTCGATGGGGGTGACCGTGTTGTCGCCGCTGTTGGCCACGTAGGCGGTGGAAGCGCCGGGGGTGATTGCGATGGCGTCGGGAGAGTTACCCACCGCGATGGGCGGGCCGGCAGTATCGGTGGCGGTGTCGATGGGGGTTACGGTGTTGTCGCTGTAGTTCGCCACGTAGGCGGTGGGAGAAACCGAGAGGTAGGTGAACTGGTCGCCCGGAGGGTTGGTGGCCGAGGTGGCCTGCGGTGCGGTCACCGTGACCTCGACGGTCCCGGCGCCGGGCGGGGTCGTACAAGTGATCGAGGTGACGCTGACCACGGTGAAGGCGCTGGTGCAAGCGTTGGCCGGGCCGATGTCGGCGGCGGTGGCCCCGATGAACCCGGTGCCGGTGATGGTGAGGGCGGTCCCCCCCGCGGTGCTGCCGTTGTCGGGGGCGACCCCGGTGACGGTCGGGGCGCCCTCGTAGGTGAACTCATCGCCCGGTCGGTTTGTTGGCGAGGTGCCCTGCGGCGTGGTCACCCTGACGTCGACGGTCCCCGCAGGCCCCGCCGGGGTGTCACAGGTGATCGAGGTGACGCTGACCACGGTGAAGCCGCTGGTGCAGGCGTTGGCCGGGCCGATGTCGGCGGCGGTGGCCCCGATGAACCCGGTGCCGGTGATGGTGAGGGCGGTTCCCCCCGCGGTGATGCCGTTGTCGGGGGCGACCCCGGTGACAGTCGGGGCGCCCTCGTAGGTGAACTCATCGCCCGGTCGGTTGGTCGCCGAGGTGCCCTGCGGCGTGGTCACCGTGACGTCGACGGTCCCCGCCGAGCCCGTGCGGGAGTCGCAGGTGATCGAGGTGGCGTTCACCACGGTGAAGTCCGTGGTGCAGGCATTGCTGCCACCGATGTCGGCGGCGGTGGCCCCGATAAAGCCGGTGCCGGTAATGGTGATGGCGGTGCCTCCGGCGGTGGTGCCGTTGTCGGGGGCGACCGCGGTGACGGCGGGCGGCGGCGCCACGTAGGAGATCGCGATTGCGATGGGGTTGTCCCCCGCCGCGATAGTGCTGCCGACTGCTCCAGTGGCGGTGTTGAGAGGGGTGACTGTGCCCGGGCTGTTGTCGTAGGCCACGTAGGCGGTTGACCCGTCGGGGGTGATGGCGATGGAGCGTGGATTGGCGCTCACCGTGATGGCGCTGCCGGCGATATTGGTTGCGGTGTTGATGGGGGTGATCGTGCCGCCGTAGTTGACCACGTAGGCGGTGGAACCGTTTGGGGTGATGGCGATGGCGACGGGATCGCTACCCACCACGATGGGGCTGCCGGCGGTATTGGTGGCGGTGCTGATGGGGGTGACTGTGTTGCTGCCACTGTTGGCCACGTATGCGGTTGTCCCGTTGGGGGTGATGGCAATGGCGTCGGGATAGCCGCCCGCCGCGATAGTGCTGCCGGCGACGTTGGTGGCGGTATTTATGGGCGTGACGGTGTTGCCGCTGTCGTTGGTTACATAGACGGTTGACCCGTCGGGGGTGATGGCGATGGCGTTGGGAATGTTGCCCACCCCGATGGCGCTGCCGGCGACGCCGGTGGCGGTGTTGATAGGGGTGACGGTGTTGCCTCCGTTATTAACGACGTAGGCGGTCGACCCGTTGGGGGTGATGGCGATGGCGTCGGGATCGCTACCCACCGGGATGGGGCTGCCGACGATGCCGGTGGCAGTGTGGATGGGGGTGACGGTGTTACCGCTGTAGTTGGTCACGTAGGCGGTTGACCCGCTAGGGGCGATGGCGATGGCGATGGGATAGCTGCCCACAGCGATTGTGCTGCCGGCGGTGTTGGTGGCGGTGGCGATGGGGGTGACGTTGTTGCCGCCGAAATTGACCACATAGGCCGCCGGGTTAACCGAAAGGTAGGAGAACTTGTCGGCGCTCGAGGTTGGAGAGGTGCCCCCGCCCGTGGTCACCGTCACGTCGACGATGCCGGCCGTGTGAGCCGGTGTCACCGCGGTGAGCTGAGTGGCCGAGTCCACCGTGAAGGTTGTGGCCGCGATAGAGCCGAAGTCGACCGCACTGGCGCCGGTCAGCTTTGTACCAACGATGTCGACCGTGTCCCCGCCGGCCGTTGAGCCGATCGAGGCATCAACCGCCGTCACGCTGGGGCTGCCGGCGGCAGCGTTGTAAGTGAAGTCATCGTTTGGGGGGTTGACCATCGAGGTGCCTAGGGGAGTGGTTACCGTCACGTCGACGGTCGACGACGAGCTCGCCGGGGTGTCACAGGTGATCGAAGTGGCGCTCACCACGATGAAGTCCGTGGTGCAGGCGTTGCTGCCGATGTCGGCGACGGTGGCCCCGATGAACCCTGTGCCAGTAATCGTGATTGCCGTGCCCCCGGCGGTGGCGCCGTTGTTGGGAGCCACCCCGGTGACGGTGGGAGCGGGGTTGTAGGTGAACTCATCGCCAGGGGGGTTGGCCGACGAGGTGCCTTGGGGCGTGGTAACGGTGACGTCGACGGTCGACGACGAGCCCGCCGGGGTGTCACAGGTGATCGAAGTGGCGCTCACCACGATGAAGTCCGTGGTGCAGGCGTTGCTGCCGATGTCGGCGACGGTGGCCCCGATGAAGCCGGTCCCGGTGATGGTGATGGCGGTGCCACCGGCGGTGGCGCCGCTGCCGGGGGCGACCCCGGTGACGGTTGGGGCCCCTTCGTAGGTGAACTCATCGCCCGGAGGGTTGGTCGCGGAGGTGCCCTGGGGTGTGGTCACCGTGACGTCGACGGTCCCGGCCGCGCCCGCCGGGGTGTTACAGGTGATCGAGGTGGCGCTCACCACGGTGAAGTCGCTAGTGCAGGCGTTGCTGCCGCCGATGTTGGCAGCCGTGGCACCGATGAACCCGGTGCCGGTGATGGTGACGGCGGTCCCCCCCGCGGTGGCGCCGCTGTCAGGTGCGACCCCGGTGACGGCGAATTGCGGCTCCACATAAGAGATGGCGATGGCGATGGCATTGTCCCCCGCCTCGATGGTGCTACCGACGGCGCCAGTGGCGATGTTGATGGGGGTGACCGTGCCGGGGTTGTTGTCGTAGGACACGTAGGCGGTTGACCCGTCGGGGGTGATGGCGATGGATCGTGGGTTGACGCCCACCGTTATGGGGCTGCCGGCGATATTGGTGGCCGTGTTGATGGGGGTGATGGTGCCGCCGTAGTTGACCACGTAGGCGGTGGACCCGTTTGGGGTGATGGCGATGGCGACGGGAGAGCTGCCGACCGCGATCGCGGTGCCGTGGGTGTTGGTGGCGGTGTTGATGGGGGTGACGGTGTTGTTGCCGTTATTGACCACGTACGCGGTCGACCCGTTTGGGGTGATGGCGATGGCTATGGGCTCGCTACCAACCGCGATGGCGGTGCCGTGGGTGTTGGCGGCGGTGTTGATGGGGGTGACGCTGTTGCTGTTGTCGTTGGACACGTAGGCCGTGGACCCGTCGGGGGTGATGGCAATGGCGTTGGGAAAACTGCCTACCGCGATGGTGCTGCTGGCGACGCCGGTGGCGATGGTGACGGGGGTGACGGTGTTCCCGCCGTCATTAACCACGTAGGCGGTCGACCCGTTGGGGGTGATGGCGATGGCGTCGGGAGTACTGCCCACGGCGATGGGGCTGGCGGCGGTGCCGGTGCCGGTGCTGATGGGGGTGATGGTGTTGCTGATGCTGTTGACCGCGTAGGCCGTGGACCCGTTGGGGGTGATGGCGATGGCGATGGGATAGTGGCCCACGGTGATAGGGCTGCCGGCGGTGTTGGTGGCGGTCTGTATGGGGGTCACGGTGCCGGCGCCCTGGTAGTCGGCCACGTAGGCCGTGGGAGTGACCGGGAGGTAGGAGAACTGGTCGGCACTCGAGGTTGGAGAGGTGCCCCCGCCCGTTGTCACCGTCACGTCGACGATGGCGGCCGAATGAGCCGGTGTCACCGCAGTGAGCTGAGTGGCCGAGTCCACCGTGAAGCTGGTGGCCGCGGTAGTGCCGAAGTCGACCGCACTGGCAACGCTCAGGTTCGTGCCAACGACGTCGACGGTGTCCCCGCCGGCCGTCGTGCCGATAGAGGCATCAACCGCGGTCACTGTGGGTTGGCTGGAGGCCGCGGCGGGCGCAGTCAGCATCGCCACGCCGGCAATGAACGCGACAAGCGCGACGGCCAAACGCGAGAGACGAGGTTGCCACGAGCCCGCAGCGCGACCTGGGTTGGCCAGGGAAGGAGCGCCCCCGGTGTGCGCCGTTAAACCATGAATACGGGCTAGCCCAACCGAGTCACGCAGGAATGTCATTGAGGCTCCGAGCGAAAATTCGCGCAGATTCTTGACGCCTATCGGCTGCGTGACCGAAACTGTCTAAACGACGCTGTTACCCTACCCCGACGGGTCGGACCGCAAACCCCGACGGGAATTTGGAAATGTGACGGTCGCGTTACTTCGAACATTTGCTGGCGACGAAGCTTGAGAGAAAGAACGGGGAAATAGCACGGGCGTACTGTCGGTTGTCGGTCGCGAGGCGGAGTTGGCGCATCTCGATTATGTCGTGCGCGATGCGCCGTCGGGGACCTCGATCGTATTAATAGGTGAACCCGGTATCGGCAAGACCACGCTATGGGAGGCCGCCGTATCTGGCGCTCGGGACAGAGGAACCCGTGTGTTGGCGGCGCGTCCGGGTGCAAGTGCCGCACAGCTCCCGTTCGCTGGTCTCATCGACCTGTGCGACCAACTCGACGAGGCCACGCTCGCGGTCCTGCCCATAGTGCAGCGCCGTGCACTCGAAGAGGCGCTTTTGCGGACCGAGCAAACCCGGCCCCCAGGACCAGCACAGCTCGTCTCGCTTGCTTTGCTAGGAGTCGTGCGGGCCCTCGCATCGAGTGCACCGGTTTTGGTTGCAATCGACGACCTGCAATGGCTGGACGACCCGTCTGCAGAAGCGGTAGCTTTCCTCGCCCGCCGCCTCCAGGAGGGGCGCGTCATCTTCCTCTTGGCGCGCCGTCCGGGGCCCGTTGGCGCCTTGGAGGCGGTCCTGTCGAGGACTGTCGTCGAGCGACTGCACGTTGGGCCGCTGTCGTTCGGCGCCGTTCGCCGGTTGTTGTTCGAACGGCTCGGTCTCACGATCTCGCGCCAGCGCCTTCGCCAGATCGTGGAGGCGACCGGTGGGAACCCGCTGTTCGCCCTCGAGGCCGGGCGGGCTTTGCTCGAAGAACCAGAACGTTGGCTCGAAGGCGACCTACCTTTGCCGAGCTCACTTGAGGACATGCTCAACGAGCGGGTTAGCCGGCTGACGGCCCCCGTCCAGCGGGTGCTGCTGGCCTCAGCGCTGGCCGGGAACCCGCGGGTCGATCAGCTGTTATCCATCGTCGATACCGGCGTGCTGGACGACGCCGTCGTCACCGGCACCGTCTTGATTGACAATCAGCGGGTGCGCCCTGCCCACCCGCTGCTGGCGAGCGTCGCAGAGAACGGCGCGGCCCCACGCGATCTCCGCGAGCTGCACCTGGCCTTATCTCGGGTCGTCCGAGAGGAGCCGGCACGAGTCATGCACCTGGCGCTCGCGACCGTGGGCCTTGACCGGGCCCTTGCTGCAAGCGCGGCGGCAGCGGCCGAGACGGCTCGCTTACTCGGATCGCGTCGTGAGGCGGCGCTGCTGGCTGCGCATGCGCTGCGGCTGACCCCAGTGGATGCCGCGGAGCGCGTGGAGCGGGTCCTCACACTGGCGGAGCGCCTAGACGACACCGGCGAATTGAGGCGGATGAGTGTGTTGCTGAACAAGGAGTTGCCGTCGCTTCCGACCGGGCCACCCCGCGCACGGGCGTTGCTCGCGCTCAGCGAGGGCGAGGAGGTGCGCAGCCGGCAGGACCAGGACCGATACCTGGACCAAGCGCTTGACGAGTGCGGCGGGGATGGCAACCTGCGGGCGCGTGTACTAGCCAAGAAGGCTGGCAACGCCGCAGCGTCGGCTGTGTCCCAGCTCGGGCAGGCCGAGAT
The DNA here is from genome assembly GCA_963699075.1 of uncultured Acidimicrobiaceae bacterium. Taxonomy (GTDB): domain Bacteria; phylum Actinomycetota; class Acidimicrobiia; order Acidimicrobiales; family Palsa-688; genus Fen-671. The sequence continues at coordinate 1,129,574 of CAVOTF010000007.1, read as the reverse complement.
CTGGGCTCGCGAGGCGCTGGTGCTTGCCACCGATCGGTCTGTGCGTCGGTACGCGCTTTGGTCGCTGGCGTGGCCGCTAGCTCTCGGCGGCCATTCGCTGGACGGTCTGGCGGAGAGCTCGGGCGCGGTGATCGACGCCAGCGCCTACCTGTCGGCGTCCCCTGAGCGAGTTGTGGCGAAGAGACTGATGTGGAGAGGCGAGCTGGCCAGCGCTCGCCAAATGTTGCGGTCGCTTCAGGGGCTCGCCGACGATCGTGGCGATCTCACCTCCTACGCGATGCTCCGCATGCACTTGATCGAGGTCGAGCTTCGGGCAGGCGACGTCGCTGCGGCGACGTCGCTGCTTGACGAATGGGCCGAGTCTTCCGACTTCGAGACACAGTTCCGGCCGCAGTACCCGCGGTGCCGGGCACTGTTGGAAATGCAGCGCGGCGCGAACGAGGAGGCGAAGCGGTGGGCCGACGAGACGATCTCGCTGGCTCAGGCCGCCGGGAGCACTTGGGATGAACTCGAGGCGCGCCGCGCCCGGGGGGTCAACAGCCTGTTGGCTCTCTCGCCTGACCGTGCCGTTGCGGACCTGTGGGCCGTCTGGGAGCACTGCGAGCGGGAGGGGGTGCTCGATCCGGGCGCCTTCCCGGTGTCGCCGGACCTCGTCGAGGCGTTGGGGGAGCTGGCGCGCTTTGAGGACGCAGCCGATGTCGTGCGCCGGCTGGGCGAGCTGGCTGCGCAACAAGACCACCCGTGGGCAAGCGCCACTTTCAAGCGCTGCGCCGGGTTGCTCGCGCTGGGCAACGGCGGCGCAGTCGAGAAGGGTGCCACCTTGCTGGCGGAGGCGGCGGTCGACTTGGAGCGGCTCGGGTCGCGCTTCGACAGTGCCCGTTGCCTACTCTCCCTCGGCCGTGCCCAGCGGCGCCTGAGACAGTGGCGCGATGCTCGCGAAGCGCTTGAGGGCGCCGCGGTTTCTTTCGCCGCATTGGGCTCCGACGGCTGGCTCGCACGTGCAAAGTCGGAGCTCGAGCGCGTTGGCGGGCGCCGCGGGGCCGGCGGCGAGCTTACGCCCAGCGAACGTCAGGTGAGCGAACTGGCTGTGGATGGGATGTCGAACAAGCAGATCGCTGCGGCCTTGCACGTGACGGTGAACACCGTCGAAGTCCACCTCGCGCGCGCCTACGCGAAGCTCGGCGTCCGCTCCCGCGCTCAACTCGCCAAACGGCTAGGCCGAGGTTCATGAGGACCCGCTTGCAATAATGTCAGGGTTTCCATTATTTCGCCGGGGCTGGGCGGTCCGTACAGTGGGCTTCGATGCGAGAGTTCGTCGGCGAGCACTACCTTCCAGGCACCGCTGCGCAGGACGCGGGGCGCTGCGCCAAGGCTGCGAGAGCGGCAGCCGATCAGCTGCGGCGCAAGGGTACGCGAGTCCACCACGTCCGCTCGATCCTCATCCCTGAGGACGAGACGTGCATCCACCTCTTCCGCGCTGGTTCGATCGATGCGGTCAAGGAAGTTGTGGCACACGCGTCATTGCGCCTCGACCGTCTCACCGAGGCGGTAAGCAATACCGGAGCGGCAGCATAATGCGACTGTTTCTCGCAATGACCACGTGCGTGGTCGCCATGGGCATCTGCACGACAATGGCATCTGCCGCCCCGGCGGGGCCCTCCGCCGGACCGCTGTGCGAAGGCTTCAGCGCCTGCAGCGTGGCCCCGTTCACAACCCACAACTTCCAGGATGCCTATAAGAAGTCGTATTGGGGGATGCCTCCCGACCAGGACACGGCACCCAGCGGAGCGTGGGCGAATTGCACCAACTACGTGGCCTTCGTCGAATCTGAGATCTACGGTGTCCCAACCCCGAAGGAGGCTCTACCCATCAACGCCTTGGACTGGGCGACGGGCGCTCGAGAGAACGGCTTCACGGTCGACCAAACCCCGACCGTTGGATCGGTCGCACAATGGGATCCGGACCTGCCGGTCATCGGGACCGACGGGCACGTGGCCGTGGTCGAGGCGGTGGGGGCCAACGACAGCTATATCGTTGTGTCCCAAGATAACTGGCACAGCGACACGGATTATTACGGATGGGCGGTGATCTCGGCTGACGCATCAGGCCAGGGGGAGCCCTGGCCGGACAACTTCATCCACTTTCCGGGCCCCGGGCTGCCGACGACGCTTTCCTATACGCAGCCCGACCGTCTGGTCCAGTCCACCGAAAACCTTTACTGGACAGCAGATAGGACCGCTTATAGGTTCCAGGGCCGCCATGTCGTGACGCTATCGGAGGCCGACGTCTTCCGCTCTGCGAAGGACAATGAGCCCGGACAGGAAAAGGTTCTTTACCAGGAATCTGTACCGGCGGGTTCGGTGGAGCATTCGGTCGACTTCGAAGCGATCACCTACGCCAACGTGGGTGGTTCCTGGTACGGCTACTTCGTTGCCAACTACCCATTGCACGAAGAGTCTCAGATCAAGCGGGTCCCGCTCACCGGTGGTGCCGCAGATGTGCTCGCAACTTCCCCAGGGTTCATCGGCAACCGCGACCTTGTGACCGATGGCTTGTTCCTCTATTGGGCCGACGCGACGGGGATCCGCAAGATGTCAGTCGGCGGCGGCACGGTCGAGACACTTGTAGCCGGTACCACGTTCTCCCACCTCGGACTGGACGGAGCGCTGCTTTACTACTCGTCTGGGGACAACATCCTGGACGTGGCGACCAATGGCAACGGTCTGACTGCGGTCGCGTCGGCGGCGAACGCCTCTTCGCCGATCTTTCGTCGCCCGCCTGTCAACGGCGTCGGCTCCACTGTGATCGTGTCGGGCGCGAGCGCCATCACGGCGCTCTACCCGCCTTCGGCTGCGAACCTCAACGTTTACTGGGCCGAGGCGGACGGCTCGGTCTCGCTCTTCCCGGGACCGTTCGGTTCGGCATACCAGCTGCAAGCTCCGCGCGCGGGCGAAAGTGTCACCAGCCTGGCGCTTGCAGGCAACTTCATTGTCTGGGCGGGTTGCATGTCGATCAGCGACGGCGTCGCAACCTGCCAGGTCGACGGGTACGACAACGGCAACCTTGTGACGGTGCCCACGTCTGCTGCTGCGGTCGACGTCCAGGGAGACGCTGACGCTTGGTACTGGGGCGATTACGACCTGGAGAAGTTTACGCTCTAAGCGGCGGTCGGCCGGCCGGTTCTCCGACGCGACGCCGGTTTGCCCCAATGCACCACACCGAGGGGTGACCTATGCAACAACCGCTAGTTCAGGCAAGACCCTCGCTCGTCTTGACCTGCGTTGTCGTGTTACTGGGGGCCGTCATCACGGCTGCCGGGACAAGCGCAGGAGGCGTACCCCGGCTGACGGCACCTACATCCGGGCACGAGACCTCGAGCACCACAGACCCGTGGTTTCAGGAGGCCCCGAAGATCGCCCCTAGCGACGAAGTCGGCGCCGGCCAGTTCGGGACGAGCGTGGCCCTTTCGGCCGACGGCAGCACTGCCCTCATCGGTGGACCGGACGACAATGCCGGGCCCGGCGCCGCCTGGGTCTTCGTGCGCACTGCCTCGGGTTGGAGCGAAGAGGCCAAGCTGGTCCCGAACGACGAAGGAGGAGATGGTAAATTCGGTAGCGCCGTGGCCATGTCCGCTGACGGCAATACGGCTCTCGTTGGCGCCCCCAGCGATGAGACCGGCAACGCCATGCTGGGAGGCCGTGTCGACGTCTCCGTGACCAGTTTGAACGGGACGTCAGAGCGCACCAGTGCAGATCTTTTTGCCTACATGGTCGCTGCGAAACCGACGACGACGTCATCGACAACCACCGTAAGGTCTGGGCCAAACCCCGACGCTAGGCAACCCGCTCGGCGCGTCGGCCATACAGGCGGCGGTCGTCGGTCACGGGAAGGGCCGCCAACTGGAGATCATGCTCCGTGCCTCAGAGGACGCTCATTTGCAGGTCGAGCTCCTGGCCGGAAAGTCGAAGGTGTTCTCAGCGACATTCTCAGTAGTGAAAGGAGCGAACAACCTCGTAGTTCCTCTCCAGCCTGGCACGCGCAAGGGCACTGATCTCCTGCAACTCACCCTTAGGGACAGTCACGGCCGACATAAGGCGTACGCGACCCGGGTGAAGGTGCCCTCCTAGGAGCCGAGCGGAACAGCTCCTACGGGCTCGGCAGAGATGTCAGGTTCTACGGGCGAACCGTTTGACGCAGCGGAGGGTACATACCGTAAGGACAGTACCGAGCGGGCACGGGCACAATCGGTGACGATGAGTTCAATCGAGGTCCCCGATTGGTCTCGATGCCTCGCGTAAAGTTACGACCGCGCGTCTTGGTAGCGACGTGCACCCAGGCCGCTGGGATCACCAGAAGAGCTCGCTACCGGTGTTAGCTCGGTTAGGCCAGCCCAAGGTTCGCCGTCGTCTTTGGCGGGCGGGTGCCCCAGCTGCGCTGCTATGTGATGATCCTCGGCCTCACTCAACCGTTCGACCATCTCCACATGGGCACCCGCCAGTGCGGCGCGTTCGATCACCCTGTCGACGATGTCGGCCACCGGACCGTGGGCGCCTTTGGAGTCCAAAAGGACAAGGCGTTTGCCCCTGTCCTCTAGTTTCCCCGGCAGCCAATATTCCCGTTCCACCCACACGCGCTCTACTTGTCCGGCGAGCACGGCGTCCCAGACTTTCTCCAAACCCCACACGACTGCACCCTGCCTATCCGCTTCGATCAAGGCGTCGAGGTACCGTTGCGTGTGCTGCTCTCGCCAGGTCCGGATGACAGGGGCAGCTAGTTGCCCGGCCGATACTCGGGAGAGCATCGAGCCCCAGGCCGGGATCTCGCCCACAACCGAGGCGGCATGGGGGGAGCGCCTGCGGAACTCGGCGAGGAGGCGTTTGCGGCCGATCACGACCAGGGGCAGGCGGCCGATGATGGCGACCCTCACACCGATGGCGCGGTCCACCTCATCGAGGGCGGCCCGCCGGCGTTGGCCTGTTGTCCATGCCGATTCGCGGGCGCGCCCCAGCGACGGGTTTGGCGCCTGCCAGTCGAGGATCCCACTGAGCCGTTCCCCTCGGCCTTCGAGGAGCCGGAAGCCCGGGCCTCGAAGTACCAGGGCGCGGTACATGGGGAATGTCTGCAACGCGTCCAGCAGGTCTCGGGTGGCGAAGGCGTGGTTGACTACAGCTCTTTCTCGGGGTGAGAACGGCAACGGAACGACCGCTGTCTGCGTAGAGCTCACAAACACGGCTAAGCCGTGGTCGGTGGGGCTGTTTTCCGCGGCCCGCACGGCTTCGGCGAGACGGGCTTCGATCTGGCTGCGGGCTTCGCCCCTCAGGTCGGCAGCCAGGCGTTCGGCGGCGGACGCGGCGAGCCGGTGGAGGTCAGCGGCATCGGCCGCCGTCATGAGGGGAGCCGGTGTGGTCCAAAGTAACAACGACACCGATGGGTCCCCGTCGGCCGACTGCAGCTGCCGCAGCTCGGCCCAGTCGAGCACCGCTTTCCTCTCCAGCTGGCCGGCTAAACCGGCTGTTCGCTTCAGGAGATGGGTTTCACGGATGTGCCAGTCCAGCTCAGAGTGGAAAGCGAAGTCCAACCCGCAGACCGGGCAATGCCAAGTAGTCATCGCGGCCCTCCTCTACACTCTTTCAGCCTCGCAAAAACAATTCGGTTCCCCTAGGGCCACAAGTCATGTATTTCCGCTGAATGGTTGTCGCTGGAGATTACGTGCATTGCTGCGGCCGTCGAACAGGTCCGCTAGGAGCTGATCCCGACCTCCGAGCCCGGCGCGGGAGCTGAACTGTGGCTCAAGACCTCCCTGGCAACGCTAGGAAAGGGGCGGGGCTGGCCACGCGCGCACTAACAGAGTCCTGATAGCTGGTAAAACACAGGACCATTGGCCCTAGCGGGTTCCTTTTGGGCGGCCTTACGGTTACCTATAGGTTCCACAGCACGGAAGGACGGGATTTGCCACGCGTTGAGGCGTTCGGTCGGCCCGCACGAAGCGCCAGTTCCCCTTTTGTGAGTTGCAGCATTGCCTGGCGCCGTACGAGTGTGTGGGACCAGCAAGGCAGCGGCCGTGGCTCAGGTCAGTGAAGGACGAAGTCGACAGCCCGGGCGAGGTTGGGATCTAAGCGACATCCTCCCTTTGCGGCCTTCCTGGCACGCGATGGCCAGTTGTCGCGGCGCCGACCCGAGGGTGTTCTTCCCGTCCTGCGATGGCAAAGAGGCCCTCTCTATCCGGCATTACAGGCTCGCCAGGGCCTTTTGCGACCAATGTCCTGTCACGGCGGAGTGCCTCGCTGCGGGGCGGTCTGAACCCTTCGGGATATGGGGCGGTATGTCACCACCTCACCGGCGACGGCGTCGTTGAGCGTGTGCCAGTCATAGGCGAGCTCGCCGGCCACCTCAGGCACGGTCCGGCCTTCATAGCGGACCACCCGTTGCTGATCTCCGTGCGCCCCTTTTGTAGATTGTGGTCTCAGGCCGAAATAGCCCCGGGTTGGTGCAGCTCGACCCGATTACCGGCGGGGTCTATAACAAACGACTGGAGGCTCGTCCCAGATGCGACGGGCTCAGTGACGTCCAGACCCTGTTGTCGTAGCTTGGCAACGAGGCCTGAGAGGTCGACGAAAGCGAGGGCAAAGTGCTGGCCAGTGTCCCGCGGACAGACGCCTCGGATGAGGTGCACTTGTTGGCCACCTGCGTCCAGCCAGGCCCCATCGAAGCTGAACTTGGGCCTGTCCGAGCGGACCTTGAGACCGAGCCTGTCAACGTAGAACGCAAGAGCAGCATCAACGTCATCGACGTTGATCGACACGTGATGGATTCCGACCGGTTGTATGACATCGATTATGGCATCCGGTCCGGTCGCCTTCCCGCAAATCCGGCTACACCGCTGCCAATTGCAAATCCTCTGAAGATCCGCCACCTGGGAGTAAGAAGGCGTCAGGCCAGGATCCCCCGGCCCGGTTTGCTTGGTCAGCGTCCGGCAGCGTAGCCCTGCATGCCACGGGGGTTAGCCCCTGCCGACACCAGGCCGCTCGCGGGGTCACGCCCGACCGCGCAGAGCCGGCCGAGGGCCCACGGGCCGGCCCGCATCACCCGGTGGCCACGACTGGCGAGGGCGGCGATGACGTCGGTGCCGAGGCGGTCCTCGACGATCAGGCTGCCTGGATCGGCGACACGCGGGTAGAACGACGACGGGAAGCTGTCCGTGTGCCACGCGGCCGCATCGATGGCTTCCTGCAGCCCCATCCCGGCGCCGAGGTGGCGCAGGATGAAGATCACTTGCCATTGGTCCTGCTGATCACCACCGGGCGTCCCGCATGCAAGGACGGCCGAACCGTCCCGCAGCACCAGCGTCGGAGACAGCGTCGTCCGGGGACGCTTGCCGGGCACTAGCGAGGAGGCCAGGCCTTGTTCGAGCCAGGTCATCTGCAGGCGGGTGCCGAGGCAAAAGCCGAGCTCAGGGATCGTCGGCGAGCTTTGCAGCCACCCCCCGCTCGGTGTGGCGGAGATCATGTTGCCCCAGCGGTCCACGACATCGACATGCACTGTGTCGCCCCGGGTAAGCCCCGTGGGCCACCACCGTCGGATCGCCAGTGCTGCCGGCGAAGCCGGTGCGGCCCGGGCCGGCGACGTCGACTTCGACTTCGAAGGCCTCTCGCGCCCTGTGGGCGATGCGGGCACTGCGGCCATCGGGTTGACCCGGACGTAGTTCCAGGGAAGCACGCTCCGACACGAGCGCGGCCCTTCCGACGTTGTAGGAGGCCGACAGGAGGGCCTCGACCGGTACCCCTCCTCCGTCGCCGTACCAGGCTTCCCTGTCCGCCAGTGCCAGCTTCAGGCACTCGGCGATCACATGGGCACCCGTGGCCGAGCCGGGGTCGGGCACGTCCGAGCCAAGCGCATCGAGGAGGGCGAGGGTCTGGAGCATCACCATGCCCTGGGACCATGGCCCGACCTTGGCGACGGTGAAGCCGCGCCACGCGTACGTTTCCGGCTCCTCCCAAGAGGCATGCCACCCCGCCATGTCCGCTCCGGTGAGGACCCCGGCGTGGCATTGGCCGCTGGAGTCCCGGAACGACCGGCGGGCGAAGGCGTCAATAGCCTCAGCCACGAAACCCTCCCGCCAAGCGCGCCGGCCCCTTCTATTTGTTCGTCGCGGCCCGGGCCGCAGGCTTCCCCCTCCCTGAGCAGGCGTCTCAAGGTGGACGCCCATGCGTGGTTGGAGAAACGCCCCCCTGCTGCTGGCAGCCGCCCATAAGGGATCCAGAGCTCGGCCGAGCTGGTCCAGTCCTCGCGGAACAACCCCTCGACGGTGCGCACGGTGGAGGCAGTGTGATCGCTTAGAGGGTGGCCACCGTCCGCGTAGTCCATAGCGAATTGCAAGATCGCGCGCAGGCCCATCGTCCCGTGGTCACGCAGGAGCACCAGCCAGGCGTCGAATGCTCCGGGGACGGTGGCGGCGAGCGGCCCCGAGCCGGGTACAAGGTCGAGCCCCAGCGACCCGAAGTGCTCCGCCGTAGCTCGCGCAGGCGCCGGTCCCTGCCCCGCGAGCACGAGCGGCCGCGGGTTTCCGGCAATTGACAGGATGGCGGGGACCTCGCCGCCGGGCCCGTTGAGATGGGGCTCAACGACCTGGAGGACGAAGCCGGCAGCGACGGCAGCATCGAAGGCATTGCCGCCGGCTTCCAGGACAGCCATCGCCGAAGCGGAGGCGAGCCAATGTGTCGACGAGACCATGCCGAACGTGCCTCGCAAGGTGGGGCGAGTAGTGAACTCGACAATCATTCGGCCCGGTCCGTCCGCAAGAGCGTCCAGAAGGATGAACCTGGACCGGCATCCGGTCGTCTAGTGATCAAAAGGTGCACTCTCGCTTAAGACTTATGAGGCCGGCCCTAAGTAGGCGACTCGTCATCATCCCATAGAGCCACTACATCCCGTCTTACATGTGGCTCCATCCCCTAGGGCCGACTCGACCTGGGACTAATGCTCTGATACCATAGTCAAGGTGGCGAGAGGCTACGAAGCGAGCGAGGTCGATCAGTCTTTTGCTGGCGGGCTCAGGCTGGTTGGCCAACTGCGGTTCGACGCGGGCAACCTAACCCTCGACCTGATCGCGACGGTCGGGCGACGGTTCGGGGCCCCCGTCGAACGGCTTACCGGTCCCGACCGCCTCGAAGCCTGGGTGCGAGGCGCCGGTCTTCGTCTTGTGCTCACTGCGACCACGATTGACGATGTCGCCCATGTCCGCGAGTTCCGCGAGCAAGCGAACGAAGTCATTCGCGCCACGCTCGCCGGCTTGGCGCCTCCGGCGCAGGCGGTTGCCGCGGTGAACTCGGCGTGCGCCTTCCCGGTCCCTCTCGAGTGGGTCGCGGACGGCTCGGACCTTGTGGCGTCACCAGCTGTACCAGCGGCCGACATAATTGTCGGGTTGGTTGCCCGTGACACTGTCGTGCTGTTATTGGGGCCTGATCGCGGCCGCATTGCTGAATGCGCGGCCCGAGATTGCCGGATGCTTTACATTCGCCCACCGGGGGCCCGACGAGTATGGTGCTCGTCTGCGCATTGTGGCAACAGGAACCGGGTAGCGGCGAATTACGCCCGAACGAAGGGGAGATCCGTCGCAGCGGAGGCCAACCGGTGAGAAGCGACGGGGGCAGGCGCTTCTTGATCGTTCACGGCGTTGAGAACCATCGCCCGCCCGGCCATTGGCAATACCACGTCGCCGAGACGCTCCGAGCGGATCGCGAAATCGTAATCTATCCCCAGCTCCCTGACGCCGATGCTCCAAAGCTCGAGAGCTGGGTGGCTCTTCTACCGCGCGGAGCTTGAACAACTCGGATCTGGGGAACGGGTCGTTATCTGCCATTCTCTTGGCTGCCTCCTATGGTTCCACCATGTTGTCGGGGCAAGCCCGCACCAGGCGGTGGACCGGGTGCTCCTAGTTTCCCCGCCGAGCTCAACGATCTTATGGCCAGCGATCGAGCATTTCTCGCCTCCCACTCATCTCGACGGTGAGCATTTAAGGCGTGCCGCCAACGCCGGGACGCGTATCGTCGCGAGTGCCGATGACCCGTATTGCCCAGAGTCCGCAGCGAGCCTTTACGCTGCACCCCTCGGGATCGATATTGACGTCCTTCCCACCGGGGGGCATCTCAGCGAGCCGGACGGGTACGGACCGTGGCCGTCAGTTGTCGCGTGGTGCCGCGATGGTACGACCCGACTAACGACAAATTCTACGGCTTGAGGTTGGTTGGGGCCTTAGTGAGCCTCCTGGTCGTCGAGGCCTGCCTTGCCGGCTTAACCACCGAGACGGTAGGGCTCTAACGGCAGGTCTGGCTAAACCCCAATGCCAGACGGGCCTTTCTACGGTTGGGCGTTGGGTGGGTGGAGCTTCGTCCAGTGGCGAGCAATGTCCACTCTGCGGCAAATCCAAACACGGTCAAAGGCCCGGATGTGTTCGATCAACCTCTGCAGTGCCGCGGCCCGTCCTGGTCGGCCAATGATCCTGGCGTGCAGTCCGATCGATAGCATCTTGGGGCTGCCCGCCTCGCCTTCGGCCCAGAGCAATTCAAAGGCGTCGCGACAGTGTGACTCCCATTGTTCACCAGTAGCGAAACCTCCGGCGAGTGCAAACCGCATGTCGTTGGTGTCCATCGTGTAGGGCACGACGAGGTGATCAGTCTCTCCGACTCTTGTCCAGTACGGAAGGTCGTCGCAGTAGGAGTCGGCGTCGTAGAGGAACCCGCCGTGCTCCACGACGAGCCTGCGGGTGTTCGGAGAGTCGCGTCCGGTGTACCAACCGAGCGGTGCCGATCCCACGATGTCGGTGAGGATCTCTACCGCCCGCGCAAGATGGGCCGCCTCTTCTTCGGGGCCGACGTCCTGATAGCTCAACCAGCGGAGCCCATGTCCGGCAACCTCATGGCCGGCCGCGGTGATGGCTGCTGCGGCAGCGGGGTTCCGGGCCAACGCGGTCGCCACGGCGAACACCGTAAGGGGAACACCGGCGCGCTCGAAAATGCGTAGGACGCGCCAGAACCCTGCACGACTGCCGTACTCGTAAAGCGACTCCATGCTCATGTGGCGGTCCGGGAACGCCTCAGCTCCCACCATCTCGGAAAGGAAGATCTCGGACGTCGCGTCGCCATCAAGCACGCTTCGCTCACCGCCTTCCTCATAATTCAGGACGAATTGCACAGCTATCGAGGCGCCACCCGGCCATTGCGGATCGGGCGGCGACCCGCCGTACCCGATCAGGTCGCGAGGGTAGGAGCCGCTCACGCGTCCAGCCGTTGGTCGATCGAGCGGAGTGCCTCCAGCAGCACCCTTGCGCCGGCAATGAGGTCGGCGGGATCGGTCCGTTCGCCGCGCTGGTGGCTCACGCCGCCGATGCTGGGGACGAAGATCATCCCGACCGGCCCGATGTTGGCAACGCACTGGGCGTCGTGGCCGGCCCCGCTCGCTATCGCCTCGTGCGATAGCCCGAGCTGCGCCGCAGAATCGGCGATCGCAAGCTGCATGCCGGGGCCCATCGGGGAGGCGGTGGTGCGCGTCTCGACCTCCAGCGACACCGACGTACGCGTCGTGGCGGCGATCGTATCGGTCTCATGCCGAAGCCTCTGTAGAGCCGATTCACGGGTCGCGTCGTTCATCGACCGCATGTCGAAGCTCACGACCGACCGACCGGCGACGACGTTGGCATTGCCCGGGTAGCTTTCAATCGCGCCCGCCGTCGCGACGTCAACGAGTTCCGATCTGCCGATCCGTTCGATAGCAAGAACGCAATGGGCCGCGGCGACGAGGGCATCGGATTCGAGGTTCATCGGAGTGGTCCCGGCGTGGTTGGTCTGTCCGTCGAAGCGGATCCGGCCACGCGTCGCCCCTACGATGCCGGTGACGACGCCGATCTGCGAGCCTGTCCGATCGAGCACTGCGCCCTGCTCGATGTGCAGCTCGAGGTACCCGGCGATTTCGCCCATAGCCGCACGCTCGACGTGCTCGGGGTCACCGCCAGCCTCGACGAGCCGTTGCGCAAGGGTCCTGCCGTCCGGGCCGAGCGCAAGGATATCGATCGTTTGACCGCTCGCCGCTCGCGAACCGGTGAACGGAGCGGCGACGACGCCCTCCTCGTTCGCCCACGCGACAGCGCGGACCGGGTGACGGAGGCGCTCGCCCGACTGGGCCAGCGCCTGCACAACCTCGAAGGCGGCGAGCGTCCCGTACGCCCCGTCGAGTTCACCGGCCTCGATTACGCTGTCCAGGTGGCTCCCGATCACGATCGGGGCAAGTGCGCGTTGCGTTCCCGGCCACTCGGCGATGAGGTTTCGGACGGCGTCGGTCCGCGTCCTAACCCCGGTCTGGCCGAGCCGGTAGGTGAGCATCGCGCCCGCCGCGATGTCCTCGGGCGACCAGGCGAGCCGGGTTATCCCACCCTGCGCCGTGCGCGCCGAGCCAGCCAGGTCGCGGAGATGCTGGAGGAGGCCGGGCTCGTCCAGTGCCGCTGCCGCCGTCATGTACCAGTCCCCAGGGTCGCGCCGAGGCACGCGTTGGCGTCGAGGAAGCGCTGATAGGCGCGGAAGCCTCCGAGCTCGGAGATGTCGACTACCTTGTCACCCGGCGACAGACGAGAGGGCACGAGCAACATCGCATGTACGGTCTCGCCGTCGAGGAGCTGGATGGTCCCGAACTCCAGCTCACGGGGCTCGGCCGGCAGCAGGCGCTCGTGCAGGACTTCGTCTGGGATGTCGTAGAGCTCGCCGTCGATGACGCGTCCTCCCGCCGGCACTTTGAACAGGCCGGGGAACTTGTCACGCACCGCGAAGAAGCGGACTGTCGCTGATGTTCGCGCCGGGCCGAGGAACGTCGATCCTTGGTGGCACGCGTGATCAGGTTGGCCGGCCATCGCGGTTCCGTTTAGGAACATTTGAGTCATTAGTTCGCTCCGATTTCGTCCGGTCGGTGGGTGTGTTCGGTTAGCCCGAAAGGTTGATCTCAGTCCCGATGCCACGACTACGGGCGATGGAAACCGCGAGCCGAGCCGTGACGATGTCCTGGGTTGCGATACCGACCGACTTGAAGAGCGTGATCTCCTCGTCGCTCTCGCGGCGCGGCCGCTCGCCGTTGATCACCTGTCCGAGCTCGTCCTCGAAGTGGCGCCTGGTGATCGCACCCTCACTAAGGGGGACATTGAGATCGCCGGCCTTTCGCAGCGCCACCTCCAGCAGGTCGACGACGACGCGACTTCGTTGAATGCCGAGACTGTCGATCTCTCGATGGTCGCTGCGGGGTGGTGATCCGGCGGCGTTGATGTGCAGCCCGGGTCGGAACCAGCGTCCGAAGACGATCGGCTCTCGCGAGGGCGTCAGGGTGCAGAGAATGTCGGACGTGGTCGTGATCTTCTCTGGGGAGGCGAGCGCCTTGACCTTCACGCCCAACTCCTCAGCGAACCGCACGAACGACCTGGCTGTCTCGGGCGTGCGGCTCCAGACGACCACGCGGTCGACCTGGCGGGTTGCGCGGATCGCGCGGAGATGGCTCCTCGCGAGCGCCCCGGCACCGATAAAGCCGAGGACGGCTGCGTCCTTCCGGGCGAGCAGTTTCGTGGCGACCGCGGATGCCGCCGCCGTGCGAAGTTGCGTGATCGCAGCGCCGTCGAGGAACGCCTCGCACACTCCGCTGTATGTGTTGACCAAAGCAATGGTCGACATCTGTCTTGGAAGAGAGCGACCGTGGTTCTCGGGAGTGTCGGTGAGCAATTTCACACCGCCCGACCCGGCTGCGACGATGGCGGCCATCGGGATCATCAGCGCGCTGGAGCCCGGGAGCTGGCCGCTCAAAGAACCCAGGTCGACGCCTGCGCCCGTGGACAGGTCTGCATGCCCGCGCTCGACCACCTCGATGACGTCCTCGATCTCCAGGACGCTCGTCACATCGGACCGCGTCAGGATCAACACTTCGCTGCAACCTTCATGTCGACCCAGTCATGGTGTTCGCCCTGGCGCCGTTACATGCCTTTGCCGCAGGACCGGGGGCTATCCTCTTCGAGGTGCCCGTGCAACCGGACCAGTCGCCCCGCCGAGATCGCATCGCGGATGCCCTACGCCAGGACATCATGTCGGGACGGTTGAAAGCAGGCGAGCGCCTGCTCGAGGAGGTCATTGCAAGGGAGCAGGAGGTTTCGCGGGTCCCGGTACGCGAGGCGTTACGACGCCTCGAGAGCGAGGGCTTCGTCACGTTGACCCCGTACCACGGGGCGAGAGTCTCGGAGTCGTCCTGGCGCGACAGTACCGAGCTGATGCAGGTGCGCTGCGGGCTGGAGGTGCTCGCGGCTCGCTTGGCCGCGGAGCGGCGCGGGGGCGAGTACGCCGACTCTCTTCTCGAGGTCGTGGAGCGAGGAAAGGATGCCGGACGGGCGCAGCGGCTCGCCGATCTCCCTGCGCTCGTCATGGAGTTCCACGAGCTCGTTGCGAAGGCCTCGGGCAACCGCCAGCTCGAGATCATGTTGGAGCGGGTATTGCAGCGCATTTCGTGGGGGTTCGAGCTGGATCTGCAAGCCCGGATCGACTCTGCGTGGCTCGACCACTCCGTAATTGCGATGGCCATCTGCAAGGGGTCGAGTGTCCAGGCGGCATTCCTCATGGATGAGCACATCAAGAAAGACGAGATCCTTTACAAGCAGAAGTACGGCCGACCGGAGCCGGAGGACAAGGACATCTAGCCGTCCATGGCGGCCAATTGTATACGAACCCGGACGGACTGCCCCCGTTGGGGACGTAATTCACACTCCCGAAACGCAATCTCGTATACAACGTTGCGATGGATCATCTACGCATCTCTGCGACCGCTCATGGTGTGAACTATCTCCCGGAGTACTACGCAGCCTCTAGTGGCGGCTTCGCCGACCGCGGCCTCGCAGTCGAGTCGCGTGCGTGTGAGGTATGGACTGGCGTACTCGACGACCTCGGGAGCGAAGCCGCCGACGTCGCCCTCGGCGGGCTATGGGTACCGGCGATGTACGCGGGGATAGCCCGGGACCTGGTCGTGGTCGGCCAACTGAACGGCCGCTTCCCGATGGTGGTCGTCACCCGCGAGCCCGTCGAAGCGTTCGACTGGTCTTGGATGAAGGGGCGGACGGTGCTCGTCCCAGGGGCCGGCGGGACCGCCCCGTACGTGTTCACCGCAGGGCTGATGAGCGAATCCGGCGCTGACCCGGCCGGCACCCAGTTCGTCCGAGATCTGTCGTCCGACATGCTGACCGAGCTCTTCCTCGGCGGGCTCGGGGATGCCATCATCTGCGACCTCTTAGGAGCGAATTGGCTTGCGTACCGCGGGGTGGGGTCGCAGGCGCAGACGCTTGCAGGCATCGGTGGGCCGATGCCGAACAGCGTTTACTACGTGCGGCGAGACAGGCTGGCCGAGCTCCGTGGTCGGCTCGTACGGTTCATGGCCGCTATAGGCCGGTCGATGACGATCCTCAACGTGGGCACGGCAAGCGACGCGCGGGAGGTGTGGTCGGCGCACTGGCCCGACGTTCCCGCAGCGGTGGTGGAAGGCGCAGTGGCACAGCTCATCGCGAACGGGACATGGTCGGGTATCGCGGTCGACCAAGCCGCGAGTGAACGTTGGGTCGACATGCTGCGCTGCGCGGGGCTCGTCGCCCGGAGCGCCCGATTCGAAGAGTTCGTGGACTCGAGCGTTGGCACTGAGGCCGAGCGTCTGCTGGCGGTCTGATGCGGATCCTGGTCATCAACGTCAACACCACGGCTTCGATGACCGCGGCGATCGCTGCTGAGGCTCGCGCGGCCGCTTCTCCTGGGACCGAGATAACTGCGGCGACACCGCGGTTCGGTCCAGCTTCGGTGGAGAGCATCCTCGAGAGCCACCTCGCTGCCGTCGGCGTGCTCGACTGTGCCCTCCAGGAGTCGGAGGGCCACGACGCCGTAATCCTCGCGGGTTTCGGGGAGCTCGGTCGCGAAGCGCTCCAGGAGCTGCTCGACGTCCCGGCACTCGACATCACTGAGGCCGCCGCCCACGTCGCCTGCCTGCTCGGCAAGACCTTCGGGGTCGTGACCACCGTCGACCGCGCGATCCCTTCTATCGAGGACCGGTTGGTCGTCGACGGCCTACGCGGGCGCTGCACGGGCGTCCGGGCGGTGGCTGTGCCTGTACTCGACCTAAACGCTGACAGCGAGCGCGCCGTGTCCGAAATCATCCGGGCCGGAGATCTCCTGGTCCGTGAGGGAGCCGAGGTCCTCTGTCTGGGTTGTGCGGGAATGTCCGGGCTGTCCCAACGTGTCAGTGCAGCGCTAGGTGTCCCGGTAGTTGACGGTGTCGGAGCTGCCGTGCAGCTCGCGGAATCGTTGCACCGTCTCGGCCTGCGGACCAGCAAGGTTCGCTTTTTCGCGCCGAGCCCGACGAAGCAGATGAAGGGTTGGCCGTTCATGCCGACCACCTGATCGTCCTACCGACCATCCGATCGTCCTACTGACCGCCGATTCGTCGCACGCGGCATCCGGGTCAGTATGCCGTCCAGCCGCCGTCGACGTGGAGGCTCTGTCCGGACATGAAGCTGCAGTCGTCAGACGCGAGGAACAGCGTCGCACCGGCAACGTCTTCCGGCCTGCCTAGGCGTGGAAAGGGCGTCCGGCTAATCGAAAGCGCGGTGTCCTGGTCGATGGTCCCGTGTTCTAGGTAGTCGACTTCGCCGGGGTGGGTCCCGGTGATGATGCGTCCCGGAGCGACGGCATTGACAATGATCCCTTGGGCCGCGTAATCGATGGCCAGTTGGCGCGTGAGCTGGACCACGCCCGCCTTTGTCACGCCGTAGGCGACGCGACCCGGGGGAGCGGTGAAACCCCACTGGGACGTGATATTGACGATGCGCCCGCGGACCTCGAGGTGGGGTTCCTGCGTCACCATCTGCGCAATCGCCGCACGGCACAGGCGGAACTGGCTCGTCAGGTTTGTGTCCATGAACTGCTGCCACTCCTCGTCGGTAGCCTCGAGCAGGCTCGACCCACCGACCCGGCCGGCGTTGTTGACGAGGACGTCGAGGCGTCCACTGAACCCCAAGGCGGCGTCGATTAGGCGCTCGATGTCACCTAGCCGGGTCACGTCGGCGTCAAGGTACCGACCCTGACCCCCCAAGCGTTCGATGAGCTCAACGGTCGGCACGGCGCCTTCCGATGCCCACCTGGGCACCGGGTTTAGGTCGCCGACAATGACCCGCGCGCCTTCTGCCGCGAAGCGCAGGGCAATGGCCCTTCCGATCCCCGAAGAGGCGCCCGTGACGATGGCAACTCGTTCGCTTAGTCTCAATGTGTTGTTCCTCCGAGGAGCCGGGCGGGCGGTCGACGGCCCTGAAAACAGCAGCGGCCTCACGATCATAGGGACCGCACTTCGTATACAAAGCTAGCTCGGTACGCCTCCCGTTTGGGTCAAGTTCCTGCGGATGCTGCCAGTTTACGCGTTCGTAACATCCGAGTCGTATACGAGAAACAATTTCTCCGTACGATTCCACGCAATGACAAGCCGCTGCCATTGCTGCGGACCGTTAGTACGAAACGGGCCCTTGTGAGCCTCACTTCCTTGAGCCTCCAGTTGGAACTGCCTCACGAGACGGACGAGGGGCAACGCTCCGACGCGCCCGCGCGCGCCCGGACGTCCGGTCTTCGTTTCGCTCGCGGGCTATCCCTGATAGGCGGCTCAATCGGTGTCGTGCTCAGTGTCGTGACCGCGACGTTCCTTGTGACGCGCGTGTTTGCGCCGGACCCTACGGTTCTGTTCCTCGCTCCTGGTGGCAACGGGTTTGCGAGTTCGGCCGCCGAGGCTGCGGCGCGGGCCAAAGTGCGAGCAACCCTCGGGCTCGGGTCGCCGCTCCCAGTCCAGTACTACCACTTCATCCTCCAGCTCCTACATGGCAACCTGGGCACATCGTTCGAGACGGGCCGTCCGGTCTCGGCGGACCTTTTGTCACGCTTGCCCGCCACGGCGGAACTGGCTGTGTACGCGCTGGCCCTCGGCGTATCGACAGGCATCGTCGCCGGCGTCGTGTCGGCTGTCCGCCGCGACGGGCTGTTCGATCATGTGGCTCGGTTCTTCACCGTCGGTGGGCTCGCGCTGCCGCAGTTCTGGGTGGGCCTGATGCTTCTTTGGATCTTCTTCACCAAGTTGCATTGGGCGCCGGGCCAATCGGCCGCCTGCCAACCGGCGTGAACCCACCGCGGCGCATCACGGGCTTCTTCGTGGTGGACGGTGTGCTCGATGGAGACTGGCAGACAACTCTCGACGCGATCCGCCAGCTCGTTCTCCCCGTCGTCACCCTCGCCATCGGGCTCGCCGGACCGATCTGCAAGGTCGTCCGGTCGTCGATGATCGAATCGTTGAGCTCCGAGTACATACGGACGGCGATCAGCCTGGGTTTCGGGCGTCGCAAGGTCTACCTGCAGTACGCGCTTAAAAACGGCTTGTTGCCGGTCCTCACGATCCTCGCCGGGATCATCGGCTACACGTTCTGCGGCTCGGTCCTTGTCGAGGGTGTCTTCGGATGGCCAGGCGTGGGCAATTACGCGCTCCAGTCCATCTTGAACTCTGACTTCCCGGCGATCCAGGGCTTCGTGATCTACGCCTCGGTCCTTTACGTCGTCATCTACGAGCTCCTCGACTACGTGCATGCTTTGGTCGACCCACGGATCCGGCCGTGAGCAGCCTGGTAGTTCCCACCACCCGGCCCGCCCGGACGCGTCGCGCTGCGTTAGTGCGTTCGTCACCGCTCTCAGTCCGTCTCGGGGCTGGGATCGTGGCACTATTCGCGCTCGTCGCGCTCGTGTCGGTGGTGTGGACCCCTTACCCGCCGCTGCAGCCCGCTACCGGGACATTTCTTGCGCCGCCGAGCTGGGGCCATCTCTTCGGCACCGACTCGGTCGGCGCCGACGTCTTTTCTCGCACCCTGGCAGCGACGCACACCGATGTCGGGATCACCGCAGCGGTGATCAGCATTGCCGTCGTCGGCGGGACCATCTGGGGCTCCCTTGTCGGCTTCTATGGCGGGATCCTCGACACCCTTTCCATGCGGTTGCTGCAGGTGATGAACTCGTTCCCGGCACTGCTGCTCGCGATGCTCGTCATCTCGGCCATGGGCCGCGGGACCTTGATCGTCATACTCGTGGTAGCGGTGATCCCGCTTCCCGACTACGTCCGGCTCGCCCGCGCCGAGATCAGGACTAAGAAGAACTGGCAGTTCGCGGAGGCGGCCAAGATGATCGGTCGCTCGCCGATTTCGGTGCTTTTCCGCCACCTCGTACCAAACAGCATGCGACCGCTTCTCGCCTATGCAGCAGTCAACGCTTCCTGGGTGACCGCAACGGTCGGAGCGCTCGGCTACCTCGGTCTTGGCATCCAGCCAGGCTCGGCGGAGTGGGGGTCGATGATCGCGGGAGGGCAGAACGCGCTCATCTCCGGAAACTGGTGGATCTCCTTCTTTCCTGGGGTTGGGATATTCCTTCTCGCCGCAGCATTCCACCTCATTGGCGACGGCCTAACCGACGCCGACGTCTCAAGGCGGAGCTAGCGGTGCAGGCCCAGACGGTGCAGACCCAGACAGCACTTACCCAAACAGTGCAAGCTCACACGAGGGAGGCAGATACGCCGCTCGTTCTCTCACACAGCCCCGAAGCCGTCCTCGATTTTGAGCACCTGAGTGGAGGGTTCCGGTCGGGTCGCGACGTCTTGCCTGTACTGAACGACGTGTCGTTTTCAGTTGCGCGGGGAGCGATAACAGCGCTCGTCGGCGCGACCGGGAGCGGGAAGACCCTCCTCGCGCTCTGCACCCTCGGGCTCGCGCCGCGCCAGTTCGTCACGACTGCTGGTTCCATTCATTTCGACGGCCTCGACCTCGTCCAGCTCGACCAGCGGGGCTTCAGGGCGCTGCGCGGCAAGCGCATCGTGATCGTCTTCCAGGACGCCCGAGCAGCGTTGAACCCGGTGTTCACGGTCGGCAATCAGATCGCTGATGCCTGCAGGCTGCACCGGGGCGTCGGCAAGAAAGAGGCGCTCGTAGCTGCCGAGCAGATGCTGGACCGGCTCCGGGTCCCCCAGGCGGCGCGGCGCATGCGACAGTACCCCCATGAGCTCTCCGGCGGCATGGCCCAGCGGGCGCAGCTGGCGATGGCCCTCGTCTGCGACCCGTCGTTGCTGATCTTGGACGAGCCAACGACGGGTCTCGACGTGACGATCCAGGCCGACATCATGGACCTAATCGTTGACCTCAATCGGGTCGACCGCATGTCGACGCTCCTCATCACGCACGACCTCGCGGTTGTTGCCGAAACCTGCGACGAAGTCGTCGTGCTGCAGTCCGGCGAGGTGCGCGAGATTGGTTCCTGCGAACAGGTACTCAGCAACCCGCAGACCCCGTACACCCAGGGGCTGATCGCTGACAGCCGGCTCGAGGGGCTGCGAGGGTGAGCGCGACAACGAGGTTCGAGCTCACGGTGCGATCGCTCCGAAAGGAGTTCCGCATGCGGGGGCGCAGTTCTTCTGAGTGGCTCACGGCGGTTGACGGCGTCAGCTTCGAGGTAGCGGCGGGGGAGACGGTCGCACTGGTCGGAGAGAGCGGATCGGGCAAGTCGACGGTTGCCCGCTGCGTGACGCGTCTCGTCGAGCCAACGAGCGGCGCCGTCCACCTTGGCGAAGTCGCGGTCAGCTCGGTGCCAAAGCGCCGGCTGCCATCGGTCTACCGCGATCTACAGATGGTGTTCCAAGACTCGAATGGGTCCCTTAACCCGCGCATGACCGTGCGGTCGGCTGTCGCAGAGCCTTTGCGGCTGCACGCCGGGCTCTCCGGATCAGCCCTTGAATCGAGGCTGCTACAACTTCTCAGCGATGTCGAGCTTTCGCCAGAGCACCTGGACCGCTACCCGCGCCAGCTGAGCGGCGGGCAACGCCAACGCGTCGGCATTGCTCGGGCGCTCGCCGTCGAGCCGAAGATCGTGGTCCTCGACGAGCCGACTGCCTCGCTCGACGTCTCGACTCGTCGGCGCATCCTGCAGCTTCTCGCGCGTATCCAACGCGAGCGGGCTCTCGGTTACCTGTTCATCAGCCATGATCTCGAGACTGTCCGGCATTTCGCCGACCGCGTGCTCGTGATGTACCTCGGCACAATCGTCGAATCGGGTACGACGACTGATGTTTTCGAGCGGCCGGGACACCCTTACACGCGTGCGCTCCTATCGTCTGCGCCGGCAATCGGGACGCGGCACGCCAACCAGCGGATCCGCCTCACTGGTGAGATCTCGAGCGTGATCGCAGTTGGAAAAGGCTGCCTGCTCGCGTTCGCGTTGCCCGTTCGTCGAAGACGCCTGCCTTCGGGCGCGACCGCCGCTTGTCTCAATCACACCGACGCACTCAGCCGCGTGTCCTGTGTTGAACGGGGTGCCCGTAGCCGCACCGCGGGAGGTGACGATCGCCGCTAACTAGCTCGAAAATCACCGACCCCGCGAATCCTCACTTCGCGGGGTCAGCTAACTACGCATTCTTCGAAAGGAATACTACCTTGCAACAGAGACATCTATCACGGAGGAGAGGCACTCTTTCACTGCTCGTAGCAGTTGGAGCCGCCTCTCTGATGGCAGCCGTACCGGAGACTGTGGCCCAAGCGGCCATCTCGCCCGACGTTGCACCCAGCGACGTTGCGGCCAGCACGCTGGTGACGGCTTGGCCCGCCGACGTCACAAGTCTCGACCCGGCCAACCTGTCGACCAATCAGGACCACGAGCTCACCAGGAACATTTACCAGACCCTCCTCGGCGTGAAGTTCGCCACCGAGCCTGGCGGATCCCTTGAGTACCAGGGCGCCGAGGTCGTGCCCGACTTGGCACAGTCCTGGACGATAGGGATGGACTCGATCACCTTCCATCTTCGCCAAGGCGTGAAGTTCTACGGAACGGGCGACGTCATGACGGCTGACGACGTGAAATGGAGCCTGGACCGCATCTGGGCGACACCGGGTGCCGGTGACCTCGAGGCGAACGGGCTGCAGAGCCCCAATGACATCCACGTCGTGAACCCCAGCACGGTGACGGTCGACTTCTTCGACAGTAACGGCAAGCCGACACCGTGCACCCCGACACTGATGGCGATCTTCGACCAGTTCTTTACGGGGATCATCGACGAGAAGGCAGTCGCCCCGCACGAGACCAAGGCCGACCCTACGGGTGCAACGTGGCTGCGGAGTAATGCCGCAGGCACCGGCCCGTACTACATCGCTAGCCGTGACCCGGGCGTCAGCATCACCCTGAAGTCCGACCCGACGAGCTGGATGCCCGCCCCGTCGTACAAGACGATCCACATCCAGATCACGACTGCCGACATCGGCTCACTGTTGAAGTCGGGAACCGTGAACCTCGGTGACTCAGGTTTCACCAACCAGGAGACCAACTCGCTGGCGTCGGCTGGGTTGAAGGTCTACTGGCAGGAGACGGGCAACTTCGACATGTTCGCCATCACGAGTGCCCCAGCCAAGCAGGTCGGAGCCCTCGCCAATGTCGACGTTCGAAAAGCGATCGCTTACGCGATGCCGTACAACCTCATCTTGAAGAGCATTCTGTTCGGTCGAGGTGCCCGCGACTACAGCATCGTGTCGCCGACGGCCCCGGAGTACACACCGGCCTGGTCGATCTACACGACGGACCTGGCCAAGGCGAAGGCCTTAATGAAGGCCGCCGGTAGCCCGACGATCAACGAGCCCCTCTATTACCTGAGCTCAGACGTGGACCAAACGAACACAGCCATCCTGATCCAGGCGAGCCTGAAGAGTATTGGCATCACGACTACCCTTACCCCCGAGACCCAGGCGGGGCTGTTCAATGTGGTAGATGCACGCTCGACGCCCGCAAATGGAGCTCATATCGGTCCTCCTGGGCTTGAGCTGTTCAACTGGAGCGCCTGGACCGACGACCCGAAGATTGTCATTGGGTACTGGGCAACGACGGGTGGTATCAACAACTACTCGTTGTGGTCCAATCCGACGGTCGACGCGCTGAACAACAAGTACGCGTTGCTCGCCACGTCTGCCGCGAGGACGGCGGCATATAAGGACGCGCAAACCATAATCGCAGCGGCAGCGCCAGACATCCCGATCGCTCTCACCGGGACTGTCGCGGTCACAACTGCTGGGGTAACTGGGGTGTCTTTCTCACCAGGAGGCTCCGGGCGCTACTGGCTCATGCACCCCATCGGGACGACCAACCCGCTCGACAGCATGGTTGGTTGATGGGCTGACCCGGTCACAGGTGCGAGAGGCCTCTCGTCTCAGGTCTGTCGCGCCCGCCACGTTCCTCAATCCGGCCCGGCCTGGCCGGATTGAGGCGCGCCCGCTTGGCGTTGGCACGCCGAAAAAGGTGGCCTAATTGCCAACCATATCGATATCGACAACTGCAGAAAGGACCGCGCCGTGAGCAGCTCCAGGTTCGAGAAATTGTTGCAAGGGTTCGAACCCGACTTCGAGTTCGTCCCGGCGCCTCGCATCCCCGAGGAAGAGTTCGCCGAGCGGATCGAGCGCATTCGGCGGGACGCCACCGTCAACGGCTATGACGCAACACTGGTGCACGCCGACGACGCCCCGCGGTTCGCTGTGACCAATGGTTTTCTGCGTTACACCTGCGACTGGGAGCGTGAGGGAATCCTCATCATCCCGACCGACGAGGACCGTGAAATGCAGCTGATCTCGTTCTTCACCGAGTCAGCGGTCCTGCCTCCCGCGGGCGAGCCGGTCGGGCTCGACACGATCTGGCAGATCAGCCCGATCGGTCGCGAGTACGCAGGGCGCCCCGGCGACCCGACCTACATGACCGCTCACGCGTGCGCCGAGGTCCTACGCGGGTACGGCTATGGCGCTGGCACGTTCGGTGTCATGGGCGACGAGAGCTCTTCCAAGTACTGGGACATACTCCGGGAGCAACTACCGAAGGCCCGGTTCTTCGACGCCAAGGTGACGATAAGTCGGATGCAGCACGTTCGAACTGTCGCGGAGCAATCCCAGAATCCGCTGCGCGGCCCAGCTGATCGACATCGGTTACCAGGCCATGTGTTACGTCCTCCGACCCGGCGTCACCGACCGCGAGATGTTTGCGGCCTTCACCTTTGCCCAGATGGTGCGCGGCGGTGAGTGGGGAGATGGCTATCAGATCGGCATAAACCAGTGGGGGACCCACGTGGGCAAGCCCTACGGGCACGTCGTTCGCCCTGGGGACCTCATCAACCTGTACGCGTCGGCGGTCACCTACCACGGCTACACTGCGCAATCGGCCCGCATGATGGCCGTCGGCGAGATCACCGCAGCGCAGGAGACGACGCTCGAGATGTGCACCGACGCTGTGCAACGCGCAGAGCGGCTGATCCGTCCGGGTACCCGCTTTAACGAGCTGCACAACGCTGCGTTCGCCGCCTACACCGAGCGCGGGTACCTGAAAGACGTCAGCACCGCGACAATGCCGTGGAACTGGGCCGCGAACGACGATGGCAGCCCGCGTCGTGTCCCAGCGGGTGACGTGCCCGACGAGGACTACGAGGCGCAGGGCCGACGTCTGCGCCACGTCTACCCGGCTTCCCTAGGCCCGCACAACCCGAACCTCGGGCACGAAGTCGGGACACCCGGTTACACCCGCTTCAATGTGACCTCTCACAACACTGATCGTCTTGAGGCCGGAAACGTGTTCGTCCTGCACGCGCAATGGCTTGACCCGCTGAGTTCGGGCGCGAACATCGGCGACTGCTACCTCGTGACCGACGACGGCTACGAGAACCTGACGTGCCACACCGATCTTGAGACATTCAGGGTCGCCGGGCACTTAAGCGCACCGTAACCGGATCTCTACCGGTGAGGCGTGCGATGCCACTATGGACCGATAACGAGACGCGAAAGAGCCATCCCTTGCCTCGTTCCGTAACGGCAACCCTACCTGCGGAACGCGTCGGGATCGATGGCCTCCGCAATCGCCGCCGCGCCTTTGTCGTTGGGATGTAGGTGGTCACCGCTGTCGAGGTCGGAGCGGCAGAAGCTAGGTCGACGAGGGTCCCGAAGAGCTCTGTCGATGTCCAGTACGTTGTCGAACTCCGCTGTGGCGCGAGCCCAATCGTTGACTGCGGACCTTACCGCCTCGCCCGCCTCGGAGTGGAACCCCGAAAGCTGGGTACCCCGCGTGGGCGGCAGCGTCGCCCCAATAGGGACGACCCCGGCCGCTCGGGCCATGCGCGCCAGGGAGGCGAGGCCTGCGATGATCTCGTCGGGGCCGGGCTGAGGAAGGCCGTACATGGTGGCTAGGCCGATGTCGTTCGTCCCCAGCTCGATGATGACGTGGGTCGCTCCCGACAGAGAAAGCACGTCCCGGCGGAACCTGGAAATCCCGGCCGTTCCGAACCCGTCGCGCAAGAGACGGTTGCCGGAAATCCCGAGGTTGGGGACGCAGGCCCCCAGCCGCCGGGCCAGGCAGTCGGGGTAACGTTTGTTCGCTCCGTTGGTCGTACCCGTGCCGTCGGTGAGTGAGTCGCCGAAGGCGGCCACGACCGGTTCGCTGCCAAGTGGGGCAAGGGCGTCCACACCCATCACCCAGTACAGCGAGCCGATCTCTTCAGGTTCGTGGACCTCGACCGCGTCGGTGACATTGCCGGCCGTTACGTAGCCGGTCTGCACGGCCTCCGGGTGCATGGTGGCGGCACCGCTGGCGTTCGCCACGTAGAGGCTCACGGCCAGCTCGCAGTCGCTCGCAACTGCGAGCGCCACGGTGTCGCTGACGGCGCTACAACCGGGCCCCAGCTGCCAGGATGTCCTGTTGCCCAGGGTTACCGCGGTATCGGTGGCCCGGTCGATCCTCCCGTTGCCGTCGTGAAGGGCGACCCGCAGCTCGCCCACCTCGAGCGCTTCCTGACCAAACTCGTTGCACAGGTGGAGCCGAAGGGCCTCGCCGCCATGCTGCAAGTGCACGATCTGTCGCAAGGTCTGCGCGCCGAAGGCGCGCCCGGGCACAGCCGCCAGGGCATCGCGCGGGCTCACCGGGGCCGCCCGATGGCGTGGGACCCACCCAAGAGTCATGAGGTCGCTCCTAAAGTTCCACGAGATGCCCGCTGGTGACCGTGGCCGAGCGCTTACGCGCCGTAACCGGGCGGACCACTAGCGGCCCCGCGCCCGCCCCGACTACCAGGAGCCAGGTGCGGGCTCGGCCAATCTCATCTGCGATCACAACATGCCGGCACTGGCACTGTGCCGGCATGTTGCGCTCGACGTCTCAGATACCTCCGGGACCGCTGTTGTTGAGATAACCGGTGACCTCGGCGTCCAAGGCCGTCATGAGGGTCTTAGGGTCGGCGTTCGACGAGTACAACTGGGTGACGGTCTTGATGATCGCCGCATTGACCGCGTCCGAGGCGTCGGGGGACGGCACGGGTGTGGCGTAGCTGACTTCGTTCCAGAACTCGTCGATCCCTTGCTCGGGAGCCGCCTTATGCAGGTCCGCAAAGAATACGGACTTGCGGCCGGGCGTCGCTTGCGCCGTCGCCGTCAGGTTCACCACGGCCCTCGTCGACGCTACGTACTTCAGGAACGCCCACGCCGCCTCTTTGTTCTTTGATGACTTGGTGATCGGGTACGCGTTCCACCCGACAGACGTCCCCTTCTGCACCTTCTGGGGCCAGGCCACGATCTTGACCTTCCCGGCGGCCTTGGCGGCCACGATCCCCGGGTTCAGCCACATACCGCAACCGAATATTGCGAGCTTGTTGTCCACAAACTCAACCACGTCGTCGAACGCGCCCCCGGGTTTGGGAGAGTAACCCTTGAGACAAAGCGATTGTGCAAATGCCGCCGCCTCGATCGTTTGAGGGCTGGCGAGGGTGGACTTCGACCAGTCGGCGTTGAGTAGCGTCCCGCCGTTGGTCAGCGCCCACGGCTGGAAGAAGAACATATCGCCGGGGTCGCAATGGATGAGGTACGTACCCGGTGAGGTGCAGATCTTCTCGCCCGCCGCCATGAGGTCGTCCCAGGTCCAACTGTCGGAGGGAACAGGGACACCCGCTTTCTCAAACATCTCGGTGTTGACCCAGGCGCAGTAGGTGTTGTAGTCAGCGGGCAAGTAGTAAGTCGGGCCACCCCTTGAGATCAGCGACTTGTTCCAGGCCAGGAACTTCGGGTTCTCGTCTGCGAAATATGGGGCAAGTTGGGCCTTGTCCCGCTCGATGAACTCATCGAGCGGCGCGACGATACCCTTGGTTACCATCAGGCGCTGGACATTGATTGCCGACTGGAGGACGTCGAACTCGCGGCCCCCTGCCATCTGCAGGATCGCGGCGTCAGCGTAGGTGGTCCAGGTGGAAGCTGCTATGGGCACGGCGTCGACCTTTATGTTCGGGTATACCTTGTTGAAGTCAGCGAAGATCACGTCCCATGCCTTGATGATGTCTGAAGCCCCAAAAAAGGCCAACGTGAAATGCCCGGTCACGCTGGCATCGGGTTCCAGGTCGCTCTTCCTGCCGAGGAGGCTCGGTAACCGCGAAGTGCCGGCGATGGCGGCGGTGGCCCCTGCTATTTTTAAGAACTCACGACGGTCCATATTAGGTTCACCTTTCTGTATGTGATTGTGGCTTTTTTATGGTTCCGACGGGGACGGGAGACCCGTGAGCGTCGGGTTGCGGAGACCGTGGGCTAGCGGAACGAAGTCATTGCGAGGCTCTGAGTTATCGCTCGCTGAGTGAAGAGGAACAGTATGAGGAGGGGTAGGACGGTCATTGACACGGCGGCGAACATCACCAGGGGTGAGCCTTCTTTGTACTCACCTTGGAGCGATACGAGCCCAACCGTCAGCGTCATCTGGCTCCGGTTGGTGAGGTAGATACTCGGCCAGAAGTAGTCGTTCCATGTCGTCGTGCCGATGAGGATGGCAAGTGCGGCAAGGGCCGGCCTCGACAACGGCAGGATCACTCGCCTGAGCACGCCCAGGGTCGTAAGGCCGTCGACCCGGCCGGCATCCTCGAGGTCGCGCGGTATCCCGCGGAAGAACTGGCGTAGGAGGAATATCCCGAACACGTTGATCAACCCAGGGAGCCATACCGCTGTCTGGCTAGTAGCCAGGTGAAGGGAGTGCATCAGGACGTACGTCGGGGCCGCGGTCACGACATTGGGCACCATCAACGCGGCCAGGAACATGAAAAACAGGGCATTGCGGCCAGGGAACCGGAGCCGGGCGAACGCGTAAGCGGCGAGAGCGCTTGTTACGAGCGACCCGAAAGTCACGATCAAGGTGATCTTCACGCTGTTGAACAAGAACGTAAGGAAAGGGATCAGGTTGAACACCGACGAGTAGTTGGCGATGGTGGGGTGGGCGGTGACCCAGACCGGCGGGATCTTGAGCGCGCCGCTGCCCGGCAGGAACGATTGCACCACCGTCCAAATAACCGGGGCCAGGAAAAGGGGAGCCATCAGGAGCAGCACCGTATTGGCGCTGAGCCTGCGGGCGCTGCGGGCGACCTTGGCCAATGTCGTTGCGTGGGACGTCTGCATGAGTTAGTCCGCGACCTCGTTATGGACCCAGAACCGGGCGAGCCCGAACTGGCCCAAGGTGGCAACAAGCAGGACGACCAGGACGACCAACCCCAATGCTGCGGCGTAACCCATGTACAGGTCCGTGAACCCGTTCTGATAGATGTACTGCACGATCGACTCGGTGTCGTTGCCTGGCCCACCCTGGGTGATGATGTGCACCGGGTCGAATATCTGAAAGGCCCCAATGAACGAGATGACGATGACGAAGAACAACGAAGGCGACAGCATCGGCAGCGTCATGGAGCGAAAGACCCGGAACGTGCCGGCGCCGTCGACTCGGGCGGCTTCGTAAAGATAGGGCGGTATCGTTTGCAACCCGGCCAGGAGCACGATGAAGGAAAACCCGACGGTGTGCCAGAGGTCGACCCCGACGATGGCACTAAGGGCGGTGTTGGAATTCTCGAACACATTCAGGTTGTGGATCCCGAGTTGGCCGAGATAGTAGGTGATGAAACCGAAGTTCGGGTCGAGGGTGTACTCGGCTATCAGCGATACGACGGCCCATGAAATAAGCACGGGAAAGAAGATCGCCGTCCGCAGCCCATAACGTAACGCGGTCGACATTTTCCGGTTTACCGCCAGGGCGAGGCCGAGCCCCACCAGCACGTGGAGCACGACGCTGGCGATCGTGAACTCGGTTGTTACCAATAGCGATTTCCAGGCCACACTGTCGTGCAATAGGTACCGGAAGTTTCCGAGCCCGACAAACTTCGGCGGGTTGAGGAGGTCATAGTTGAACAGGCTGAGCACAATGGCCCCGATCAGCGGACCGGCGATAAAACAGATGAAGAGCAGTAGGGCCGGGCTTATCAGGAGGTAGGCGGCTAATGCGTCGCGACGCTGGCGAGGCGAAAGCCGGGCGCGGCCCCTGCGCCGGCGTCCGGGGCCCTGGTCGTAGGCCTCACCCGCGAGGAAGGGGCCGGACGTGGAGGTCTGACCGCCAACGATCTGCGAGAACCTCCCCCGGGGCCGCCGCGTCGACGTCGCGGGGCTTGACACCGTCACCTGAGGGGCCCCCCAGTGCGGCAAGTGTCACGCAAGTTGCCGCTCGGCATGTTCTTGGGCGCAGTACAGCCGGCGGGCGCGTTGAACTATGGTATCGATTTCCGTAATCCCTTTCAGGCGCTACTGCGGGAACAGTAGCAGGGGTCCTGAACAGTCGTCAAGGATGCCAGGACTACCCGTGGGCGGCTCCAAAAGGCCCTAGTCGGCGGGGTGAGCACCGTTGGCCCGGCGCCCGAAATGCAAAGGGGGGCCTCGCGTCCCTCCGTCGGTGCCGGCGCGTGCGCTGAGCGACAGGATCAGCTGGAGGGTTGCCTGCAGGGCTGGCGCCCGACGAAGACTTCGGTCCCTCGGTGCTCGCTTATTGGCGGGCCCGGTCCAAAAGGTCCAAGCAACCGCAAAGGATCTTTGATGCCGTGCGCGCCGCCATCGACGCCCCCGGGGTGGTGCGGGAAAAAGCCCGCCGTGCGTCCGGCTCGAGCAGCTACAGCCCGGGCGAGAAGGCGCCCATCAAGAGGACCGTGCCGACAATGACCATGCCGACTGCGCCGACGAGCCGTTGAGGAGTGCGACGAGTGCCTGGTAGCACTCGGCCCGCAAAGCAGCATGGCTCTTCTCCCAGTGGTCGTCCTGGAGCCACTGGACCACGCTACCTTCGACGATCGCTCGCGCTTGGCGGGCCGCCTGCTCTATATCGTCGATGTCGAAGCTCCCCGAAGCGACTCCATGCTGAATAACGACCGTGTACGCGCCGTTCACATATTTCCAGAGCATCTCGGCCAGTCCGCTAAAGGAAGGATTTCGGGCGCAGTACTGCACGAGGTCGAGGTAGACAAGGTAGAAATCACGAGCCGCCTGGGGATCGGCAAAGATAGCGTCGACAAGAGCGACCAGCGCTTGTTCCGGATCGTCAATATCCTCGAGGCGTTGGCGGATGCGCTCGACGAGGTCGAGCACGGCCCAGCGCATTGTGGAGAGGAGCAGGTTGTCCTTGGAGTCAAAGTGGTAAAGGAAGAGCTGGGCGCTGACGCCGAGCTCCTTCGCCAAAGGCCGCAACGAGAGCTGCTGGCTGCCGACGCGGGCAATGACCTGGTAGGTAGCCCGAATGAGCTCTTCCTCACGGTCGGACAGCCGCGGCAACTCGGCTGCCGCAGGCGATGGCATCAGCATTGCCCACTATTGTACGCGACGTACTGCCGCTCCAACGGGCCCGGGGTGCCATGGCGGGCCTGAGTTCGAGCCGGTCGCAGATCGGGCGGGGGGCGGGCAAGTTGGAGGGTAAGAGCCTCTACAAGGTCCATATAGAGCACAACTGCGTGATCGTTTGCCCCGACGGCACCGAGCTGGCCGGGGACATCTACCGGCCCCTCGACGCGGCACCTTGCCCAGCGTTGATAACCATGCTGCCGTACCACAAAGACGCGATTGGGGGCGTAACTAGCTGGGACGCCAACCATTACTTCGCTGAGCGCGGCTACGCCACCGTTCTCGTCGACTTTCGCGGCACCGGGGCCTCGGGCGGGCGGCCCCGGCCGCTTTTCGACCCGGCTGAGGCCGAAGACGGCGTGGTAGCTGTGGAATGGGCAGCAAACCAGCCCTGGTGTGACGGTACCGTCGGGATGTGGGGCGTCTCGTACGGAGCGGTCGTTGCGTTGCGCACCGCCTCCCTCGATCCAGCGCCCCTGCGCGCCGTCTTGTCGGTAATGGGCCTGATCGATCCCGAGCGAGATTTGATCCACCCGAGCGGCTTGCGCGGGTGTCTCGGCCCGCTGGGAGTGTTCGGCCTCACCACCCTGGTCCAGCAGCTGATGCCTCCCGTCCACCGAGATCCCGCCGGCACCTGGGAACTTCGGTGGCGCCAGCGCCTGGAAGCGGAGCCGTACCTCCTCGAGATCCTTCGACTTGGGCCAGGGGCCGAGGAGTGGCGGTGCCGTGCCATCGACCCAACAAGGATCACCGTGCCAACGTTTTTGATTGGAGGGTGGCGCGATGTCGACTGTGACAGCACCATTCGCGCCTACGAGCAACTCAAGGGCCCAAAAAGGCTGCTCGTAGGGCCCTGGCTGCATACGGAGCCCGACCAGTCCTCGTTCGAGCCGGTGGATTTCCTGCCCCTCGCCCTGTCTTGGTGGAGCCGATGGTTGCATCCCGGGGCCCGCGAGAACGGGACCAGGGACGTAGCTGGCGAGCCTCCCGTCGAGCTGTACCTCGAAGGACGAGGCGCGTGGTGCCAGGTCCCGGCCTGGCCTGTGCCCGGCACAAGCCCGCTCGTCGTGCAGTTGGGCCCCGACCAAGGTTCTACCGCCGGCAGCGACCCCGCTCTCCCTAGGCAGAAGCTTTTGTCTGACGCCACTGTCGGAGCGGCCAGCGCCCTGGGGTACCATCAGGCGCGAGGCCTCGCCGTACCGTCTGACCAGAACACAGAGAATGGTCGGTCACTCTCATTTACGAGCGAGTTGCTCGAGGGCGCCCTCGTCATCTGCGGACGTCCGAAGGTCACGGCCGTGGTCCGGTGCGGCCGAGGTGCTGGCCATACTTTCGTGGCCAAGCTTTTGCACGTGGCCCCCGATGGCTCGTCCTCGCGCATCACGTGGGGAGCGAGAGCGCTGGCGACCCACGACTGGGACGAATTGCCAGAAAACGGATCCTTTGACGAAACCGTCTCGGTTGAGATGGCCCCAACCGCCTATGAGGTACCGGAAGGTCACAATCTTCGCCTACGCCTCCATGGAGGCGAATTCCCACGGCTGTGGCCCGAACGGACAGGAGATGTCTCGGTCTTTTGTCCCATCGAAGGGGTTCGGCTCGAGCTCCCGGTCACCGTTGCGCTGCCCACTGGTGTTGCGATGCCGGTGCCAGCCCGTACCCCCATGTCTTTGGTGCTGCGAGCGGACCCCCTCTATCGGGTCGCTCGCGACAGTGTCGTCGACCAGGTGAAGGTGACGATCGGTGACCACATTCTTATGAGATCTCCTGACCAGACAGCAACAATCGAGCTGAACTGGTTCGCTACCGCGACCGTCGATGCTGAGCGGCCCGACGGCGCCGTGGTAAGCGGGAGGGCCACTGTCCACGCCAGAACGGACCGGGGCGAGTTCCGCGTCCGAGCGGACATCCTCATCTCCGGCGCCGCCGCCGCTATCACGGGCGAGGTGAGCCTTGCCGGTGTCCCGCAGGTCTCGCGCCGGTGGGTGACCTAACCCAAGCCCGTCTGGTGCGAGTACCGGGTGGACCACGGCAAGTTCAACCGCGTTGGTTGCTTCGATAGCGGCGACTTCGAATGACAAACACCGCGATGCTGGCGATTATCAAGAGCACACCAATACGGGTCACGGCCGGTTGGTGGATGGCGATCCCGACGCCGACGATGGCGATGGCCGCGCCGGCAAGGACCACACCAACGCCAATCGCCACCCGTGGGTTTTTGTGATTGGCGAGCCATCGGATCAGCGGCAGGAAGAACATGGGCCCTCAATCATTGGGTCTTGTCGCTCGCGGTCTGTTCCTGGCGCAGCTGGCGATGGATTGGCCCGGGCTGCGCGGGTAGCAAGCGCCTCGCCATTTCATTGAGGGTGTTGACGAGCACTTCGGCCCTGGTGGGGTCGCTCTCATCGAAGGCCTGGGCCAGGGCGGCGTCCACCGACGCGGTACCCTTCCGGGCCACGCTCCGCAGGTGGTCGGGGTTCGTTCGCACCAGGGTTCTGCGGCGGTCCGCCGAGTCGACCTCGGTGACGACGAAACCTTGGTCTCGCAGCCGCGCGATGGACTCAGACACGTAGCTCTGGGGGAGACCTGTTCGTCCCGTGATGTCGGTGACGGAACCGCCAGGGTGAGCGAATACGTCCTGTAGCACCATGCTCGGACCGAGCGGCGGTGCCGGACCGTCGCCCGCGCTGCGCAGAACCTGCTCCCCGATCCGGACGAGCCGACGACCGAGTTGGATCAGCTCCAAGGCCTCCATACCTTGACGATACATCTTCGACCGCTGTATCGTCAACGATATATCTATCAGCGATACGATCTGGGGGCGAGCTCTTTGAGGACCACTTGTTGTAGTCGAATACTCGCGCAAGAGCCCATTGCTCAACGAGCGTGCCGATCGCGGAACGGTTGCCCTTGCCCAGGATCAAGTCACCTTCCCAGTGCCCCGGCTCACGGCGGTCCCGCCCCTTGAAAAGTGGAAGCCTGGCGTGACTTGACTTAGGGGGTTGAGAGGGTGTAGACCATTGTCGAATCCATTCGACGAACGGGATGCGCCGAGTCGAGGAAAAGGGGGCGAACTTGCCAAGTGCGACCATTACGGATGTGGCCCGGCACGCGGGCGTCGCTCCGAGCACCGTCTCCTACGTCTTGAGCGGCAACCGGAGCATCTCGGAGGAAACCCAGGCCCGCGTCCGCCGTGCCATCGAGGAGCTCGACTACAGGCCCCACGCGGGCGCCCGGTCGCTACGGGCGGGCAAGACCGACGTGGTCGCGCTCGTCGTACCCTTTTACGACTGGTTCGCCGAGCCGGTCATCATGCCCTACATCTACGGCGTCGTGGACGCTGCCCGCCAGCATGGCTGGAATGTCATGCTCGTCACGGGTGGTCGTGGTGAATCTGATGTGGACGACGTCCTGGGGAGCAAGATGGTTGACGGCGTCGTACTCATGGAGGTCCGCGTCGACGATGAACGCTTGAAGCTGATCGAGCAGCTGGCCCTTCCGGCCGTCTTGCTCGGCATGCCCTCTGAGCCGGGAGATGTACCCTTCGTCGACTTCGATTTCGAAAGCGCCGGACGCCTGTGTGTCCAGCACCTGGTGGCCCTCGGCCACAGCCACATCGGCCTCGTGGCTTCGCCCCCAGGCACGTTCGAAAAGAAACTCGGATACGCGCACAGGCTGTGGCGGGGTGTCGCAGGCGGCTTGCAGGACGCCGGCCTCGCATTCCACGGCCTACCCATGGAGCCCAACCTCGAGGGGGCGCATCAAGCGCTCGACACCCTCTTCAAGGAAGAACCGGCGCTCGGCGCTCTCATAGTCCACAGCGAGGGCATGATCGACTTGTTTATGCAGGCCCTCGGGCAACGAGGAAAGGCAGTTCCCACTGACATCTCGGTGATAGCCGTTGGATGGGGCGAGCTGACCAAGCATGTGGTCCCCCCTCTCACGTACGTCAACGTCCCGGCCGTGGAAATGGGCAGGACAGCGATCGAGCTCCTTGCCGAAAACGGACCGGGAACCCTGTTGCCCGCCAGCATGGTGGCGGGCGGCACCGTAGCTCCGCCGCCGGCGATATAGCCCCCCGCCGACAAGTACCACCGCGCCCGACAATCGAATCGATTCGCTAATCACGACACAACAGGGAGGCAACAGGGTCCAACAACAGGTCCACCGCCACCGACGAGACCCACAAACAAGTAGCGCAGCCACCAACCCCATCAAAAGGAAAGACAACAAGGGAGGATGAAATTGAACGGAAAACCCAATCTCAGGACACGTAGCCCACGTCAAGGCCGTGGCCCAATTGCGAGAGCCCGCCTAGTGCGAGTGCTCGTCGCGACCGGGTCGATGGCAACCGCTCTCAGCATGCCAGCCGCGCACGCCTCGGCCTCGGGCGGCACGATAACTTTGACCGAAACCTCTTATTACACCAGTTCGAGCAGCGGCCCGATCTACGGCTACCTCACCACCCTGTTCAACAACTTCGAGAAGAGCCACCCGGGGATCGTTATCAAGAGGGAAGACATCCCCAACAGCCCGCAGTACCTCACGACGGTAGCGGCAGAAGCCTCAGCCGGGAACCTGCCCAGCGTGCTAATGCTCGACAATCCCATGGTCCCCACCCTGGCCTCCTACGACGTCCTCACGCCGCTAAGCACGCTCGGCCCCACCGCCGTCCCGACGCTCGGCGCCGCTCAGCAAGCCGAGGCGAAGTTCAACGGCACCATCTACGGTTACCCGCTCTACACCAACACGATCGCCTTGTTCTACAACAAGGCGATGCTTTCGGCTGCGAACATCCAGCCGCCGACCACCTGGGCACAGCTCCTCACCGATGCCAAGGCGTTGACCAACTCGCAGCA
This sequence comes from uncultured Acidimicrobiaceae bacterium, assembly GCA_963699075.1. Lineage (GTDB taxonomy): Bacteria > Actinomycetota > Acidimicrobiia > Acidimicrobiales > Palsa-688 > Fen-671. Next base: position 1,093,925 of record CAVOTF010000007.1, on the reverse strand, counting down.
CTACGGCATCGCCTTCTCTGGCGAGAACTGTTCGGGCTGCAACGTGTGGACATTCATCCCGTTCCTCCTCAGCAACGGGGGGAGCCTGACTCGCCTTACGACGCCACAGTCGGTCCAGGCACTTACACTGTGGGCGGACCTCGCTAAAGAGGGGGCCATCGACAAGGACTTCACCAACTGGAACCAGGGACAGCCCGAGGCCGCCTTCGCAGCCGACAAGGCCGCGATGATGATCAACGGGCCTTGGTTCTTCGGGACCTTGAACTCGGTCAAAGGCCTCAACTGGGGCGTCGTCCAGATACCGGTCAACACCCCTGGCCAGAATGTCGTCGGCCCGGTCGGCGGCGAGGTATGGACCATCCCGAAGAGCAACCCCGCCACCGAGAAGGCTGCCTTCGAGCTGCTCAACTACATGGCCCGGCCTTCGGTCGACGCGGCGCTCGGCACCAGTACCGGGGACATCCCGACAGTCAAGTCTGCTATCCCGCTTTGGTCCAAGACCGCGAGCCCGCTGTACCAGCCTTTCCAGGCCGAGCTCGCGCACGGCTTCGTGCGAACCAGTACGCTCGGCGTGCTTTACCCGCGTGTTGAGAGCGCTGTCGGCAACGGGATCGTGTCGGCTGTCATCGGCAAGCAGACGCCGGCGGCGGCCTTTGCGACTGCTCAAGCAAACGTCAACTCGATCCTCGAGGGGAACTAGTCCCTTCTTGGGAGGCAAGAGGTGAGCACGCAATTGCCTAGCGACGAGCAACTCCCCGCTCAGCGACAGGCAACGTGTGCGGCGCGGGCCTCGGTGGGCGCTGATGAAGCGCCCACCGAGGCTCGCTCGTCCGGTTACGGCGGCCGCGGTTTGGTGCCCCGGAGCGGTCGCCGCACCCACCGAGCCAGGGCGATGCGGCCGGCCACGAAGTTGCATTGGTTGCGTTCACACCGTCAGCACGCGGTCCTGCTCGCCTTCGTCCTGCCCGCTCTGGTCTACATAATCATCTTCTTCGCCTACCCGCTCGTCTACGGCTTCAAGATGAGCGTCGAAAAGCTGGGGTTTATCGCCGGGAGCGGGCCGTTCGTCGGGCTGCACAACTACAAGGTCGAGATAAGCGACCCAGTCACGCGCACAGCCCTGATTAACACCGCGATTTTCCTGGTGGTATCCATCATCTTCCAGTTCAGCATCGGTCTCGCCGTCGCTTCGTACTTCAACCGTCGCTTCTTCCTGTCCAGGTTTCTCCGGAGCCTGATAATCGTTCCCTGGCTGTTCCCGCCGATCGCGAGCGCGACGATCTTTTCCATAATGTTCGCCGGACAGGGCGGCATCATCGACGAGATGCTCCGCTCGCTTCATCTGATCGGTTCCCCGATCTTCTGGTTCGACTCGTCGTTCAAGGCCATGCTCGTGATCATCCTTGTCAATATTTGGATCGGGATCCCCTTCAACGCCGTGCTGCTGTACTCCGGTCTACAGGACATCCCCGACGACCTCCGAGAAGCGGCAGCCCTCGACGGTGCCGGCCCCTGGAAGCGTTTCCGCTACGTGACGTTGCCCCTGTTGCGCCCGGTAGCACTCATAGTCATCATGTTGGGGATCATATATACGGTGAAGACGTTCGACACCGTGGTGCTGTTGACCAACGGAGGCCCGGACAATGGGTCTCAGCTCCTGTCGACTTGGGCTTACCAGCTTGCCTTCACAAATTTCCAGACCGGTCAGGGCGCGGCAGTAGGCGACATGCTGTTCATCTTTTGCATGATCGTCGCGTTTTTCTACATCCGGGCTACGCGTCGTGAGGTGGTCATGGCATGAAAGAACGCCGCATGACGAAGTTCCTATGGAAGCGGCATGCCCGTCGCATTGTGCTCCCTATTGGCGGCCTGGCGATCACAGCGGTAATGCTGCTCCCGATCTACTTCACAGTCGAGTCTTCGCTCGAGCCGACGAGCGTAATCCAGGCGCTCTCGCAGTCCCTCGTGCCGAGCCATTTCGTGCTCAGCAATTACAGTTTTGCATTCGATGCCGAGTCCAGGAGCATACTCACCAGCCTACTTATCGGCTTGGGAGCCGTCGCGCTTTCGATTGGAGTTGGCCTGCCCGCCGCCTACGGGCTCACGAAGTTAGGCTACCTCAACAGCCGTGCCCTCGTGTCGGGGGCGATCCTGGTCCTCCTCGTAACTCAGATGGTCCCCGGGATATCGCTCAGCCTGGCATTCTACAAGTTGTTCCTGCACCTTCACCTTCTCAACAGTATCGCGGGCCTTATCATCGCCGATTCAACCAACGGGATGCCTTTCGCCACGCTCGTGCTGCGCGCCTTCATGGGTTCGATCCCTGTCGAGCTGTCCGACGCCGCTTACGTCGACGGAGCCTCGGAGTGGCGCACATTTCGTTCTGTAATCGCCCCTCTGGCGGTGCCGGCGATCATATCTGCGGGGTTGTTCGTGTTCCTGTTCGCCTGGGGAGATTTCCTCTACGCGTACACCTTGACTGCCGGCGGCAACGTCACGCCGCTGACAAAGGGCCTCCTCAACTTCTTCAACAACAACACTGCCGACTGGGGCGGCGTACTCGCTACGGTCGTGCTAGCCGCCATCCCCTCGGGTCTCATCCTGGGCTTCGGGCAGCGCTACGTGTTCGGCGGGCTCCGAGCGGGCGCGCTCAAAGGTTGAAATCAAACGACATCGTGAAGAAAGGTGCCATAAATGCCCGACGATAGCGGCGTGACGCTCGAGTACTCCTCGGGGCACGAGCGCCTGCGCCTGGAAGCTTGGGGCGACGACTCGATCAGGGTGAGGGTGGGCCAAGCTCGCATAGCGGAGGAGCTCCCAGGCGCGCTCATCGAACCTCGCCCGGCTCCGTCAGCCGACGCAAGCAGCAACGGGACCACGCTCATCAACGGGAAGCTGAGAGCTCAGATCTCCGCCGACGGACTAGTAAGCTTCTCGCGCTCCGACGACGGCCGCGAGCTGCTTTCCGAGCAGAAGGCCCACTTTTGGTGGCCAGGGCCCAGGCTTTTCGTGGCGGACGGCAATGGGTATTACCGCCTCGAGCAGCGATTCAAGCCATACGAAGGAGAAAAGCTGTACGGCCTCGGCCAGCACCTGCACGGGCGCTTCGACCAGAAGGGCCTGGTCATGGACCTGGTGCAGCGAAACGCCGAGGTTTCGGTACCTTTTATGGTCTCGAGCAGAGGCTACGGTTTCCTCTGGAACTCTCCCGCCGTGGGCCGCGTCGAGCTTGCCGACAACGGGACTCGTTGGGTGGCGGACAGCGCGGCGCAAATCGACTACTGGGTGAGTGCCGGCGACAAGCCGGCAGAGATCCTCTCCCACTACGCCGATGCCACCGGACATGCACCGGCGCTTCCGTCTTGGGCAAGCGGTTTCTGGCAGAGCAAGCTTCGCTACCGGACCCAGGAAGAGTTGCTAACCGTGGCCCGGGAGTACCACCACAGGGGGATACCGTTGGCGGTAATAGTGAACGACTTTTTCCACTGGGACCACCTAGGGGATTGGAACTTCTACCCAACCGAATGGCCCGACCCCGCCGCAATGGTTGCCGAGCTCGAGTCCATGGGTACCAAGCTCATGGTCTCCGTCTGGCCGACTGTCAGCCCTCTGTCGGTCAATTACAAGCCGATGGAGGACCGGGGCCTCCTCGTCTCCAACGAGTACGGTCCGAGCATCCAGGTGACCTGGCCCGATCGCGGCGTGAGCGCTTGGGTCGGGGTCTCCGTTTACGACCCGACCAACCCTGAAGGCCGCGACTATATCTGGCAACAGGTCGAAAAGAACTACTACGAAATTGGGGTGCGAGTTTTCTGGCTCGACGCCTGTGAGCCCGAGATCAAGCCGGGCCACCCCGCCGGGCTGAGGTTCGCCGTAGGCCCTGGTCCAGCGGTTGCCAACCTCTATCCCCGCGAGCATGCACGCGCTTTTTACGAGGGCATGACCGGCCGTGGAGAAACGGAGATCCTCACGCTTTGCCGTTCGGCGTGGGCCGGTAGCCAGCGTTATGGCGCGGCCGTCTGGTCGGGCGACATACCGTCCACGTTTGACTCTTTCCGGGTGCAGGTGCGGGCGGGGCTCAGCATGGCAATGAGCGGCATCCCATGGTGGACCACGGACATAGGAGGTTTCTTCGCCGGGGACCCGGAGGACCCGACGTTCCGCGAGCTCCTTGTGCGCTGGTTCCAGTACGGCGCGTTCTGCCCGCTGTTCCGCCTCCACGGGGACCGCCAGCCCAACTCGAGGATGGGAACCGCCATGACGGGTGGGCCGAATGAGGTCTGGTCCTTCGGCGAGGAGGTCTATTCGATCCTCAAGGACTACATATTCCTGCGCGAGCGGATCCGGCCGTACGTACACGACTTGGCATCATTGGCAAGCAAGACCGGGATCCCCATGATGCGCCCGTTGCTTGTGGAGTTCCCGGAGGACGAAACGTCATGGGATATCGACAACCAGTTCATGTTCGGTCCCGACCTTCTGGTGGCCCCCGTGGTCGAGCAAGGCGCACGGTCAAGACGCGTGTACCTCCCGTCCGGAGCCCAGTGGACAAATGCCTGGACCAGCGAGAAGGTGCCGAGCGGGACAGAGGTGACCGCCGATGCTCCGCTGCAAAAGATCCCGCTTTTTCTCCGGGACGGAGCGCAACTTCCGATTACCCAAAGTTGGAACACCCAAAGCGGCAACTAGGCGCGGCCGGCTAGGGATGGGTCACGGGACACGAAAAACCCTGACCCGTTGCTCGGTGAGACGAGCCCGCCCCAAAACTGGGGATGGGCTAGGGATGCGCCGGGCGGTCACGCTACCTGCGTGGCGGAAAAGACCGTCTCCTCCGTGGTACATGCCGATACGGGCCCGGTAGGCGCCGGCTCGGCACGTGTTCACGAAATAGTGGTCCCCGATAAGGCCCCACACCCTTGAGCCGAAGCGACTGCAACCACCGCCATAGCGCCGGAGTCGATTCCGACAGTATGGACCGGCACGAGGGACCCAGCCGCTGCAGGTGCAGCAAAGGGCAACGAGCGCCTCTGCCGGTTTACCGTACCCGTGAACGGCGGTGCCCGCACGGTACCGAGAAGACGTGCGGGCCGGCGCTTGGTCCAGCCTCCTACGCCCCGCCGCTGCTCGGTAACAGCACCTGCTTGATGCCGCCCGACCCGTCCAGAACCGTCTGGTATGCCTCGACGCTGTTCTTGAGCGGCCACGTCTTCACGGCAGGGGGGATAAGGATGCCGCGGTCGAACAGCGCACGGAGCTGGTCGAAGATGGGCGCGACGTGGGCCCCGTCCGTGAACACGCTGGCGAGCCCCGTGACGTGTACCTGTCGGCTGTATATTTCATTCAGGTCGACCTCGACCGGCTCAGTGCCGCCGTGAAACCCGACCATCCGACCGTCGAACCGTAGGCTGCGAAGAGCGGGTACGAACAGCGCGCCGCCGACTGTGTCCAGCGCCAGGTCGGCACCGCGCCCATCGGTGAGCTCGAGCACCGCCTCGCGTATATCGCTTGTGTTGGTGTCGATAAAGTGCTCGTCGCCGTCGGGCTTGCGCACGTCGGCAATGATCGGCTCCGCTCCGCGCGAGCGTGCGATCGCTGCGGCGGCCTGGCCGACCAAGCCTGCACCGCCAGTGATCAAGATCGTCTCGCCGGGCAAGAGCTCCATGATGTTGATCACTGCCTCCCAGGTCGCCCAATGCGATCGCCCGACCGCGGCCGCCTCAGGCATGCTCAAGCGCTCAGGCTTGCGCGACAGCCACGTCTCGGGAACGACAACGAACCGCGCGTGCGTGCCCGGTCGCTTTTTGCCCAATGCCATGCCCAGCGCCGGCCCGCTGCCCCAAACCTCCTGGCCAATGTGATCGCCCTCGGAGACGACGATGCCGGCGAAGTCGCCACCGGGGATCATAGGCAAGGGCGTGCCGAGAAAACCCAAAATGTTGGCGACGTCGAGCGGGTTCACCGCGGCTGCGTGTACTTCGACGAGCACCTCTCCGGGCCCGGCTCGGGCACCGGCTCGGGACGAACGACCAACGACTGCGCGGGCGGCCCTACGGCCGCGATGACGACTGCGTCCATCTTCTGTTCGGTATCGGTGGGCATTTGTAGATCCTTTCCGTCGTTCACTTGACTGATCAAGTGAACTATAGGACGGGTCACTTGATCCGTCAAGTGAATGTTCCCGAGCTCACTTTCCCAGTCACGTAAGATGACGTCATGACAACGCCTGCTCTCGAACCGCGCTGGCTAAGCGGGGACGACCGCGAGGCCTGGATGGCCTTTGCCTCCATGCTGATCTGGCTGCCGACAGCACTAGACGACCAACTTCAGCGGGACGCCGGCCTGAGCCACTTCGAGTACGGCATCCTCGCTTCGCTGTCGGATGCAGACGCAGCAACCCTCCGGATGAGCGAGCTGGCGATCTTTGCCAACGGGTCTTTGTCGCGCCTGTCTCGGGCGGTCGCTCGACTCGAAGGCAGGAAGTGGGTGACACGCAAGCCAGACCCAGCCGATGGCCGCTACACCCTGGCCCTACTCACCGACAAGGGGAGGGCTGTGCTCGTCGCGGCCGCGCCGGGGCACGTCGAGGCCGTGAACCGGCTGGTCTTTGATGTGCTTACCACCGCCCAGGCACGTCAGCTGGGGGTCATTGCGAACCGGATCCTGAAGGCCATCGATTCCGAAGCTGACCGGGCACCACAACTGCGTCCCTGATCGCTGATTACCTATTCATACCGGGTTTCTCGACAATGGAAGTTGCCCAAAGGAAGCCAGCCACGGCTTCCTTTGCGTTGGTGACTCTCGGCGCCCTGATATATGCGTCATAGCTCTGCTGCACGCAGAGACCATCGCACGCGCTCTCCACGTCCACCAGCCCGTTATCGTCGATAGCAGCGTTTCCGACGATGCACTGATATCCACGCCTGACTACCGGCCCATATGCTGCGACGTTCAACAGGCCAATCTCGATACCCCGCTGCAGCGCATATGTGAACATGGCCGTCCCTGAGGTGTCGATCCAGTTGTCCGACCGGTCTCCCTTGTCTACAACTTGGAACCAGCCACCTGTGTCAGAGTCCTGCGTGCGGCGCAGGCCATCAGCTAGGCGGGCAAAGATCTCCACCACTTCGTCCCAACGCGGGTGGCTCGTCGGCAGGACGGCCAGCGTCTCAGCAACGACAAGCGTGTACCAACCCAGGCCCTCGCTCCAGACCTCGCTCGAGAGCCCCGTCACCGGATCCGCCCAGATCTCCGTGCCACCCGGCAAGACCCTCGGCAGATCTGGCCGCGCTGCCCACGCGTGCAGGTACAGGCCGCTGTCGTCTTTGAGACAGTGCCCGGCGAAGACAATGATCTGCCGTACGGCTTCGTCAAAACAGTAGCCTGCGTCGTCGATCACTGCCCCGTAGCGGATAAGGCACATCTGGCCCATGAACACGCCGTCGATCCACATCTCGCCCACGAGCCCGGACCCGTGCCAGAACCCGCCGTCGGCGTTGCGCGGGTAGACATCGAAAACACGCCGGATCGCATCCGCCGCCTTGCGGTACCGTTCCTCGCCTGTGTGCTCATAGAGGGCCACGATCGCGCTACCGGGCATAATGTTGTCGAGCGAATCGAGCGTGACACCGACAAGGTTGCCCTCCTCGTCGACGAATGGGTCGAGCTCACGCTTGATGAAATCGAAATAACGCCGGTCGCCGGTGCTTCGCCAGAGCATCTCGAAGCCGAGCAAACTGTAGGCCTTCCAGTATGACCAACTGGCGAGCACATCCCCTGGAGTGCCCGGGTTCCGTTTCATGATTGTGTCCGCTATGGCGAGCGCCCACGACGTCGGAGCCATCACCCTCCTTCCATAACCCTTATGCCGCTAATGATACGAGACATCTTCGTGGCAACACACCGTGGGCTCGCCCACTGGACGAGCCGCCAATCTACGATCAGGAGAAGCTGTACGTCATTATTGAAGTATTAGTGGATGGCCGCCGGCGATCGCTTGGGGGCAGCAGACCTAACGTTGCTTGAGCGGCACATCCGTAAAGCTTAGGTAGGGTCCGGTCAATCGGGTCTGCACAGGGCCTGGGGCGCTGGTGTCATGGCGCAGTAGGATCACCTGGGCACAATCTCGATCAGGGTAGCGGCTGGGCACGGCAGGGCTATCTCGCGACGGAGTGAGGCCGGGCAAACATCCAGCGTCTCGTCTCGGACCATTTCCAAGGATGCTCGGCTCCGGATCGTGTCGATCTCACTTGCGCTCGGGTACTGGGGTGAGCCCAGTTCGAGCCAAGCGGTGTGGCTATTGCTGTGCAGCGCGTCAATTACGTACTCGCGCCAACGGATGGGGCGTCCGACCCAAGGGAGACCATTGACCTCAACCTCCACCTGGCTCATGCCATGGACGTACTGGTCATCGTTGTGGTGCCATACGATGGCCACGACACCAGCGTCGGTCCGGATCGTTGGCAGAGCCCCGACCCGCCCAAGAGTGGGCGCGCCTCCGGTGGCTTGCTCGACCTTGGCGCGGACCAGGTCGGCTCCGAGCATCGCAAGCATCCGGTAGGCGTTGGTCACTGGCAGAGGAATGTCGGATGCAGTGAAAAAGCTGCGCGTACCCTCGAAGTAGCGGTCGCCCTCCATGTACCACGCCCAAGCCGTTGCCAGCGAGACGCCTTGGCGTCCCCCGGGCGCACCATCGACCAAAGCCGCAATAAGTTGCAGCTGGAACACGGCGTAGTATTCTGTGTTCCGGAAGGCATAGTTCCTGTTGTCAAAGATACCCATATGAGATGGGACTCCCGGGTCGCACTCGTCCACGAAGACCGGTGTATGGGCAAGCAACGGATGTGAGCGGACGATATCCAGGTTCACCTGTATGTCGCGCAGCATCTTTTTGGTGCTGGGGGACCTATTCTCGTCCCCCGTAGCGCCGTCTCGGCCTATGACACCGTACGTGCGCTTGAACTGCGCGGCGCCCTTTGTATGGAAAGAAACAAAGTCAAGCGGCGCGGGCGCTTTGCCAACACGGCCCCCGGCTGCTCCCAAACAGTGCTCGAGGAACCTCGCCAAGAACTCAGTGCCGCGGTCGGTAGTGGCGGGCCCGCCTACCCGGGCCGCTGGGAGCGCCCTGCGGGCTGCTGCAACCGTGACGTCGTAAAGTTGGCAGTACTCCTCTACGCTGCCTTGCCAGTAGCCGATGTCGGGTTCGTTCCACAGTTCCCAGTACCACTCGGAGACTCTCTTGGTGCCATAACGTCGGGCAAGGTGGTCCACTACTGCCTCCACGAGGTTTTCCCAACGTCGCATGTCCTTCGGAGGGGAGGCCCAGCCCAAGTTCTCGTACTCGCCGTATGACGAGGGCATCTCGTACAACGTCATGGTTGACGGCCGACTGAGCTGGATAGGGCAGAAACCGAGCTCTACCAGCGGGACCATGTCGTTGTCCACCCAGACGTCGAAGACCGGGTCGACCTGGCCCCAGTCGTAGACCGGACACCCTCGGGCATCCTCGTGGTAGACGTTCCCGCTGCTCCAGTGAAGCGAGCCGCGCCCATTCCCGCTCGTCAACAGGTTATGCGCCCTCACGACTGCCGGCTCACCGAAAATAGTTCTCAACGTGGACATGTTGGCTCGGCCACGCGGCGTCGCTGTCCAATTCAGCTCGTCATACCCGAAACTGGCCCAAAGATGTTCCAACGGCTTGATCACGGTTGCGGCATCAATTGTGACCTTCGCTGAGCCCGCTCCCACCGATCTATCTATCCCTTTACAGCGCCCGCGGTGAACCCGCCCACGATGTGGCGCTGCATCACGGCGAAGAATATTGTGATGGGTATCAAGCTGAGAACTGTTAGCGTCATGAAGGCGGGCCAGTTTGTCGTATATTGCCCTACTGCTTGGTACGCTTGCAGTACGAGCGTATAATTCGAAGGCGAAATTATAAACACGCTCGGTGCCAAGAAGTCGTTCCACACCCAAATGGTCTGGAAGATACTCACGGTCACGAGCACTGGTCGGATAAGTGGTACGACGATCCTCCAGTACATCCGGACCGTGCCGCAGCCGTCGATGCGAGCTGCCTCGATTATCTCGTAAGGGATCGTCAGCATGTAGCCCTGGATGAGAAAGTAGCTAAAAACTGCACCACCGGTATATATAACGATAAGACCATTAAGACTGTCAATCAGGTGGAACTTGACAAATGCCTGATATATCGGTATCAACGTCACCTGGAACGGTACTGCGAGCGCCAATAACAGGATGATATGAATGCGCTTGCTCGACCGGGTCTTTCGCATCACCACGCTGTAGGCGGCCATGGAGCCAAACAACAGCATGAGTACAACTGACACGGCGGTGACGCGTAACGTGTTCCAAAAGCTCTGTAGCACCGGGATGTTGTCCCAAACGTTCTTGTAGTTCGTAAAATTGAACGATGTCGGAAAGCCAAGTGGTGATACAGATGTCTGTTGCTGCGTTTTGAAGGTGTTGACAATAATATAGTAAAACGGGACGGCGACTGTACAGGCAATCGACAGCATGACGATGCTCAGTGCGAGCCGACTGAGCCAGGACGATTTCCTCATCGCAAGCGCGCCTCACGCCGGCGCAGAATAGTGATCTGCACGACAAGCACAAATGCCACCATGAGGAGGAAAAGTATGCTCAGGGCCGCACCTTGCCCATACTGCGCGTTAGAGATGCCGAGCAGGATGATGGTTTGTGAGACCGTATAGGTAGCGTACCCTGGCCCACCACCCGTCAGCGCGAGCGGTAACGCGTACTCCTGCAAGCCGAATACAACCAGCAAAACGATGCTGATCGTCATAGCTGGCGCTAGCAGTGGGACCGTGACGTGGAAGAACCGCTGCAAGGTCGACGCGCCGTCGACGTCGGCGGCGTCATAGTAGTCGCCCGGGATCGACTGGAGATATGCCAGGTAGAGCAGGGCGTGCCAGCCAGTTTGCCACCATACGCCGACCCCAACCACCGACAGTCTGGCCAGCAGGTCGGTCGACAACCACGGTACGGGGCCGACCCCGAATAAGCCACCAAGGGCGGAGTTGACCACTCCCATCGAGATCGGCGCAAGTATGAAGGACCACACCAGCCCGAGAATTGCCACGCTAGGGACGGCCGGGAAGAACAGTGCGGCGCGGACGAAGCTCCTTCCCACGAACCTCTTGTTCAGCGCGACCGCAAGGGGGATCGCGATGATCGTGACGATGAAGGCCCGTCCCAGAGCGTAGATAAGAGTGAAAGACAACCCAGTTAGGACAGTCGGGTTGGAGAAGAGGGCGGTGTAATTTGCAAAGCCGACGAAGGAAACCTTGGTCGAGTAGCCCCCGAAGTTTGTAAAACTGAAATAGAGCGAGCGCGCCACAGGTAGTGCGAAGAGAGCAACAAATATGATGACGAGAGGCAAGACGAACAAGCGAAGGGTCACCTGTTCGCGCCGTCGTGAGGCCAGTAACCTTGGGCGACGACTTCGGCCACCCGGCCCGCTCGGCTGTAGCGGGTTCCCGGGGCGCGCCGCCAAATCGGCCCCCGCGTCGTCGTGCGAAGCGCCGGGGGTGACCCTCAATGTGAGCTGTCCGTGTGCAGGGGGGTGTCGCTTTTGGGTTGAGGTTCGCCGGGCAACTTTCTGACCGATCGAGGGATCGACCCAGCGGCTGTCGACCGAACCGGAGCAGGCAGTCGCCGGGCCGGCAGGTTACAGCAGGCCAAGGCCAAGCAGGCCGTAAATGCTGGCCCGCTTGGCGCGGCCCCCGAAATGGAGGCCCGCACGCACTCTGCTGTCAAGTCGGTGGTGGACAACAAGGACATCTTGTCATCATCCTCGTTCAGAGGTGCGGCGACCCGGGTGTGAACGGGCCTCGTGGGCTTCAGCCTTGAAGCTGTTTGACAGCGGACTGTAGGTAGGCCTCCAGCTTTGCAGGCGTGGTCTTGCCCGCGACCAACAGCTCGAACTGAGCGTTCGCATCGTTGCCTAGGGCGTCAGCGATCGGCGCCGGCCAAGCGATGCCGGTGTAGTAGTAGGTACTCGCTCTCGCTGCTGTGGCACAGAGGGAGAGCTGAGGGGCGACCGGCGTCATGACGTTGTTTGTAGTGATGATCTGTCCCGACGAGCTCCCGTATAGCTTGAGGGCCTCGGGGCTGGCGAGGAACTCCAGGAACTTGAGAGCTCCTGGAAGGTTCTTGGTTTTGGAATTGATCGCCCAGCCCTCGGTCGGGGCTCCGCACCAGAACCTTTGACTCGCTGCGGTCGCTCCTGGTACCGGGTACATCTCGAAATCCAGCTTCGGGTTGTCGGCAAGGATTGTGGGTTCGTCCCATGGGCCCGACCCATACGTCGCAAGCTTCCCGTTGGCGAACTCGCTCTGGAGTTCACCGCTGGTTTGGCTTACCCCGACCATACTCGCCGGGACTAGCCCACTAGAGTACAACTTGTCGTACAGGGCCAGTGGGGGGCCCAGTACTCTGCAAAAGTGGCTTTCCCATCGAAGATGTTTGCATCCGTTAGGCCGGCGGTTTTGAAATGGCTCCCGATGAGGGCCTCGACGACGACGTCTGGCTGCCCGCCTCCGAAGTACGGGGTGATGCCCATGGCTTTGAATTTGCTGCACAGGGTCAGGAACTCGTCCCATGTCGTCGCTGGCCCCGATCCCACCTTGGCAAGTAGAGCCTTGTTGTAGTAGATGCCCCCGGCCCAAGCCGCGACCGAAAGCCCCCACACCCCTCCGTTGTACGACATGAAGTTCAAATTGTTGGCGGCCATGACTTTGGTGAAGGCCTGGCCGCTGAGGTCGTAAACGTAGTTGTACTTGTTGAGCTGGGTCTTGTTCTCGACTGTGTAGATGAAGATGTCGGGCCCAACCCCTGCGAGGAGCCGGGTGGCCAGCGTCGAGACGTATGGTTGCGGTCCCTGTAGGTGCGAGATTTCGATGCCGATGGAGGGGTTTTGCTTTTGGAACAGGTCAACAACAGGTTGTATTACGGGGATCGTGTCCCATGACAGGAAGCTCAACGTGGTCTTTGCGTCGGGCTCCCGTACCCGCGTAATACCTGAAGAACGTATTGCGGCGGAGGCCGCGGAAGGGCTAGCTGCGACGAGCGCGGTGCCAGCAGCGCCCGCGGCGCCCAATGCGAGGAACCGGCGTCTCGTTAGACCTGGGCCGGGAGGGTTAGTTGTCGTGATGTCGCTGTCGTTGTCGGACATGTTGGTCCCCTTTCAGTTGAAGTATGGGTTGGTTGAGAGGATTTGCATGGCTCTATAGCACTAGAAGCAGAGGATCACTGCTTAGGATGGGCGGTTGGCTCGTGATTTCGTGTGCATTCTTTTCCCCAGCTACGACGTCATCATTGTGACCTTACGAGAGCGCTATACGTGCCTGGAGCGCTGTGAACGACTTGGCCGGGACACTGACGCGAACGGTGGGCCCGTCGCTTCTTCTAGCCTTTTGTCAAGTGCCACGGCCTCAACGCCCGGTACGGGGGGAGGTGAAGGAGTGCAGGCCGTCGTGAGGGTTTGCAATGTGGCATTACCGTCGAACACGAAGTCACGTAGTGTGATTACGAGGTCGTCTTGCTGTTCGCCGCGGTTAACAATGGTCATACTGAGGTTGTTACGAGCCACGTCTACGGTCGCGGCGACGTCCACCAGGGTGAACGGTCCGAGACCGGCCAACCGGTGGGGCCACCGGTTGTCTGAGCGAGGCTTCGGTGCCTCAATCGTCGGCCCCTCGACGTAGGTATCGACCGCCTGGGAAAGTGCGTTGGTAACGTGGAGCATCACGGGATAAAAGATCGGCTGCACGACGGCGGCGTCGCGGGAGGTCACGATTGGGGCGATAGCGTTTACCATCTGGGCGAGGTTGGCCATCTGGACCCATGAAGAATTCCGCAGGAAGATGTTGAGGTATGTCGCGACGCCTAATGCGTCGGCCATACTGTAGCGTTCCTCTAGGGTGCCGTCGCTCGTCCGGTACCAGACGTTCCATTCGTCGTAGGCGATCCGTGGCCACCTCTCGAGTTTGTGAACGTACGCGGCACGCTCGATGAGGGACCGCGTGCAGGCAATGGCGCGCTCGGCCTGATGAACCTGGAGCACGTTGGTCCAGTAATCGTCGGACCCGGTGTAGATGTGGAGGGAATGGAGGTCGACCAAGTCTGCCATCCCGTCGATCACTTCGCGGTCCCAATCGTCCCAGCCGTTCCAACCACAGCTCACGAGCTTTGCCTGCGGGTCGAGCATCTTGATGGCCCGGGCCCATCTGGTGGCCTCTCTTACATACTCAGTCGCGGACATCGCACCAACTTGCCCTTCGCCCCACATCTCGTTGCCGAGTGCCCACCAGGTCACTCTGTAGGGCTCATTTCGTCCGTTCGTCCGGCGCTGTTCAGCCCAGTAGGTTGCCCGCTCGGAGTTGCAGTACTCGATCCAGGCCAAGGCCTCTTTAAGAGTGCCCGTACCCATGTTCAAGCAAATGTAGGGCTCCGTGCCAAGCGCGGCGCAGTACGCCATGAACTCGTCGGTGCCGAACCGGTTAGGTTCGACACCACCCCAGGCCAGGTCGCTTCGGGTTGGGCGGTTATCCTTCGGCCCGATCCCGTCCTCCCAGTGGTAGTTCGATACGAAGTTGCCGCCGGGCCAACGGAGCACGCTCACTTGCAATTCTTTTAGCAAGGCGAGGGTGTCGAGCCGGAACCCCTGATGATCGCTGAGAGCTGAGCCTTCTTCGTAGAGGCCTCCATATATACAACGACCGAGATGCTCGATGAAGCCGCCGAAAATGTTGCGATTGACCTGGCCGATTGTCCGTCCAGGGTCCGCCGTGACTCGAGTCACCTCTCCACCTCATCTATCGGGTTGTTAGGAGGGACCTCACGACGTGTCTTCGTCTGGCGATGCCCCGGGTTGCTCAATGCAGGCCCCTCCTTCTCGAACTCGTCATCGTCATGGCGCGCGGCATTATCGGCTCCCGTCCATGTGTCAGTGTTAGGCGGCGCGCTGAAGCACGCCGTAACCGTTCCCCTTGTTGAACTATTGGCTCCCCCACAAGGGTGAGCGAATGTCTGTCCGGCTAAACTGTTGGACCGTTGGTTTCGTACTGTATCGTTACACAAACCAGTGGCGATCGCAAGGGGCCAGCGCGAAAACTATTCGGGAGTTGATTCGGACGACCGGGCTCGCGCCGTTTTTGGCTTGTGGAGAGCAGGCATGACTGTCCGCACGGATTGCGAGGACGTATTGCACGACCATCAGAAAGGAAGGCCTGACATTGAGCCCGTTGTTCCGTGATCCAGTTTTCGACGGGGCGAGCGATCCCGTTCTGATCCGCAATCGCCCGGAGCGCTCCTGGTGGATGCTCTACACCAGCCGGAGGGCCACCGCGCCGACCAAGGGCGTCGGGTGGGTTCATGGGAGCGACGTGGGCATCGCATCGTCGAATGACGGCGGCGCAACCTGGTGCTATCGCGGCGTCCTTAACCTCGGTCACGAGTTCGGTCGCAACACGTTCTGGGCGCCCGAGGTCATCTGGGCCAACGGTCTTTACCATGTGTTCGTCTCCTACATCCGAGGTGTTCCCGAACAGTGGGCTGGGCACAACCGGCACATCCACCATTACGTGAGCGAGGACCTCGTCAACTGGGACCACCGTGGCCCGTTACCTCTTAGCAGCGACCGCGTGATTGACGCAGCCGTGCACCCCCACCCTGGCGGCGGGTACCGGATGTGGTACAAGGACGAAGCCGATGGTTCAAGCACGTGGTCAGTCGACAGTTCTGACCTGCAGGTGTGGCATAGCCCTCAGCGAGTCCTTCAGACGGCGGGCGGTCATGAAGGCCCGAACGTGTTCCGGTTCCGCGATGCCTATTGGCTCGTAGTCGACTCGTGGGACGGCCAGCTGGCCTTTCGTTCGGACGACCTGTCGCAGTGGCAGTCGGCTGGCCGAGTTCTTGATACGGCCAGTGCGCGCACGAGCTGTCGTGAAGACGACATAGGCCCAGGCCTACACAGCGACGTGGTCGTGGACGGCGATCGCGCCTTCATCTTGTATTTCACGCTTCCGGAAGCGGAAGCGACAACTCCCCGCGTGCCCTACCCTGCACGTAGGTCGTCGGTACTGGTGGCCGAGCTGGGGACCGAGAACGGGGACCTCGTCTGCGACCGGGCTCGCGACACGACTCTCGGGTTGTCCGACGACGCCGTCTAAGCCTTGCTGGTCCGGCGGACCTGCTTGGGCCCGAGCAGCCTGAGGATCCAATAAGCTTGAGGTCATCGAAAGCACCCATCTAACGCCTAATGTTTCGTCGCCCCCCGTCCCGGGAAGCAAAGCGGTCGGTTTCTTGCGTTTAGCGGTGGGTGCTGCCTTTGCACCTGGATCTCATCTACATCCTGGTCGCCTTGCCGAGCTGATCGACCTGTCAGCAGGCTTGCGCTTCGCTAAGGTTTGGGCCCTCCTGGGAGCGCCAGACCACAGTGTCGGACAGTGGCTCGGCCCCGATAGCGACAGGTTAGTTCGTTGGTAACAATCGGGGATGTTGCCAGAGCTGCTGGTGTTTCGCCGATGACCGTTTCGCACGTGATTAACGATCATCCACACGTACGCGTTTCCACTCGTGCCAAAGTCCTGGAAGTGATCGAGCAACTTGACTATCGCGTAAACCTTGCCGCCCGGAACCTCCGCACCGGTCGTACTGGGACGATTGGGTTGGCGGTACCTGAAGTTGACCGTCCGTACTACGGTCAGCTGGCCGCCCGTATCATCCGGGCGGCCGCTAAGTACAACCTTCGCGTCGCCATCGAACAAACTGGCGCCTCCCGGGACAACGAGCTTGACGCACTGTTCCTTTCGCGGAACCGGCTTTACGACGGCTTGATCCTGAGCACCGTCGGGTTGGGGCCTGCCGATACTGATCTCTTGAAATTGGATTACCCCGTCGTAATTCTCGGCGAGAGGATCTTTGACGGGCCGGTGGACCATGTCGCAATGCCGAATGTCGACGGCGCCTGCGCGGCGACTCTTCATCTCATTGAGCGCGGCTGCCGCCGCATAGTAATGGTTGACGGTCAGGTGGGGGAGGAGGTTGATGTCTCGGGCCTGCGACTTACGGGGTACCGTCAGGCTCTCGCGGCATCCGGCATAATCTTCAATCCCTCATTGGTTGTCAACATCGACAAGTTCACTATGCAATCGGGGTCCGAGGCCGTGAAGTCTCTTGTAGCTGGCGGAGAAAAGTTCGATGGAGTATTTTGTGTCACGGACACGATCGCGATCGGAGTGATTCGTGGGCTCGCCGACCTTGGGGTGAACGTGCCCGACAGTGTAAAGGTAATCGGGTTTGACAACGTCGAAGAATGTAACTTCACGGTTCCGTCGCTTTCTTCCGTCGATCCGGACCACGAATTGATGGCCCGAACGGCCGTTAGCCTACTTATTCGTCGCATGGACGAAGGTACTCCCGGACGTGATCATCAAGAATTCGTGAGCAATTTCACGGTCGTGGAGCGCGAGTCAACCAGCGCCAGAGCGTCAGGAAGCTCACGACGCGCTCAAGTAGGTAAGCTGAGACGGCGGGGAGTGGATAGTTGAGCCTCGGGCCCGTCTACGGCCGGCGCGCGCGAACAACTAGAGGTTCGTAATCTGCTCAAGTTCCACTGGGTACCTGTCGCCCACGACCGGTACCTCGGACGCGGCATGGTCTATCTCGGCAAGATCATCGCTCGTTAGCTCCAGGGCTTCGGCACGAAGGTTCTCTTCTAGACGGGGCACCTTCGTCGTCCCGGGGATCGGGACGATCAACGCTGCCTGAGCGAGGAGCCAAGCGAGCGCGAGCTGGGGTGGCGTTGCACCCTTGCGTTCACTGATGGCGCGGAGCCGGGTGACAAGAGCTTGGTTAGCCTTACGCGCTTCGACCGTAAAGCGGGGCAGGCTGTTGCGGTTGTCAGAACTGTCGAAGGTGGTGTGCTCGTCGATAGCGCCTGTCAGGAAGCCTCGTCCCAGTGGGCTGTACGGCACGAAGCCGACCCCCAGCTCCTCACAGACCGGGAGGACCTCTTCCTCCGGGCGCCTCCACCACAGCGAGTACTCGCTCTGGACGGCTGTGACTTGCTGGACGGCGTGCGCACGGCGGATCGTCTCCGCACCCGCTTCAGAGAGGCCGAAATGCTTGACCTTGCCCTGCTGCATAAGCTCTTTGACTGCGCCGGCAACCTCTTCTATCGGCACGTCCGGGTCGACCCGATGCTGGTAGAGCAGGTCGATGGTCTCTACGCCGAGACGGGACAAAGAGCCGTCCGTAGACTGTTTGATCAGCTCGGGCCGGCTCGAAAGGACAGGTTGGCCACTTGCGTCGACCTGGCCGAACTTTGTCGCGATGGTCACCTCGTCGCGGACTGGCGCGAGCGCGTCCCCCACCAGCTTCTCGTTGGTGAAGGGGCCGTATACCTGCGCTGTGTCGAAGAACGTCACGCCGAGATCCGCGGCCCTGCGGATCAAAGCAATCGACTCGTCCCGGCTTAGTGTCGCGCTGCGGTGGTGGTTCAACCCCATGCATCCGAACCCGATCGCCGATACTTCTAACCCGCTCATCCCGAGGGCCCGCTTTTTCATGGCGATACTCTAAAACAACACGCTCTAGACCTGATCGGTGCCAGCAAACGGCAAAGGTCAGTGCCGACCTGGATCACCCGGCGCCCCGCCCGGATAGCTCCGAGCGGGGCGACCCAACATCAAGTCGTGCTTAAGGCGCGGGGGTGACCGGGCGACTTGTGGTCGAGGAGCAACTCCTACCATCGACTGCCAGCGAGGCCGCCAACAACCTGTCCGTCTTTTTGTTGGCACAGGGTTGGCGCGAGCTGGGTTGACCGTAAGCGTACCGGGAGGCGCTGAGGGTGGCGCTGCGTCCCACGAAGCAAGGACCTCAGCGAATGCCTCGTCGAGCAGGTCGGGATCGGCCAGGACGACAGCCCAAAACTCGCTGTCTACTACTGGCACGGTGCAGATCGAGCCCATGACCGGGTTACACAGCGACGGGCTGACGGTCCTCGGCCGTAGTCGAGATGACCTGACGTTCCGGCTTATCGCCGACGGCGTGCTCATCGGTGGAGATGGCGATCTTGCGGGGCTTGGCCCGCTCGGCCACCGGGATCGTGAGACGCAGTACGCCGCTGGTGTAGGCGGCGTTGATCGCTTCAATGTCGAGCGCATCGCCCAAGATCACCTGACGGCTGAACACGCCTCTAGGCCGTTCCGAGGCGACCAGCTCCACGTTGGGACCGGTCGAGGGCTTGCGCTCGGCCCGCACGGTCAACACGTTTCGCTCTACGTCCAAGTCGATGCTGGACGGGTCGATGCCCGGCAGATCGAACTCGACGACAAAGTTGTGGCCGTCACGCCATGCGTCCATGGGCATCGCGGCGGGGCGGGCTGGGGTCCCAAAGACCTGCTCAGCCAAGCGGTCAAACTGACGGAACGGATCGGAACGAACAAGCATGATTGCCTCCTTCTTACGCCGAGGCGTCCTTTCCCCGCCTCGGATCTATGGTGTGACTGATAGGTTTGTTATACCATAGCCACCATGTCTCATGCAACAGGCGTCCGACGATGACGCTCCCTAACGGTCCGATCGACCATCTCGATCCCGACCGGGGCGTGTATGGGATCTCTGTGGCTGCCGAACTGGTCGGTAGCGCCCCGCAGAACCTGCGGCTCTACGAGGCCCGCGGCCTGGTGACCCCGGCCCGTAGCGCGGGCGGTACCCGCCGTTACAGCGACAGCGACCTCACCCGTCTCCGACAGATCGGCCAGCTTCTCGCCG
Source organism: uncultured Acidimicrobiaceae bacterium (assembly GCA_963699075.1). Classification (GTDB taxonomy): domain Bacteria; phylum Actinomycetota; class Acidimicrobiia; order Acidimicrobiales; family Palsa-688; genus Fen-671. The sequence goes on along the minus strand of CAVOTF010000007.1, from coordinate 1,074,107 downwards.
ATGGGCTCAACCTGGCGGGTGTCGCGGCCGTCCTCGCCCTCCGAGCGGTTAACCAAACCCTCCAGACCGACCTGGACAAGGCCCGCCGCGAAACCCAGCCGAGACGTGGGCTAACTAGCTGATCCGCCACATCGTCGCTCCTCACCCCGAGTCCTGGAAGCCCGCCTCGAGAGGTTCCCGACCCTGCCGCCGGTCGGCGCGGCCCGGGCTATCCCATAGATTTCCTCCGTGAGCGCTTTCAACGATCCCTCCTACGCCGGCACGCCCGTGCGGAGGTACAACCAGCGCATGGCTAAGCGGGTGGCCAGGCGCGCCCATGTGAACGAGCAGGGCGTGGCGGTGTGTTTCGCTTTCAACAACCTGCTGACGACCCTCCTGATCGGCGCAGTGGAGGACGTCGCAGAGTTCGTTCCGACGGTCGGTTCGCTGATCAACTTGGCGATTAGCATCCTGACGTTCTACTTCCATCGCATCGTGCTGGTCACCGACCAGAACATATACGTGTACCGGGACTGGCCCTTCCACTTTCCCGGAAAGCAGCTCGCCACCTACTCGCGCCACGCCGGCGTAGTGAGGCTCGGCAGCCCGAACACAGGCAGCTTCTCGAGGCTCATCCGCCGCGGGCAGCTGACCTTCGAAGACGGTTATGTCGTATATCACAGCTTCCTGTGGGTTCGCCGCGCGAAGTACATCGTCCAGGAGGGGAACAGCCCCGCCAGGAGGTAGGCCCCGCCTGGCGGGCCCGTTGGGATGCTTGTCGACGACGACGTCCTCCACCTGGTTGGTTCGCATCAGGTCGAGGTTTGCGCTTTGAGTGACGTCAGGCGCCCGCGGTTGTCGTTGACCTCGGTGCCTACGCCGTGTTGGTTGTCGGAGGGCCGATTGTTGCTACCGGCTCGAGGATTGACCCAATGGGGGTTGGGCGGCCTAGGTAGAACCCCTGACCGAAGTCGACGCCGGCAGCCCGGACGCACTCGAGGGAGGCCTCGTCTTCGATTCCTTCTGCCACGGTGCGAACTTTGAAGGCCCGAGCGAGGCTGACGATGGCATCCACCACGTGGCGGTTGGCCGCGTTGGTCGGCAGGTCGCGGATGAACTCGATGTCGATTTTTAGTTGGGTGATTGGGAGTTTCTTGAGGTAGACCAGGCTCCCGAAGCCAGTGCCGAAGTCGTCGATGGCCAGTCCACATCCCAGAGCCGCCAGGCCCCGAGCGAACTCAGCTCCCGCTGTGAGGTCGGTCATGAGGGCTGTCTCGGTTAGCTCGAACACGAGATTGGCGGGGTTAGCCCCGCTCCGGGCGATTTGCTGCTCGATGAACGACAGCATGCTCGGCGACTCCAGGGAGGCGGCCGATAAGTTACATTCGATGGGCCGCCCTTGAGCCGCCAGCTCGACGCTCCGGCTGACAACCCAGCGGTCGATCTCAGCTATCAGCCCGTATTTCTCGGCGGCCGGCAAGAACTTGCCCGGCGGGATGATCTCGCCGTCGCGGCCCACCATACGCAGAAGCACCTCTTCTGCCTGGTGACCATGGCCGAGCGGCACGATGGGCTGTGAGTACAAGACAAAGCGGTCCTCGTCGAGGGCGTCGCGGATCCGGCCGACCCAGCTGAGAGACGCCAGTTCGCGCCGAACCGCGGTCTGCTCTTTCTTCTCGTCGGTGATGTCCCGGAAGACGACGACCACGCCTTCGATGTTCGCCTCGCTGAGCAATGGCGCAGAGGAGAACGCCACCGCGAAAGTCGACCCGTCCTTGCGGGTGAACGTGTCGTCCGAGCTGCGCAGGGTCCGGCCTTGTAGGCGAACTGCGAGCAGCGTGCATCCTTCCGCCGGAATGGGATGGCGGTCCGCGTCTTGGAAGTGGATGGTCTCGTGCATCGGCTTGCAATAGAGTTCCTGCTCGCTCCATCCCAGCATGCGGCAGGCAGCCGGGTTGACATAGGTGACAAGGCCGTCCGCGTCCAAGGTACATAGGCCTTCGGCCATGTTGTCCATGACCACCTGGCGGAAAACCTCCGCCTCCTTGCGCTCCGTTATGTCCACTACGACGTTGCCGACACCGATTATCTCTCCGTCGACCCGAACCGGGTAGTAGCTAGCCAAAAAGTGGGAGGCTCGCTTCGGCCTGTCCGGGCGAGCGCGGCTCAGCAGGATGTTGGACACGTCCTCGCCGGCCAAAACCCGGCGGTACACATCTTCGAGCTCGGGCCACAAGTCCGGAACCGCGTCCGCGACCGTGCGTCCGACGACTTCGGGAACAGTCCGGCCATCGACCTCGGCCAGCCGCTTGTTGATTCGCACGATCCGCAGATCGCGGTCGACAAACTTGAAGCCGACCGGGGCCGCATCTCCGATGCTCTCGAGAAGGGCGAGTGCCTGCACCGCCTCCTTCTCCGACTTGCGCAGAGACAGCTCCAGTTTCCGTTGGTCGTCGATGTCGGTCGCCGTCCCGATCCAGAACGCCACCTCGCCGTCGGAGCCGCGCACCGGCTCAGCCCGGAACGAATGCCAACGGTACACCCCGTCGAACCGGCGAAACCGGTACTCGACGGCGTAGCCCGTCTCCCTGGCAACCGCCTCGGCCCAAGCCTCTCGAGCCAGTTGCCGATCATCAGGGTGAGCTCGGCTCAACCAGCCACCATCGCAATTGGGCCCCGGCCGGCTACCGGTATAGGCCATACCCCGACGGTTCAGCGATGTGGTCACCCCGTCGGCGGACGCCGTCCACACCACATGGGGAACTGAGTCCAGGATCAGCTCAACGTAAGCATCAACGGGGCCGACCGCTTGGATCGGCTCATCGAGCGAGGAACCGGAGACTGCGGGAAGTGATAGGGGCACAACATAAGAGTCGGGGGGCACCTAGGGGGTACCTCAAGGGCCATTCGTCACATTCTGAGCGGAGGCCCGGCTGGACGGTCTCCTTGCGAGCGGTACAGGCGGGCGCCCGCCTGCCGGGAGATACCGAGCCGGCCCGACGCCTCGGTGAGCGTAAGGCCTTCCTCGTCGATCATGGCCCGGATAACCCACACCCGCATCGATTGGACCTCCCGCTCGAACTGGCGAAATGCCAGTGCCGCACCTAGCCGGACGTCCCTACCGCCGCCGCCGATCAGCTCGTCCACAATCGCACTCGCAGGCCGGCCAGCCAGGCGGGCATCCCGCCCTGCCTCGAGAGCATGCACGGCGGCCTCTACGGACTCGCAAGCGGCCCGACCAGCATCAGACACCCTGCGAACGGCGGCAACGAACCAGTCTTCCGACATGAAACCCCCGGCTGGCTGACGACCGGCATCCACGATAGCCGCGATGGTACCCGTCCTCGGTTATGGCCGGTTCCCTCCCAGCCTCGATGGTGAAGTGGGCTGAGAGACCGGGGAGCTTCGCCGTGGCCACTCCCGGCGGTGACGTCCATCCATCGCCACCGCTGCGATCCGCCCGGTCCGTCCAGTCGGTGCTTCAGCCGCTCCAGGTTGGCGGCTTCGCCTAATTCGTCATCACCTACCTGAGCGGCGTGACAATGTCTCGGATCGAGTACCGCTTGGTATCGGTGACCGATGACGCCATCTACGTTCTGGACAGCACCAAGACGTCCGGGGGTGGCAAACCTAAGGCATTGTTGGGCACGATGCCCCGCCACGCTCAGCTCGGCCCAGTCTCAGGGCGATGGGCCCAAGTCAATTGGATGGCCGAGCCAGATTTGGATTGCACCGAAGGACGGCGGGCCACGCGGGGGCGGGCCCGGTGCTGGCCCGATAGGTACGAGCTCTCTGAGAACCACCTGTTTGTAGTCGAGCCGTACCGCACAGGTGATCCCGACCAGTACTGCCGAGTATTGGGAGTTAGACCACTGGCGACGCTGGGCCTGATCGGACGGGACGCTCGGACAACCATGGAGCCCAGGGACGGTGGGGCCAACTCTGACGAGCAGGCGGGGCCAGTCCTGCTTGACAGACCCAGCCTGGCTAAAGTCGAGTGGGGTGGGTAACCGGACTTCGGTAATTGCGCAGGCAGCGGAGCACTTTCACGAGCACGGGTACGCCGTCCTTCCCGGGTACCTTTCGGAGGACGACCTCGCGCCAGCGCAAGCCGAGCTCGAGATGATGTTCCCGACCTCCGAGGAATACCACGCCGGGACCGACCCAGCCCGCAACGCCCGCTTCACCGCCGGCGCCTTCGCCGGGATAGACCTGTTCCCGTACGCGAGCGTCGAGTGGTCCCTCCTCGGCCTGAGCCCACCGATCGCCGCGCTCGCCGAAGCGGTCCTCGGCACGGCGTCCATTCGGTTATACGAGGCGCACAACTGGGCGAAATACAGCGGGGCCACGGACTATGACCAGGAGCTGCACTGCGATTACCGGAACCACACGCCCTTAGTGCCATCGGATGACCCGAGCTTGGCCGAGGTCGAGATGTTCATCTATATCCACGGAGTCCCCGAAGAACTCGGACCGACCCACGTCGTATCGCAACACCACACCAGGAACCTCCCGCTGTGGCCGCCGAACCTAACCCGCGAGGAGCACCCTGAGATCTACACCTATGAGGTCAGCGCCGCCGGCCCGGCCGGGACCGTGCTGGCCTACAAGACGAACACCTACCACCGCGGAACAGCAATGAGTGCGTCGGTGGGTGCTCGCTTCTCGCTCAAGGCCAGCTATCGCACCGTCAGCGACATCTGGTTCGACAAGATGAGCCTGACCGAGCGGTTTGGCGGATCTTGGTACCGATTCGTCGAGCAAGCCACACCTCGGCAGCTCGAGTTGGTGGGATTTCCACCCCGCGGCCATCGCTACTGGACGTCCCGCACCTGGGGCGGCGTGTGCCTTCGGTACCCCGACGCCGACTTGTCGGCATTCCGGCCCCAGTAGCGGTGGTCCCCCGATCAGGGGCTTTATTGTGACCGAAGATGGGGATCAAATCGGGGACATTCCCTCCGGGATTAGGATGAGAACATCAACGGGCTGTTACGCCAGCAAATGCCGGAGCGGACCGACCTGTCCGTGAACAGCCCAGAAGAGTCCAGCACGGCGGTAATGCCACTACGACGGAATCCCTAGCCCCGGAGAGCCTCCAATAGCTTTCGTTGCGCCAGTTCATACCTTGGTACCCGTCTGGCCACTACATCGGCTACTGGCTCATCTGGGACGGATCTTAGGTGATCGTTGACATCCGCCAGTTTCAGCACGATGGCGTTGCGGTTGCCGCTCGCGATGATCCGCTCGATGAACAGGCCATAGCCCTCTTCGCCGTGCTCGTTGTAGCGCTTGGTCACGATGCCGATGATCCGGACCGCCTCCAATGGCACGCCCTTACTGAATAGCTTCTCGGGCTTGGTCTTTGTGTCCTCTAGGACGTCATGCAGAGCCGCCGCTATGGAAAGAACCGAGTCGTTGTGGCTGCTCACGGCTGCTTGCACCCTCGTCAGATGACCATTTACGTAGTCCTCTCCCAGCTTGTCCATCTGCTCGCCGTGAAGTTCGAGGGCTAGGGCAAGAGCCTCCTCCGGGGTCACTGCACGCTAGGCTATCTCTTACAACCGAGATCCTGATAAACCTTACTAACCGAGATCCTGATAAGGAACAATGGTCTTGGCCACGGTCACGGAACTGGTCGTATTAATCCCGGCCCCCGCGGTAAAGGGCGCGATAGCAATTGAGCTCATCCGTGCGGGGTAATATTGTTTTAGTGGGTTCGCAACGAGCGCCAGCCCGCTGGTTGCCTAAAGTAACCGGACTAGCTCGCTCCTGGCGCGGAACGGGCTGAGGTTGTCGGAGGCCTCGGAGCCGACATCGAGGCTTTTGGTCCAGAGGGGCCACCGCACGCTGACCGTACTCCCCAAGTGTGGCGAAGTCGTGACCGTACCTTCGGAACCGCGCACCGCCAGGGCGGGTAACCCGGCCATTGGGGAACCGCTTGTGGCCCGATTTTCGTGACCGCCAACGTCGAGCGGCTGGACCACAAGGTTACCCGGCGCATCGTGCGCCGGGTCGCTCGCCGCGCCAGCATCGATAAGCGCACAGGGCCGCACACGCTGCGCCATGCCTTCATCACCGCGGCGCTGGACGCCGGCGTGCCCCTGCACGACGTCCATGAGGCTGCGTCGCAACGCGGACCCCCGGACGACCATGCGCTACGACAGCTCGCGTGTCGCTTGACCGCCACGCGAGCTACGCTCACTTTCACACCGACGGCCCTAATCTGTAGGCTTGAGCGAAAGCGGTTAGCCACACGTGGAGGTGGGGCGCACTTGCGAAGACGGTAGCGGGTCTTCCGGAGTTCACGGAGAAGCGTCGACCGGCAGCTGACAAGTTCCTTCACAGATCACCCGAAGAGGCCGATGAAGCACAAGGCGGCAGGAAGCGAGTAAACCGTGACCAATTTCGAGGACTTGGACAAGTTTCCGAAAGCTCTGCTTTCATCAGTGCTTGAACTGCTCGCCGAACGGAAGGTCAATCATCCGGGGGCAGCACTGACAGTGTCACCAGATGACCTCGTTTCCTCTTGGGATTTAGTGGCTGCGTCTGACGTATTGCCCGATCCTCCGGGGCAGCCAGATGCAGGGGAAGAACTTGCGAGCGCATTCTGGTATGAGCAAGCTCTAGGCGATCTTATCGGCGGGGGATTTCTCTCGGAACTTGAGGACAACACGTATCGTGTATCAGACCTCGAGAACTTGTTGCAATTTAGGGATAGCTACTAAAAAGAGCGCACCTGTATAACGGAGCGACTTGACCAGTTCTCAGGACTTTAGAGGCAAGAGCCGTCTGTTGGACGAGGTGGCTCGGGTACTCGGGTCGCGCCGCGTTGAGTTCGTAGGCAAGACGCCAAAGGGGGAGTCCAAGAGCACTTTCACGGTCGCAGTGGGAGCCGAGAAACTGATGGTCAAACTGGCGCCCAGTAGCCCTTCGGCGCTCGAAGACCAAAGGCGGTTGGTGCGTGTCGTCAACAACCTTCGGCGCCGGGGGTACCCCGCGCCCGAGTACCTCGCAGCCGGTGAAGCCGATCGTACGGTCTTCACAGTCCAACGCGTGCTCCCGGGCGAGACGTTGGAGCCAGGTCCTGGCTTGGCACCAGAGCAAGATCTGTTCGCTGAGCTCCTCCCAGAGCTCCTGGCCGCCATCGAGTTGCAGGCGGGTGCTGGGGACCTGGCGGAGCCTCCGTGGCCCAAGTGGCTGCTCAGCACGATCGAGACGGGCGGCGACGGCTACTGCCTCCATGAAACGATGCGACGGGCTGAAGGCACCGCTCTCTTGCTCGTACGGCTACAAGAACTAGCCAGGCGGAACTATGACGTGCCACCGCTTCGCAGCGACATCGTCCATTTCGACATGAGCCCGGCCAACATCCTCCACGACGGCCGGCGCCTCAGCGGCATAGTCGACTGGAACGTTCCGTTCAGTGGTTCCTGCCAGGGCGATAGGGGCTTTGATGTGGCCACGCTGCTCTTTTACAGCTACGATCTGCCTGCGACACGGGCAGCGCTGTGGGACCACCTCCTCCGGACCAGCGGCATCGCCTGGACGACGGTGTACATGTGCCACCTCAGCCTTCGTCAGGTGGAATGGGTGAGCCGTCACTACCCGGGTACTGCTGCAGAGGTTAGGTTCACCGGCATCGCTTGCGCCGTCCTCGATGATTGCGAGGCTCGAGGCGCCTGAAGAAGCCGCATCCTCGGCTGGCCCCCAACGGGCTAGCCCTGAAAACCGGCCTTCGTCCCGCCAAATGAGAAAGCGCAGGTCGCTGCTGTGCCAGATTGGCCCGTTACTGAGCGGCCTTCCAGCTCGGCATTCGAAGCTCGTGCGCATACAGTTCGACGGTCGGTGCTCCTGCGCCCCGTCGGGTGCCCGCGCCATAATTCGCGGCCAGATTACCAAGGTAGAACGGGAGTATTCTGTCTAAGGCGGCTCCCGGGCGGGCTAGACCCCGTCAGAATCCGATGAACCAGACTAGTCCGAAAAGAGCTGGTCAGTGACGGGTGCGCACGCAGAGAGGCGCGCCGAACGGTCGGACTTGGTGGCGGGGGCTGGATTTGAACCAGCGACCTCTGGGTTATGAGCCCAACGAGCTACCTGACTGCTCCACCCCGCTAGAGCGAGCATACCAGCTAGCCACCGGGCTCAGGCCGGGCTTGGTGTGTTCGTACCATTTCATATCGTTGAATGCCATTTGGGTACTCATTCTCGGCGTCGTCGGGGCCTTTTCGGTGCCCACGGATGGACGTTCGGGCTTGTGGCACGCCGGGACAGGAAACCACGGCCGAGGTTGGGATACCACGCCGAGATCGGTGGGGATTTGGCGGGCAGCTGCGTGTTGGGCGAGTTCCGCTTAGGCCGGTTCGTCACCGATAGAGGCCGATGTGGAGGCGCGCCGACACTGACGAGGTGCTCGAGCAAGCGCGGCGCCTCGGGCCTACGCCCACCGCCTCGGGCCGACGCCCACCGCCTCGGGCCGACGGCCACCGCCTCGGCCGACGAGTGTGGCAACCGCGGCCTCCCCGGCCGGGTTGACGAGAGCACGTGCATAACACCGTGCAGCAGGGGAGCTAGGCAGTGACCGCCGGCATCCAGGAAGCCCGGGTCGGTTCGTACGCGTCGATGTCGGCTCCGAACTTCAACGTGAGGCCGATGTCGTCGAGGCCTTCGAGCAACCGGTGTTGGGTGAACGGGTCGAGTGGGAAGCTGGCCTCGATGCCGGCGGCCGGTGCTTCCAAGCGGAGGCGTTCTAGGTCGATCGTGATCTCGAGCGACGGGTCGGCCTCGACAGCGTCCAGCAAAGCCTTGCCGACCTCTGGGGAGACCTGAACGGGTAGGAGGCCCGCCTTTGTGGAGTTGTTGCGGAAAATGTCGCCGAAACGGGGGGAGATCACGGCCTCGAAGCCGTAGTCCGTGAGTGCCCAGACGGCGTGCTCGCGCGACGAACCGGTACCGAAGTTGGGGCCCGCGACCAATATCGTCGCGCCTGCGTATTCAGGTTTGTTGAGGACGAACTCCCGGTCGTCGCGCCACTCAGAGAAAAGGCCCTGACCGAACCCAGTCCGTTCGACCTTTTTGAGCCAGGATGCCGGGATTATTTGATCGGTGTCGACGTCGCTGCGGTCCAGCGGGACAGCTCGTCCCGTGATAACTCTTACCGGTTTCATTGCAGGTCCTCCGGGGATGCGAAGTGGCCAGCGACGGCTGTCGCGGCAGCCACTGCTGGAGATACCAGATGAGTGCGGCCTCCACGGCCCTGACGTCCTTCGAAATTCCTGTTGGAAGTGGAGGCACAACGCTCGCCGGGGGCGAGCTTGTCGGGGTTCATCGCCAGGCACATCGAGCAACCGGGGTTACGCCATTCGAACCCGGCATTGATAAATATCGTGTCCAGGCCTTCCTTTTCGGCCTGGATCTTTACTTGGCCCGAACCGGGCACCACCAGTGCTCGCAGCCCTGGGGCAACCGTGTGACCTTCGAGGACAGCCGCGGCGAGCCGCAAGTCTTCTATCCGGGCGTTGGTGCACGACCCGATGAACACAGTGTCTACTTTGACTTCTCGCATGGGGGTGCCCGCCTGGAGGCCCATATAAGCCAGGGCGCGCTCGCCCGATTCGCGTGCTGCTGGTTCGGAAAAGCTTTCCGGGGCCGGTACGGCCTCGTCGAGCCGGACAACCTGGCCCGGGTTGGTGCCCCAGGTCACGTGAGGCGCAAGGGATCCAGCGTCCATTCGGACATGCTTGTCAAAACGGGCATCTTCGTCGGTTGCAAGCGAGCGCCAGTCGTCCAAGGCGGTTTCCCAATCGTGCCCTTTCGGCGCGTACTGGCGCCCTTCGATATAGGAAAACGTCGTATCGTCCGGCGCAACCATCCCGGCCCGTGCACCCGCTTCGATCGACATGTTGCAGACCGTCATCCTGCCCTCCATGGACAGCGCCTTGATTGCCGAGCCGCGGTATTCGATCACATGGCCGATCCCCCCACCGGTGCCGAGCCGGCCGATTATCGCGAGCACGATGTCCTTTGCCGTGACCCCCGCGGGGAGGTCACCGTCGACCGACACCGCCATGGTCTGGGGCCGTACCTGGGGGAGGGTCTGGGTCGCCAGGACGTGTTCGACCTCGCTGGTACCTATACCGAAGGCCAGCGCTCCAAAAGCGCCGTGAGTCGAGGTATGGCTGTCGCCGCATACCACCGTCATCCCGGGCTGGGTGAGACCGAGCTCAGGCCCGATGATATGGACGATGCCCTGGTTGGCATCTCCCATGGCGAACAACCTGATGCCAAACTCGGCGCAGTTGCTGGCGAGCACCTCCATCTGGCGCGCCGAAATGGGGTCGCTCAACGGCTGGCCCAGGGCGGTCGTCGGGACATTGTGGTCCATGGTCGCGACGGTCAGTTCGGGCCGGCGCACCGCGCGCCCGGCCAGGCGGATGCCGTCGAAAGCCTGTGGCGATGTCACCTCGTGGACGAGGTGCAGGTCAATGTAGAGCAGGTCAGGTTCCCCGTCGCCCGAGCGGACCACGTGACGCTGCCATACCTTTTCGGCCAATGTGGCCGGCGAGCTTGTGTTGCTCACTTCGCCTCCCTTGAGACCCGACCGTCTCGCAACTGTCCCTGTCTCTGTCTCTGTCAATTTGTAACCGTTTTATAGGTTGCGATTGTCCCACATTGTGGGATATCATCTCGTTATGAGAGACAGTCTACCGGGGGCTGGTTCACTCGGCAAGGCCATTAGCGTCCTCGATAGCCTGGCCGCGGCTGGGCCCTGAGCCTTGCCGGGCTCGTTGAGCGCACGGGCCTCCCTCGGGCCACGACGTACCGTTTGGCGACGGCCTTGGCGGCGTATGGGCTGGTCGAAAAGGACCCCGGGAGCGCGTACCGCCTCGGTGGGCGCCTCGTCGAGCTGGGCCGGCTCGCCGGGCAACGCCGCCTCGGCCTCGCCCAGGCGGCTGGGCCAGCCCTGGAGAGGTTGAGGGACAAGACGGGCGAAAGTGTTCAGCTTTTTGTTTCCGAAGGCGGGCATCGGGTTTGTATTGTCTCGCTCGAGTCGCCGCACAGCCTGCGCACCATCGTCGCCGTCGGGGCCTCGTTGCCGATGGACAAAGGGTCAGCGGGAAGGGTGCTATCTTGCGACCCTGACGCGCTGGCCCGAGGCTGGACCGAGAGCGTCGAGGAGCGAGAGCTCGGCGTGGCCTCGGTGAGTGCCCCGGTCTACTTGGACGGTGCTGTCGTTGCGGCGCTCTCGGTTTCTGGCCCGATCGAGCGCACCACCCGCGCGCCCGGAGAACTGTACGCACCTCTGGTTGTCGAGGCGGCCCGGGAGGTGTCGGCTTCGCTCCGCTGAGCATGCGGGTACGCGGGCCTAACGCACGGCCTGTGGGCCTAACTGTGAGCCAGTTGGCCTAACTGTGAGCCAGTTCGCTGCATGCTTTGACCAGCACAGGCAACAGAAGGCCAGGGGAGTTGACAACGACGTCGTGGCCAGCGTCGACCACGTAGCGCCGGGCTCCGGGGATCAGCGCCGCAAGCGCTTCTTGGCGCCATGGAGTAACGGTTTTGTCGCGGGACGTAACGATGACAGCTGCCGGTACTTGCAGTTCGTGGAGCCAATCGCTGCTGTCGTAGGCATTGAGAGTGGCGCCGGCTTCGATGAAGGTTGCCAGGTCTGATTTGGACCTCTCTGCAAGTGCCCAACTCAAACCGTCCCCGACGGGGCTCTGGCCGCGGGTGCCCACTGTGCGGTCATGGCGGGCTATCTGCCAGTGAAGAAGTCCTTCGGCTGCATCTGGGTACCTTCGAGAACCGGCGGCCGAGATTTTGCTTACAACGCGTACTACCGGGCGGAGCTTGAGGCGTCTTGCGAACGACGCGGCCGTGGCGCACAGCACTATTCCACCGATCCGCTCGGGATGGCGTCTTGCAAGCATCTGGGCGATCGCCCCACCCATGGAATAACCCACGATTATCGGTTTGTCTAGCGGGAGAGCGTCGATGAGCTCGGCTAGGTCGTCCGCGCATGCTTCGACGGTGAAAGGCGGGGCGCCCCGGCCAAGACGGCCATGGCCCCGTAGGTTCGGGGCCACGGTGTGGAAAGACTGCCCCAGGAAATCGAGCGAGCCGGACCAGTTCAGCGCCGCCGTTGCCATCCAGCCGTGGATGAGCAGTACCGAAGGTGCCCCAGGCGGTCCTGCGACCTCCCAGGTCCAGGTGGCGGGGGCCGTTGCGCAACACACGACCCGGCCCTGAAGGCTGGGCGGGGCGGTGGACGAGGTGGTCGTCTCCAGGCTCTGAAGTGCGATGCCGCCTCCCTTAGGGCTGAGCGGCCTCGCTTGCGATTGCGGCCGGCCCCGGCCACCCTAACGCGCTACGGCCCGTTCGGCGGTGAGAGCGCGCAGTTGTTCCTCTTGCCAAGCGGTGTGGCGCGCCTGCTGTGCAGGTGAGAGCCTGCCGATCTGGCCGCGGTTGAGCGAGGGAAGCCTCCGGCGCACGGACAGCTCCGTAGGACCTGTCAGGCGGGCGAGCCCGAACTGCACGGTCCGGTTTATGGCCCGGACAAACGGGGAGTGGCGACCGCTGCGGTCACCAAGGCCGAGCGACCGGGCCGTCTCGGAGAGGTCGAGGTCAAAGCCCGAAGGGCTGTACTCGAAGCCCGCAGCGAGCCGGCGTAGAAGCCAAACGGTCGACGGCCCGAGGATCCCCAACCAGTAGTCCTCGACGTATGCCGAGCGGGGGTCGAACCCGAGCTGGTCGAGGACCTCGTCGGGCCACGCGCGGACGTGGAGGAACTCCGGGGCAAAGCAAAGCTGCGGGTACATGTGAACCTCCCAGGCGAGCCGAAGGTGCAGGAGGGGAAGAGAGGTGCCGCTGATTTCAGTATATTTCAGGACATCTCAGCGCACAAGAGCACCCATCGCCTCAGCGGGGATGGGTCCCCACCGCGATGTCTTCGACCCGGAGGGCGCCGGTCGACTGCATCTCGGGTACCCGTTCGATGACCTTGAAGATCGACGCGGCGATCCCCGGGCCGTCTAGGCCAAGCTGGCCCAGGATCCGGTCCGCCTTGCCGTGCGGGATGTAGGCGGTAGGCACTCCGAGGCTGAGCACCGGCGGGCTTTGGCGGTTGGCGTTGAGGTCAGCTACTGCATCTGCGATGAAATTCCCGGCTCCACCGTTGCGGATCCCGTCTTCGACCGTCACAACGAAACTGTGCCGACCGGCATCGGCGATCATGGCCGGGTCGAGTGGCCGCACCACCCTCACGTCCCATAACGTCGCCTCGACGCCCTCTCCGGCAAGAAGAGCGGCTGCCTCCTCGGCAGCTTCCACCAGCTTGCCGACAGCCAGGATGCATACCGAGCCGTCACCAGTGCGCAGCAACCTGGCGGACAGACCGCTGCCAACCTGGTCTGCTGCTACCTGGCGGGCGGGCGTCTTGGGGTAGCGCACCACGGCTGGGCCTGAGAGCTCCAAGGCCGTGCCCAACATGACTTTCAGTTCCTGTGCCGACGATGGGGCGAAAATGGTCATCCCGGGGATGTTCAAGCACAGCGCCATGTCGAGGATCCCGTGGTGGCTAGGCCCGTCGTCGCCCGTGATGCCGGCTCGGTCGAGGGCGAACACAACCGGCAGCCCGTGGAGGCCCACATCGAGGTTGGCCTGGTCGAACGCCCGGCTGAAAAACGTCGAGTAAACCGCCACCACCGGGCGTAGCCCTCCCATGGCCATGCCCGCCGCCGAAGTTACGGCCGCCTGTTCGGCGATACCAACATCGAAAAAGCGGTCGGGCCACCTCTGCTCGAAAGGCAGCAGGCCGGTAGGCCCGGGCATTGCGGCCGTAATCGCGACGACGTCTTCTCGACGTTCGGCTATTTCGGTTATCGCTTCGCTGAATGCAAGGGTGTAGCCCGAGATAGCCCTCGACGACGCGGTCGGGCCAGTCGCCGGGTCAAAAGAACCCGCGTCGTGCAAACACTTTTCTTCGTCGTCCTCAGCCGGCCCGTAGCCGCGCCCTTTTTGAGTGTGGACGTGCACGACGATTGGGCCGTCATGGGTGGCCGCTTGGCGGAGGGCCTGTTCCAAGCCTGCGATGTCGTGGCCGTCGAGGGGCCCGACATAGCGCACACCGAGCGTCTCGAAAAATGCCGGCGGCTCGATGACTTCTCGGATCGCGGAATAAACACCTTGCAGGCTTGAATAAGCAAGGTTGCCCACGCCGGGTAGCTCGCGGACCGCACCTTCGATGCGGCGCCTCGCCGAACTGACGCCGGGGTGGAGCCTTATCCGGGTGAGGCTTTCAGACAGCCGCGAAACAGTCGGCGCGTACGAACGGCCGTTGTCGTTCAGGATCACGATCACACGTGAGCCGCTGTGGCCCAAATTGTTGAGCCCCTCGTACGCCATGCCGCCGGTAAGGGCTCCGTCGCCGACGATTGCCACGACGTGGCGGCGAGGGTTAGCGCTGCGTGCCACCGCGGCTGCGAGCCCGTGAGCGTAACAAAGGGCCGTCGACGCGTGGCTGTTCTCCACCCAGTCGTGTACCGACTCCGCCCGGGAGGGGTAACCCGACAGGCCGTCAGCCTGCCGCAGCGTCGTAAACATTTCCCGGCGGCCCGTCAACAGCTTGTGAACGTAGGCCTGGTGCCCGGTGTCCCAGATCAGGCTGTCACGGGGCGAATTGAAAACCCGGTGCACCGCCAATGTCAGCTCGACGACCCCGAGGTTGCTGCCGAGGTGACCGGTGTTCGCTGAGACCGCTTGGACGATGAACTCGCGGATTTCAGCCGCGAGGGCCGTCAGTTGCTCCAGGTCGAGCCGGCGCAGGTCGCTCGGGCCGTTGATCGTCTCCAGAAGCACCCCTCAAACGTACCGCTTGTCTCCTGTTGGCGGTACTGCTCCCAGGGCGCCCACCTTTACGCATGTTGTCCAGGGACAAGTACCCTGGACACCACCATGACTGCAACTGAGACGCCAAGCACACAAGCTTTGATCGATGAGGCCGTCGTAGCCCGGGTGCTACGAGAAGCCCTGGCCACAGGTGGTGAGTTCGCGGAGGTTTTTGCCGAAGACCGGCGCGGCTCGGTGGTCGCGCTTGACGATGGCCGCATCGAGGACATCAGCTCCGGCCGGGAGCGTGGAGCCGGGATCCGGGTCGTGGTGGGCAATACGACCGGTTTCGCCCATACAGCTGACCTTTCGGAAAGAGGACTGCTTGCTGCGGCTGAAGTCGCCGCCGGCGCGGCCCGGGGCGGTGGGGGGGGCGTCCGCGAAGTGGCGTTGTCTCGTTCCGCACCCGCCAGCCCATCGCCGGTAGAGGTGTTGCCGGCCAGCGTTGGCAAGGCCGACAAGGTCGACTTGCTGCGAAGGGCCGACGCCGCAGCGCGCTCGGCGGGAGGCGCCGTCCGCCAGGTGAACGCAAACTACCGCGACAGCCGTCGGCAGGTCCTTGTCGCCAACTCAGAGGGCGTCTTTGCGAGCGACGACCAGGTGCGCGTCCGCTTCGGTGCCAACGTCGTCGCCAATGGCGACACCGGGATGCAAACGGGTGGCGAGGCAGTCGGGTTGACGATGGGTTTCGAGATGTTCAACCGCTACGACGTGGAGGAGCTGGCCCGCTCATCGGCAAAGCGCGCCCTGCTCAAGCTGAAGGCGCGGCCTGCGCCCTCTGGGACGATGCCTGTCGTGATCCAAGCAGGCAGTGGGGGAGTCCTGTTCCATGAGGCCTGCGGCCACGGCCTGGAGGCCGACCATATTGCCAAGGCTGTCTCGGTGTTCACGGGACGGGTGGGCGAAGAGGTGGCGAGCCCGCTCGTGACGCTTGTGGACGACGGGACGATGAGCCACGAGTGGGGTGCGCTGGCAATCGACGACGAGGGCCACCCCACCTCTCGCAACGTCCTGATCGAAAACGGGGTCCTGACCGACTACATGTGGGACTGGATGCGGGCAAAGAAGGAGGGACGACCCACGCCCTCCAACGGCCGGCGCCAGAGCTACCAGCACCTTCCGATGGTGCGCATGACGAACACTTTCCTCATGAACGGTGAGGAGAGCCCTGAAGAGATCATTCGCCAGACCCCTCGAGGCGTCTACGTGGCCAAGCTCGGCGGGGGCCAGGTAAATACCGCGACCGGCGACTTCGTGTTCGGTATGACCGAGGCCTACCTGATCGAAGATGGGCAGCTGACCGAGCCCATCAGGGACGCCAACCTGATCGGCAACGGCCCGCAGGCGCTCCTTGACATCGACGTCATCGGCAACGACTTCGCAATGGGCTGGCCGGGCACGTGTGGCAAGCAGGGCCAGGGTGTCCCCGTGGGAGTGGGCCAGCCGACGCTGCGGGTGCGGGCGCTGACCATCGGCGGGACCGCGCGTTGAGCGAGCTACTTGACCTGGCAGTTCGTGTCGCGGGCTGGTCCCGGGACGGGGAAGCTGTAGAGGTCTACCTGTCGCGCGGCACCGAGACCGAGGTCGCCGTTTATGACGGCGAGGTCGAGTCCCTCTCGTCTGCCACCTCGGCCGGCGCCGGCATCCGAGTGGTCTCCGGAGGGCGTCAGGGTTTTGCCTACGCGGGCTCCCTCGACGAGGACGTCATAGCCGAGACCCTGCAGGAAGCGCGCGACAACGCCTCGTTTTCGAGCCCAGAGCCCTGGGTAGGGCTGCCCGATCCTGACGGCTTGACACCGGTCGCCTTGGACCTCTGGCGCGACGAGCTGGCTACCTGCCCGACCGAACGCAAGGTCAATGCGGCGCTCGAGCTCGAACGGGAGGTTCGTGCCGGCGACCCAAGGATAAGGCAGGTGGAAACCGTCAACTGGGGTGACTCGTCGAGCGAGATGGCCCTTGCTAGTTCCCTCGGCATCTCGGCTGCTGACCGCTCGACTGCGTGCTACCTCGCCGCCGTTGCCGTTGCCGGCGAGGGTGTTGACAGCCAGGTTGCCTACGGTTACACGGTCGGCCGGGCGCCTTCGGACCTCGTCCCCTCGAAGGCATCCGGCGATGCAGTCTCGCGCGCCGTGAGGTTGCTCGGAGCCACCAAACCCCGTTCCGCCCACCTCCCGGTCGTTTTCGAACCCCGTGTGAGCGCGCAGTTGCTGGGCCTGCTCGGCTCGGTGCTTTCCGGTGAAATGGTGCTGAAGGGCGTCTCACTTTTCGCAGACCGGATGGGCGAACCCGTGGCCGCAGCGGGGGTCACACTCGTCGACGACCCGACCGAACCGGCGGCCTGGGGGGCGGCTTCTTTTGACGACGAAGGCCTCGCATGCCGGCGCAACACGTTGATCGAGCAAGGTGTGTTGCGGCGCTTCCTCTACGACAGCACCTCGGCCCGCCGCGCTGGGACCTCCTCGACTGCGAGCGCGGTCCGCGCAGGCTACAAGAGCGCACCGGGTGTCGGCACCCGAGCGATCTACCTGCTGCCCGGGGAGCTCAGTGCCACCGAGGTGCTTGCGAAGATCGGCGACGGGCTCCTCGTGCAATCCGTCAGTGGCCTGCACTCCGGCGTCAACCCCGTGAGCGGCGATTTTTCTGTTGGTGCCGAGGGCCTGTTGTTCCACGACGGTGAGCTGGGCGCCCCAGTCAGGGAGGCGACCATAGCTTCAAGCATCCAGCGGATGCTGCTCGGGGTCGACGTTATAGGCAACGACCTCGAATGGTTGCCTGCCCACGCCGCCGGCGTGACCCTCGCCATCGGCGAGATGTCGCTCAGCGGGATCTGAAAATTACATCGCGCGCAGGCGCCTATGAGGCAGCGGCGACCTTGGACGAGCCACCGGACGAGCTGCCCGGAGAGCTGCTGGAAGGGCTCGCTTTGGGCTCAGACTTGGAGCCCTCCGACTTCGAGCCTTCCGACTTCGAGCCCTCCGACTTCGAGCCTTCCGACTTGGCGGCAGCCCCCGCCTCGGCGTGCTTGGTCTCGCTGGCCTTATGGGCACCCTTGCCGGTCTCCGACCTGCTATCGGTCTTGTAGAACCCGCTGCCCTTGAACGCGACGCCGATATTGCCGAAGACCTTCCTCAGCGGGCCTCCGCACGCGGGGCACTCGGTGAGGGCATTGTCCTTGAACGACTGGACGACTTCGAGGTGCTCACCGCATGCCTTGCAGGCGTACTCGTAGGTTGGCATGGGTCAAGCAGCCCTTTCATTAGCAGTCCGGCGGTTATAGTGCTAATTATACCGGCCGACGGCCGCACGGCGAAAGGTCTTACCTCTGACAAGGAGCCCCGCGCATGGCGCAACCAGTTCTTAAAGCCGTGATCCCGGCTGCCGGCCTGGGGACCCGTTTCCTGCCGGCTACGAAGGCCCAGCCTAAGGAAATGTTGCCCCTCGTGGACAAACCGGCCATCCAGTACGTGGTGGAGGAGGCTGTGTCGGTTGGGATAAGGGACATCCTTCTTATAACCGGGCGCGGCAAGAGAAGCCTGGAGGACCATTTCGACCGGTCGTTCGAGCTTGAGTATTACCTTGCAGCGGGCGGCAAGGAGGCCGAGCTCGAGGAAATGCGCAGCATCGCCGAGATGGCCAATATCCACTACGTGCGCCAGGGCGAACCGCGCGGCCTTGGCCATGCGGTCCTCGTGGCCTGCGAGCACGTCGGGAACCTACCCTTTGCGGTGCTCTTGGGGGACGACATCATGCACCCTGGAGCGGGCATCTTGGCGGGGATGCTCGAGACCTACGAGCGCTATGGGCACAGCGTCGTGGCTTTGAAAGAGGTGCCCTCCCGCGACATCTCCTCCTACGGTTGCGCGGCAGTCAAGCCCCTGCACGACAACCTCGTGCAGGTCGAGGACCTCGTGGAAAAGCCGACACCCGAGGAGGCGCCGTCCAACCTGGCCGTGATGGGCCGCTACGTCTTCGGCCCTGAGATCTTTGACGTCCTTGCAGGCACCAAGCCCGGTCGGGGCGGCGAGATCCAGCTCACCGACGCGATCAAGGCCCTTGCCGAACGCGAGCCCGTCTACGGCTGGACCTTTCGCGACGGGCGCTTCGACGTCGGCAACAAGCTGGATTGGTTGCAGGCGACGGTCGAGCTGGCCCTCGAACGCGAGGACATCGGCCCTCCTTTCCGCAAGTTCCTGGTAGAGCACCTGGCCAGGGACACTTCTCGGCCGCAACAAAAGGCCAGCAATTGACTGAACCGTGACTGTGCCTGTCCCTCTAGTCGACGGTTTCGGGCGCCAAGCCCGCGACCTGCGGATCTCGGTGACAGACCGCTGTAATTTCCGCTGCACGTACTGCATGCCGAAGGAGGACATTCGTTGGCTTCCTCGCGCCGAGATCCTTACCTTCGAGGAAATCGAACGCGTGACGAAGGTCTTCGTTGAACGCTTCGGCATCACTTCGGTGCGGGTGACTGGGGGCGAACCGACCGCGCGGGCGCAGCTCCCCGCTCTGGTCGCTCGCCTCGCCCGGTTCCCTGTGGAACTGTCGATGACCACCAACGGAGCTACCCTCGGCCGCCTAGCGAGGCCCCTGAAGCTGGCCGGCTTGCACCGGGTCACCATTTCCTGTGACTCCTTGCGGCCCGAGTGCTTTGCATCGATCACCGGCAGGGACATGCTGGCCCAGGTGCTCGAAGGGGTCGATGCAGCCCTCGACGCTGGGCTGCACCCCGTCAAAGTCAACACGGTGCTGGTGCGCGGGGTAAACGACGGCGAAGTGGTCGACCTCGCCCGTTTCGGGCGCGAACGTGGCGTGGAAGTGCGCTTCATCGAGTTCATGCCGCTCGACGGCGCGGGGGAGTGGTCATCCGAGCGGGTCGTCCCTGCGAAAGAGATCCTGGAACGTATAGGCGACGTCTACCCCCTTGAGCCGTTCGTGCCCGAAGCCCCGACGGGAGCGACCTCGCCTGCAGATCGCGGCGTAGAGCCGGCCGACCGTTACCGCTATCTTGACGGAGCCGGCGTCGTCGGCATCGTTGCGAGCGTCACCCGCCCCTTCTGCTCCAATTGCGACCGCGTGCGCCTGACGGCGGAGGGTGCTCTACGAAGCTGCCTGTTCGCTGTCCGTGAGCGCGACCTCCGCTCCATCATGCGTAGCGGAGGTACCGACGACGACCTCGCGGAAGCGATCACGGCCGAAGTTGCCGCAAAGTGGGCAGGCCATTCGATCGGCAAGGTCAACTTCGTACGCCCTGCTAGGAGCATGAGCCAGATCGGCGGCTGAGCGTTTGGCCAGGGCCTGGACGTGTCGTTTAGGTGCCCGCCTTGTCAGTTCACGTAAGCTTGCGTTAATGCCTGAACGCGGTCTGACTCATACTGACCCGTTGGGACGTGCTCGCATGGTCGATGTCACTCCCAAGGAACCCACGCACCGGCGGGCCATGGCACGCTGCCGTGTCCATATGCAGCCCGAGACGACTTCTAAAGTGGCCAGCAACGCTGTGAGCAAGGGCGACGTCTTGGCGGTGTCTCGCGTCGCCGGGATCCAGGCCGCCAAGCAGGCGGCTCATCTCATACCCCTCTGCCATCCCCTTTTGGTCGGTGCCGTCACGATTAATTTCACGATCGGCGATGACTTCGTCGAGGTGGAGACTCAGGTTGAAACTGTCGACAGGACGGGCGTCGAGATGGAGGCCCTCACTGCTTGCGCCGTGGCCGCGCTGTCCATTTACGACATGTGCAAATCGGTTGACCGTGCGATGGTGATTGGCGACCTTGCCTTATGGGAAAAAACTGGCGGCAGGACTGGTCATTGGCGGAGGGAAACCGCCAATGCTTTGAATTCTGGGACCACTGAGGTGGGCAGGGCGCTGCCCATCGAGGAGGAAATAGATGGGTTGATCGGCGGCAACAGCTCGGCTTTCGAGGGCTAAGGACGGCTCGGCAGCCGCTGTTTTGCAGTGGTGTTGTTGACTGCGAGCCACTAGCATCCACCATTTGTGGTTTTGCTGGGGCTACCGTCCATTTAATAGGTTCGCGGTTGTCCTAGGAGTTGCGTTATGGGAACTGAGTTTTTGGTGGCGTGCCTCTGGGTCGTCGTATTGGTCTATTGGTTCTGGACGCGCCTGCCCGCAAGATCGGACACCGTAGGGGTTTATCGTCGCGCCTTGCACGTGCTCGAGCACACCGCTCCCACCCGAGTGGTCCCGGCTTACCGCCTAAGTGTCCCCGCGATCGCTCCCGTCGACGGGCCCCATCCCGCTGTTGCGCTCTGCCACAAACGGGCCCAGGTGCGCCGCCGGCGCCGGGACGCGCTCGCGGTTTTGCTCGGCGCTGTCTTGGTGACGCTTGCAGCGGCTCTGGTCACCAAGTCGAGCGTCGCTTTGGCGGCCCAGGTCTTGTGCGACCTCGCCCTCGCCTCCTACGTATCACTCCTGGTCAGGACCGCGCGGCCGGGTGTCGGCGCTGGGACGGCGCGGCGCAGCGCAGTGGTGGCCCCACCGTTGGCATTCGACGCTGGCCGGCCGCCGGTGTTCGCTTCGCAGCCCGCGTTCGGATCCCAACCCGCGTTCGCTTCGCAAACCGTGTTCGCCACTTCGCCGCCCGCGTTCGCGTCTTCCCCGGCTGCTGCCGGGCCCGTACGGTTGCGGGCTCAGATCCGGGAGGTCCTTCCTAAGGCGCCTCAGACGCCGTCGGATGATCCATACGTCCCTGCTCATGCGCTGAGGCAGGCCGACCTACATGTTGTGGTGAGAGACGCTGACGACTACGCCGAACAAAGCTACGGTGACGACGGCTTCGGAGACGAGAGCTACGGAGACTTCGACAGCTATGCCAGCCTGGCGCTAGCCACCGCCCGCTGAGCGTCGTCGCCGGAGCCGCCAGGCGGCAGCTGCGCTGGCACCCCCCCGCAGGGTAGGCTAAGAGCGGAGCACACGGTACGGAATGGTCCCCACGCTTTGAGTCGCGGTCTTAAGAGGGCAGCTCTGCGCCCACCGCCGGGCTTGCGGTGACGATGGTGGAGAGGCGGACCAAAGCCCTGCTGGTGGAGGACGACCCGAACATCGTCGACCTCGTACGCAGCAACCTGACCGTACGCGGGTACGACACTTGTTTGTCGCCAGACGGCTCGCGCGCGCTTCAGCTCTTGGAAACAGAGCGGCCGGATATCGTGCTGCTTGACCTGATGTTCCCGGATGCTGACGGCTTCGAACTGTGCCGCCAGATGCGCGAGCGTTCGGCCGTTGGCATCATTGTCGTGTCGGCTCGCGGCGGCCAGCACGACAAGGTGGCGGCCCTGAACTATGGCGCTGACGACTACTTGACAAAACCGTTTGGCATCGAGGAGCTCATGGCTCGGATCACCGCGACGCTCAGGCGGACTCGCCCTGCCGAAGCCGTCGAAGCCTCGGGGCTGCGGATCGAAGTTGGCGACGTGGTTGTCGATTTGGAAATGAGCCTGGTGACCAAGGCGGGTGAGATCGTCCACCTGACGCCTACGGAGTTCTCCTTGCTTCGCGAGCTGGCTGTCAACCGGGGAAAGTTGTTGACGCACGCCCAGCTTTTGAGGCGTGTTTGGGGCCCGGGCTATGCCACGGAGACCGAGTACGTCCGGGTATACATCCGGCGTCTGAGGGCCAAGCTGGAAAACAGTGGCGGGCCACCCGTGATCATCACTCAACCGCGAGCGGGCTATCGTTTCGCCCCGGACTAACCCGACAGCGATGGCTTGACGTGAACTCTGCTGAAGCGCAGACTGCGCAGGTGATCGACCGGCCAGCCCACGGCCAGGCGCGAACCTCCGGCTCGCGGCTCCCCGAACTGGAGCGGGACGACCGTCCCGCGCTGCTGTCGGTGCGCGAGCTGTCCGTTCGCTTCGGCCCCCTGTCGGCACTTGACGCAGTAAACCTCGACGTGCACCAAGGGGAGCTCGTTGCCGTCGCGGGCGAGAACGGCGCCGGCAAGACGACCCTTGTGGCGTGTGTGGCCGGGGACATCGCCCCGAGCTCAGGGCGCATCCTCCTGGATGGCCGAGCTCTACCCCCGCGCCTGCGCGCAGCAACCCGCCGGGGCGTCGCGATCGTGCGCCAGCACACCGAGCTCTGCGGCAACCTGGACATCGCGGCCAACCTGTTCCTCGGCCGAGAGGGCCACTTCTTTTTTGATGGGCTGTCGTTGTACGGCCGGGCGGGCGCCGCTCTCGAGGAGTGGAAGATACCGCTGCCCGACCTGTCGACCAAAGTGTCCGCTCTGTCCGGAGGAATGCGCCAGCTGCTGACCGTCGCGCGCGTCATGCTCGACCGGCCCCGCTTACTGGTCCTGGACGAGCCGACGTTCTCCCTCGGTGCCAACGAGGCGGCCCAGGTGGAGGAGCTCATCGCCTCCTTGCACCAGCAGGGGACGACGATCTTGCTGGTGTCCCATGACGTCGACCAGATGTTCCGCTTGGCCGACCGCATCGTCATCTTGCGCCACGGGCAGGCGGTGGCAGACGTAGATCCAGTGGCGAGCCACCCCGACGACGTCATCGCCCTCCTTTCGGGGCAGCAGGTCGACTCTTCGGCTCGCCGCCAGCTTGTCCGCCTCCAGGGCCTTGTCGATCAGTTGGCGTCGACGGACCCGTCCTCCAGCCTTTCTGTGATCCTGTCGTCGCTGGGTGCGGCCCTCAATAACAAGTGCCTGTCCGTGCACCTGCGTGAGGGCGATGTCTTGCGCTGCGCTGCCACCCTTGGCTTCCCGCGCACACTGCCGGCAGGGTGGGCCGAGGTGCCCTACGGGTCAGCCAAGGGCCCATCGGGCAGGCATCGGTGAGCGAGCAGGTCGTGGTCGACGAAGACATCGAGCACAGCGCAGGATGGGCTTACCTGAGAGGGTTGGCGAGGACCGTGAAAGCAGAGAGCTCCTGGACCGTCCCGGTCATGGGCTCGAGCGGCTTGATAGGCGTCATCACGATCCTGCGGCCCACCAAAGGAGTACCCCAGCGTGACGAGTTAGACCTGGTCAGGCTCTACGCTGGCTACGCTGCTAGCGCTATCGAGCGCGACCGTTTGCTTAGCGACCTCACTTCTCGCAACCGGGTCCTCGAGACGATCCGCGAGGTGCTTGAAACCCTTACGGGTTCGGTCTCGGTCCCAGACGGTTTCGCCTTCGCCCTACGGACCCTTCGGCGCGGGCTTCAGGCGGACGAGGTCCTGCTCCAGATCAAGAAGGGCGACGACGGCACGGACAACCGGTGCTTCACCGAGGTCGCGCTATCCGGGGTCAACGGCGCCGACAAGGCCGTCGAGGCTGGCGACGCCGAAGCGGAAGTCGTCTCGTCCCCTCTCTTGGAGGCGGCCAGCCAGGCCCTGATCGGGGGCCCGCAAGACGGCAAAGCCAAGAAGGCACGACTAGCTGGCGGTGGCTTGTGCGTGGCCGTGCCGTTCCCCACTGAGGGCGGGGTTGCCGTCCTCGTGGTCCGCTGGGAAAACTTGCCTATGCCAGAAGGCTCTACCGACCTCATGGAGGACGCCGCGCGCTCGTTCCAGCTTGCCCTGGAACGAGAAGACGCCGTTGTCGCTCATCAAGAGACGGCGGCACTTCGCCGCTCCCAGGAGATGCAACAGGGTTTCCTGTCCCGGCTCAGCCACGAGCTACGGACGCCTCTCACTGCGATCAGAGGCTATGCCTCGAGCCTGCTCCAGCCCGACGTGACCTGGGACGGGGACTCCCAGCAACGCTTCCTCAATACCGTGGCTGTGGAGTCGGCGCGCCTCGGGCGCCTCGTAGAAGACCTGCTGGACTTCTCGGCTATCGAGTCCGGGATCCTGCGGCTGCAAAGCGACTGGTGTGACCTTGCGCTGGTGCTCGAAGCGGCGGTGGGGTGCCTTCCCGCCTCGAGCAGGGCGATGGTACGGGTGCTCGTCGCCCCGAGTTTCCCGGCGGTATGGGCGGACCACGACCGGATGGAACAAGTGCTGCTCAACCTCATAGACAACGCGCTCAGGCACAATCCTGAGGGGACACACGTAGAGGTGAGCGCCATGATCGAGGGCGCCACGGCGGCCATTTGTGTCAGCGACGACGGTACTGGCGTACCCGACGACGTCGCCGGAGCGTTTTTCGAGCCCAAAAACCGGCGCCGGACCATGACGGCGGGAGCCGGTCTCGGCCTTTCGATAGCTCGTGGGATCGTGGAAGCGCACGGTGGCCAGATCGAGCTGCGACGTCCCGAGCACGGCGGGACGCAGGTGAGAGTGTCGGTCCCGGTCGAGGGCACGGGACGCGGCGCTAGCGAAGCTGTCGCAGCCGGCACAAACGCCTGAGCCGCGGCCGATGACGCCCGCAAATTAATGCTATGTTAAACTTTTCTCAGGATGTGTTTATGTTCGCATTCACACCGTCAGTCGTAACGTCACTCCCGACATCGCTGGTTGGCGTCAGCACTCTCGCTAGGCGCCGGAACCGGTTAGCCACAAAAGGGGAAAATAATGACAATTAGTTCGCCCAGGAAGCGCGTTGTGCGCTACTCGGCTGCCGGCGTTGCCGGTCTCAGCTTGCTGACTGGCTTCGTAAGCGTTTCCGCCGAAGCTCAGACGGCGCCGACCGTATCGGCCATGGCCTTCGATTTCAACAAGGCCTTCTCGACAATGTCCCTGCTGAAGCCGATAGCTGCGGCGGGTACCGGCAAGATTGCCTTCTTGCTCCCCGACACGGCCTCCTCGGTCCGCTGGGTTGACTTCGATGCCCCGTACCTGAAGAAGGCCATGTTGGATGCTGGCGTGCCTGCCAGCGACATCATCGTGGAGAACGCCCTGGGTAGCGACACCACCATGGCCACTCAAGCGCAGGCAGCGATCACTGCCGGCGCGAAGGTCATCGGCATCACGTCGCTAGACGCGACTGCCGGCGACGCTATCGAGAAGACTGCCGGGGCGGCCGGGGTCAAGACCCTCGACTACGACCGGCTCAACCTCGGCGGCTCGGCGAGCGTTTACGTCAGCTTCAACAACGTGAAGGTCGGCATGCTCCAGGGCCAGGGCCTTGTTGCTTGCATCGCCAAATGGCACGTAAAGAACCCGCAGGTGTTCGAGCTCGACGGCTCGCCCACCGACAACAATGCGACACTCTTCGCCGAGGGCTACAACTCGGTGCTCAAGTCGTACTACGCGGACGGCAAATACAAGAAGGTCGGCGAGCAGGCCGTTCCTAACTGGAACAACCTGCAGGGTGGCACCATCTTCGCTGAGGCTCTCACTGCGCACCCGAACATCAATGCTGCTGTCGTGGCCAACGATGGGTTGGACGACTCGGTCGTAGCTGACCTGAAGGAAGATGGCGTGAAGCCCTTTACCTTCCCGACGACCGGTCAGGACGGCACTGTCCAGGGCATGCAGGACATCCTCACTGGTTACCAGTGCGGTTCGGTTTACAAGCCCGTCTACCTCGAGGCTCAGGCTGCAGTGGCTGCCGCTCTCTACCTGCGTGCGGGCCTGGCCCTGCCTATGGGCCTGGTCGGCACCAACACTATCGACCACAGCGCCAAGCCTGGCTCTGACACCGCCGTCAACATCCCGGCTGTCCTCGAGACCCCGATGTGGGTTACCACCGCCAACATTAGCCAGACGGTGATCGCCGACGGCTTTGATTCCCTGTCCGCCATCTGCAACGGCATCGGCAAGGCCTGCAAGGAATTCGGGATCCACTAGTCCTACTGGGGCGACCCAATAGGTAGCAAAAATTCATAAGACGCCCGACCGCACCTGTGCTGAAGTACAGGTGCGGTTTGGGTGCTTGAAACACCCGGTCGGCGAGGTGGGCGACGACCGAAAAGCGAGGGGACGAAATGAGAGAAAGTGAGCAGTAGCGGCGCGATCGAGGGGGATGGTGCCAGCAATGGAGAGGTGCCCTTAGAACCAACCGGGCCTCCCTTGTTGGAATTGAGGAAGCTTTCCAAGCACTTCGGTGCCGTTCAAGCGCTCACTGAAATCGACCTCAAAGTGTACGCCGGCAAAGTCACAGCCCTGGTGGGCGACAACGGTGCCGGTAAGTCGGTCACCCTCAAGACGATCGCCGGGATCCACCCTCCTGACGGGGGCCAGATCTACTGGAAGGGCCAACCCGTCCACATCAGATCGCCCCGCGACTCAGCCGCACTAGGTATCGAAACCGTGTACCAAGATTTGGCTTTGTGCAACAACCTCGACATTGTCCAGAACATGTTCCTCGGGCGGGAGCGGACGCGGGGTGTTTTCCTGGACGAGAACCCCATGGAGACGGCCGCGTCCGAGACCCTGGCTAGTCTTCGTGTTACCACGGTGCGTTCGGTGCGCCAGGTTGTGGCTTCGTTGTCGGGTGGACAGCGTCAGGCGGTCGCTGTGGCCAAGGCCGTCATGTGGAACTCCGAGCTTGTGATCATGGACGAGCCGACAGCTGCCTTGGGGGTGGCCCAAACCGGGATGGTGCTCGAACTGACCCGGCGTTTGGCGGAACGTGGGCTCGGGGTCATTTTTGTGTCCCATAACTTCAACGATGTATTCGAGGTGGCGGACCAGATAGCGGTCCTGTACCTCGGGCGCTTGGTCGCTTCGATCCCTGCCGCCGACCTGGACCGCCAGATGGTGGTCGACCTCGTGACGTCCGGCGTTACCTCGCGAGCAGTCCCAGGTGCCATCAAGCCGAACGGAGCTTGACGATGACCCAAGAAGCTGAGCCCATTCCTTCGCTCGAGCAGGGCGGCGAACCACCTGTTAGCACCAGGGAGCCGGTAGCTCCGTCAGCTGCCGCAAACCCTGTTAACTCTGTGGTCTCGCTCGGGACCTACGCCCGCGCCTACTGGCAAAGGGTGCTCTCCGGGGACAGCGGCGTCCTCCCCGTCGTGGTCGGGCTCGTGCTCATCTCCATCGTGTTCCAGACCGGTAACAGCCACTTCCTCACGGCTGAAAACCTAGTCAACTGGCTACAGCAGTCGTCTTTGTACATGGTCATGGCGATGGGGATCGTATTCGTCCTCCTTTTAGGTGAGATCGACCTGTCAGTTGGTTACGTCGGCCTGTTGGGCGGAGCCATCGCAGCGGAAATGTTGTCGGGGACCCATCCGTGGCCGCTCGCCATCGTGATAGTGGTCTCCTTGGGTGCGTGCGCCGCTATCGGCTTCGTTCAGGGGCTACTCATCACCCGGCTCGGGTTACCCTCTTTCGTCGTTACATTGGCGGGCTTGCTTGGCTGGGAAGGGGTCCTGTTGCTCGTGTTGGGCAACGGGGGCACCGTGCCGATTAACGACAATATCTTTGACGATTTTGCAACCGGCCACACCAATAGCCTGTTAGCTGGCTGGTTGATCATTGGCGCTTTAGTGGCAATTTACGCCGTCGTGCTGTGGTTCCGCGACAACCGCCGGCGTAGCAGCGGCCTCGTGGCGCCCCCGGTGACCTTGACGATACTCAAGATCATTGCGATCGCTGCGGCCGGGGCGGGGCTCGTCCTCATCGTCAACGCCAACCGCAGTCAGTTGGCGGCCGCGGGCCCGATACGGGGCCTTCCGTGGTTCGTGCTCGAGGTCCTCGGCATCCTGCTGTTGTGGAGCTTGTTGCTGAACCGCACCAAACCAGGCCGTTATATGTACGCCATCGGGGGTAACCGCGAGGCGGCCCGCCGTGCCGGTGTCAACACCAAGTGGATCCGCACGCTGGGTTTCACTCTTTGCTCTCTTAACGGAGGGATCGCCGGGTTGATAATCGCCGGCCAGTTCCGGGGTGTTTCGACAAGTGTCGATGGAGGCCAGCTGGTCTTGTACTCCATTGCGGCGGCAGTTATCGGTGGCGCCAGCCTCTTCGGCGGCCGAGGGAAAGCCATCCATGGGGTAATCGGTGGTCTTGTTATCGCCGGTATCGTCAACGGCATGGCGCTGCTGGAAACGAGCGCACAGTTGCAGTACGTGATCACCGGTCTCGTGCTCATTGTGGCGGTCACCGTGGACGCCATCAGCAACCGCCGGGCAACCGCAAACTGAGGACCCCGCCCGAGCGCCCGGTCGCCACCCGTCTCCGGCGTTAGACTCTGGCTATCCAGGGGGTGTAGCTCAGCCCGGAAGAGCGCTACGTTCGCATCGTAGAAGTCGCCGGTTCAAGTCCGGTCACCTCCACTCAGGAAACCGCCGTTGCCGCGAGCACGGCCCTTCTCCGGCGCCGGGGTGGCCTCCCTGCCTGTCCAGCGTTTGAGCCCGCTTCGTCGGGGCCGATTGTGGGGGAGGTCCCAGCGACGGCGGCGTCGTGCTCAGCGGCATCGTGCTCAGCGGCATCGTGCTCAGCGGGATCGTGCTCAGCGGGATCGTGCTCAGCGGGATCGTCCACGGTGGGTCCCATTAGCCCTGCCTGCCCGACGTCGGCCGCGTCTGATGGTGCGGCCTCTAAGCAGATGGAGAGGGCCGAAATGGCGACGCCTCCGACAAGACGGTACCAACCCTGCGGCCTGGCACTGGCACACGACTTGTCGCCCGCCACCTTCCAGAGGACATCGACATGGAGGCGGTCCAGCGCGGGCCGTGCAGCGCCGACCGTCCGCCCCAGCAGGTGGCAGGCCGGCGAGCACCTCGCCGGCCTGAAAAACGTTGGCGGACTCGGCATACTTTTCGCCGAGATCTGGCCGCTCGACCGACCAGCACAAGCATTTGCCCGGAAAAGTGGGACGGCAAGAGCAGGCCCTCGGTGCAGGTCCCGGTCCCTCCTGCGCAGGTCCCAGTCACGTGCCCGACTATTCCATCGCCTCGCGTCGCTGCCCTGTTGTCTTGGTAGCCAGGACGGAACCGACCAGGCTCGGCGACACCGGCAATTGTTCGACGTCGATGTCGAAGTTGTGTGACTTGAACACCGCTTCCAACTGGGCGGCCCGGCTGCGAGTGGTTATCTCGGCGCGGACGACGCCCGCCGCCCCAGCAGGAGCAGGTGGTACTGAGACCAGCAACGACGCGGCTCGCGAGCGAGGTGGCGGCTATCACGGCGGCTGCGCCGGTGCGCAACCGCCGGGTCGTCCTCGTCAGTTTTAGTTGCCCCCTGGCCGCCCCTAGGAATTAGTCCCAGGCCATCGACCTCGGCGGTACGCCGTCTTCGGCAAGCAAAGCAGCCAGCTCACGCGCCTCGTCGCCATGGCGCGCATGCCACGACGGGGGGTAGCAGCGCAGCGCAAGACTTAGGAGGCGACCTTGAGCGTTAGGAGGCATCAGGGCGCTCCAAAGCCGAGCCGGAGACGGCCCACGCTGCTGATCCGCTCAAGTGCGTCGAGGCGCTCGCTCAGCGCCCGTTGCTCCGGCAGGGGTAATGCGGTAAGGCTGGCGCCTCGCATCAACCGGCAGCAGCTCGATCATGCCTAGGAGCTCCAAGCGGTCGACCGTGCCGTACAGGGTCCCGGGGCCTAGCTGCACGCCCGAGAACCGCCTGACGTCCTGGATAAGGGCGTAACCGTGCTTGGGGCCTTCCGCCAAGCTTGTGAGGATCAACACCGACGCGTCGCCCGCCCGCCGCAGGACATCGTGGCCGACCATGCCCGCTTCTGACTTATGAAGTGCCACGAGCTCCTCCTCGTACGCCCGCCACTATATCGGTGAACATCGTAGAAGGCTAGCCCGCCAGTGTCATCCGATCGGGGGCTGGCTGGTCAGACGGACCTCCGCTCAACGAGCCGGCAAGGAGCAAGCTCGACCTCTCGCACCGGTGCCGCCTTGTTCTGCCCATGGCCGGCGGCGACTTCGAGCGCCCGTTCCGCCGCCCGCTGGCCCATCTCGTAGTGAGGCAGTGCCACCGTGGTCAGCCCGGGCATGAGCTCGGCCGCGATGATCTCCTGGTTGTCGAACCCGACCACAGCGATGTCCTCGGGTATGCGCAAGCCTCGCAACTAGATTGCCTGATAAGCACCCATGGCCGTGCGGTCGTTGCCGCAAAACAGCAGGCGTAGGTCCGGTTGCCGGTCGAGCAGCCGCCCCGTGAGCTCGTAGCCCTCGTGTGCGTCTGCGCTCTCGTTGTTTAACACGAGGCCGGGGTCGTAGGCCACGCCCGCCTCTCGAAGAGCGGCCTTGTAGCCCTTGAGCCGCCCAGCTGTGGCGGGGACCTTCTTGGAGAGGTTTATGAAACCCACCGCGGCGTTCTCACGTTCCAAGAGCCGACGCGTAGCGTCGTAGCCGCCCTCCCACCTCGTCGGGGACGATGGCCCAATAATCACCGGACTTCGAGAAACAATGGCGAGGGCCGGGTTGTGAGCTCGCAGTGCCGGGGGGACCTCAACCGCGCGGTGGTGCTCGGAACCGAGGATCACACCTTCCACTCGTCGGCCGAGCAACACGCGGCCGCGAAGTCAGCCAGGTCCTCGAGCTCGTGGGTATCGACCACGAGCAGGACGTAGCCGGCCTTCCAGGCCGCCGTTTGCGCTCCCGTGATCATCGGCCCGGCGAAGGGGCCGCTGGCGATCTGGTCGCCAATGAACCCAAGGGTGCGCGACCGTCTGGTCCGCAGCGATTGCGCAGCAACATCGGGAACATACCCAAGGCGGCGGGCAGCGCTGAGTACCTTCGCACGCGTGCGGGGCAGGTATGCCTGAGTTGGGAGCGCTGTTCAGGACCACGGAGACGGTAGTTAATGAGACCCCGGCGGCGTCGGCTACGTCGCGCAACCTGAGCGGCTTAGCCTGCTCCGCAAGCGGCGCCGGCTCCTTGCCCTTGCGACGAGCCTTGCCTTCAAGACTCTTTGCGGTCATGGCTTCCTCATACGCAAGAAAATCCTGCCAGAGGCTATCAGACGGTGAAGACCAGACCGGGTGTATGCCAGTCGCGGGGCGCCTTGCAGCGGTGTTTCTCCAGGCCGATAATCTGCCGTCACGCGGTCATGCCCACACCGCGAAGGTGACCTTCAGCTTGCCTCGCGGAACGGGGAACCGTTAAGCTCGAGGCCTCTCGGCGGCGTCACGAACCCGAACGCCTACGGGCCGAACTCAGCACGCCAGTTTCGAGGCGTGCCGAGGCCTTGCGTGCTAAGCGCTAGTTCAGAAACTGCGTTCTGATAGGCGGCGAGCGTGTCCCACGCAAGGGGAGGACGCCGCAGTACTCCGCTGTCGCCGTAAAGCGAAAGGTCGTTGGCCTCCGCGGCCGGCGGGATAGTGAGGCTCATTGAGACAAGAGAGGTCCCACCGGCGGGGCCGTGACCGAGTACCAAATGGACAGCGTCCGTACCAGCAGGCCCTGGCCGAGCGCACACCGTGGAGACTGGCGCCATCAGAGGCCACAAGCCCGCGAGAGTGTGAGGGCCGATATCCCGAAGAGCTCCGAACTTCTTTCGCCACTGCGAGCCTGCGTATGGGTTCCCGAGCTGGTAAATATTCCCGTACATCACCAAGTGCGCACTTTGCCAGGCCGTAGTTTGGCAGTCTCCTGGACCCACTCCTCGTCTGGCAGGAACCTCGCTGTAAAGAACACGAGTGATCCCACGCCGTTTTCCTTAAACTGCGGCAGCGATCTCCTCTGCCTCACTGACCTGCAGCGCGACCGGTTTGTCCAAGAGGAGGTGGCAACCCGCCGGGCGGCGCGAACTGTGAGCTCGCGCTGGGCCTCGGGGGACACGGCGATGGCCACTGCGTCCACTGCGCCAAAAAGTGCGTCAAGGTCGGAGTAACTCTTGACGCCGAGCTCTTCCGCAAATGTGCAGGTCTTAGCTTCGTCTCGCCCCCACACTCCGATAAATTCGGCCGCCTCAGCCACGCGCAACCCCGGTCCGTGGACCGTACGCGCCCAGTAGCCGGTGCCGATCAGGCCAATTCTCAATCGTGCTTCAGTCATGATTCTCCTTTTCGGACGATCGTCCTATTCGTTCAACTGACCGCCGCACCCCTTGTGGGGGCGGCTAGTGGTTATGGACCTTGTAGCCGATAAGCCTCGCTGACGGGGCGAGGTTCATCTGCTCCGCCTTTGTCCCATATGTCGACGAGTTCCCACGCGGTCACCTCAACGAGTTCGCCCGTGACGAGTGCCCCCGTCGCGCCAGAGCGCGACCCGGGCCTCCTCCAACGGCGCCAGGCCGTAGAAGATCTCGCTCTGAGCCGGCCCGTTGGAGGTGAACAGTTCACATACGCCTCCGTCAAAAAACATCCGAAGAGATGTTGGGCCCTCGTCGTCCCTATCTGCCCGGATCTCCGGTACGTCCGACCGCGATATTGCGGCCCAGCTCCCCGCAGCGGATGCAGCGAGCACTAGGCCCCCGTCAGCGTCATAGAGCATCACACTTATGGCCGAAGCCTGTGAGCCTCGATTTCTAATGGCGTGGTACCGTTCAAGCAGTCAACCCGAGGCGAAAGAGGGATTGTCCCGTCGTGCGCTCCAGGTGGCATCCCTTGCGCCGCTCTCCACCTCTTTCGCGGGCCTCACGGCAGATGGCCAGAGGCCCCGACGACGAGTTCGCGGTGGCAGTGACATAACGCCTACACGATCTCTCAAACCTCGCGGCAGTTCGACGCGCTCTCAAGCCAAGCAAAGGCCACCCTGCGCTCGGCGGGAGCAGTGAACGACTGCGCTGCGTACCACCGGTACCTGCCGTCTAGCCTCCCGTGGTCATCGGGACAAAGGCATCGTTTTCGAGCAAGCCCTCTACGTAGAACACGCCGAGCGGGACGTCTTGGTCTGTTGCGGAAACGATAAGGAACCAGCGATCATCCACATGTACGAGGTCCGCGCATTCCCACATGTCACCCGGGAGGCCCACCGCGTCCGCGGACAGGAACACACCACAGAACTCCCATGTGACCAGGTCCTGCGAGCGGTAGCGAAAGACGCACCCGCCCGTACCCTTTGAGCCAGCGCCAATTAGCTGGTCCGCTACACCGTCCGACCACCACACGCAGTGGTCTCGACTCGGCAACTAACGCTCGTCGCGGATCACAGGTTGTCGGGGAACTTCTCAAGTCAGAAAGGTCGTCTCCGACCGCCTTCGCCAAGCAGGGACGTTGACGGCCAGCTCGAAGAGCCGAATAAAGGATGAACACGCTGCCGTCGTGCACAGTCGCACAACCCGACCAGCAACCGTCCTCGTCCACTGACCCCGCTGTCGGTTCGAGGGCCACGGGGAGGTCGTCCCACCGCACGAGGTCATCGCGAACCGTGTGACCCCAACAATGTTCCCATGTACCGGAGCGAACGCGTTGTACTGGTAGAAGAGGTGATAGCGCCCGCGCCAGAAGATGAGCCCGTTGGGTCGTTCATCCAATTAGCGACTGGGGCGAAATGCACGGAGGCCGGGGCCGTTACTGGGGACCACTCCGCTCTGCTTCGTCTCTACGTGGTTTGGGAATCGCTGCGTTACCCTTTCACGGAGCCGGCGATGAGCCCGGAAACGAGATTCGTCGAGCAAAAACAAACAGACCAAGATCGGGACAGCCGTGACTGTTAAAGCAGCAGTCAGAGCCGGCCAGTTAGTCGAATATTGTCCGACGAGCTCGTACAGTGCCCGCTGGAGCGTCTGGCGAGATCGAGTTTGCACCAGCCCGCTCGACAACATCAGCTCGTTCCATGTGAACAGACCTGGAAAACCGCCACAGTCGTGGCCAAACCCGGCAGCACTACGGCAAGCCGACAGACCGGAAAACTCTTCCCTCGCTCGCCCCGTCGACCTTGGCCGCAGCTCTCAGTTCGGCCGGACCTGAGTGAAAAAAACCCCGCATCACATAGGTGGCGAACGGTACACCGGCACCAACCTGGATGAGGCAAGCCCCAGGCGAGCATTCAGTAGGTGCATCGTGCGCAGCTCGAGGAAGGCCGGTATCAGCACCAATGCACTGGGGATCAACAGAGCGGCCATCAACACGCCAAAGATAACCTTCTTGAAAGGATCGAGGAACACGAAACCGTACCCCGCCAGTGTGCTGACGCCAACCACACCGGTCCGTCAGCCAGTCAGTAGACAGGCACTGGTGTCGAAGCTCTGACCAAGCCCAAGCGGCCCGAACACATATCGGTAGGCGTCGAGCGTTATGTGAGAAGGGATAACAGCTCGTCGAAGACAGCGCCTTGTGGTTTTACAGACGTGACGACCATCCATAGCAGCGGGCCGATCGACGCCAGAGAAAGGGCAACAAACAGCGAGTATCCCCCGACCCGGTAGGTGGCTCGTGACAGTCGTGAGCGACGATGGCTTGTGACCACTATGCCCGCTCCCTTCGTAGGGCCTGCACCGCCACGAACAGGACCGCCGCTCCAAACATGATCGTCAACCTGACCGCATCGGCGTACCCGAACGCGGGGGTGGCGCCCTCTTCTGAGCCGAAAGCGAGTTGGTAAAGGTACACGCCGAGGGTTTGCGAGCTCGTGCCTAGTCTTCCATTGGTCATGGTATAGACGAGGTCGAAGGCCTTCAGCCCATTTATCAGGTTAGTGAAACGACGAGAGTCGTTATCGTGCGTAGCGAGGGACAGTTATGTAACGGGTCAACTGCCACCCGGTCGCTCCGTCTACCGTGGCACTTTCGAACAAGCCGGGGTCGATGCCCTGTAGGCCGGCAAAGTATATAAGAAGGTAGAAGCCGAGGG
Organism: uncultured Acidimicrobiaceae bacterium; assembly: GCA_963699075.1. GTDB lineage: Bacteria > Actinomycetota > Acidimicrobiia > Acidimicrobiales > Palsa-688 > Fen-671. The sequence goes on along the minus strand of CAVOTF010000007.1, from coordinate 1,038,714 downwards.
CCTGCCAGAGCGAAACGATGATCAGAACAGGCAGGACAAGCGCGCTGGACGCCAGCCACGGGCGTGCTGAGCCAGTCCAGCCCGATGTCGCCGAGGACCCGGGCCACGATGCCCCCATCAGGCTGGAGGGCCAGTTGCCACAGTAGCCCGGTGATCGTGAGCGAAATCGTGCAGGGGATAAAGAGCATGGTGCGAAAAGCCAAGCCGCCCTTCCAGCGGTACATCAACAGGATCGCCAGCAGCATCGGCACTACGGTCTGGAGAAGGGTCGTGAAGCCGGTGTACATGAGGGTGAACCGGACCGCCGCCAGGAACTCGCGGTCGTGCACCAGGTTTGTAAATTGCTGAGACCTACGAACTGTGCGGACCGAACCCCGGCCAGTTGAACAGGCTGTAGTAGAAGCTGGTGAAAGAGGTAGGCCTCGAAAACAGCGAACAACAATAGCGCGTGCACAATGAACGCAGTACCTCGGCCGCGGAGGTCCAAGCGGTGCCCGTCCTCTCGCGGCCGCACTGAAAGGCCTCCGTTGAGTTGAGCGTCAGCCATTGCGGTCTGCAGAGTAGTCGCTGTTCCTTCGGGATTGCGCGGGGCTTGCGGTTCTTGTAGAGCCTTCATGCTTACCACTGAGACGAGCTCCGAATACCGCGACAAGAGCCGGTGCGATCTGCAGCGGGGGTGGTGCGCTGGCGTGAAGCGTGCCTAGTGCGCCACATGTTTGTTTACCTGGACCGCGCTTGGTCCACGGTTGCTTGGATCGAGGCGGCGGCCTGCTTTGGTGTGGCCTTGCCTTGGACGATAGCGACGCAGGCATTGGACAGACCGACCTCGGAGCCAGGACCGTAGAGCACGTGCGGCGCACCTAGGCCCTCCGATAGCCAGGAGGCCATCGTCTTGATGTGAGAGTTGGTCACCCCAGGCACCGCAGCCTTTATCGCCGGGATCCCCAAGGACTCGTTCATGATGGTTGCATAGAGTTCAGGCTCGAACATAAAGCGGACAAAGTTCAGGGCATCCTGGAGGTTGGGGCTTTTAGTTTTGATCGACAGGGCGGTATCTGATGCCCCGTTCCACTTCTTCGCGCCGGCCGTCCACGCTGGCGTGGGTGTTAGGGAGTACTTGAAGTTCGGTACAGCGGCCAAGCCTTCGGGCACCCATCAGCGTCCCACAGTAAAGCGGTTTTGCCAGTTGTGAAAAGGTTTTGCCCAATGGGGTAGGTCTGAGCGAGAAGGCCGTCGCCAAAGGCCCCGGCTTTCACGAGTGATTGGAACTTGGCCAGGGCTGCGACGACTCCCTCGTCGGTCCACTTCTTACCGTCTTCTTGCATATCGATCTTGAGCAAAAGGGTGGGGTCGTTAGTGGCCTGCGTAACGAGGGTAGGCCCCGAGGAAGTCGGCCAAGGCGTAAGAAGGGTTCCCGACCAATGTGAGAGGGATGAGGCCGCAGCTTTCATCGCTGGTTCAGCTTTTATCATCTCATCCCAGTTATCCGGCGGCGCTACATTAGCTTTTCGAGCAGGGCTGAGCTGTAGAAGATGCCGAAGCTTTGCCCAGTCTAGCCCCACGGCGTACTGCTTACCGTTGTAGGAGAACTGCTCGTTGCCACTGGTAAAGAACTGGCTCAGGAATGTCGCCCAGGGCGGCGCGCACGTCGAGCGCCACGCCTTCCAGCCCGTAGCTCACCGCACCAAAAGAGGGTGCAAAGATGTCCGGCGCGTCGCCGCCGGCGATTGCGGCGGCGAGCGCGGGCGAATAGTCGGTAGTGCTCCCGAACGCACGAATCATGACCTTCACGCCCGGGTACGCCTTCTCGTAAGCGGCAATGAGCGGCGAGTTCGTGGGCAATCCCTGGGCGCCGTACCAGGACCAAAGCGATATAGTCCTCGCGCTGTTGGCACTGTCCCGGGAGACCCCGATCCAGGCACACGCCTGCGTGGCGTGCTGCGCTGCTCCACCTAAATAGGGCCGGCGTAGCGGCACTAAATACGCCGGCAGCGAGGGTTCCCTTCAAGAAGCTTCGGCGGGATAAAGGGCCGACCTTGGTTTAGGGCCGTCGTGGGTGTCCATCGTGGTGATAGATTTTTTCTCTTGACAATTGGGTAGTAGTGGTCGTGCTAGTTGTGGTTGCCCGCATTGGTGGGCCTGATGCACATCGTTACAGCGCGGACGAACGCACTAGTCGAGCCGCTTCGGATAGTTGTGTTGCGCTATCGCAACGCCGGAGTCGTCAAAGTACCTTGGGCGCTCGTAGTACCGACGCAAGCTTGCCGCGTCACGTAGGACCTTCGTCATCCCCCTCTTGCTTGACGGAATGGTACCGGTGTTGCCTGTCTTTACAGAAACGATTCTGTAGAAGTCACTCTTCTCGTCCCCGACGTGTCAAGGAGACTGTAACGTTTCTGTGTTCCGGGCTCCGCTCGGTGAGCCACAACCGGTGTGCCGTCCCCTACTGGGCCGCCGCCGGGGCGGTCCGAGCCACACCAAAGGGTGCGTTATCGATCACTTTCTATGACCGTCCTGAGTTACTCCACTTGCTTGCGTTAGGTGCTGGCGTACCGTGCTCGCGTGAACGCCGAGCTGGCGAGCGATGTTCCTGAAGAACTTCCCAGCGCCCCAGAGCCGTGCCGCTTCTTCGAATTGCTCTCCACCCAGGGCGTTCTGCCGACGCTTCGTCGCAGCACGGTTCAGGTCGATCCAGCACAGCTGCCCGGTGGACGCCAAGCTTGGCAGCCAGCTCGTTGATGGCGGCACCTGTCTTGTACGCCTCGATCAGCTCAGGGCCTGTCGTCAGGCAAGCGACGTTGTCGTCTGCGAGGCGGAGAGGGTGTAATGTCTGCGCCTGCAGGCTCTTGATGAGGATGAAGCACTGGGTCACGGCGGGCGAGCGATTGGTAGAGCCGGGTCACCACGCGGCCACTGCTTGGTTCGAGAGTCGTCCGGTCACCTCAAGTGCTACTGCCCTCAGGCGGGGTCGCTAGACCATAGGGACAGTTCGAGGGACTCTGGAGGGACAAACCTGTCTCGGTCCATGTCTATCAAAAACAGACTATTGGTTGCTCTAATCACAATTACGTGGATCGTGCCGGCCGTGTCAGTTGGTGTGTCAGTAACGACGGAAAGTAACGCTTCGGCTGCTTCGACGTTGTGCACGGGTTACGGTACCGGGACCGGGGGCTGCAATGCGTCGACGTATACAACCCACGGCTATAACAGCAGTACGAATCAAAAAAGTTTCTGGGGACCGTACCTGGGGGTAACTGCACTCCCCCGGTCGCCGGCAAGGTACGCGTGCCGCGTTCATCTCCGGGCAATACATGGGAAACGCTGCGCAGTGGGGGACGGATCAGGCAATTGCCATTGGCGCCACTGTCAATACGGTGCCGACTGTAGGTTGCGTCGCGTGGTGGAATTCAACTGCGGGCTAGGGAGTGCGGGCCATGTAGCGACTGTGGAAGCCGTAGGAGCGGGCACGTGACGTGTCCGAAGGTGCCTATCCAACGAGCGTTCCGAGCGACTCAGAACGACTACTCGGGAAACTATTTCGGTTGGAAGACCTATGCCACGTCTGGTATTACGGGGTTCATCCACTTCAATGGACCTTATGAAGTTCGGAATGGTTCATTCGTCGCTTACCAAGGGAATGTCTACGAGAGCACCGGTGGGCACCCCCTTGACGCGAGCAGCTGGAGCTACTTCGGAGGCGCGCAGCCAACAGCTAGCCTGACGCAAGCGATGTGGGGTCAGTTGAACACCGTCCCCGCGAACGGAACCGTGATAGCGGCAGCCACCAGTAGTCCTGATTCGGGAGGCGTGTTCGTCGTGGCGGGCGGGGCTCCGATTTACACGACTACCTGCATGCCCTTCTGCAGCGAGCCCACCACTGAGGTGGACGGCATCGCCTTCTGATGTGGCCAGTCCTCGCTCTTCCGCCTGAACGCCGTACCTGCCAACGGGACGTTTCTCAAGGGAGTACAGACGGGAAATATATTCGTCGTAGCCGGCGGGCAACGCCAGCAGTCTCCAACTGCGCAGCACTTGGTTACCCGGGGTGCGATATGAGCGTGACAGCCGAGGACCAAGCCATCATTAGTTCGCCAGCTAACCCGATTGACCATCTGAACCTCTCACCTGCGAACGGAACGATCGTGTGGGCCAGTACTTCCTCGTCGATGGGAAGCGCCATCCGGTTGACGATCGTCATGTCAGACAGCGTTCCTACGGACGGTTGTGTGCCTAAGGGGCTACCTCGTATGGAGAGGGGGTTCACGTCGGAGGGGGGACGTCCACGACCTCCGTCTGATGTTGGCAGCTTGACCGGACTATTTAGCAAGTCGCTGCTAACGACAGCCTATGGCTGAGGCCACACCAGTTTGGTACCGCTGCTGACATTCAAGGCACCGACTAGAGACCGCCCCGGAACCGTGTTTTCTTGTACGGAAGGAATAACTTGCGGGCGACACCTTCATGGTGCTCTAGTGCGACCATTACCGCATCCGAATCTCCACGGTGAACGTCGGCGCACGTTGCCGTCGCCCTGGTTTGGTCACGTTTGGCCCTAAAGCCACCAAGTAGCTCGTCAAGCACGGAAGTGCTCGCTGGTCGCTCCCCTAGCCCAGGGTCAGCGGCTACAAGCTCAGAGCGGCCCTCGTTCGTCACAATTGCTCCGAAGGGGAAGAACTCGCCATTCTCGGACAGCATCTTCTGCGCCAGCGGTAACACCACGTTTAGGAGGCCGTCTAGGTCAGCCTGTGCTTGTTGCGACGCTTGATCTCTCCAGGTTGCCATTACCCGATACTGTCAGACGAGGAGGCCCAGACGAGGTGGCCTGTGCGCTCTCTGTAACTTTTACGCCCCGGTTTCCCGCCACAGCTCGGTTATTGACTGACCGCCTCGAGGCGACTGTTTGACGGTGTAGAGAGCCTCGAACTCTGCAGGTGTGGTGTAGCTGTTGTCGTCGGTGATCTCACCGTGGAGGCGGCGGTGGTTGAACCAGTCGATGTAGCCCCTCGTGGCGTACACGACGTCGTCCAGGCCCTTCCATGGTCCCTGGCGGTAGATAGGCTCCCATTCGTAGAGGCTGTTGAACGCCTCGGCCAGTGCATTATCGTAGCTGTCACCGCGGAATCCGACCGATGCGACGATGTCGTTGTCGGCGAGGCGCTCGGAGTAGCGCACGGACAAATATTGCACGCCACGATCGCTGTGATGAACGAGGCCGTCGAGGTCGTTGCCGGCTCGGTCCGGTTCCACACTGCCATCTCCAAGGCGTCGATGGCCAGGTCGGCTCGTAGCGAGACCGAGGTCTGCCAGCCGACGACCATGCGGGAGTACACGTCGATGATGAACGCGGCGTAGACCCACCCGGAATGCGTCTTGACATAGGTCAGGTCGGCCACCCCAAGCCGGTTGGGTGCCGGCGCCTCGAAGCGGCGCTCCACCAGGTCAGCGGGCCTGTGCTGGCGTTCATCGGAGCGAGTGGTGACCTTATAGGCCCGGCCCCGGCGACTCCGGAGAGGCCCATGTTGCGCATGAGGCGCTCGACGGTGCAGCGTGCCACCTGGGTGCCCTCCCGGTCGAGTGCGGCCCAGACCTTGTCGGCGCCATAGACGCCGTCCAGGGCTTCGAGCTGCACACCTGTGACCTCGACCTTCAGCACCTCATCGCAAGCGCCCTGGGCGACGGCGGGCGCTTCTTGGCCACCCAGTAGGTGTTCCGGGCGATCTTGCAGCCGTGCTCGCTGAGCACCCTGCAGATCGGCTCGACCCCAAAGCGAGCGTTGTGAGCGTCGATGAAGGCCACTATCTCGGCTGTCGGCGGTCGAGCTCCGCCCCGAGAAAACCGCAGCTGCTTTCAGGATTTCGTTAGCCCGACGGAGCTCTTTGTTCTCCCGCTCGAGCTCTTTCATCTTGGCCCGCTCGTCGGTTGTGAGCCCGGGCCGCTTCCCCGAATCGGTCTCCGCTCGAAGGACCCACTCGCGCAATGTCTCATGGTTCACCTCGAGCTTCGCGGAGATCGACTGGACCGCCTTCCACAGGGTGGGGTACTCGCCTTGGTGGTCCAAGACCATGCGGACCGCCCGCTCTTTGAACTCGGCCGGATAGGGGCCGGGCTGCTTCTTGTCTGGCATGCTCCATCATCCTCTCTAGGAGTGGAGCAGTCACCGATCCCGGGGCGTATCAACTCTCAATAATGAAGGGGTCCTGGACCAGGTCCGGTCTGACCCGTCGTCTGTAACTGGCTTCGTGCCTTTGCTGTGAACTGTCGGCTGGCGCCTCTCCAGGGTCACGCCCACCAACCGGTCGGGCGGACGTGACCTGATTGGAGCCTTGACCAGCACCATGAGAGTTCTGTCCGCCGTCCCGGCCGGTGGTGGCACCCACTCCTCTAGAGAAGGGACCACTTCCAGCATGACTCAAAACAGCAAAGTTGTCATCGGCGGGGTCGATACCCACAAAGATGTCCACGTCGCCGCTGCGATCGACGATAACGGCGCCATGCTCGGCGTACGTTCGTTTAGCACTACCCGAGCTGGCTATCACGAGCTGTGGGCTTGGCTTTGCAGCTTTGGGCGATTGGCCAAGGTCGGCGTCGAAGGCACCGGCTCTTACGGGTCCGGCCTCGCTCGCTTCCTCGAGGCAGCCGGGCCCAGGTGGTCGAGATCAACCGCCCAGACCGTCGCATGCGCCGGCGCAGGGGCAAAGCTGCGCTCCGGCGTGGTCGAGTCGATCCCGCGTCCTTCGAGTTGCACTTACATCGGCACGCAACAGTCGCACCCCAGCAGCGAACCAGATCCGCGACCTCATCATTACCGCCCGGACGCACTCAGGGACCAGCTAGGCCCCCTAGCATGACCCACGGGTGGCCCTGTGCTCGCGGGCCTGCGGCCTGGCGCCGACCTCGAAAACCCCGAGCAGGCGGTGAAAGTGGCGCTACGTGCGCTCGCCCGCCGTTACCAGTCCCTGAGCGCCGAAATTGCTGAGCTCGAGGTCAACATCGATGAGCTCACTGCTCGGGCCAACTCTGCTCTCAGAGGCGCCAAGGGCGTCGGGCCAGACGTGGCCTCGATACTGCTCGTGGCCGGCGGCGATAACCCCGAACGGCTCCGCAATGAGGCAAGTTTTGCCGCCCTCTGCGGTGCCTCGCCCGTGGAGGCGTCGTCGGGAAATGACCATCCGCCACCGCCTGAACCGGGCCGGCAACTGCCAGGCCAACCATGCGTTGTGGCGGATTGCAACAGTCCGGCTCTCGTGCGACCCGGCCACCCAGGCCTACGCCAAACGCAGGCGTTCGGAAGGCAAGAGCGACCGAGAGATCGTCCGCTGCCTGAAACCGCTATGCCGCCCTGTGAGGTTTACGTCTCTCCTGACCCAGCCGCCGCGTGTGCCGAACGGGGCCGAGCTGCGGGCCGTTCGGGTCGCCCATGGGCTGAGCCTTGCCGTTGTCGCCAAAAGCTTGGGCACCTTCGGCAGTTACACCTCGAAGCTCGAGCGTGGCCTCGTTCACGACAGCGACTTCGCCGACCGATATGAGCGCCAGCTCTCCGATTTCAGTGCAGAGCTTGCGCCCGGTGCACCCCCACAGCGCCCACCCAAGTCCGCTAACTCCCTTTTCTCAACCGGCGGGCTTGACAGCTATAGGAGCTTCACAGCACCCTCAAAGTACATGGCGGCGGCGAGCCCGAGGGAGTCAGGGGGCGGCCCCGTACTGTGCCAGCCGACCGACGCCCTGGCGCCGACGGGACCCGGGAGCGGCGCTGCTCGCGTGCGCTCCTCCCTCAACGTCCTGTACGGCGAAGTTGGGCTGAAGGAGTCGACTTTCCACCGGTCCGGAGGTCCAGATGCCCGGGCCGCTCGTACAGAACCCATCTAGCCTGGTAGGGGTCGTGATCAAGGTCTGGCAGCAGGACAGTGGGTACATGGTCGAGGTCGGTCCGCCCGACTCTCGCATTGCCTTGGTCCTCTGTCTCTCCTCTTACTCCTACTGAGGTTCTTGCGGAGCTGGGGAAGCTGGGGTGCCACTCGACGGATGTCACCGACGCGCTCGACGCCAGTGGCACTGACTGGCGCCCGGTTCACGATGCTGAAGTGACGACAAGACGACGTAGCCTCGGCGGTGCCCAATAAGGACGATGCTTGGACTAGGGGTTCAGGTGGGGGGGGGACGCCTCCTTGAGCTTGCTTTCTAGGGCCTTGGCACAGGTCGACTATTAGGGAGGGCGTTCCTCGTGTGACTTTGGCCGTTAGAGGGGACGTTCTATCTAGAGACTGGCACACGTATGCCAGCCGCGGACTTCTCGACTAAAGCGTAAGCCTGGTGCCCGTCATGCCTTGTGCAGGACACCTACCTGAGGTTCAGGCCCCGAGCCAAACACGGCCTTCGAAGCCACCTGCGGCAGGTAAGGCTCGCCCGCGTTGCTCCCACTGCATCCAGCACGTAACTGTGGAAAGCGGCGAGATGATGCTCCGTGGTCGCCAGGACCCCGCCGTCGGCGTAGAGACGAGAGGACATGTTCTTCTGACATCGTTCACATGCCACGAAGTCCTGGAGGTTAACTCGGTCGAACAGGGCTATCGTGTCATGCGGGGCGTACCCCGGAGAGGCCGGCCGGCTCCGCTCGACCAGCCAGTCGCACACGATGACGGACCGGTCGACCGCCACAGGCCGCATACGGTGGACCACGACGTGGTCGGGCAGCAGGTTGACGAACACTTGAGGGAGGAGCGTCATCCCGTAGTACCGGCGGTCATCGTCGGCCGAGAGCCCGGGCAGAAGGCCGAGTCCGCCGCGCCCGCTGAGCGTGAACGCCTCGACTGTGTCGGCGAAGGCCGCGCTCGAGCCAGGCTGGTTCTGGGTGCCGACGCCGGTGCGGAACTCCGGCAGGGTGTTGGTGAGCTCGGGGTGGATCGTGGCGCAGTGGTAACACTCCATGAAGTTCTCGATGAGCAGCTTCCAGTTCGCGGCGACCTCGTAGGTCCGCCTGGTGGCCAGGACGAGCTCATCCAACCCGTAGCGGTCCAGGACGTCCAGGCTCCCGAGGCGGCGCTCGGCTTGGGCGACGACCGACTCGTCGAACGAGGGTGGTTGAGGGTCGAGGCAGCACCAGATCTGGCCCTGCCAGACGCGCGTCGCCACCGGTTCGAGGCCGAACCCCTCCGGGTCGGCCGCCTCCATCGACTTGATACCGGGACCGGCAATGAGGCGACCATCGAGCGCGTACGTCCAGGCGTGGTAGGGACAGCGGATAAACCGCTCCAGTTCCCCGGAGCTTTCAGTGCACAGCCGGGACCCTCGGTGGCGGCACACGTTGAAAAATGACCTAACTGTGCCGGAGTGGTCACGCAGCACTAGCAGGCTCTCGCCCGCTAATTCGACCTCGACGAAGCTCCCCTGCGCAACATCGGCCGACAATGCCACTGCGGACCAAGAGCGAGCGAACAGGCGCTCTCGCTCGAGGGCGAAGAACTCCGGGTCACTGTAGGCGCGGCCCGGCAGCGTGGGCAGCAATGCTGGGGCTCTCAGGTTCGTCGTCATGGCTTGCCCTCATCCGTCCTCACGGCGTTCGGTGCCCCCAATGTCTTCGAAAACCGATCGGGGTCGAACAGCGAGATATCAAAACGCACAGATCCCGAGGTTACGAGGTCTGCCACGAGCTCGCCGATTACCGGCACGAACTTGAAGCCGTGGCCTGAGCACGGCGAGCAGACGACGACACGTTCCTCGCCACGCGGGTAGCCGAGAACGAAGTGCTCGTCGGGCGTCGTGGTGTACATACAGGGCACTGCTCGGATTATCTCAGGGCCGAGCGTTGGGATGCGTTCCGCGAGGAAGTCGCGCAGCGGGACGCCTTCCTGGTCGGCTACCTCGCGTGTGAGCTCGTCCGCCACCGTCGGGGTGCCTCGGCGGAAGAAGGCGGCCTTCACGCCATCGGCCGCGGTCCCAAGTGCAGGGAAGCCGTAGACCTGCTCCCCGGCCGCGTCCTCCCAGATGTAGATGGGCTGCCGGCTTGGGGCGAACTGCTCTACAGCTATCTTCGGGCGGAGCCAGAACAGCACGTGTCGCTCGACCCTGAGGGGGATCCCGAAGCCGTCAAGGAGTCCTGGCGCCCACGCCCCGGCTGAGAGCACAAGCATGGCCGCCTGGTACGTCCTGAGAGGGGTCGTCACCACCACGCCCCCAGCGCCGCTCTCCCAGCCTGTCACCATCTCGTCGAAGTGCAGTTCGGCACCGCGCGAACGGGCGAGGCCGATGTGGGCTGCCACCGTCGCCTCGGGCCGTACAAAACCCGCATGCTGTTCGTAGAGGCCGACGTCATCGCGGCCAGGGGACAGGGTCGGGAACCTATGGGCGATCTCAGACGAATCGAGGATCTCGTAGGGGAGGTCCCACGTTCGCGCGCTCAACAAGCTGCCGGCGACGGTGCGGCTGCCCTCTGGCCCGATCATCAGACCACCGGTCTCGGTGAGCAGGTCTTCACCGGTGGCGACCTCGAGTTCCCGCCAGAGTTCATAAGCGCGCAGCAACAGCGGCACGTACGCCGGGCTCTCGAAGTACGCCTGGCGGATGACACGGCTCTCGCCGTGGCTCGAACCGCGGTCGTGGGCAGGCCCGAAACGCTCGATGCCAAGGACTCGGAGGCCCCGTGCCGCCAGCTCGGCGGCCGCCGCGCTGCCCATACCCCCAAGACCCACAATGATCACGTCATGGGAGCCGGGCACCTCCGAGGTCCCCCTACTTGCGGGCGATGGCGACGGGCCTGTCATGTCAGGCCCGCACCCGGCTGCCCTCGGGGTCAAAGCATGGTTCGGTCACGACGTGGGCTGAGAGCCGTTCCCCGAAGTACTCGATCTCAATGGGCTCGCCGGGGCGAGCGAGGGCCACCGGCATGAACACGTACGCGATGGTCCGTCCGACGCTGTATCCATAGGCCGCGCTCGTCACGTAGCCGACCGGGTTGCTGTTGGAAAAGACCGGCTCTTTGCCCATGACGATGGCGGTGTCGTCATCGAGCGTGCAACAACACAGCACGTCCTCTACTGACGCGGCCGTCCGCTGCTCCCACGCCGACCGGCCGATGAAATCGTGGTCCCCCAGGTGGACGGCGAAAGACAGCCCGACCTCGTCGGGATGGTGCTCCCCAGTTACGTCACGACCGTAGGAACGGTACCCTTTCTCGATACGCATCCCCTCGAAGGCCCCTCGACCGGCGGCGAGGATGCCGAGGTCCTGTCCTGCGTCGTAGAGCAGGTCCCATAGGTGCAGACCGTAATCGGCCGATGTGTAGAGCTCGTAGCCGGCCTCCCCTACGTAGGACAGCTGCATGGCGGTGACTGGGGCCCCGCCGACATTGATCTCGCGGCAGCGGAAATAGCGCAACGTCCCGTCGTCCAGGTCGGCCGAGGTAAGCCGCGCCAGCAACGTCTTAGCCGCCGGGCCCCACAGCCCGGCACAGCAGGTCCCGCCGGTTATGTCCCGGATCGTAACGCTCCCGTCTCGCGGCACGTGGCGCACCATCCACGCCTCGTCGGACGGGCTGTTGGTGCCCACCTGGAAGCGGGAAGCACCGAGTCTGGCGATGGTGACGTCCGACAGCACGTGGGCACCATCGTCGAGCATGAGAGCGTAGACGACGCTACCGGGGGCTCGGTCGACCCGTCCCGTCGTGACCTGCTCGAGGAACCTGAGCGCACCGGGCCCGCTGACCTCCAGCCGGCGGAGCGGTGTCATGTCGAACAGAGCTACGCGGTGGCGCGCCGCCTGGTGCTCGGCGCCCACGATGGGAGACCAGAACCGCGCGGACCAGCCCTGGCGGGAAGGGATCCGCCACCTTGCCACCTCGCTGATGTTGGCCTCGTACCACTGCGGCCGCTCCCAGCCGTTCGCCTCGGTCATCTCCGCTCCCAAAGCGGCCTCGCGGCTGGCGAAGGGGCTCGTGCGCACCCCGCGGGGCTCGGCGATGGGCTGGAGCGGGTGGATGACGTCGTAGACCTCGACGAAGGAGCGGATGGCGCGGGGCATGAAGTACTCCTTGGCCCGCAGGGGACGTTCGAAACGCCCGAGGTCGCACTCGTGCAGGTCGAGGCCCGAGGCCTGGCCCCTGACCATCGCTGCCGCGGCGCGCGCTACACCGAAAGCGTGGGTGATCCACACCGCTTCGGCGACAAAAAGGCCGCGGACCGCCTCTGTTTCACCCACAAGGGGGAAGCCGTCTGCAGTGAATGAGAACAGGCCCTTCATAACGTCCTCTAACTTGGTCTGGCCGAGCGGTGGGAGCAGCGCTACGGCGTCGTTGAACGACGCTGCGAAGTCCTCCTCGGTGCACGGCAGTACCGAAGGCATCCGGCTGCCCCGGCTCAGCTCGTCGATAGCGGCGGGCTCGATTGGCTCTGGGGGGTGCGAGTACGAGCCGATGCCGACGCGGTCCCCGTGCGTTCGGAAGTACAGCGCTCGCTCCTGGTGGCGCAGGATCGGGTACCCCAGGTCGGCGGCCACGGTGGGCTCGGCCAGGGCGGCGAGCGGTGAGGTCGTCGCGTACAGATGGGCCATGGGCTGGAGCGGGAGGTCGACGCCAGCCATGCGGGCGATGACCGGGCCCCAAATGCCCGCACATAGCACCATCGCGTCCGCCCCAAAACTGCCCGCCGTGGTGGACACGCCGCGCAGGTGGCCCTCCTGGACGTCCACGCCGGTCACCTCAGTCGAACCCAGCACCGAGACGCCCCGGGTGACCAGCACCTCGAGCAGCGCGGCGATGGCGACGGTCGGGTGAGCCAGGCCATCGGATGGCACGTGCAGGCCGGCCAGCACGGCCGAGCCGTCAATAATGGGGAAGCCTCTGACGACGTCGTCGCGGTCGATGACCCGCGACTCGATGCCCCAAGCGGTGGCGAAACCGTGGCGCCGGCGAATGTCGGCGAGACGCTCCTGTGTCGTTGCCACCTCGATGCTGCCGACCGCGCTGAAACCTTCGGTCCCACGGTAAGACAGCTCGCGATAGCGGCGTACGGAGTACTTCGCGAACTGGCTGAGGGTGCGCGAGGGGTTTGTTTGGAACACCAGCCCTGGCGCATGCGAAGTCGACCCGCCGGCGCACGGCAGGGCCCCCTTTTCGACCAGGGTCACGGCTATCGCAGGGTCGCGCGTCAGCTCTTCGGCGACCGCGCAGCCGACAATCCCGCCTCCGACTACGACGACCGATTTCCTGCTGCCCACTGATCCTCGCAGTCCCGCTCCACCATTGCTCAAGTTGAAAACCACCTAAGATAGCTAGTTCTTGAGCAACCACCGTGACCGTACTGCGGCGCCCGGCATGCTGTCAACGAGCCCCCCTCCATGGTCGTCGGGGCCAATATCGGAGGGCCAACATCGGGGCCCGGTACCGGGTACATGATCGAGCAGGCGCTCCCTTTTATTGAGGGGTCGTGGAGAAAGACGCTGTCCCAGAAGATAGCCCCCTCTTTCAACCCGTCGACAGGCGGTGTGCTCGGGAGCTATGTGCTGGGGACGCCTGAGGACATCGACGACGCGGTAAGTGCGGCAGGCCGCGCCCAGTTTGCCTGGGCGCGGGTAAGCGCGTTTGAACGAGCCGCAGCGTGCGAGCGGGTCGCGTCCGAGATCGTCGCCCGCCGTGGCGAACTGGCGCTGTTGCTCAGCCTCGACCAGGGAAAACCCTTGCACGCTGAGGCTTATGACGAGGTTGACGAGCTCGTCGTCTATTTTTCCATGGCTGCCGCTGATGCCACCCGTGGCGGGGGATCGATGCCACCGTCGACGTCGGCGGCCCGCCGCGTGCTTTCCTACCGTGTCCCCGTTGGGATTGTTGGGGCCATTACGCCTTGGAACTGGCCGTACACCATGGCGGCTGAACTACTGGCGCCCGCCCTGGCTGCCGGCAATGCCGTTGTATGGGTCCCGGCCCCCACGACAGCGCTCTGTTCGGCGCTCCTCGCCGGGATCATCGGCGAAGAGCTGCCGCCCGGCGTGTTCAACTTCGTGCCCGGGGCCGGGCAGGTCGTGGGTGCGGCCCTCTGCCGGCACGCCAAGGTCGCCGCCATCGGCTTTATCGGGTCGGTCGCCTCGGGCGCCGAGGTCGCCCGTAACGCCGCCGGCAAGCGACAAATCCTGGAGCTTGGGGGGAACGGCCCCATGGTCATCCTCGACGATGCCGACCTCGAGGTCGCCGTCCGGGCGAGTACCGAGGCGGCTTTCCTGTGTGCCGGGCAGAGTTGCACCGCGGGCGAGCTCTTCCTTGTCCACGAGGCGGTGCACGAGGAATACCTCGACCTATTGCTCTCCGTGACGGCGTCGTCGGTGCGCCTCGGCGACCCTCTCGACCCGATGACGACCATGGGCGCGCTGAACAACGCGGCTGTCGCCGACAAAGTCGCTTCGCACGTCGCCGAAGCCAAGACGGCTGGGGCCGGCGTTCTCATGGGAGGTTCGCGTGCGACCGGCTTCGCCACGGACCTGTTCTACGAGCCGACGGTCCTCGACGGCGTTCGGCCCGGCATGGCCATAGTCGACGAGGAGACCTTCGGCCCGTCGTGCCGGTCCTGAAAGTTGCCACGGAGGCCGAGGCCCTCGAGCTGCTGAACAGCTCTCCGTACGGTTTGACCGCGGCGGTGTTCACTCGAGATCTGGCCCGGGGGCTCGCTTTCGCCGAGCGTGCCGAGGTTGGCTGGGTGAACATCAACGCCTCGACCAACCTTTGGGAGTCCCATGTCGCCTTTGGCGGCCGGGCGGGCTCGGCCAGTGGGATCGGCCGGGTCGGCGGGACGAGCACCCATGAGGCTTTCACCGAGCCGAAAACCGTCACCTTTGTCTTGGAGCAGCCGTGATCGCTCACGACTTCATCATCGTCGGGGGCGGCTCGGCGGGGTGCTGCCTGGCAAATCGGTTAAGCGCTGACCGATCGACGAGCGTGCTCGTCCTCGAAGCCGGCCGCCCTGATTATGCTTTCGACGTTTTCATCCACATGCCGGCTGCGCTCACGTTCCCCATTGGGAGCCGCTTCTATGACTGGAAGTACGAGTCGGAGCCGGAGCCTCACATGAACGGGCGGCGGATCTACCATGCCCGGGGCAAGGTGCTCGGCGGGTCGAGCTCGATCAACGGCATGATCTTCCAGCGAGGCAACCCGCTCGACTACGAGCGCTGGGCCGCTGACCCCGGTATGACCGCATGGGATTATGCCCATTGCCTGCCGTACTTCAAGAGGATGGAGACCTCTCTCGTCGGTGACGACGACTTCCGCGGGAGGAGCGGCCCACTTGTGCTCGAGCGCGGGCCGGCCACCAACCCTCTGTTTGGGGCGTTTTTGGGCGCCGTCGAGCAGGCGGGGCTTACCCTCACCGACGACGTCAACGGCTACCGCCAGGAGGGGTTCGCCCCTTTTGACCGGAACATCCACCGCGGCCGGCGCCTGAGCGCGGCGCGAGCCTACCTCCATCCCGCGATGGGCCGTCCCAACCTGGAGGTCAGGGCCCGAGCCTTCGTTACGCGGGTCCTGTTCGAGCATGGCCGCGCCGTCGGGGTCGAGTACGTTTCGAGAGGCCGCCGGGAACAGGCACGCGCTGGCGAGGTGATCTGCTGTGGTGGTTCGATCAACTCACCTCAGCTTCTCCAGCTTTCCGGCGTCGGCGACGCAGGCGACCTCGCTGCCCTCGGCATCACCCCGGTGGTCGACCTGCCCGGTGTTGGGGAGAACCTTCAGGACCACCTCGAGGTCTATATCCAACATGCATGTACAAAGCCGGTCTCGGTCGCTCCGGCCCTCAAGTGGCGCAACCGCCCTATGGTGGCGCTCGAGTGGGTTCTGTTCCGCACAGGGCCCGGGGCCACGAACCACTTCGAGGCGGGTGGCTTCGCCCGTAGCAACGACGACGTCGTCTACCCGAACCTCATGTTCCACTTCCTGCCGATCGCGGTACGCTATGACGGCTCAGCGCCGGCGGCTGGCCACGGTTACCAGATCCACGTCGGCCCGATGTACTCAGACGCCCGCGGCTCGGTGAAGGTCCGCTCGACCGACCCCACCATGCACCCGGCGATCCGGTTCAACTACCTTTCGACTGTCCAAGACAGGCGGGAGTGGGTGGAGGCAGTGCGCCTCGGTCGTCGCATCCTGAGCCAGCCGGCCATGGACAAGTTCAACGGCGGGGAGCTCTCGCCCGGTCCGGACGTCGAGACAGACGAGGAGATCCTCGACTGGGTAGCCCGCAACGGCGAAACGGCACTACACCCGTCCTGCACCTGCAAGATGGGAAGCGGGGAGGACGCTGTCGTCGACCCGAGCACGATGCGAGCCCGAGGAGTCGACGGGCTGAGGGTCGTCGACGCCTCGGTCATGCCCTACGTCACCAACGGCAACATCTACGCGCCGGTCATGATGATCGCAGAGAAGGCGGCCGACCTCATTCTCGGCAACACCCCGCTCCCGCCCGAGCATCTAGAGTTCTTCAGGCGCGACCGGACAGGGGATGCCGCTGCGCTGTAGCACGGCTTCCATTGCTGGCTCTGGCTGGGGGCACAAGTAAGCACTTAGGGGTGCACGAGGGCGGCAAACTACCGCGCTTCCACGAACCGACGCTGTTTGCGGCGGGAGAAGAGCGGGGAGGATAATGCCCAGGTGACCTTGGAGCTGCGTTGATCGTGGCGGCCTGGAAGCGCACGCATCGCGCAGCCGTGAGCGCCGTGGTTATAGCTGCGTCAATGACCTCTGTACCCGCCGCGCTCGCACCGGATGGCGCCACCGCCGCACCGGCGCCTGTGCCGACCGGCCAGACGGCCGCCCTCCTACGCACGCCGGCGTGCGAACCTGAAGAACCTCCTAACCCGGCCGAAGCCTTCGAGGGTGCGGAGAACACCTTGCGTGGCGCATCCGCAATCAGCAGCGCTCTTGGCTCGGCCGCCTCGGCCATCGGGGCAGAAGCGACCGGCGAGGGTCTCACCAGCCTCGGGGAAGGACTCGGTATAGCATCAGAGGCCGCCGGTTACGGCCTCGCGTGGCTCGCGTTCACCCAAGCGAACGCCGCTTTCAGCTATGGCGCTGATGACCCAACCGATAAGAACTACAACGCGATCTTTATGCCTGTCTTCGCAAGTATCCCTTCGTTTCCAGCCCCAACGGCCCGCCTGGACGGCTCGTTCACCGCTCTGAACAAGCTGTTTGCTACCGAGAGCCGCTTCGCCGAAGTGGTGGTGGCACTGCGAACTGCGCTCGACCGTGCAGCGGGCGCGACAGCCGCAGGCAACCAACTGTGGTTCGGCCGCCAAGCGGATGCTTCAGCCAATTATGCGCTCGAGGCCGCTCAGCTATTGCAAGAGTTTTCGCCCCTTCGCGCCGCCGTCGTGAAGGTTTTTACAGCGGAGGGGATGACCCTCAAACTTACTTCACACCAGTTCGCCGAGGCCCAGGCCGACCTCGCGCACGGCCTCCCAAGCACCCTTACAAAACTGCTCCTGACTGCGGCAGCCGCCGTCCAGCCTCGGGCTAACAGCGAGGTCAAAGCGTTCACCACCGTGCTGTTGAGCACCAAGGCGCTCCAGCGGGCGATCGCCAAGGCCACGCCCGCTTCGCTAGATCTGCCGGCGGTGTTCGGCTCACGTCTCCTCACCGCCGCCGAGGCACGAGTAGCAGCTGCGCTTTCAGGCTACGCCAACTACGTCCTGCAGTCGCCGGACAAGATATACCATCCCGACTACTTGGTCGCTAACTGTGGGGGCGGTGGTGGTGGCGGCGGTGGTGCGGGAGCCTCGTACGGTGAACCACACGAGAACACTTTCTCCGGCGACGACTACGAGTTCCAAGCGGTCGGGGAGTTCACTCTCGTGAAATCGACCACCGACAACCTTGATATCCAGATCCGCCAACAAGCGTTCCCTGGCGCGGGCGACGTGTCGTTCAATACCGCGACAGCGATGAGGGTCGGGAACGCGATCGTAGAACTCGCTGCTAGTTCCAAAGGTTTGTTGCAACTTTGGGTTGACCGCAAATCCGTCCCGTTGGCGAGCCAGCCCTTGGCCGGAGAGGGCAAGTTGACCGTGTTGGACGACAGGTTCGCCACGGTCACCTGGCCGGACGGGACCGAAGTGTCAGTATTTTCGACCGTCTCAGTGGCGGTCGAGCATGGCACCGGCACGTGCAACGGTGCCCGGGTCATTTACGTGTTCGTCAAGGTCCCGCGTTCGCGGTACGGGCATCTCACCGGCCTGCTCGGCGACCCCGGCCAGCCGGAGGGCAGTGACCTCCTTGGCGGCAACGGGATCTCGTACAGCCTTGACCAGCTGTATTTCCCCTCGGAGAACGTCCAAAACTTCAACGTCCTCTATCACCAGTTCGGTCAGAGTTGGCGGGTCACCCAGGTGACCTCGTTGTTCGCCTACCCGAAGGGTGAGAGCACCGCCAGCTATACAGACCTCTCATTCCCGAGCAAGGCGCTCACCGTCAGCGCGCTCAGGCCAGCGACGGCGGCCAGGGCCGAGGTTGTATGCAAGGCCTCCGGGATAACGAACCCTGACCTGCTCGCTGACTGCGTATTCGACCTAGGCGTGACCGCGTCGAGATGCTTTGTAGCAGGCGACGCCCAAATCCAGGCTGCTACCGGAGGGCCAAATGCGAACGGTCTGCCACCGAGCAGCGGGGCCCTGCCGCCGGCAACAACCACTGCCACCACTACCACGGCTTCCACGAGGGGGCCGACGACCACCCAGGTGACGACGGCACCCTCCGGGCACAGCCCGGTCGCGATCGGGACTTACTCAGGGGCCTCGTCGGCTGACCCCGCAGTCGCAGTGAGCCCTTCCGGGACGGCCTATACCGTCCTGCTGCAACACGGCGGGACACAGCTGGACTTTTGCGCGCTGCCGGCTGGCTCCACCACGTGCACCTCGGTCCCATTGAAAGTCCCGGACCCCAGCACCGATCTTTTCTCCGACCCACCGACAGTGCTGCTCCACGACGGCGACATTTATGTGTTCGAGTACATCGGGTCGGCGAGCGATGACCGAACAGGCATCGCCGAGTACATTTCGACTAACGGTGGTGCCTCGTTCACGTTGCAGCCGGATGCTGTCAGCTACGTCAAGGGAGGCCAGGGGACAACTGGGCCAATCGTCGAGCTGCCGGGCGGCGAGTTCGGTGCAGGGTACGTCTCAGACGTGACCAACCCGACCTTCCAGGCCAACTCATTGAGCTCGCCGAGCGACGACTCGCTGGCGACCACACCCCCCTACGCAACTCTGAACCCGTCACCGGCGACTGCTTACACAGTCGGCAACCTGGGCGGGCAGTTCGCCTCCCAACTGACCGGCTCGCGGGGCGTCCTCGGCGTGTTCGTCGGCGACGGAGCACCCTGCCCCTCGAGCGCACGTTCGACCTTGGTGTACGCCTACGCTCCCATATCTGCGTCGACCGGTCTGGCGGACCTGAACACTACGACCGGCGGTGCGGGGAGCCCGTGGGACCCGCTAGAAAAGGTCGATTGCGGGGGCACAGACCCCGCTGTTGCCGGCGGCCCCTCCGGTTTGGGGCTCCTAGAAACCGACCTGGCGACGCCCACGACGGAGGTCCAGTACCGGGCCTTCTCCCCGGGGACGGGGTTCGGCGCCCCGGTTACGATCGCCAAGGAAGAGTCTGCTCAGGACGCGACGATTTCCCAGGACGCAACTGGCAGGATCTACGCCACCTGGGTTACCCCCGGCGTTGGTATCGAGCTCGCCTCCAGCGCGGCGGGCGGAGCGAGGTGGACTGCCCCGGCCACGCTGTTGTCTGTCCCTGGTACCGAGAGCGGCATCGACAACCTCACCAGTGGGGTCAACGCCTCGGGGCAGGGCTGGGCGGTGTACACGGAGAGCGGCAAAGAGTACGCACTGCAGTTCAGCAAAAACGGTGCGTTCTCTTAAGGACCCTCAGAGCATGTGGCTTTGTCGTCCGCGATACGTGCGCGAAGCACTTGGCAGCCTCCGTCTTGGCCTGGCATGAGCCGGAAGTAAACGTCCTGGTAACGAACCCGGCTTTGGGCTCATCTGCCGATGGCAAGGGCGAGGAAGGTGTTGACCGCCGTTTCGAACGGGCGGGTACTCCGAAGTGCCTGGGCGAGTAGAAGTCCTCCTTCGAGCGTGGCGAGCAGAGTAATCGCGAGGTCGTCCGGGTCGATGTCGGACGGGAGTTTCCCGTCGGCATGAAGGGATCTGAGCCCATCGCCGATGGCGGCTGCCCACTGATCGAACCCTGTAGCAATGAGCGCTCGGGCCTCGGGGTCACTCTCGGCGAGTTGACCAACGAGCGAGCCAAGCGGGCAGCCCCCCTTTGCTTTGGTGCGCTTAGCTGCGGCGATCACCATCTTCCGCCAGGCTTCGACTCCGTTCGTGCTGGCGAGCGTGTGCCGCTGGTGATTGACGATCGTCTCGGCTTGGTAGTCGATGACCGCCTGCACGAGTTCGTTCTTGTCGGGGAAGTAGTGGTACATCTGAGAGCCGCTGACTTCCGCCGCCACCTTGACGTCTTCCAAGGTTGTCGCTGCAACCCCGCGCTCATGGATCAGGGCGGCGGCCTCCTCCACTATTCGTGCCCGGGCGCGTGCTCCCTTGGGGGTGAGCTTCGGCCGGTCACTCGTCTCGTTGACCATGCCACCCATGCTAGCAACTTTTGAGTTTGACAGCCCAGTCCGACTGTGTCATAGTGAGTTGCACAACCCAGTTTTACGAGAGAGGACAAAACAACGTATGACTGATCTAAGAGGCAAGACTGCTCTGGTTACGGGCTCGACGAGCGGGATCGGCAAGGCTACGGCCATCGCCTTGGCCGCCCGCGGCACTCACGTACTGGTAGTGGGACGCAACGAGCAACGAGCCAAAGACGTGGTCGCCGAGATCGAAGGCAGCGGTGGTAGCGCAACGTTCCGGGTCACTACGTTGAGCGATCTGAAATCGGCCCAGGACCTGGTCGAGTGGGCCACTGTGGCAGGTGACGGTCACGTCGACATCCTCATCAACAACGCCGGCATCGCCTTGCTCGGACCAAGCAACTCAGCCACCGAAGCACAGTTCGATGAGACCTTTACACTGAACGTCAAGGTCCCGTTCTTCCTCGTCGCGTCACTGGCGCCAGCCATGGCCAAACGCGGATGGGGTTCGATCGTTAACATCTCCACGATGGTCGCGAGCTTTGGACAGGCCGGCATGGCTATGTACGGCGCCAGCCGAGCGGCTCTCGAACTGTTGACGAAGGCCTGGGCCGCCGAGTACGGCCCGAGTGGTGTTCGGGTCAACGCCGTTTCGCCCGGGCCGACGCGCACCCGAATGATGGAAGCAGTTCCCGAGGAGATGGTGAACCATCTCGCAGCGCTAGCACCAGCAGGTCGCGTAGCTGAGCCCGAGGAACTTGCTGCGGCGATCGTCTTCCTCGCAAGTGATGATGCCAGCTTCGTCCACGGTGTCACTCTTGCGGTCGACGGAGGCCGGGTCGCGACATAACCCCAGTCGTACCCCGGTGACGTTTAAGAGTGAAGACCTAGAACACAGATCACAACTAACAACTGAGGAGTACCTACATGAGCGCATACGTAATTGCCGAATTCACCGTCAAGGACCCGGATGTTTATCGTGAGAAATACGGCCCCAACGCCGGGCGGACGACCAAAGAGCACGGAGGGCGAGGTTTTCGCCAACGCTAACTGGGAGTGAGCTCCATCAGAGAGTTGGCACAACTAATCGTCGGGAACCAGCGATGGCGTTTTTGGTGGGACTGAACGCGCTCGAGTCCCGCCAATGAGGTTCCACCGAGGCTTGGCGAGGCGGTTCGCTAGTACGCGTCAAAACCTTCGGCCATAGCTGTAACCGCCGCTGCCCGCCGAAGGATGTAGACAACGCCTCCGATGCCTAAGGAGAACACGAAGACAAGAACTAGTCCGGGTAGGGGCGGATGCCAGGCGTCGGGGGTAGAGGCGAAAGCGTTGATTGGTCCCGTTATGCCGACGGTGTAGCGGCGCATGGTGCTGTAGAAGTCGACGACCTGACAGAACGCCACGGCGACGATGACGACTGTGGCGAGGCGCCTCGTGATGGTAGGACCACCGAAGCGTACTCTGGCGACGGTCCCGGCAACGATAGGGATACCGACGCCCAGGGCCATGAAGTCACGTCCTTGGCCGACGATGCCGCTAGAGCGAGCCTGCGACACGATCAGCAAGGTCGGCACGACAACCCATGCGATCACGGTGCCGACTGCCACCACCGCCTCTCGGCGCCGAGCCGCGCACGTGGCGACCAGGACAACAGCCCCCAGGGCGGCTAGCCACGTGACGATGACCGCGAAGGGCGATGGGGTGCCCAGCCAGCCGAAGTCGCCGATCGAGGATGTCACGAGCAGGTCCAGCCGGTCCAAACCGAGCACGAACAGTTGGGACGTGCTGGTTCCGCGCGGCACCGGTGATGCGGGCACAATAAGGAAGGGGTCGGCGTAGAGGTCCCAACCCAGTGCTAGGCCGGCCGCTGCAAGACAGCCGGCTAGCCATCCCTTCACGCAGCGCCGCCGCAAAAGCTCGCGGCGCTGTCGCCCGACCAGAGCGACGAGCACCAGCCCGATGAAGGCGACCCAGAGTGGCGAAAGCCCCCGCGTAAGTGTGAGGACGATCGTCGATATTCCAAGAGCGCCGACAGCCGACGCGGGGACAGTCTCAGAGGGCTCTGACGTCAAGGCCATGACGGCCACCCAAGCACTGATCGCGCTCGAGATCTCTAGGCCACTCGGGTTCACCACGCCCGCGAGGTAGAGGACCATAGGCGTCATGGCGAGGGCAAGGCCGGCGGCGAGGAGGGGGGCCCCTCGGCAGCGACGGAGCGAGACGACCGCCAGTGCCAACATCGCAGCTGACAGTGCGCCGCTCGCCAGCCGGGCCAGGTACATGCCGGTCGGGTTGACTGCGACAAGAGTGGGGAGCCCGACGAGCGAATAGTAGAGAGGCGAGTACCGTCCAACGTAGATGTCGACGTGCACCTCGCTACTTGAACCGTCCAAGGTGCCCTGGCAACTTGCGGGCACGGAGGGGGGTTTGTACCTGAAGCAAGCGACGTCGTTCTCGAGCCTCGCAAACACTTGCGGCGCCTCCACCGTCACGTACGCCTTTGTCGCCGAAACGGTATGGGCAAGCGGGGTGCCCAAGAGCTCGCCCCGCACTAGCGACGCCGCCCGGATCAAGTGGGCGGGCTCGTCGGGCCCCGATCCCATCGGGCTGGCGAAACTCCATGCCGCCGCGGCAACCCAGATCACGGCGAAGCTCGATGTCCAGGTCCGAAGCTGATGGCGCGCCCGCGGGCGCCGTGGCCCCACCAGGACAATTGGGGTTGGGCGGGAGACTTCGACAGCAGAGCAGTGGGCGCCACTCGGCTGTTCGTGCTCGGACGCTCCCAGCGTCGTGGTGCCAGGGTCCGCGGCTTCGAGCGAAATAGGGCTACCGGTCAGCTGATGCCCATCGTCGGGCTGGTCACGGGTCGCCCCTGCGCCCCCAAACTGGCCTGTCAACGACCCAGAGGCCATGGTGGTTGTGCCGTGCCCAAATCCCGACATCGAGACGCGTGACCACCGGGACGTGCGCCAGACCGACTAGATCGACCTGCCCCAGAAGTCGTAGCCACAACGTTCCTCCAGGTCGAGGGGCACCACCCGATCCCCATAATTTCCCGGCTTTTCTTTCCGTTATTTTAGGAGGCATTATGGTTAGCCACGTCGTGCTTGATTAATCCTAATTAAAGACCCGATTAATCCCCACTAAGAAAACGACGTTGGGTGGAGTCCCCCCGAGTGGCGGGCTCAGGGGGAGCTGAAGGGTCCACGATTGGGTGAGCCATCGGCATAGTCCTTGGTGTGTTCCGCCAAAGAACGCACTTAGAGGAGACAACCGATGGCCCTTGATGATCCTGTCCTGTGCGAACGGACAGACGCCCGCCAGACCGAGCGCAACGGGCACCGGTCCCTACTGCTGGACCACACAAGTGGGCGACAACGAGCTCGAAGAATCCCAAAGCTGAGAGCTGGCAGTTTCTTCCCGAACCTGCTGGAGCCGAGGAGGCGCATCGACCAGGCGCTGTGGACCGTGATCGCCCAGGATATGTGGAAGGCATCTCGACGCGCAGCGTCGACGACCCAAGGGTATCAGCCGACATGGTCGCCGCCGCTCTGCACACCGTGTTCGTGCACTCCGACCCCCAAGGGCTGAGCGCCGCGAGGGCGCCTTCCGGCACACATTGAGTCACATTGAGTACCGTCCAGCTCGGCTTGGCCTAAGGCAGCTGAGAGGCGCACCTGTACGCTTGCGTGCACTTCACGCACTTAGTGGACCCCGAAAACCTGGTGTTCATAAAAAGGCGCTGGCCAGCGGGGGGTCACGCGCTACGTTCGCGTCGTGGAAGTCGCCGGTTCAAGTCCGGTCACCTCCACTCGTTGTCGTTTCCACAACGTTCTACATGGACAGCGGCGATTCTCGGCGGCGTCCGGGTAGACAGGAGAGGTGGGATCGTCGACCCGGAACGTTGGTTCTTTCGTGGGGGTCATGCAGTGCCGAGTACGCCCGACTTCGTCGGTGATTGGCCGCATGAGTTGGAAGGGGATGGTGTGCCGCGGTCGTACCCGAACGCCGGTTACCGCACCTCGACATGGGCAAAATTTGCTTGCAGCGCAACGCAGATGACAGGTCTCGGGCTCCGTTTGGCACTATGAGGATGATTGCTAACGAGAGGAGCGACCCAGATGGTCACAAAGGGCTTAGGTCTTAGGAGCCTAGTGGTGACATTCGCGGCGGTGGCAGGCGCTCTGGCTTTGTCGACGTTCGTCCCGGTAGGGCCATCAGCGGACGCTTCGCCTGTCGCCCGTCTTTTGCCAGAGGCGCTTCGGCCCCCGGCCAAGGACCTTGTGCTCACTGGGCCTGTCATCGTCGAACTGGTGGACGCACGTGCCGCGGGCATGCCCGCGGACGACTTCATCGGCTTGGGCGACGCCTACTACGCCTACGACGCTGCGACCTCCACATACTGGGCCGCAGCCGGAGTTGTGCCCTCCTCGACTTCGTACGAGGCTCAGGTAGCGAGCCAGGACGACGGCAGTTACACGGTCTTCCATAAACCCGCTCACGCCGCCTGGGTGGCCCAAATCGACGGGATGGCCGGAAGCGACGGCGCCACCTGTGCCTCATATCACGTGAGCATCCCCGCTCCTGTCCTGGCCGTGTGGCATTGGCCGGCTGGGACGTGTCTGCCACCCAGCCGTTCAGGGAGGACCCCGGTTTTGCTCACCTATTTCGCCAAAGCCTGGAAGGAGTGGTGGGGCAGTGTCGACGCCGGCCCCCCCCAGATGGCCCAGGGGGCCTACTGGTTACGCGCTCGCTCAGGACCTCCGTTCCGCCGTGGCAGCCAAAGCGCCGGGAACCCGCGGCTATACGAAGGCCGCAGACGAACTGGTCCAGTTGGCACACTTGCCGATGCAATGCTGACACCCGCCCAAAACAAAGAGCTCGGCGTTCTTACGACAATGCTCGACAGGTTCTTCGGCACCGATGGCCTGTACGGCCACAGTGCGCCGTCTACGACCCCGAAGGCCTTCGTGGCCACCCTCCAGGAGGAGGCCGACCTCGGGACTCTCAGCGTGGTGACCGACCCGCGCCTGGGCAACAAGTTCCCCAGTAACTTGCAGTGGGCCACTGTCACCTGCCCGGTCCTCACCGGCGTAGCGGCTGGCTCTGTCTTTGGGTGCAAAGTTGCGACTTTTGAGACCTTCTATATGGTCGGGACGATTAAGTCAGCCAAGGCAACCACTTACTTTGGCGTCATTGTCGAGGGGAGCCCGGTGTTCGAGTGCAACCCAGCCGCAGACAACCTGAGCAAGCCTGAGCAACTGGCAGCAAAGGAAATGGGCGGGGGGCGCACCATGAGGGCCGGGCCCCGCATGCGCCTGACCGGGTGATGGGCGCTAGCTAAATACACCGGGTGATGGGCGCTAGCTAAATACGCAGCCTTGGTTTGATGGTAAGCGTTGCCAGAGGCCACACAATGCGCCTGTAGCAGGCGGCGGAGCTTTCAGCTGGGGCGGTGGGCGCTACAAGGCCAGATGAAGCCTAAGCGCCTCGTCAAGGCGGGCGAGGAGCTCTGGCGGTACGAGGCCGACGAGCGCCCCGATCCGCTCGACCGCGACCGATATCACTTGCTCTGCCTGAGCCTTTGAGTCACGCCCGAGGCCAGTCGCGGACGCCGCCAGCATTACCTGGAACGGGTAGACCCGATCGGTGCTGGATGTAACCGGGACAACGGTGACCACCCCTCGTCCGAGCCGGTCGGCCGTGCTGTTCGCTCCGTCGTTGCTGACGATCACCGCCGGTCGACGTTTGTTGGCCTCGGCACCAAGCACCGGGTCGAGGTCGACGAGGCGGATCTCGCCTCGTCGCATCAGTTCAGACCGTCACTGGCCGTAAGCTCCCAAGCGGCGGCTTCTTTCGCTGCCCACTCTTGCCACGCGTCTTCATAAGCAGGCCCGAGCTCGGAGGCCCGGAGCAGCCGGACCGCCTTGTGCACCACGGCAGAACGAGACGCGAAGCCTTGCGAGTTCGCATAGGCATCCAGGAAGTCCACGTCCTCGTCGGGGAGGCTGACACTGACCTTCACACTTGCATGCTACCCGAGGTAGTACAAATGGACCAAAGAATTCTCTGATGTCCGCAGTGCTCAGTACCACGCGGCCGATGTCATCGGGCCGGTCGAAAGCAGAGTAGCAAACGGGATTTTCGCCATCACTCGTCCCGTCCGGCTTCAACAATTGCCACCAGGGCGGGTTCGCCCCGCAAACTTCGGTCTTGCTCTCCAGGTACACGATCTCGCCGGCCGTGGCGCTGAAGGTGTAGTCGCGTTCCTGGCCGATATTTGATCGACCCCGAGACCGTCTGGCCGGTCCTGATGGGGCTGGTTGTCGTCGCCGGGACGGGCAGGACGGTGAAAGCGTAGGGGTCAGTGGAACCATCTCTTGAGTAGACCTCTATCGTCCAGCTGCCAGCGGCGCTAAGTACCACGCGGCCGCCACCGAGTCACGTCGGTACAGCCGCTGGTGGCGTTGCGCAGGGCAGTTGCGAAATGCAGCGTGTAGCGCGCCTTTGCCGCGGCCCAATGAAGGCGTTGTGCCCAGGGCTGTCAAAGTCTCACGGTTGCCAATCGGCCTCGGAACACACAAGATATGGCCGGTGACCATATGACGCGCCTTTTATTGAAGGACGAATTGCTCGATGCGCAGCTCTTACGTGCCGTCGGATCCGCACCCTACGGCGGGGCCGACGTAGGCGAGTGCCTCGCGACGGCAGCTCGGGTCGACGGGACCGACCTCACCAGCTGGCACGACTCATGGGCATCGGCGGGCGAGACGGCAGTCGACCTAGCCGAAGCCGAGCTGGCTGCCGGTTGCAAACAAACGGCGCAAGGTGCCTTCTTCCGGGCGTCGACCTACTTCCGAACGGCCGGTGTGATGCTCATGGCCTCCCCCGCGGACGAGCGCCTGGTGGCTAGCAACCGGAGGCAGACCGACCTCTTCCGCCTAGGCGCTGCCCTATTGCCATGTCCCCCCGAAATCCTTGCGATTCCGTACGACGGCACGACCCTGCCGGGCTATTTCTTCCGTGCAGGACCAGAGCCGCGGCCCCGCGCCATGGTGGTCCTGTTGGGTGGCTATGACGGTACAGCGGAGGAGCTGTACTTCCTGAACGGTGCCGCCGCACTCGCACGTGGGTACAACGTGCTCAGTTTTGATGGACCAGGCCAGGGAGCTGCGCTCCTCCAGCAGGGTCTCGTCCTGCGACCAGATTTCGAGAACGTTGTCACACCAGTGCTCGATTATGTGCTTGCCCGGCCGGACGTCGACCCCCGGCGCACCGCCCTTATCGGGCTTAGTCTCGGTGCCCACCTGGCCCCGCGAGCGGCAAGCGCCGAGCACCGCTTAGCAGCCTGCATCGCTGACTGTGGTTCCTTCGACCTGTTCGCCTCCGCAGTCGAACGAATCCCTAGGCGTCTCGCTGCAGGAGTGCTAGAGGGCCGGCGTATATCGACCTCAACGCTTCACCGGATTCTGCGCTTCCTTGCCGCCAAGCCGACCGCCGGGTGGGCGCTGCGGCGAGGTCAGCTCGTCCACGGCGTCGATGACCCCCTCGACTACCTGTTCGCGCTGCGCGACTACTCGCTGAAGGAGAAAGCGCGCGATATCTCATGTCCCATGTTCGTCTGCAACGCGGAAGGCGATGACATTCAGCGCGTCAGCGCCGGAACTGGTCGAAGCCCTCACGGTCGACAAGGAGTACGTTCGGTTCACCGCGGCTGAAGGGGCCGGCGACCATTGCGAGGCTGGTGCCCGCACCCTTTACCACGCACGGTCGTTCGGTTGGCTCGACCGGGTCTTCCGGTCCGTCTCCTGAACCGAGCGGACGGTTCAGGGGACTTGAGCAGTGGAGCGGACATTGTTCTAGTCACCAAGCGAGGTTGGAGGGACTTATGTCGCGCAAAGCGCGGCAATGTCGACAAGGACCAGGACGGCGGGGGAGGGGCGGTGGTTCGCGAACTGTCCGGTCAGCTCCACCAAAAAGCCCAGGTCGGGCATCACGAGCAACCAGATCTTGGGTTGGCGGTCCCCTTGCGGGACTCAATGTCCTCGGTCCCGTAGGCGCCTGCCTGCAGGCGCCCGTGCGGCGTCGTCAGATGAAAGTGTGCCCCGCCCGACGGCGAGTCAGCCTTGGATGGCCGACCGTGCTCCGGAGACTACTCGTACCGCGGTGACGCCGCCGTCCATGAGGAAGTCGCTGCCGGTGATAAATCCCGCCTCCGGTCCGAGCAAGAAGGCGGCAAGGGACGCGTCCTCTTGACGGTCCCTGCCCGCCGAGCGGGGATGAGTCGAGAAGTTCACGGAACGCTGAGCCCCGCACACGCCCGAGCTCCTCAAAAACCAAGGTCGCACCGAACAGGTCGACCTTCAAGATGGCCTCCGGAGGCGCCATCGGGGGCGATAGACCGGCAGCCATAACGACCTGGGTGACGCCCCCGACGTGAGTGCTTTGGCTTTTGGCATGGGCTAAGACAGGCGGTCCGTCGCACCGCGTAACGGAAGGGAGGGTGTTTGTGAGACCAGGCCCACCGATTCGTGCCTCGGCGCTCGAAAGAGGTGAGGGCGCCCCCCTCAAGTTCCGGCCGGCCAGTGATCTACGGTGCTTTCCGCCATCGGGAAATCGTCGACGTTCGCGGTGGCGATATAAGCGCCAACTCCGAGAGCGGCAGCCGCAATCAGACAGTCGGCTTGATGAAGGGTCACTCCTCGGTCCGCGAACTCACGTCGCCATGTGCCGGCAAGGATCCCCTCAGCGGCGCCCAGCGGCGCGAGCCGTAGACCGTTGAACAACCGTCGGGCTACCGGTTCCTCCGCGTGATGAAGCCCGCGCCGAATCTCTTCGATAGAAATAGCACACACCCATGGCTCCGTCCCCACCCGTCGGAGCCCGGCCACTCGCGCCGCCGCGGGTCGCCCCCGGAGCGCGTCAATCAGGACCGTCGAGTCGAGGAGGAGCCTGGCCACCTATCCGGCGCGCCTAGCGTCTCCCCGGCGCTGCGCACGGACCCAGCTCGACGGGTCGTCGTCCCACTCGTGGCCGGTGTCGGGGATCCCACTCAGGGCCGACTCGATGTCGTCCCACCGACGCTCGTCCTCTAAGCCGCGGCGAATGAGCTCGGCGAGGAACGAGCTGCGCCGTCGCCGTCCAACACGACGGTCGAGATCGGCCACGAGGTCGTCCTCCAACACAATGTGTAGACGCATGGGCTCATCTTAGCCCACAGAATGATGGCCGTCACAGGTAGTCGGTACTGTTCGGCACCTATGAAAGTACATGAATTCATATATGGGGAAACTGTCGAGGCCCTCATGCCCGGGCTACTCACCATCATCGACAACATGATCCTGACAAAAGACGGCTCGTGCCACTTTTCCGTGCGGCTGGAACGGGAGCGAGCCAACCCGCTACGTCGGGCGCTGATGCGGGCCGAAGCTGAGTTACTCAGTGAGGACGCAGATGCAGTCGGCTCACCGGCGGAGTCACAGCGTAGCTACGAAGAGCGAGCCGGCGACGCGCTTGTCCGCTTGGCGGAAGCGCTCGGGCGTCGACAGCAACTTTCTTGACGGCGGTGGCCGGCGCGTGTCAAGCTTTATGAGACAACTTGTTCAAAGAAATACTGGCCCCGGAGGGTCTTCTTCCGGCTGGTTGATCCACGCCACCGTAGGCAGCGCTGGTGGTGTGGGCGGCTTGCGCACGAAGCGCTCGGGATGGGCAGCGTAAGCCGCATCGAGAACGAGCCCGCGCTGGGCACGCACGGTCTCGGCTCTGCCGTAGTGGACGTCGGCGGGTGTATGGAAGCCGATGCCGGAGTGGCGGTGGTCTTGGTTATACCAGCTGAAAAAACGCCGGCAGAAGGCATGGGCATCTTCGAAGCTGCCGAAGCGGGCCGGGAAGCTCGGCCGGTACTTGAGCGTGCGGAACTGTGACTCTGAATAGGGGTTGTCATTTGAGCAGTGGGGCCGGTTGTGGCTCTTGGTGACGCCGAGGTCAGCCAGCAAGAAAGCGACCGGCTTGGAGGCCATCGAGGTGCCGCGGTCGGCATGGACGGTGAGCTTGCCGGGGTTGACGGCTTGTTTGGCGATCGAGTCAGCCAGGAGCGCCTCGGCCAGCTTGGCCCGCTCTGCCCGGGCCAACATCCAGCCGGGGACATAGCGGCTGTAGATGTCGATCACGACGTAGAGGTAGAAAAAGTTCCACTTCTCCGGCCCCAGCAATTTCGTGATATCCCAGCTCCAGACTTCATTGGGCCCATTGGCGAGCAGCTCGGGCTTCTTGGCGGGCGGGTGGGTGGCCTGGCGGCGGCGCTCGCGCACCTCGGCGTTCGCCCGAAGCAACCTGTACATGGTCGAGGTGCTGGCCAAGTAGGTCCCTTCGTCGAGCAACTTGGCGTACACGGTGGCAGGGGCCTCGTCGACGTGGTCGGAGTGGTGGAGCACCTCGAGCACGGTGGAGCGCTCCGTGTCGGACAGTGCCCGGGGTTGGCGCCTACGCGCCGGGACTGGCCGCTCGGGCAGCGGGCTCCTGCGGTGGCGGCGGTAATAGCGCGCCCTGGGCTCGCCGAGGGCGGCACAGGCGGCCCTGGTGCCGACCAGAGGGGCCAAGGTCGTGATCGCCGTGTCGGTCATCTCGTCTCGCCGGTCCCTTCGGCGCTGTCGGTGGCGAGCTGCTCCAACAGCGCCGAGAGCTTTCCCTGGACCTCGATGACCTTGTGCGCTTTGTCCAGCTCGCGGCTAAGACGCTCGTTCTGCTTGCGCAGCGCCACGACTTCCCGGTCGCGGGGGTCAGCTGCCGGCCGCCCTGAGGGCTTTGCCAGCTCTGCAAGGGCGCCACGGTCGCGCTGGTGGCGCCACTCGGCGATGTTGGAGGTGTAG
Organism: uncultured Acidimicrobiaceae bacterium; assembly: GCA_963699075.1. Taxonomy (GTDB): domain Bacteria; phylum Actinomycetota; class Acidimicrobiia; order Acidimicrobiales; family Palsa-688; genus Fen-671. The sequence continues at coordinate 1,007,228 of CAVOTF010000007.1, read as the reverse complement.
AGGCCTTCGCGGCGCAAGAAGGCGCCGCGCTCGGCCCTTGGGAGCTTGTCGTATGCCGCCAGCACCTCGGCCTTGTAGCGGGCCGAGAACTGGCGCCGGCGGGCTTTGGCCGGGATCTCGGGGTCAGGGTCATGGTCCATGCCCAAAGCCTTCTCGGGCGCGTCGATTAGAGTGGGTGATGCTGCTGGTTGCCATTGTGGGGAGTGCCTTTCCCCGCCCTCTAGCTCAATGATTAGGTGCTACTGAGTGCCTCACTAGAATCTTGACACGGAGGGGGCTTGACCGAGAGCCTTCGGCGACAATCGGAGTCACGCGCTGGCCGTGTCAGCCGCCGATCAGGTAGTCGACTTAGCTCACTTGTGCTTCTGGGACCCTGATGGGCGCAGTGTCGTGATCAACATCTACGGCGGTGGGTCGGTCGGTGGATGTCGGCGCTCTGGTCGACGACGTTCGCTTAGGCTACCGTCGGCGCCCACGCGGGCATGTGAGCAAAGGAGCAGAGATGGAATATCGGCGACTCGGACGTTCGGGGCTGAAGGTGAGCCTCCTTTCCTTCGGCTCGTGGGTGACCTTTGGCCCCCAGGTCGATGCCGACCTCGCGGCGCGCTGCCTCGAGCGGGCTTTCGAGGCCGGCGTGAACTTTTTCGACAATGCGGAGGTTTACTCGCACGGCGGTTCCGAACGCATAATGGGTGCCGCAATCCGAAAACTTGGCTGGGCCCGGCAGGACTACGTGATCTCGACAAAGATTTTCTGGGGACTTAGCGAGCGCGTGAACATGTCCAACACGCTCAACCGCAAGTACCTTTTCCAGGCAATCGACGGCTCCCTCGACCGGCTCGGCCTCGAGTTCGTCGACTTGCTCTTCTGCCACCGCGCCGACCCCGAGACCCCGATCGAGGAGACGGTCTGGGCGATGCACGATATTGTCAGCCAAGGCAAGGCGCTCTACTGGGGGACCTCGGAGTGGGCTGCGGACGAAATCAGGGCCGCGTACGCCGTCGCTGAACGCCACCACCTCCACGCCCCGGTAATGGAGCAGTCCCAGTACAACCTGCTGGAACGGCATCGTGTCGAGGAGGAGTACCTCCGGCTCTACCAGGACCACGGGCTCGGGCTCACAACCTGGAGCCCGCTCGCTTCGGGTCTGCTTACCGGCAAGTACCGTGACGGCATCCCTGAAGATAGTCGCGGTGCGCTCCCCGGCTACGAGTGGCTGCGCGAGCGGCTCACCTCTGAGGACCTCAATGCTCGTGTCCGCGAATTCGCCGCCTTTGCCGCCCGCCTCGAAGCCACGCCAGCGCAGCTCGCAATCGCCTGGTGCTGCGCGAACCCGCACGTTTCGACGGTCATCACCGGTGCGAGCCGCCTCGACCAGCTAGAGGAAAACCTTGACGCACTCGAGGTCGTAGCGCGCCTAACACCAGCGACCTGCGAGGAGCTTGCGGCAATCTTCTCCTGAGCGCTCTCGGCCCGCGCCAGTGCGACGACGTAGGGCAAACCCAGGAAGCTGACCCGGCCCCAACTCAGCCGCCTCATCACATATTGCTTGTTCGAGTCATCACTTACTGCTTGTCCGGGCAGTCATCCCTTCACAGGAAGCGAGCGAGCATAGGTGGCCCCTAGGTGCACCCATCTTTCGAGCTGACGCTTCGTCCGCAAGTGCTCGGGGGCCACCCGCAGCCATCCCTGCATCGGCCGACCGCGCATGACTGCCAGGTGAGCGTCGGTTGAACCGATGAGCGTGTCTGAATCAGCTGGGTCTACTCGGACGAGCACCCCTCCCTCGGCACTCGCTGCGATTGACATGTTGCCGCCGATCAGAAACGCAAGACCCCCGAACATCTTTTTCACGTTGAGCCCAGGCTCGCCGCCCAGGAGCTCCCTGATCCGCTCTGCCAGGTCCTCGTCGTACGCCACCGTCCAATCCTACAAGGGGGTATGTGCCTGCTCACAAGGTGCCGGAGGGGCTAGCCGACCTCGCTGGGCCCAATGTCGTGTTCCGCCAGGATCAACCTCGCGACTACTCGACCACGCGCAGGCGGGTGCCGTCGCCGTCGGGTTCCAGGGTGAAGTCGACGTATGTACGGCGGGGGTCGTCCTCGGCCAGGTCCGGCAGTCGCCAGGTGTACGCGAACACAGTGGGTTCCTCGACGCGCTCGACGCGCATGTCGACCGTCATGCCGCCCGCGAAGGTCATCGTGGCCGCGCCGCCCGGGCGCAGGTCGATGCTGGCCCGCTCGCCGAACCACGCGCTCAGACCGTCGGCCGTGGTGAGTGCCTGCCACACCTTTCGCGGCGCGCAGGTCAGGCTAACGGTGCGCTCGATGCGATCTGGGAACGCCATGACTTCCTCCTTTCAAGGGAGCGACTATGGATGATGCCGGGCAACGGTTGCCAACCCGGGGACTCCGCGGTCACGCCGGGCAGCCCCCGGAACTGGGATCAGCCGTTCTCCTCCACGGCGCGCCGGGGGAGATCCCGGGGGCTGCGGTTGGGAGTTCCGCGGGCCGCCCTCGGCCAGCTCGCGTTACGAGGCAGTTGTCGCGGCCACCGCCATAACCTCCGCCAGGAATGCATGGCTTCCCCACCGAGACAAACTGGAGCGCTCCGGCCGGCAAAATCGCCGCGCCCTTGCCTCTGGATGCCCTGACGATTTAAGCATCGGACGACGTTCCGAAGGCCCCTTGTCAAGAACGAGTGCGCCGGGTTTCAGCCCTACGGCTCACCTCGCAGGCGGCCATTGAGATCCCCTCCCTGGGACAGACAATGACCAGCGCGCCGACGTCCGGCTAGGGCGCGGTCTTGTCACGCAAAACGAGAAACGGCCAGAGTTTTTTCTGGGACGGTTCTGAGGCGTCGCATCCTGAGAACAGGCCGCTCAAGAGCCCCCGCCCATGCCAGCGTGACGCGAGTCCTCGGCGGATAACGCCGACAGTGACTTAAGACCTCACTACGTGGGGACGGCGCTGGGTAGGTAAGGACGCAACGCAGTAAAACGCTGGCCCCTGGGGCTCCCAACCAGCCGGAGGCACTCAGGGCCGAGCGTCTCCACCCCAAGGAGGGTGGCATGCCCATTTTTCGGATCACACGCTGGCGAGTTCTGCCTGCTCTTGTCATCACCACTCTCGTCGTAGGCAGCCTCAGCACGACAGCCATCGCCTTCGCCGCGTACCAGAGTTCTCCCTCGACCTATAACGGGCGGTGCCATCAGCAGGGGAACTGCCATCGCCCGACGACCACGGTCGCGACCACAGCTCCTACGAGCACCACGACCAGTTCGACGACGAGCACCACAGTGGCCCCCCCGACCACGACGGAGCCCTCAGGGACGTGGTGGGTGCCCGGGAAAGGCGCTATCGAATGGCAGTGGGAGCTGGACCACGCGCTCAGCGTCAGCTCAGCCACCGACATGGGCTACAACGACAAGACCTACACCGGGGCGACGGCCCCCGATCCCTCGGTATATGACATCGACGGCATCGACAACCCCGCCAGCACCGTGAGCGCGTTGCACGCACTGGGGGACAAGGTCGTGTGCTACATCGAGACCGGCGACGTGGGCAACTACTACAGCGCCAGCGAGGAGGGCATCGCAACCAGCTACTACGCCCAGTTCTCAGCGGCGGGTGACCTCGGCTCCAAGCAGTCCGGGTACCCCGAGTACTACCTCAACATCAATGCCCCCTCGACGCTCGCTGTCATCGAAGCAATGATCAAGCAGCAGTGTTCGGCCAAGGGCTTCGACGCCGTCGAGACCGACAACGATGAGACCTGGCAGTACTCCACGGGGTTTTCGATCTCCGAGGCCAACGACGAGGCTTATATGACCTCGGTCGCTAACTACATTCACTCGCTCGGGATGGCATGGGTCATCAAGAACTGCGACGACGTGGGGGACACGAGCTTCTGCAATGCCATGTACCCCTTGGCCGATGCTGCGATTTCCGAGCAGTGCAACCAGTACGGTACGTGCTCCGACCTGGGCAAGTTCCTAGGCAGCAAGGCCATCTTCAACGCCGAGTACACCGACGGGGGCAACAATCAGAGCACTACAGTCACGCCAGCGGACACCGCCTTCTGCTCGTCTGACAACACTGATGGCATAAATGGTGAGCTGTTCGACATGGACCTCGACGGCCAAGTAAGGGTGCCGTGCAGCTGAGGTTTCTCCTGTCGTAACAACCCGGTCGAGCGCGGGCCAAGGATTTGGCCCCGCCCCCGGTGCCGAGCCGGGCGGCAGCCCGGATCACCTCAGGTCATCCCAACAACACCGGCCCTCGTGAGATTGGGCCACATCGTCCCAGGCAACGACACTGAGAGCGTGAGCCCACCTTCCGCTCTACTGCACGCCGTGACCGCTCCCCCCTGTTGGGCTGCTGTCATCGGCCGAGGCGTACAACGTCTTCATAGGAACCAATTCGTCGCGTACCTCGCAGGGCCTCATGCGCCGGGCGGCAATCGTCATCGCCGCCGCGCTTGCTCGCCTATGCTCCTCGCACCGTCAACGACCTCAACGCGCTCCACGTCCACCGCGGCAGTACGTCGTCCGAACCACGACCTTGCTCGTCATCACTACCGCCCTGGCACTGCTGGTATCAACGTGCGGCGGTAGCCCATCATCGGCTGGCTCCGGCGGTTCAGCGAACGTGGCACCGTCCACGAGCACGCCTTCGAATTCCGAGAAGGCTCTCGCTTTCGCCAGCTGCATGCGTGCACATGGCGTGCCCAACTTCCCCGACCCCAATAACGGCGGACAGTTCAACAAGGTCGCCCTTGCTCGGCTCGCGGCCGCCAGCTCCGGGTTCCCGTCGGCTCAGAGCGCCTGCAGTCACTTGCTACCGAGCCCGTCCGCCACGCAGCAGCGACAAACTGCAGCGCAGGCATTGCGGTTCTCCCAATGCGTGCGTGCCCATGGCGTCACGAACTTCCCTGACCCCGACAGCACGGGCCGCATACCCGACCCGGCCTCATTCGGGATCGATCAGGGTTCACCCGAGTTCGAGGCCGCAAACCAAGCCTGTGGGAAGTACCGGCCTCCCTACGTTCCTTCCAATGCCGCCTACAACGCCTACGCCCGGGCACAGGCGTCGTGAGCGTGGTCAACAGCCGAGGTGAACGGCACCGCCAGCGACGGCGTCCACCAAATTCCCGTCGAAGCCCGCCACGCCGGAGCCGGCCACGCCGGAGCGGGCCACGCCGGAGCCGTCGCTCTGGCGCGACGGCGACAAGCAACTACCTACGAATTGTGGCCCAGAGTTGGTTCTTGCCTGCCGGAGAGTGCGTCCAGGATCCACGTTGCATCTTCGGGTACCGAGACATGGAGCACGACAGCATCGGCCTCCACTTGGAGTGAGAAGTCGAAGAATGGGCAACAGGCCTTTTCGCGTTGCGCCAGAGCGATAACGGGCGCCACGGTAGCCGGGCCCGTGGCAATGCGGACCACCAGGTGCGTCGGTGAGAGCCGAGCCCCAGGTAACTCGGCCAAAAACTGGCGCCACTCTCCGAGCTGGCTCCCAGCACGTTCGGCGCTTAGGTTGCAGGCGATTGGCACTTCCACCGGCTCCAACCTAATCGTGGCCAAGTGACGCCCGACGTTTACAATGTGCTGCAAGATCGCCGGGGGTGTTAGGCCTCTGCTGAATGGGTCAACGTCGACCACAAGACGAAGAGGAAGGGGCACCGAAGCGATGCGCAACAAGCGTCTACCTGCACCCCACGATGGTCCCGATGAAGCTCGCGGGGCGGCTTCCTGAACCGGCTCGGCGCCCAAGGCGACCAGCGGCGCGTCCTCTGCCTCCAGCAATTGGTGGTGCGCTCTCCGGGGCGTGAGGCCTCAGTAATGCCGTCCGGGGCTACGATCCCTCAAGACCAGATCGCTCAAAAAAGAGGAGCAAGGACAAGGCGCCCCCGGCTCGGACTATCGGCTTCGGCGCTGGCCATAACGTTATTGGTCGCCCTGCCGAGCTCGGCGGCCAACGCCGCGGCCAAGACGGCGCCGCCTATAACATCGCAGCAGATCTGCGCCAAGTTCCCGGCGCAGATCGTTGCCAAAGAGCTCGGCAAGCACACCCAGCCGGCGGTCTCAGCGGGCTATTCGAAGAAGTTGACCAGCGTTGACTTCGCCGTGTATTGCTCCTACCGGTTCTCGGCGGCCTCCGTGCTAAACATCGTGTTCTATGGGCCTGCTGACCCCTTGGCCGAGGCTGCCGGCAGCAAGGTCCCAGCTCTTGGGCCGACAGGTAGGTTACTGGTCAGCACCCCGCCGTTTCCTTCTACTACGTTCGTCTACTGGCTCTCTCACGGCTACCGGATCGGTATTGGTGGGCCAACAGCCTTCAGTCATGCGTCATTGATCGCCCTGGCGCTTTACATAACCCAGCACCTGCCGTGAGGACATCCGGTAAACCGACCCTTTGGCGACACCGGCGGCCCCTCCTCAGGCATTGCTAACGGCCCCGACGTGGCCCCCTAGGTCCCTGACGCTCGCGGCCGAGGCTTTCGGCGAGCTTTTGGTACCGGAAGTGGTCGCTCGGCCAGGTACTCGAGCCGGGCCCAGATCGTTGACAGCGTCGCGATGAGCTGCTCACGGTCGGCCTCGCTGACGTCTTCGACTGTGGCCGTTATGACCGCATGCTGGACTGGCAGTGTCTGCTCCACTATCCGGCGCGCTGCATCGGTCAGGTGGACGAGGATCTTCCGCCGATCGCCGGGATGGGAGTGTCGCTCGAAGTTGACACCATGATCAGCGAGGGAGACAAGGTGGTCGCCATGTGCCGGATGACCGGGGTTCACCAGGCCGACTTCATGGGGGTCGCCGCGTCAGGCCAAACAATTAACGTTGGCACGGCAGAACAGTTTCGCTTCGAAGACGGCAAAGTGGTCGAGCATTGAGGCGTGATGGATTCCGGCGCACTGTTGCGACAACTCACGGGATCTGTCCACTAACCGGGCTAAGTACCTCGAACCAAGTGGTGGAGGACGGGCCAGGACGTCAGGCCCCGCTAGAGCTCTCGTGTCTTGGCCGGCCACGTTTGCGCATCGTCGGAGCGTTGGCGGGCATTCGACCGACTTCGGAGAGCGCTTTTCGCAACAGGAACTCAATCTGCGCATTGGTGCTACGGGACTCGTCGACGGCCCAACGGGCCACGGCATCATGGACGCTCGAGCCCAACCGCAGAAGAACCCTTTTACGTTCGCTCATGTCCTTGCGAAATCTGTCGTGTTGGCAGGCTGCTCCAGTGTTGCCCAGCCTTCTTCTCATCCAGTGAGGTCGCCGCCCTTCGGTGCTATCGACGGGTTGACTGGATGACAGCAAGTATGTATATCATGTATATATCACATTAACCGTAACTGGGTCTGCGCTCAGATCAGAAGAGCACGACGCATGGGCGTCTAGGCACGCGCAGCCACCGCCTCCAGCCTGGGGATCCCGTCAATGAGCGGGATCAACACCTCTGAGCCTGCGCTCGTCACTGAGCAACTGACTAAGCGCTTCGGCAACCGTACGGCCGTCGACGGCCTGTCGTTGAGCGTGGCCCGAGGGGAGGTGTTCGGGTTCCTCGGCCCCAACGGCGCCGGCAAGACGACCACGGTTCGCATGCTGGGCACCCTCATCGTCCCGAGCTCAGGCTCGGCCACAGTGGCGGGCTTGCCCCTTAGGCCGGAGAACGGGGTCGAGATCCGCCAGCGGATCTCGGTCATGCCCGAATCGCCCGGGCTCTACCTGCGCCTGAGCGTGGCCGAGAACCTCGAATGCTTCGCCGGCCTCTACGGCCTGGCCGACCCGGCCCGCGCGTACAACGCGCCCTCGAGGCGGTCAACATGGCGGACCGGGCAAAGGACCTATGCGGCGCCCTTTCCAAGGGCCTTCGCCAGCGGGTCGGACTGGCCCGGGTGCTGCTGAACGAGCCTGAGGTCGTCTTTTTGGACGAGCCCACCTCCGGCCTAGACCCGGTGGCCACCCGCGAGGTGCATGAGCTCATCGACGGGCTGCGCCAGCGCGGCGTGACGATCTTCCTCACCACCCACCGCCTGGAGGAGGCGGAGCGTCTCTGTGACCGGGTGGCCATCTTCTCCACCGTGCTCCGTTCGGTGGGACGGCCAAACGAGCTAAGGGACCGGCTGTTCAAGAAGCAGCTGTCAGTGGAAACGTTGGCCCCGCTAGCGGTACCTCAGGCCATTTTCGGCTCGGTCACTTCGATCGAGGGCTGGAGCGCCGACGAGGGGAGTTCCAGTTACCTGCTGTCGGTAACCGACACAAAGGTGGCCGCCCCCGAGGTCGCTCGCGCCCTGGTGGGGGCCGGCGCGGACATTCTGTCAATCGCAGAGTCGCGCCATTCCCTGGAGGACGTCTACATGAAGCTGGTGGACCAAGACGTCGAGGTGGCCCGAAAATGAACATGAGCCTTGGGCGAGTACGTGCCATCGCCCGAAAGGAGTTCCGGGACTACCGGCGCAACCGTTTCATCGTCTTCACCATGGCGGTCGCGCCGGTCGTGTTCGTCACCGCAACGCTCATCGACATCTTGACCATCCCCGCGGGGCAGCCGAGCGGCGCACTCGACACCACTGTGGGCTTGTCAATGCTCTTCATGCTGCTCGTACCGGCCCTCGTCCCGGCCACGATCTCGTCTTACAGCGTGGTGGGAGAGCGCGAGCAGGGGACGCTCGAGCCGCTGCTCACCACCCCCCTCACCAACGGAGAGTTCCTGGTGGGCAAGGCACTCGCCGTGCTGGTGCCGACCCTGACGATCTCTTACGCCATCTTCGGTGTGGTCCTGGCCTCGGTGGCCCTATTTGCCCACCCGGGAGTGCCCTCGGCCGTCTTTCGGGCGCCGTTGCTGCTCGCCTTGGCGCTCTTCACACCTCTGATAGCGGGCTGGTCCATCTTGGTCGGCATCGCCGTCTCGGCCCGCGCACGCGACGTCCGGGTCGCCCAACAGATCGGCACGTTCGCCAGCTTCCCGCCGGTGGCGGTAACGGCGCTCATGTCTTTCGACGTGATACCGCAGAGCCTGGCCGTGGCTCTTGGCCTGGCGGCTGCCCTTATCCTCGTCGACAGCCTGGGCTGGCGGGTCGTCTCGGCCATCTTCGACCGCGAGCGCCTCGTGACGAAGTCGTGAAGACGGCCTTCTCTTGTTCAAGAGAAATTGAAAGCACAATAGGAGGGCGATGCAACTGAACGACGGGCCCCTCGGTGCCCCTAGCGGCACCCGGCCACGGCGCCGGCTTTTCGAAAAAGCGTTTTGTAGTGGCCTTGTTTTAGCGCTGGTGACGGCGGGGTGGAGCCCGCCGGCCGGAGCGGGCGAGTTGTCGAGCGAGGCGGCCAGCGGGGCAGCCGGGCCAGTTTGGGTTTGCCGGCCAGGGGCCTCACCCTCGGCAACCTGCTCCAAGACGTGGCCGGTGAGGAGGACGCGTGGGAGTCGCGCCATTGATTCGGGCCGCTGAGCACTGCGCCGCCTGGCGCGGCTACGGCTTACACGCCGTGGGGACGCCGCTGATTTGCTTCCATCCTTGGCCTTTATCGACGTACACGTAGCAGTCTGCGTCCGGGTGAGCAAGGTCCAGCGGGCAGTTGGCGAAGCAGGCCGAATGAAGGTCGTAGCACTTGCAACCGTAGTTGCAGCAATACTCGAACTTTGTCTTTAAGAACGGGCATACGATCGACACGCAGAGGCTCGTTGTAACCGCCCCAGACCCCAACGCCCAAAGCACATTTGCGATCTGCGAGGACTGGGCGGCCGCGGCAATGGTGTAAGACGCAACTTCCCCACTGCCATAGAGAAGGATCTCGTTCATTATCGCTCCCTCGACCAGGCCTGCAAGTGCTTCAGGGGCGGCGACGAAGAAGGGCAGCGCCAGCACGGCAGTCGCGATATAGCTGCAATAGTCCGAGCACTCCCAGCTTTCTTGCGGGGTCCTGGTGAGCGCCGCGACGGAGTCGCCTGGGAAAGGGTCGGCGGTCTTGGGGCTGTCTCCGGCGGCCGACGAGGTCGTGGTCGTGCTCGCCGCCGGGGCCGCGGGTACCTCTTGGACCACAATTGTCCCGGACGGGCTCGTGCCCACCACCGATGAGACATGCTTTGGTTTGTCGAAGAGGGTCGCCACCGCCGTCTCGCCGTTGTTGGTGAGGCCGTAGAAGAGCATTGCGCCCTCGTTAGGCGTGGCACCCTGGAATTCAAGGTATGTGCCGAACACCTCAAGTGTCCCGTTGCGCTGAAGTCCCAGTGCCTTCGCCTGTCCGGAAGTGCGATAACCGTGCGTATGCAAATAGGACTGGATAGTCGTGTACGGGGCGTACTTGTTCGCATACTGCTCGCAAAGTTTGTGCGTGGAGCATGCCTGGCTGCAAGGACGGCAGCTCGCGGATGCGGTGGTTATGTCGCAGATCGTGCACTCTCCGCAGGTCGGGCAACCAGCGGAGCCTTTCCCGCTTCCCGACGACAAAGTGGCGGCATCCGCCGTGCCACCGGCCCCGACTACCGCCAAAAGCCCGACACCCGCGCCTATGGAAAGTGCATCACGGCGGGAGAACGTCAGCGCACGGTCGAGGCCCGACTCGGACAAAGGCCGCGACCCGCGGGGCATCGAGCCGTCGAGAGCCACTTGCCGATGGGGAGGCCCAGCGGTCGGACCGAGAGTGAGCAGTGCTTCGATGTCCACTGGTCCGACGGCTACCGACGTGATGGTGGCCGTAGGAAGAGCGATGACCACGGCCGCCGGAGTGCCGGGAACAGCGGCCTGGGCCGCCAGGGCGCCGTCGGTATCGATAACGACCCGTCCGGCTGGCAGCCCTCCCATCACTTCACGGACGGTGTCGGTCGGGCCTCGGGTGACCACCAACAGCTGCATTTCCTGGAAGGAGCCGGACAGCCGCTCTAGCACCGGCAGGAGCCTCTTGCAGGGCCCGCACTGGGGATCCACAAAAACCAGCACCGCATTGCTCGCGCCGGGAAAAAAGTTGGCCAGCCGGTCCCCCTTCCCTTCCAAGGTCGGGCAATAGTGCCCGAGCTGGAGGCGCCGGCGCTTTGCGTCGGCCGGCCCGGCTCCGGCGTCTTGTCCCGCTCTATCGCTGCGCGCGGCGCGGCGATAGAGCATGGCCCAGTTGAGAAAACCGGACACCACGGCTACAGCGCCCAAAACGACGATAGTCCGCTCCCAGCTCTGCCCCAGACGCCACGGGTTACCTGCCTTCGACGTGACGGCGACGGCCGCCGATGCCAGGAACAACACACCATTGCGCGCCAGCAGCGACCAGCCGATCGGCGTGGCATGCAAGCGGCCGAAGCAGTTGCACGAACCGCCAAACCCCCGGCGCATACTGTGCCCTGCGACTAATGAAAAGACGATAAGTAAAAGGCATGATGACGCGGCGGCGAGCCGGTACGTGAGGGTGAGCAGAAGGCACCCGGCGATTGCCAGCTCGGCCAAGGGCAACGCCTGCACCGCCGGCTTGAGCCGAGGTGCCAGGCCGAAGGACTCCAACGCTCGACGCGTGCTTTGAGGGGTGGTGAACTTCGCTATGGCCGCAGTGCAGTACAAGACGGCCAACAGCAACCGTATGACCGTATCGGCTTGGGTCATGGTGAGCTGAACTCCGATGGTAGCTTCCCATCAAGGCTCTCGTTGGTCGAGACAGTGGCGCGGAACGGCCCGTCGGTGTGCGGCTGCGCCATGCGGGATGGACTGTGCCGGCCGCCCCTGCCGGCACCTCGGGCTGAACTAAAATTCTAGATAGAAGGTTGCAGGACAAGGGTGATGCGGAGCGCTCGAAGTCGGTCGGCCTCTGCCGCCCCGGGTGGGGGTGGGGGGTGCGCCGGACACAGGCAACGGGGCTGCCGGAGCCGGTCCACTCTCGGTCATGATCATGAGCGGCACCGTTGCCGACATGCTCAAGTACGCCCGATGCATGCGCTCCCACGGTGTGGTCGGCTTCCCCGACCCACTCGGTGCTCGGCTTTGTCGGAGCGGGGCCACTCATCGATCCACCAAATAAACGCCCATAGGCCTGGTCATTGTGAGGAGCCCCGGGCCGAGGGTTGTCACGGTGAAATCGTCGCCGTCATTTGCATAATCCTGCGCGCATGCCCGGGGCTTGTCTGAGCGATGGGCCACCCCTGGTCATCGGTCGTAGCGTGGGAGCGTGGAAGTGAAGCTCTTCGGCGAGCTCGAGGTGTTCAGCGGGGGTGTGGCGACACCCGTTCGTGGCGCCAAGCAGCGGGCCCTCCTAGCTCTCCTGGCGCTCAGCCGAGGGAACCCGGTCAGCGCCGATCGTCTGATCGACCAGCTGTGGGGCGACGGGCAGACGGCGAAGCCGGCCAACGCCCTCCAGGCCCAGGTCGCGCAGCTGCGCCGAAGTCTCGGAGCCTCTGCCATCGTCACCTCCGAAGCCGGCTACGCGCTCAATATCAGCGCCGCTGACCTGGACCTAGCCCGGTTCGAGGCATTGGTGGGCGAAGGGCGCCGCCTGAGCGCTGAGGGCGAAGTAGCTCGAGCGTCCGCCGTTCTCGGTGACGCCCTCCGGTTGCGCCGCGGCGAGCCGCTGTCCGAATTCGCATATTCCGGCTTCGCAGACGCAGAGCGGGCCCATCTCGACGAGTTAGCCCTGGTGGCAGCCGAGTACCGAGTCGAAGCGGATCTGGATCTTGGCCGTCACAACGAGCTCGTTGGCGAGCTGGAAGCGCTGTGCCGGGACCACCCACTGCGCGAACGCCTTTGGGAGCTGCTCATGCTGGCGCTCTACCGAGCAGGACGCCAGGCCGAAGCGTTGCGGGCCTACTCCGAGATCCGTGACCGCCTGGTCGACGAGCTCGGGGTCGACCCGGGCTCGAGCCTGCGCGAGTTGGAAACCCGCGTACTTGACCACGACCCGTCCCTCTTGCCCGAGCACCCGCCAGCGTCCCGTGTGCCTGCGTCACCATCGGTGCCAGGCAACCTGCCCGAGCCACTGAGCAGTTTCGTCGGTCGTGGCTCCGAACTGGAGCATGTGGGCGAGGCGATCACCTCCAGCCGTTTGGTCACACTGATCGGGCCGGGGGGAGTGGGCAAGACCCGTCTCGCGGTCGAAGCCGCGGCCCGCTTGCGCGAACAACACCCGGGCGGCATTTGGCTGATCGAACTGGCCGGCGTCAGTGATCCCGAAGGCGTCGCCCCGGCCGCGGCCGGCACGCTCGGAGCCGTACGGCCTGCTCTGGGTGATGCCCAGCCCTCAGGATCGACGGCCGAGCTAATCGCCCGCCACCTCGCCGGACGATCGCTTGTGGTGGTCCTAGACAATTGCGAACACGTCATAGGCGAGGCTGCAAGCCTCGCCCATACCTTGGTCGGAAAGGTACCCGGTCTTCGCCTCGTGGCCACAAGCCGCGAGGCACTCGGTGTTCCCGGTGAGATCCTCATACCCGTATCTGGGCTAGCCGCCCCTGCAGCCATCGAACTGTTCGTGGACCGGGCTCGGGCGGTCCAGCCAGGGTTCGAAGGCGACGGCCCGGCCAAAGCGGTCATCGACGGCATCTGCCGACGGCTCGACGGGCTGCCTCTGGCCATCGAGCTTGCCGCCGCCCGGCTTCGAGCCCTCCCCCTGTCCACGCTGGCCGAGCGACTTGGTGACCGCTTCGCGGTGCTCACCCGTGGGGCCCGCACCGCGTTGCCCCGCCAACAAACACTGCGTGCCGTCGTGGACTGGAGTTACGACCTCCTCTTCGAGGATGAGCGGCGGTTGTTTGCTCGGCTGTCAGTCTTCGTTGGCGGCTGCGAGCTCGAAGCCATCGAGGCCGTCTGCGTCGACGACGAGCTCCCAAGCGCCGACGTCCTCGACGTCATTAGCCGGCTGGTGGACAAGTCTCTCGTCACGGCCCCGGCACCCGGCGACGCTCGGTTCACTCAGTTGCAGACGTTGTGGGAGTACGGCACCGCTCGCCTCGGCGACTCCGACGAGGCCGACACGGTTCGCACCAGGCACGCCACCTACTACCGACGCTTCGCCGAGAACGCCAACGAACGCCTGCGAGGTGCCAGAGCGTCCGAGTGGAGCCAACGCCTGACCCCAGAGTTGGGCAACTTGCAAGTTGCACTCGATTGGCATTTGGGCGCTGGGAACATCGACGCCGCACTAACCATGGTTTCGGGGATGGCCTGGTTGTGGTTCGTCAACAGCGAATTTGCCGAAGGAGCCCGTTGGCTCGCCAGTGCGCTAGGAGCCGAAGGGGAACGCCGTGCTGAGCTGCACGCCACGGCCCTCGTCTGGCACGGCTACTGCGTTGGCATGTCGCTCAGCCCGGCGGCGGGCGTCGTCGAATGCGAAGAGGCGATTGCCGTTTTGAGGCCGGGCGGCGACCCTGTTCGCCTGGCCGAGGCGCTCCTGCTCGCAGCGTCGGTGCTGATACGCGCCCACCAATTCAGCCGGTCGCTGGCGGCTTTGGCGGAAGCACAGATCCTGCTTGGCACTGATGACCAACGGTGGCTGCTCGCTACACACGACACGATGGGGACACAGATGCTCCTCGGCCCCATGAGCATGGGTGGCTGCTCGCTACTCACGACATGTTGGTCAGCTGGAGCATGGCGTCGTTAGGTCGACTCGACGAGGCCGAGGCGGCGGCCCGTTCGAGCATCGAGCGCTTCGACGCAGCTGGTGAACTGTTGCTGGTCGTCAACGCACTGAATGCTCTCGCCGGGGTTGCCGCAGCAAAGGGTGATTTCGAGCGCGCGTCAGCGGCGTACGAAGCGCTGTTGGAACGATGCCGGGCTTCCATTCAGCACCCCTACCTGCCCTTTTGCCTCGTCTCGTTGGCCGGTTTGCGGGCCAGACAAGGTGATGCCGCTGCTGCCGACCACCTCTACCAGGAGGCCATCGGGTGCTGCTACAACCCTTGGCTCTCGGCCGATGCCATGGTCGGCCAAGCGGCCGCCGCCCGTCACCTCGGTGACCTGGCACGGGCGAGAGGTTTGCTCGACACCGCCGCAGTGCGTTACCGCGACGCTGACCTCCCCAACGGCCAAGCCCGGGTGCTAGCGGGACTGGCCTGGTGGGCGCTCGGTGCAGGTCAACCCACCACTGCAGTCAGCTTCGCGACAGATGCCGTCAGAGCCGCGAATGCAATCGGGGATCCCGAATCACAACTGCTCGCCGGTTCCGCCCTGGCCGCCGCCACGGCAACTGCAGACCCCACTCAGCGCAACATCGACAGCTTCGTCGCGTTGGCCCAACAGCGAGCCTCGGGTCTCTCACATCGCTCCCTCAGCGACGAGCCAGATTCTGGTGGCACTTGCGACTCGGTTCACGGCAGGCTCGACCTAAACCAGCAAAGCGGCAACTCTAGTTTTTGTCGAGCAGGCCATCTCAAGGTGTCGCGTGGCCCCTCAGCACCACCTCAGGGCGGCCTCAGGTCGCAAGCGCAACCTGAGAGACATGGATCGCGACCTGGAACGGCCGAACACGCGCCGTGCCCAGCCCGCCTCCGCTGCTGGTCCCGCGGTCGAGGACCACGGTCGGACGGTCACGGCGAATACCCAGGCCGCCGCCTTCTATCGCCAAGCGCAGCAGGCCGGAGACGCGGCCGAGGCGATAAAGGCGCTCCGTCACGCGCTCGCGAAAGATCGGTCTTTCGGGCTCGCGATCGCCGACCTTGACGCCCTGACCGCAACGCCCCTGGGCGTAATCGACGGTCGTCAGATGAGCTGGGAACGTCATCACATCGAAGTGGTCCGCACGGCGGCTGCAGGCAATCACGCTCGAGCCGCCGACCTGCTCCGTGAGCACCTCGCCGGTATTGGCTGCGACCCGCTCGCGCTGCGCATCGTCACCCAACTCCGAGTGCGCGCAGGGCACCGGGACGGCCTCGATGATCTCAGGGGCCGCCTCCCAGGCTGTCACCCGGCCGCGACATGAACTCCCAAGTGCGCATTGAGCCGCACGACCAATTCCTACCGACCCCTCCCGGCGCCTGAGCAGCCTCCACTCGACGCTGAGATGCCGGGCCTCAGCGCCACGTCAGTCCCCCCTCAGGCGCTCGGCGCACGCTGTTTGGAACACCGAAGCATCGACGAAAGGAAGACAAATGATCGAGGCAAGGCATCTCACCAAGCGCTACGGCAAGACCGTGGCAGTCGACGAAGTCTCTTTCGTCGTCCGGCCCGGCCGGGTAACGGGGTTCCTTGGCCCCAACGGGGCCGGCAAGTCCACAACTATGCGCATGATCCTGGGCCTGGACGCCCCGAGCGCGGGCTCAGTCCTCATTGACGGCAAGCCCTATGGCGAGCTGGCCGACCCGCTCCGCTCGGTCGGGGCCCTTCTCGATGCCAAGGCCATTGTCGGCGGTCGCAGCGCCGCCAACCATCTCAAATGGTTGGCCGACAGCAACGGCGTCCCTCGGCGACGGGTGAGCGAAGTGCTTGACATCGTCGGCCTCAGCGATGTGGCCGGCAGGCGGGTGGGGACCTTCTCGCTCGGGATGAACCAGCGCCTCGGCATCGCCGCCGCCCTGCTAGGCGACCCGCACACGGTCATGTTCGACGAACCGATCAACGGCCTCGACCCCGACGGCATCTTGTGGATCCGCAACCTCATGAAGTCGCTAGCTGCCGAAGGCCGCACCGTGTTCCTCTCCAGCCACCTCATGAGCGAAATGGCCCAGACCGCCGACCACCTGCTCGTCATCGGAAGAGGCCGCATCATGGCCGATGCCAGCACCGACGACTTCGTCAACGGGCACTCGGCCGCCACCGTCCGTGCCCGGGCCCTGGAGCCGAGAGAACTCGCCGACGCCCTAGCCATCCGTGGCGCCACCGTCGAGTTCAGTACCGACGGATCCTTGGTCGTTTCCGGCCTGGGCACCGCGGAGATCGGTGGCGTTGCGTGCGCCCATGGCATAACCCTCTACGAGCTCGCCGTCCAGGCGGCGTCGCTTGAAGAGGCCTTTTTCGAGCTGACCAGAGATGAAACCGAATACCAGGCCGGCCAACTGGCCTCCGCCACGAAAGGAAACTGACATGACCGCTACCACCTACCCGAGCTCACCAGCGCCCGCTATGCGGGCCACAGCCACCCGCCGGGCCATCAAGGCGGAATGGACCAAGCTCCGCACCCTTCCTTCGACGTGGCGCACGGTCGCCATGACCGTGGTGGCGGCGATCGGTTTTTCCGCCCTTGCGACCGCTGTCCAAGCCAGCTCATGGGCCACGATGAGCGAACAGCAACACCAGGCGTTCGACCCAACCAGCACCTCGCTTACCGGGCTGTGGGTGGCGGTCGTCATCCTGGGCGCTCTCGGCGTGCGGTCCGTAGCGGCCGAGTACACCACAGGGATGATCCGGACCACGTTCACCGCCATGCCCGCCCGCCGGCTGGTGCTAGTTGCCAAGGCCGCCACTGCGGCCGCCTTCGTCTTCCCGCTGGCCCTGCTGTGCGATTTCGTCAGCTTCGAGCTCGGCCAGCGCATCCTCTCCGGTAAGCATGTCCAGGTCGCACTCAGCCATCCCGGTACTCTTCAGGCCCTGATCTTCGGTGCCGTGGCCGCCAGCTTGGTCACGATCGTCGGTGTCGGGCTCGCCGGTGTAATCCGGCACACCGCCGGGGCGGTCACCGCTTTGGCGATGCTCATCCTCGGAGGAGCCATCTTCGGCCAGTTGGTCCCGGCCGGTCTGCGCCAGTACATACCGGGGATCGCCGTTCAGGCGGCCGTAACGGTCCACCGCTCGGCTGGGTTGCTCCGGCCCGGAACGGCAGTCCTGGTCTTGTGTGCCTATGCCGCCATCGCCGTCGGGGCGGCATCAGTGCGTATGGCACACCGCGACGCCTGAACCCGGGACGCAGGCGCAGCCAGCACCGGCTGAGTTTCCCCACAAGACCGCGGGCCTCGGCGTTCATCGTGGCGATCTACCGTCGTTTCTCGCTTATAAGGGCCCTTTCCCATTACGGCAAAACCGATTTGGGCCTGGCGTGCGCTTAGCATCGTACGTACATGGACGTTGACCACGCTCTCCGCGGCACTCGGCAAGCCGACCAGCCGGTCCCGCGAAGCACCGGCTCGCCCCGGGTAGCGCAGCGCAGAAGGTGGCCGCGGCGCACGCTCATTCTGGCCAATGTCGTGGTCCTGGCCATGTTGGCGTTGGGCGCTTCCGCCTTCGGCTACGTCCAGTGGCGTCTCGGGGAGGTCAACCGGATAGCGGTAAACGGGCTGACCGCCCCCAAGCCCGGGGCACCCATCACCGTGCTCGCCGTAGGCAGCGACACTCGCAACCTGGGCAAGGGGGCCAGCGCCATTTTCGGGAGCACGGATAGCGTGACCGGGCAGCGTTCGGACACCATAATGCTCGTGCGCATCGTCCCTGCCACGTCGAGCGTCGCTATCATGTCGATCCCCCGTGACCTCCTCGTCCCCATTGCCGGCGTGGGTACCACCCGGATAAATTCGGCCTTCAACAGCGGTCCGGACCTCCTGGTGAGCACGATCCGGCAGGACTTCGGGATCAACGTAAACCATTTCATGGTTGTGAACTTTTATTCGTTCACTCAGATCGCCGATTCGATCGGTGGTGTGTACCAGTACTTCCCCACACCGGCCCGGGACCTGTACTCGGACCTGAGCGTGCCTAAGGCCGGTTGCGTCTTGCTGAAAGGGAGCCAGGCACTGGCCTTCGTCCGCTCACGCGAGTACCAGTACTACATGGACGGTACCTGGCAGTACCAGCTCGTGCCCGAGAGCGACCTCGCGCGCATCCAACGCCAGCAGGACTTCATCAAACTGGCGATAAAAAAGGCGGAACAAGTGGCACCGACCAACCCCGTGGCCCTCAACGGTGTGATCGCCGGGATAGCCGGCAGCCTGACGGTGGACAATAGTTTTTCCAGCTCCCAGCTCATCAACCTGGCGTCGGTGCTCCGCCACGCCAACGCAGCCGGCATCCCTGAGTGGACCTACCCGACGGTCAACTCGACCGAGGTCCCCGGTGCCCTTGACCCTGTGCCGTCGGAGGACCAGCAAATGGTCCAGCAGTTCTTGAGCTACGGCTTGCCGGCGACAGGGGCCACGGCCGGGACCGGCCCGGCCACCACCACGGGCACGGTTGTGGTTGGCATGGGCCGGCCGGGCGCCTCGACGGCTTCTGGCCGCGCTGTGCTGTTGACGGAGTGGCTCGAGGCTGGCAGTGGAGCCACAAGCGCACCAGCTGGTGTCCTGGCCACAACCCCCCCGAGCGAGGTGGCCCCCGACGCCTCCTCGTTTTACCATGGGCAGTACATACCGCCAGGCTTGCAGCCCGGGCAGGCGCCGGAAAAATGCCCGTCCTAGGGCCTTAGGTATTAGGGGCTAGGCCGGTGGGCCAGCTCACGTCCCGAGCGGTGCGCTAAGCGCGTCCGGGCCAAAGCCCTTAGGTGCGGGATCGTGCCCCTCTCCGCTAGCGCGGCGATAATCCTGGGAGCCGAAGTGATTTCGAGGACGGAACAGGAGGTGGGCCAGGTGACACTCGTCAGCACGGCATATGCAACAGGTCTGAGACGCAGAGCCGCCAGGAACTGGGGAGCCAGGTATGCCGTCGTAGTCGCGATTTCGGCAGCCTCAGTAACTGGTGCCGCAACTACTGCCACGGCAGCGAACAAAGGCGAGGGAGCAGGTGTAACGGGCGTTGCGGCCAACCGGCACCGCGGGACGACGACCACGACGGTGCCCTCCACGACGAGCACTACCAAATCACCCCCGACTACGACGACAACCAGTACGACGACGACCACCACTACCGCAACCAGCACTACCACGACGACGGCGTTGACAGGCAGTTCGCTTACCGAACCTCAGGTTCAGCTCGTCCCGCTCTACGAGTACGCCGGCAGCGCGACACTCGCCAGAGACTGGGCTGCTGCGTGTGACAACGACGCCGTCGTCGTCGCGGTGGGAGCAAGCAGTGGGCCTCCCACTAGCAGTGACACCGATTGGGCACTGGAGGACGAGGACCTCCTGCCGGCGTTGGAAGGCTGCTACCCCCACGGCTCCGTCAAAGGCAAGGCGATTGGGTACATCAACACCGGGTACGGCACTGTCCCTGTGAGCACGGTGGACGAGGAGATGAAGCAGTGGGTATCCTTCGACCCAACTCTCGCCGGGTTCTTTTTTGACGAGGCCAGCGACTCATCCGCGGTAGCCAACGAAAGTTACTACGCAGCGATTACAAGCGCGGCACGCAGCGACGGGCCGACCGAGGTGGTCTGGAACTGGGGTAGCGACTCAGGGACGACCTCGTGGCCCTTCGTCCAAGGTCAGAGTTTTCGAACTAGCTGGCCCAACTACGTCGTGGTCTTCGAAGGTGCCGCGTCGAGCTTCGGCCAATGGGTGCCGGCAGGCTGGGAGTCGGGCTCCTGGTCGAGCGGACAGGGGCCCGTCCCGTACAGCAACAGCCTGGCGGCCATCGTCTACGACACGCCGACCGCTTCTCTGAGCAGTGTGTGCTCGGCCCTAGACCGACTGTGGAGCGTTAGCGACAACCTGTTCGGGTACTACGCGACGAACCAGGACCTTCCCAATCCTTATGCGGGACTGGACGAGTACAACGCGACCGAGGTGGCGGAGTGCTGATACCTGACCCCACCGCCACCTAGCGACTGGCTCGGCTGGGGCGGCTCTCCTGAACCGCAGCCGCGGCTCGGGGGGATGTGGCGCCATGTGGAGGCTAGGCACGCCTCTTGACGAGCCTATCACCGATAGGTAGTCTACCTATCGGTGATAGACGAACACGCGGGTCCTGGCTCTCGGTTGAACCCGGGCAAGGTGATACACCGACGAGAGGTCAAGGTGGCCGAGATCGTCGGTTCGGCGTGGCAACTCGCCCGAGAGCACGGGATCGCTGGAGTGTCGCTGCACGCCCTGGCCCGTGAGGTCGGGATGCGCCAACCGTCGCTCTATGCCTACTTTGACTCGAAACTGGCCCTCTTCGACGCCATGTTCGCCGATGGCAACCGGCGGCTGCTTCACGAACTCGACCTCGTCAAACTCCCTCGGGATCCACGTGCAGCCCTGAAGAGGTTCCTAGGAGAGTTCGTCGCGTTCGGGCTCGAGGACCCGGCGCGCTACGAGCTGCTCTTTGCTCGACATGTACCGGGGTTCGTACCTTCGCCGGCGTCCTACAGCCTCGCCGAGGACGTACTGAAACGCGTTTACGGGTTGATCAAAGAGGCTGGCGTCAGCAAACAGGGCGACATCGACTGCATCGTGGCCATCGTCGCCGGCTTGATGGAGGCCCAGCTAAGCAACGATCCCGGCGGCAACCGTTGGGTCCGTCATCTCAACCGTCTCGTCGACCTCTATATCGACGACGTGCTGCAAAGGAGCAGACGATCATGATGGCAAATCGAATCAGCCGTCCCGAAGCCCGCGTGCTCGCCGAAGAGGAGTTCACTCGTTTCGCGGACCTGGTGGCATCGCTCACGCCTGAGGAATGGGCAACTCCCACCGATTGCACCGGTTGGGATGTCCGCAAGATGGTGCTGCACGTCCTCGGATCGGGAGAATCCCAAGCATCGGTCAGAGAATTCATGCACCAGTTGAGGCGAGGCATCCCGCTCAACAAGCAGATCGACTCACACCACTGGGTCGACGGGATGAACGAGTGGCAGATCCGCGAGCGCAGCCACCTTTCAGATGACGAGATCGTCGCGCAGGTTGCCGCGGTTGGACCAAGGGCAGTCAAAGGTCGGTGGCGCACGCCGCCTCCAGCCCGTTACATTCCCCTCCCGTTTGGACCGCCGATCGGATGGGCGCCCCTCAAATACCTTCTGGACGTCGGGTTCACGCGAGATGTCTGGGCTCACCGGATCGATGTCAACGTGGCAATCCGCCGACCGATGCAACTCACGGCCGCGCACGATGGCCGCATTGTCGCCGACATTGTGGCCGAGTGGGCCGATATCCATGGTCAGCCCTTTGAGCTCGTGCTCAGGGGCCCCGCTGGCGGGACCTTCACCCAGGGCGCCGGCGGCGATTGCGTCGAGATCGACGCGCTTGACTTCGTTCGCACCCTGTCCGGCCGGTTGCCGGGCGTGGGAGTCCTCAGCCATCCCCTCCCTCTGTGAGATTTCCTCCGGGAGCTTGCCTCGCGTGCGGCAGCGTAGGTTGACGACTGGGCGGTCCTGCGCCGCGTCCGTGAGAGGATGAGAGTGTGCCGAGCATCGTCGTGTTTGCTACCGACCCGGGCTCCCGTAGCGAGCTGGCCGCGGCCATCGAGCGCCGCTTCGGCGCTGACTACAAGGTGGTGGCGCTCGACGGCTCGGAGGTCTCGGCCGAGGCACTCGCCGCCTGTGCGCCGATCGCCATTGCGCTGGCTCCGGTCGGTACCGCGGAGTTCGCGGCAATGGGCCAAGTCGCAGCGCACCAGCCAGGAGCGCGGCGGGTCGCAGTGGTCCGGGTGGGCGATACGTCTGTCGCGCAGGCATTGAGCCAAGCCCTGACGTTGGGACAGGTCGACTATTACGTGGGTCAACCATGGGCCTCTCCCGAGGAGGAGCTTTACCCGGTGTTGGGAGAAGCCCTGCGGGTATGGGCCGACGAGCAGCAGCTCCGGTTCGAAAAGGTCACGATCGTGGCGGAGCGGGACCGTTCCCGTGGCATGGCCCTGGCCACGATGCTGACTCGTAACGGCGTGACCACACGATTGCTCGGGTGCGACTCGCCCGAGGCAATGGACCTCTTGGCGGGGCCGCTTGCAGGTGTGGCCCTGCCCTCGGTGCGCCTGTGGGATGGTCGGGTGCTCTCAGCTCCTACGGAACCCGAGCTGGCGGAGGCCCTTGGTGCGCACACCTCTCCGTCAGCGACAGAGTACGACGTTGCGATCGTGGGCGCTGGGCCCGCTGGCCTCGCCGCGGCTATCTACGCGTCATCCGAAGGGCTCCGTACCGCCACGGTGGAGGCGAGCGCCGTTGGCGGTCAAGCGGGTACAAGCGCCCACATCCGTAACTATCTCGGGTTTCCCTGGGGAGTCAGGGGCGCCGATCTCGCCCACTCCGCGGGTCGGCAGTCCGAACAACTGGGAGCCGAGATCATCGTGACCCGGGCAGCAGTCACCTTGGCCGCCGACGGGGGGTGGCGTGTGCTGACGCTTTCCAATGGCGACGTCGTTCGTGCTCGGTGTGTAATCCTGTCGGGCGGCGTTAGCTACCGGATGAGCGGTATCGAGTCGGTCGACTCGCTGGTCGGTCGCGGAGTGTTCTACGGGGCCGCCGCCGGAGAGGCCACGGCGATGGCCGGTTTGAACGTGGCCGTGATGGGCGGTGGCAATTCGGCCGGGCAGGCGGCCGCGCACCTGGCTTCAGGTGGCGCGAACGTAATGGTGCTGGTCCGGGGTGAATCAATCAATAAAAGTATGTCCGATTACCTCGTCCAGCAGCTTGAAGGGATTCCGAACGTCTCCATTCGAACCCAGGTGCAAGTCGTCGACGCGCTGGGTGAAGGACGGCTCAGCGGTCTCGTGCTTGCCGACGCTTCTGGGCTGCGGGAGACGATCGAGACCAGTGCGCTCTTCATGTTCATAGGAGCACGACCTTCGACCGAGTGGCTTGAAGGAGTGGTCGATCTCGACGATCACGGTTTTATACTCACGGGGCGCAACGGTGCGACGTGGCTGGAGACCTCCATGTCGGGCGTGTTTGCGGCCGGAGATATTCGTGCGGGATCCATCAAGCGAGTGGCAGCGGCCGTCGGGGAGGGTTCGACCGCTTCGATGCTGGCCCGCGAGCATCTCATGAGGTCTACGTAGGCAGCCGATGGCCGAGCGGTAAGGGTGCCAGCGCCCAAACAAACGGTCTGAAAAGTCTTAGTTCCTGTTATCCAACCAGCTTTGGAGGAAGATTATGATCCGAATGGGAATCATCGGAGCCGCAGGTATCGCCCGCACGGCACTGGTCGAGCCTGCTCAGCACGTTGACGAAGTTGAGATCGTAGGTGTCGCGGCTCGGGATCCGGCTCGTGCTAAGGCATTTGCCGAAGCGAACAAGCTCGAGAAGGTGTACCCCACGTACGGGGCGCTCCTCGATGACAGCTCCCTCGACGCTGTCTACGTTCCCTTGGCTAATTCGCTGCATGCGCAGTGGACTATCGCGGCCCTAAAAGTCGGGCGCCACGTGCTTTGCGAAAAGCCGTTGGCCTCCAACGCAAAACAAGCTCAAGAAATGGTGGCCACCGCAGACCAGGAAAAGCGGGTCTTGGTCGAGGCGTTCCACTGGCGCTACCACCCGGTCGCCGACAGGATGATCGCACTAAGCAAGCAGATCGGCCCTTTGCAGCGGGTGGAGGCTCATTTCAACGTGCGGATCCCGACGGACAACATCAGGTTCCAGCTCGAGCTCGCCGGTGGTTCGTTGATGGACTTGGGTTGTTACTGCGTCCACATGGTGAGGACCGTGGTCGGCAGCGAGCCCACAGTGCTCCGGGCCACGGCGGTCGAAGGTCCGAGAGGAATCGACGTGTCTATCGAGGCCGAGCTCGCCTTCCCCGACGGGCTGCCGGCGGTGATCACGACAAGCATGGTGGCGGAGAAGACGGTCTGGCCCGACTCGATGAAGTTCAGGGCGTCCGGGGAGTCTGGTGAAATGGAAGTGCTCAACCCCATGGCCCCCCAGGCCGGCCACCGGATCTCTGCCACGCTCGCAGACGGCACCACGGTCAACGAAGTGCTCGACACGGCGAGCAGCTACGAGCACCAGCTGCGGGCGTTTTACAAGGCGGTTACAGGCGAGCAAGCCGCGGTGACTGGCGGGGCGGATGCCGTGGCCAATATGCGCGTGATCGATGCGATCTATGAGGCCTCCGGCCTCGGCATCAGGCAGTGAGGCCCCAAGGTTAGGTCGACGGAGGTTCAGTCGAGACCGGGTCGGCTCGATGTTCCCGCAGGCGCGTCCAGAGGGCGCCGAACGCGCTGATAAGCAAGACAAGCGCCAGACTTGCGGTGACGGCTTCCCATGCGTTGGTGAACAGCGCGCGACCGGCCAGCCCGCTGGCCGTGTAGTACGCGGACCAGCTGGCAGCGGCGATTATGTCGGCAACGGCGTACTTGGCAAAGGCGTACTCGTCAAGGGCCACGACTATCAGCACAGGCGTGCGCCCGCCCGGCACTAGGCGCGAGACCATCATCGTCCGCATAGGCCGCTTTTCAAAGGCCCGCTCAACCCGCTGGGCCGCTTTGGATTGTCGCTCCTTGTTCACCCAACGCCCAAGACGGCCGTGCGCGCTGCTTGTCTGGCGAACTGTGAAAAGCAGCGCGATATAAGT
This sequence comes from uncultured Acidimicrobiaceae bacterium, assembly GCA_963699075.1. Taxonomy (GTDB): domain Bacteria; phylum Actinomycetota; class Acidimicrobiia; order Acidimicrobiales; family Palsa-688; genus Fen-671. Next base: position 981,978 of record CAVOTF010000007.1, on the reverse strand, counting down.
CAAAAGATCGCCCACGTAGGCGGCCGCCGCTCCGATCGCGAATACCAGCGCGATCGTTAGCGCGCCGTCCTTAGCGGCGAGTGCGGCGCCTGCGCTGAGAGGAGCACCCGAGGGGAGGATAGGCACCGCCGCCCCTACGGTGATGATCCCGAACAGCCCGGCCAGGTAGGCGAAGCTAGATGTGGCGTCGTTCATGGCGCTCGGTCGTGACCCGGGTCATGGACGCTAGCCGTGCCGCCGACCTCGAGTAGGTGAGCAGTCGCACTTGGGCAGCAGGCCGCAAGGGCTGTTGCGAACCGGGGCCCGGGCTCGAGGAAACGTTGCTGGAAATTGAGCCGGTTGAGGTACCGGAGCCCGATAGGCCAGAAGGTCCCGAAGTGGACTGGGAAAGCGTCCTTCGCCCCGACCCGGCGCACCGCTTCGGCTGCCTGTGCCGGGTCGAGGTGGGTCGGGCCAAGGGTGGGGCCCCAGCCGCCGACGGGGATAACCGCCACGTCGATGGGCCAGAAGTCGCTCATTCCGCCGAAGAGCCCGGTGTCGCCCGCAAACCACACCCGCGTCGGGTTTTCTGAGCCGGCCTCGATTATGAAGCCAAGCGGCGGCGCGCGGTAATGCGAAAGTGGGCTCCGCCGGTCGTCGTGTGCGGCCCGGACCGCGCGGATGACCACGCCGTCGACGTCAACGGCTTCGCCGGGCGCGACCTCTTCGACTCGGCGGGATATTGCCGGTGCGGCGCGGGCCAGTGCACGAGCGGCGCCGACAGGCGCGACTACGCGCACGTCTGGGCTGAGCCTGCGCAGCGAGGGAAGGTGTAGATGGTCAAAATGGAGGTGCGATACCACTGCCACATCGGCATTGGCGGCCTCCTCGGTCGGCAATGGGCCCCCGATGCGGCTCAGGTGCGCCACCCACCGCGTGAACACCGGGTCGGTGAGGATCCGTACCGGCCCAAGCGCGACAGTGGTCGTGGAATGTCCCCACCAGGTGACGGACACGCCGGTGCTCACCGCGTTTCCTCGGTGCCTGTGGGCGCCAGGTGTGCGCGCAGCAGTTGGTGTACGTCCAGGCCGTTGAGTGGCGATGAGGGCACCGGCCAGGTGGCGGGATGAAGGAACAGTGCTTCGGTCTGGGCGCCACCGAGGCCCCCGTGGGAACCGACGAGCTCCTCGAAGGCAGCGACTTCACCTGTGCCGGGATCGAAAGCTCCCAGGACAACTATGTCGCCCACGTGCCGGCGGCCGTCCAACGACCTAACGTCGGCGGCCGCATGCGGGCCATAGCTAGCAAGAGGGTCGAGGCCTTCACCGACGGTCGTCCCCTCAAGCGACATGGCTCGCCAGCCGTGAGGTCCGAGGACCACGAGCGAGCCAGTGACGGAAGACCGGACGATGACGGCACCGATGTCCGGGTGCGCTGCCAAACCCGCAATCAAGTCGGGGTAATGGCTGTCTATGACATCGCGGACCGCTCGCCCGGGCAATTCGGGTAGATAGATGTGAGCGAGGCTGCCTGAAGCGGCGACAACAGGGGCTTGGTTGCCTGCGGCGGTGCGGTGACCGGTCGACGTCGGTTTGTCGGCCCTGCGTGTCCCGACCTTCATCAACCCCCGGACCGCTCGCGCCGTCATTGCCCGGGACCGAGCTAGTCCGCTCAAGACCAGGTTCACCGAGCTCCAGCGCTCTCCTGGGCTTCGATCGCCGCTGACTCCATTCGCCCAGCCCACCCCCTGGCCTTGAGTCAGGTTTTCGACGAGCTCGTGCAGGGTCATCCCGCTGCGCTGCCTGAACGTTGCTCCTTGGGCTTGGCCGTGATCGGACAGGACCACGATCTCGTACCGGCTCCCGGTGGCCTGGACTACGTCGGCAAAGAACCCGACGAGACGGTCGAGGCCCTCCAACGCCCGCATGGACTCAACGCGGCTCGGCCCGGCGTGGTGGGCCACTTCGTCGTAGTCGGTCCAATCGACATAGATGACCGGCGCCGCCCGCGCGATTTGATCGGTCACGAGCGCCACACTGAGGTCGCGCAGCAGGGCTGTCGTAACGGCGCGTTGGAGCGCGAAAACCAGTCCCCGGCGCACCCTCGGTTCCACGTGATGGTGCTTTTGCCTCCGACCTTCGTAGAGCTCCGTGAGAATTTGGCCCCCTGCGACGACCACTGACCGGACTAGCCCCGTACCGTCGGTCACGAACGACCGGTAACCGCTCGAGTGGGAAGGCAAATGGGCGTCGCTCATCGTAAGCAACGTGGTTGGCGCGTCTCCAGAAAACAGATTGGCGACGCTGACACCGCCGTCCGCGAGTAGGCCGCACCCGTCGGAGAGGCGCTGTTGGATCTCCGTGGCGTCGGGCGGGTGGTTCACTACCAACAGCCGCCCGTTCTCTTTCTCCCACCACCGGAACGCAGGGATTTCCGTTTCGTTCCCATGCAATAACACGGATTGACCGGCTGGCGTAGTTGCCGGTAAGCCCGTGTGCCACTGTCTCAGGACGTGGGCCCCTGACCGGAGCCAGGCGGCGAGGGTAGGTGCGGTCCCTGCTGAAATGGCTTGGCGCAACACGTCTTCCCCAACGCCATCGAGCTGCAAGATGAGCAGGCCATCCCGCTCGGGCTTGTCCGGGCCATCGCCCGGCCTCCGGCGTGCCACCCGTACGGCCCGATAGAGCAGGTCCGCCTGGAAGTCGTCTTCGTTCCCCGCGTCCAAGGCCCAGTTCACGATGGCTGCTATGGCTGCCGCCACCCAAGACACGAGAATTATTTCACCCAGACCGTGAACGTCCGCGTTGGGGGCTAAATCGACAGCCACATCGAGGATCACAGCCTGGGAGATGAACCCGAAAGCGAGTGCTCCAAAGCGGCCCAGCAACGCCGCGAACCCGGCCAGGAGCGGCCGCAAGACCACGCCCACCGCCGCCACACTCGCGGCCAGGGCGAGCACCGGAACGGGGCCCGGGCCGCGCGGTCCCCGCAGGATGTACAACGTCACCCCTAGTGCGATATACGAGACGAACACCGAGCGCAGGAGGCTCCGGAGGCGCAGCGCGGTCGGGCGCCAGATCGGCACGCGGTGCCCGTGCTGGCGGATGTCGCATGGAGTCAGCCCGTCCTCACTTCCTTCGGCGTGGCCACGATCTCGTTGTACAAAGCCTCCATCTTCCTCGAGGTGACAGAAAGGGAGAGCTCCGCCCGTACCAGTTCCTGCCCGCGTTGGCCCATTTGGGCGGCCAGGGAAGGCGAGGCAAGGTAACGCCCCATTGCATCGGCCAACTGCTGTGCATCGTCGGCTGGCACTACCGCGGCAGGGTCGGTCCTTTCGACCAGTTCGGAAATGCCGCTGCTTGTGGTGCACACGAGTGGGCGGCCGGCAGCTAGGGCCTCGAGGCCCACATTGCTCATGTTGTCAAACCGGTTGGCCATAACGACAACTCGCGCCTCGGTGTAATAGTGGAGCAGCTCGCTTCGGCGGCGCTCACCGGCAAAAGTACAACTGACGCCAAGCATCTTCGCCTTTTCGGCCAGTAAGTCTTCGTACGCTGGGCCAGTATTGCGCCCGCTGGACCTTCCTACCAAGACCAATTGGAGGTCAGGGACAACCGGCAAGAGCATCCCTGCCGCCTCGACGAGGACATCGAGCCCCTTGGCTTGGTCCATCCGCCCGACGGCGAGGACCGTCGGCGCCGTTTCGGCTGCCCGCAGAGGCCCCGACCAGGCGTCCACGTCGACGGGGCTGGGAGCAATGGTGACCGTCCGGCCGTCCAGCCAGCCCCGGTCGCGGAAGCTCCGCTCCATGAAGCGGCTTGGGGAGACGATCGTTCGTGCCTGACGGATGGCGCGTCGCTCCAGCTGAGCGGCCCAGGCGTTGTCGGTGCCAAGCGGCAAACCGTCGCATTCGAGGATCAACGACGCCGGTGCCGAGACCCGCACGATCAGCGATGGCACTGAGCGCGCCAGGAAAAGGGCTGGCGCCATATATTCCGAAGCCTGTACGACGTCGAAATTCATTCCCAGCTTCCTGTATTCCCTCAGGAATGCCAGCGCCGTGGCTAAGCGGCTACGGGTCGCCCAAAAGTTTGGGAGCGGTCTCGGCCACGGGAGCATCGGCACCGGCCGAAAATGGAGCTCGACCCCGTCGTCCCGGGAATCCCGCCGAGTTAGCCTCGGCGCGCAGACAAGAACATGGACGTCGTGGCCCAGCAGCGCCATGCCCCGCGAGATATTGGCCGTGTAGGTGCCGAGGCCCCCTGTCACGGTTTCGCCGGCGTACTCCGGCGACAGGTAGAGGATCTTCATATTTTCCGTTGCCCGCCCTTTTACCGGGCAATTTAGCATCGGGGCGCGCACCCAGCTACCCTCGAGAGGTGGCAACAGGCGCACGAGTCCTGCTCATCGGCCTCGACTCGGCTGACCCTTTGGTCGTGAGGCAGTTGGTTGCAGCCGGACGAATGCCCGCGGTGGCCTCTTTGCTCGCTAACGGCGCGTGGTGCGAAGTCCAAGCACCTCCCGGCGTCTACACCGCCGCCATCTGGCCGTCGATAGCGACAGGCCTGTCACCTGCCGGACATGGTCGCTATTGTGACGAACAATTGGTAGTGGGCACGTACAGGTGCAGTCACTTCGGCCCCGCTGATATGGGAGGCAAGCCATTCTGGGAATCCCTCGGCGAAGCCGGGCACAGGGTGGCGGTCGTGGACGTCCCCCATACGGCTCTTTCCAGAGGGCTGAACGGTATCCAGGTCATGGGGTGGGGTGGCTGCGCTGCCGACCAGGAATTCGGTACCTGGCCGCCGTCCTACGCGGGCGATTTGCGGGAGCGCTGGGGAGCTCACCCCGTGGGTTGGGATTGCGGAAGAGCTGGCGACGGTGCTGCGGAATGGGCCCGCCTGCGGGACAAACTTGTCACGGCCGTTCAAGCCCGCGCTGCCATGGCCGGTTCGATCCTGTCGAGCGAGGCTTGGGACTTCGTTTTTTACGTGTTCACTGAGGCTCATTGCGCCGGTCACAACTGCTGGCACCTCCACGACCCCAGCCACCCGAGGTATATGTCACAACTGGCGGCCACGGTCGGGGCCGACCCCGTAGCGGCTGTCTACGAAGAGTTGGACCGCGCCATCGGGAACATCATCGAGCAGGCGGGCGACGACGCGATTTGCGCCCTGTTGCTCAGCCATGGCATGGGCCCGAGTTATACCGGTAACCATTTGCTCGACCAGGTCCTGGCTCGCTTTGAGGGCCGTTCAACGGGGGTGGCACAGCGGTCGGATCATGGGTTCAGGGCCACAGCGTTGCGGCGCCTCCCGCGGCCAGCGCGCCAAGCGGCACGTTTAGTTCGCCGGAGCGTTTTCCCGAGTAAGGACCCCTTGGTACTGAACGACCGCCAGCTGGCCTCTCAGGATGCCTTCGCTCTCCGCCAAAATACCTGCGGCGCCGTAAGGGTCAACCTCAGGTCCCGCGAGCCCGCCGGGCGGGTCAGTCGCGAGAACTACGACGAGTACTGTACCGAGCTGTCAAACCAGCTGTTAGAAGTCGTCAATGTCGGTACCGGGAGGCCAGTGGTCAAAAGTGTGATCAAGTCGGCCGACGTCTTCACCGGAGCGCGCCTCGACGGCCTGCCCGACCTGGTGGTTGAATGGGACGCTTCCGAGCCCATCAGCGAGGTCACCTCGCCGCGCATCGGTACCGTCAAGGGCGACAACCCAGACCACCGCAGCGGCGACCACAGGCCCACGGGCCTGTTAGTTGTGACCGGGCCGGGCACCCGGCCGGGTTACCTTGGCGCCCCGGTACAGGCGACCGACATAGCCCCGACTATTGCCTCGCTCTTCGGGGCCCGCCTGCCGGCTTCCGACGGTCGGGTGTTCCCCCTGGTGGCAGGCGGCCCCACTGCCGCCCGTAGTGGCTGAAGGGCCCTCGGCTAACCCTGCTGGTGAGCCCCAAGGGGGCTCGGCAAGCCCGGAGGCCCGGCCGCTTGTCGTGGTCGCCCACCCTGACGACGAGATCCTCTGGCTGGCACCGGCCGTAGCCAATGCCGCCACGATCATCGCCGCTCTGCCGGGCCACGCCGACGACCCTGCTGTTACCAGAGGCCGTGAGCTCGTACGCGCTCAATACCCGGTAGGGGCTTTCGAGTTCCTGCCGTTGCGCTCGGCCGGCGTGCACCAGCGTTCTGACTGGCGGCGCCGAAGGCCGATGCAGCACGGGGTAGACCTGAAATCCGACTGCCCACCTGAGCGTGCCTCGCTCTACCGGGAGAACTACCAGTCCTTGCTCGAGCTTTTGAGCCCGTACCTGGGTCAGCACCACATTGTGTTCACCCACAACCCCTGGGGGGAGTACGGCCACGAGGAGCACGTCCAGGTCAGCAATGCCGTCATGAGCCTGGCGAGCCGTCACGGGTGCTCGGTTTGGGCATGGGACGGTTTCCAGGAGCGCCGCCTGCTGTCCGAAGACATGCGGCTGCGGACCGACTATTTCGGGGCACGGACCTCATCGCTACCAACACAACAGCTCCGTGTTGATAGCTCTCTGTTTGGTTCGGTGCGGGACCTGTACCTGGCCAACGGCGCCTGGACATGGGACAGTACCTACGAGCCGCCTCCGAGCAGTACTTATATACAGCTCGTCCGCGAGGGCGAGGTACTGATCCGGCCGGCTGATGCCCCCCGTCGGGGGCGCTCGTTACGAATTGCGGGCCGCAGCGCTCTGCGAGCGGCACGAAGGGGAGGCCGGTTAGCCCGGCGAGCAGCGAGCACGATGGCTCGGGGGGACTGATCGTCCCCGGGACAATCCTTGCTAGCTGCGGGCAAAAGCGCGAAGTTATTGGGGTTGTGGCCCCTTTTCTCGCTAATGGTGCTCGCCTGGCAACCAGGCATATGAGTTATCGTTGGTCGGCCGCGTGGATGGCCTCGCTCGGCATTGCAATGATGATGGCGCTAAGCCTGGCCGCGCCGGCGTCCGCTGGGGTGCCGACCGCCGCAACTCCTGCCCGGGGGGCCGGCGTGCTCACTGCCATCGTCGTCCAGAAATGCCCGACGGGCCTGGCAATACCGCCCCAGCCGTTACCCCGGTTACCTGCGAGCCTCAAAATGCACGTACCTGCTCAGTATCTGGGCAAACTGTCGGTTTACGCCGACGAAATTGGCACAAAGATGCTGGCCCCAGTGGGCTGGTCGTGCACCGCGCAATACGGCGCAGACGGGACCGGAGGTATGACCGTCTACCCCCCGCGCAGCTCACTCAGCCCCAACTCCGAACAGGTCGACGCCACGACTACGGGCCGTTGCGGCACATGCGCCGAAGGGGTCGCTTGCGGCATGTTCAAATCGGCGGCCGCCGCGTTTGTCCCGCCCCTCCCGGGGGCCAAATGTCAACCGCGGCCCGCCGGTGAAAGTGTTGTCCATCTGAGCGCGAACATTGTGGCCTTCGAGGTCCCCCCGCACACAGCAGGAGAAGGCAGCTACCCAGACAACGGGGTGCTCACTTACTATCCCAGTCCCAATTCGGTGCCGCTCACCTGGCAAGGCGACTGCATCGTTCCCGCCGGGCTGCACCAGCTGTGCACCGCCATCCTCAACCAGTTCATCGTCTGGGACGGCGGGCCGTACGGGCCCGGTAGCGAGCAGGGTCATGCCTGAGCCACTTGGTCCTGTGCCCAAGCACGACGGGGAGGATCTGGAGGCCGCCCTTCTCGATGACGTCCGACGGTTGCTCGACCGGTGGCGGACCGAGTTCGCCGGCCGCCCTGAATTGGAGCGCCGGAAGTTGGTGCTCCTGAGCCTGGAACGCGAACAAGTGGTGGCGGTTGCCTATCGGGAAGAGGCTGTCGTCGGGCGGGTGGCGGCTCTTGACATCGACGAGGACGCGCGCGCAGTGATCAGGCAGGCCCTCGTGTGGATCTGGAAAGACGAACAACTGCATGCCGAATATGTCAGGGGGTGGCTCCTCCGATCGCCTGGGATCGCCGCGAGGGTCGTCGTTTACGGCCGCCAATTGCAGGGTGCACTTTCCGGGTGGACGTCCGCGACCTCCAATCACCGAGATCCGCGTACTGCTCCGTTCCGAGCCGGCGCGGCGAGCCTGTTGGTAGCGCTCGGGGCAGCCACGGGACAGGTCCCCCCCGTCCTGCGGCGCGAGCTGCGGTACCAGACGTTCCGGCATTACTGCCGGCTCAACGCCGCACTTGAGGCCAGCGCCAGGCTTGGCTACGAACGCTTGGCGGAGCTATGTGACGACCCAGAGGAACGCGCCACCTTCGAACGGATCCGCAACGACGAAGCTCGCCACGGCGAAGCGTTCCGGGCAATTGCCGATGCCCTCACCGATGACGACCGGTTGTCGGGCCCCGGTGGCGCCGACCTCGCCGCTCGTCTCGCCGCAATCAGCGTCTGGTTCGTCCCAGCGCGGCTTCGTCCGGCTTCAGTCCCCGGAGCCCAACCCCGGTCCGGTGCCAACGTCACCGTCCCGGTGCGTGGCCGCTTGCGGCCGGGGTTCGGGTCGCGTCGTCGCGTCGTGGTCCGCAACGGGACCGCCGGAGCGGCCAAAGCGGCCGTGCTCGAAGAGTGCCTGGATATGGCGGGCCTCGGAGAGCTTGCCGCCGGTGCGGTGGTCGCTGCCGTGAGAGTGTCCTTCATGCTGGGCTACGACCGCCAGGACCGTTCCAATGTGACCAGCCCGGACATGGTCGAGCTCCTGGCCCAGTACCTACGTCGCCACGGCGTGGCCGACGTCGCCGTGCTCGAAGCACCCACCGTCTACGGGAACAACTACGCGCACCGCTCGGTGGCAGAGGTGGCTTCGTACTTCGGGTTTACTTCGCCGTTCTACCGGGTCGTAGATATCAGCCAGGACATGCGGCCCTTCACCTACGAGCGGGGCTTCGTCGAGCACGCGATCAGCGCGACATGGCACGATGCAGGTCTCCGGGTTGTCATGCCCAAACTGCGGACCGCGCCCACCGATTTTGCCCATCTGAGCCTCTGCACGTTGGAAGGCATGACCGGCAGGATCGATGCAACTGTGTACGCCGGTCGCCAGGTCGACTACCGCTCGGCAACGATGATGTTGCTCGATGTGGCACCCCCAGATTTCTCGGTTATCGATGGTTGGGAGCCTGTCGCCGATGGGCCTTTCGGGGTGATGGCTTGCCACCGCCCCGCCCTTGTGCGACACATCTACTCAGGCGCCGACGCCCTGTCAGTGGACGAGGTGGTCCTTGCGGACATGGGGATCGCAGCGCCGCGCCAAGCCCCCGTCTTGCGCCGGGTTTACCAGTGGTCCGGGCTGGCGCCTGCGGCCGTCGTGGTCGATGGCGACAGGCCCGACCTCCATGGCGAGCTCAGGGGCGCGCACGCTTCCCGGGCATGGCGGGCCCTGGGGGCCGTGTCGGGCCTCGTGTACGAATACCTGAGCGATGGCGGGAAGATCTTTGTCCCCGCGATCGACGAGGTTTCCTTCCCGCCGTTGGTGCCGATCAGGCCCATCGTGCGGGTCTTGCAGTGGACGACGCAACGCGCGTTCGGGCTACGCGCCCCTGCTCGACGACCTGTGAGTTCTAGGACAACCCAGCCTGGCTAAGGCTGAAAAGTCTGTGACGTCCAGCGGATGCTGTTGGCGATGGCATCCAGGCCACCGTTGATAGCGAGGTCCAGGTCGACGAAGCTTGGGTGGGATAGGAACGGCAGTGACTGGAAAGATGGGTCGTCCGGCCCCAAAGCCATCACGATTATGGCTACCCCGTTCACGATGGCGGCCATCAGGCCTACGCGATAATCGATTTGTTCGCCGCTGCCACTGTTGACATCGTCGTCGTAAACGCCGCCGTAGCCGGGGACGTCGCCAACAAGTGCATCGGGCATCTCATAGGCCAGGCTGGCCGAGGGCATGTCCGTAGAGACGATGTTCTGCACCACCTGTTGGGGGCTCGCTCCCTCCAGCGCGGCCCCGCTCACGTCGCCCACTTCGATCTTGCCCCCTCCAAGGTGGACCGTTTTGGTCCCGTTCGACAGGGTTTCCGAGTTGAAGGTGAGCACCAGCCCTGAAGGGCTCTGGGTCACCGCGGGTCGCCCGAGGATGTCGGGGACGAAGAAACCCAAGCTGAAGAGACCGTCCTCGCTCGTAAAGCTCCCGTCAGGAGGGGGTTCCGGGGTGCCAGAGCCGAGAAGGTGGCTACTTGCTTGGTAGGGCAGGCCAGGGCAGCCTCCCAAGTGGCAGCGGGGGACAGGTGTCGTGTCTGGTTCCTTGGTAATGGCCGTGAGAAGCAGGGCCACCATGATTGCGACCAGTCCGGCGCTGAACATGGCGAGCAACCGTGCGTGGTGGGCCCGCTGCACCCGGTTGGGTTGTGCCCCGGACAAGGCAAAGCCGGTCCAAGGTGTTGCAGGCGTGGTCCCCGGGCTAAGACAAGGCCAGCTCGGGCGGCTGGGCGCTGGGCCTGCTGCCTCATCGACCGGGCCGGTGACCGGCCCCGACGACCCAGCCCCGACGGCGGCCGGACGAGGGCGGTGCCGCTTAGTCGTGGCGGCCAGTGCCACTCCGCAGGAGGGGCAGAAGGGCATGAGCGGGACGACGTGATAACACTGGGAGCAAGTCGTGCTGGGGCCGATGACCACGTCGTGTGCCTCGTGCAACAGGATGTGGTGCAGGCCTATTCGAAGGGCTAGCAAGACGACCCCGGTGCCGGCCAGGTGGACCACCAGGAGGGGGACGTCGGAGAGGCGGGCCTGGTCGGCGAAACCCAGGCCGATCTGGACAGCTACGACGGAGACGATCACGACCAGGGGGTTGGTGATCCAGCGTCCTCCCGCTGACGCCGTCCCTCTTTCGGATCTGTGAGCCCAGATGGACGCCCCGATCAAACCCGTCGCCGCCGCCGCCAACACAGGTGTGGCGACGCCCCGGATGAGAGCCTCGGTCAGGATGTTGGTGAAGGGGCGGCTCGGGGCCAGCCCGTCCGAAAGGCGGTTGGCGAGGTCGGTGATCACGGCGGCAAACGTGAACCCGAGGGCGGAGGCCGCGCCAAGGCTGAAGCCGTCCAGGGACTCCCGACGCCCACCAAAGCCAGGGACGAAGAGGAGTACGAGCAGTAGAGGCACCAGCATGAGGGCTTGCCCGACAATGGGTACCAAGACAGCCGCCTTGGCAACATCCCACGTGCCGAGGGTGGCGCCGAGGGTGGGTTGCAGGGCGTGCGAGACGATCGGCCCCCCGAGCAAGGCCCAACCGACGCCCAAAGCGGCGCCGATCAAGAGGGTCTCGGCCGTCAGCATGAGGTGGCCGTCCTCATAGACGTCCACTTCATGGATATAGAGCTGGAACAGCAGTGGTACCCCCATAGCCGCCAAGGCGATCACCGGCGCCTCCAGGCCGGTCGCGGAGAAAACGACGAGCAGTGTCACGAGCAGAGCGAAGCCGGCCCGGAAAGGAGCGCTCGAGCGGTGGGAAAGGTGAGGGAACAGCGTGCTCACTACCGACAGCCGCAAGACATGCTCTTCGGGGTTGGCTGAATAAGCGTGAGCGCGCCGTGCCGCCACGCCTGGGTGGGGGTGAGCCAGGTGGGAACCACACACGCCGCAGTAGTCGCCGAGCGGGGTGACGTTGGAGCAATATGGGCAGACCTGGGTCGGGAGCGGTGGCATGTCCGCAGTTGCTGGAGGCGGGTTCAAAGGTTGGTCTGACATGATTAGTGGGCCCCTTCCAAGGGGAGGATGTCACGGACGAGGTTGTACACATCTGGACTTCCAAGCCCGGTGCTCTCGTTGTAACCGGCCTCGTTGCGCCAAACTTCGTTACCACCGGTGTCCACCGCGTGGAAAGCCTGGTAGCTCTCGGCGTGGTCGGCCAGGTAGTAAAGCGCTGGGTTGAAGAACCCGATCGGGCCCTTGCCGTGCTCGCGGAGGTACTGGTCCATAAGAGCCGTAAAGGCGGCCCAGATTGGCGACGAAAGCGAAGTGCCGCCGCCGGTCCCCCAAGACCCTCCGTCGTGGTCGGCATTGCCTGAGTTGGGGTCGGCGTCGGCGGCGATGTCGGGCACCAGCCTCGGCACTTTGTTCGAGGGAGCCGGAAGCCCCTGGCCCACCTGCCAGCTCGGTTGGGCAAACATGGACGACTGGCCTCCCGAGGTCCCCTCATTGAGGAACGGCCAAAACCACGTTGTCTCGCCTAGGTAAGAACCCCCTGTCGACACGGAAAGAAGCGTCCCGCCCACCCCCGTGACATCAGGCAGAACGGCGGGGTTGGAAACGCCTACGTCGGCGTTTGTCGGGGCCGACCCCCACGAGGTGTACGGTACGCACTCAAAGCCGGCGGTGTCGCCCGAAGATGCGAAGACGGTTGAGCCCTGCGTTTCGGCTTTGGCTACCGCTTCGGCTTCAGCGGCGAGATCGGCGAAGGTGCTGGCCTTTTCGCAACCGCCGATGCTCATAGTCCAAATGGCGCCTGGGTAGAGCTTCAGCACGCGGCTAAAGCCTGCGAGCAGAAGTTCGGCCAAGTTGGTGGCCGATTGGTCCTGGAGAAGGTTGTAGTAAACGATCTTGGCTGCTGGTGCGATCTCCCGGATCGTCTCGAGGTCCATAGTGGTCTCCCCCTCGGGTTTGGCCACCGCGCCATTGGTGACAAAGTTGGAGGAGTTGAAGGCCGGCAGGTTGAACCTGGACGTGAAGGCGTTGAGATCGGCGGAATTAAACCCGTCTAGCTCCAGGGCGACCACCGTCTCGCCCGCCCCGTTGATCCCTCCGGCGCTCAGCGGCGTGGCGTCATAAGCCTGCAGCATGCCTTGAGGGGTAAGTCCCCCGTTCGGGACATAGTCGGTGTGGAAATCCTTGTAATTGCTGAGCCGTCCCACACCCTGTACTTGACCGAAGAGCTCAATCGGCACTGAGGGTTGTGTCGTGGCGGAGTAGAACAGCTGTCCTGATGGGGAGCGGTAATCATCGATACGAACGTCCAAAGAGGTCCCGAGAGAAGCCGGCGCTCCCGCGATGACGGCGACAGCGTGCCCGATGTACCACTGTACTTTTAGGCCGTGGGCCGTGGCCCAGCGCTGCACGACGGCTGGGTTGGCATCGTCGTCCATATTCAAGATGACGCTCGTACTGCGGGCCTTCGAACGACCTAGGTTCTTGCAGGATTTCAGGAATTGTTGCCAGAACACCGATGAGCTCGAGCCGTTCAATTGTTGTCCGGTCGTCGGGCTGGCGGTGTTAGGAGGACTGCTGGTCAGGGGCGACGCGGTGCCGGTACCGCAGGAAGCAACCAGTGCGACGGTGCAAAATGCGGCACATGTCGCTTTCGGGCGTTTTGACCGGCGGGCGCTCCGGTGAGAAGTTTGGGCTGAAGACATCTGATAGAGCACCGCCAGAGTATAGATGGCCCGTTAGCCGCCACCTCAATTGGGAACGTCACCTTCGGCTTGCGGGCCTTGCAGGTTTGCGGTGCAAATTAGGTGGGGCGGACGGGGTACTTATCAGGTTTGGCAGTAATAATGGATGTTTTCGGGAACCCAACGGTAACCTGCGAGCTCGGAGCTCACTCCGTGCTCAGCCGTAGCCGAGCAGAGACCATGAAGTGAAAACCTGAAGCGCCAAGGGGTCAGCACCCCGCCACAGGCTCGTGCCGCGGTGCCCGAAGACGATCGTCACCACGAAGGCGTGGTCCAGCCGGATGTTATTGGCAATATCCCTATCGGCCTGGGCAGACGTCGAAGTGGTCCGAGCCGCGATCAGGCCCACCCCAACGAATGCCTCGGTCCCCGTGGACGAGCTGTCGAACACACCAGTCTGCCCGTACTGGACGTTCCCGCCCCACACGTTGTGGGCTGCGAAGGGAGTCGTAAGGACAGTGTCGGCCGGTAGCCCGCGGCTCTTCAACAGGCCTATGACATAACTGCCCATCTTTTGGGCCAAGGCCCCAACTGGCTACTAGGCACGCTCGAGGCTGCCGGGTCATAAAGGCGGAACACGTATGTTCCTTCGCGTCCACCAGCGGATTGGTAGCTCATCTCGCTGCCCGCCAGAGAGCCGGTGACAGTCTGGGACGTGCCGTTAATGTGGAAGCTCAGGTTTAGCGGCTTGGACAGGTGCCAACTGGAAGGTACGCAGATGCCCATATCCATCTGTTTGTTCAACCCGGCCTGGAGGCTGGTATTGATGTCGTCGTAGGTCGGCGTGAGCGTGCGGGCGAGGCTCCCCCTGACGTACAGCTCGCCCCGGTACCGGACATTGGTCAAGCAAGAGTTGTCTGCCGGCAGGAACCGGGCCTGGGACTCGAACACATTGGCTTCGGACGAATAGAACGCGCACTGGTCGAGCTGTCCCCAACAGGTCAACTCCGGTATTGCGTCCCATTTCGTTGAGCCCGGGGCCTGGTCGTACCAGAGCATTGTCACTGGTGTGGTGGCAAGGACATCGGGGCTCTCCCCGGCAGGGAGGCCGATGTCGAGCCACAAGAGGTTCGGGTCGATAAGTGTACTGGTGGCACCGATCTTGACATCGCCATTGTCAGGGACCGTTACCACGTGGCCCAAAGCCATACTTTCGGCCAAAGCGCCCTTGGTGCTTGCAACCTGTGCTCTGAGCTCCGGCTCCGACGAGGCGTCAGCCGACGAGGCCAGAGTGACTAGGGTCTCCATGGCGCCGGCGAACCAGGCCTCTTGGAGGCCGATGCTGGTTCGGGGCTGCGGCGAAGTGCACGAGGACAGGACCGACGGGTCCGTACAGGTAAACAGGATGTGCGTAACAGCCACTCTGAAAGCCTCGCGGGCAGTGGCATAATTGCGGCTGGCCAGCTCGGACAGAGCATAGTCAAGGAGTTCGGGAGGGTTTCCGGGATCTAGCTGGGCCGCCTGACGGAAAAACGTGACTGCCTGAGACGGGGGCGTCCCATGGCCTCCGGCCTGAACCCAAAGCTGGTAGTAGGAAAAACCTACGTCAAGCACTTGGTCCGCATCGTGGTCGCCAAGGTCGTACGCCTTGACGTAGTCGGCGGCGGCAACCTTCAACCAACGAGGGGCCACGTCTGTGATGAAGCCACCACCGAGCTGGTCTGAGCCCCGCTCGGTCTCGGCGACGGCCCGCTCGGCGTAGGCCAGTGCGAAATCGGGCCGCGCTCCTATAGCGGCGGTGAAGTCGTTTATGGCCGGCTGAAAGCCCGCCGGGGTAATGGCGCTGGCCATGGCTACAGCTCCTCGGGCGTAATCCTGAGCGGCGGTCACCGATGGCTTCCCGGGCTCGCTCACTGAGAACAGTGCCCCACCCCAAAGGATCGAGATAATGGAAAGCAGGCTGGCAATGACCGAAAAAAGCATACGGTTGCGGCCATAGAGCACAAAGGCTGAACCGAAGAGGAACAGGGCCACGGCGAGCATCGTGAGTATGGCCGTGTAAGAGTCGACCAACTTGGACCACCGCGCCGACACATCGTTGTAAGCATCGGATTGGGCGCTGAGGAACGTGCCTTGAGCGCTCTGTTCTGCGTAAAAATCGTAAGGGAACTCACTGTCCGGCTGCCCGTCTGGCAGGTTGGCGTGGAGGTCTGCGGGCACCGCACCTGCCGCCTGGGCCTCCTGCGCTTGCGTCGCCTGGTACAGGCGCGCCCACATGAGCCCGTCCGAGCTGTTGTTGGCGGCTTCCTGGAGCTCGTCAGCACCCTGAGCCTGTAGCGCCTGGGCCGAACGGTAGTTTTCGTAGGCCGTCTGCGCAACCTGGTAACCACTGGTCTGAGCGGCCGCCGACCGCAGGCTTAGCACCTGCGCAACATCGGCGTTGTCAGACGATGCGACCGACGCCCGGTTCAGCAGGAAGCCTCCCAAAGCGGCCATAAGTGTGACGAAAACGACAGTGATCGTCAACGAGCGAGCGCTCGGGCGCGCCGGCGGTTGTTTGTTGCCAGGCAGGCCCTCCCGCGCCTCTCCGGTTGGCGGGGTGCCCCCGTTTTCTGGTGCTTGGGTTCCGGCGCCGAGCTCGTCGGGCGGCGACGGTTGGCCGAGCCCAGCCTCTCCCGGTCCAGCCTCTTCGGCAAACCCCTTGATCGCTTCCTCGCCGAAAGGCTCGTGGATCACGATGTACCCAAGGCGGCAGCTACAACTAGAGCAGCAGCTATCGAGGCGACCCCTGGTGAAACGGCCAGGCGCCGGCGGTGCTTAGGCCCCAGATAGGACACAGTGAGGCAGAAAACTGCCAAAATGAGCAGCGCGCCCGCCAGCACTACGGCTTCGGCATGCGAACGGTCATTGGCCGCCGAGTTGGTCAGGGCCTGTTGGTGGCTGGGGCCAAGGGTGCGCAAGGAGCTGGAGTCCTGCCCGGGCAGCACGCAAGGAGACTCCACTTCGCTGGCTTGGAGGTCGGCGAGGTTGTACTGCATTACGCCTCCCGCACCCGGAAGGCTGCCCCAGTAACAGGTGTACCCCGAGATCAATGCCCGCTCGAGCGCCCCCTGGACGCGCGCGTCGGCCTCCAGCTGCTCGGCGAGAGACACCTGCCCGGAGGACCAGGCTGCGGCCGCCTCCTTGTAAAGGGTGCTCTCTTGAACAGTGTGCTCCTGGACCGTCTGGGTGAGCTCGGCCCCAAAGTTGATGAAACCGTCTTGTTCGGACTTGATTGTTTGGTACTGCGTGGCCTCTTGCACCGCCTGTTGGCTAGCGGACGAGGCAGCCGAAAAGTCAGCTGAGGCCCAAAAAGCGAGCAGTGCGCCTACGACCGAAATGCCGGCGACCACCATGACGACCCAAGCGTTCCAGCGATCGAGCGCCGCCTCCTCAGGTTCCGGCGCAGGGGCGTGCGCCCTGTCCGCTCGGTACCGGCGGACCTCCTGAAGCAGCACCCAGCAGCCGCAAGCGAGTAATAAACCTAGGGCAGCGACAGAGATCAAGCCGATCACGCCAACCGCCCCCACGTCCCGAACGATAGCCGCTTTCACCTGCGGCCCAAATGGGGCGCCGACGCCGCCGCCCACCGGTGGTTCACACGAACAATGTGAGCGGCGGCTGAGCGTGCCCGGCTGGTTGGCGGGCGCTCGACCGCCGTTCGTGGTTACCCGCTCTTCCGCCGGCACGACTACCCTCCGAGTTGGGCCCAGCAGATGCACCGGAACCGGCCCGCTGAACCACGAGGAGATGCTTTAGCGATGCCTGGGCCAGTTGCTCTGGTGGGAAGCGGTGAGTACCTGGCTGTAATGGCCGAGCTCGAGGCCGCTCTGATCGCTGGAAGGCCATCTCGGTACGTACAGTTAGCGACGGCGGCGGGCATGGAAGGCCCGGGTTCGATCGACCGGTGGACCGCCCTTGGTGCCGCCCAAGCGGCGCGCCTTGGTGTCGAGGCGGTGCCGGTCAAAGCCCTCGACCGCGAGTCCGCCGAGGACGCCGCGAATGCCGAGCAGGTCAGAGGTGCTGGCCTCATATACCTGTCGGGGGGCAACCCGTCCTACTTGGCGGACACGCTTAGAGAGACGCTCGTCTGGGCGGCGATCGTTGAGGAATGGCTCAAAGGGGCCGCCCTTGCCGGCTGCAGCGCGGGAGCCATGGCGCTGACGGGTTGGGTGCCCAATATCCGACGACCTGAAGCGGAGCCTCGTGCGGGTTTAGGTACCGTCCCAAAGCTTTGGGTCCTTCCGCACTTCGACCGCCTAAAAGAGTGGGCACCGCGGACGGCCGAGGTGGTGGCTGCTCAGGTACCTGCCGGTATGACCCTCATCGGCATCGACGAGGAGACCGCCATTGTCAGCGACGGCAACGACCTCAGCCGGTGGGTGGTGCACGGACGCCAGTCAGTTTGGGTGAGCGGCCCCGACGGCTGGGAGTCTTTCAGGGCCGGCGCCGAAGTGCGTGTGTAGATGAAAAAGACAGCAGCAAACAAGGCAAACACATCGCCCGGATAAGCAGTAGGCGAGCCAAATCGCGCCCAGTGCGTCGGCACCGCCACGATTGGGATGGCGAGTTACCGACCCAACCAGAGGGTGGGTAACATACGATTGGCATGGCGAGTTACCAACCCACCCACATAAGGCCCAAGCGCCCACCACAGCACTTTCGGCCTACCCACCCACAGCACGCGAAGTTTGCCCCCCCGGTGCGTCCTCATCTCAGCCTCCGTGCGAAGGCGCTGGGTTTCGGCACTATAACGGTCGGGACCGGCGCGATCGTGGCCGTGATGAGCACCGGTGGGGCACAGGTAGTGGAAAACTCGCCGAGTAGCCATCATCCTGCAACGACGACTACCGTCATGCGGGACATCCCAAGGCGACCGGAAGTCAACCACAGCCTAAAGAGGTAGGGCCCACCCCAAAAGTGGCTCCCACCCTGCCGAATGCGGCAGCACTCGGTGGTATCAGGAAGTAGCGCACCCACTCGTGCCGACGGTGCCGCCCGTGGACGCGATCCCAGCGGGGACCCAGTTCCCATTGACGATCACACCGGCGGGGTCGTCACCCGAAGCGTATGAGGCAATGGCATCGAGTGCGGCGGCCTCAACTTGGGGAACGGAGGGGCAACCGCTCATAGTGATCTGGTCCGACGGGACCAGGGTGCTGTTGGACAGAAGTTCAGGGATAGCGCACCCGCCGACGTAGGTCTCGTTAGTGGCAACCTCTGCGGCAGGCATCCAGTTGCCATTGATGACCACACCCGCAGGTTGGTCTCCGGCAACGTACTGGGCGACGGCTTGTTGCGCTGCCGCGGTTACCTGCGCTGGCGACAAGCAAACCCCAACAAGAGCAATCTGGTCCGCCGGCAGGGCTGGGGGCGGGTTAGTGGGGTTGGCGGCTAAGGCCATCCCTGCGGGCCCGAGGACAAGCGGGAGCACGATGACAGGGATGGTGAGGAACTTCTTTAGGTGTAGCTGATGGGTGTACAACGTGTTTTCTGCCTTTCTTTGTTTGTGCTACGAGACCAGCCGCGCCACCTGTTTTCACGGTAATTGACCATTGTCCAGGGGTTCTAGCCACCGTTGCTGTGCACCAGGCGGGAGTTACCGGCCCTCTGCTCAACTGTCTAGCATCGGCGCGAAGACTAGCATTGAGGTTAGAGGGCTACAAGGCGCAAATTTAGTCTCGTACTAATCGCCAATTACCATGGGCGGGAACCTAAACGCGCAATGTGGCATTACCGGTTCCGAATGCGCCAATGATACCGAGCCCGCTGGCGAGAAATGGCCAGAGCAGTGCACCTGTTCGCGTCCGGTCACCCAAACATTGTTGTAATTACGACAATGCCGTTCCCTTCCGGGAGAAACCGGTCCACAGACCGCACTCAAATGAGACGTCTGGGCAAGCTGACTTCTAGGAGTTAGCAGGCCTCAGGCCTCAGTCGAATAGGGCTCCTGACCTGGCCGGCGGGGCTTGGTGCCCAGGACCATGACCCCCGGGCGCCCCATCGCCTGACCGCCGAGCTGGGCGTTGTCCGGGTGCCGGTAACCCATTCGCACCAGCCTCCGCGGCTCTGAGGTGGTGTTGAGGTACGAGCCGTGGATGGTGTTGATGTTGAAGCAGACGATGTCGCCGCGCCGTGCCGGCACCGCCGTGGTGTCGGCGAGCGGGTACTGGTCGGTAGGCAGGTGCGGGTGGCACATCGTCCCGTCGGCCACCGTCACGTGTTGCAGCGGACCGCCGAGATGCGAGCCCGGAAGGAAGCAGATCTCCCCGTTGTCGTGAGATGTGTCGTCGAGGTGCACCAGCACGTCGACATAGCGGTCGTCGGTGTGTGGGTAGAACGGCCAGTCCTGATGGAGCGGGAAGGGCTGGCCGCGTTCAGGGGGCTTGACGTGCATGGTCGTGTGGTGGAGCTCGACGGCGGGGCCGAGCAAGCAGCGCAGTACGCCCGTCAGCTTGGCGTTGCTCGTTGCCCGCGCCCAGGCGCCCGAGTAGTACCCCAGGTCATGCAATCCCCGCAGCTCGATCTTTGCACCCATGTCGCTGCCAAGCAGCGCTTCGCGCCACGGCCCCGTCCAGGGTTTGCTGCCTGCCCAGCGCTCGATCAGCAGATCGAGGTCGTCCGCAAGGTCGTCGACCTCCTCGGGGGTGTATACGTCCCGAACGCGCAGGTAGCCCTGCGTCCAGAAATGGTCGACCTCTTCGTTGCTTAGGACATGCGTCTGCGATCCCAGCTCGGTCATCAGGCGTCTCCTGTCGTTGTCAGGAATGATACGACGCTGGCCGACCTGACAACAGGGCCCTGGGCGAACCACTTCGGTCCAACGCCCGCGACTGTCGAGCATTATCGGTTCACGCATGCTCAGGTCATCAGTGAATTTTTGTACTTCGACCGGATGATGATCGCAGAGCAGGTCGGGTTGGCCCCGCGGCCTCTCGTCAGCGGTTGAGCCCGCGGCCCGACAAACACGGAACGCTCCCGATGTCTCCATACCGTTGCTCATCGGGGGCCGATTGGTGGTGGACGCCCCACGTTTTTACCAACCGGAGCTGGTTGAACCCCTGCAGCAAAAGATCTTTGGCAGCTTTCTCCTGATGAGCCTGCGAACAGAAGTACTCGCCGTACAGCGCCCCCAGGCGCCCGTCGGTCTCACGCGACACCACCAGGTCCTGCCATAGGCCCCCGAGATGGCGAGTTCGTAGACGCCCGCGACCTGAGATATCTGGACTAATACGTCGCCGGTGCCCGGGACCACGAGAGCTATTTCGAGGCTCTGGCCGGCGACGCCGTCGACCCAGCGCGGGCGCAACGCTCCTGACCAGTGAAGGTCACAAAGCAAGTCGACCAAGGCGACGCCTATTTCGGCCCGGTCTTCGGCGCTGAGGGCTGGCTCGGGTGTGGTGGGCCTGCTGACAACGGACAGGTGAGGGTGGACGACAGGAGTGGTCTCGGCCGGGTTGCTCATATGGCCGACGGTACGACCCCTGTCCGACCGGCGCGGAGAGAAGCGGGTTGTTCCTCTGTTTTTGCACTTGTCGACGTCACATCAGCACTCTTCGTGTCAGGACAGGGTGTCAAAACAGCAGCCAGCCATCGGGTGCCACTCGTTCACTCCCGGCCCGCTCGGCCTCGACGGGACGCCAGCAGGGCGTTGGTCGCGTACCAACGGGCTACCAAGAGCCGCCTAGTAGGCCCATTGGATCCGCGCCCTTCAGGCGGCGCAGAAGGTGCCATCGAGCTTCCCTAGGCCAAGCCTTGGCGATGCTCGACACTTTACGTACCAGGAGAGCATGGGCCAGCGATCGCGCATGACCACGGAAATGAATGAGTTGACGGCCGCGATCGTTGCAAAACAAGAGCAAATGACGCCCGAGACGAGGACTTCAAACAACGACTTGGTCATACTCATCAAGGAATACGGCGGCTCTTCGCCACCGGGCAGGGCAGGCTTTTACGCGGTCAGACCAGCCGCCCGCTCTCGCGTGCCCAGCTCCTCACGTCATCGCCGTACCAGATTTGGCTGCCCTGAACGATGTCCAAGGGCGCAGGGAAGTTCTCCTCGCAAGCCAGTTCATTGGCTTCTCGCCGCGTGAGGTCGAGCAAATCGGCGAGCCCGGTAAGGTCCACAATTTCTCGCATGGTTAGATTGTGGCTCCTTACGGTTGCCCATAAGCAAACAGGACGCGCCTGACAAGGCAATTCACTCACCGAGAGCGGGCTCTCCGCAACACAGAGCACCGAGGGACCTTCTCAGCGGGCTCGACCCGGCGGGGCACCCGTTTTGTCTAACGACGGTCGCTCCCGCGGAGTAATCGCCGTAAGCCTAATTGGGGTTCCCACCTCGGCCCGCTAACATCAAAGCCGTTCCCGATTACGCCGCTTTCAGAGGACCAATGGGCGAGCAGGTGGGCCATGTAGGCCGGGCCTTGCGCTTCGTCGGCCGCGTACCGTGAAAGCGGCTGTCCTACGGGCCCCTGGCTCTGCGTTGCGAGTCGAGGATGTCGAGCTCGACGCGCCTCACGCAGGTGAAGTGCGCGTGCGGGTCGAGGCGGCCGGCGTTTGCCACACCGAACTGCACTACATGTCGGGCGGTATTCCTTGCCCTCTACCAATCGTCTTGGGCCACGAGGGCACCGGTGTGGTGGAAGAGATCGGGCCCGGGGTGGACGACTTGGCTCCGGGCCAGCGGGTGGTTTTCACCTGGCGGCCCCGCTGCGGGCAGTGCGAGTTCTGTGTGACAGGCCGACCGGTTATGTGCATTTACGGCCGGGTTCAGGCCCGTAGCGGTGGTCTCATGGACGGCACCAGCCGCTTGCGTCAGGGGGACGAAACGCTTCACCACTTCTTGGGCGTTTCCTGCTTCGCTGAGTACGCGGTGACGTCGCGCCGCGCGGTGGTACCGCTGGAGGACGAAATCCCGGCCGACATTGCCGCAATTGCAGGGTGTGCGGTCGTCACCGGTGTCGGCGCGGTATTGAACGTGGCTTCCGACGGGCGCTCCATCGCCGGCCACGCCCTGCTGGTCCTGGGGGCGGGTGGAGTCGGACTATCAGCGGTGATGGGGGCGCACCTCGTCGGAGCCGACCCCATCGTGGTCGTCGACCTGGCCAGAGAAAAACTGGACCTCGCGGGTCGGCTCGGCGCTACTGCCGTGGTCGATGCCTCCGAGGTGGGGCCCGACGAGGTGGTGGAGGCGGTCCGAAGCCTGACTGGGGGTGGGGTAGACGTGGCGGTCGACGCAGTTGGCAACCCGTCGACGATGGCACAGGGCTTCGCCGCCCTGCGACCCGGTGGGGCTCTCATCGCAGTCGGGTTGACCTCTGCTGCTGCCAGCGCCGCCGTGCCCATTAACGAGCTCGTACAGCAACAGAAGCTTCTCGTGGGCAGTCTTTACGGGTCGGCCAACCCTAGCCTCGACCTGCCCCGGATACTTCGCTTGTACCGTGCTGGCCGGTTACCCCTCGACCAGCTGCTCGGGGCGACATATTCTCTGGAGGCTGTTGGCAAGGCCTACGACGAACTAGGAGCCGGAGCGGTCGGACGCGCAGTCGTGGTGCCCGGGCAGCCGCGCGAATGAGCGCCGCCGAGGTTGGCCGCTACGGGCCTTTCGCTTCCTACCCGAGCCTGCGGGGCAAGGTTGTGCTGATAAGCGGCGGTGCTACGGGGCTCGGAGCCGAGTTCGTCGCCCAGTTCGCCGCTCAAGGTGCGTACGTGGGCTTCGTTGACATTCAAGACGACGCCGGCGAGGCGTTGGCCCACGCGGTCGCCGCATCCGGCGCTCCGCCGCCGCTGTACAGGCGCGCCGATGTTCGCGATATCGGGTTGTACCAACAAGTCATCGCCGACATTGCCGAAAAGCTCGGCCCGGTGGCCGTCCTGGTCAACAACGCTGCCAACGACACGCGCCACACCCCAGACGACGTGGACGCCGCCTTTTGGGATGAGCGCATGCGCGTCAACCTCGACCACTGCTACTTCGCAACCCGTACCGTTGTCCCAATGATGCGGGCGGCCGGGCGAGGTTCCGTAGTCAACCTGGGCTCGATCAGTACCCACATAAAACTCCGCAACCTCGTGGTATACCGGACCGCCAAGGCGGCCATCGAGGGGCTAACGCGCGCCCAGGCCCAAGAGCTCGGTCCCGACGGCATCCGGGTCAACTGCATCATCCCGGGATGGGTCATGACCGAGCGACAACTAGCGACCGCAGTCGACGCCGAGGGCGAAGCAACCATCGAGCGCGAGCAGTCTCTTTCCTGCCGGCTCATGCCTGACGATATCGCCCGTATGGCGTTGTGGCTCGCCGCCGACGACAGCAAAGCCTGCACTGGTCAAAACTGGGTTGTCGATGCAGGATGGATGTAGAAGTTCCGCGACTTCTGAAGTTTAGGTACTGCTCGTGGTGCGGTGCGCGGGAGCCTTGGTCGAAGACGTAGTTGTGGTTGTCGGCGGCGCGCCCACGCATTCGGGGAAGGGGAAGGAGATCGAATTGACGAACTCGAGAACTGTTTTCAGCTCCGCGGTGGAGGTCAGGGCCGCTTCTATGCCAAGAACGTGATGAGCGGCAAGCAACAGGTCGAGATCAGCGAGGTAATGCCCGGGGAGCGATGTCGCGTAACTGAACAGGTAGCCGGTGACCCCGCATGCCACGACCTGTTGTGACCCGTTCTGCGAAACCCCCGCACCCTGTTTGACCGCAGGCAGCTTTGCGAGGCTAGGGGCCGTCGCGATAACGATTTTCTCCGTTTTGGAAGGCGGCTCGAAGGTGACCCCAGAGCGGGGAGAACCTGCCGAAGTCCACCCAGCGGGGTAGAGGACGCTGAAGGATGTCGACTCGTACGACCCGAAGCGGCCGGGCTGGCTGAAGGCCGAGTTGGCACTGATCCAACCGGTGACCGTCGCGCCCTGCACCTTGTACCAACCACCTCCCTGGGTGGTGTGCCCCAACACTTGAAGAACCGCGCCCTGCGCGGCCGACCCGATCACGGCGGCCCTCTTAGAAGGCCCGGCCCGGACATTGAGGCCGATTGGGGACAGGACCGTCCGTTGGCCGTTGGCGGGGGTCACGGGGACAGTCGTCGAGGTGGTGCTCGTAGAGGTGGTCGCCCTTGAGGTGGTCGTGATGGGGGCTGAGATCGGCGGGGGGCTGTGAGTATGAGGAGACGAACCGCACGCGCTGACGAGCCCCACTAACAGGGGCAGCGCCAAGCCGGCGGGAAGGCGCCGTGACCTCCTCGCTGTTCCATGGTCCCGGCGTTTGGTGGCGACAACGTCGATCCCCCGACGCTATCGTGACCGCCGACGTCGCGGCGGGACCCTGGTCGCAGCGGGCCTCCACCGCCCGGCGACCCGTCGAAACCGCCGAGGCGGTCGTAACGTCGTTGCCTAGATGCCTGACGGCGAAGCCGCCCAAGGCGAGGTCCAGAGAGGAGCAGGGGTGTCTCGGTTCGCTAACAGCGCTCTTTCCGGTTTTGGTTTAGGGGCGGTCTACGACTGTGCTGGCCCGGCGCGAGCCTCAGAGGGCAGGTTCCCAGATGGGGCGCCTTGGCGGGTCGAGATCCCGTCTGTAGAGGGCCCGGAGGCATTTCAGGCCGTGCTTGACGAGTCCGCAAAGCTCAAGGTGGTGGTCCACCGAGTCAGCCAAGGAAGTGGCGTAACTCTCCTTAGCGACATTGAGCTCCGTGACATGGCGGAGATGGGGAAAGGCTCGGGCGTCGAGGTAGTGCTATGGGTGGGGGCACGGGCGGCTTGGGACATATCAGCAATGGCGCGATCTTCGAGCGGCGCCGCGGCTGCCTCTTCGGTCAGAGGCGCGAGAGGCATCAGTTCCGGTTTGGAAGAGGCTCTTCGTGCTGCGGAGGCAGGGGTACAGGGCGTGTTGATGGCGGACGTCGGCCTACTTTGGGCACTAGGGCGGGCGAAACAGGCGGGGATCCTGCCCGCGCAGTTCGTCTTGAAGACCTCGCTTGCGCTGCCAGCCATGAACCCGGCGAGCGCGAAGCTTTACGCCGATCTGGGCGCCACCAGCATTAACCTCCCGACCGACCTCCCGCTCGACGACATCTGGGCGATCCGGCGGGCCGTTGCCGTGCCCCTTGACTGCTACATCGAAGGCGCCGACGATTTTGCTGCACCGTTGAGGTACCACGAGATCGGCGAGATCGTCTCGGTTGCGGCGCCGGTGAACCTGAAGTTCGGGCTCAGAAATGTCGGCGGCGTCTACCCGGCTGGCGGGCACCTGTCCGCGACGGTCGTCTCCGCCTCGCGCGAGCGTGTGAGGCGCGCTTCCCTGGGCATAGAGGCGCTGTCTCGCGCCATGAGCGGGGGCGACGTGCCGGAGCAGTTAGGTCGGCCCTGAGGGCGCGTTGTTAAAATTCTGTCAAATCGACAGATTGGCACGGTCGAAGCCGGAGCTGGCCCAGGCCAAGGGGGACGGGGTTAGGATCGTCCGAGGCCATCGGGACTGTGAGGTGACGTTTTGACCCTGGACGGCTTGCCGGCAGGAGACCTGGCTGCCGGCGTGGTAGACCTCAGCGCTTACCGACGCGACGGTTTCGTGGTGTACCCCGACCTTCTCAGCTCGGACGAAGTGGAGTCGCTTCGAACCGAAACATCCCGGCTGTCGCGCGGCGAGCGGGGCCAGGTGGACGGGCTCGCCCAAGCCGGCCCGGGGATGGCCGACGAAGACGTGCTTCGCACCATCTTGTGCATCCATTTCCCCCACAAGTTGTCGGAGCAGATGCATGACCTCCTGCTTCACCCAAGGGTCGTCGAGGTCCTGACCGTGGTCATTGGCCCCGACGTGAAGGCAATGCAGTCGATGTTGTTCGTAAAGGCCGAGGGCAAGCCCGGCCAGGCGTGGCACCAGGACGAGTACTTCATCCCGACCCGCGACCGGTCGCTCACGGCGGCGTGGATCGCCCTTGACGACGCTACGACGGAAAACGGGTGCCTCTGGGTGCTCCCCGGCTCGCACCGCCGGGGCGTCATCTACCCCGAGCGTGAGATCGACGACGCCCGCTTCGATTGCACCACGGAGGCGTACCAGTTCCCGTACTCCGACGACCAGGCTTTGCCAGTGGAGCTACCCGCCGGAGGGGCCATCATCTTCAACGGCTACCTGCTCCACCGGAGCCTACCCAACAGGGCGCCGCGGTCCCTGCGGCGGGCGGTCGCCAACCACTACATGAGCGCCCAGTCACTGCTCCCGTGGCGCTCGCCCCGCGACGGCGAGCACATGGCCATGGTGGACGACCGGGACATCGTGATGGTGGCGGGGGAGGACCCCTACGCCTACCGCGGCTTCGAGGACCGCCACCGCGCCTACTTGCGCCCCGACCACGACGGTGGGTGCGACCGCTGACCCGCTCGTTCACGGCCGGCTAAATCGGGAAAAGGGGCGGGCAAATGCGCGGGTCGCTGTAGTCCGGGAACCCCGAGCCGGTCTTCGTGACAAGGTCGTCATTGGGGTGATAACGGCCACGTTCGACGTATTCGTTACTCGACGGCTGAAAGTGCACCACGAGAGAACGACGCGGTTTCAGTCCCCGGTTGGGACCGCTGCCATGCAATGTCTTGCAATTATGGAAGCTTACCTGGCCCCGTCTCAACTCTATCGGCACCAAGGCCGCGTTTCGTTCTGCCAACACCGCGTTGATCACCGAGAAAGGAGCGCTCTCCCACTTGATTTCCAGCTGGTCCGTCCACCGGTTGCTCCCGTCGACCATCGACATCGCACCGTCCGATCGGCTCACGTCAGCAAAAGGGATCCAGGCGGTCAGCATGTCTTCGCTCGAGCACGTTTGCCAGTAGTACCTGTCCGTATGCCAAGCCACATTCCCAGCGTCTCCCTCTGTGTCTGTGGGCTTGTAGAGCAGCTGGTCGTGCCACAGCCGAAGGCTGGCCGCTCCACAAAGACGAGCCGCACAGGCCGCGATCACCGGGTACCGAGCGAGCTGGGCGAGCTCGCCCACCCGCAATGTCGTGTAGTCGTTCTTTCGCATGACGTTGCCATCCTCGGGTCTCCATCCCCAATGGCTATAAGGTTTCAGCCCGAGAGCGCGGCTAGTTGGCGGGGCATTGTCCAGCGCAAGGTGCTCATCGACATCCTCCGCGTAAAACCGTGTCATGCCCCGTTCGGCGATCGCCAAGATGGCATCGGGGATTATGACCGGTGAGATCCAGTAACCATGCCTATTGTAGAAAGACACGTCCTCGTCCGACGGCAGGTATTCCTTTGCGTGGTCCTGGTGTGCCGATCCCATGATTTTCAGTGCCTTTCTCAACGAGCGGCCGCTATTTGACGTCGACCTCTGGCGAGCCTCAGCGATGCCAGACAAGCGGGTTTTGGTCATTGTTGTCAAGGACGTCTCCCACGCTCAGGGTGGCCAAGTAGCCCGGTGGCAGCACGTTGGCCTGTCCGTTGAACGTGCAGCCGTCTGGCATGTAGGCGCAGGTCATGGCCCGCCGCAACCCGGGGGTCATGTTCGCTCCCGCTCCATGGAACACGAGGCCGTTGTGAAAAAGCGCGCTCCCGGCGCGGACCGGGCAGGGCACCGCCGCTACGTCGTGCCACTCGGGATAGACGTCGAACAGCGCCCCGATCTCCCGACCGATCCCGACGTTGTCAAACTTGCGGGCTTTGTGGCTTCCGGGCACGTAGTAGAGGCACCCGTTCTCAAGTGTGGCGTCGTCGAGCGCTACCCAGATGGTGATGGCGTCGGCGGACGTAAAGGACCAATACGGTACGTCGAGGTGATAGGCGGTCGGGTTGGCGTAGGGGCCTTTGATGAGCGCCTGGTCGTGCCATATGCGCAGCCCGTCCACGCCGGCGACCCGGCCGGCGAAAGAACCCAGCTCGGAGGTGAACATGAGCTCTCGCACGCCATCGTGCGTCTGCCATAGGTTCACCCGCTGGGTGAACACCCGGTCATAGTAAGCCTGCTCCTCAGGAGAGATGACGTGGCTGGCGATGCGGTCCGCATCGCCGGAGTCGTGAGGAAAGCGCCGCGTGCCCCGCGCTTCGACGGCGTCGTCCACCGCCCGGCGCCAGTGGGCCAGCTCATGAGCGTCGAGGAAATCCTCAATCGCCACAAAGCCGTTCTCCTCGTAAAGCTTGCGCTCCTTATCGGTCGGCTCGGCTCGCACGGTTCCTCCCCCTTGTCACACGGGCTCCCCGGAGCCTGTCCCCAGCCCCGGTTCCTCCCCCAGGATAATGTCCTGACCGCTCCATCTGGCTACGTCGGAGTAGCGAGGGTCGCGTAACCAAAGGGGTGCGTCAAGGTCCACCGAAGAAATCGTGACGACCCCTCCCGCTAGGCACGCGGCGGCGGTAGACGAGGCCATTCCCTCCATCATGCAGCCCACTGCGCATGCGATTTCCGCGGATGCTGCAATGGCAGCGATCTCCAGGGCGGGCCCGATGCCGCCACATTTCATCAACTTCACGTTCAGTGCGTCAGCGGCGCGACCCTGGACCAACCTGAGCGCGTCTTTCGGTGTGAAGCAGCTTTCATCTGCCATGATCGGCGTGGCGACCGCAGCAGTGACCTGAGCGAGCCCTTCGAAGTCTCGTCCGGCGACGGGCTGCTCGACCAGCATGACCGCAAGGTCTTCGTCCTCGAAACGCCGGATGACGGTGATCGCCTCCTTTGGCAACCACGCCTGGTTGGCATCCACCCGGATGGAGGCGGCGGCACCGACCGCCGACCGCACCGCCCTAACTCGGGCCAAGTCAAGCTCGATTGGCCCACCGAGCTTGACCTTCAAGCAATCAAAGCCTTCGGCCAGCCTCCGTCGCGCCGCCGCCCCCATCTCGTCGGGGCTCCCCACCGAGATCGTCATGTCGGTCGTGACCTGGCTACGAGAACCACCGAGAAGGCGGTAGAGCGGACGTTCGAGCCACTGGGACCATAGATCATGAAGGGCAATGTCGATGGCCGCCTTGGCCCCAAAGTTCCCGACGATGGCATTGCCCACCGAAGCGAGCAGAGGGCTCAGTTCATCGGTCCGGCCCCCGATCACAGCCGCCCTTATCGGGCCTTGCAACGCGGCCTCGATGCTTTCCACCGTGTCGCCGGTTATGGGGACCGTAGCCACTCCCTCTCCGGTGCCGAGCCGGCCCTCGTCGTCACGAACGCGTACGACAACCCCCTCGACTGTGGTCACGGTGCCGAGGGCGGTGACGAACGGTGCCAGTAAAGGCCTTGCGAAACGGGAGGTTGAAAGGTCGACGATTCTCACGATGCTCCTCGCCGCTCACTCGCTGCCAAGGCGCTCGGACAAGAAACGCATCCCTATCGGGTAACGGTGCTGCACGCCCGCGTGGAACCCCTCGAACAACTCGAATTGGTGGTCAATGTTCTGAGCTGTGAGCTGGGCGGAGATTGCTTGGGCACCGAGGTCGAGGTAATAATCGTCCTGTCGACCGGCGTCGATCCAGATCGCCTTTAGCGTGCGCAGGACGTCCATTCGCGTCGCCACCATACGAACTGGGTCAAGTTCCTGCCAACGGTGCCATACGTCATCGCGGAACGCTGTGGTCTGCAGGTCGAACGGCATGGAAACGCTGCCGTCGGGCTCCCCCGAGTAGGCCGCCGCCATGGCGTAGATGTTGATGAGCACGTGGTCTGGGTCCCGTGCTGTACGGATCCTCGCCGGACGGGAATTGAAATCTTCGAAGAACCGCTCGTAAGAACCGCCGTACAGGTCACGCAGCGCACGAGCAGCCGCCGATACGTCGAACAGGTAGCTCATCTCGAAGTAGCAGTCGCCCGAATGGCTTGCGAAGCCACCGAACACGTCGGGGCGGAGCATCGTCGCCACCATGGCTCCGTACCCTCCGCTGGACTTGCCCGAAAGAGCCCGATGGTCCCTGTCGGCAATGGTGCGGTACCTGGCGTCAACCGCGCCCACGACGTCCTGTGCCAGGTAGTCAAGATATTGGCCGGTTGCCGGAGAGTTCAGGTACTGACTTCCACCGATCGCCGTCCAAGCATCGACTAGGACGACAATTGCCGGTGGCACCTCCGGGTCGCTGAACAAGTCGTCAATGAGGCGGGGGACGGGGGGAACCCATCCAACCCAGTTCCAATAACCGTCGACACGTCCCAGGTACCCGTGAAGGAAGTAGATGACAGGGTAGCGGCGGTCCGTCGCATGGTAGCCAGGGGGCGTGTACACCCACATGGTCCGCTGCGCAGGGTCGCCCAGTGGGTTACCGACCAACGCTCTACTGTCCACAATCTCGCGCGTGAATGCCCCGGCACTCTCGAACGGTTCGGAGTATCGCTCGTCAAGCATCAACTTTCCTTTCCTGTTGCTAGGGGTTCTTCAAAGTCGACGACTGTAGGGGTCTCATCGCCCGCGGACAGCGGGCTCAGCGGCGAACGTCGGGCCACTGACAGGTCGGCAGGCTCCAGGTTGAGCGGATGGTGGCAGGCGACGAGATGATTGTCGGCAAATTCGGTCAGGGGGGGTTCGCTGGTGCGACATACTTCGCTCGCTCGCGAGCACCGCGGATGGAACCGGCAGCCAGGGGGCGGCCTTAGAGCACTAGGTAGTTCGCCTTTAGCCACCACCCGGCGGGTGCCGCGGGCCTTCAGGTCGGGGACCGGGATGGCAGAAAGCAGCGCGGCGGTATATGGGTGCAACGGCTTGCGGTAAAGCTCGTCAGCTGGCGAGAGCTCGACGATCTTGCCCAGGTACATCACGGCGATGCGGTCCGACACGTGCCGCACCACGGCCAGATTGTGCGCGATGTAGATGAAGGCGAGGCGGTATTGGCGCTGAAGGTCGCTGAGCAAATTGATCACCTGGGCCTGTACCGATACGTCCAAGGCGGAGACTGGCTCGTCGAGGACGACCAGGCTCGGTCGCACTGAGATCGCTCGGGCGATGCCCACCCTCTGGCGTTGACCTCCTGAGAACTCGTGGGGGAACCGGTTGGCGTGTTCGGGGCGCAAACCGACCTGCTGCAGGAGACGTCGGACCTCCTCCCCAGTCTTGGAGCGGTCTACCCCTCGAAGGTCAAGGCCGGTTGAGATGATCTGAGCTACTCGCTTGCGCGGGTTGAGCGAGGACTGAGGGTCCTGGAACACCATTTGGACTTGTCGACGGAAGTCTTTTACCGATGCCCGCTTCATCAACGTGACGTCTTGGCCTCGGAAGGATACGGACCCTGAAGTCGGGGGCAAAAGATGGAGCAGGCAGTTCGCCAGAGTGGACTTCCCGCAGCCTGACTCTCCAACCACACCGAGGGTCTCCTGGGCCTGCAAAGTAAATGACACGTCGTCCACAGCGCGCACTTGGGCGACGACACGGTCCAACACAACACCCTTCTTGACCGGGAAGTGCAACGTCAAGTGGTCCACCACCAGCAGAGGTGAATGAGCCTCGTCCTCGGGTCGCGGCTGGGGCGTTGGCGCGTTCACGACAGCGCCAGCCCGAGGTCGTCTGGAGTGCCAAGACCTACAGCGCCGTCGACAATCCGGAGCCGGCGCTTGTCATCGGGGCCCAACCAGCACCGATCTCGGTGCTCGGGCCGACCGTCCACCCGGGCAGCGAGCGGCGGCACATCGCAGCAACGCCCGAACTGATGCGGGCAGCGTGGTCCGAAATGACATCCCCTTGGGGGATGAAGCGGTGACGGCGCCGAACCGGCGATCATAGGTAGTCGCTCGGAGCGTGGACGGTCGGCCCGGGGTACCGACCCCAGCAGCCCCCAGGTGTAGGGGTGTTGAGGGTCTTCGAAAAGCTCGGTAACTGGTGCCTCTTCGACGACGCGACCGCCGTACATCACGACAACGCGGTCCGCCATCTCGGCAACCACGCCGAAGTCGTGGGTGACAAGGAGAAGTGACACCCCTGTCTGCCTGCAAAGGCCTGCGAGCTCGCTCAGGATCTGAGCTTGCACGGTCACGTCCAATGCCGTCGTCGGCTCGTCTGCAACAATCAGCTGTGGCGAGCACGACAACGCCATGGCGATCATTACTCTCTGGCGCATCCCGCCGGAAAATTCGTGGACAAACGATCGGGACCGCTCCTTCGCCCGCGGGATCCCGACCCGAGTCAATAGCTCCACCATCCTGTCCCTCGCCGCCGACTTCGAGACACGTTCGTGCGCCCGGATCTGCTCGACGATCTGGTTGCCTATACGTTGCACCGGGTTGAGAGCGCTCATCGGGTCCTGTGGTATCAATGCGATCTCATTTCCCCGGATGGCCTGCAACTTGCGTTCGTTTGCCTGAAGAAGGTCGACGTCGCCGAAACAGGCTGTGCCCCCGAAGCGCGCGTTGGTCGCCCTGGTCAGCCCCATGATCGTCATGCATGTGACTGACTTGCCCGATCCCGACTCACCGACCAGGCAGAGAACCTCGCCGGGATCCACGACAAAGCTGACGTCGTCCACAGCCTGGACCACACCGTCCTGGGTATCGTAGGCGACACTGAGCCCTTGGACCTCGAGAAGGTGAGGCATCAGGCGGTCAACTGGATCCGCGGGTCGAGAAAAGCGTAGAGCACATCGACGACCGCGCCGACGACGACGACGAGCACGGCCGTGTACATCACTATCACCATGATCGGAGGCACATCAAGGGTTTGGATCGACTGGGCGGCGTACTGCCCCACCCCCTGTAGGTCGAAGATGCTTTCGGTCAAGATGGCCCCGCCGCCTATTACTCCTGCGAAGTCGAGGCCCCAGAGCGAGACCACCGGGATCAAGGAGGTCCTGAGAACGTGAGCCCTCAGTACCCGCGCACGGGAAAGTCCCTTGGCGCGAGCCATGAGCACGAAATCCTCGTTCATGCTGTCAAGGACATTCGATCGTAGCACCCGCGAGTAAAACCCGATAAATGGCAGTGCCAGGCTGACCCAGGGCAGGAGCATGTGGGTGAACCATTGGTACGGGCTTTGAGCGATGCTCACATATCCACCACTAGGAAGGAACGACGTCGTGTATGCAAGGTAGTAAAGCGCAACGGCCCCGATAACGAACACCGGCGCGGATATGCTCGTCAGGGCGGCAAAGGCCAGTACCCGGTCAACTATCCCACCGGGTTTCAGCGCGCTCAACAGCCCGATTACGATCCCCCAAAAAAGCCAGATGAGGCTCGCTCCGACTGCCAAAGATATGGTGGCGGGCAAACCCCGTTTGATCTGGCTCAGGACGTTTACCTGTTGGCTATAGGAGACGACCGACCCGGAAAAGATCTTCCGCATCATGGTCGCGTATTGCACGACGACCGGCCTGTTGAACCCCCAGGCTCTAGCGACGTCTGCGACCTCTTCGGGAGTCGCGGTGCGCCCCGCCAGGCGTTCTGCCGGGTTGCCGTTGGGGATGACCTGGAAAATGAGGAAAGTGAATATGGAGACGAGGAAAAGGACGACCAGGGCCTGCAAGCTACGACGGACGATAAAACGTGCCATCGGCTGTTAGCGACCGAGCCTTGGGTCAAGCGCATCGCGCAACCCCTCGCCGAACACATTGACGCTCAACACCGTCAACACGAGCGTCAGCCCAGGTACGAGGACGAGACTTGGGGAGCTGGTGATCAACTGGACCCCGTCGCTGATCATGGTCCCCCAAGAAGGGTCAGGCGGCTGCACCCCCGCTCCGAGATAGGAGAGCGCCGCTTCGAGCAGGATCGAATTGGCAATCATAAGCGGGATAAATATTATTATGGTCGAGCTCACGTTAGGCAAGATCTCCGAGAGCATGATCTTTAACGGAGCCTGTCCGAGAGTTCGGGCAGCCTTCACGAACTCGCGCTCCCGCAGTGCAATGACTTGCCCGCGGAGCGGTTTCGCCACATAAGGGATGTTTACAAATCCAATAATCAATGCCGGGATGAGAAGTGACCCGCTGCCTATGTTGAGAGGGCCGAGCGATATGCCCCCGAGTGTAAGGGTCGTGCCGATCGCCACCCCGAGCAGGACGGCCGGATAGGCCCAGATAACGTCCAGCATGCGGGTCAGGACGGTATCGGCCCAACCCCGGTAGAAGCCGGCAACAAGCGCTACCGTGATGGCTGACACCATCGTGACGGTTGTGGCCGTGAACCCGATCAGAAGGGAGTTCCGGCCACCGTACAGGAGCCGCACCGCCACGTCGCGGCCGTTGAAGTCCGCGCCGAAGAAGAACCGGCTGTGCCAGGTCGGCCCAATCGGGATGCCGATCATGGAGACGACATCCCTGACCCGATTGCCGATGCGGATCGTCTCGGTGATGTGGTTGGTGAAGGGCCCGTGTGGGCCACGTACCTGGCGTACAACGGCGCAGCGAGACAGCAAGCGACGACGCACAGAAAGAACGCACCCCCCACCACGGCCGTCTTGTTCTTCCAGAGCCGACGTCCGGCAAGCCGATAGAGGCCGACGCCCTCCGCGCTCTCCCGCCGCTCCCCCTCCCCGTTCAACAAAGGGAGGGGGAGCTCTTCGGCTCTGCCTTCAGTCAGGTCCACCGCCGCACGCGGGATTTGAACCCACCATGTTTGGTCAACGTCTCAGCCCTTCATTGCTAACTGTTCAGCTGCCATGTCGAGTAGTCGTTGAAGAACAGCGGCTGGAACACCGCAGTCTTGAAGTCGATGCGGTCCGAGAAAAACTTGATGAGCTCGTTCGATCCCCACACGATGTAGTCGACATGCTGGGTCGCGTATTCGTCTAACGCAGCCCACTGGCTTGCGACGGACATGAGGTTGGCCGCAGGGACCGCCTCGAGGCGCTCAAGAGTGGCCTGGATGTGGGGGTCATTGATGTTCCCAAAGTTGTCGCTGTTCACCGGGTGGATGTTCCTCGCGTCTATCAACATAAGGAAGTCAGCCGGGTTGGGGAAGTCAAGGAACTGCCCGGCCTCACCTGTGTCGGCGTGGGTTTGTACATTCCCGATGGTGGACCAGTAGATCGCCGGGTTGATCAGCTTCAGGGTTACAGCGAACCCAGCTTGCTGCAGGGCGCTGGCGTAATACTGCGCCTCCGTGCTCTGAGGTGCCCCTGAGAAGCCGAAGACCGAAACTTTGGCTCCGACGAGGTGCGCTTGAGCCAACAAAGCCTTTGCTTTGACAATGTTCGGGGACGGGTACGGACAGGGGGCGGTTGGGTGCCCGGCAATCCCGACCGGTATGAAGTAACAAGTCGGGGTCACGAAACCGCCGGCAAGCCGGGCCAGAGCGTTCCGGTCGACGGAGTACGCTGCTGCCTCACGAGCGAGCTGATTGTTGAACGGCGGAAGTGCTTCGTTCATGAAGAAGTAGTTCGTCGAAGCGACGATCTCCTTCTGGAACCGTGAGGCAGCCTGGCTTGCAACGCGACCTAGGAGCTCAGGTGGGACGGTGTCAGTAACGTCCATCGCGTCGACTTGGTTATTGAGGACGGACTCAGTTTCAGTTGTGACGTTCGAAACGATGTCGGTGGTTATTTCGGCAAGGTGCCCAACGGGGATCCCCGGGATCTTGAAGCTCGCGAAGAGCGGGTTCTTGACCAACTCGTAGGAAACGTTGGGGACGACATCTTTGATGATGTATGCACCGACCCCCGGAGGCAGGTTGATGGTTTGAACCTTCATCGGGGTGTCCTGGGGAACGGGGCTCGTCGCTGGGAAACAGAGCACATTAGAGAAATCCCCGATGCTGCTGGTCAGATGGATAACGATCTTGCCAGTGGCATCGTCAGTCGTGATGCCGGTAAGGGTCGATGCCTTTCCGGCTTGGTATGCTGCTGCGCCAACGATGGGTTGGAGGAACGAGCTGGCACCCCAGTTCAGGCGCAGCGCGCGCTCGACGGCGAACTTGAAGTCAGAAGCCACGACCGGAGCACCGTTGGAGTACTCGAGCCCTTTTCGAAGAGTCAGAGTGTAGATTTGCCCACCGCCCGTGATGACGGGTAGGGAGGTAGCCAGGCCTGGGATGATCACAGTTCCGGCGAGACCGTTCTGGTGCGCGTAGGTCAGCAGCGGCGTGTAGACGATCCAGTCGGCTTCGCCGGCGGAGGTCGTATACCCCTCCTGTGGGTCGAGCGAGTTAGGTGGGGAGCTCGTGTCGACCGTGACCGAGCCTCCGTTCGAGGCGGCGCTGATTTCGCGAACGGCCGCGACGCCTGCCTTTGTGTTCGCCGAGGCGACTGCGCCGCCCCCCAAAACCAATACGGCTGAGGTCCCGGCAGCGAGCCCGGCACGCATGAACTTGTACTTCCTCATATCCATTAAGGCTCCTTCGAAAGAAGTTCCACAGAGCGGTCCACCGGCGACCCGGACGAGCCCGGCTTCAGCGGCATTTCATTGGAAAACCACTCACCGCGGATAACCAAAACTTTCGAGAGCCGACGGTCGGCGCGCTCCTACCCCGTACTAATTTGTCCCCCTCCTTGAGGTCTCCCTCTTCCCCCAATGAAATCGATTTCTCGGGAAAACTAGCACACCATCATCATCTTGTCAACAGCTGCTCTGGTTCCCGAGTTGAGGCTGACGTAACTCAGGGCATGCCGTGATGAATTCACCATGAGCTTTATCGCAGATTAGGTTTAATGAAATGGTGCAGCTGCCAAGCGTTGCCACCCACCGTGGCCCCCAAGTTGACGATCACCATGGCGAGCTCGTTGCCGACCCGTACCGTTGGTTGGAGGACACCAACGACGCAGAGACGCTGAAGTGGGTCAAGCGCCAGAACGATCGTACTGAGGCGTTCCTGTCGCAGGTCCCCACGCGCGAGGCCATCCGGGCGCGCCTCACCCAGATATGGGACTACCCCAAGTCGGGCGCCCCCTTCGAGCGAGGCGGGCGCTGGTTCCAGGCCCGCAACTCCGGGCTCCAGGACCAATCCGTCCTTTATGTGATGACCGCCCCCGAAGACGAGGACGGTGAGGTCCTTCTCGACCCGAACCTCTTGTCAGACGACGGCACCGTCGCGGTGCCAGACATTGCCGTTAGCGAGGATGGTTCGCTGCTCGCTTATGCCACGAGCGCGGCGGGTTCGGATTGGACGACCTGGCACGTGCGCGAGGTTGAAACCAAGGTGGACCGGGCAGACCTAGTCGAGTGGAGCAAGTTCGGCACAGCCTCCTGGCGACGCGACGGGACGGGTTTCTATTACAGCGCTATTGAAAAGCCCAAGGCGGGAGAGGAGTACACCGGGAAGGTTGGAGAGCTGAGGATTTTCTTTCACGCCCTGGGGACTGCGCAATCCGATGACGACCTAGTCTTCGAGGCGCCGCCGGGACTGGGATGGATCCCGCATGCGTCGGTCAGCGAGGACGGCAACTTTCTCGTAGTTTCCATCTCGATCGGTACCGCCTCGCAAAACCGCCTGGAGGTGCTGGACCTGTCAGGGCCCAAGCTTGAGTTCGTCCCTCTAGTCGACGACTTCTCGTGCAGCGCGGAGCCCGTCGCCAATGTCGGCACGACGTTTTTCTTGGTAACTGACGACAGTGCTCCGCGTCAGCGTCTCGTCACGGTCGACCTCGAACGCCCGGGCCGGCAAAATTGGCGTGAAGTGCTTGGCGAAGCCGAAGCTGTCCTCCTCGGCGCACGGAACTGCGGCGGCCGCCTGGTATGCCACTACCTGCAGGACGCCTGTTCGCGCTTGTCCGTGTTCGAGCTCGACGGCAGTCCCGTTTGCGAATTGCCGCTTCCGGCGCTGGCGTCAGTGGTGCAAGGCAACGGCGGCGGTTCCGGCATAGAGGGCCGGGCCGAAAGCAGCCTCGCCCACTTCGAGGTGTCCTCGTTCACCGATCCCGGCACACTTTGGTCACATGACCTGGTTACGGGCCAAACGCGGGTTCTCCGCGCCGCCGCCAGCCACATCGCCACAACTGATGATTATGTGAGCGAGCAGATCATGGTGACCGCGAGTGACGGGGCGCGTGTGCCGTTGTTCCTCACCCGTCGTCATGACGTCACGCCGGGTGGAGATGTACCCGTTCTCCTTTATGGGTATGGAGGGTTCAATATCGCCATCACACCCAAGTTCGACAAGGCCAACACACTGTTCGTGGAACGAGGCGGGGTACTGGCTGTCGCAGTGCTCAGAGGCGGCGGCGAATACGGGCGCGGGTGGCACGACGCAGGCCGCCTCGCCCAAAAGCAACGGGTATTCGATGATTTTTGTGACTGCGCCCGATGGATCGCTTCATCTGGGTGGTCTCGACCAGAAAAGATCGCCATAAACGGTGCCTCCAATGGCGGGCTGCTCGTGGGAGCGTGCCTAACCCAGCACCCGGAGCTCTTCGGCGCCGCTGTGCCTGAGGTGGGCGTAATGGACATGCTCCGGTTCGACAAGTTCACCATCGGGTGGGCGTGGAAAAGTGACTTTGGGGATCCCGACGACCCCGAGCAGTACCGATGGCTACGCGCTTACTCGCCGTTGCACAACATCGAGCCCGGGACCGACTACCCGCCCACCCTTGTCATGACCGGAGACCACGACGACCGTGTCGTGCCCGGCCATTCCTTTAAATTTGCCGCAGCACTCCAGGCCGGGCAGCGCCCTGACGACCCCACCCCTCTTCTCATCCGGGTGGGGACCTCAGCCGGCCACGGCCTGGGCAAGCCGACTTCCAAGTCCATCGCCGAGCGCACTGACGTCCTGGCCTTCCTCGATGCCGCCCTGGGAGCTAACCGGCCTTGCGGTAACGACGAGCCGGTTACATGACCACGACGCTGCGCAGGACCTCGCCGCGGGCCATACGGCCGAAGGCCGCTTCGACGTCCCCGATGCCGATCGTTTCGCTTACAAAACTGTCCAAGTCCAGCCTGCCCTGGCGGTAAAGCTCGATCAGCATGGGGAAGTCGCGGCTCGGCAGGCAGTCGCCGTACCAGGAGGGCTTAAGCGCACCGCCGCGGCCGAAAAACTCGATCATGGGCAGGTCAGGAAAACGCATATCGGGGGTGGGGACCCCCACTTGGACAACCGTCCCGGCCAGGTCCCGGGCGAAAAATGCCTGCTCGAGCACCTCGGGGCGGCCCACCGCCTCCACGGCCACGTCAGCCCCGAAGGAACCGGTGGCCGCCCGGACAGCGGCGACGGGGTCCTCACGGCTGGAATTGACCGTGTGGGTCGCTCCGAAGGCCTTTGCCTGTTCGAGCTTTCGGTCATCGACATCCACCGCCACCACCACCGTCGCCCCCGCCAGCCTGGCGCCGGCAATGGCGGCCGCCCCGACCCCGCCGCAGCCGAAAACCGCCACGCTGTCTCCCGGGCCCACTTGCCCGGTGTGCAGGACCGCACCCAGCCCAGCCATCACCCCGCAGCCCAACAGGCCGGCCGCCTCAGGCCGCGTGCGCGGCACCTCGGTGCACTGCCCAGCTGCTACCAAGGTCAGCTCGCAGAAGGCCCCTATGCCGAGGGCGGGCGTCAGGGCGGTGCCGTCCTTCAGGGTCATTTTCTGCGTGGCATTGAATGTCGAAAAACAGTACTGGGGCCTGCCCTTCCGGCACGCCCGGCACTGCCCGCACACCGCCCGCCAATTGAGCACCACGAAGGCCCCGGGTCCGAGGCCCTTCACGTCGGGGCCTACTTCGACCACCTCACCGGCAGCCTCATGGCCGAGCAGGAACGGGAACTGGTCTGTTATGCCGCCCTCTCGGTAGTGGAGGTCGGTATGGCAGACCCCGCACGCTTGCACTCGGACCAGTGCCTCACCCGGCCCGGGGGAGGGCACCAAGATCGTTTCCAGGGATACGGGCTTACCCTGCTCGAGGGCGACCACGGCTTGCACCTCATTGATCACGCCGCAACATTATGCCGATCGCAAGACACGCGCCGGTTCCGGGTGGCCGGTCGCAGTGCCGGGCCCGTGCCTAAGAGCCGCCTCAGGCTCTGCCGCACCAGCCGGCAGAGGCTGCGGCTGACTGCGTTACCAGGGGTGCCCGACGAAGCGGTCATTCGGCTCGTTGACTGCAAAACCGGTCATTGGATGACCGGTTTAGGGTCGTACGATCGTGAAACTCGTCAAGAGAGAAAGGCTGATTGATTATGTCAGAGCGAAACGGTTACATCCCCGGCGTCCCCTGTTGGGTTGACACAACCCAGGCCGACCCCGGGGTACTTCTATCTTTTTACAGCGGCTTGTTCGGGTGGGAGTTCGAGGACATGATGCCCGAGGTACAGGAGGCTAAGTACTTCGTCGGGCGCCTCCGCGGCCGCGACGTGGCGGCCGTCGGGTCGCTTCCTGACGGTGCCCCGCGCACAGCTTCCTGGAACACGTACATCTGGGTCGACAGCACGGACGAGACCGTTAGCAAGGCCGTTAAGGCAGGCGGCAAGGTATTGAGGGAGCCCATGGAGGTCATGGGCGCTGGGCGTATGGCTGTCTTGTCCGACCCCGAGGGAGCAGTGTTCTGCATCTGGCAGGCCAAAGGCCACATGGGCGCAGGAGTGGTAAATGAGAACGGGGCTTTGAATTTCAATAACCTGGCCACCCGCGATATCGAGGGAGCCAAGGCGTTCTACGGCGCCCTCTTCGGTTGGACGACATTGTCATTACCTCAGGGTGAGATGTGGGCACTGCCCGGCTACGGGGACCATCTTGAGCAGAGCACTCCAGGCCTGCGCCAGCAGATGGCTCAAATGGGCGCCCCCGAAGGCTTCATCGACGTCGTCGCCGCCGTCGACCGGATCGCAAAGGACGACAATCAAACCCCCGCCCAGTGGCGCGTCGTCTTCGCAGTCGACGATGCCAAAGAGGCAGCGGCAAGTTCCAGGGCATTGGGTGCTGAGGTGGTAAGGGGACCGGTGGATGCCCCCTGGACACGGGTGGCTGTGATCAGGGACCCAGGGGGCGCGGTGTTCACGGTCAGCCAGTTCGTGTTCGAGAACAAGGACCTGACGGGCGAACGCCCGCTCGGGTAGCGCAGTGGGGGAGCGCACCGCGTAGTCCGGCAGGTACCCCCACCCCCCGGCGTCACAAACCCGCCCCCACGTCGCAACGGGGGCGGGTTGTGGACAAACGCTTGCTCGTGTTACTCCGTGAACAGCGCTCTATGCAAGGTCGAAGCGGTCGTTTGTCATGACCTTGTCCCAAGCCGCCACGAAGTCGCTGACGAATATGTCCTGAGCGTCGTCGGTTGCGTAGAACTCAGAGATAGCCCGCAGTTCGGAATTGGAGCCGAAAACCAGGTCGACGGCAGTCGCCGTCCACTTGAGCTCACCCGAGCCGCGAGCGTGCCCCTCGTACACGTTCTCCGCGCTGGAGGACACCGACCACTCGGTACCCATGTCGAGCAGGTTCACAAAGAAGTCGTTGGTTAACTTGCCTGGCCGATCGGTGAGGACGCCATGCGCCGCGCCGCTGTGGTTTGCGTTGAGAGCCCGCAACCCACCCACGAGGACCGTCATCTCGGCAGCGGTCAGGTTCAACATGAACGCCCGGTCCACCAGCAAGACCTCAGCGGGCAACTTCTCGCCTGCCTGTAAATAGTTGCGGAAGCCGTCGGCCTTGGGTTCGAGGAAGCCGAAGGACTCGACATCGGTCTGTTCCTGTGATGCGTCGGTCCGGCCCGGCACGAACGGCACGGTGATTGCATACCCGGCGTCACGCGCCGCCCGCTCCACGCCGGCCGCGCCGCCCAGCACGATCAGGTCCGCGAGCGACACCTTCTTGCCACCAGTCTGGGCGGCGTTGAACTCCTGGCGGATGCCTTCGAGGACAGGCAAGACCTCGGCGAGCTCGGCCGGGCTGTTGACCTCCCAGTCCTTCTGAGGGGCCAGGCGAAGCCGCGCCCCGTTGGCCCCGCCACGCTTGTCCGTGCCGCGATAGCTCCCGGCGGCCGCCCATGCCGTGGACACCAGTTGAGCGACCGACAGCCCCGAGCCGACGAGCTTGGCTTTGAGGGAGGCGATGTCTGCGCCTTCAATGAGCTGATGATCGACGGCGGGAACGGGGTCCTGCCAAAGTTGTGGCTCGGGTACCCACGGGCCTAGGTAGCGGCTCACAGGGCCCATGTCGCGGTGCAACAGTTTGTACCAGGCCTTGGCAAACGCCTCGGCCAGCTCGTCGGGGTGCTCGCGAAAGCGCCGGGCGATGGCTTCATATGCGGGGTCGGCCTTCACGGCGAGATCACTGGTCAGCATCACTGGCGCGTGCCGCTTGGAGGGGTCATGAGCGTCGGGAACGGTGCCTTGCG
Organism: uncultured Acidimicrobiaceae bacterium; assembly: GCA_963699075.1. GTDB lineage: Bacteria > Actinomycetota > Acidimicrobiia > Acidimicrobiales > Palsa-688 > Fen-671. Next base: position 939,511 of record CAVOTF010000007.1, on the reverse strand, counting down.
CCTCGGGGTTGGTGGCCACCCACTGTTTGGCGCCCGCGGGGCTATCGGACAGTTGCCAGTCGTGCTCGTACAGCCCTTCGAGAAAACCGTTGTCCCACTTGGTCGGATCGGACGTCCAGGCCCCTTCCAAGCCGCTCGTTATTGTGTCGCCACCTTTGCCTGAACCGTACGAGTTCTTCCACCCAAGGCCCTGCGCCTCGAGCGGGGCCGCCTCGGGCTCGGGACCAACGTACTCGGCGCTGTGGGCGCCATGTGTCTTGCCGAAGGTGTGGCCGCCAACAATCAGCGCCACAGTCTCCTCGTCGTTCATGGCCATGCGGCCAAAGGTCTCCCGGATGTCGCGGGCGGAGGCGACAGGGTCAGGGTTGCCGTTAGGTCCCTCGGGATTGACGTAGATGAGCCCCATCTGCACGGCACCGAGGGGGTGGGAGAGGTCCCGGTCGCCGGAGTAGCGCTCGTCACCGAGCCAGGTGTCCTCAGACCCCCAGAAAATCTCGTCCGGGGTGTAGACGTCCTCGCGCCCAAAACCGAAGCCGAAGGTCTTGAGGCCCATCGACTCCAAGGCGCAGTTGCCCGCGAACACAATGAGGTCGGCCCACGAAAGCTTGCGCCCGTATTTTTGCTTGACCGGCCACAGCAGCCGGCGAGCCTTGTCCAGGCTGGCATTGTCGGGCCAACTATTTAGAGGGGCAAAGCGTTGGGCACCGCTACCGCCGCCACCGCGACCATCAAGCGTGCGGTACGTGCCTGCGCTATGCCATGCCATCCGGATGAAAAACGGCCCGTAGTGGCCATAGTCGGCGGGCCACCAATCTTGCGACGCCGTCATGACGTGGAAGATGTCGCGCTTGAGGCCTTCGACATCGAGGCCTTTGAACTCCTCCGAGTACTTGTAGTCCGCCCCCCTCGGGCCTGGTTTGCGCGTCTTTTGGTGCAGCGGCTGCAGGTTGATTTGGTTGGGCCACCAATCCTGGTTCGACCGGGGCCGCCCCTGATGTGGAGTCGGGGCACTTATTACTGGGTTTTCGCTCTCGCTACCGGTCTCAGACACCTTGGTCCTCCCTCATTTGTGGTTGCTGTGCATTGATGTTTTTGCCTTGATTGTTGTTGCTCGAGGTGCCGCTGCGGCACAATCGGGACATCGGCCCCAATAAATGACCTCGGCCTCGTCGATCTCGAACCCGGCGTCGTCGTTGGGGGTGAGGCAAGGGACCTCACCGACGGCGCAATCGACATCGACGGTGCGCTCGCACGTACGGCAGATGAGGTGATGGTGGTTGTCCCCCACGCGGACCTCGTAGCGGGCGGGCGAGCCGGCAGGTTGGATCCGCCGCAGGACCCCCCTGCCGGCCAATGTCCCGAGGTTGTCGTACACCGACTGCCTTGAGATGGCACCGAACTCGACACGCACGACCTGGTCGATATCCTCAGCCGTTTGGTGCGAGACGCGCGATGCTGCACGCAATACGGCCAGACGCTGAGCCGTGACGTGCAAGCCGTGCTGGCGCAGGAGCGCAGTCCCGTCGGCGGGTTCGGTTGGCACGCGGTGACCCTATCCCGAGTTCTGGACTAAGTCCAGAACTTTGCTGCAAAATTCGCGGCTGGGCTGGTGGGAGTGCTCTGAGCCTCGCCAGACGATACTCCTCCACTCGACCGCCCGTAACGCCGATCTAACCCGTGAGGGACCGAGTGCCAGCATTCAGCCGAGAGCTGTGCCCATCTCCTGGAGGCTGGAATGTCCGGTACCACGGTCGATTTGGCCGACGCTATCGACGTCAAGATCCTTTTGAGCGTCCTGGCGCAGGTCAAGGGGGGTGACTTCACTGCCCGCATGCCGCTCGATTGGACGGGCGTGGCGGGCAAGGCTGCCGATGGTCTTAACGACGTCATCATTGCCAACCAAGCGTTGGCGGCGGAACTGGCTCGCGTCAGCCGGGTGGTCGGCAAGCAGGGCGAGTTGTCCCAACGCGTGGTGCCGGGAGCCTGGTCGCAGTGCTGGTCCGGCAGCGTTGAATCGGTCAACAGCCTGATCGACTCGTTGGTCCGTCCCACCAGCGAGATGCAACGCGTGATCGGCGCCGTTGCCGACGGAGATCTAAGTAAGAAGGTGTCTGCCGACGTGCGCGGCGAGATGCTGGACCTGAAGAACACGATCAACGCCATGGTCGACCAGCTCAATGGCTTTGTCTCCGAGCTGACCCGAGTGACCCGCGAGGTCGGGACCGAGGGCAAGCTTGGTCAGGCCGCCGCTGTCACCATCGAGGTCGGTGGGGTTTGGAAGGACCTGACCGACAACGTCAACCTGATGGCAGGGAACCTGACCGGGCAGGTCCGCAACATCGCCGAGGTCACCACCGCCGTGGCCAACGGCGACCTCAGCAAGAAGATCTCAATCGACGTGAAGGGCGAGTTCCTCGAGCTGAAAAACACCGTCAATGCGATGGTCGACCAGCTCAACGCCTTCGCTGGGGAAGTCACCAGGGTGGCCCGCGAGGTCGGCGTCGAAGGCAAGCTCGGCGGGCAGGCCCAATCGAAGGAGGTCGGCGGTGTCTGGAAAGATCTGACCGACAACGTCAACCAGTTGGCAGCCAACCTCACCAACCAGGTGCGAGCCATTTCCGAGGTGGCCACAGCCGTAACCGAAGGCGATTTGACCAGGCAGGTCCGGGTAGAGGCGAGCGGGGAGGTCGCCGTACTGAAGGACAAGCTCAACGAGATGATCCGCAACCTTCGGGAAACGACCCGGCAGAACATCGAGCAGGACTGGCTTAAGACCAATCGCGAGCGCTTTACCCGAATGCTCCAAGGCCAGCGCGACCTCGCGGCTGTCTCGAGCATGATCCTGTCCGAACTGGCGCCCCTCGTCTCCGCGCAACACGCCGTGTTTTACTCCATGACCACTCAGCCGGACGGCGCCGAGCCAGTGCTGCAGTTCCAAGCAGGCTACGGCTACGAGGAGCGCCGGCACCTGTCGACCTCCTTCCGTCTTGGTGAAGGCCTGGTCGGGCAGTGCGCCATGGAGAAGAAGCGGATCCTGCTCACCGAGGTCCCCGGCGACTACGTGAGGATCAACTCGGGCCTCGGTTCGTCCCCCCCACTCAATATCATCGTGTTGCCCGTCCTGTTCGAGGGGTCGGTACGAGCCGTGGTCGAGCTCGCCTCCTTTTCCCCCTTCAGCCTGGCTCATCAGGCCTTTTTGGACCAGCTCCCGGAGAGCATTGGCCTGGTCCTCAACACCATCGAAGCCAACAGCCTCACGGAGAACCTGCTGAAGCAGTCCCAGTCGCAGGCCGAGGAGCTGCGCTCGCAGCAGGAAGAGCTCCGAGAGTCCAACGAGGACCTCGGCCGGCAAGCCAGGCTTCTTGCTGATCGGAACAGCGAGGCCGAGCAAAAAAACCTAGAGGTCGAGGAATCCAAGCGGCTGGTGGAGGAGAAAGCCGGCCAGCTGGCGGTTTCGTCGAAGTACAAGTCCGAGTTCATCGCCAACATGTCCCACGAGCTTCGGACCCCTCTCAACAGCCTGCTGATCCTGGCCGAGCAGCTGGAGGGCAACGCCGAGCAAACCATGACCGATGCACAGGTCGGCTACGCAAGTGTCATCCGGGCTTCAGGAAAAGACCTGTTGGACCTTCTGAACAGCATCCTTGAGCTGGCCAAGGCCGAGTCTGGCACTGTTACCGCCGAGCTAGCCGAGCTGGAGGTGGGACATTTCCGTGCCGCCCTCGTCCGCGAGTTCGAGCACGTCGCACGAGGCAAAGGCATCGACTACTCCGTCGAAGTGGCACCCGGGACACCGGAGCGGATCGTGACCGACCCCCAACGCCTCCATCGGATCCTGAAGAACCTGCTCGCTAACGCCTTCAAGTTCACCGAGCACGGCGAGGTCCGCGTCCACATCGGCCTGGCAGACCAAGGCTGGGACCGCCGGAACGGGTCACTGGACGAGGCACCGTCGGTCATCGCCCTGTCGGTCCGTGATACCGGGATCGGCATCCCTAAGGAGGGGCACGGGCGGATCTTCGAGGCCTTCGCTCAGGCTGATGGGGCCACAACCCGCCGGTACGGAGGGACGGGCCTCGGCCTTTCCATCAGCCGGGAACTCGCATCGCTCATGGGAGGGGAGGTCACCGTTGCAAGCACACCCGGTAGCGGGAGCACTTTCACCCTCTACCTGCCCTTGGGCCGTTCAGCCACCCCGACGGTCACCGCCAGGAAGTTCGGTGCGGGTGCTGATGGGCATTTTCCACGTACCGTATCCCCAACCCCCGTTCGGGACGTCGCAAGTTTCAAGGCGGGCCTTGCGCAACGCGCGCCCGCCGCGTTGGCCCCGGGCCGCTCTCCCCGGGCCTCTTGGCTCACGACCCTTTGGTGGGGACGAAGGTCCTTGTTGTCGACGACGATTCCCGCAACTCGTTTTCCATGACCGTCCTTCTCAAACGGGTCCACGCTGAAGTGATAGTCGCTGAGAGCGGTCCTGCCGCCCTCGCAGCCCTCGGCAGTGTCCCAGGGATCGCGATCGTCCTAATGGACATCATGATGCCGTTTATGGATGGGTACGAAACCATTAGGGCCATCCGTGCGCTCGATGCCTTCAAAGCCCTCCCCATAATCGCCGTGACCGGGAAAGTGGTCCCAGGCGAGCACCAGCGTTGTGTCGAAGCCGGGGCCAACGACTACGTCCCCAAACCGGTCGATATGGTGGACCTGCTGACGGTCATGAGGCCATACCTGTCGCTGACGGCGCCGGCTCAACTGTAGACGGTGGCCAAATGACCGCCTCCCTCGGTTGGGCTACGCAACAGCTCGCCGAGTTCCTGTCCGTGCTGGCGGCCGCGCCAGATGAGCTCTCGGCTGTCGACGACGGCCTTGAATGCTTGGTGTCCTCGTTCGGCTCCGACGCCTGCGCCTTCTTGCGGGGATCTCGCGTCGAGGCCTCGCGCGGGCGGGCCCGGGACACCCGGGCGCCGAGATCCTCGCGGCGGCAAGCAGCGAGGAGACGGGTGTCCTGGTCCCCGGTGTCGGTTGGTGCGAGACGGTCGCGATCGGTGTGGACAGGGAGGCCGGGACTTCGCTCCTCATGGCCCGTGCTGGCAGGGCTTTCAGCGCGAATGAGGTCGGCCTTCTTCGCGGCATGGCCCGAGTGCTCGGGCTCGGCCTCCGCCTGCTCGGCAGCGTAACTGTCGAACGCCAGCACGTGGAGGAGAACCGACGGCACCTCGCCCAGAACCAGGCTCTTCTTGCTGCCGTTAGCGAGCGCCAAGCCCTCCTTGAGCACCTGGCCCAGATCCAGCACAAGATCTCCTCTCGCCGGTCACTCGATGAAGTCCTCGATGCGATCACCGCAGGCGCAGCCGAGCTGCTGGGGGACGAAATGGTGGGCCTGCGGCTGATAGATGAGTCCGAACCAGGCATCATGGAGGTGGTGTCGTCGGTCGACATGACGAGCGAGCTTCTCGCCCGCTTCGGCCGGGCCCCGTCGGTACCGGGGTCGCTGGACGAGCCATCGTCGAGGACCGGCTGTGCGTAGCGGAGCGCTACGGCGAAGCGGGTGGCACGCTCGGGGCCTTCGCCGACGACGGGGTGCATGCCGCCATGGCCGCCCCCGTCCATGTCGGCGGTCGGGTGGTCGGCAGCCTGGCGGTCGCTTCCCGGCGTGAGGGCCGGACGTACTCGGTCGGCGAACGCAACATCCTCATCGGTTTCGCGGACCATGCCGGTTTGGCCCTCAACGACGCCCACACGGTCCAGGCCATGGACAAAGCGCTCAACGAGGCCATGCACCAGGCCATGCACGACGAACTCACGGGGCTTCCCAACCGCGCCTGCTTCTTCGACCGGACCGACCAGGCCTTGCGCCAGGCCTCCCGCGACGGGTCGCGCACTGCGGTCCTGCTCTTCGACCTGGACCGTTTCAAAGAGATTAACGACACCCTCGGCCACAAGTACGGAGATCGTGTTCTGTGTGAGGTCGGCCCCAGGGTCCGCCCCGGTCTTCGTGCGGCCGACACCCTGGCTCGGCTCGGTGGGGACGAGTTCTGCGTACTGTTACCTGACGTCGGGTGCCTTCCGGCCGCCGTCGAGGTGGCCGAACGGCTCCTGAGCCTGCTCAAGGAGCCTTTCGAGATCGACGGCATGACACTGGCCGTTGAGGCCAGTTGCGGCATCGCGATCGCGCCGGCCGACGGCGACAGTTCCGATGTCTTGCTACAGCGCGCCGACGTTGCCATGTACCTGGCCAAAAACTCGCAAGCCAACGTGGTCGTCTACCACGACGACCTTAATCTCAATACGCCGGCCCGGTTGTCGATGCTCGGCGAGCTCCGGATGGCTATTCCCCGAGGCCAACTCGTTCTGTACTACCAGCCCAAGGCAAACCTCGGCGACGGCGCCACCCAAGGCGTCGAAGCCCTGGTCCGATGGCAGCACCCCACCCTCGGGCTCGTCCCGCCCGACCAGTTCATCCCGATGGCGGAGCACACCGGCCTCATCAAGGCCCTGACTTCGTGGGTCCTCAATACCGCCTTGTGCCAGCTCCGCGATTGGCGAGAGGTGACCGACCAACGTGTCCCGGTGCTGTCGATGGCTGTCAACCTCTCGACCCGAAGCCTGCTCGACGACGCCTTCCCCGCCGAGGTGGTCGCCGCGCTCGCCCACTGGCACGTCCCGGCCGCCCTGCTCGAACTGGAGATCACCGAGAGCTCAATAATGGCCGAGCCGGTTAAAGCGCACCGGTTATTGAGTGAGCTGTCCGCCATCGGCGTCAAGATCTCGATCGATGACTTTGGTACCGGTTACTCCTCGCTCGCCGACTTGAGGGACCTGCCCGTGGACCGCCTGAAGATCGACAAGTCGTTCGTGCTGAACATGCACCGCGACTCCAATGACGCGAACATCGTCAAGTCCGTGATCGACCTCGGGCACAACCTCGGTCTTCAAACGGTCGCCGTAGGCATCGAGGACCTCGGCACGTGGCAGCAGCTGACCGATCTTGGGTGCGACAGTGCTCAAGGTTTTTTCCTCGCCAAACCGATGCCAGCGGCCGATTTGGAGAAGTGGTTCGAGCTCAGCGCCCCGCCGCCCCTGGTGTGTGCCGTCGCCGACCTGGGCTTAGCGGCGCCCGGACCTTAGCAACCAAGAACTAGACGTTCCCTGTGCCATATTATTAAGTGGAGATGGTCTCCGGTTTGCTGCTAGAAAGCCCGTTAGCGGCGGGCCAGAGCAGCGTGGCTGGGCCAGCAACGCTTCACCAGTCAGACAGCACAAGGAGACCGATGCGCCAGGGCCCACTCGCCGGCCGGTACCCCGCGGTAGCAGCCATGGTTATGTTCGCGCTGATCCCGTACCTGGCCTTGTCCTCCTCACTCGGCCCGCTGACGCCGATCATCGCAAAACAGCTCCACATGAGCCTTCAGACGATGAGCCTCAGCTCCGGGCTGGGCAACGCCGCCTACGCGGTAGGCACCGTGGTCGCGGTCCAGTTCGCGCAACACCTCCCGCAGCGCAGGATGCTTGTGGTGTATGCGGCGTTGCTGGTCGTCGGGTGTGCCCTGACAGCTTCAGCGCAGGACGCCGCCATGTACATCGTGGGCCACGTGCTCCAAGGCTTGTGCACCAGCTTGCTCCTGATCGCCGCGGTCCCGCCCTTGGCGATCATGTTCCCAGCGAACAAGCTCCGTGATACGGCGGTGATCATGAACATGTGCATCTTCGGGGCGGTTGCGCTCGGCCCCTTCATCGGCGGCCTACAGGCGGAGGCGAATGCATGGCGACCGCTGTTCTGGATCGTCGCCGGTATCGCCGCGACGGCGCTCGTACTGTCTGTATTGACCTTTGATGACGCGCCTGCCGCTAATCCCAGCTCGCCGAGCGGCCTATCGGTCATCGTGCTGGCGGCAGTCGGCTGCGTGGCCGCCTTCTTCGGCGCCTCAGAGCTCACGACCCACGGTTTTGTGGGCCCGCTGACGACCTTGCCGCTGCTAGGAGGCTTGGTGGTGATCGTCGCTCTGGTCGTTTACCAGTACCGCTCTAAACGGCCGCTGCTAATGGTCCGTACGATGCTCACCAGCTCGATCCCGGTGGCGGGGATCGTGGTGGCACTGTTCGCGGCGGCCGCATCGGTGTCCGCGACTGCGCTCACCGCCGGCGTCCTGGCCGCGCGCTATAGCCCGGTCCACGTCGGGCTGCTCTACCTGCCCGAAGTCGGCGGGGCCGTGGTCTCCGCGGTTGCCCTCGGGTTGGTGATCAAAAGGCGCGCTATGCACTACCTACCTCTCGTGGGCATGGTCTTGCTTGCTGCGGGGATTGTGGTCTTCCGTGTCGAGGTGCCCTCCAGCCAAGCCCTGACCCTCGTCGGTTCGGGGCTGACGGGCCTCGGCCTCGGCGCTACGGTCGCACCTGCCCTGTTCGTCGCCGGGTTTTCGCTACCTGCGTTCAACCTCCAGCGCGTGTTCGCGATCGTCGAGCTCTTCCGCGCCGTCGCTGCGTTCATGGTCGCGCCGATCTTCGCCCACCTCGCAGCGACGGCTACCGGCAACCTCGACACGGGCACCGGGATCGCTCTTTGGATCGGTCTCGGGCTCGCCGTCACCGGCGCCGTCGCCGGCGTTGCCATCTACGCGCTCAGCGGAGCCCGCCCCCAGGCACCCGACCTTGATCGCTTCCTCGGTGGCACCATGGCAGCGTGGCACTCACCGCCGCTGCTAGCAAGAGCCCGGTCCCGCTCGAGCGTCGGGGCCTTGGCAACCGAAAGTGCCGATTGAAGTGGCAGCGCCTGAGGCCAAAGTGGAAGCCGTAACCGGCCCCGTATTGTTCGCCTACGACGGGTCCGAGCTGGCGGCGCTCGCGATAGAGCAAGCGGGAAGAGAGCTCGCGGGTGGGCGAGAGGCGCTTGTCCTGTGCGTTTGGCAGCCGGCCGATGTCGGGTTCGTGTTGACAGCCGAGCGGACCTTCGACGCCGACCAGGCCTCGCAAGTGCAGAGGGCCGCGGAGGAAGTCGCGGCGAACGGGGCGAAGCTGGCAGGCACGGCTGGGTTCCGCTCACAGAGCATGGCGGTCCAGGCCTCCCCGACTTGGAAAGGGATCGTCGAGACGGCCGCCGCGCACAAGGTGAGCCTGATCGTGCTGGGCTCGCACCGCCGGCGCGGGCTCGAAAAGTACCTCCTCGGTAGCGTTGCTGCGGCCGTGGTCGCACATTGCGAGGCGTCCGTCTTGGTTGTCCACCAGCTACCCTGGGTTGCGACGCCTTAACCGGGGCTTGTGGCAATGACACTCCCGTTGTCCATCCTCGACCTGGCCCCGCTGCGCCCGGGCCAAGGTGTTGGCGACAGCTTGGCGGCTAGCGTGACCCTGGCCCAGCGGGCCGAGCAGTATGGTTACCGCCGGGTTTGGTACGCCGAGCACCACAACAACCCGGCGATCGCGTCCTCCGCCCCGGCCGTGCTTATCGCCCACGTGGGTGCGTTCACTAGCACCATCCGCCTCGGCGCCGGAGGGGTCATGCTGCCCAACCATGCCCCGCTCACTATCGCCGAGCAGTTCGGGACGCTTGAGGCTCTCTATCCCGGTCGGATCGACCTCGGGTTGGGACGCGCACCGGGCACCGACCAGGCGGCAATGCGCGCGCTGCGCCGCTACGCGGCGTCAGCAGACCACTTCCCGCAGGACATCCTCGAGCTCCAGGGCTACTTCGCCGGCGAGCCGGTTATCCCCGGCGTGGAGGCGACCCCTGGCAAGGGGATGTCCGTGCCGTTGTACATCCTGGGGTCCTCCACCTACGGGGCCCACCTGGCTGCCGTGCTCGGCCTGCCATACGCCTTTGCCTCCCATTTCGCCCCGCAGGCTCTAGAAGAAGCGGTCGCTATCTACCGCAGGGAATTCCGGCCCTCAGCTCAGCTCGCTGAGCCTTACGTCATAGCTGGGGTCAACGTGATCGCCGCCGGTACAACCGAGGAAGCCCGCGAACAGTTGGTGGTGGCGCAGCGCTACCGAGTGAACGCCAGGCTCGGCCGAGGCCGGGCCCTCAGCGATGAGCAGGCAGACTCACTACTTCGTTCACCAGCCGGCGAGCACATTTTGGAGACCTTCACCTATTCTGCGGTCGGCAACCCGGCCGAAGTCGGCGAGTACGTACGCCGGTTTGCCAAGCAGGCCCAGGCCGACGAGCTAATTGCGGCCCACCTGTTGGTGCCCATCGAGGCCCGCATGCGCTCCGTGGAGTTGCTGGCCGAGTCGGTCGGGCAGTCTCGAGCGGCTTGAAGCCCGCCGGGCTGCAAGCGCCGGCAGTTTTCTCCCATCAAAAAGTCATCACAAAGTGGTCATTAGAACGCGACGAATGAGGGAATGTCCTAGTTAGACCATTTGCGACCAACAGGAGAGAACATGTCCAACGCTCGGAGAGATGGATGGTGCCGGCGCATGGCCGGCGCCGCGGCGATGATAACAACCGCCCTGACAGTGGCGGCTTTCGTCGCTCCCTCGGGCCAGGCTGCTTTCGCCGCGGGCACGACAACAACTTCGTCCACTACGACGACTTCAACCACAACTACGACAAAGGCGACTGACTACAACTGCTCCGCCGCCGTGGACGAGACGGCGTTGAGCCGCTCAGGGTGGACAGCGAGCGCGAACTCAAAATCGGGGTCAAACCCACCGTCCTACGCTCTTGACGGCAACCTGAGCACCAGGTTTTCGACGAACGAGGACCAAGTTGCCGGGCTCTATTTCGAAGTCGACCTTGGAGCTGCACAATCCTTCGATGAGCTGCAGATGGAAGTGCCCAATTCCGCCAGCGACTATGCCCGCTCCTACACGATCGAAGATTCTGAAAACGGAGTCTCCTGGAGCGCCGTGGCCAGTTGCGCAGGCGTCAGCGACGCTGAGGTCGTCAGTTTCCCAGTGCAGACGGCCCGCTACGTGCGTGTGGTGCTCATAGGCGGGGCCGAGTGGTGGTGGTCGATAGACGAGTTCGACCTCTACGGGGCCAGCAGCTGTTCGGCATCGGTGGAGGGCGCGGCACTCAGCCGATCAGGCTGGACGGCCAGCACGAACGCCCCGCTCAGCGCCTCGGATCCCCCTTCCTATGCCCTCGATGGCAACCCAGGCACCCGGTTTTCCACGAACAAGGACCAGGTGGCCGGGCTGTACTACCAGGTAAACATGCGGTCCGATCTCAACTTCGACGAAGTGGATATTGCCACTCAGGACTCGCCCGAGGACTACGCCCGCAGCTACACCGTGGAGGTGTGGACCGGGTCCGCATGGTCCACCGTCGCCAGCTGCACAGGCTCGAGCCCGCTCGAAGTCGTGAGCTTCCCGCGCCAGACCTCGCAGTACATCAAGGTCATGCTCGGCTCCAGCGCCAACTACTGGTGGTCAATCGATGAGCTCAACGTCTACAGCAGCTTTTCTGAGCCAGTGACCACTACTACCACCACCGCTCCGAGCCGCACCGCTGTCGCGATTTCTTCTTCGGCCAACCCTGGCGCAATCGGGGCCCCGCTGACCTACGGGGCGAGTATCTCGCCTAGGCCGACGTCAGGGAACGTGACCTTCGAAGACAACGGCACGCCGATCTCGGGGTGCACGGACGTCGCGGTATCGTCTGGCCAGGCCAACTGCACCACGACGTACTACTCAGCCGGGACGTTCGCGATCCGAGCCTTCTACTCAGGGGGTGGAACCTACCTCGCCTCGTCTTCTGGGACCTATTCCGAAACCATCAACCTGCCCGCCGACGGGTACTGGTTGGTCACAGCGAACGGGCAGGTTTACGGCAATGGCGCCGCCGTGAGCTTCGGTAACGTCGCCACCTCGGCCGTAACCGGCCCAGTGGTGGGTATTGCTTCCACCCCGACGGCCAAGGGTTATTGGGTAGTGACGGCTAATGGCATGGTCAGTGCCTTTGGTGATGCTCAGTTCTATGGTGACCTGCCCGACCTCGGAAAGCATGTCAAGGACATCGTGGCTATCGCCCCCACGAGCAACGGCCAAGGCTATTACCTAGTTGGCGCCGACGGAGGCTTCTTCACCTTCGGGGATGCCAAGTTTGCCGGCTCGCTGCCAGGGATCCACGTCCATGTCCACGATGTCGTCGGCATGGTGGCAACCCCTAGTGGCGCAGGGTACCTCCTGGTCGGCGGGGACGGCGGCGTGTTCAGCTTTGGGCAGAGCCACTTCTATGGCTCTCTTCCTGGTATCCACAAGCACGTTCATGACATCCGGGCGATCCTGCCATCGTCGGCGGGCACGGGTTATATCCTTGTTGGTGCCGACGGTGGGGCGTTCACGTTCGGCTCGGGCGTACGTTTCTACGGCTCCCTGCCGGGTGAAGGCATCCGTGTCGCCAACATCGTGGGCATCGCGCTCACGCCCGACAATGGCGGGTATTACATGGCGGGTTCCGACGGCCACGTCTACACCTTCGGTGACGCCCAGGCCGCTCCTCAGCCCGCCGGGCTCACTTCCAACCTGCCCGTCGCAGCTATAGCCGGCACGTAGGCGCACCCCAAAAGGGGCCTATTTACTGAGGGGCCGAGCCCGAGCTGGCCCAATGTGTTTCAAAAGGAGGGGAGCGGCTGAGGCTGCTCCCCTCCTTGGTGCACGGCGTTTAATAGGGCCGTTCAGGTGCCGCCGGCGGTGGCGTCGCGCAAGGCGAAGGGGTGCTGTGGCGCGAGGGTAACTACGGCGGTGCAACCAGTGCCCGAGGCTCGAGGTTCCCAATTGCCCCAGCTAAAGACTTCTGGCATCACCTGTCAATCGCCGCCCCGTGCGCGGCGATCGAGCCGCCGAGCCTCGGGCTCAGGACGCCTCGCCGCATTCCGCGTGCCGGTAGGGACCCACAAACCGAGTGCAGGAGGAACAATGCCCCGATAACCAATAGGACGTCGCCCACACTGAACACATTTGCCAGAGGAAGACTACGAGGGACCGAGAAGTTGTCACCCAGCCAGGCGAGGTGGGGGTGCGAAAGGGGTGTGGAGTTCATGAACTGGCCGGGATGACGAATACGGCCCGCGGCCCGCAAAGCCACTTGTGAAGCTGGCATTACCCCGGCGTTGGCACCAATGGCGACGAGGTTGCACAGACCACCGAGGCCCACGAGCCACAGCCATGGTACTCGCCGGTTGACAACCAAGAACACCACTGCCAGAACGTAAGACGCGAGTTCCAACGTCTGGCCGCGCCAACCGAGCATTTGCTTGGGGATCACCGAGATTATGACTACTTGGAGGACAAGAGCGAGCGCAATCGTCCAGCCGGCCTTGATCCGCAGAATTGCCAGTTTGCCGAGCGCCCCCCCCAAGACTGCGACGGACAGGGCGGCAACCGCGACGGCAAAGACAAGGATCACAGGTGGCTCGCTTCCAGAACAGGTACCTGCAGGGGCCCGCGAAGCGGCAGCTCGTCCAGCGCCCGGCTCAAGATGTCTGCAGACGCAGGTTTCCCGTACAGCCAGCCCTGGGCGCTCGTGCAGCCAAGTGTGAAGAGCATTTCTGCCACTTCGGAGTCCTCGACACCTTCGGCGATGGTCTGGATCCCGAGCGCCAGCCCGAGCTGGATAATGGCCCCAACGATAAGGGCGTCGCGGCTTTGGCGGGCCATATTGGTGACAAAGCTGCGGTCGATCTTGATCCGGTCGACAGGCAGTTCCCTCAACTGAGCCATCGAGGAATAGCCCGTGCCGAAGTCGTCTATCGATATGGAGACCCCAGTTGCCCGGAGCTTGTTCAAGATCCAGTGCAGCGTTGAGCTATCAACGCCGACGGTGTTCTCTGTGATCTCGAGGTCGACATCACTGGGTTCGACGCCCGTCTCGTTGAGCAAGTCTTGGACGCGTTGAGGAAAGTGGAGGTCCTGGAGATTGCGGGCCGAAATGTTGACCGCCATCCTCAGGGTACGGCCGTGACGGCGCCACGTTGCGCATTGGGTAAGCGCCAGTCGCAGGACTTGCTCTGTGATGTCGCCAATTAGCTCGGTTTGCTCCGCCAAACCGATGAACGCTGACGGGTACAGCACGCCGGCGACCGGGTGGCGCCATCTCACCAGCGCTTCGACCCCGACCACCTGACCGCTGAGGAGACTGATCTGAGGCTGGTACTCCAAGAAAAACTCTTTGGCCGTCAAAGCGTGAGCCACGTCGGCAAGCAGGCTTATCCGGCCTATGGCGCGCTCGCAGCTCCTCTGCTCGGGCACTCCTACGATCTGTTCGCCCCGTTTCGCAGCGTACATGGACTCGTCGGCGCGCTGCAGCAGGGTGCCTGCGCTGTCGGCATGGTCCGGCATAACCGCGATACCGAAGCTGGCGTTGACTGATACGGGGAAGCCCTGCACATCGGACGGCTTTGCAAAGCTGGCCCGCAGCCGCTGAGCGATCTGCACGACGCTGTTCACCGAGCCGGCGTGGGTGATCACCATGGCAAACTCGTCGCCACCGATGCGGGCCAACAGGTCGCAGGAGCGCCGGACCTCGTTCATCCGCGCCGCTATATTGCGCAGGACCTGGTCGCCAATGTCGTGGCCGAGGCGGTCGTTGATCCCCTTGAAACCGTCAAGGTCTATGAGCACCACCGCTACTCGCCTACCTTTACGTTGCGCGGAGGTCACGGCATTTTGGAGGTGCTCGTCGAAGAGGCGCCTGTTTGGCAGCTGCGTGAGCATGTCGTGGGTCGCTTCATGCCTTCGCACAAGGGCGACTTCAGCCGTGCGGTAGACGGTCCAGGTAGTGACCAGCAAAAGGGGTACCAGCAGCACGCTCCGTTCGGCCACGACGACGAAAACCGGCGACAGGGAAAGCAAGATCCCATCAGTCTCCAGGTTCGCCACGCCGATCGTTCGCAGCATCGGCGCGACCGGGAGCCCTTGGTCCAGGGCGATGACGCTCCCAGTGAGCGCATTGTTGAGACCAAAAATGATCGCGCACGCCATCACGAAGTCGATGAACCAAAGCACCGAGGGAGCGCCCCGGGCGAGGAGTGCGTGACCCTGGGCACCGACGGTGAACGCCGAGGCGCCGAGGGTCATGCAGACGATGATCTGAGCGGTATTGAAGACGACTTTTGCCGGGCTCTTGCGGGAGACCAAGTCGGATAAGAGCACGATGGTGCTGGCGGCTCCGACCGCAGCGGCCGGTGTGCCGATCAGTATCAGTGCCATCATGAACGTCCAGCTGGCAGTGATCTGCCCGCCTTCCTCGAGGCGCAACCATCGCAGGGGGCGCAGCTCGGTGACCAGGCAGCAAACGGCGAACATCCCGAGTGCGACCGGGTGGGGCCCGAGCAATGCGCGACCCTGCGAGGCCCAAATGTCATAGCCCAGGCAGGCCAAAGCCGCCGATGCTAGGAGGAATAGGAACCGGTTGCGCGACGACCGTGGCTTAGTTGTCATGGTGCCTAGGTGGGCAATTCCAGGCCGTCTGTTGCGGCGGCCTGAGCAAGCCTCAGGTTAGGACCATTTAGTGGGGGCGCCCAGCACGGCGATGGCCCCACCGATTATCGACAGGCCAAGACCAGAGTAGATAACCCTCGTGACTACGCCCGACTTCGGCTTCTTCTCGTTAATCCCGTCTGTTACCATTTGACCACGTGCCTTTCGGTTTTAGTTACACGCATCCCTTTTATCCTTTTATCGTGGCGGTTCTCGCAAGCATTCAACAGCGGGTCCCAGGAACCGTTGTTGTTGGCTCCTAAACGACCTCAAGCCCGAGAGTACTAAGTGTCACCTGCATTTGCACATGGCGCGTCCGCGTAGTTGATATTCGCGCAAAACAGAGCAAGAAGCGAAAAGGACTTGCGCGTCCGGGAGGTGTCGGCTTTGTGAGCCGTTCGGCAATCCTGCCTCGCCTGCTGAGGAGTTATTAGCGATGCGCCGTCCGGGCGCCCGGTCCGGGCCCGGCGGCATCTGGAGGTACGCGAAGAAGGCCGGCCTGTAAGGGCCGGCCTTCTTGGTTATTTAAGGCTTAATGGTCAGGCGGCCGCGTGCTGTCGACGTCGGCGGATGACGAGCACCCCTCCGACGATTACAACCGCTGTGATCGGCAGGAGGATGGCCAGCGGCGCTTCAGGCAGCTGGGCCCCTGGCGCTGACACTGGAGGAAGGTCCGACGCTGTTAGTTGTGCCTCGGCCTGGAACGTTGGGTCGTGCAGGTAGTAGCTTCCCGTTCCGGCGTCATCTGCAGCGGGCGATGGCACCGGGTCGGTCGCGGCGTTGTAGCCGTTGAAGTCGAAAAACCCGGCCAGGTCGTAGGACGTGCTCGGGTTGTTGAACAGGTTGGCCGCTGAGCCCTTGATCTCGCCGAGACCCCAGTTGTACTCGATGAAGTTGACCACGGAGGCCTGGTCGATCATGGTGTGGTCGATATGGTTGGCCTTCGCATAAGGCGAGATCACCATGAATGGCAAGCGAGGGCCGAAGCCGCAGCGACCGTTCTCTGGCTGTCCGAGGTAATTGGTAAGCACGGGTGACGCAGGGGTGGACTGGCTAGCCGCCGTAAGTCCCAGGGCGGAGAGTGCGTCGCTGGCGTTGATCGTCAGCGCCGACAGGCCGTTGTCTGTGAGCACCAGCTGGTTACCGGTGGGATTGTCGACGTTGTTGAACTGGGCCTTTATCGCCGCCCCGGACGCCTTGGCAATGGCGTTGGCGAGCGAGGTACCGGAGGCGTAACTGGCGCCCGGGATTGTCAGCGACGTGGCCGGCGCAGCCCCGATGGTATAGCTGAGCGTGTCGTTGGTGCCCGTAGTGATCGTCAGCGGGAAGGTCAGGGCCGTGCCGGTGATGGGTGTGCCACCGCAAACACCCGGAACCTCGGAGTCTCCCTCGGTCGTGCTGCCGGTGATCGTTGTACCGGAGTTGGTGCCGGCACCCGCTGACGACTGGTTCTGTGGCCCCGGGCTCGTGCTGTTGTAGACATCGGTGGTGTTACCTGCATAGACGTGGTCGTACCAACCATCAGAGTCGTCGTAGGCGACCACGACAGCGGTCGTGGGCCAGTCGGGGCTTTGCATCAGCGAGTTGATCTCCTGGGTCACGAAGGTCTGACCGTCGATCGGGTCGGAATTGCTCGGGTGTTCGTCCTGGTATGCAGCAGCCTTGAGGTAGCTGACCGCTGGGAGGCTGGCGGCGGTCAAACCTCCGGTGCCGGCGGTAATGCCGGCGACAAGCTGGTTGAACACGTTGATGTCGTACTGGTGGTTGGGCGTGTTGAACTCCGGCGTGCCGCACCCATAGCAAGTCCCGGTGAAGCTTTGCGTGTCGTTGCCTACCGTCGTCAGGCTGGATGGGACCAGGTGGCTGGGGTTGGCGGTGGTGGCGTAGTACTGGAACGGGTTGTGGTGCTGCACATAGTCGGCGACGAGCCCGTAGGGCTGCGTGCCGGTGGAGCCGGTCCCGCCCAGAGCAGCGCCCTTGTTGTGGCTGGCGGTGCACGTGGCCGGCGTGTAGCCGGTCCCCTGGCCGCCAGGACCGCCTGCGTAGCCTGGGTGCATGGTGCCGCTTGCTGCGGACTGGGGAGCGAAGCCACCCTGGAACCAGCCCCAGCTGATGCCGGCCATGCTCAGCTGGTCACCGACGTTTTCTGCCGTCGGGCCGGTGGCGCTGACGTTGCTGATACCGATGTTGCTCGATGAGCTGGAGCAGTCATCGTAAAACGGGTCCGCGTCGTTGATGTCGGAGAACGCCCCATCTCCGTCCGGGACAAGGGCGCTGTTGGGTGATGTCAAAGCTCCTGATGGCAGTGTTGCACCGTTGGCCTCGTTGAAGTTGCCCGTATCGCCGGAGATGACGTTGATGGCGCCCGGCGTCGACGGCCCGAAGGTTGTACCGAAGGAGTTGTCGCTCATGGCGAAGTGCTGCGCGTAGTTCCAGTAACCGGTAACGGTATTGCCGTCGTAGTAGTCCAGGTCTTGGTTGGCGGTGCAGGTCGGGGCACCGGGTTCGGGCGGTGAGCTGGTGGAGCCGACGTTGCCGGGGAACTTGTCCATCGCCCCACCGTCGAAGGCCAACTGCTCCGGCTGGTAGTTGTGGTTCTGGCTGCACGTAAGCACGTTGTCGATGCCGGCGTTGGTGTCGTTGCCGGTTCCGAGATTGAGCGTCGCGTTGTACATCCCGCCGCCGTTGGCGCCTGGGTCGAGGCGTGCCGGGTTGGCACCGTTGGGGTTACCGCTCAGGAGGCCACCGGCGACCGCGTCGCTGACAAGGTTGTTGATGGTCGTGTTGGCCGCGGTGGAATTGACCGTTGCGGAGACGGGGGTGAAGGTGTCCTCGCCCCCAGGGTTGCTGGCCACCGGGTAAGTGCCGAAGTAGTGGTCGAAGGATTCGTTCTCCTGGAAAATGATCACCACATGTTGTACCGGGGTGTTTGTCACCCCACTCGCGACCGCCGGGATGGTACCCCCGCCGAAGACCAGGGTCGAGAGCGACAGCGTCGTCGCGCCGGCCGCCGCGCCCGCGTGGGCAAGCCATTTGCTAACTCTCATTCAACAGGTCCTTTCCTCATTGTTCAGTGGTCCTTTCACCGCGAGGCGAAGTGGGGAGCCGGGCGAGTGCTGCCGGCGAAACGAAGGCTCCCAGGCCGAGTTGAAATCAGTGTTGCCCCGATGTGACCGACTGGCGAAACTGAGGTGAACTCTGGGCCTAAAACTGTTCAACCGGGCCTTGGCGTTCTTCACACATGCGACACTCAAAGGGCCCAGGGAAGACCCGTCCTGCCAATGCTCATATGTCGTCATTCCTAGAACCCAATAAGGGCGTCCGCCCGTTGAGGAGAGCCGCCGCCACGGCGTCCGCTGCGCTGGTCGTGGCGGTCGTTGTCCTGACTGCAGTTGCGGCGGGTGCCGGGGTCGGTAATTCGCGCCAGATAATGGTCACCAACACGGGTTGCGCCAAAGGGTGGAACGCTCCCCGCTCTGGAGCCGTCGCTTTCGACGTTACCAACCGCACCCCGACGACGGTCGACGTACAGCTCCTCGGGACCGGTTCCTCCCGGGTTTACGCCGAGATCTTCACTCTCGCGGCCGGCACTACGCGGCCCCTTAGTGCCACGCTCGAGCCGGGTCTCTACCACTGGCAATGTGCCAGCGTCGACCAGGCTCTTTGGACGTCGGTTTCCCGGCGGGTAAGCGGAACGGCTGTCGCGAACCCAACCCCGTGGTACATCCCGGTTGGCCCCGACGACCTTGACGCTGCAGTGCTCACCTACCGCAACTCGGTCACCATCGGCCTCGTCAGGCTTGTTGGCGACACCGACCGTCTCAAGGCACTTGTCGATCGCGGCGATTTGGAGGCGGCGAAGGCACAGTGGTTGGTCGCGCACCTCGATTACGAGCGCCTAGGGGCCGCCTACGACACGTTCGGGCCCTTCGATACAGAGATCGACGGTCGGCCCAATGGGCTGCCAGGGGGAGTGCACGACCCACAGTTCACCGGGTTCCTACGAGTCGAGTACGAGTTGTGGCACAACTCGTCCCCTGCCGCAGTGGAGCCCAGCGTTGCCCAGCTCGACGCCGACGTACGCGGCTTACAAGCGGCCTTCCCCCACCAGATCATGCTCAACACAGACCTGCCGTTGCGGGCCCACGAGATATTGGAGAACGCCTTGCAGTTCGAATTGACCGGAGAGACCGACCAGGGCAGCAACACTAACCTGGCGACTGTTTCGGCGAACATCCAGGGGACCCAAGCAACGGTCGCTGCTCTCGAGCCGATCTTGGCCGACGCGACCCGCAACTTCTCACCTCCGTTACGGCTGGGCTGGCGAGCCTCCAAGAGCTGGTGGACCGCTACCGGATGCCCGACGGCTGGTGGGTGCCTGTGCAGAGCCTCGACACCTCAGAGCGCGAACAGCTCGACGGCGCCGTGAGCTCCCTGCTCGAGCAGCTTTCCATCATCCCGGGCAGCCTGCGCCTCTTTAGCGTGGGAGCCGATTGATGGCCCGCCTGTCCCGCCGGGAGTTCCTCGGGGCTGGCGCGGCGGCAGTCGGCGCAGGAGCCGCGTTGGCCGCGGGCGGGGGAGCGCTCGGTTTGACGCTCGCTGACCAGGCAAGCGCATCCACCCCGTTCCATGGTGCCCACCAAGCGGGCGCTGTCCAACCGCCCGCGCCCGTCGTGGCAATCCTCGCAATCGACGTCATCGCCTCAACCCGCTCAGAACTCGTAGACCTGTTGCAGACCATCACCCAGCGGGCTCGGTTGCTGGTGGAGGGCGGAGCTCCCGAGGACCTTGGGCCGGCTTCGCCACCAGAGGACAACGGCATCCTCGGGCCGCTGCTGCCGGCCCGCCAATTGACCATGGTGCTCGGCTTGGGCGCCTCGCTCTTCGATGAGCGTTTCGGGCTGGCCGGAGCAATGCCGACAGGGCTCACCCAGATGACCACTTTTCCGAACGACAACCTCGATCCCACGCAGATCCACGGGGACCTCAGCGTCAGCCTGCAGGCCGACAGAGTGGACACAATTATCCACGCTATGCGGGACATTACGAAGCACACCCGCGGTGCCATGCAGCCGAGGTGGCGGATCGACGGCGTCCTAGCCCCACCCCGCCCATCCGGTACCCCCCGGAACTACCTGGGGTTCAAAGACGGCATCGCCAACCCGGACGTGACCAAGGCGGGCGTCGCGAACAGCCTCATATGGGTACAGCCTGGTGCCGGCCCTGCTTGGACGGAGGGTGGGACATTCCAGGTCGTACGGGTGATCAGGATGCTCGTCGAGTTCTGGGACAGGGTGTCCCTCCAGGAGCAGGAGACGATGATCGGGCGCCGCCGCGACACCGGAGCCCCTCTCGACGGCAACAACCAATCGGACATCCCCAACTACGCCGCGGACCCACAAGGCGTGGCGATCCCGCTGACTGCCCATATGCGCCTGGCCAACCCCCGCACCCCCGCCACAGCCAGTTCTGAGATCCTGCGGCGGGGCTGGAACTATGACCGGGGTATCGACGTCAACGGCAACCTCGACCAGGGCTTGATCTTCACCTGCTACCAGCAGGACCTCAAACGGCAGTTTGAGGCGGTCCAGACCCGGCTTATCGGGGAGCCGCTGGTGGACTACATCAGCCCCACCGGCGGCGGCTACTTTTTCGTGCCTCCCGGGGCCAAGGGCCCGTCCGACTACTACGCGAGCGGCCTCTTCGCCACCGTCTAGTACCGCTGGCAGCGCCCGCGAGCGCTCCAGAGCGCTGTTAGGCGATAATCCTGAAGTTATTGTCGGCGGCCAGCACTTGGCCGAAGTGCACCATACCGGCGTCTTCGGTCAGCACTTTGAGATCGCGACGAGCCAGGGCAATATCGACGCCAGCGGCGATTTCGGCGGGTGGAACTACACGCTGACGAGCGCCGCGGGCGTAATTGGGACCGTCGCGCGTGAGATGGCGTTCGGGGAAAAGTTCGTAGTCGACATAGCCGATGGGCAGAACGACGTCTTCATCCTGGCTACCGTCCTTGCCATCGACAACATCCACGACGAGCGCCGCGGGGACCAGGGCTTGGGCGGCGGGATGCTCGGCGGCGGGCTCGGCGGTGGCCTGCCTGGGCTGGGCCGCTTTCCGTAACCTTCGCCCGCCTTCCACGCCGTCCAGCGTCAGGCGTTGGGTGTAACGGCAACGGCTGCCGCGCGTTCGGGTGCCAGGGTGGACCCCGTCTCGATCCCCTTGGGCTCGGGGACGCCGGCGATGCCGTAAACGTCAGAACCATTGACGGTTTCCTTGCTGACCAACAGTTCGCTTAGCTTCCGAAGCTTGTCCCGGTTCTTGGTCAGCAGCTCCACCGCTGTCTTCTCAGCTGCGCTCAGCAGCGCCGACACTTCCGAATCTATTTTCGCTTGGGTCGCTTCTGCGAAGGGCCGGCTCGAAAGGCCCTGGCCTCCGCTGCCAAGGAACACAGAGCCACCTTCGGGGTAACCGACCGGCCCCAGCTCCTTTGACAACCCGAACTCGCGCACCATGCGTACCGCGAGGTCGGTCGCGCTCGCCAGGTCGTTGGACGCCCCGGTGGAGCCCTGCCCAAGCTCTACGAGCTCCGCAGCTCTCCCACCTAGGCGGACTGCGAGGCTGGTGGTCAGATAGTCCTCCCCGTAGAGGTGGCGTTCAACCAGAGGGAGCTGTTCGGTGACCCCCAAGCTCTGGCCTGCGGGGAGGATGGTCACCTTCGCAACCGGGTCAGCCTTGGGAGACAGAGCGGCCACCAGGGCATGACCCGCCTCGTGGACAGCGACGGCGTGCTTCTCTTCGGGAAGGAGCACGTTCGACCCTTCCCGCCGGCCGAGGATTATGCGGTCTCGGGCTTCGTCGAAGTCTGAGGGCTGGATTATCTCGCGGTTATTGCGGACGGCCACGATTGCTGCCTCGTTTGCGAGGTTGGCGAGGTCAGCCCCCGAGAACCCGGGTGTGCCCCTGGCAACCACTTCCAGGTCGACGCCCGCAAGCCGCTTGTCTTTACAGTGCACCACCAAGATCGCGACTCGCTCGGACAGCGTTGGCAGAGGGATGGTCACTTGGCGGTCGAAACGCCCGGGGCGCAGAAGCGCCGGGTCGAGGATCTCCGGCCGGTTGGTGGCGGCCAGGACCACGAGGCCTGCTGTCATGTCGAAGCCGTCCATTTCGGCAAGCAGCTGATTTAGGGTCTGTTCACGTTCGTCGTTGGAGACCACCCCGCTCCCGCCGCGCCGCTGCCCGATGGCATCGATCTCGTCCACAAATATGATCGCCGGGGCGCGCTTGCGCGCCTCTGCGAACAGGTCCCTCACCCGGGCCGCTCCGACCCCGACGAACATCTCTACGAAGCTCGAACCGGTAACAGAGAAAAAGGGCACACCCGCTTCACCCGCAACGGCCCGCGCGAGCAGCGTTTTGCCGGTGCCGGGCGGACCGACCATAAGGACGCCGCGGGGGGCGACAGCCCCAGCGCGCTTGTAACGGTCTGGTTTCTTCAAGAACTCCACGACCTCGGCGATCTCGGCTTTGGCCCCTTCGTAGCCCGCGACATCGGCGAAGGTGGTCTTCGGGAGGTCTGCGTCAAAGACCTTGGCTTTGGACTTGCCTGCGCCCAGTACTCCTTGGAGCTGTCCCACGGCGCCTTTTGAAAGCCGTCTCCAAAGCCAGAACACGATGATGAAGGGCGCCAGCAATATCACCAAGGTGAAGATGTCGCCACCCAATGACGTGCCCGGTAGGTTCGCAGTTATTTGCACGTGGTCCTTGTTGAGCTCGGGGACCAGGGTCGTGTCGGGCAGCTCCACTGGGACAACGGTGGTGTATGTGCCCCCGGTGCTCAACGACCCGGTAGCAGTGCCGTTCTGGCTAATCGTGAACGTCTTGACTTTTTTGGCAGACACGTCGCTCAGGAACTGCGAGTAGGTGAGGGTGACCGGCTCGCTTGCGCGGGTTGCCGGGAGCACGAACAAAAGGCCAAAGGCCACCAGGACAGCGATGAGCCAGATGTAGTGGCGCCACCAGGGTGGTGGGGGAGGGGCAGTCGGGACCGGCTTGTCGCCTTGGGGCGGGGAGTTCGCGAGCTTTGACATGAGCAGCCAACATACAGCTCTTCTGCGGTGACCGCCCCCGCGGGACTACCTAGTTGACGTCCACCCAGTCGAGCGCCTTCTCCACCGCTTTTTTCCATCCCGCATGGCCGGATTGGCGCTGGTCTTCGCTCCAGCGCGGTTCCCATGTCCGCTCAGCTCGCCAGTTCCGGCGAAGGTCGTCCTCGCCAGCCCAGTAGCCGACGGCGCAGCCGGCTGCGTACGCTGCGCCTAGAGCAGTTGTTTCGGCCACGAGCGGCCTGGACACGGGCCGGCCAAGGATGTCTGCCTGCATCTGCATGCAAAGGCTGTTGCCCGTCACGCCCCCGTCGACCTTGAGCACTTCCAGGCTCGTTCCCACGTCTTGTTCCATCGCCAACACGACGTCGCGGGTCTGGTAACAGATGGCCTCCAAGGTTGCTCGTGCCAGGTGGGCCTTGGTGCTCGCACGGGTGAGCCCAACCACCGACCCGCGTGCGTCGGAGCGCCAGTACGGAGCGAACAAGCCGGAGAACGCCGGCACGAAATAAATGCCCCCGTTGTCTGGCACGCTAGCGGCCAGAGCCTCGATGTCTGCGGCCGCGGCGATGATCCCGAGCTGGTCGCGCAACCACTGCACCGCCGAGCCGGTTACCGCGATTGACCCCTCGAGGGCATAAACGGGATTGGCACCGACTGATTGGTAACAGAGCGTCGTGAGGAGCCCGTTGTTAGACACCACGATCTCCTCACCGGTGTTCGACAGGAGGAAATTGCCTGTGCCGTAGGTGGTCTTCACCTCACCTCGGCGTAGGCAGACCTGTCCCACCATGGCGGCCTGCTGGTCGCCGAGGACCGCAGTGAGAGCTACGGCTGGCCCGTCTGTTCCCTCGATCACCGTCTCTCCGTAATGGCCAGAGGACGGGCAGATATTTGGGAGCATTTCGCGCGGCACGCCGAAAATGTCCAGCAGTTCTTCGTCCCAAGAAAGTGCCCGTAGATCCATGAGCATTGTGCGGCTGGCGTTGGTCACGTCGGTGACGTGCTTACCCCCGGCCGTCCCTCCGGTGAGGCTCCAAATGAGCCAGCTGTCGACGGTCCCAAAACACGCCGTCCCGGCGTGCGCCGCCTGCCTGACAGCATCTATGTTCTCGAGCGCCCATTGCAGCTTGCCGGCGGAAAAATATGTCGCCGGCGGCAGCCCGGTTTTCTGGCGCACGAGCTCGCCGACGGGGCCGCGCGCAAGCGCTGCTACGATCCGGTCGCTACGGGTGTCCTGCCACACGATCGCGTTCGTAAGGGGCAGGCCAGTGCGCCGGTCCCAGATCACAGTTGTCTCCCTCTGGTTGGCCAGGCCTATGGCTGCCAGGTCGGCCGGCCCAAGCCCGGCGGCGGAGAGAGCACTGCGCATCACCTCTCCCGTCCGTTCGACGATCTCCAAGGGGTCGTGCTCCACCCAACCCGGGTTTGGGAAGATCTGGCTGTGCTCGAGTTGCTGGTTAGCGACGACCCTGGCGTCGTGGTCGAAGATCATGAACCGGGTGCTGGTGGTCCCCTGGTCGATCGCTCCGACGAACTCATGCATATGGGACGTCCCCTCTCCTCGGTCCCTGCGCCATGGCTCCTCGGTCCCCGGCGCTATGGCTCGCCGGTCTCGGTGCCGCTGTGCAAGCGTAGGCTCGAGATGATGGGCACACGTTGACCGATCCGTTCGGCGAGGTCGGGAACGCGCTGTCACCCGTGCGCCGGCACGACGACATGGCCCGCCTGCGCAGCACCGAGCTGGACCTCCTCGTCGTGGGAGGCGGGATAACAGGCGCCGGCATCGCTTTGGACGCTGCGACGCGTGGGCTCTCGGTGGGCATCATCGAGGCACAGGACTGGGCCGCGGGCACGTCTAGCAGGTCGAGCAAGCTTGTCCACGGTGGCCTCAGGTACCTCCAGATGCTGGACTTCGGCCTCGTCCGCCAGGGCCTGAAGGAACGTGCCCTGATAATGCAACGTTTGGCACCCCATTTGGCCCGCCCGGTCCAGATCATGTGGCCACTGCGCAAGCCTGTCGTCGAGCGGGCCTACGTCGGCGCCGGGATCGCTCTTTACGACCTGCTTGGGCTCGCGGTAGGAAGTCGCCGAGGCCTGCCTCTGCACCGGCATCTGTCCAAACGGCAGGCACTTGCCCTTGCACCCGGGCTGAGGCCCGATGCCTTGGCCGGCGCCATCTTGTACTACGACGGCCAGGTTGACGATGCGCGTTACGTGGTAGAGGTTGTCCGCACGGCCGTGTCGTTCGGCGCTGTGGCCGTCAACCGGGTGAAGGCAGTTCGGTTCCTGCGCGAGGGGGAGCGGGTCGTCGGCGCGGTCCTGCGGGACACGGAAACCGGCGAGGAACTCGAGGCCCGGGCCCGGGTGAGCGTGATAGCTACGGGAGCCTGGACTGAGGAGACCGAAGGCCTCGCGGGCCGCGAGCGCGCGGTGCGGGTCCGGCCCTCGAAGGGCGCTCACCTCGTCGTGGCACGGGACAAGATCGCGCTGTCCAGTGGCCTGATCGTACGCACCGAGCGCAGTGTCCTGTTCGTGCTTCCCTGGGGAGAACACTGGCTTATCGGGACCACCGACACCGACTGGGAGTACGGCAAGGCGCGGCCCTTGGCCACCTCGAGCGATGTCGGTTACCTGCTTGGGCAGGTGAACCGTGTGCTTGCCTACCCGCTCGGACGTGACGACGTCGAGGCAACATTTGCCGGGTTGAGGCCGTTAGTAGCCGGGAGCGGCGTAGTGCGAGGACCGGGGGAGGGGCAGGCCAAAGGTGGCACTACCCAAACGCCCAAGCTCTCGCGCGAGCACGCGATAGGCCGGCCGGCGCCCGGGTTGGTCGTCGTCTCCGGTGGGAAGTACACGACCTACAGGCCGGTGGCTGCCGAGGTGATGGACGCGGTCGTCGCCGACGGGCCTTTTCCTCCCTCCCGCTCACAAACCGCCGACATTCCCCTGCTCGGTGCGCACGGCTATCGCAGCAATTGGGAAGGGCGGCACGATCTCGCCACCGAGCACGGCTTGGCCGCCGAGCTCGCCGAGCATTTGCTGCACCGGTACGGAGGTCTCGTCGGCGAGGTGTTGTCCCCGGTCAGGACGGCGCCGCACCTCGCAAGCCCCGTTGAGGGAGCGTGTGGTTACTTGCAGGCAGAACTTGTTTATGCGGTCACCCACGAAGGGGCGCGGCACCTCGAGGACGTGCTGATGCGCCGCACGAGGATCGCGATGGAGACGAGCGACGGCGGGGTCGGCTGTGCCCCGGCCGCGGCCCGACTGCTCGCTCCGTTGCTCGGTTGGGACGATGCCACCGTTGCCGCCGAGGTCGCGGACTACCGGAGCCAGGTCGCTCTCGTGCACCGCGCAGCATCGGGGGCTTCCGACGACGGCGAGGCGGCCCGCCTGGCCGAAGAGGCTCCTGCGCGCCTGCCGCTCCCCTGATCTCGCCCATTGCCCGGGAATGCTCGCGTTCAAGCGCCATAAGTGTCAATCAACCCGAACGTGTTGCCGGCCGTGTCCTGATAATTGCCACCAAGGATGCAAAAACCGTCAGGTGCGCACGCCACCGTCTGGACCGTAACAGTCTGGCGGACCAGGATCCCTAATTGGAAAGGGCTCTCGGGCGCCGGCACCGGCAGTGCGCGCCAGGTGCCGCGCCGGAGCATGTCGATCAGCCCTACCGAGTTCCCCTTGGAGTCGTTGTAGGTGCCGACTGCGACGCATAGCCCCGTGGGGGCGCAGCTTGCAGATTTGAGAGCGGTACCCGCTTCCCCAGTTGCATCGCTGCCTGGTTGACCGCCGAGCGAGTCGGATGACGGCTCGGGCGCTGCCAGAGTGCTCCAGTTGCCGCCGCCCGAGACGTCGACGAGGCCTACCTGGAAACCTTTGGAATCCTTGTACGAACCCACCGAAATACAGGGCCCGGGCGATGTGCAAGCGACGGCAGCCAACGTCGCCCCCTCCTCCCGGTCGGCATCGGTACCCGCGTCCGCCCGTGAAATATCTTTCGCTGGTTCGGGTGCAGCCACTGCCTTCCAGGCGCCGTCCCTGAACGAATCGATGAGACCGTAAATGTGCGTGGAACTGTCGAGGTACGCGCCCACCGCAGTGCACAACGCCTGCGAAAGGCAAGTGACAGAAAGCAGATATGAGCCCCCATCAGCCTGTGCTTGGGAGCCCGGTTTGGCTCCAGAAGCGTTGCTAGCAGGTTCTGGGCCTGCCACAGCGTCCCACGCCGCGCCCCGGAGCATGTCTATGAGGGGCCATTCCACGGCGTTGGCGTCCTTGTAGCGGCCTACTGCGGTACAAAAGCTCGGAGAGGTACAAGCGACCGAGTTCAAGCCGGCGAACTGGTAGCTGTTGGCGTCTGTGCCACGCCCGGTGCCGAGCCCGTCCCTGGACGGTTCGGGAGCCTCCAGGGGCCACCAGGAGCCCTTCGAAAACGTTTCGATTAGCCCGTAATAAAAGCCGACAGCGTCGTCGTAAGAACCAACGGCGACGCAATTGCCGGCCGAGCTGCACGACACCGATGTCAGGCCGGTCTGGGTTTCGGTGAGGCTGGGCGCTTCTCCTGCGGAATCCTTAGCGGGCTCGGGTGCGGCAGTCGCCCGCCATGTACCGCTGGAAAAGGTGTCGATAAGGCCCCAGTAACGGCCATCATCATCCCTGTAGGTGCCGACCGCGACGCAAAAACCGGCGACCGGGCAGGAAACTGCGTTGAGCCCGCTGTAAGCACTGCCCGAAGCGTTGTCCCCTGGCCCGCCCCCGGCGGGGTTGTTGGCAGGTTCCGGTGCGGAGTACGACCGCCAAGCCCCCTTCCATAAAAGGTCGATGAGCCCGGACAACGAGCCCGTCGTATCGGTGTACTGGCCGACGACTGCGCAGAAAAGCGCTGACGCGCAGGACGCGTCCAAAAAGTTCACACTTGGGTTCGCGTCGGGTGCGGCACCCGATATGTCCTTGGTCGGCACAGGTGCTTCGCCACGCGCGCTGGCTGCCGGGCCCGTGGCGCCAAGCTGCCAGCTCACCACCGGCACATGTGGCACCGCGTGGCGCACGGGGGCGGTCGAAGAGCAACCGGCCGTGGCGGAGACGATCAGGAGGCAGGTGAGACACGCGAACGCTGCCGCCCACCGCGCCCGAAGCTGGGCCGCAAGATGGTGACTGGCGAACGTTCCAGAAGGCAGCACTAGCACCGTGACCCTTTCGAGATGGTAGCCCAAGGGGTTGGACGCCTCACGAGCATCAAAACTGACATTTAGGGGTACAGCAAAGCCTCTATGGGCGCGTTTGCAGGCCGTATGGTTAGAGTTAGGGCAATAGGACAATAAGGACAGAACGGGGCAGACGGCTCACGTGATCAAGCCAGGAAGGTTCTCGCACCAAGATGAACGGCTACGCCCAACGCATGCCTAAGCAACGTGAAGGGCGTCCTGACCGGGCCTGGCGGACATTTTCCCCGGATCCGAGCGAAGTTTTTGCTGCCCGCCACTTTGTTGCTTCGGTGCTCGAAGCGTGGGGTCTCGAGCTCGAGGATCTTCCTCTGCTGGTAAGTGAGCTGGCCACCAACGCCGTGTTGCATGCTCGCAGCGACTTCGAGGTGACGGTCATAAAGTCCGGTGAGCGCGTCCGGGTCGAAGTGTTCGACCAGAACACTCGTTTGCCCTCGTTTGCCGCGGCCCCGCCGGATGCTTACAGCGGACGCGGGCTGGTGATCCTGCGCGAGCTCGCGACCGCGTGGGGCGTTGAGTCGCACTCAGACGTGGGCAAGACGATCTGGTTCGAAGTGGCGATGGCGGCTCAGCCCGAGCCACCGGTCCGGCCTGCCGGCAGCGCCCTGGAGCGGGTTGCGGCTCGCCTTGACATCTAATAGCATGAAATGCTACGAATGATGCTGTCCGGCGCATCAGTCCGGGCCTATCGCGGCTGACGGCCCGGAGCGCCTATCGGGCGTTCGGTACCGAGAGAGCTTGCCCCCGCGGTGACGCCGCCGCGGGAAAGCCTTCGGACAGTGACAAGGAGCCCGAGTGTCTCGTACCGTCGACCTTTTCCTCGACAGCGATCAGCCTCTTGGTCGCGTTGCAGAGCAGCTGAGCGAGCTGACCGGTAACCAGCTCGTCGCATCACCCGACAACACGCATTTCGTGATGGTTGCCGGCGCTATGACCGCCTATCTCGCCGAACACGACTTCCTGGATGACGACAACTTGCCGCTGTCGGAGTTCCGATACGTGCTGTCGGCCCCGGTTAGAAGTGCGGGTGACATCGAGCACAGCCCCGAGGTGGCGTCCATGCGCCTTGTTAACACCCTCTTGCAGCAGAGCGCGGGTTTTGCATCCCTGCTGGTGCTCGACCTCGAGAGGCCCGACGCAGTCGAGCCGCGGGCCCGATAGGACGCCACCCGGAGCGCGGCTGCCAGCACCACGAGCAGGCCTCTCGCAAAGCGATTAGAAATGTGAAGCGTGAAGGTCGCGATCGCCAATGACCACGCCGGCTACATCCTGAAGGTGGCGGTGGTGTCGCACGTGCTACAGCTTGGCCACGAGGTCGACGATCTCGGCACCTATAGCGCCGAGCCCGTCGATTACCCGATCTATTGCGCAGCCTGTGCCCGCCACGTCGTTGGTGGCTTGGCCGATGTCGGCATCGTGATCGGCGGCTCGGGGCAGGGCGAGCAGATTGCAGCCAACAAGGTCCACGGGGCTCGTGCAGCGCTCTGCCACGACGAGTACACGGCCCGACTTGCACGCATGCACAACAACGCCAACTTGCTGTCACTCGGCGCGCGCATCCTGGCCCCGGAGCTGGCGTTCGACATCGTCGACATTTTCTTGTCGACGAGCTTCGAGGGAGGCAGGCACCAGGCCCGTCTCGACGAGGTCCATGACATTGAGGTGGAGGAGTCCAAGGCCTGGGCCGAAGCGCAGGAGGAAACGCGGCCCTGAGGCTGGTCCCGCAAGGCAGGGGAGAGCTGGTCGGCTGGGAGCTCGTCCGGGCCCTGGTACCGCTGCGCAAACGGTGGGATAGCGCTGCCGGATCTTTTTCCGCTCGGGACAGCCTGCTTGTTAGGGCCTTGCTCCGCTGCGAGAGCGAGGGCGGCGAACGGGCGGAGTTCGATGGCTGGGGCGAGTGCGCCGCGTTGCCAGATCCCAGCTACAGCTCGGAGTACACCGCGGGTGCCGTAGCGGTTTCGGAGAGCTACCTGTTGCCGGCCCTGCTGTCGGCCAAGGTGTCAAGCGCGGGCGATGTCGCCCCCGCGTTGGCCGCCGTGAAGGGGCACAAGATGGCCAAATCAGCCTTCGAGGCCGCTCTCCTCGACGCGGAGCTCCGGGCCGCCGGGGTGAGGATGGCAGATTTCTTCGCAGGTCTGAGCCGCTCTGGCCAGCCACCTAAGGCGGCGGTCACCGCAGGGGTGGCGGTTGGTTTGCAGAGCTCGCTCGCAGACCTATTGGACGAGGTGGAACGCTACGTCGGGGAAGGCTATCTACGGGTCAAGCTGAAAATAGCGCCCGGTTGGGACGACAAGCCGCTTGGGGAAGTTCGGCGGCGTTGGCCAGAACTGGTCCTTTTTGCCGACGCGAACGGCGCCTATGCGGACATCGGCCCGATGGGAGCCGCCAGGCGATTGGCCCGCCTGGACGGCTTCGGGCTTGCATGCATAGAGCAGCCCCTGGGCGACGACGACCTGGCGGGCCACAGGGAACTTGCCGGTCAGCTGCGGACACCCATTTGTCTCGATGAGGCACTGACCTCAGTGGCATCAGTGAGCGCTGCCCTCGACATGGGCGCCTGCTCGGTTGTCAACGTGAAGGCCGGGCGCTTCGGGGGCTACCTGGAAGCGGTGCGGGTGCACGACCTCTGCGCCGAGCGGGGCGTCCCGGTCTGGTGCGGTGGGATGGTGGAGACGGGTATCGGGAGGGCAGCCAACGTCGCCCTGGCTTCGCTGCCCAATTTCAGCCTTCCCGGCGACCTTTCTGCTTCGGCAAGGTTTTTCGAACAGGACCTGGCCGGTCCGCTTGAGATCGCGCCCGACGGCACCATATCGGTGCCTGCAGGCCCCGGCACCGGGGTTGCGGTTAGCCCTGAATCGCTTCGCGCCTTCGGTACCTGGAGGCGCTGGTACCCGGCCGGCTAGCTGCGGCCGGCGAGCCCAGCTGACCGATAGCGGGCGCGGCGCGCGCTACGGTGCCACTCGATGACTCTGCCTTTCTGGTCGGACGAGGCTGCCCCGACGGGGCCGCAAGGGGGCCAGGGCAAGGCGGTGACCAGGCCGGAACCTCGGCGCTTGAGCCTGGTCCGGCTCTCGGGGGAGATCGCCCGGTCGCTTGCGGGGATCGGACGCGTGGCAGTGGAGGGCGAGGTCTACCGCCCGCAGACTTCACGGGCAGGATGGATATATTTCGTGCTGCGCGACCGGGCGGCACAGATGCCCGTTGCGTGCCCTTCGCGAAACTCGCGCCGTTGCAGGGCCGTTGCCGGCGAGCGCGTCATCGTGGTGGGGACGCTCGTTTGGGGCAACGACAGGGGCCAGTTGCTCCTCGAGGCCGAAGAGGTGACGCCTATTGGCGAAGGGGCAGTTGCCGCCATGATCGCCGAGACGCGCTCGAGACTGGCTGCCGAGGGCCTGCTCGACCGGCCGCGCAAGTCCATACCGCGGCTTCCCAGGGTCATCGGAGTCCTTTGTGGTGCCGACGCAGCCGTGCGAAAGGACATCGAGTCGGTCGTCGCCGCCCGCTTCCCCGGTTATCCCTTGGCGGTCGAAGAGACGACAGTCAGCGGCCCTGGCGCAGCTGTTTCGATCATCGACGCCCTACAGCGGCTTTCGCTGCGGCCCGAGGTGGACGTGGTGGTGCTGGCACGCGGCGGTGGTGACGCCACTGCGCTTCTTCCTTGGAGCGATGAGGAACTATGCCGTGCTGTTGCGGCATGCCCCCTGCCCGTGGTGTCCGCGATCGGCCACGAGTCGGACCGGCCTTTGTGCGACGAGGTTGCCGACCAACGTTTTGGAACCCCGTCGATGGCTGCCCACGCGGTCGTCCCGGACCGAGAAGGGCTGAGAGAGGATCTCGTAAGGCTCCTGGCGATTGCTTCGCGAAGCGTCCGGAGCAGGGGCGATCTGGGCAGGGAAAGGCTGAAGCGTGCGGAGGTTGGCGGGGCGCTAGCTGCTGGCCTCGAACGAGCCGGGAGCAGGTTACGCCACGCAGGTGACCGGCTTTCTCGCGAGCACCCTGGCCATGCCGCTGAGCGGTGCCGCCAGAGGCTCCAAGCCTGTGATTGGCGCCGGCCGGTGCTGGCGTCGCTTGCGTCGCGCCAGCACGACCTCGACGCGCTTGCCCGCCATGCCCGTTCGCTTTCGCCTCAACACGTGGTGGAGCGGGGGTTTGCGGTCGTCCGCCGAGTGGACGGGGCCGTGGTGCGCGGGCCAGACGAGGTCGCCCCCGGCGACCTCGTCGTGGTGACCGTTGCGCGCGGTGTTATCGCCGCCCGCGTGGAAACCCCGGCGTCTGTTCTTGGGGGCTCAAATGGGCGATAGCTTCAAGCCCAATCTGTGCGGGGTCGACAAGCCGTTGGACGGGCTCGCCTTCGAGGAGTTGCTCGCCGCTTTGGAGCTTGTGACGAGCCGGCTGGCCAGCGGTGAGCTCGGCATCGAAGCCGCCGCCGATCTTTATGAACAGGCCGAGATCCTGCACGCGGCTGCACAGGAGCGCCTGGCCGCCGTCGAGGCGAGGATCGGTCGCCTGAGCCGCCCGGAGTGACCGCGCCTCCTTAGCCTGTTCCGGCGGCCACTTCACCTGTCGGGCGGGCGGGCCAGTCCACGGTGAAGCAACGGTCCGACAGCTTCCCAGGCGACCACCGGCGCCACTGCCCGTTCACAGCTCGGCGCGTCGTCTCGGTCCAGGCCATGACGTCTTGGTGCGCGGTCCGCCGTACAAGCTGGATGATGCCGCCTTCGAAGACTTTGTAGCCGGCCCATACGCCCGGGTAGTCCTTCGTGGAGCCAACCTCGGTAACCACCAGCCGGCCGTAGTCGTAGCGCCGGTTCCTGTGGCGGTGACCGCATGTGAGGAAGGTCGCAGGCTGCTCTGGCGCTGCGAGCACCTCGAGCAACCGGCGGCTCTCGCCGAACGGTAAGCCCGGCGGGTACACAGTCGGGAACCGGAACATCTCGGGCGGGTGGTGCAAGCAGACCCAGGCGGGCCCGGGTGCTGCCCGGGCCAAGGCGGCGATCTGCTCGCTCACCTTGGGGGGAAGCTGTCCCCCGTGGAAACGGGGATCTCCGTGGGCAGTGCTCATGAGCACGATCCTCACGCCGGGGAGGTCGCGGGCGCGGGGTTGCCATGAGACGGGAACCCCCTGGCTCTCCAGGATCGCGCGGACATCTACCCCCCATTTGTTGTCGTGGTTCCCGAGGATCACTTCGAGCGGCAAGGGGCTACTGGCAAGTACGCGTCCGGCGTCGCGGACTTCTGCGGGGACTGCCTCGCGTGTAAGGTCACCTTTTACCACCAGCAGTTCTGCGCCCCACGCCGTCGCCTCGGCCATGGCGCCCCGCAACGACCGGACCGGGTAAGGCTCCACGCCCGCGGCGTGCTCGTCGGGGTCGTGGATCCTTCCCAGCACGCCGAAGTGCTTTTCCCCGATGTGCACGTCGCTCACGGCAGCGAACTTGCACAGCAGCCGGCCGCCCGGCGAAGGCAGCGTCGTTACTCGCGCCGCAAGGAACCTGGGCACGCCGGTGGCGCTGGCGACCACATCGTAAGTGGTTGCCGGCGCCAACCCGTCGACCACCACGGAGCCTGGGCCGACGTCCATGCTGTGTCGAGGCGCCGCCGGCCCCGGAAGTAGCGGTGGGCCCGTCGCTGATGGGACGGCTACTGCCGCCTTCGTCGAGCACGAGCTCGGCAATCGGCGAGGGGGCCGGCCGGGCCACGGCGCCACCGACTTGGACCTCCAGTCCTTCGGCCGGGGAAGCGGGCCAGGTCAGCTGAGCGGAGCAATCGTCGGTCCCAAACACACTGATGGGCCACGCAGAAGACACCCGCCCGCCACCCCCTGGTGTCAAGGAGCTCCCGACGACGCGGCACCCAAGACGGCGGCGAGCCGCCCTGCGACGCGTTGGCGGAACGCCACGTTGACCCGGAGACGTTCGCGCGACTGGGCAACTTTGCGCTCTCCACGTGCGAGGGGGTGGCCGTCCAGCCAGGCAAAGGCTCGGCTCACAGCGTCGTCGCCCGCTGAGACAAGCGACGGCAATGAGTCGAGCATGCGGTGGATCGTGTTGGGAGGCCACTGCTTTAGCATTTCGTCCCAGTGCTGCTCGATGGCTTCCCAGGCCAGGACGCAGCCCTCTCGGCTTGCGAGGATGCCAGCCAACAGATACGGGGCGTCCTGAGACCTGACCTCGTCGGAGAACGCAAGGTCGATCGAACGCCTGAGCAGTTCAGGCTCGGTGAAGCTCGATAGCGCGTGAA
The DNA here is from genome assembly GCA_963699075.1 of uncultured Acidimicrobiaceae bacterium. Classification (GTDB taxonomy): domain Bacteria; phylum Actinomycetota; class Acidimicrobiia; order Acidimicrobiales; family Palsa-688; genus Fen-671. The sequence continues at coordinate 904,521 of CAVOTF010000007.1, read as the reverse complement.
GGTAACGGACCTCGTCCTGCGGGGTCGCAGCAGCCTTGTACTTGGAGTGGAGCAGCTCCCATTCGCTGCTCCCGCCTCCAGCGGCCACCACGTGGGCTACCGCTGTTGCAAGGTCGGGCGGGAGCGGCGCACCCCCGGCCTCGGCGTCAGCGAGGAGCCGGCGCGCCTCTGCCCGCACCACCTCATCGGCTCCGAGGGACCCGAGCAGCGTGACCAACCGGGCCCGCAAACGGGCCTGGGGAGGGGTGTCCTCGGTGCCGCTGGCGGGTGCCCAGCCCACCTCCGCGAATACGGGGCCGGCGAGTTGCCGGACGAGCTGGTGGACCAAGGGGAGGTCCTGCTGGCTAGCTATCAGCCCGAGGAGCCCAAGGGCTCCGGACAGGGCCCACCAGACGTCGGGGTCGCGTTCGGAACCTAGTGCAGACCACAGTTCCAGAGGGTTTTCGAGGGGCGCCAAACCTGCGACGGTCGCGGACCAGGTGTCGGCGGCCAAGCTCAAGCGCTCCCTGTCGTCCAGCTGGCCCAACGCGCCGAGCAGGCCCTTGCGCAGCTCGTCGCTATAACGGACGCGGTAGACCCCCCAGGCACCTTCGTTTACCAGCACCCAGACGGGCTTTTCCTTGAGGTTGACCGTGGTGGAGGCGCCCTGTAGCAGCAGCTGCTCGTGGATGACCGAGCCATCGGCGGTCTGGTAACGCAGGCTCACCGGGACAACCCAGCTCGTGGCGTCGTCCGAGCCTCCGTCAAGCAGGAAGCGGCGCTGCGCGAGCTCGAGGTCGGTACCGCCATTTGCGAGCTCGACCGAGACCACGGGATGGCCGGCCTGGTTGACCCAGGTGCCCATCGTGGCCCGGACCGGCTGGCCCGAGGCAACTTCCAGCGCGTCCCAAAGGTCGGTCGTGACGGTGTTCGAAAAGCTGTGTTTTTTGAGGTAAAGATTGAGGCCCCGGCGGAAGGTGTCGTCACCGAGGTGGCGCTCGATCATGCGCAGGACCGACCCACCCTTGTCGTAGGTGATCACGTCGAACATGTCCTCGGCTTCCTCGGGCCGGCCCACCGGGTACTCGATCGCACGGCTGGAGCGAAGGCTGTCGGTTGAAAGCGCCGCCGCCCGGTCGACCCCGAAAGTGGTCCAGATCTTCCAGCGCGGGCTCAAAAGCGTCCGTAGTGAGCAGCTCCATGAAGGTCGCGAAGGCCTCGTTCAACCAGATGCCTTCCCACCAGCGCATCGTGACCAGGTCGCCGAACCACATATGCGCTGTTTCGTGAGCGATCGTCGAGACAACCCGTTGCCGCTCGACCTGCGAGCTTTCCTCGCCGACGAGGAGGGCTGTTTCGCGGTACGTAACCAGGCCTAGGTTTTCCATGGCGCCGGAGGCGAAGTCAGGGACCCCGATGTGGTCGAGCTTGTCTGCGGGGTAGGGCATCCCGAAGTAGTTACGGAGAAATGAAAGCGAGTGTGCCGCCGCAGCCTCAGCGAGGCCCGTTAGCGCCCCACGGCCCGGGACATAGGCGATGCGCAAGGGCACGCCCTCCACATCGACCGGGCTTGTCAGCTCGAAGGGCCCGATCACCATGGCCACCAGGTAGGTGGACATCTTGACGGTGTCCGCAAAGCGCACCCGGCGCTTGCCGCCCCCGACGCTCTCCGAGGAGAGCTCGCGGGCGTTGGACAGCACGGTCAGGGTCTCGTCGGCGACGATCGTGATACCGAAGGTCGCCTTGAAATCGGGTTCGTCCCAACACGGGAAGGCCCTCCTTGCGTCGGTGGCCTCGAACTGGGTAGCCGCTATCCAGGACTCGTCGTTGCCTTCGCCCTTGAACTTGCTGCGGTAAAAGCCGTGAAGGAGGTCGTTGAGCTTCCCCGAAAACCTGAGGTGCAAGGTCCAGTTCCCGGCTTCGATGGGCTCGGAGGGCCGGATAGAAGCCTGTTCCTCTTCGGTTAGGTACGCAACGCTGGCCGAGAGGCTCTTTGCCCCGTCCTGGGTCAGGCGCGCCTCGCTTATCTCGAGCTCGGTGGCGTTTAGGACGATCTCAGCTGTGGTTTCGGTCACCTGCAGCTCGATAGCTGCTTCGCCATCGAAGCTCGCCCGGCCGAGGTCGGGCGACAGGACAAGCGAATAGTGCCTGGGCAGCACACTTCTTGGGAGACGGTACGGGGGGCGGTCGGTCACTGCGCTACCCTAGGGCCGTCCGGGGGGATAGCTCAACACTGTTGCTCCTTTTGGTGCTCCTTCAGGGGGCATCCGGTTCGGCCGGCGGAAGGTACTCGAGGTCGAGGTCAGCGAGACGCACCAAAGTCGAGGCCACCCAAGCCCCGAGTGAGCCCAAAGTCGCCTCTGTCGCCGCGCTTACCTGGCGTGTGGCTCCCGAACTCGAACGGAGCGCGTCGCCAGTGCTCGAGCGCAGCCCACCCCACCCCGGGAACAGGCTCGCCTCTTTGCCATCGCCCTCCCCCTCGCTCGGTGCCGTCAGCCGGTAACTGCCTTCGTAGCCGACCTCGATGGCCACTTCGGGCGGGCCGCTCGCTTCCTCGTAGGCCTCTTCGATGACAGGGGCCGAGCGGATGAGATGGTGGTCACCGATGCCGGCACCCTGCTCGGGCAGCACAGCCAGCACGCGCGACAGGGTCGGCCTCGTCGCCAGGCGTTGTGCGCGGAAGGCGACCTCGATGCCGATCTCGGGTGGCTCTTCGACCTGCTCGCCCATGCTAAGGCTGCGCCAGGCGGACTGGCTCCAGGTCTGCCAGTCGAGGCTGATGTCTGCGCTCACCCGGGGAGGGTCGTAGTCGCCAGGGAGGCTCACGGTGGTTTCCCAGACCAGGTCACCGGTCAAGAGGTCGTAAACGAGATGGTCATCCTGCCCGGCACGTTCCAAAAGGCTTTGGTCGAGCGCTGCCCTGAGCGCCCCGACCGTATCGAGGAACAAGTGGTCCAACATCCCTGGCAACCTCCCAAAAACACTACATCAGGCCGCCCACCCACACCGGAAGCGCCACCTGCCGGGCCATCGGACGGGAGCACTAGCCTTTGAGCGTGGAACGCATCGGTTTTGTCGGGCTGCCCAACTCGGGCAAGTCCAGCCTTTTCAACGCTCTAACGGGAGGCTCGGCGCCCGTCGCGAGCCATCCGTTTCTCGACGACGGAGACAAGTGTCGGGGTTGCACAGGTCCCAGACCAGCGCCTGGACGCCCTGGCCGCGATGAGCTCCTCGAAGAAGGTCGTCCACGCGGGTGTGGAGCTAGTGGACATCGCCGGCCTCGTCGCCGGGTCGTCGACCGGTGAAGGCCTGGGCAACAGGTTCCTCGCCGGGATCCGTGAAGCCGATGCCATTTGCCTTGTCCTGCGAGCCTTCGATGACCCGAATGTGCCCGGTGGCACCGACCCGCTCGAAGACCTGGCAGTGCTCGAGCTCGAGCTAGTGCTGGCGGACCTGGCCAGCGCAGAAACCCAGCTCGAGCGCCGGCGCAAGGCGGCCAAGCAGGACCACTCTCTGGACGGCCAGGTGGCCGCCCTCGACAGGGCGCTTGTCCTTCTTTCGGACGCGACACCTCTTTACCGCTCGGGCCTGACAGCCGACGAGCGCGAACTGCTCCGGCCGTTTTTCATGCTCACCAACAAGCCGGTCTTGGCGGTAGTCAACCTCGGGGAGGAAGCCATCGCCGACGGCGGGCCCGAGGCGCTGACCAAGCCGGTAGCGGACGAGCTGGCCGACGTCGCAGAGGTGCTTGGCGTGAGTGTGAAGCTCGAAGCTGAAGCAGCCCAGCTATCTGCCACGGACCGGGCCGAGATGATGGAAGGCCTTGGCCTTGGGGAGGGCGCGCTACCCCGGGTGGCTCAGGCGGCCTACCGTTTGCTCGGCCGGCGGACCTTTTTCACCACGGGGGACAAGGAGAGCAGGGCCTGGACGTTCCGCTCCGGCGCCAAGGCGCCCGAGTGCGCGGGCGTCATCCATTCCGACCTTCAGCGTGGCTTCATCCGCGCCGAGGTCGTGCACTGGGACGAGCTGCTCAAATTGGGGTCGTGGGCGGCGGCTCGTGACGTCGGAAGGCTGCGCGTCGAAGGCAAGGAGTACGAAGTAGTGGACGGTGATGTCCTCGAGATCCGCTTCAACGTCTGAGGGACCTCGGGCGGGGGCGACCGGCCGGGTCGTCATCGTCGCCACGCCGATCGGCAATTTGGGCGACCTTTCTCCACGGGCCGTCGCTGCCTTGGCATCCTCGGACTATGTCTATTGCGAGGACACCCGCCGGGCCCTCAAGCTCTTCAGCCACGCCGCCATTTCCGGCCCGCGCCTCGTCTCGCACCACCGCTTCAACGAGGCGTCCACGACCCCGACCGCCATCGCCAGGGCAAAGGCGGGGGCAACGATCGCCCTCGTGACCGACGCCGGCACGCCCCTCGTAAGCGACCCTGGGGCACGCTTGGTGCGAGCGGCCATCGCCGAAGGGATCCCTGTTGAAGCCGTGCCGGGCCCCTCGGCTCCGTTGGCGGCGCTCGTCGTATCCGGTCTGGCGACGGAGCGTTGGTGCTTCGAGGGCTTCCTGCCCCGTTCCGGGCGGAAGCGAACGGAACGCCTGGCCGCCGTCTCGGGCGAGGCCGGCCGTGCAGTCGTGTTGTTCGAGTCGCCGCACCGGCTCCAGCGGTCGCTTGACGACCTCCTGGCGGCGTGCGGCCCGGATCGGCCCGTCGCGCTGTGCCGGGAGTTGACAAAGCTCCACGAGGAGGTCTGGCGCTGCAGCTTGGGAGAGGCGGCCAAGCGTTCTCAGGCCGTCAAGCCTCGCGGTGAGTACGTCATAGTGCTCGGGCCCCCCACAGGACAACTTCCTGGCGCCCCGTCGAGCGAGGAACTCGGAGCGGTCGGTACAGAGCCCATGTAGCCTGTCGGGGTGGACCGCTTCTACGTCACCACGCCCATCTATTACGTAAACGATGCGCCGCATATCGGCCACGCTTACACGACCGTGACTGCCGACGCCTTGGCGCGCTGGCACCGGATGTTGGGCAACGAGGTCTTCTTCTTAACGGGGACCGACGAGCACGGGCTAAAGGTCAAGCGTTCGGCTGAGGCCAACGGGCTGACGCCCCAGCAGCAGGCCGACCTGAACAGCGCCCGTTTCCGAGAAGCGTGGGATCTGCTCGAAATATCCTACGACGACTTCATCCGCACGACCGAGCCGCGCCACCATCGTGCAGTTGCGAAGCTGATGCAGGCCGTTTACGACCGTGGCTGGATAACCCTCGGGACCTACGAAGGTCTTTATTGTGTGGCGTGTGAGGCCTACTACACCGAGAGCGACCTGGTCGACGGCCTGTGCCCCGTGCACCACCGGCCCGTCGAGTTGTTGAAAGAAGACAACTACTTTTTCCGCCTCTCGGCTTTTACTGACCGCCTCTTGGAATGGTACGCCGAGAACCCCGAAGCGGTGACGCCCGAACCCAAGCGCAATGAAGCCATCGGTCTCATCAAGGCCGGGCTTCAGGATATTTCGGTCACCCGCACCTCGCTCGATTGGGGCGTGCAGGTCCCATGGGACCAAAAGCACGTGTTCTACGTGTGGTACGACGCGCTCATCAATTACGCCACGGCCGTCGGTTACGGGGAGGATGAGGCACGTTTCGAGAAGTGGTGGCCGGTCGTGCACCACTTGATCGGCAAGGACATACTCCGTTTTCACTGCGTTTATTGGCCGGCACTTTGTATGGCCGCCGGCATCGACCCACCCCGAGTCGCGGTGCACGGGTACCTGTTGGTGGGTGGGGAAAAAATGTCGAAGACGGCGTTCAACCAAATTTCCCCGGCCGACCTGGTGCCGACGTTCGGTGTGGACGGCTTCCGTTACCATTTCCTGCGCGACCAGGCGTTCGGGCCCGACGGCGAGTTCTCCTACGAAGGCATGGTCGCGCGCTACAACGCCGACCTCGCCAACAACCTTGGCAACCTGCTCGCGAGGGTGAGCGCCGTAGTCGGGAGCAAATGTTCCGGAATCGGCTCGCCCCGAGGCCCGACAGCCCGCTCGCGGAGCTTGCCGCGGAGGTCTACGCGACTGCCGCCCAGGCCTGGGAGGCCGTCGCGCCGAGCGAGGCACTGGAGGCCACTTGGCGCCTGGTCCGCGCTGCAAACGCTGCCCTGGAGGCGGCCGAGCCGTGGCGGGCGGATCCCGGGCCGGCAGTTGACGCCGTGCTCGGGGACTCCCTCGAGATCCTGCGGATCGTTGCGGTACTGGCCAGCCCCGCCCTGACCCAAGCCCCCACCGAGATCTGGCGCCGGATCGGGCTCACCGGCTCGCCGGTGGACGGCGCGACTGCCCGACGCCTGCAAGTGGGGTGGGTACCCGGGTGGCCTCCCGGTGGAGCGAGGGGCGCCCCTTTTCCCGCGCCTGTCCGGCTAGCTCCGCCGTGTGGTGCGATAACCATTGCCATATCCCTTACGAAGGGATCGGCGTCGAAGCGATTGAGCAAGCTCGGGCGGCGGGGGTTACCCGGCTCATTACGGTCGGGACCGACGCGGAGCACTCTGCCGCGGCGCTGCGCGTGGCTGAGGCCCACGACGGGGTTTGGGCAACTGTCGGGCTCCACCCTCACGACGCCAAGAACGGTGTTGCGACCGTAGAGCCGCTTCTGCAAGGGCAGCCCAAGCTGGTGGCGATAGGGGAGTGCGGGCTCGACTACCACTACGACTATTCCCCCCGCCCGGTACAGCGCGAGGCTTTTGCCGCCCAGGTTGCCCTTGCGAACAGCCACGACCTGGCGCTTGTGGTGCACACGAGGCAAGCCTGGGACGACACCTTCGCGATCCTGCGAGCAGAAGGGATCCCGGCGCGCACGGTCCTTCACTGCTTCACCGGCGGCGCGCCCGAAGCGCGCATCTGCCTCGACCTTGGCATGTGGATTTCCTTCAGCGGGATCATCTCGTTCAAGAACGCCAGCGAGATCCGCGACGCAGCCGCTCTCTGCCCGATCGAGCGGCTTCTTGTCGAGACCGACTCACCCTTTCTCGCACCAGTGCCACACCGTGGGAAAACAAACTCGCCCGCTTACGTCCCGCTCGTCGGCGCAGCCGTCGCGGCGGTCAAGGGTGTGGACGTGAGTGAGGTCGAAGAGGCGAGTTGGGCGGCCGCCGCCGCCGCCTTCCGCCTCGACGGCTGAGTTTGCCGGCAGCGTGGCCCAGCCCGTGGATCGCTCTCGTCCCGCTCATTTCCCGACGTCTGGTCCCTCTGCGGTCGAAAAACGACCGAAACTCGCGCCAGGCGCGGGCGTGGTACCGCTCGCCGGCATGCTGCCGTGACTCTTTCCAGGCAAGAGGTCCTGCGTTTATTGGAGGAACACGGCCTCTCGCCGAGCCGAGCCCTTGGCCAGAATTTCGTAGCGGACGCGAACACGGTCCGCCGCATCGCCCGGTTGGCCGGCGTCGGCCCCGGGGACCGCGTAGTCGAGATCGGAGCCGGTCTCGGGGCGTTGACGCTCGCGCTGCTCGAGACCGGCGCCACCGTTACGGCGGTCGAAGTGGACCGCTGGCTAGTGCCGGTGCTCCGAGAGGTTCTCGCCGGCAAAGCCGCTGGGGCCGCCGTGACGGTTGTCGAGGCCGATGCCATGAGCCTCGATTGGCCCGCTCTGCTTGCGCCGCCCCCGCCCCCGCCCCCGCCCTCGACCTCGCCCTCGACCTCGCCCTCGCCGCAGCCCTCGACCTCGCCCTCGTCGCCGGGGCCCCACGACGGCTGGACGCTCGTGGCCAACCTTCCTTACAACATCGCGACCCCGCTGGTCGCTGACCTCCTCGATGAGGTCCCGGCCATCGAGCGGATGCTCGTAATGGTCCAGCAGGAAGTGGCCCAACGCCTTGTCGCCGGACCAGGCAGCAAGGCCTACGGCGCTGTTTCGGTGAAGGTGGCGTACTGGGCGGAGGCCTCGTTGGTAGGGACCGTGCCATCATCGGTCTTCGTGCCCAGACCTCGAGTCGGCTCCGCTTTGGTGAGCCTGAGGCGCCGGAAGATGCCGGCGGTCGACCCAGCTGTCGTCGCTCCGGCCGAACTGTTCAGCCTCGTGCGGACGGGTTTTGCTCAGAGGCGGAAAATGCTCCGCCGAGCGCTCGCGGCTGTTGGTATCCCGGCTGCAGCGTTCGTCCAGGCGGGCATCAACGAGGAGTCGAGGGCGGAGGAGCTGTCGGTTGCCGACTGGGGCCGCCTGGCGGCGGCTGCCGGCCCCGGCCGGCTAAGCCGGTTTAGGGACGCGGCTGGCCCGGTCATGCCGGGAACAGCCGTTGCGGCCGTGGGGGAGGGCGAACCTTGACGGGCTCCCCAGGGCTATTTGTGGCAGAGGTGACGGCGCCGGCCAAATTGACCTTGTCACTGCGCGTCACCGGCGTACGACCGGATGGTTACCACCTACTCGATGCAGAGATGGTCGCTGTCGACCTGGCCGACACGCTGTACTTCTCAGACGGTGACGGCCTGGAGGTCGTCGACGCAGGTGCCAGCGCCGGCGGCCATGGCGAAGTCCCGACCGACGGTTCCAACCTCGTCCGCAAGGCCCTCACGCTCGTGGGCCGCAGGGCGCACGTGCGCCTGGTCAAGAGGATCCCTGCGGGTGCGGGCCTCGGTGGCGGCTCGGCCGACGCAGCCGCGGTCCTGCGATGGGCGGGCGCAGCCGGCACGGCCGGGCTGGAAATGGCAGCCGAGATCGGCTCGGACGTCCCCTTTTGCTTTGCAGGTGGCGGCAGGGCGAGGGTTCGAGGGACTGGGCAGATCCTCGAGCACTTGCCGGTCGACGACATTGCCAATGACACCTACACGCTGCTGGTGCCCCCCTTCGGGGTCGCCACCGCCGCGGTTTACAGGGCTTGGGACATCCTGGGTGGACCGGTCTCCGACAACTTCAACGACCTCGAGCCCGCGGCACTCCACGTGGAGCCGCGTCTAGCGAGCTGGCGGGACCGCCTCGCAGACGCGACAGGCAGACGTCCGGTCCTCGCAGGTAGCGGTTCGACATGGTTCGTTCCTGGCGCGCACCCCGGGCAGAGCCGGGTGGTCGTCCGGGTTTTGCGGGATGGTGCCGAGGGCTGACCGGCGAACTGAGCGCCTACTTGCCGGCTCGTCGCTGCCAGCGAGTGGCCTTCAGCATCTTCTTGTGCTTCTTCTTGCGCATCCGTTTGCGGCGCTTCTTGATCAACGATCCCATGGCGGACTGTCAACTTAGCAGACAAACCCGCCCCCGCATCCAGGCACTTTAGGTTGAGGCGCCGTGCGGGTACCCCTTCAAGCGACCTCCCGCAACCCGTGACCGGTAGTAGGCCGGGTCGGTTCAGATCCGCTCGAGTATGACGACTGGGATTTCACGCGGTGTCGTTTTCTCGAATTCGGCAAACATCGGCGAGCCGACCTTTTGGGCCTCCCAGATTTCAGCCCGCTCCTGGCCGGTCGCGACGCCGCGCCCGCACCGGGAATGTCTCAGTACCGAGCTCGACGAAAGTACCCGGGTTCGCCACGAGGTTGTAGTACCAGTCCGGGTTCGTATTGCGGCCGCCATTTGTTGCAAAGACGGCGATGTCGTCGCCCGCTTCGAGATAGGCGAGGGGGTTCACTCGCTCGATGCCGCTCTTGGCACCTTTGTGATGGACGAGGACGACCTTGAAAGCCGCCATCTGTCCGGACAACTGCCCGCCAGTTGAGCGGTACTCCTCGACGACTGCCATATTTCGAGCGGCACGCTCTGCGACTTCCTTGCGTTGCTCGTTCAAGTCAGCCATGAGGTCTTGTTCGCTACCGGTCAACAGTCTTGGAGGCTGGCGGCTACGCCGTTGGCACCTTGGGGGGAGGCACGCCAAGGCGGGGCGCAGGAACCTCCGAGACCGGCCAGCGCCGGCGCGACACGGTCGACAGCCTGGCCATGAGGGCCAGGGCCCCTGGGTCGTCCTCTCCGGGCCGGACCTCGAGGGCCCCCCCGGCCACCATCTCGTCGACGATCTCCTGGCCGAGGTCGGTCCGCACGACGGTGAGCGTCCAGTCCGAGAGCGCCCCGATGCCCCCCGTCGAAATATCAGCGTGCTCGGCAGCAAAATCCGGGCAGGACTTGCAACCTTCTCTGGTCCAGGCATGCCCTTCCTTGAGCGGTACCTCGTGATAGGAACCGTCCCGGCACCAGATCTGGAAGACGCCTTTGATGTTGATCTTTGCGATGTCTGCCCTCTTCAGCCCGTACTGCGCATCGAAGAACTCCTCGAAGATCGAGTCGTCGAAGGTCTTCGAGCACATGAGCCCTATGGACAGTGCCAGCCGCCGCCCGACCTTGCCGGCCTTGCGGGCCCTCATCACTACGGGAGCGGAGGCTTGGCAGCCCATGCCGACGAGGGCTATCCGTTCGGCCCCTCCGGCTACGGCCTCTGCATAGGCGAGGGTGTTTGCTGAGTAGGTGTAACGACTACCAGCGGCAGCCATCAGCTCGGCGCGCGTTCGCGCCACTGCCGGGACCGCACGCCAGCCTGAGCCGTCGCCCTCGAGCGCAGATACGAGCGCCGCGTCGATACGGTCGTGCTCGAGGCACCACAACAACAGGGCGGACACGACGCCTCCGTCCTGACCGGTGGACAGAAGCTCGGGGTCCATCGCCCGCGCCAGCAGGACCGTCTGCACAACGCCTGACTGTTCCTCGGGTAGCCGGGACCGGCCAAAGGAGAAGGTGTCGGCTTCGGTCTCCCAGTTCCTAAAGCGCGGGCAGGCACGCGTGCAGCTGGTGCAGCCGCGCAAGCCGTGGCCACAACCGCCAGGCCCGAGTTCTTCTTCCAGGTGGAAGGGTCTGTAGACACCCTCAGCAGTGTTGTAGCCGAGCACGTCGTGCGGGCAAGCAACGATGCAGGCGGCGCACCCGGTGCACAGGCCCGAAGTGACGACCTCGTTGTAAAGGTCTGCCCATTCCAACTTCCACCGCTCGGGTGCCTGACGTGGTTCGGTTACGGTCACGCTGCCCAGCGTAACGGCCGGCCGCCCGAGGTTCAGCGACATCTCCGAAGAGTTTCGTTCATAATGCCGGGCAAGCTGCCATGCTTTAGGGAGTGCAGCCCAAGGGCAACGAGCAGACCTCGCGGGACGAGCCGCCTACCACCGCCACACAAGGCGAGCAGCAGGTTGGTGCAGACGCATTAACACTGCGCCTCCCGCCAGATCTCCGCAGTGTTAGCCGAGGGCGGGCGAGGCTGGCCGAGGTCGCCAGGGCCTGGGGTTGCCCGGGGCACCTCTTGGACGATGCACGCGTGGTCATGTCAGAGCTCATGAGCAACGGGGTCCTGCACGCCCGCACCGAGATGAGTGTGGTCATAAGCCGCCGCGGCAAAGGCCTCCGCCTGGAGGTCCACGACGACAGTCCCGCCCCTCTCCTCCCGCCCCCCACGCTCATCGAGGGGCCGGTGAGCCTGCTTGACGAACCGCTCCAGTTGGAGCTCATGGGCCCGCGCTTTCCTCCGGCGGCTACGGGCAGGGGGCTCGCCATCGTGAGCGCCCTGACCAGCGCGTGGGGGTGGTACCCCGAGGCTGGGGGCGGCAAAATCGTCTGGGCGGAACTCGGCACTGTCGATACAGACGACCAGGGGCCTGGCCGCGGCTTGTCGGAACGGCACGCCCACGTGATGCGGCCGGTGCGCATCGTCGCGGCTCCGCTTCGGCTCGTGAGAGAGTCCGAAGACCACTTCGACGACCTCTTCCGTGAGCTCCAGATGGCAAGCCTTGGTGGCCCTGGGGATGGTGCAAGGCCCGACGCTCGCCAAGTTGTCGCGAGGCTGGCGCCACTTGCGGAACATGTGAAGGGGCGGCTCGCTCCCATGCGCGAACCGGTCAGGCGGGCGATCTGGGAAGCCGTGAGGCGCGGTGACCGCTTGATCGACCTTAACTTGTTGGCAGACGCGGGCATGCCGTCTGTGTTCGCGATGTTCTCCGAGCTGCTTACGGAGTGCGCCCTGGGTGCTCGTCGCGGCTTCTTGCTGACCGAGCCGCCCGGCCGCGAGGTTGTCGCATGGCGCCAGTGGCTCCGTAACGAAATGGAGAGCCAGATCGCGGGAAGGCCTCCTCGGGCTTGCCCGTTCCCCGTCAGCGCTGTGGGTTGGGCTGAGACTGGCGCTTCTTGGGAGAGGCTCGATGCTGCTCGCAAAGACGCCGTCTCGCAGCTACGGTCCCTCCTCGCCGGGAAGCCTTCGCATCGCAGCGGCGACGTCACGATGGCGGTGCGCCCCGGTTTCTCCGAGGACGAGTTGATGGTGCACGCGCTAGGGCGCATCATTGCCTTCTTGGGTGCCCGGAGGGCAGTTCTGTGCCTGCTCGCCGACGACAACGTGAGAGTGAACTTCGGTGCCTCGCTCGGGTTCCGCAACGAAGTCGCCGATTATTGGGAGGCAGTGTCAGTCTCGGCAGACCTGCCCTCGTCGGAAGTTATCCGCACCGGCCGCCCGGCCCTGTTCCGGACGTTCGCCGAACTGGACGAGCGGTACCCGATATTCCTGTCGACGCCGTCCGAGAGCGACCCTGCCCTTGCATGTGTACCTCTGATGGCCGGAGAGGGCCCGGCGGTTGGGTGCCTCGTCGTCGGGTTCCCCAAGGCGCGCGACTTCAGCAGGAGGGAGGTTACTTTTCTCGCACAATTGGCGACCGAGATCGCTTCGTATTTGACACGATGGGGTAAGTGGGACGCGGCGCAGCGCCTCGCAGCTCGCCGACGGGCCCTCGAGGACGCATGCCGTGCGCTCAGTTTGGCCGGGAGCATTGAGGAGTTGGTGACCAGGCTCGTTGAGGCCATGGTGGAGCTCGTTTCGGAGGGGGCTTCGGTGCACCTTGTCGAGGGCGGGTTGCTCCGCTACCTAACCACGTACCATCGCGACCCCATTTGGGTCGCCGAAGCAGCCGAGTTGCTCCGTAACCGCCTCGCCGGCGGGACCGACATCATCGCGGAGTGCGCGAGGACAGGGCAGCGCTCCGTGCGCCAGTTCTACCCCGAAGAGGTGATAGTGGCGAGTGCGGCGGACGACGACGAGGCTGCGCGGATCCGCCGGCTCGCCGTGGGCCCAGTTGGGGTCTTCCCGATCAGCGATAACGGGAGGTTGCTGGGGGTGCTCAGTTTTTCCAAAGGTGTCGGGCTCTTTATCTCGGATGAGGACCTTTCGTTCGTCGAACGCTTGGTAGACCAAGCCGGTCGCACTCTCGCGCGGCTCGGTCGTTGAGCGGGCCGCTCAGTCGTCGAACGCGTGGCTAGCCCGCTGCGGTCAGTGCGGCGTTCAGCTCATCGGGCGATGTCAGGACGTTGTGAGGTTTTCGTCAAGAATTCGGTGCCTTGAGCGCGTCGACGGCGGCCTCGACGGACGTGAAAAGGTAGTCGCGGCCTAGGTGTTCCAGGAGTGCGCCGCGTTTGAGGTCGCGATGGACGAGGTGCGATGCGCGGGCGATCCCGAGGGCCACCCCATCGCTCCTGAGATCCGCGACGACGTCCTTTAGGGCTTGCAGACCGGTGTAGTCGATGTCGGAAATGGCGTTGGCGTCGAGCACCACTGCATTTACGGCGGGAGAGGTTGAACCGACGAGCTCGCGGATCCGGGAACGGAAGAAGTCGGCATTGCCGTACCAGAGCGGGGCGTACATGAGGTAGACAACGACACCGGGTACCTCCTCGGTGGTCTTGCCGATGTCAACCGGTATCCAGTGGTCTGTCCCGGGCTCGCGGCCGACGATTGCATCGCGTGGCCGGGCGGTCCGGCGGGTCCGGTCAGCCAGTGACAGGGCTATTGCCAAGGCGACGCCCTGTTCGATGCCGACCAGCGCCACGACTACGAGCGTGGTGGCGGTCAGGGCAAACTCGACGCGGTCGAATCGAAGGACAGTTCGCAGCTGGCGGGCGCGGAACAACTTCGTGGCGACGAACACCAAGGTCGCCCCCAGCGTTGCCTGCGGTAGGTGGGCCAGGGGAGCCGTCGCCAGGAGCACCACCAACAAGACGACGACCGTGGCGATGAGGTTGGTCAGTTGCGAGCGGGATCCGGACGTGTGCACGATGGCGCTGTTCGGAGGGCTCGCGTCCACTGCGAAAGCCCCGATGATCCCAGCGGCGACGCTTCCGGCCCCGACCCCGATCACATCCCGGTTGAAGTTGTCTGACGCCGGTCCCCCGGCCTGCGAAGCCCGGACGGTGGCGGCGGTCTGCACGACACACACAAAGGCGACGGTCAGCACCGACGGCGTCAAGAGCCGAACCTGCGACCAGGACGCCGAGGGCAGTGCGAGGTGCGGCAGCCCGCCGTGGACCGCGCCGATGACGGCGACCCCGTGATGGGAAGCAAGGCCCAAGGTGTCGACGGCGATGATTGATAGGACGAGGCCAACCAGTGCGGCGGGAAGGCGACGGTCGATCAGCTCACCGATCCCGACCAGCGCCAGGACGCCGACAGCGACGCCAATCGTCCAGCCGTTCGCATGGCCGGCTTGGTCCCAAAGCACACGCAGCCGCCCGAGCGTCGTGGTGCCTCCGCCCTTCACTCCCAGGATGACCGGGAGCTGGCGGACGACGATTTCGACCGCGATCCCGGCCAGGACGCCGGTAATGACCGGAGTCGAAAGGAACTCCGAAACCCAACCCAGCCGCAGAAGCCCAACAGCGATTAGCAGCGCACCAACGAGCAACGCGGTAAACGCCATCGTGGTGGCGTAGCGCGCAGTCCCCTGGGCGGCGACGGCCGTCACCGCCGTTGCCAGCACCGGGGCGATTGTGGAATCGGCCCCGACCGACAGATGGGCATTGGTCCCCACAAGGAAATAGAGCGTCGACCCCGCCATAAACGCGTACAGGCCGACGACGGCCGGAAGGTCGGCGAGGCGGGCGGTGGCCATCTGGGACGGGAGAGCTACGGCAACCAGCGTCAAGGCAGCCAGTGCGTCGGCGCCCAGCCAGGTCCTGCGGTAGCCCCGCAATGTCGGGGGAACCCAAAAGGCGTTCACCGTTGGCGCTAAGCCTGCTCGTGGCCGACCGTTGTTAGATCGGCGATGAGCCCGACAACTTCGTTGAGGGTGGAACGGAAAACCGGTAAGCGGGCGAGCCCGATGGCTTGGACAACAAGGGGTGCTGTCCGCCTGATGAGAAGGCGGGTGCGAGTTGCGTTCTCGGTGCGGTCGTGTACCCAGTACAGCACCGTTCCCATGAAGTAAAGCCAGAGCAGCTCGGGAAGTTCGCCTCGCAGCTTTTTCGGGATCTTCGCGTCTGAACCCTCGATCACTCGTTGCCAAAGCGCGATGGCGCTTCGCCTGGCATCTGCCGACTCCAAGCTGAACGGGCTGAGAGGGCTTGTTGGGTCTGCCGCGTTCTTGAAGAACGTCCCGGCGAAGGCCCGGTACGGCTCCATTGCGTCCACCCAGGCTTCGACGACGCCGATGATCCTCGCAGCCAGGTCGATTTCGCGCTCTAGCACGGGCGCCGCCGCCTCAGCGTGCTCGACTTGGGTACGGTCGTAGAAGGCTTGGATCAGGTGCTCTTTTGATTTGAAGTAGTAGTAAGCGTTCCCCAGTGACACGTCGGCCTCAGCGGCGATCGCCCGCATAGTTGTGGCTTCGTACCCACGCTCCCGGAAGAGCCGAAGAGCAGCATCGATGATCGCGCTCTTCGTGCGAGCGCTCTTGGGCGCGACTGCACTTCCCGGGGTCAGATCCTTGGGGCTTTCGTCCACCGTCCTAGGCCCACACCGACGTGTCCGACCGGCAGTCGGCGTCGCAAGCCCCAGGGTGCGAGGAACGACCTCGATAGTGCAGGCGATGGCGGTTCACGAGGCTGCTGGCGACTCGCACAAGTGCCAGCCTCGGACGTGTCCCCAGTTGCTCGGCGAGAGGCTGCCACCTTGGCAGTGCCCACGCGCACACAAGCCAGGCCCTGTCTCCCTCGAACACCGCCCCGTCTTGGGTGATGACTGTAAGCACGGTCTTGGTTCGTTCGTGGTCGAGCAGGGGGTAGCGCCGGCGGGCCTCCGGCGAGGCGGCGGCCAGTAGCTCCAGGCGTACCACGACCCATTGAGATGCCAACCAGGTTCGCAATTGCCGGCACATGGGGCACGTTTCGTCGTATAGGACAGTGAGGCACGCTGGCCCGCGTGCCTCCTGTTCAAGGATCGCCGAAGCCAGTTCGTAACTGATCACCTCTCAGGGCCCGCCTTCGGCATCGGGCCGCTCCACGGGCTCGCCCAAGGAACCCCCGCGCCCGTGGAGGCCCAGGGCCCTTGGACGGCGCCTGGTCCGGCTGCGGCCATAACCGGCGTAAAGCCGTTCGGCTCGAGCGGGGGCAGCGACTTTGCCCGGAGCAGGGCGCGGCGACGGAGAGCATTGAACGCCCAGACGTTGGCTAGGTGCACTACGCCCAAGACGATCGCGACGGCACCGACCTTGGCGGACAGCACCTCCATCAGACGACGTACCGAGCTCACCTGGGCGTCAGAGGTCATGAACAGCGCGACGTAGCCAAGGTTTAGCAGGTAGAACCCGATCACCAGCAGCTGGTTGACGGCTTTGGCGAGGTTCGTGTCACCGCTGAATACGTCGTTCAAGAAGATCTGCCCATGACGGTGAAGAGCGTGCGCCACCCATAGGGTCAGCGGGATCGTGATGGCGAGGTACAGCAAGTAGGTCGCAACAGTAAGGTTCATGGTTTCCTCCGAATTGAACGTGTTCAAGAACTACCCTAACCGCGCTGTGCCGTGCCGTCAAGGAGAATCTGAACACGTTCAACTATTTGGGAGGGCGTCAGGCGTACCCGGCGCGAGCCGCCAACGGGTCGAGCCGCCAAGTGCCCGGATCCACAGACGAGCAGCTCTCGTTTGAGTCATGGAGCTTGATTAGTGCCGGCAGGGCCCGCCTGCGAAACCCAGTCCGTTATGGCGCGCTCGAGGACCGGCATGGGCAAGGAGCCTTGGTCGAGCACGGCGGCGTGGAAATCCGGCAGGGAAAACGCGTGGCCCAACTGGCCAATGGCTTGCGCCCGCAGACGCAGTATCTCGCGCTTGCCAGTCAGGTAGGCGAGTGCCTGGCCCGGCATCGCGATGTAGCGGTCGATCTCCGAAGCTAGGAAGCCGGGTGGCATGGGGACATGGGCCGTGAAGAACTCAAGGGCTTCGGACCGGCTCCACCCAAGGGCATGCAGCCCAGTGTCGACGACAAGGCGGGCCGCTCGCATGAGCGACGCGGAAACAGCACCGATCAGGCTCTCCGTGCCGCTGTAGAGACCCATTTCCTCGGCGAGCTGCTCGGCGTAGAGCCCCCATCCCTCCGAGAACACGGTAAGCGAGCGCTCGCGCTGTATTGCCGGCAAGCCGCTGAGCAGCAAGACGCGCGCGATCTGCAAATGATGGCCTGGCACTGCCTCGTGAAACGCAACGACCTCGAGGTCCCAGCCCGAGCCGGCGGTAGGGCGTTCGGTGTTGAACCAGTAGGTGCCGGGACGGGCGCCGTCCGGGCGGGGAGGGCTGTAGTGGGGGGCCATCCCGGTTACGGCGACGACGCTCGGCATCGGCGTTACAGCGCAGGGTGGGGGCAGCGGGTCCGGGAACACTTCGCTAGCGCGAGCCTCGGCCCGACGGATCGCCCGCAATGCCCCGTCGATGGCGGTTTGTGGGCCCTGTTCACCGGCCGACGCACGCAAAGCGTCCTGTACGGAGGCCAGATCAGGGAGGCCGATCTCCGTTGCTAGTTCGATGCAGAGCTCCTCGAGCCGGGCGATCTCGTCGAGCCCAATCCGATGTAGTTCCTCGGCCGTAAGAGCCAAGGTGGTGTGGGCCCGGATGGCTCTGGCATAGTCCGCGGCCCCGTCGGGGAGGTGGGCTAGGCCGGCTAGCTCGTCCGGGCGCGACGCCGGAAGGAGCTCGCGTAAAAGGCCGAGCCAACGACCGAGGGCCGGTGAAACGACCTCAGCGGCAAGCGCGTCCCGCTCCTGTTCCCAGGAGGTAGCACCGTCCCAAC
Organism: uncultured Acidimicrobiaceae bacterium; assembly: GCA_963699075.1. GTDB lineage: Bacteria > Actinomycetota > Acidimicrobiia > Acidimicrobiales > Palsa-688 > Fen-671. The sequence continues at coordinate 886,562 of CAVOTF010000007.1, read as the reverse complement.
CTTCCGGCGGCTGTGGGACCTTAAGCGGTTCTGGGACCGGCTGGGCGAGGAGCATTTCGGCCCAGGAGATCGTCCCCGCGACGAGAGACGCTACCGGGAGGCGGCCTTTCGCGGCACCAGCGCGGAGGCGCTCTGTTAGCTGGTCGATCCAGCGCCCACTTGAGCGCAGCCTGGCAAGGTAGTCGCCCGCCGCCTTGGCGTCAGGGAGCAACGTGCGAGCGGCGATAAGGAACAAAACGGCTGGCCCGCTGAAGGGCATGGCGGTGACCGTGTACTCGATAGCGGCCGAGTCGAGCGCGGCGAGCTCCTGGCGGGCTGCCTCGGCCACGCAGCCCAAGGTGACGGCTTCGTCAGGCGAGGTCACGGCTTCGAGCAATCTCTCCGCCTCGGCGAGGGCTGCCTGGACCTCCGAGCGCCGGGCCTTGTCTCCGGCTTCGCTGTCGTCGGGGACCCGGTCGTCGTAGCCCGGGATGGCCCGCGCGCTGGCATCGAAGGGATGCGCTGAAAGCCAGGAGGCGTGGAACCGGTCGGCAAAGTCCCGTGTGGTAGTCACCGTGCCAGTCTGCCACCGGGCCGGCGCGGCCTACCCTTAGCCGGCATGATCCCGGTATGACCCCATGTGCGTGTCATCGCGTTATGGGCGGGGGGCTCGAGCCGGGTCACTCGCTCGTGGTGATCAGGTGCAGTCCCGCTTCAACGAGCAACCTGCCCAGTAGTGCACGCCCTCGGAGCCGTGCGTTCCTAAAGACGGCCGAGCGGCCGCACCATCCCTCTCGCCGGGCCCTCCGCGCCGCATTGGACGTCCTGGACATCCTCAACTCGGCTTCGCGGCATTTAGCTAGGTCCTGGACCATCGACGGGTTCACGGTTCCTCCTTCGTGTGGGATGGGCGAGGCCGCGACGCTCGCTTTACAGGGGCCTGGGGTTTGGGATCTCGTTCCGGAACGGACATGGGGTACGTGATCACGAGCATCTCGACCGGCACCGAGCCGGGCGGCCGCAACGAGGGGTCGCCCAAGCGTTCTTGGCAGCGAGGGACCAGGAAGTCGAGAAGCTCGTCCCGCAGAGTGTCCAATTCGTCAGCCGTCAAGTAGAAGACGAACTCGCTGTCGCCGGCGGCTCGCCTCCACTCCTGCGGGTAATTGCCTTTTGTCTCGAGCCATGTCCGGTAGCGCTGCAGGTAACGCTCCCGGAAGAGCTGTGCCAGTGCCGACGAAGCGATGGCGGCCTCGGGGTCTTCGTTGTTGGACGAAATATTCATGCCTATGGCGGTCATCCGCCACGGCCGCGATCGTCCTTTCCCTCCGCCTGCTTCCTCGACAAAGCCGTACTTAGCCAGCTGCCGTAGATGGAAAGAGCAGGTGGTCGGCGACTCGCCGATCAGCTCACCAACTTCGGTTGCCGTCATTGGCCCTACCACGCTCAGCTGCTCCAATAGCGAGATGCGGACGGGATGGGTGAGGGCGCGCATCGATTGGGTGTCGCTGACCTGGCGCAACCCCTCGCGGGCACGAGGCCGCGGCGCACTGCTCTCGTTCGCCTGAGGCGCCTTGGGAACCTTAGGGGACATGTCTCTCGACAATAATCTCTCGATAACCCGATGTCAAGAGAAAACTCTCGAAAGATACCTCTCGAAGAATGCTCGGGTGCCCATTCGCACCCCTCCGCCCCCCGGTGGGGAGGCGGGCGTGAGGCCCTCAGAACAGGCTTGCCCCGACCAGTTCCCTTGCGGCCGGCGAGCTCGTCAGCACCAGCCCATGAGGCGACACCAAAGCTGAGCGTGCCGTCGCGGGCCAGCTCGAGCTGCCAACCTTGGTCGTGCCATAGGTGGTGATGGCGGGTACAGCCGAGCACGAGGTTGTCCAAGCGAGTCGGCCCACCCTTGGAGAAATGAACGACGTGATGAGCTTCACACCAAGATGGAGGGCGCTCACACCCTGGGTGGCGGCAGTGCCGGTCGCGAACGACGAGCGCCGCCCAAAGAGCCTGGCTTATGGTCCGAGAAGCCGACCCGTAATCGAGCACCGTAGAGCGCCCCGACATCACGATGCGGTGCAGCTCGGAGTCACAAGACAGCCACTCGACGGCCTTGGCGGGAAGCGGCGTCCCGTTGACCAGTTCTCCTGGCCCACCGCTGGCGAGCTCTTTCAGCTCGACCACCACAGAAACATGCGGCCTGGTACGGCTGCCCGCAGATGTAGAGCCCGAGTTGTCCAAGAACCACCGGCAGAGGTCCACCAAAGCCGCAGCCCGGCGCTCCGGCGCGCTCGGCAGGGGGAACTCGGCTGCGTCGAATGGCCGCGCGGCGGCTGCAATGGCCGCTTCGACGACGGCCCTGTCTTCGGGGCAAAGGTGCGCCGAGAGCTCGCCTCGGCCTTCCATGGTCTCTGAGAGATGAAGCTCCGAGGAACGCCACGGCGCCTCGGGGCCGTCTGTGGTCGCCTCTGCCCGCAGCCGCCAGGCCCTCATCGCAGCGGCGGTATCGCGCACCGACAAGGTCGAGAGCACCGGGGTCAGCTCGTCCTCATGGGAACCGTAAAGGCTTGCATGCTCGGCTGAGACGTTGACCACCACGGCGGCGACCTGGGACGAAGAAAGTGCCCCCGAGGCCCAAGCCGCCGCAGTAGCGGGGAGCTGCGAAAGCCGCTTGGCGGTCAGAGCTTCGCGGGAAGCCTCTTTGCGCGAGCGCCGGGCGTGGCAAATCAGCCAAGCCGTAAGAGACAGCGAGCCGTCTTCGGCCCAGCCAAGCTCAGCTTCGAAGGCAGCCAAGGACTCCGAGATCTTTGCGTCGAGAAGGTCACGCTGTGCCAGCAGTTCTTCGATCTCGCCCGCCAGTGGTGCAACCTGCAAACAGGCAATTGCGTCCGCCAGTTCTTTGACGCTGCCCGCCCCACCCACCTCTCAATAGTACATGTGTTCGATGCCAAACCGGCACAAATTCTTCAATAAAATACTGGGGAACTTCTGCGCCGTGAAGCTACGGGCTCGAGCGGAAAGAGCATCGGCGCAGTGGGTTGTTCGCTCCGCTCCCGCCACCTGGGCATGTCGCCCGAGGGATCGCCTCCAGGCCACGAACGGGCTGGCCACGTCGGGCCCTCGTTGGCGCCAGCGACCTGATTTGGCGAGGCGGCCCCTACCGAAGTGGGGCCGACCGGGTAGGAGCTTGGCCAACTGGGCCACCCACCGTTGCCACCCTTGCCTGCAACGGCAGCTCGTTTGGCGTTCCGGCGGCGCATCATACCCACGATCAACAGCGCGACACCGATGAGCAAAACTAAGCCGGATACGGCGGCCCCGGCTACGAAGGCGAGCTCGTTGAGCGCCATCTGCCCGAGAGATGGTGTGAGCAGTACCATGTCGCGATCAGGGGTAGAGAAGGTGACCCGGTAATTACCCTTGATATGGGCTGAGAACTCGGCCACGCCGGTATAGATCGTTGACCCTTCGGTCACGGTTTCGCCCTCCACCGAGGACACCGGTAGATCGTTACCCCCTGGGCCCTTCACGGCTATCTCGCCCGGGATCAAGGTGGGGGCATTGTCCTTGGTGAAACTGATAGGTCCGGCGCTGGCAGAACTCCCGGTACGTTGCGAGATGAGCCAGGTGCCCTTGTCGAGCGACCATGTGAACGACCCCGGAGTCGTAACGGTCGGGCCATCCAACATCCTGACGAACCGATCGATCGCCAATCCGCCAAATGCCGAAGCTCCAATGACACCTGCGGCGATCACCACGATGGCCAGTAACAACGATGGCCCCGGTGCGTGCCGGCTTGCGGCTGTCATGTCGCGCCTCTTCAGGCCCGAGCGCTGGACGTGAAGATTGCAGGTCCAGCACGCGCCTTGCGGTGGTTACGAGCGGGGTTCATTCGACATCCTCCACGATGATTATGGGCACAACGGAGCAGCGGGCGCTAACGACGCTTTGTGTTCCCGGTTGGTCAGTCAGGTACGCTGCGCGTCAAGGAATGCCTCAGCATCGCGCAGCGACCTGATCCGGACGAACTCGAGGTGGCCGAGCTCCGGTGCGGCCATCGCCGAGAGGAACCGTTCCTGGTACTTTCCGTGCTGCGTCCAAGCCCAACGGATGATCGATAGGCGCGGGGTGCCGCTAGCTCGGCCGCCAGGCGCTGGGCGAAACGGCTTTTGCCAACGCCCGCGTTCCCGACGATTGAGACCCGCTGCACGAGGCCATTGTGACCCAGGCGCACCACGGAGACGTGGGAAACCGGCCGTGTCAGGTTCCTGCGGCCGAGGGACGCGCCTCGGGGGCGCAACTGCACGCCCGGATGCCCAATAAGAGGTTTTCCTTGCCACACCGCTCGCGCGCTGAGCAACCCTGGGCCCGAGCGAGGAATTGCCGGGCGAAACCCGAGTTCGCCCAGCGAAATCTGGGTTCACACAGCGAAACCGCGCTACCGGCTCGGGCTGGCCGCCCAGATCCGGCGGAGCAGGTACAAGTCAAGGAGCAGGGGGACGACGAATATCAGGCCCCACCAGCGTCCCGTAGCGCAGAGCACAACGACGATGGCGGCGATCCAAAATGCCAGCAGCAAACGGATCGCAAGGGATGACTTCCGGTGCCGAAGATCCCGGTTCATTGTCGTCCCACGCTACGACCAATTGGCTGCTGGCGTCCCCCGTGACATGGTGGCCAGGGGGGCTGCGTGGTGAGCCCTTGCGCCCACTAGTCCTTCGGGGGTGATCTTTTCGACGAAGGTGAGCGACCACGCGACGCTCCCCGTGCCGCCCCCCAATGGCAAATGATTGTCCAAGCCCCCTTGGCGGAGTGGACGCTTGGCAACCAGCACGGCTAATTGGTTAGAACTACCTCGCACAGTAGGGACATGGTCCCACGGCCGGGTCGTAGACCCCGCCGCAGTTCTTACAGCAAGTGGGGGCGAGCTCCGAGACACGCGCTTGGAGCACCTTGTTCTCCAGGTCGACGTGTTTTCCAAACGCCGCCTGGCGAACCGTTGCCTGTGCCTGCTGCTGCGCGGCGCGATTGGCCATGACCTGACGGCCGACGCTCTCAAGCTGGGCCTGGTGACCAGCTATCACGGCGCAGAGGCAGAAAAAGGCAACGACGCTTCCTAGGACGGTCCACACGACAGGTTCAGAAGTAGCGACGATGACGAGACTGCAAGTAAAGATGAAAAGCCAGTACAGAGTGCGCCCGGCGAGCTTGGTAGCAAGCTTGGGGTAGACCTCCGCCGCCAGTTTCCGCGCCTGATCGTCTTGGGCCTTTTTCGGCGCAAAATGGCTCCCTCTGGCTCGTTGTGCGGACCAGGAACCATGGCGTCGCCCTCCGGTCGAGACCCAGACACCCGGTCGAGCTCTGACGCTGAGTCTCATGTCCTTCTCCCGGCCTTTACCGTGGATGTCGTCGGCCCCTTAGGAATGGTACACAGCCCCCTAGTCGGGTTCCCGGGGATCGGCCACGCACAGCACGGAGAGTGGTTAGGAACCCCTACGGACTTAATCTTGCTGCGTGCCCGTGCGCGCCGGTTCTACCTGGTCAGACGCGACCAATCTCCGTTGAAGGTGCTCGACGTCTCAACCACCGAGCGTGTAAGGCGCTGCTTGTCTCAAGCGAGAGGAACCGAGTGCCGCTCCGTGGGGAGGTCTTGGTACAAGTCAGGAAACGACGCATAGGACGGACACCCCATAACCGCTACCGGCTCCCGGGGCCCACGTAACCCCGGGCTCCCAAGTCTGGAAGGGCGGAGAGCTCAAGGGCCCGACTGGTAGGGCTCTTGGATAGGCTTGACCAGCTCGAACCCGCAGGTCAGCTGTCTCCTCAGCCAACTCTTGGAGAGCCTCATTTGTCCTGATGCGAGGATCTGGGTTCCCTGTGCAGGCGGGCCGCTACGACCCGAGCACCGCCCTCACGTGTCTTGGTTGCGGGCTTACTTCAACACCGGTAGCCAGAAGAAGCACTGGGTCATACGGGAGCGGACCCGGCGGGGGCTCGAGGAGCTCGACAGCTCGATCCTCGCCCGTCGATGGACCTCACGAAATTGCAACGCATAACCGCGACCCTCGATGCAAAAACTGCCCGCAGGCACGGTTATTTTTCCGTTAAGGCTCAAAATTGCTACCCGCACGAGTTTTGGCCAGCAGCTGGCAGACTGCTGGTAGTCACCCAGCCGGCGGGCTCCTCGGCCCGGCCGCATGCCCCTGGCCTGCCCCTTTTGGCTCCGGGGGGAGGGCTCGAACCTCCAAGCATCCGGATCCAAAGTCCGGCGTTCTTCCAATTGAACTACCCCGGAACGACATAACGGCTGGCCAAACGGTCAGCCGCGTGGTGGCGGTGTGAGGGTCAACGATACCGCGCCGCGGACTGCGACTTGAAAGACGACTAGAAAGAGGGGTGTGAGCTACTACGACCCAGACGTGGGGCGGCCACACTCCCTGCGGGCCGGCGAGCAACCAAGGGTGGCGGCGGTGGTGCTGGCTGCAGGCGAGGGGACGCGGATGCGCAGTAAGCGGCCCAAACCGTTGCACCGGCTCTGCGGCAAGCCGATGGTCCTTTGGGTGTTGGACGCACTGTCGGGCCTGGAGCTCTCTCGCGCGGTTGTCGTGGTAGGCCACGGCGCAACGAGGATGACAAAAGCCCTGGCCGAAGCGAGATCCCCAGGGGTTCCGCTCGAGGTGGTCGAACAGCCCGTTCAACGCGGTACGGGCGACGCCGTTTCGGTCGCGCTGACGGCGTTCAGCGACGACGACGGTGAGCTTGACGACCTCGTGGTCCTGCCGGGAGATACCCCGCTCCTGCGGCCTTCCACCCTCGCGGCCCTCCTGGAGGCGCACAGAGGCGCGTCTGCGGCGGCCACGCTGTTCACGGCCCGCCTCGAGGACCCGACCGGTTACGGCCGAGTCGTGCGCTCCCGGGACGGCCGCGTCGCGGGCATCGTCGAGGAAGCGGACGCCACCCAGGAAGAGCGAGCCATCAGCGAGGTCGGTACGTCCATCTACGTCTTTCGCCGGTCCCTGCTGGCGCCGGCGCTCCGCCGGCTCAGTCCCGACAACGTGCAGGGTGAGTACTACCTCACCGACGTCGTGGGCGTGCTGCACGACGCCGGGTACCCGGTACTGTCGATGGTTGCCCCTGACCCTGTCGAGGCGAACGGTGTCAATGACCGCGCGCAGTTGGCTGCCGCAGAGGGGGTGCTCAGGGGTCGGATCAATGAGCAATGGATGCGGATGGGTGTCACGATGCTCGACCCACAGCACACCTACCTGGACTCGACCGTCGAGCTGGCAGAGGACGTCACACTCTTCCCCGGGACCATCCTTCAGGGGAACACGAAGGTGGCCGCAGGCGCAGAGATCGGCCCGAGCACGCACCTGGTGGACTGCATGGTCGGGGCGAGGGCACAGGTAAGGGCGACCTCGGCCGAGCAGGTGGCGATAGGAGAGGATGCCCATGTCGGCCCGTGGACCTGGTTGGCGCCCGGGACCGTGGTTGCACCGGGTTCGGTAATACGGCCGGCGGCGGGTGCGTACAGTGTGGACGGGGAGGTCCCAGGTGGAACTGGTCTCGAAGCATAGGCTTCGTTTTTACGCAGGGCGCTCGCACCCTGAGCTGGCTACGGACATTGCGGGGCACCTCGGGATCGAAGTTGGCCCATGCGAGCTCGTAGATTTTCCCAACGGCGAAATTCGTGCCCGCTTTGGCGAGTCCGTGCGAGGAGCGGACGTCTTTATATTGCAGACGCATTACTCCGGTAACGGCCGTTCGGTGAACGACCTACTGATGGAGCAGTGGGTCATGATCGACGCCGCCAAGAGGGCGTCAGCCAAGCGGATCACAGCCGTCTGCCCCCGTTACGGGTACGCCCGCCAGGACCGCAAGTCAAGGAGCCGCGAGCCCATCACGGCGAGGATGGTCGCCGATTTCTTCATGGCTGCGGGTGCCGAAAGAATAATGTCTGTCGACCTGCACTCCGGCCAAGTCCAAGGGTTTTTCGATGGTCCCGTCGACCACCTGACCGCCGTGCCTCTCCTGACTGCCTACCTGAGGGCGAACCTGGCGAGCGACTTCGTCATGGTTTCGCCGGACACTGGCCGGACCAAAACCGCTGAGAAGGCGGCCCGCAGCGCTGGGGACGTGGACATGGCATCGGTTTACAAGCGCCGCAGCGTCGACAGGGTCGGCCACGTCGAAGCCCTTGACGTTATGGGTGATGTTCGCGGTCGAATGTGCGTGCTGATCGACGACGAGATCGACACGGCTGGGACGCTTTGTGAGGCCGCAAAGCTCCTTTACCAAAAGGGCGCAACCGATGTGTGGGCGACGGCGACTCACGGGCTGTTCTCGGAACCGGCTATCGACCGTCTCAAGAACTCCAACATCTCGCGCGTGGTGGTCACCGACACGGTGCCGTTGCCATCGGAGAAGCAAATCGAAAAGATCGAAAGCGTCTCGGTTTCCAAAACGTTCGCCGACGCCATCCGGGCGGTCTTCGAGGAGGGCTCCGTCTCGGAGATCTTCGGCGGCGAAAACCAGAACTAGCTCTATCGGGACCAGTTCAGCACGTCTCCTCCGGCATAGGGCACGCCGGCATAGGCCACCCCGGCCGGGTCGGCGGCGGTCCCGGCGCGTACCACTCTGAGTGTTCCGGTGCCGACCAACTCGGGGACCGGCAGGGTTAGCCTGGCCGTCCCCTTCCGGCTGGTCACAGCCTCGGCATTGGCAACAGAGCCGACAGAGCCGGGCGCGCCTTTTGCGCTCGTCAGCTCGACCCGCGAGCCTTCCTGCAGCCCTCGCAGCACCAAGGGTGCATCGTCTGCAACCCAGAAGTCGTTGAACCGCGCGTAATAGGCCGCCGCGGAGCTCTGCACCTCCAGGTACGCCTGGAACGGGGCCGGCATATCCAGTACGAGCCGCTCACTGCTGAAAATCTCGTCAGTGCCGAACCATACAGAAAGGCTGTGGCTCCCGTCGGTGACGACGGTAACGGCCTGGCTGGGCAGAGCGGTGCCATGTTGCGGGACGGCTTGCCACTTCGATGCCCAGAGCACCTGTGTCGACGCCCGGGCGACTAGGCCATGCGCGTAGCCAATTAGCCAGCGGTAGCTGCCGCTGCGGCAAACGGCCGCCACAACTATGTAGTTGATGACGCCGTTTTTCTGCGTGGTGGCGGTCTGGACCGCGAAAACCGCAATTCCTTGGCCCTTTGTCCCGAGCCGCAGGGCCGTAGGTGAGATGACGGTATGCCAGGCCACGGCAGGGCCGGCCGCGTGGATTGTGGAGGCGAACCAGCCCGCCCAACCGCGATGGGCCTTGATCCCTACCGCGAGACCGCCCTTCGTCTCGGACACCCACCCGAGCCTCGGGCCGGCCGAGCCGTCCAGCACGTATTGGTCCTGGAGCTGTCCGAGACCTACCAATTTGTCGAGAGGATCGGCTACGAGCAGGCCGGAGTGCAGGCGAGATACCCCGGACGGCAATGGGCGGGGCGGGACTGGCGAGGGCCATGTTGTCAGGTAAGTGACACTGGCGAGCATCCCAACCGCAGCCACGGTCGCAAACAAACGGAGGTCCCGCCTGGGGGTCTGCGTCGCCGGTGGGGTGAGCTCCGCGGGCCGGTGGGGTGCCGCCGACCGGCTCGGTAGGGGTTGAGCTCCTCGGCCCGTGCCCCCCACCGCCTGCCCCGGCTCAAAGTGCGCGATAACAAGTGAAGTCCACGTCGGAGAAAGCCCGGTCACCCGAGGCCACTGCGAGAACGGCGAACACGGCGCTGCCCGCCGCGAAGCCGACGGCGGCGGCGCCCGCCAACGACGTGGCTCCGGACAGGCTGAGGGCGCCCGAGCATGCGAGAAGCACCGCCGTGCCCGCGAAGGCGCTCGCGACGGCGTGGCCGGGCGAGGCGAGGCCAAACAACAACTGGGACGCGAAAGTGGCTATCGAGAAGAAGAAAAAGCCCGTGCTGCACGCGTACAGGAGCCCGGGGTGCGCAGCCATCCCGTGGGACGCCAACCAGCTGTGCGCGACAGCAGGCAGGACCAGGTCCACCGTCGCAGCCGCGGCGCCGGCGGCCACGGCCGCCCACAACAACTGCGTCCGCCAATGACGCCTCAGCACCGTACGCGCGGGCGACGGACCCGATGCGCTCACGGTCAAGCGTGGCAGGCAGCACGTGACGGGTAATGCGGTCTGCTGCAACGGCACCGAAGCCGGCGACTGGGAGCAACCCGACAAGCGCCATACCGCTCGCAAGGGAGAACTCGGGGTTGAAACCGTAGCGGCCTGACCAGGCGCCGCCACTGATCAGTTGGGGGAGAGATACGAGACAAAAGTAGGCAAGACCGAACGCACCGTAGGGTGCGACCGCCCGAGCCACCGCCGCTCCGGATGGCTTCCAGAGCCTTCGCTCCGCGCCGGTACGGTGCCGTGCCTCGGGGCTTCTCAAGAGCCACCAACCGTCCACAACCCAAGCCAGGGCCGCCATCGAGGCCACGAGCCGCACCTGCCACACGGCGAGGTTGACCGGGTCGATGTAGGCGCCGAGGTGGGTGGCGTGCCAGGCCAGTACGGCGCCAGCTCCGCCAACGATGACCATCATCGGGATCATGGCGTTGCGCAGGTAGAAGGGCGCCAGGCCCAACTGCAGCGCAGCGATGGCAAGGCCCGTGGCGAGGCCCAGGCGGTTGGCGGCCGGAGCTCCGCCGGCCGCCAGGTGCGTCCGGATGAAGTAGGCAGCGAAGCAAGCCAGGAACGCGACGATCATGCCTGTACCGAGGACTCGTTTGGTCAGGTAGGCGAGCATGCCGTTGTCGCCGAGGCCAAGGTAAAAAGATGCTCTGCGCCCGAAAGCCTGGATGAATGGGCCGGTAAAAATTAGCGCCAGGCATGCCGACATGGTCACCGAGCTCGCGATCGAGCGCAGTTCAACTTTCGAGGACCAAAAGGACACGCCGGCCACCAACATGGTAGAGAGGCTGACCAAGAGAGGCGCCGAGAAAACGAGCCCTTTGCAAAACGACCCGGCCGCCTCCAGCGCCAACCCCGCATGCCCTTGCGCGCTATCCGGCTCGTCTGTGATGTCGTCGGCAGTGCTCGCTTGTCCCTGAGCGTAAACGGGCACGAGCGCATATACGGCTCGTGCCAGTTCCATTAGGTCCGCCGCACCGGTGGCCCGCACGCGGCCAGGGCTGTAACCACAGGTCTCCAGCACAACAGCCACCTCGATCGCGCTGAGTGGGTGCGGGCATTTCATGAGCACAGTCGTAACTGCCAGGTGTACGGGCAGGTCTCCGGAGTCGAGCGCTAAGTGTGCCGTGGCCCGCTCCGTGGTGCTGGATGGCCCAGTGCTGGATGGCCCAGTGCTGGACGGCCCGGTGCCGAATGGCCCCATGTCGGGTGCAATAGTGCTCGGCAGGCTCATCGGCTGGCCCCTGCGAACTCAGATGGGAGGGGTTCGGCCAATCGCTCATAAACCTCCGAGTAGGCGGACAGGAACCCGGCAATCCCAAAGCGTTCGAGCGCTCGCGCACGCAATGCGATGCCGACGCTCAGGCGCTCCGCTTCTGGAGCTAGCAGTACAGCGGACAGTGAGGCCGCCAGAGCCCAGGGGTCGCCCGGTTCAACGAGTAACCCTGTGCCACTTAGGCCCATCCCGATGCCGCCGAGCGCTTCGCTCACCCCGCCCACGTCGGTGGCCACGGTCGGCCTAGCCGCCAGCATGGCCTCGACAACCGTGTACGGAAAACCCTCTGTGACCGACGACAGGGCGATGACGTGGCAAGCCCCGTAGGCTGCCGGCAGGTCGCCCGTCGGCCCCTCAAAGCTGAGGGCCGGTGCGCCCAGACCGCTCCCGTCACCCAAAAGGCCGAGCGAGGAGGCCAATTTCTTGCAGTGTGCCAGGTACGACTGCGAGCTGGCCGGTCCCCAGATCAGAAGTCTGGCTGTCGGGACGGCCTTGCGCACGAGAGAAAAGGCCCTTATTAGCGTCACAACATCCTTCAGTGGGTCTATCCGCCCGACGTAGCCCACCGTCGGCGGGCCGGGAGGCGGTTGCAGGGGCAGCGACGACAGGGCCACGTCGTTCGAGCCGTTGTAAATCACCCTCACTCGCCTGCGGTCGACGCCAAGAGCGGCCTCCCATCCGGCGTTGTAACCGCAAACCGGCGTGAGGATGTCGGCTTCCCGATAAGTCAGTTCGGTGACCGCTCGGAAGAAGTTGACGACCAAGAACTTTTCCTCGACGCGCCTCGGGGCAAGGGCCATGAACCGTTCCCTGAGATAGAATCCCGTGCTCGGTTAGCACCATCGGCGTGCCGTAGCGGTACTTGGCCACGACAGCGGGGAGCGCGCAAAGCCCGGCAGCGGAGGTGTGGACCACGTCGCAGCGGGGGATCGGAGCGCTCAGCGGGAGTAGGAACCGAAAAAGGGCGCGCCCGAAGTCGATGGCCCCCTGGGTGCTCGTCCTCGCCATCAAAGCGTTGGAGCGGAGCTGTTCTAGCAGCACAAGCCAAGTCGCTCGGCTCGCCAGTGCCCTGCGCAGATCGTGCCGCTCTGCAAACTTGGCAACCTCGGCCAGAGCATCGCCGAGGGCAGTCAGGTTAGCTTCAGGTGATGCCAGAGCGCTTATGAACGGATCCCAGCACGGTAAGAAATGACGGCGTACTTCTGTAGAAGAAGTCCTCCACGCCCGCCTCCACGAACCCGGCGCCCGGAGGTACTCCTCCGCCATTTCCGAGCCCCATAGCGGTACCGGCTGGAGTGTCACATTCGGTGGCAGCTCGAAAGCAAGGCGGTAGAAGGGATTGTCGACTATCGCGGCAACGTGGAACTCGTGGTCGGGCAACCCGCGTACCAATAGGTCCGCCCACGTCGAGACACCGCCAACAACGAACGGGTAGGTGCCCTCCGTTGACAGATATATCTTCACGGGCTTAGGCCCGCTCGAGCAGACCCAGCGCCTCACCGACCGCAAGAGCTTTGGTCAGGCATTGCTGGGCCAAGGGGAGGTTCCCTGCTTCGAGGAAAGCGCGGGCAGCTTCCCGATAAGCGCTGAACACGCCCTGAGGCAGGGTGTTCGAGCCTTCGGCGATGTCCAGGTAGGACTTTCCGGCGAGGCGTAGGGATCTGTTGGACTGGTCGGCCCTTCCGATGGAGCGTGCCGACGCGGCCGCGGCCCGGAAGGCGACGGCCGCACGCTGGGGTGAACCGGCCGCCAGCGCCGCCGCCGCCTCAGCCTCGAAAGCTGCCAGGGCCTGAGGGTGGTCGGCTTGACGAAGGGCGGCCACCCCACGCAGCCACTGGTTCGCTCCCCGCTCATTGGGCGCCTGTGTGCCCGACGTACCCGGCGTGCCCGACGTACCCGAAGTGCTAGCGGTGACTTCGTCGACCTGGACCAGCTGTGCTTGGCCCGTTCCGGGGCCTAGGCGGAGCAACCAGCGGTCGCAATTGACGGTCACCTCGCAGTCGCGTGCAGCGCCCATTTCAGAGAAGATGGCCCGCGCCAGCACGTGCATCGCCTCGAACGTGGCGACCAGGGTGAGGGGGAGGTCGGCTTCGTAAAGGCCTTCGCCCACCGTCCCATCGTGGAAGTAAGAAGGGCCCACCGCGAGCAGCACTTTTCCCCCAACAGGGTTCGGGCCCAGGTGCTCCGGCTCCTGGGTGGGCCACGAGGAATTTGCGCCCGCTGGGCAGACGCCCTGCGGCCCGTGCCCCAAAGCGTCATCAGGCGGGGCAGGCCCGTCCCACGCTGTTTCGAAGAACTCATCCTCCGCGGCCCTGTTGTCCTGCGACTTCACCGTGATTGCTGGTTTTGCCGACAGGTCGAGGTCGGCGTGCCTACGTTTTCGGCGTGAAATCGCGTGGAGTTCCATAGGTCCTCATTCCATGCCACCATCGGCAGGCTCGGTCGAGTCCTGAACGCTTCGCCGCCGTATGGCCAATAGCAGCCTGTAGCAGCTAGGATCAGACCTTCCTTTTCTGAATCAGCACTTGGCGGGTACACCCAAGGGGAGCGCGAACACCGATGGCAGAGGTAAAACTGGTCGCTGAACTGGGCCGCACAAACGGGTCGAGCGCCTCACGGAGGCTTCGCACCTCAGGCAAAGTGCCCGGGGTGGTCTACGGGCACGGGATGGCGCCGCTGTCCCTGGCGGTAGTGGCAAGAGACCTGCGTACCGCCCTTTCGGTCCACGGGCTCAACCAGGTCCTTACCCTGGAAGTTGGCGGTACCGACCACCTCGTCCTGGCTCGCCAAATCCAGAGGCACCCAGTACGGCACACCGTTTCGCACGTTGATTTCCAGGTCGTCCGTCGCGACGAGATCGTGAGTGCCGAAGTCCCTATCGTGCTCGTTGGCACCGCGCTCAAGGTCGAGCGCGAGCGCGGCCTCCTGGAGCACGTCCTTACCAGCCTGAGCGTTCGGTCGACTCCGGAACAGATACCTCAGGAGATCACCATTGACGTGACCGACCTCGAGGTCGGGGGTTCGGTCCGGGTTCGCGACCTGCCGTTGCCCAAGGGAGTAACGACCGAGGTTGACCCAGATGAAATGGTCGTGATCGCTGCGACCTCCACGGTTGAGGCCCAGGTAGCCGCAGCCGAAGAGGCTGGGCCGGAGGAAGCGGCAGCTGAACCCGAAGTGGCTGGCAGTCCTGCGGGCGAGGAGGACTGAGCCAGCTCTGTTCGGGCCAAGGAAGTCTGAGGGCACCGCCGGCGTCGACCTCCTAGCGGTCGGGCTCGGTAACCCAGGCCCGCGCTTTTCCAAGACCCGGCACAACGTCGGTGCCGATGTGGTGTCACTGCTGGCGGAGCGGCACGGCGAGCACCTGCGCCCGGGCAAGGAGCTTGCTCTTGTAGCGGAAGTCAGGCTCGAGGGCAAGCGCCTAGCGCTGGCCTTCCCGCAAACCTTCATGAACGAGTCGGGCCGCTCAGTGGCTCGCCTCGTCAGGCGCTACAACGTCTCCGACCTCGCCAAGCTGGTCGTGGTCCACGACGAGCTCGACCTGCCTCTCGGGACGGTCCGGGTCAAGGCCGGCGGGGGCCTGGCGGGCCATAACGGTCTGCGCTCGATCAAGGCCTGGTTGCGCTCCGATGAGTTCACACGGGCCCGGGTCGGGATTGGCAAGCCCCCGGGTGGAAGGGATGGAGGTGCAGACCACGTCCTGTCGGCACCGAGCCGCCTGGAGCGCCGCAGCCTCGACGTTTCCATCGAGATAGCGGCCGACGCTGTCGAGTCGATCTTGCTGCAGGGCCTGGCGGTGGCCCAGAACGAGTTCAATTCCCGCCAAGCCCCAGATGAGCCCTTTAATGGTTGAGCCGTGTCGTCCGTGATCAATGAGCCGTCTCTAGTTCAAGTTCAGGCGAGCGCGCCCTCGAGTCCCCGGCCCGCTCTCGCCGGGCTGCTCTCGCTGGCCAACCGGGACGGGGTCCTCGCTTCATTGACAATCGGGGCCGAGGGCTCGGTTGCGGTTGCCGATGCGGCTCAGGGCTTTGCCATCGCGGCGGTCGCCGAACATGGCGCGCGGCGGCCTGTCGTCGTCGCGGTGCCGAACGGAGCGACAGCGGAGCGCCTCGCCCATGAAATAGGAGCCTGGGTAGGCCCGAGCGAGGTTGCAGTCTTCCCCGCCTGGGAGACCCTTCCGTTCGAGCGCGTGAGCCCGGCCGTGGAAACGATGGGCCGACGATTGGAGCTCATGTGGCGGTTGCGGCGCCTGCGCGACGGCGTGAGCGGATCCGGTGTGCCTTCGGTGATCGTGTCCACCGTGCGGGCGCTCCTTCAACGTCTCGGCCCTCACGTCGAGGACACCGAGCCCGTTGAGGTAAGCCGGGGTGCGAAGGTCGACCTCGAGGAACTGGTCGCAAGGCTCGTTGCTTTCGGCTATCGCCGCGAGTACCAAGTGGAACATCGTGGCGAGTTGGCAGTGCGGGGTTCCATCGTCGATGTTTTCCCCTCGACGGCGCTCTCGCCACTGCGTATCGACCTGTGGGGCGACGAGGTCGACAGGCTCACCCAGTTTTCTGTGGGGGACCAACGTTCGGTCGCCGACCTCGAGGAAGCGGTAATTTTCGGGTGCCGGGAACTGCTGCCTTCGCCGGAGGTGCGCCAACGGGCGGCATCGCTTGTGCGCTCCGAGAAGTGGGGCCGGCAGACCTGGGAGCGCCTCGCCGAGGGCCTGACCTTCGACGGGATGGAGTCCTGGCTCCCATGGCTGACTGCCGACGCGCACCTTTTGGTGGACCTCCTGCCCGACGGGGCAAAGGTGCTCCTGGTCGAGCCGCGCCGGATGCGCGAACGTGCGATCGAGATAGCCGAGGAAGAAGCCGACCTTGCGAGCGCCCTGGCGACCACGTGGGGTGCACAGGGTCGTGATTTCCCTCGTCTTTACCTACCTTTTGACAGGTTGTTGAGCGGCACGGGAGCGTCGGTGGCGACCCTCACCTCCACGCCCGAAGGCCCCGGGATGCCGTCGGTAAACACGATGGGCTGGGACTCGGTTGCCGGTGGGACTGAACGCCTGCTCGAGCAGTTGCGCGGTCTTTTGGCTAAACGGTCCCACGTAGTGGTTTGTGCCGAGAGCCGCTCGAGTGCCGAGCGCCTCTCCAAGTCACTGCGCGATGAGGGATTTATCGCCCCGATAGTCGCGGAGCCCGGAGCGGCCACGGGCGTGCAGATCGTTGTGACCTCGCTCGACAGGGGCTTCATTTTCCCTGAGCTCGGGCTTGCGGTCCTTGCAGAAGGCGACCTCACGGGTCGCCGCGGCCCCCACCGGGCGCCCCGACCGCGCGCTGCCCAGGTCGCGACGTTCTTCGACGACATGAAAAGCGGGGACTACGTCGTGCATTTCCAGCACGGCGTGGCGCGCTTCGGCGGCATGGTGAAGCGCTCCATCGGCAACGTCGAGCGCGACTACCTCGTCCTCGATTACCGCGACGGCGACAAGCTGTACGTGCCATCGGACCAGGTGGACGCACTAAGGCCGTACACAGGCGGCGAAACCCCCGCGTTGTCCCGGCTGAACGGTAGCGAATGGCAGAAAACCAAGGCCCGCGTCCGCAGGGCCGTGCGCGAGATCGCCCATGAGCTCGTGGTCCTGTACCAAACGCGGGCGCATTCTCCGGGCTACGTCTTTAGTCCCGACACGCCTTGGCAGGTCGAGATGGAACAGGCTTTCCCTTACAGCGAGACGCCTGACCAGGCCAGGGCCATAGCCGATGTCAAAGCGGACATGGAGGCACCCGTGCCCATGGACCGCCTCGTTTGCGGCGACGTCGGCTTCGGCAAGACCGAGGTGGCGATGAGGGCGACCTTCAAGGCGGTGCAGGACGGCAAGCAAGTGGCAGTCCTCGTGCCCACCACGTTGCTTGCTTCCCAACATTTCCAGACCTTCAGCGAACGGTTTGCGAACTATCCCGTCCGGGTCGCAATGCTCTCACGGTTTTTGACCCCTGCCGAAGCGAGAACGGTCACCGACGGCCTTGCCGACGGGACGGTAGACGTCGTCATCGGGACTCACAAATTGCTGGCGGGCGATATCCGCTTCAAAGCTCTTGGACTTCTCGTCGTCGATGAGGAGCAGCGCTTCGGGGTAACTCACAAGGAAACGATCAAAAAATTGAGCACGAACGTGGACGTGTTGACGCTCACGGCATCGCCGATACCACGGACGCTCGAAATGACCTTGACCGGGATCAGGGATTTGTCGCTCATCGCCACACCCCCCGCGGAACGTCGCCCGATCCTCACCTACGTGGGCGAGTACGACGAGCGAGCGGTCGCCGAAGCGATCCGACGGGAGCTCCTCAGGGACGGCCAAGTCTTCTTTGTCCATCACAGGGTCTATGACATCGACAAGGTGGCCGCGCGCATCCGCGAGCTCGTGCCCGAAGCCCGGGTCGCTGTGGCGAACGGCCAAATGGACGAGGGATCGCTCGAAAGAGTGATATTGGACTTCTGGGAGGGCCAGTACGACGTGTTGGTCTGCACCACGATTATCGAATCCGGAATTGACATGCCGACGGTCAACACCCTCGTGATCGACCGCGCCGACATGCTCGGGCTCGGTCAGCTCCACCAATTGCGCGGGCGGGTCGGCAGGGCGGGCCAGCGTGCTTACGCCTATCTCTTTTACCCGCGCGAGCACAGGTTGACCGAGCAGGCTTACGAGCGGCTTCGCACCATAGGCGAGCACACCGAGCTGGGCTCTGGCTTCAAGATCGCTATGCGCGACTTGGAAATCCGCGGTGCCGGCAATCTTCTCGGTGCCGACCAGTCGGGCCATATTGCTGCGGTCGGTTATGACCTTTACGTGCAAATGGTGAGCGAGGCCGTCGCAGAACTTAAGGGCGAGACGCCCCGCGAGCCCGCCGAAATCCGCCTTGACTTGCCGGTAACGGCGAACCTGCCGCAGATCTACGTCGAACGCGAGGATCTTCGCCTCGAGGCATACCGCCGTTTGGCGACGCTCACTACCCACGAAGAGGTTGACGACATCGAGTCCGAGTGGGCGGACCGCTATGGCCCACTACCGGGGCCGGCCAACGCGCTCCTGGGCATCGCGCACCTCCGGGCCGAGTGTGCCCGGCTGGGGCTGCGCGAGGTCTCGGTCGTGAGTGGAGGGATGGGTACGCCATACGGCACCCTGGTTGCCCGGGCCGCGTCGGTGACGCTCAAGGCGAGCGAGCGTGTACGCCTCGGCCGCCTGTGGCCGCACGCGGTCTACAAGGAGGACCAGGGCCAGTTGGTCGGACCGTTGCCCAAGGGAGTCGACCCGGCCCGTGCACTTGTGGACCTCCTTCAAGCGCTCGTGCCGCCCGCCCCGCCCGCTGCGAGTTGAGCCACCTTGCGCGGGCACTAACATTGGGCCGGCTGTGAGACACCGCACTCTTTCCCACCCTTATCGCACCCGCATGCGCGCGGGCGCCAAGCCTGTTGCTGCGATCGCCCTGGCTGGGCTGCTCGGCGGCGCCCTCACGAGCTGCAGCACGTCGTCGCCGGCGGCGATCGTCAACGGCCAGACGATCACCCAGCCCCAGTTGAACCAGTACCTGGAGGCGTGGGCCGACAGCCCCGCGTACGTGTCGACCTTCGACAACTCCGCCGAACAGCAGTACGAGGAGCAGGTCCAAGAGGCACAGTCAGAGGGCGAGAACGCCGAGGATGTTTCTCCCCCGGCGCTGGTCGAAGGTGGCGGGACCGGGCCGGCCGTCTACGGCATGCAGTGGGCGACAACAGAAATCCGGCTCCTGATCACGGAGGTGGCGGTCCAGCAGTACCTGGCCAAGCACCACGAGGCACCCACCGCGGACGAGGTTGCAGCGTCGTTTGCCAGCCAGTATGCGGTCGACCCTGCCGTGTGGTTGCAGATCACGGCTCAGGCTCGCGCAGGCTCTTCCAGGTGGGTCGCGGACCATGCCCTGATCGACACGAAAGCGAGCAACCCCAAGGAAGACAAGCAGTTCTACAAGACCGAGCAGTCCTATTTCTGGTCGCAGGTCTGCGTGTCCACGGTGGATATTTCGGTTGGTCGCAACGGTCACGTCAACCTGGCGGCGAGCGAGAAGCAGGCCGACACCGTGGCGAGCGAGCTGAGCGCTGGCAAAGGCGGGGCGCAGACATCGGTCACTAGCGGGGCCCGCTATTGCCTGACCCCTGAGCAGGCAATCGAACAGCCAGAACAGTTCCGCGACATCCTCAGCAAACTTGCGCCCGGTCAAGCAGCCCCGATACGCCAGAGTTTCGGCTACGAAGTGGTCCAGGTCATCTCCCGCAACACCATCCCGTACAGCAACCAGGTGGCCGCCATCATTGACATCGTCGCCGTCACCTCGCAGAGCGCGACATCGGACCCGAAGGTCAACAGCATCCTCAGCGCTGCCAAAATCGAGTTCAACCCGGCCTACCCAGGGTTGTAGTGGCTAGCGCCGGCCGGGCCCTGGCCCAGTGGCTGTGAGCCAGGTTTAACCCCGTGGCGTCGCCGGCCAAGGTCATGGTTGTCGGGCTCGGCCCAGGCCGGCCCGGATTGATCACCTCCGAGGCCGTGGCGGCAATCGAGGCGACCCCGGTGCGTTGGCTGAGGACCTCCCGGCACCCTTCGGCTGCATCGGTAACGGGCGCGCGGAGCTTCGACTACCTCTACGAGTCAGCCGAAAGCCTTGACGAGGTGTACGCAGGGATCGTCGAGGCCCTCGTCAGCTCGGCTTTAGCTGAGCGCAGCATCATCTACGCGGTCCCTGGCTCGCCCGTGGTCGCCGAGCGTGCCGTAGAGCTGCTGCGTGATGACGACCGGGTGACGACCGTCGTGTTGCCGGGTGTCTCGTTCGCCGACTTGGCCTTCGAGCGTCTCGGTGTCGACCCGCTCGCCGCTGGGGCGCGGCTGGTCGACGGCCACCGCTTTGCGGTCGAAGTGGCGGGTTTTAGCGGCCCCCTCCTGATCGGCCAATGCGATTCGCGCCAGGTGCTCTCGCAGGTGAAGCTGACGATCGCTTCGGTACTCGACAACCTGCCCGCCGGACACGCTGGCCCCGAGGTCACCGTCCTCGCCCGCCTTGGTCTGCCCGACGAGTCGGTCACGGCGATGCCGTGGGACGACCTCGACCGATCGGTGGAGCCGGACCACCTGACAAGTGTGTGGCTCCCGCGCCTAGCCGACCCGTTCGCACCCGAGATGGTGCGACTGGAGGAACTGGGACGGGCCTTGCGAGAGAAATGCCCATGGGACCGCCAGCAGACCCATCAGAGCCTCACCCGCTACCTGCTAGAGGAGTCCTACGAGGTACTGGAGGCCATCGACGAGCTAGGCCCGGACGGCGCTGGCTACGAACACCTCGAAGAGGAGCTGGGGGACGTCCTGTTCCAAGTGGTGTTCCATTCGGTGCTCGCATCTGAGGAAGGACAGTTTGCCCTGAGCGACGTGGCCAGGAACGTCCACGACAAGCTTGTCGGGCGACACCCTCATGTCTTCGGCAACGTTGATGCAAAGACCCCTGAACAGGTTGCGAAAAACTGGGAGCAGATAAAAAAGCAGGAAAAAGGGCGGACGGGCACCATGGACGACGTCCCGCGAAACCTGCCAGCACTTCTGTACGCCCACAAGATCCAGAGCAGGGCGGCCACGGTTGGCTTCGATTGGGAAAGCGCCGAGGGCGCCTTCCCGAAGATATCGGAGGAACTGGCGGAGTTGAGCGAGGCAATGTCCGCCACCCTGAGGAGCGCCGGCACATCCAGCGCGCCCGAGCCGTCCGGCGGCCCGAAGTCGTCCGGCGGCCCGGCGTCGTCCGGCGTCCCGAAGTCGTCCGGCGGCCCGAAGTCGTCCGGCGGCGTCGTGAGCGAGGAGCTCGGCGACCTCCTGTTCGCCATTGTGAATGTCGCGCGGCACTTGAAGGTCGACCCTGAAACGGCCTTGCGCGAGGCAACCGCCAAGTTCCGCCGGCGTTTCCAAGCGGTTGAGGCTTTGGCTGCCGAGCGCGGGCTCGACCTGTCCGAACTCGATCTCGCGGCGCTGGACGTGCTGTGGGTAGACGTCAAGGCGGGAGAGTAGCCGGGTCACTCTGACCAGCGGGTCTGCTGCGGGTCGGTGGGGTGCGAGCGTTGGGGACGGTCCGTAAGCTAACCTCTCTGTTCACTTTGGTAACACCCGCCACTTGAGCAACATCGTCAGGGGCCGCATGCGCTTGGCCGTCAAGATCACGAAGATCACAATGGCTGTCCTGGTCCTTGTCGGGGCCATGTACCTCTTCGCGTACCCCGCGCGTACCTACCTCGCTCAGAAGCAGGCCATCGCGGTCCAGGAGCGCACGATTGCCGTGTTGAAAGCGGAAGACTCCAAACTTGCCGGGGAGAGCTCGGCGCTCCAGAGCCCCGCCACGATCGCCCGGATCGCCCGCCAGGAGTACGGCCTCGTGAAGCCCGGCCAGCAGGCTTTCATGGTGCTCCCGTCGCCGGCACCAGCCAGCGTCCCGCTCCGTAAGCACACCAGCCGCAGCTCGTGGTACGCCTCCCTAGAATTCTGGCATCACCTCTGATCGGCCCATCACTTCGCCAACGCCTGCCCAAAGCACGACCGAAGCGTTAGCGGCGCTCTTAGGCCGCGAACCTCGGGGCCCCTTCGAGGTTGTACTTACGGACCCTTGCGGTGGCCCTGTCGTGATCCGCAATGGACCGGTGCTAGACGATGGCACCCCGATGCCCACCCGGTACTGGCTGGTAGGCAAGCAAGCCAGGCTGGCGATCGACCGCCTGGAATCCGCCGGCGGAGTGAGCGCGGCGGAGCAAGCCGTGGCTCCCGCCGAACTGGAACGCGCCCACCGAGACTACGCCGCCGAGCGTGACGCGGCGCTGCCCGCAACCTGGAAAGGGCCGCGGCCGAGTGGCGGGGTCGGGGGTACTCGGCAGGGTGTCAAGTGCCTCCACGCGCACTACGCCTGGTACCTGGTCGGAGGCGACGACCCAGTCGGCCGTTGGGTTGCCAAGCAGCTGGCGCTCGGGATAGGCAAAACCGGGTTACCTGTCACGGCGCCCGATGGGTAACTTGGCGGCGGTCGACTGCGGGACGTTGTCTACCCGCCTCCTCGTCAGCGCTCCCTCAGGGGCCCCGATCTTGCGATTGATGCGGATCACGAGGTTGGGCGAGGGAGTCGACCGTTCGGGGCGGCTCTTGCCACAGGCAATCGAGCGAACTCTTGCGGTGTTGCGGGAGTACCAGGCGTTGTTGGGCGAACACGGGGTGCATAAGGTCCGCATGGTGGGGACGTCCGCGCTACGCGACGCAAGCAACCGCGCCGCGTTTTCCAAGCCTGCGGGTGAGCTGATCGGCACCGAGCTAGAGCTGCTCAGCGGCCAAGACGAGGCTGCACTTTCGTTCCTGGGGGCGACCGCCGAGCTGAGCGTCGAGAGCGCTCCCTGGCTGGTCGCAGACATCGGTGGTGGCTCAACCGAACTCGTCGTCGGGCCCGAACCATTTGGCGCCCGCTCCCTTGACCTTGGCTGTGTACGGGTCACCGAACGCTTCTTACAACACGACCCCCCGACCGGTCACGAGTTGGAGGAAGCGGCTGCTTGGCTGGAGGCCCAGTACAACCAGGCTGATGCAGAAGTACCAGGCTTCCGGTCGGCACAGGCCTTTATCGGTCTGGCAGGGACAGTTTCAGCGCTTGCCCGCTTCGACCAGGGGCTCGTGACCTATGACCGGGAAGCCGTCCACCACTACCGCCTGGCTAGGCAATCGGTGCAGCGGGCGCTGGCTGACCTGGCCGGTCGCTCTGCCGGCGAGCGGGCGGGCCTGCCGGGTATCGAGGAGGGGCGGGCCGAGCTCATCGTGGGCGGTGCGCTGGTGCTCGCCACGCTGATGGCCCATTTCGGTTTCGAGGAATGCCTGGTTTCTGAGTCCGACATCCTCGACGGGTTGGTGTTGACGATGAGCATAGAGCCCAGCGCCCGTGACGCCGGCCTATCGTTGCGCGACCGGCCATAGCGCGCCCCGGTAGCATTGCCGTCCATGAGTTGGGGCCATACGACCGTGTACCCGGAACTGCGCGGGAGGCGGGTCCTGTTGCGGCCCCTCGTCGTCTCCGACTTCGACGCGTGGCGCGAGGTCCGTGAACGCTCACGCGGCTGGCTTGTCAAGTGGGAGCCGCGGCAGGTCCCGGGCCAACCCGACCCCGCCCAGGACAAGCGAGCGTTCGCAGCGCGCTGCAACGCACGCCTGCGCGAGCGGGAGCTCGGGACGGGTTATGGGTTCGGTGTGTTCATCGGCAATCGTTTCGCCGGCGAGATCAACATTTCTTCAGTGCAGCGTGGTCCCTTTCAAAACGCCTACGTCGGCTACTGGGTCGACGAGGCCATGGCTGGCAACGGCTATACGCCTGAGGCGTTCGTCGTTGTGGCCAGGTTCGCTTTCGAGGACCTCATGTTGCACCGGCTCCAGGTGTCGATAATCCCCCGCAACCGCCCGAGCCATCGTGTGGCCGAGAAGATCGGTCTGCGCAACGAGGGGACGGCCCTGCTGTACCTCGAGATCAATGGGGTCTGGGAGGACCATGTGCGCTACGCAATAACTGCCGAGGACTGGGCCGAGCGACGGGAGCAGTTCCTGAAGGACTGGGTCCTCCCGGCCTAGCGTTGGGCCGGATTGCCGTGCCCGATCGGCCGATCAGGCGCCTGCCCGCTCGGGCCGACCCCGCCCGCCAGCCCGACCCGACCCGGCGCCTGGCCCAATTGCGGTCGAAAAACGACCGAAACTCGCGCCAGGCGCGAGGCGACGGTAGGCAATTGGACCAGACGGGGCGGCGTCGAAGAGGGTTTGGCGCGCTTTTTGCGCGCTACGGGGGCCCGTTCTCAACCTCTCGTCGAAACGAGCAGGGGTGGCCCTGATTAGGTACGCGGTAGCCTCCCGGCGCGGCTGGGAGGCGCGTAGCGGTAGACGACTTTGCCCCGGACCGATGCCACCGGGATGCGCCCGAAGTGGCGGCTGTCGGTGCTCTGCGCGGGGTTATCGCCTAACAGGAGTACGCCCTGCGGGCCGACCGCTCCCGCCCGTTTGAGGACGGTCCGTTCGGGTGAACGGGGGTCGGGGGCGGCGACTATGTCACCGGTGCGCACAGCACTGGAGCTCCAGATGACAGGCCTCCAGATGACCAGCCGGTCGCCTGGCTGTAGTTCCGGCGCCATGCTCAGGCCCGATACCTCCACCCGTTCGGAGTGCCGCCACGCCCACCAAGCCAGGGTGGCGAGCACCGGTGCAGCGAGAAGTACCAGTGCGGCCGGGCGGTTATCCTTACCGGCGCTATAGCGTGTGCGTTCGTGCCCCATGGCACGTAGCCTTAGCAAAATTGTCTTGGTTCACAAACCGACCAAAAAGAAGGAGCCTCTGTCATGACCTTGCTGGCGCGACTACTGGTCCTGGCCGACCGGGTGAGCGAACCCCGGACCGCCTACGCTCACTGCGACCTGCCCTGTGGCGTGTACGACCCGGTACAGGCAAAGGTCGAAGCCGATTCTGTCAAGGCAACCATCGAGAAGTACAACGCCTCGAGCGACGAGCTTTTCCGGACGCGTGCGATCCTGATCAAGGAGCAGCGCGCCGAGCTCGTCAAGCACCACTTGTGGGTCTTGTGGACCGATTACTTCAAGCCCGTTCACCTCGAGAAGTACCCGGAGCTGCACGACCTGTTCTGGAAGGCGACCAAGGCCGCCGGCGACTGCAAGCACACCGTAGACGTGGCTGTAGCCGACGACCTTCTGCGCCAGATCGCCGAGATCGACCGTATCTTCTGGGAGACCAAGAAGGGCTAAACCGCTGCTCGGCGATGGTCAGTGCTAGACCAACCAGGTGGGCGCGGAGGGGATCGAACCCTCATGCTCTGAGGCGGCAGGGTTTAAGCCCGCTGTGTCTACCGGTTTCACCACGCGCCCTGATCGAGATGACCTGGCCAGGGGCAAGTCTAGAGCTGTGCCTAGACGGTCACGCTATGTGGGCCAGTTCCTGGCGTCCCACGGAGCTCAGACTTGGCCCCTGGTAGGTTGGCGCGGTGGCGATACTTGCCGCCCTGGGGGCTGCCTTGTTGTATGCGGTTGCCTCGGTGCTCCAGCATTGGGAGGCCGAGAGGCAGCCTGCCGACAGAGCACTTGGCCTAAAACTTGTCGCCAAGCTGGCTCTTCGGCCCCGCTGGCT
This sequence comes from uncultured Acidimicrobiaceae bacterium, assembly GCA_963699075.1. GTDB lineage: Bacteria > Actinomycetota > Acidimicrobiia > Acidimicrobiales > Palsa-688 > Fen-671. The sequence goes on along the minus strand of CAVOTF010000007.1, from coordinate 860,925 downwards.
GGCGGGGCTCCTTTTCGATGCAGGCGGGTACGTCTTGCAGTGGGTCGCCCTGACGATCGGCTCGCTGGTCGTCGTCCAGCCGTTGCTGGTGGTGGGCCTGTTGTTCGCCCTACCGATGAAGGCTCGCCTATCGGGCTACCGGTTCCACGGCTGGGACTGGAACGGTGCATGCCTGACCACCGCTGGGTTGGCCGTCTTCCTCGTTGTGAGCCGGCCGGCGAGCGGCCACACCGAGGTTAGGCCCCTGGTCTGGACGGCGCTTCTTTGCGCAGGCGGCGCCGTGGCGGCCGTGCTCATAGCGTTCGGCCATGAAAGCAGCCCGAGATGGAAAGCGATCGCCTACGGCACGGCCGGGGGCGTCGTATACGGCGAGTGCGCTGCTCTTACGAAGAGCTGCGCGCACCTGCTGTCTTTGGGGTTTTCATCGCTACTGGAGAGCTGGCAGCCCTACCTCCTCCTGGGGGCGGGGATCCTGGGAATGGTCCTAGCCCAGAGCGCGTTCCAGGCCGGCCCGTTGGATGCCTCGTTGCCCACGCTCTCAGCCACCGACCCGATTGTGAGCGTGCTCATCGGTGCAGCCGCCTTCGGAGAGACCGTGCGTACCGGGATCGTCCCGACCACCGTCGAGGTTGTCTCTTTTGTGGCGATCGTGGTCGGCATTTTCATGCTGGCCCATACCGATGTTGTCAAGGTTGCCCAAAGCCACTACACCCTTGAGCAGGAGCGAGCAAAGACCGACGGCGACGGAGAGGCTTCGGAACCTGACGGCCCCTCCGTCGAGGTGCCGCCCGAGCAGGCCCCGGCCCAGTTGTCGGTCCGGCTCCCTCCGGCGGGCAACTACGAGCGGAGGTAGCGGGCAACTACGAGCGGAGGTAGGTTGCAGCAGATGAACGAGCACGACGGCGGCGCGAGCGAGGGTGGGCAAGGCGACCACGCCGGCTACCGCGTAGAACACGACTCGATGGGCGATGTGCGGGTGCCGGTGGCCGCCAAGTGGCAGGCCCAGACACAGCGCGCTGTCGAGAACTTCCCGGTCTCGGGCCAAGGCATCGAGCGCTCGCTCATCTGGGCCCTCGCTCTGCTGAAACGAGCTGCGGCGTTGGAGAACGCCGAGCTCGGGGTAGTCGCTACGACGACGGCGGCGGCCATCGCCGAGGTTGCCCTCGAAGTCGCTGAGGGCGACTGGGACGCCGAGTTCCCTATCGACGTCTACCAGACGGGCTCGGGCACGTCGTCGAACATGAACATGAACGAGGTCCTCGCAACGCTCGCTTCAGAACGCCTCGGCAGTCCTGTCCACCCCAACGACCACGTCAACGCGTCCCAGTCGTCAAACGACATGTTCCCGTCGGCGATCCACCTGGCGGCGACGTCTGAATTATCACTGTCCCTAGTACCTGCGCTAGCTCACTTGGCCGAAGTCCTCCGGAGGAAATCGCTGGAGTTCTCCGGCGTCGTGAAGGCCGGCCGGACCCACCTAATGGACGCGACGCCGGTGATGTTGGGCCAGGAGTTCGGTGGTTACGCCGCAGCTGTGGAGCACGGGATAGAACGCGTTACAGCCTGCCTTCCTAGGGTCGGTGAGCTGCCACTCGGCGGGACCGCCGTAGGGACCGGGCTCAACGCCCCCCCGGGTTTCGCCGGACGCGTAATAAGCAGGCTCTCCGGCGAGCTGGCATTGCCCATAACTGAGGCGAGGGACCATTTCGAAGCCCAGGGGTCGCGTGATGCACTCGTGGAGGCATCGGGAGCGATGCGCACTGTCGCGGTGTCGCTGTACAAGTGTGCAACCGATATCCGATGGATGGGAAGCGGTCCCCGAGCAGGCCTGGCAGAGCTGCACATCCCGGACCTCCAGCCAGGTAGCTCGATAATGCCGGGGAAAGTGAACCCCGTCATACCAGAGGCCGTGTCCCAGGTCGTCGCCCAGGTCATAGGCAACGATGCCTCCATAGCCTTCGGCGGGGCTGCCGGGAACTTCGAGCTCAACGTGATGCTCCCGGTGATCGCCCGCAACCTCCTCGAATCGGTGCGTCTCCTTGCCAATGTGAGCCGCCTGTTCGCCGACAGGTGCATCGCCGGCCTCGAGGCAGACATCCAGCGGTGCCGTACCTATGCCTTGTCCTCGCCGGCGATCGCGACTGCGTTGAACCCTTATATCGGCTATGAAAATGCTGCGAAAATCGTGAAGCGTGCCGTGGCCGAGGGCAAGGACTTGCGCACCGTTGTCCTGGAGAGCGGTCTGATGAGCGAGGAGGACGTCGACCGGGCACTCGACGTGGAGGCGATGACCCGGGGCGGCATCGTCAAGTGATCGGTGCCGTACAGGCGGCCCATTCTGCCAGTGTGCTTTTCCAGTCGTTGGTCCTACTGCACATAATCTGTGCGGTAGGTGGGTTCGGGGCCTGGTCCATCGCTCTCTCGCGCTCGACCTCGCTCGCAGGCGAGGAGACGCGGCGGCCGCCGGGGTGCTGGCTGTTTATGGCCAGATCTCCCAGATTGGCGAAGTGCTCGTGTACGGCGTCCTGTTGTTCGGTCTCGCGGCGGTGGCGGCAGCGCCGAGCGGCATCTCTTTCGCCAAACCATGGGTTGGTGCGGCGATCGGCGTCTACATCGTCATGATCGGGGTCCTTCACGGCCTTGTCCGGCCAGCCGAACGCCGCTACCGCAGGACCATGCTCGAGCTAGCCCAAATGCCGGCGATGGCGCCGCCCAAGCGCCCGCCCCAACTCGCCGAGCTGGACCGCCTCTACCGGCGCATCGGCGCTGGCATGGGCATATTCAACGTCTCGCTCATCGGCGCCCTCTACCTCATGGTTTTCAGGCCTTAGGCATAGCGGTGTCGCCCGTTATCGCCTCGTCGCCGGTTAGCCCCGCTTCGACAGGCAGCGTCGGGTCGCCCGTTAGCGACTCGTCGCCGAAGGAGACCTCGATGCGCTGCTCGCGCCGCTGCTGGTGCTGGGCGGCTTGGGCGGTCAGCGAGCGCCGGTCGGCGTCGGTCAGGGGAGGCTGGACCATCGACCTCGGCCAGAGGTGCCTGGCGAGGACGACGTTTAGCTCGGCCGCGTAAACCGTTACCTCCGTGATCAGGTAAACCCACGCGTAGAGGCCCAGCACGATGCCGAACAATCCGTAGACAGCGTTGTCGTTTTTCAGGTAACGGCCTATGACGAAGCCGCCCATTGCCTGGAGCACCGTCCAGGCGACCCCGGCGAGGGCAGCGCCCGGGACGAGCTGGCGCACCGAGACGCGCGCTGGGGTAAGGACGCGAAAAGCAAAGAGGTACTCGGCAAAGTTCACGACCGCCGAAGCGACCGCTCCAGCGATCGCCCAACCGGCCGCGCCCCTCGCCGTCGGGACGGCTGCGGCGAGGAACGTGCTGATCATTAGCCCGACCCCGAGGACCACGAGGAAGGTAACGCTGCGGTACAACCTCTTCAGGTAGTTCGGCCGGTCGACGCCGGGCAGGTTCCAGATCTGTTCCATCGTGAAAATCCCATTTTGCGCAAGGCCAAGGGAGCCCCATGCCAACCCCGCGATCCCGACCGTCAGCCCGACGGCGCTGTCGCGGTGAAGCGCCTTGATGTTGTTGCCAAGGTCGGTGCCAATTATCGGGAACTGGCGCAGTGTCGAGTGCAGCACGTCCGCCCGCAGCCCCGAGTGGCTGTCCAGCACGAGGCCGAGCACTGTGAACAGCAGGAGGAGCAGCGGGAAGATCGACCCGAAAGCTGTGGCAGCGAGGCTGCCCACGAGCGTGCCGGCATTGTCGTCTCCGAACTTTTTCACGACGCCGAAGATGACCGAGAACCCTTTGTTGCGCTGCTGGGCTCCGTCGATCTTTCTGGCAAAACGCTCGATAGTGTTCACGGGTGAATACTTCCCTCTCTCAGATGGGGTACTCCTCTTGCTAGCCGCTCGCGGCAAGGGGTGCGATCATAGGTACCCATGGCCGACGTGAACGAAGCCCTGACCGGTGAGGCCGTGGAGGTGCCGCGGGGTTTTGTGACTTATGCAGGCAATGCAGGCATCAAGGACGACAGCTTGGACCTCTCGATCATTGCGAGCAATATCGCCTGCGTTGCGGACGGCGTGTTCACGAAGTCGCTGTTCGCTGGTCCGAGCGTCGTCCTGTCCCGCAACAACCTCCAATCGGGAGGTCCCCGCGCGATCGTCACCGTTTCCAAGAACGCCAACGTCGCAACCGGGCCGCAAGGCGAACGGGATGCCGCCGCTCTCGCGGAGCTTGTCGCTGCTGCTATCGGGTCCGAACCGACCGACGTGCTGGTCGGCTCGACAGGTGTCATCGGGCGGCGCTACCCGATGGAGCGGCTCAGGGCACATCTCAAGGGCTTGAAGATGCCCAAGTCTGCTGATTTTGGGGCGGTGGCCCGGGCGATCATGACCACCGATACGGTGCCAAAGCTCGCCAGCGCGCGAGTTGGCCAGGCGACGGTGCTAGGGATAGCGAAGGGGTCAGGGATGATCGAGCCCGATATGGCGACCCTGCTCGGGTACCTGGTAACCGACGCCGCCGTGCCCAAACAGGCCATGGTCGAGGCGTTCCGGCGCACCGTGGAGGGGACGTTCAACTCGCTGTCCATCGACACCGACACGTCGACCTCCGATTCGGTGTTCCTGCTCGCCAACGGGGCTGCGGGCCCGGTGGAGGCAGCGGGTTTCGAACGCGCCCTCCACGCCGTCTGCCATTCGCTGACCTTGCAACTCGCAGCGGACGGGGAGGGAGCCACCAAGGTGGTACAGGTGACGGTCAGCAGCGCCCGTGATGCCGGCCAGGCAAAACGCGTGGCCAAGGCCATCGTCAACTCGCCGCTCGTGAAGTGTGCGGTGCACGGGGCCGACCCGAACTGGGGGAGAGTCGTCATGGCGATCGGAAAATGCTCTCAGGACGTCGACATAACGCCCGAGGCCGTGCGCGTGAGCTTCGCCGGTTTCGAGGTCTACCCCCGCCACCTCGACGACGTCGGCCTTGGCGAGCTCGCCAAACTTATGCGCTCCGATATGGTCGAGATCGCCATCGAGCTCGGTACGGGTGGCGCTGCAGCGACGGTGTGGGGTTGCGACCTTTCTTCGGAGTACGTGCACATAAATGCGGACTACACCACCTGAGATGGCGGGCGTGCACCCCCTCGAGCAGCTCCGATATTTAGCAAGGGGATGGGAAAGCGGCGAGGAGTTCCCTGCCCAGGATGCGGCGGCAGTCCTGGCCGAGTTGGCTGCGGACAACCCGGTGAGCCTGCTGCAGGCGTGCCGGCGCCTCATCGAGTACTTCCCGTCCGCGGGCCCCGCCTGGTGGCTTTCGGCTCGGGCGTTATCAGCCCCTGAGCCAGTTGAAGGTATCTGGGTGGCCGCCGACGAGCTCGCCCACGACCCAACGTCGCGGATAGTCAGCGAATCACTTCCAAGCGGTGGGGCGGTCGCCGTGCCCGAGCCGTCCTCGGTCGTTATGGCGGCGTTACGGCGTCGCAGGGATGTGCAGCTGCAAAGAAGAAGCTCAGGTGCGTACCTCTGCGTGGTCGCGGCCAGGGCGGCCGGGCCCGGCTCCGTACTCGTCGGGCGTCACTCGGCCTCAGCGGTCGCCGCCGGCGCCCGAGCGGGCAACGACGTCTGGGTGGTGGTGGAGCGGGGCGCCCTCCTGCCGGGCCCCCTCTGGGACCAGCTCATCGAACGAGCCTTGCCCGTTACTCGCATGGAGGTTGTCGAGGCAAGCGCTTTCTCCGGGGTAATAGGCGACCAGGGGCTCGGCTCCTTCGAGGAGGTACTGTCAAAGCCTTCGTGCCCGCCCATCGCCGAACTCCTCGGCTGGTAGGACCGAGCCGAGCTCCTTGGCCGGAAGAAGCCGGAAGAAGTGGCCTGGTCGCGCCTGTACTAGCGCCGCTGGGGCTCGGTTCGCTTTCGGGCTATCACCGTGACTAGCGGAGGCAGGACGACCGGGTCGCCTCCAGGGTCGACGCCGGTGAGGTCTTCCAGGTAGCCGGCTACTGCTCCCGGGCCAGCACCCGCTTGCGCTTCGGCCCAAGCGTCCACCAGTTCGAGGCCGGCGTCTTTGACAAGGCCGGGTAGTAGCGCGCCGATGTCTGGGTGGCGAGCCATCGGCATCGACATGGCCAGCCCGCCAACCCTTCCAGCCGAGGTGATGGGTTCTTGGGCGAGCAGCCAGCCGTCGGCCCGGGTTATCGAAGACATGCGGCGGAGCACCGCCAACGGGTCCAACACGTGCATCAGCAGGAAGCGGCAGTAGGCGAGGTCGACCAGTTCGGGCAGGACCAGCTCCTCGGCGGCCTGGGTGATGGCCACGACCTGGGCTTCCCCGGCCTCAGCGGCTGCTTGCGCAACCTCGTTGCGCCGGGCAGGGTCGATGTCGACTGCGTACACCCGGCCGCCGTGGCCGACAACCGCAGCGAGGGCCACGGTCACGTCGCCGCCGCCCGCTCCTATATCGGCGCAACGCCAGCCGGCCGACAGCCCGAGCCGCTCCAATGCGGTCTGCAAAGGGCGGCGATAGACGTCGTTTCGGAGGTCGAGCTCAGGCACCTGTGGCGAAACCCTAGTCAAGGGTGGCCGGTGGATGGGCCGTAGACAATTTCTTTGGGCTCGGCCAGGGCGCCATGAGCGCCGCGCCCGTTACTTGTTTCTCACTCACGGTGGCTGTGAGGGCGCCTGGCGCCTTCGGCGGATAGCTTCTGGCGAGGCCCTCGTTTACACTTACTCGTGAAGCCGGGAACGAGGAGGACACGCATGGAGCTGGCGGCGCTCGGGTCAGGCAGCGTACTTCGGGACGCGGATGTGGTCGTGTCACGTGAGACGGCGCGTCAGGTGCGCCTCAGGCGCCTCCTTGTAGTACTTGCTCTCGTTGGTGCCCTTGTCATCGGGCGCACCGCTGCGGGCGTGGTCCGCTATATGCAAGGCGACATGAAGGCCGCCGCAGGCGACTTCCATTGGCCGCACCCGGGGATCCCCTCGTCAATGTTGCCCTATGCCCCAGCCGCGGTCCTCATCTTGGGGCTTCTTGCCGTCATGGCCGGGCCCCTCCTGATGGCGGGGCGTTCCCCGCACGTGTTGTACCGCCCTGAGGAGATCGGCATAACGCTCGCTGACGTGGTGGGCGCGGCTGCAGTGGTTGAAGAGGTTGTGAAAACCCTCAATCTTTTCCTTGCTCACAGCACGTTCAAGGACCGCATGGGCGGCACCCCGCGCCGAGCCATCCTTTTCGAGGGGCCGCCGGGGACGGGCAAGACCTATATCGCTAAGGCCATGGCGGCTGAGGCCGGCGTCCCGTTCCTGTTCGTATCGTCATCCGCGTTCCAGTCGATGTACTACGGGCAAACCAATCGCAAGATACGGTCGTATTTCCGTGCGCTCCACAATTACGCAAGGCGCGAAGGCGGTGCGATCGGCTTTATCGAAGAGATAGACGCCATCGGTGCGGCCAGGGGTGGCCTCGGGGCCGGTCCCGGGCGCGAGGGCATCGCCGGGGTCGTCAACGAGCTACTGATACAGCTTCAATCTTTTGATGTCCCCCCCTTTAGCACTCGTGTAGCCAACGCGTTTATCGATGTGGCGAACAGGTGGCTGCCGCCCGCAAGGTCGGTGCGCAAGCGTACTGTAAAACCGGCGAACTTCCTCGTGATCGGTGCCACCAACCGGGCTGCTGACCTCGACCCGGCTTTGTTGCGGCCTGGCCGCTTCGACAAGACCATCCGGGTCGACGTCCCGAGCCGCGCTGGTCGGCGCGAGATCATCGACTACTACCTCTTGCGCAAGGCTCACGAAGGTGAGCTCAACGACACGGCCAAACGTGACGCGCTGGCGGGTTCGACTTTTGGTTATTCGCCCGTGATGTTGGAGCATCTTTTCGACGAGGCGTTGGTGTGGGCGCTGCGGGGAGGTCGCTCTCGCATGAGCTGGGGCGACGTGCAACAAGCGCGGATGACAGAAGAGCTCGGTCTCACGCAGGTCGTCGTCTACACCGAAGGCGAGCGCCGGGCGATTGCGACCCACGAGGCCGGTCACGCTACGGTCGCCTATTTCACAGCTCCTGGTCGTCGCCTGGATGTGCTGTCCATAATCAAGCGGGCCGACGCTCTCGGGCTGCTGTCGCATTCGGAGGAAGAGGAGCGATTCACCCGGACACGGAGCGAGTGCGAGGCTTTGTTGCGGATATCGATGGGTGGCATGGTCGCCGAGGAGATTTTCTTCGGAGAGCCAAGCACCGGGCCCTCTGGTGACCTGAGCTATGCAACGCGCCTCGCGGCCCAGATGGTCGGTTCCTACGGGATGGCGGGCAGTCTTATTTCGCTCGATGCGTCGCGCGCATCCTTTGACCTGGTGAGCAAGGTCCTCTCGGACGACGCCTCGAGAAAGGCTCTGGAGGGGCTGCTTCAGGCGGCCCGCGACGGTGCCCGCGAGGTCCTCGAGGATAAGGCTCACGTCGTCGAGGCTCTCCGCGATGCTCTCTTGGAGCGCGACGAGCTGATCGGCGACGACATAGCTGCGGTTATCCAGTCGGCGTCCTCCCTGGCTGGGACCAGCCAAGGAGATTTAGACCAGGTGATCGACATCCGTTCGCCAGTGTCGGCCAGGCCAGTATTAGCCAGCACGCCCCATACGATAAGCAAGCACACCGAGGGCCCGTCGCAGCCGGTCGATTAGCCTGCCCCGCAGCCTCAAGCCGGGATTAACGCGTCCCGAGGCCGAGGCGCTCTAATGCGCTCACCAACTTCAGCACCTCTTGGTCTGTGTGCGCCGCCGACAAGGTCACGCGAAGGCGCGAACTCCCTGGCGGCACCGTCGGTGGCCGGATAGCCGGTACGAAGAGGCCTTCTGCCAGGAGTGCTGCGGACGCGGCGAGCGCTTCGCGCTCCCCGCCGACCACGATGGGCACGATCGGGCTGAGCCGTGGACCGCTAACGCCGAGCTTTGCGATATGTCCCCGCAGACGACCCAGGAGTTGCTCACCCTCTTGCGATCGCAGCACCTCGGCAGCGGCCTTGGCCGCGGCGGCGTTGGCGGGCGCGAGGGCCGTCGTGAAAATGAACGAGCGGGACCGGTTGACCAGCATCTCGGTCATCAAGCGCCTCCCGGCTACGAAACCGCCTTGGCTGCCGAGGGTTTTTGACAAGGTGCCCACGCGGAGGACCTCGCACGGGAGGTCGGAAAAGTGGCGCCGAGGACCGAATGCGCCTCGTCGATGACCAGCAGAGCGTCATGTTGGCTGCATGCCTGTGCGAGGTCGTTGACCGGCGCGACGTCGCCGTCCATCGAAAATACCGCGTCGGTGACCACGACCGCTCGCCCGCTCGTAGATGAGAGCAATTTCGACACGGCATCGACATCGCAGTGAGGGTAAACCTCCACGACAGCGCCGAGGTTTTCCGCGAGCCGGCAGCCGTCGATTATCGAGGCGTGGTTGAGCTCGTCTGAACAAATGAGGACCTGAGGCCCGGCAATGGCCGATAGCACGCCGACATTGGTGGCGAACCCGCTCGGGAAAACCAGCGCCGCCTCTGACGATTTCCAATCGGCCAGGACGGCTTCCAGCTCGGTGTGGACCGGGCGCGAGCCGCTGACGAGTCGCGAAGCACCGGCGCCCGCCCCCCATTTTTCGATCGCGTCGTGCGCCGCCGCCAGCACCCTCGGGTGTGCCGAGAGCCCGAGGTAGTCGTTGGAGGCGAAGGAAACGACCGTGCGGCCGTCGTCCAGCAGACCTCGTGGGCCGATTGCGTCGAAGTCGGACAGCTTGCGCCAGCGGCCCTTGGCCCGGGTCTTGGTGTTCTTGGATTCGGCCCACTCGGCCCAGCTCACGGCTCGGCCGGTTCGCCGATCTGTGCCGCCGCCGCACCTGAGCCCTCTGAGCCGGAGCGCTCTGTGCCAGTTTCACCTACGACGCTCAGCATGAACGACTGCACGCGCGCTTCGTCTCGCCAGGTGTCGTAGCGCCCCGAGGGCCCCTGGTGGCCCGCACCCATCTCGGTCCGTAGCAACAGAGAATTCTGACCGGTCTTTGTGGCGCGCAGTTTTGCGACCCACTTGGCCGGTTCCCAATAACCGACTCGGGGATCGTTGAGGCCGGCCGTCACGTACATGGATGGGTAACCCAGCGGCTGGACGTTGTCGTAGGGCGAATAGGACTTCATGTAGAAGTAAGCAGCCGCGTCATCGCGCGGGTTGCCCCATTCCTCCCACTCGGTGACCGTTAGCGGAAGTTCCTCGTCGGACATGGTGGTGACGACGTCGACAAAGGGGACCTCCGCTACAACTCCGCTGAAAAGGTCGGGCCGCATGTTGGTGACCGCCCCCATGAGCAGGCCTCCAGCGCTCCCGCCGCGTATGACTAGGCGCTCGGCGGCAGTCCACCCGTCGGCGATGAGTTTTTCGGCGCAGGCAATAAAGTCTTTGAAGGTGTTCAGTTTGTTCATCAGGCGTCCCTGCTCGTACCAGGGCCGGCCCATTTCCCCTCCACCGCGCACATGCGCTATGGCGAAAATGAACCCGCGCTCGAGCAGGTTCAGCCGGGTTTGCGAAAAGGCGGGGTCGATTGTGATCTCGTAGCTGCCGTACCCATAAAGAAGGCACGGGGCCGACCCGTCTAGCTCCTGGTCGCGCCTGCATACGAGCGAGATCGGCACGAGCGTCCCGTCGGGGGCCTCTGCCCACACCCGGGCGCTGCGGTAATCAGCCGGGTTATACCCGCCACCTACGGTGGCCTGCTTGACCGTCACGCGCTCGCGGGTGTCCATGTTGTACTCGATGCTCGAGGGCGGGCTTACCAGCGAGCTGTAGCCGAAGCGGACCACGTCGGTGTCCCACTCCAGGGTTGCGTCCCCGCTCAAGGTGTAGGCAGGCTCGGGCTGGGCCACGACGTGTTCGTCACCGTCGGAGAACCGCAGGGCCCTCAGCTGTTCCAGGCCGTCGGAGCGCTCGAGCAGGAGCGCATGGCGCGCAAAGGCTTCGACCGACTCGACTTTGACCGACGGCTGGTAAGGCAAAAGTGGGCGCAGCGCGCTGCGGTCGCTCTGGCCGACGGCGAGGGTGAACACGGCGAAGTTCTCGAACTTCTCGTCGTCGGGCCCCTGGTTGGAGCGCACGAGCCATACGTCTCCCTGTACGGGGTGGACGGCGTGGTCGACGTCGTACTCGACCCCCTCGCGTCTGGGTAGGACGACCGAGAGAGGAGCGCGCTCGTTGTCAGCACGCAGGTAACGGACCTCGCTCGACATCTTGGACTCGCTGGCCACGAGGATGAAGCTTTTGCTCCTCGTGAGGCCGACCGAGACGAAAAAGCGCTCGTCGTCCTCCTGGAACACGAGATGGTCCTTAGACGCCGGGGTCCCGAGGGCATGACGCCACACCTGCCAGGGGCGCATCGCTTTGTCGGGTCGTACGTAATAAAAAGTTTTGCACGTGCCCGACCAAGCCGAACCGTACTGGACATCTTCGACCACGTCTGCCAGGTCGTCGCCCGATCCGAGGTCCCGGAAGCGAAGCGTGTAGCGCTCCGAGCCGTCACGGTCGACGGCGTAGGCGAGGACTTCCTGGTCCGGGCGGATGTCGAAGACCCCCAGGGAAAAATAGTCGGAGCCGGCAGCGAGCTCGTTCTCGTCGAGGACTACCTCTCCGGGGTGCTGGGCGGCTCCCACCATTGGCCGGCTCTCAACCTGGGGCGGCGGAGTCCCGTCCCCTGCGATGCCGGCGCCCGGGAGGGCGGCCCTGGCCGCCGCAAGCACTTCAGCAGCACAGAGCGCCTTGCTCGGGTCCGCCCGGCGGCAGTGGACCGGGTACTGCTGGCCCGCCAGGGTCCTCGACCAATACCACCAGCCTTCGTGGAACACCGGAGTGGAAATGTCCGTCTCAGCGGTCCTGGCGCGGATCTGGCCGAACAGCTTGTCCTGTAGCGGGACCGTCGGCGCGAGCTCAGCGTCGGCGTAAGCGTTCTCAGCCTGCAGGTACGCGACGACGGCTGGGTCCTGCTTGTCGGCGAGCCACTGCCAGTCGTCCTCCCTGGCGTCGCCGTGAGCCAGGTGGACCGAAGGCTTGCGGGGCGCGATCGGCGGGTGGGGAACGTCGGGGAGGGGCATGGCGTTAGAACTAACTGTGTCACCCACTTCCTACCCGTTGGGCTCGCTCGGTGCAAAAGTGACTGGTAAGGCCGACCAGGCTTCGCGCCTTGTGGCCGAGGGTGAGCCGGTCGTCCTTGTTGGCGACGACGCTGCTGCCCTCGGCCAAGCGCTGGCCGGAGCCTCGGACAGGGATAGCCATGAGCGCCTGCTCGCCGTGATGGTCGGTGACCGCTCAGACCCTGGTACCGCTGCAGCGGCTGCCGAGATGGCGTCCGAGCTCTGGCCTTGGGCGAGGACCGCGCGAGAGGCGGCCAAGCAAGTTGACTAGCCTTTCTCGCCTGTTGGGTAGCACACCGGAGTTGTTACTATCTACGTAGGAGAAATCCCCTACGGAGGAAGCTCGATGGCCAAAACAGCTGAAGATCTTGACCTGGGCCGCTACCAGCTGGGCTGGAGTGATGTCGAGGACTATTACGTCTTCAAACCCAAGAAGGGCCTGAACGAGGACATCGTGCGAGAGATGTCCTGGATGAAGGGCGAGCCGCAGTGGATGACGGACCGTCGCCTGAAGGCGCTCCGTTACTTCGAGCGCCGGCCGATGCCCACCTGGGGCGGGGACATGTCGGGGATCGATTTCGACAACATTTTCTATTACATAAAGCCGATCGACAAGCAGGTCAGTGCCTGGGACCAGCTTCCCGACTCGGTCAAGTCCACGTACGACAAGCTGGGGATACCCGAGGCGGAGCGCAAGTACCTCGCCGGGGTGACGGCCCAGTACGAAAGCGAAGTTGTCTACCACCGCAACCGGGACGACCTGGCGGCCCAGGGTGTCCTCTTCTGCGACATGGACACTGCGCTACGGGAGTACCCCGAGCTCGTAAAGGAGTACTTCGGCAAGCTCATCCCGCCGAACGACAACAAGTTCGCGGCCCTCAACTCGGCCGTCTGGTCGGGCGGGTCGTTCATCTACGTCCCCCCTGGGGTGAAGGTGGACATGCCGCTCCAGGCCTACTTCCGGATCAACGCGGAAAACATGGGGCAGTTCGAGCGGACCCTCATAATCGCCGACGAAGGCAGCGAAGTCCATTACATCGAGGGCTGCTCGGCCCCCGTGTACAGCACGGACTCGCTCCACTCCGCCGTCGTTGAGATCGTGTGCAAGAAGGCCAGTCGCGTTACGTACACGACCATCCAGAACTGGTCCAATAACGTCTTCAACCTTGTGACCAAACGTGCTCGCTGCGATGCCGAAGCGCACATGGCCTGGATAGACGGCAACATCGGCAGCCGGCTAACGATGAAGTACCCGGCGGTCTATTTGATGGGGCCGAAGGCCTCCGGCGAGGTGCTGTCGGTGGCCTACGCCGGCGCAGGCCAGCACCAGGACGCTGGCGCCAAGATGGTGCACGCCGCGCCCGAGACGACCTCGACGATCATCTCCAAGTCGATCTCAAAAGATGCCGGCCGTACCTCGTACCGCGGTCTGGTCCGCTTCGAGGAGGGCGCCAAGCACTCCAAGAGCTTCGTGCGCTGCGACGCTCTCTTGCTCGACGAAAAGTCCCGCTCGGACACGTACCCCTACATCGAGTTCGGCGAGCACGACGCACAGGTGGGCCACGAGGCGACGATCTCCAAGGTTGGTGATGACCAGCTCTTCTATTTGATGAGCCGTGGCCTCTCGGAACAGCAGGCGATGAGCATGATCGTCAACGGGTTTATCGAGCCGGTGACCCGGACGCTGCCGATGGAGTACGCCGTCGAGTGGAGCCGCTTGATCGAGCTCCAAATGGAGGGCAGCGTAGGCTGAACAACGGCACTCCCGGGCGCCCCAAAAGCCGGTCGCGAGAGCGGCCTTAATCCCTGGTGCCCGCCACGCCCTAAGATCCAGGTGTGGGAGCTGCAGTGGCGTTGGCAATCATGCTCGTAGTGGTGGTGGGCGTGCTGAGCCTGGCCGTCAATGCGCAAGGGCCGTTCCAAGGTGGTGCGCCCCTCGGCCAAGCACGTCCCGCTCGTGCCAGCCACCCTGGAGCACAGGCTCCTCCCGCTGGTCGGGCGCCTCGCCGGCCTACTCGGGAGAGGGCCGAGCGAAGTCGGGAGCGCCCACCCGCTCCCCCCCCGGCCGCACCTGCACGGGGCCCCAGCAGCCGGTGGAGCCCGACATCCCCGTCGGCGACCTGAAGCCGCTCAATACGCAGGCTCAGGCGCTTGTCATGTCGGTGGTTGATGAGCGGACGCTGGGACCGGTCACGCGGAGCCGGCTCACCCTGCGCATCCAGCCCACTGACGGCGAGGCCTTCGAGGTGACCACCCGCGTCGCTTTCCCGACTCCCGAGGAACGGGCGCGGATAAAGGTAGGGAAAACAATCGGCGTCCGTTACGACTCCGAAGACCACCGTCGCGTCGTGGTCGACCCTGAGCAGGACGCGGGGGACTGACGGGCCTTTGCCCGAGTGGGTGTTTGCCGACCGCACCGATGCAGGCAGAGTGCTTGGTGAACGAGTGGCCCTTTGCCACGATCTTTCGGATCCAGTCGTGGTTGCTCTGCCCCGGGGCGGTGTGCCCGTAGGTGCCCAGGTGGCACGCAGGATTGGCGCCCCTCTGGTTGCCATGCCGGTCAGCAAGGTCGGCGCCCCGGGGCGTGAGGAGCTGGCTGTGGGTGCGGTCGCCCCAGGAGGGGTGACGGTGCTCAACCGCGACGTAATCGTGGCTTTGCGCCTGGGCCCTGATGAGGTCGAGGAGCTCGTGAACAAAGCGGCCGCCAAGGTGTCCCGTCAAGTCGAGCTCTACAGGCGGGTTGGCCAACAGGTGCCACTATCGGGACGTTGCGTGGTGGTGGTCGACGATGGCCTGGCTACTGGAGCGTCGATGCGGGCATCGTTGGTCGCTGTCCGTGAACTACACCCGCGACGGCTCGTCCTGGCTGTCCCCGTGGCCGCCCCCGAAGCCCTCGCGTCGCTTGCGCCATTGGTGGACGAGGAAGTGTGCGTCGTACGGCCGGAGTGGATGCAAGCGGTCGGGGCCTGGTACAAGGACTTCAACCAAACCAGTGACGCCGAAGTTGCCGGGTTCCTTGCCGAGCTTGGCGCAACGCAGCCGCATCCGGCCGGCTAAAGGTGGCCCTAGTGCCGGTACCGGGAGCCGTTGCCTTTTTCAAACCGCATAAGCTCGTCAAGTTACGGTGACTTCCTCCTCTTCGACCCCCAAGTTCGGCGCGGGCGCCGTCCCGGCCTTGCCCGGCCCGGGCTGGCTCCAAAAGTCGCGCCTTGCCGCTTGGGAGAGGTTCTCGGCTTCTGAGCTGCCCAGGGAGTCCGAAGAGATTCTGGCGTTACAGCCGGATCGAGGAGCTCGAACTGAGCCGCTACGCCCCGTGCCCTCCCGGTGGTGAGGTTTCCACTGACGAACTGCCCGAAGAGCTGCAGGCATTAGTGGCCTCGGTTGGGCGGGAAGCAACTGTCTTGGTCAGCCACAACGGTGGCGAGGGACGCGTCCTGAACCCCCAGGATGCTCTGCAAGTAGTCCCGTTCGCCGACGCTGCGCTTGGGGAGGGTACTCCGCCCGCTCCGGTCCTACATGGGCCTGCGGCTGACATATGGACGGCCCTCAACGGTGCGTTCGTCCAGGTCCCCTGGAGAGTGACCGTGCCGGCGGGGGTGGTCGTCGAAGGCCCGCTCGTGGTTGTCCACTGGCTCGATCGAGACGGTTGCGCCGTCTTCCCGCGCCTCGAGGTCGAGGTCGGTGACAACGCGTCAGTGCGGGTGGTGGAGATCGTCGCGTCCGCGGACGTCGACGTGCTGTCTGTCCCCGTGGCACATTTGTACCTACGCCCTGGCGCCCGCCTCGGCTTCGGCCACGTGCAGCTGCTCGGGGAGCGCGCTTGGCAGCTGGGCAACCAGGTGAGCCGGGTGGGCAAGGACGCGACTTTGCGGTCGATGACGGTCGCGCTCGGTGGCCACTATGCGCGCGAGCGTACCGATTCGGTGCTGGAAGGCCCAGGGGGCGACAGCGAACTGCTGGCTGCGTTCTTCGGCGCCAGCGACCAGATGCACGACTTGCGCACCGTCCAGCACCATGCCGCTCCCCACACTCGCTCTGACCTGCTTTTCAAGGGTGCTGTCGCAAACAAGTCGCACTCGGTTTATTCGGGGCTCATCCGTGTAGAAAAAGGCGCAAGGGGGACCAACGCCTTCCAGACCAATCGCAACCTCGTGCTTTCCGAGGGAGCGCAGGCGGATTCTGTGCCGACCTTGGAGATCGAGGACAACGATGTACGTTGCTCGCACGCCTCGACGGTTGGCCCGATCGACGAGTCGCAGCTGTTCTACCTGGAGAGCCGAGGGGTGCCAACCCATGCCGCAGAACGCTTGATAGCGCTCGGGTTTATGGAGGACGTGCTCGAGCGTTTCCCTGTGGGTGGCATGGTGGGCTGGCTGCGCCAGGCGGTAGCCGGCAAGCTTGCCTCGGCGGGCTTTGCCGGCCCGGCCGGGCCTGGGTCGGGGCGCAGGGCGGGTTAGGCGATGGAGCAGATAAGGGTGAAGCTTTCAGATTTGCGCAACGGCGAGGCCGTGCATGCCCAAGGCGGCCCCTACGGGGTTTGCATCGCTCGTGTAGGCGACGACATTTATGCCCTGGCCGACCGCTGCAGCCATCAGAACTGGCCACTTTCTGATGGAGAAGTCGAGACCTTTAGTTGCAGCATCGAGTGCACCAAGCACGGCAGCACCTTTTCGCTGAAGGACGGCAGTCCGCAGTGCCTGCCCGCGACGGTACCGGTTGCGGTCTACCCGGTGACCGTCGAAGGCGACGAGGTAGTGGTGAGCATCCCGTGAGCGAGCTCCTCATAGAAGGCCTGCGGGCTTCGGTGGCTGGGAAGGAAATTTTGCGCGGCGTGGACCTGGCCGTAGCCAGCGGCCAAGTGCATGCAGTGATGGGCCCAAACGGTTCAGGCAAGTCCACGCTTTCTCACGTCATAGCCGGCCGGCCGGGGTACGAGATCATCTCGGGCACGATCACTCTGGACGGTGCCGACCTTCTCGTGATGCCAGCATGGCAGCGCGCTCGCGCCGGGCTCTTCCTCGCCCTGCAATACCCGATCGAAGTGCCCGGGGTGAGCTTGGTGGACGCGCTCGGGGAGGCGTTCAGAGCCTCCGGGCGCGACCCGGCCAAAATCCCGGCTCTGTTGGCTGCGGAGGCGAGGGGTGTCGGTTTCGACGAGAGTTTCCTTTCGCGGCCGCTCAATGTCGACCTTTCGGGAGGGGAACGCAAGCGCAACGAGGTGCTCCAGCTCGGAGTGTTGCGACCGAGCATCGCGGTCCTGGACGAGATCGATTCCGGGCTCGACATCGACGCTCTGCGAGCGGTGGCCCGGCGCGTCGGGGAACTTGTGCGCGAGGCGGGTATCGGAGTGCTGGCAATAACCCATTACCAGCGCCTCCTTTCCGAGCTGCCTGTTGACCGGGTCCATGTGCTGTCGGCCGGCCGGATCGTTGCCAGCGGTGGTCCGGAGCTCGCCCTGGAGCTCGAGGAAACCGGGTACGTGGACTACGGCGAGGAAGCCTAAAACCGCTTAATGCCCGTCGCGTACGGAGTTCTGCGACGGTCGTTAGTCAGGATTTGCTGCGACGCCCCCGGGCGTGGCCGATCTTGTAGCCGAGCCAGCCGGCGATCGCTCCGATTGCGACATATTCGGCAATGTGGAACGCCAGCGACACGACTCCGGCGAAAGCCCATAGCAGCACCCCCCCGACCACGATGATCCCCAGGACTGGCCAAATCGGGCTCATTGCGCGCCGGCTCCTGCCTTCGCGCCCCTGCGCAAGATCGCCCTGTTGCGCACGGGAGTCGGGCAGGGCTGCGGGCCTGGTTGAGAGCATCCCGGAGATTTCAGCAGGGGCCGGATCTCGGGTCTTGGTCTTCGTGCCGACGGGCGGGCTGGAGGTCACCCCGAGCGTGCGACAGATCAGGCATTCACTCTGGGGGAACCCATGGGCGCAGTTAGCCACCGTCTGGTCAGCCTACCGGCTCCCTCGCGTAGGCGGTCGCGGGCCGGGGCTCAGTCAAGTCGCTGCTCGCGGAGATAGCGCTCCACCTCAGCAGCAAGGCGGTCCCCAGACGCCTGAGTCAGGCGAGGGCCGTCTTCGGCGGGGCTGAAGTCCATGTCAGCGTTCGCCTCGGCGTCCTGCTCTTCGAGCCTGGTCACGTAAGCGGAGGCATCTTCGTCCGTCGCCACGAGCTCGTTGATCTGGCGTTCGTAAGCTGCCGTCCCGATCTCGAGTTCAACGAGGTCGAGCCTTGTCCCGAGGAGCCGTGCGGTTCGCTCGACCAGGGCCAGCGTGGCTTTGGGCGACGAGCTTTGCGAAACGTAGTGGGGGACGCTGGCCCACAGCGAGACTGTCGGTATGGCGGCGCGGCCCAAGGCGTCGGCCATTACGCCGAGTATGCCGGTCGGCCCTTCGTAGTACGAGGGTTCCACGCCGGCCAGGGCCGCCAGCTCCGTGTTCCCAGCGCCGCCGGTGATCCGCACCGGACGGGTGTGAGGTACGTCGGCAAGAAGGGCCCCGAGCAGCACCGCCGTGGTGATGCCGACGGATTCGGACATCTCGTGCAGCTCGCGCGCAAAGCTACGCCAGCGCAGCTGGGGTTCGGGGCCAGACAAGAACACCACGTCCCGGTCAGCCCCTGGGACCGGTGCGGTAGACAGCGTCAGCACCGGCCATTCGAGGCGGCGCGTCTCCCCGAGCTCGAGGCGGACGTGCGGCCGGCTGGACGTGAAGTCGAACAGCTCCTCTGAGTCAAAGGCTCCGAATGTCTTGCCGCCCAAGGCCCGTACCAGGTACGCGACCGCCTCGGAGGCCGCGTTGCCGGCGTCGTTCCATCCCTCGAACGCGGCGACCAAGACCGGCCGGCGAAGCTGTGGCCGGTCGTCCCAGCGGAGCAATCCCATTGGCACCAGGCTAGTTCTTTTGCCACGTTCTGCTCCTCCCGAAAGTTGACCCATCAGGTAAGCTTTCGAGGGTGAAAGGCCGTGCCGGGAGCCTGTTCAGTTTCCCGAACCCCGTCAATGAGCTGGCCGCCCGCACCGTGGGTTTCGTGGTCATGCTCATGTGCATCGCCGCCATTGTCTTTGACGAGCCGTGGCTGCTTGTCCCGATCGCGTACGGGTTCCTGGCCAGGGTGCTCACTGGGCCGAGCCTCAGCCCGCTCGGCCAGCTCGCCACCCGGGTCGTTGCGCCCAGGCTCGGCCCGCCGCGGCCGGTAGCGGGACCTCCCAAGCGCTTCGCCCAAGCGATGGGGGCGGCCATGTCCACAGCCGCTTTGGTCCTCTGGTTCGGCTTCGGGGAACACACGGCGACGTGGGCCGTGCTTGGCCTGATCATTGTCGCAGCGGCTTTGGAGTCCCTCGCTGGCTACTGCATCGGTTGCAAGATCTTCGGGTTGCTCATGAGAGCGGGCGTAATTCCTGAAAAGGTTTGCCTTGAGTGCGCTGACCTGAGCCGGCGCCTCGCACCTCGACGTCCCTAGAATCGCCCCGATGGACTGGGACGGAGCGAGCTACGACCGGGTGTCGACGCCGCAGGCTCGGTGGGGCCGGGCCGTGCTGCAGCGCCTAGAACTGGAGGGCGACGAAACAGTTGTCGACGCGGGGTGCGGGACGGGTCGTGTCACCGAGGAGCTGCTCGCACGTCTGCCCCGGGGCCGTGTGGTTGCCCTCGACGCCTCGCCGTCGATGCTCGAGCAGGCACAGGCTCGCCTCGCAAGGGGCGGCGACAGGGTGAGCTTCTTCCAGGTGGACCTGTCAGAGCTATCGCCGGTCGATCTCGGTGGTCTATCCCCGGTGGACGCTGTGCTGTCTACAGCCACCTTCCACTGGGTCACCGACCACGACAGGCTGTTCGCCAACCTCCACGGGATCCTCCGACCGGGGGGACAGCTTGTCGCCCAGTGCGGCGGAGCGGGCAACATCGCGAGCGTGATCGAAGCCGTGAGGTCCCTCGGCGTTGAGAGGGCCGGCACTTGGCTCTACGCGTCCCCCGAGGAGACGACCGAGCGCCTCGAGCGGGCCGGTTTCAGCGATATCCACACTTGGTCCCATCCAGAACCGGCGCCTTTCCAGAGCGACGCGAGCCTCGTCGAGTTCCTGGGAACGGTATGCCTGCGCGAGCACCTCGCGACGATCCCGCCCTCCGAGAGACGTCCTTTTGCCGAACATGTCGCGGCCGCGATGCCGTCGACGGTCATCGACTACGTGCGCCTCAACATCGTCGCTCGGGCTTAGTCTGCCCTATGAGCCGTCTCAGCAACTCCGTCAAGGTGGCCAGCGAGGTGCTGGCGCGCGCCGACCTGTCTGCGGAAGCCGGTGTGCGCGAACTGCTCGAGCTCACCCACGAGCGCCGCAGCACCGACCTTTCCGACCTCTCACCGAGCGAACAGGCGGCCCTCATAGCGCAACGGTGCGAACAGCTCCAGCCGTCGCAAGAAGCCTTGGAAAAGCGTTTGGCCGAGGCAGGGGGGCGAGGCAGGCCCTTCATCGCCAAGTTCGGCATCGACCCGACCGGTTCCGAGGTGCACCTGGGCCACTCCGTGCCGATGCTGCTGCTTAGCCGCTTCCAGAGAATGGGCCATCACGTCATCTTCATCGTCGGGGACATGACGGCGATGATCGGCGACCCGAGCGGTCGCTCGGACGAGCGGCCGCACCTCACCCAGGAAGACATCGCCCGCAACCTAGCCACCTACCAGGACCAGGTCTCACCGTTTTTTGATTTCTCGCGGGCTGAGTTCCGTCGCAACGGGGATTGGCTGCGTGCTGTGACCCTTCCCAGGTTGATCGAAATTACCTCGCACATCCCGGTGTCGATGTCACTGCAGCGCGAGGACTTTCGCAACCGCCTTGCAGCCGGTCACAGCTTGACCCTCGCCGAACTGCTCTACTCGGTAGCAATGGCTCTCGACTCGGTCGAGATCAACTGCGACGTGGAGCTGGGCGGTCTCGACCAGTTCCTGAACATGCAAATGTGCCGAAAAGTCATGGAGATCTGCGGCCAGGACCCAGAGCTCGTCGTTGCGACCACCCTGTTGGAGGGCACTGACGGTACCGGTGCAAAGATGAGCAAGTCGAAGGGCAATTACGTCCCCTTGACCGCTCCGCCAGGCGAGGTGTTCGGCAAGCTGATGTCTGTGCCGGACCACCTCATGGTCCCTTACCTGAAGGCCCTTTCGGAGTGGCAGGGCTCAGAGCTCATCCTGGTGGAGCGGCGCCTCGCGGATGGCTCGCTTCACCCAGTGGACCTCAAGAGGATCCTTGCCGGGGAGGTGACCGCGGCGCTTCACGGCGTGGACGCCGCAATGAAGGCGAGGGAGGAATTCGCCGCCCAGTTCTCCCGGCACAGCTACGCCGGCGTCGAGGACGTGCCGACCGTGCAGGACCTCTCGCAGCCGATTGTCGAAGCAGTGCGGAGCCTCGGTTTTGCAAGCAGCAACGGTGAAGTGCGCCGTACCGCCGAGCAAAATGGGCTCCGCCTCGTCGTCGAGCCTGCCAACGGCGCCCCCCAGGAACAGGTTATCGTCAGGCCCGAAGAGCTCCGCGAGCCCCTTGCGGCTCTGATGGAGGCGAAGTTCGGTGGGACGGCGGGGGACTACTACCTGCGCGTCGGCCGCAAGCTTGCCCGGATAATCAACCTAATTTGAGGAGCCAGTTCTCGGTGGAAGCGGAGATGAGAGCGGCCGTCGCCGACCACGCGAGCTCCTCCCCAAACGAACCCACGAGCGAGACCGTTGTGACGGGTGCCTCCATCAAGACCGCAGTTGACCCCGCGACCACAAGGACCGGCAAGCCGAAACGCGCTGCTCGCTCTGCCACGCCGCCGACGGTTTTGCCCTCGAGGGATGTCTGGTCGAGGCGTCCCTCACCGGTCGCCACCGCATCCGCCTCGCTCAGCGCTGCGTCTAGGCCCAAAGCAGATGCTACGAGGTCAAAGCCGGGCACGAGTTCGGCCCCGAGCGCTGCCAGCCCACCTCCTAGCCCACCTGCCGCGCCACCGCCGGCGAGCGCGCGCGGGTCGACGCCGTAGCGGCTCGCATACTCGTCCCCGAGCCGCTCGAGGCGTTCGCCGAGCGCGCGCACTTGAGCCTCGTCAGCGCCCTTCTGCGGTGCAAAAACTGCGGCCGCGTCGACAAAACGGGTGCGGACATCGCATGCCACCCGCACCACGACACCCCGCTCTGAAAAGTTCACGCCGCCTAGCGCCTCGACTGCGCCAAGGCCGCCGTCGGTCGTTGCGGAGCCGCCCACCCCAACGATTATTTCGCGAGCCCCGGCGTCGATGGCGGCTGCGATCAGCTCGCCGGTACCGCGCGTCGTGGCTCGGAGCGGGTCATTGTCCGACCGGCCACCAGCAAGCACGAGGCCGGAGGCAAGGGCCATCTCGACGACCGCCCGCTCGCCGTCCAGGCGCCAACCGGCGTTGGTCGGCTGGCCGAGCGGTCCTGTCACAACGTTGAAGCGATTAGGCCCGCCGAGGGAGCTCAAAGTGCCCTCACCTCCGTCGCTGAGCGGGAGTTCATGAGCGGCCCAGCCGGCGGCTCGGGCACCGGCCGCCATGGCGCTTGCAACTTCGCCGGCGTCGAGGCTCCCCCGGAACTTGTCGGGGGCGGCGAGCAGCCGCCTAGGCAAGGTGGGCGACAAACGTTGTCACGTACGCAAAGTCGATTTCCACTTCTTGATCGTAGCTTCTGGTGGTCTCCCGGGCTGTTACGCGGCGACACAGCTCGGCGGCATGGCGCAGGCCGAGCACATAGGATCGTCTACGTGCAAGTCGCCGTAGTTGGACTTGGGAAAATGGGCTCGGCGCTTGTCGGCCGCTTACTTAACGAAGGCTTCGCGGTGACGGTGTGGGCGCGAAAAGCTTCGGCTATGGAGCCCCTGGTTGCAGCTGGTGCGACGGCGACAAGCGAGTTAGCCGATATCTGGAGCAATTCTGAGGTAGCCATGAGCTTCCTGGCCGACGACGACGCGGTGCAACAGGTTTACCTCGGGCCAGGCGGCCTCATCGAAACTGCTCCTGGTGGCGCGTTGCTCATAGAGATGAGCACGATTTCGCCCTGGGCTTCCGGCCGTGTGGCCGCGGGCGCGCAAGAGCGCAACCTGCAGTATGTGCGATGTCCGGTGAGTGGGAACCCGGGCGTGCTCGCCTCCGGCAATGCGGCCCTTATTGTGTCGGGGGCCGCTACCGGCGTAGAGGCAGCCAGGTCGGTCCTCGACCACGTGGGGTCAAAGTTGTTCTACGTCGGAGAACACGAAGAGGCCCGCGTGATCAAGCTGGCGGTGAACATCATGATTGGCGCAACTGCGCAAATGCTTGCCGAGCTGGTCGCTTTGTGTGAATCGTCTGGCATCGACCGTTCGGTGGTGCTCGAGGTGGTGGCTGGTTCTGCTGTCGGCTCTCCTTTTGTCAGGTACAAGACCGATGCCTTGTTACAGCGCCGTTATGACGCAACCTTCACTACCGCCATGCTGGTGAAGGACCTCAGGCTCGCACAGGTCGTCGCCGCTGGCGGCCCAGTTCCGTTACCCGTTACCGACCTCGTGACCGAACTGGCGGTTGCCTGTTGCGAGGAGGGGCTTGGTGACCTGGACTTCCTAGCCCTGCTGCCCCATTTGCAAGCACTCGCCGGTATGGCGAGCGACGTACCGGTTCCTCTTGGTTAGCCCGTGTCGTGGCGCTACTCAGCCACGAGCTCGTGGCTCCCACTGGTGTTAACCTATACTGCACAGACGATGGGGGCGATCGTCATCGAAACGTTGGGCGAAGCGGCGGCGTGAAGCCTGGTCCCGTCCTGGCGGACATGGAAACCCGGGTCGGGATGTACAGGGCCCAGGTCCGCGTACGCTATTTCGAAAAGGCTGCGTACGACCTCTTCCTCCAGAACCTGGTCAAAGGCACCAGCCACCTCGCCACAGGCCAAGAGGCGATTGCAGCAGGGGTGGCTGCCGCGCTGAGGCCTGATGACTACGTCTTTGCCACCTATCGTGGCCACGCCCATGCAATCCTGCGTGGTGCCCCGATGCCGGCGGTGCTCGCCGAGCTCATGGGCCGCGAGAGCGGGCTAATGGGCGGCAAGGGCGGGTCGATGCACCTGACCTACGTGCCCAACAACTTCATGGGTTCTTACGCCATCGTGGGCGCCCATCTGACGATTGCCAATGGAGCCGCCTGGTCGGCGCAGTACCGTGGCACGGACCAGGTTACGGTGGCGTTTTTCGGCGACGGCACCACGAACATCGGCGCGTTCCACGAGGCGCTGAACCTGGCGGCGACCTGGAAGCTCCCCGTCATATTTGTGTGCGAGAACAACCTTTATATGGAGTACACCCCGATCAGGGAGGTCACTTCGGTAGCGCGGCCAGCGGCAGATCGCGCTAGTGCATACGGCCTGCCTCCCGTGGCGATCGACGGCAATGACGCGGACGTCGTTTACGAAACGGCTTTAGAGGCAGTCTCACGTGCCCGCACGGGGGGCGGCCCGAGCTTGATCGAGGCCGTGACCTACCGCCATGGAGGCCATTCCCGGGCGGACCCCGGCAAGTACCGGCCGGACTCAGAGGTCGCGGAGTGGCTGGCCAAGGACCCCATCCCTCGCTTGCGGGAGCGCTTGCTCAGCGATGGGGTGGACTCCTCCGTCCTCGAACGCATCGACGCCGACGCCCGCTCAGAGGTGGACCAGGCTCGCGAGGAGGCCAAGGCAGCCCCACTCGCCGACCCCGCGGGCGTCGAGCTCCAGGTTTTCGCCGACGGGGGTTCGCAATGGCGGCGATAACTTACCGGGATGCCGTTGCAGCTGGGCTTGCTCAGGAAATGGCCCGGGACTCATCGGTGGTATTGATAGGCGAGGATGTTGGCGCTGCCGGCGGTGTCTTCAAGGCAACGGTTGGTTTGTTCGAAAAGTTCGGGCCGACAAGGGTGCGGGACACCCCGATATCAGAGCAAGCAATCCTGGGCGCGGCCATGGGCGCCGCCATGACGGGGCTGCGACCCGTGGCAGAGCTGATGTTCGCGGACTTCCTGTCGGTTTGCCACGACTTGGTGGTCAACCAGATCGCCAAGGCCCGCTACATGACGAACGGCCAGATCGCTCTTCCTTTGGTGGTCAGGTTTGGCAATGGTGGCGGCCTGCGTTTCGGGGCGCAGCATTCCCAGAGCGTAGAAAGCTGGCTGATGGCGGTGCCCGGGCTGAAGGTGGTGGTGCCATCAACGCCGGCCGACGTGATCGGCCTAATGGCGGCCGCTGTGCGCGACGACGACCCGGTGATGTTCATTGAAGAAAAGGCGCTTTACTCGACTAGCGGAGAGGTCCCTGACGGCGAGCACGTCGATGAGCTGGGGACCGCTCGAGTACGCCGGAGCGGTTCGGATGTCACGATCGTGGCACTCGGCACCATGGTCCACCGCGCTCTCGGCGCCGCCGAGGAGCTTGCTGCCATGGGCACCGACTGCGAGGTCATCGACCTTCGCTCTTTGGTGCCACTCGACGTTTCGGCGGTGGCCGCCTCCGTGGCCAAGACAGCCCGCCTCTTCACCGTGGAAGAAAACCCAAGGCTCTGCGGTTGGGGCGCCGAGCTAGCCTCCATCGTTGCCGAGGAATGCTTCTACGATTTGGATTCGCCTATCCGGCGGATAACAGCGCCCCATATCCCGCTGCCGGCGGCTGACTCGCTCGAAGACGCGACCATTCCCTCCGTAGAGCGGATCGTTGAATCGGTCAGGCGTGGGCTTGGGTGACCAAGTGAGCACGGCAGGCAGAACACGGGAGGCGACATGATCCTGCACCTCGTTAGTTTTCACTGGAAGGAGGATGTCTCTTCCAATGACGTGGCTCACCTCTCCGAGGAACTAGCAGTTTTCCGCCGGAAGGTTGATTGCCTGGTCGGCTATCACTTCGGGCCGGACCTGGGGCTGCGGCAGGGGAACGCGGACTACGGCATAGCTGCCGTAGTGGCTTCTCCCGAGGCTCTCGTCGAATACCTGGAGCACCCAGCCCACCACGAGCTGGTCGGCCAAGTCATCGGCCCGATGACCGCATCCAGGCAAGCGGTCCAGATAGAAATTGCCGAGCCGTTGAGCGGCGTCTAGGCCCACGAACGCCCCCCCACGAACGCACTCAGCCGCGACCCGGGGCCGCAAAACGCATAGGCGCGCTTGTGTTCAGCGCAGCACCCATCCGCCGTCCACGAAGAGATCGACACCGTTCATTGCTGGGCAATCGAGCAGGAACCTGGTCGCCTGGGCCACCTCGCTCATTTTTACGAGTCGTCCGATCGGGGTCCGCTCGATGACAGCCTCGAGCCGTTTGCCCTGCCACTGCGGGCTGTCGCCTACGATCCCGGGATGAACCGCGTTGACCCGGACCGGGGCCAACTCGTACGCGAGGGTGCGCACCAAGCCTGTGATACCGCCATTAACGGTGCTCACAGTGGTGGATCCCGGGTAGGGCCGCTCCTTGGCGAGGCCGCCGAAAAGCACTATGGACGCATCGGTGACCAGACGCTGGCGGAGAGTGTGGACCACCTCGGGATAACCAACCAGCTTCAAGGTAACGAGCCGCTCGGCGCGCTCGCGGTCGTATGTGGCTATGTGGTTGCTGTCGCGCTCGATTGCGGCAATGACGAGGTGCTTGACTTCGCCGATGCCGGATAAAGCGCCCGCGATCTGTTTGGTCACGGACAGATCTACGCCGACACCTCGCGCTCGGGGGCCCAGTCCGCTAGCAATGCGCTGCGCTCGTTCCGCGTCCCGGCCGGATATTACGACCTCGTCTCCGAGCTCAACAAACTCTTTAGCGAGTTCCAAGCCGATCCCCGAGGTCCCGCCGATAATCACTACTGACCCAGACATCAGGCCCTGCCTTGGTCCTCGACTTGAGCGGTGAGATGCGCCCAGTGCGCGGGCCAGCGGTACGAGTGGCGCCGTGGTGGCTGAGGTGCCTGCGTCTCTATCCAGCGGGCCCGCCCAGAGCTTGTGTTGAAGAAACCATGCAGCACACCCACGCCACAAAACAACACATCCCCGGCCCGGAAGGTTGTTGCTTCCCCCTCGATCTCGGCTTCGATCTCACCTTCTAGGAAGAGGTACGTCTCCTCGAAGGGATGGTCGTGGACTTGGGCGGCGCCTCCTGGCTCGTAGTCCACCATGAACATGGTAAGCAGTTCTGCACCCAGGTTCGAATCGACGAGCATCTTGACCGAGATCCCGCTGTAGGCAAGTAACGCGGTGTCCATGCCGGCTGGCGCGCGGCCTCGCGCCGGCCCAGATAGGACAAATGCTTCTTGTTGCGGAGGGGCTCCGACGTAATGCCCGAGGTTTGCGACGATAGGGTCTCGGAAGTTGGGGAGCGCCGCAGGGCTCGAGCCGATCGAAGGAAGAAAGTAAGTATCTTCCCTTCCGCTTTCCGCGCTCACCGGCTGGGGAGTGCTCACCTCCAACCAGCGTGCCTCCTCGCTGCTCGGGTTCTGCCATGCGTGCGGCTCGGCCACAGGGAACAAGACATAGTCGCCGCTAGCCAATTGGAAGTGCGCAGAGCCGATCTCCACCACCGGTTGGCCACCGAGGACGTAGGCACACCGTTCGAAGGAATGAACGTGACGGTCGACCCACCCATCGGGAGAAAGCCGGCACAGGGCCAGCTCCGTGTGCACCGCTCCCGTACTTCTGCCTACCAGAGCGCTACGCGCATAACCACCAGCATGTGCGGCGTAATTGTGGGCCCCGTTATCGCCAAATGACCAGCCCCACTTGCTAGCGAAGTGCATCTCAGTCGGTTGCGACCCTGCAGCGCTTTAGGGAGCCGTCGGTTGCGAGGTGGCCGCGATGACCTGGTCGAGGACCGACTGGTCGGGCAACGCGGGAGGGTCAAGCCCGGGAAGTTCACGGATCCGGTTAAAGGCCCGTTCGATATAGGGGCCTTCGATCACCGGGGAGTGGGCGGAGGTGATGGTCTTGATATCGAGCCGTTGCACGGTGTCAACGAAACGGCCGTACTTTTGAGGGTCCAGCATCGACAACCATGGGCATAGTGCACCGAACGCGAACAGCGCCATCGCCTCGTACCAGAAATCTTGGTCCAGGTCGCCGATTGCCATGTTGGCGTCTGGGAGCGGAGTTGCAAAGCAATCGACCGCCCAAAAGACGCCAGTCGTCGGGTCGAAGAGCCCTCGTGTCGTGGGCGAGTCGTACAGAGGAGGACGGACCGCGTGCAATACCCGGTCACCAACATCGAGCGACTCGTCGTGCATCACCCAGCGGCACCGCTCGAGAGGGAAGTCAAAACAGTTCGTGAAGCGCTCCAGCATCGCCCAGTTGCAGACCAGGGTCGCATTAGGGCATGCGGTCATCACGTGGTCCAAGTTGCCCGTGTGGTCGACGTCCTCGTGGGACAAGAAAACCCAACGCACATCGTCAGGTTCGACGAGCGAGAACACGTCGTTCAGCCATGTCTCGCGGTTGGCCGGTGTGCCGGTATCGACGACGACTGGCTCGCGGCCGAGGATCACCATCGAATTGAGGTAGACGAACAGACGTTGCCCGAGGGCGGGTTGCACCTGGTGGACCACGAAGGTGTCGGTGGCGACCCGGGTCGGCGGCACGTGCATGGTCGGCGGTACCGGGGCAAAGGTCATCGTGACCCACGGTAACACCGTGGCTGGATGTTGATCAATCCTCGTTAACACCTGTGCAGCAAGATCAACTACATTAACCGGCAACTTGCAGTGGCCGGGGCAGCCCAGGGCCTTGTTCGGGGGTGGGTGGGGCATAGTGTCAATCCAGGTTGAACAGTGATCCGCCTCCGCAAGGTCGTCTCCAGCCCTTTTTTCCCGGTCTGGCCTGCAACGGCTTTGCTGTTCGCCGTCAGCCCCCAGATCGCACCCGGGAGCGACGGTGCCAGCGCCCTTACCTCCATCCTGCCCTTCACAGCGTTCCTCGTGATTGCCGGCATCGGTCAAACGCTCGTTGTCCAGCAGAGAGGCTTGGACCTTTCCATCACCGGGATGATCTCGCTGGCAGCCATCATCATCACGAAGTACCCCAACGGGACAGACGGCGGCCTGGCCAAAGGGATCGCCTTTGTGGTCGTGGCTTGCGTGCTTTCTGGGCTGCTGTCGGGCTTCGCCGTGACCGTACTAGGGATCACGCCTCTGATCTCGACGCTCGGGGTGAACGCTCTGCTCACGGGCGCGCTCCTGCAGATCACCAACGGCGCTTTGACCGCCGAGCCGGCGCCAGCCCTGCGCAGCTTTGCGTTCGACAAGACCGCGGGGATCCCAGACACCGTCCTGGTGGCCGCCGCCGTGGTCATCGTGGTGGCCCTGCTCATGCGGACGACCGTCGCCGGGCGCCGGTTCGTCGCCGTTGGGACCAATGCGCCCGCCGCTTACGTAGCCGGCATAAGGGTCAAGGCGTACATTTGGGGGACCTACGTAGCCGCCAGCGTCTTCTATGGCCTTGCGGCAGTGCTGCTCGCCGGGTACCTGGGGACCCCCGACCTGCAATCTGGCAGCAACTACCTGCTCCTGTCCATAACCGTTGTGGTGCTTGGGGGCGCGTCGCTTGCGGGTGGCTCGGGCAGCGTGCTGGGGACCGCGATCGGCGCTGTTTTCCTTATCCAGCTGCAACAGGACGTCTTCGGGGCCGGTGCCCCGCAGTCGGTGCAGTACCTCATCCAGGCCGGCGTGATCGCGCTGGCGATGGCTCTGCGCACTCTCATCAACAACCTCAACGCCGGGAGGGCGCGTTCGCCCAGCTCAGAGCCCTCCTTGGGCCCCCGTTGAGCGCCGCGCCCGGCTGAGCCCATCCACCACCAAACAAAAAACCCAACCGCAACAGAGAACCCCAACCACAGGAGGTAGTAAATGCAATACAAGAGACGGGAACGAGCGGCAGCAAAGTCGCTGGCCGCCGTTGGCATTGCCACCGGGCTCGTCCTGGGGCTTGCCCCAATTAGCGATGCGGCCTCGAGCACGATCACCGCTACGGCTGCTTACGAGATCGCTCACGCCGGGATCCTCAGCACGACAGCCTTCTGCGGCACCAAGAAGATCACCCTTGGCGTCGAGGACGGCTATGGCATCAACTCCTGGTCACAGGCATCCTTCGCAGCCGTTCGTTCCGAGGCGGCGCTGTGCCCCAACGTCACCCAAGATGTCGAGGCCGGCGGTGGCAGCCTGCCCACCATGATCTCCCAGATCAAGGGGATGGCCAACAAGGGTGACCAAGCCATTGTGGTGATCCCCGATGACGGCCAGGCTGAACTGCCCGCCATCGAGTACGCCACCCAGCACGGGGTCAAGGTGGTCCCTTGGGCGGCCAACCCGGGTGGGAGTGCCCCGGCCGATTACGTCGCCTACGTCGATTGGAACCCCGGTTTCTCGGGCACGCTCTTCGCTAACTGGATGGTCAACCAGCTCCATGGCAGCGGCAACGTCATAGAGCTCGGCGGCCCGGCCGGTAACCCGGTGTCCGCCGAAGAACTGGCCGCTGTGGTCAAGGTTTTCAAAGCTCACCCCGGTATGAAACTGCTTACCGGGGACAGCAATTGGGCCGTCACCGACTGGACCTCGTCGATCGCCGCTCAGGCCACGGCCGCGCTGCTGGCCAAGTACCCCAAGATCAACGGGATCATCTCGGACTACGGTACCGACGTGCTGGCCGCCTTGAACTCGTTCCAGGCCGCCAACCGGCCACTTCCCGCGGTGGGCGTCCCCGATGCCAACGGTCTCGGGTGCTTGTGGCAGAAGGACCATAAGTCCCAGCCCGCGTTCCAGATGATCACCGACTCGACCCGTAACTGGATGGGGCGGGTGGCTGCGCGCAAGGCCATCGCCGCTGCCGAAGGCGTCAGCGACACCGAGCCCAACCTGTACAACCTCACCCCCTTCGAAGATTCGACCGGCAACCTGCCGCCGCAGTGCGACCCCAACCAGCCGGCTGACCGCTACCTGTCCGACCAGCTGAGCCCCGCCGTCATCGCCAAGTACGGCAAGACCAACTAGGCAAGCCAAATGACCGCGCCGTCCTCGCCCTCGACCACTCTCCGGTTGACGCACATAACCAAGACGTACCCCGGGGTCAGGGCGCTCCACGACGTAACCTTCGAGGTCCTCGAGGGCGAAGTTCATGCCTTCTTGGGCGAGAACGGCGCGGGTAAGTCAACGCTCATGGCGGTGGCTGCAGGAGCGGTGGCGCCCGACTCCGGCACCATCGAGATCCTGGGCCACCACCTTGAGCAAGCTTCACCGGCCATCGCTAGATCCTTCGGCCTTGGCGTCGTTTACCAGCACCCGTCGGTGCTCGACGACCTCACGGTGGCCGAGAACCTTTTGTTCGCCCTGCCCGCAGACCAGCGTCCTCCTCAGGGACAAGTCAACGAGTGGGCCGCGGCTCGCCTTAGGGTCGTCGGCGCTGAAATAGATCCCACCGCGCTGCGCCGAGGAGCTCAGCGTGGCCCAGCGCCAGCTCCTCGAGATCGCCAAAGCTTTGGCCCTTGACGCCAAGGTGCTGATACTCGACGAACCGACCGAGTCCCTGACCGCCGCCGAAAGCGCCAGCCTGTTCCTACAGGTCGACGCCCTGCGCCAACAGGGCGCCAGCATTGTGTACATATCCCACCGCCTGCCCGAGGTCCGGCGGGTGGCCGATCGGATCACTGTGCTGCGTGACGGCGAAATAAGGGGCACCTTCGACGCTGCCGCTATTAACGACGACGAGGTCCTGGCCCTCATCGTTGGTCGCCCCGTACAGCAGACTTTCCCCCCCAAGCCCGTTCCCCGCCCCGACGACGGCCCGGCCGCCCTACTGCGTGTGACCGACCTGCGAGGCCCGCGCCTGTCGGGTGTCACCTTCGACATCGCAGCCGGTGAGATTGTGGGGCTGGCCGGGGTGGAGGGCAACGGGCAACGGGAGGTCCTGCGGGCGCTCGGCGGCCTTCTGCCTCATCACGGGACGGTAGAGGTGCAAGGGTCCAGGGCGGACACCCGCACGCCGTCCCGTTCGCGCCGTTCAGGGATCCTGTACCTGCCTCGGGACCGCTACTCGGAGGGTGTGTTCCGCACCATGACGGTGCGGGAGAACCTGTCGCTCATGGTCCTTCGGGAGGTCGCCAAGGCGGGGTTTCTCCAGCGAGGGAAGGAGCAGCAACGAGCGCGCGGCCAGATCGACGGCTTCGATGTGCGCACGCCGTCGTCGGAGGTCATGGTCGAAACCCTCTCCGGCGGCAACCAGCAGAAGGTGCTCCTGGCCCGTTCGATGGCGGCCCAGCCCGTCGTCCTGCTGGCCGATGAGCCCACCCGTGGCGTCGACGTCGGAGCCCGCATCGAGATCTATCAGCTCCTACGCAGAGCGGCCGCGACGGACCGCGCGGTTATCGTAGCCTCCTCGGACACGCTTGAACTGCAGGGCCTCTGCGACAAGATCCTCGTCTTCGAGCGAGGCCATGTCGTCGAGGTGCTGACCGGCGACGACATAACCGAGGCCAAAATAACGGCGGCCGCTCTCACGTCCGAGGTCCATCACCTGGCCCAGTCGGCCCCGCCCGCTTTTCGGGACGCATGGGACGGGCCCTGCGGGGCGATTACGCCCCCGGAGGCATCTTGGCGGTGCTCGTGCTCGCTCTCGGTGCAGCAACGGGAGCACGCGCCCCCCATTTCCTCGGAGCTTTGAACCTGAGCGCCACTTTCTTGCTGGCCGCTGTCCTCGCCCTTGTTTCCAGCGGCCAGTTGGTGGCATTGCTCGGCGCCAGCATCGACCTTTCCGTCGGGCCTCTGATGGGCCTTACCGTTGTCATCCTGTCTTTTTTTGACCAGCAAGGCTCCGGTTACGCAGGGTTGGTCATCGGTGGGGTGATCGCTGTCGGGGCGGGCGTCGTGGTCGGTGCCACCAATACCTTTCTGATCCGGACCATGCAGATCGGGCCGGTGATCTCCACGTTGGTCACGTTTATCGCCCTCGAGGGGGTGAACCTCCTGCTGCGCCCTCAGCCGGGGGGCGAGATCGACTCGAGGGTCACGGCGGGCATCAGCACCAGCTTCGGCGCCTTCCCGGTCGCTTTCCTGGTCGTAATCGTGCTCATCCTGGTGGCCGAGGCAGCCCTGCGCCGGAGCCAAGCCGGTCGGGAGCTACGTGCCGTCGGGTCGGACGCACAACGGGCTTTTCGCATGGGTGCCCGCGTCGGCCCCACCGCGCTGTTCGCCCAGGTGGCCTGTTCTCTATGCGCTGTGGGAGCCGGCGTCCTGCTGGCTTCCCAGGTAGGCATTGGCGACCCAAACCTTGGCGGATTCTGACTACACGTTGTTGTCGCTGACCGCTGCAGTGCTCGGCGGGGCGAGCATTTTCGGGGGTCGCGGCTCTTTTGTGGGCACCTTGCTGGGAGCTCTTCTCCTCCAGGAGATCACCGCGGCGACGTCGTTCCTGAACTGGGCAGAGGCCTGGCAGGAGTTGCTCCCTGGCATCCTTATCCTGGCTGGGGCGGGGATGTACTCGCGACTTCGTTCCCGCGGCACGCGCCAGGCGATAAGCGCGATTGGGACCGGATAGTTGAATTACAAACTGATAAACCCGACGATCACGAGCAGGGGTAGACGAACATGCCTGTAAAGAGTTTCGGCCTAACCGCAGTCGACTGGGAGCAGAGGGTCGACTTCGAGCGGCTCCGCTCTGAGCGCCTCGGGCGCCTGCGCGACGAGCTCGAGCGCAGCGAGCTGGGAGCGCTTCTCACCTTCGACTTCCACAACATCCGGTACATGACCTCCACCCATATTGGGACCTGGGCGATGGACAAGCTCATCCGCTTTGCGCTCCTGCCTCGGGGTGGGGAGCCGGTGATCTGGGACTTCGGGTCGGCGGCGCGCCATCACGTGCTGTATAACCCGTGGCTTGACCATGGCTCGGGCGCTGGTCCGGGCCAGCCCCGCGAGCACGGCTCGCGCGCCGGCATTTCGACATTGCGCGGAGCGTTCAACCCTGACGCCGGCCGGGCCGAGGAGGTGGCCCGTTCCGTTCGGCGCGAGCTTGATAAATACGGCTTGGCAGGCTCGCCAATAGGTGTCGACGTGATCGAAATGCCCGTGCTCGCCGCTCTCCAAAACGCTGGCCTGTCAGTCGTGGACGGCCAGCAGCATTTCCTGGAGGCTCGGAGGGTCAAGACCGAGGACGAGATAACCCTTTTGGTCACGGCCGCCTCAATGGTCGATGCCGTATATGACGAGCTCTACGCGTTCTTGCGCCCTGGGGTAAAGGAGAACGAGTGCGTCGGCCTGGTCGCAAAGTCGCTCTACGACATGGGCAGTGAGCACGTCGAGGGCGTCAACGCAATCTCCGGTGAGCGTTGCTCACCCCACCCGCACGTGTACTCCGACCGCATCCTGCGCCCCGGCGACCCCGCTTTTTTTGACATCCTGCACAGCTTTATGGGTTATCGCACCTGCTACTACCGGACTTTCGCGGTAGGCAGTGCCAGCCCTGCCCAAGCGGACGCGTACAAACGTTGCCGGGAGTTCGTGGACAGTGCTATCGCACTTGTCAAGCCCGGTGCCACAACGGCGGACATCTGCGCGGTGTGGCCGCGGGCGACCGACTTCGGTTTTCCCGACGAACTGGCTGCTTTCGGCCTTCAGTTTGGCCACGGCGTAGGCCTGTCCATTTGGGAAAAGCCGATCTTCTCCCGTCTCGTGTCTTTTGAACACCCCGAGGTGCTGGAAGAAGGGATGCTGTTCGCGTTGGAGACCTACTGGCCTGCCGCGGACGGATGGGGAGCGGCCAGGATCGAAGAGGAGGTCCTCGTGACCGCGGACGGCTGCGAGGTGGTCACCAAGTTCCCTGCAGAGGAGCTCCTGGTTGCCGGCCAGCGCTACTGGACCGTCGGCGGGCCGCTCAATACCACCCGGGAGCCCCAGTCGCACCTCAACACCGAGGCCGGTCGAGGGCGCCTCTAGCTGCGTGCCGACCTCGCCGGAGGCTCACTGGTTTGAGTACACCTCGGGGAGCCACTGTCCTGGATGGGCAATCCCGGCCCGTGCCATCAGCCGGTCGCGGGCTTCCTCGGCCAGGCGCCGGACATGGGCGAAGTCATGATGGACAAGTTGGCCGTTGCGCTTGACCACCTCACCATCGACCAGGACGGTCTCTACCAACATGGGATGGCCGGACTCGACAACCGCTCCGACGGGGTAGTTAAGGGGTTGCATCCCCCAGGTATCGGTGCGCACGAGGATGATGTCGGCGGCCTTCCCGGGGGTCAAGGAGCCCACTTGTTCGCCTAGCCATGCACCGCGAGCGCCGCCTTGAGTTGCGTAGCCGAGTACGTCGACGGCGGTGATGGGCAGGACGTCGACCACCCGGTCTTCGTCTACCGCCGCGATGTTGAACAGGTAGCGGGAGCCGGCCAGCAGAGCCCGCATAGCCGAGAAGAGGTCACCGCCTACCGAGGTGCAGACATCCACGGAGATCGAAAGCGGGATCCCGCGCTGTTTCGCCCGGAGCGCCGCAATGCGGCCGTGGCCCATGTGCATTTCCAGCTCGGGCGCACAAGAAATGGCCCCACCGGTAGCGGCAATGATGTCGAACTCCTCATCGGCCAGGGTGCTGCAGTGGACATATGTCGTGTTCGCCGTGGCCAGCCCGTTCTCGTGCATCCAACGGACGGGGAACCCTTTGCCCCACAGACCGTCGCCTACGTGGACGGTGACCGGGATGTCGAGCTCGGTGGCTAAAGCGAAATCCGAAATGGTGACCTCTTTGGTAGCGAATTGAGGCCCCCGGGGCGCCAAGGCCAGGCTCACCCTCGAACCCTTGGACGGGAACCACTGCTTGGCGATCCGGACCACATCCCTCGACTGGGGGAGCGAGCTGATCGGTAACCACTCGTCGTTGGAGTTGCCGTAGGCCCAGACAGAACGGATGCCTGAGTCCAACACGGCCTGGATTGCGGCGTCGGCGTGTTCAGGGGTGTTGTTGTTGTGAGACCAGTCCACCAGGGTGGTGATCCCAGAGTCAAGGGCGTCGAGCATTGCGATGAGGTTGGCCGCGTACATGTCCTCGGGCTGGTACTCCTTCCCGAGCACCCCCCGCACCCCCGAGAAGTACTGCGAGAGCGTCCAGTCCGTGGATACGTGCCGGATAAGTGATTGCCAGCTGTGCCGATGCGTGTCGACAAAACCCGGTAGGGCGATCCGGTCGGTCCCATCGATTACTTCGGCGTCCAACGGGCCCAGGTCCGCCCCCACGGCGGCAATCCGGGGACCTTCAACCAGGATGTCTCCCTTGTCGAAGTTACCGACCTTGGGGTCCTGGCTCAGGACGCGTGCCCCCCGGATGACATAGCGCGAGCTCGAGCTCATCGAGACGGCCCCCTTGTCCATTGACGGGCCCTGGTGCGCCGTCGGTTATGCTCGCAAAATTAGTACCACGGCACAGCTGGGGTCAATGCAGTTGTACAATGTTGGCGCCGAGGCCCAGTATTTCAGCCGATGGGGATCCGGCTGGCATTGGCGGCTAGCCAGGTGTCGAGTGTTTGCACGTCCGGGTTGAGACGCCGGGAAACCTCTAGGCTTCGGGCGCCGCAATAGTCCTCGTTGCAGTCCCGCTTGAACTGGAACATGTTCCCGACGTCGTCAGCGCCCGGGAACCCGAAGCCTCGGTATACGTCGGGCGGTACGTCGTTATAGCGCACCTCTTCCCCGAGCGCTTTTGTCAGCGAACTTGCGATTTGGGCCCCGTCAAGTGCTCCCCGGCCACCCCGACGGTGCTGCCGATAAACTCGTCGCCCGCTTTGAAAATGCCGTACGCAAACTTGCCGATGTCCTCGACGCCGATGCTCGGGAGCTTCTTGTCACCCATTGGGAACGTGACAGCGAGCACGCCGTCCGCACCTCTTTGCGGTCCCCAGCCGAAGTAAATGAAGTTCTCCCAGTAAGCAGATGTTAGCAAGAAGGTCGTGGGCACTCCGAGGTCGGTGAAGAAATGGTCGGCTTCGCTCTTGGCGTCAAAGTGGGCCACCTTGAACCTGCCCTGGAGGGTCGGCATACGGTCGTCGGTGAGCGGGATCCACCTGCGGCTATCTTCGAATGTTGACCAGATCACGTGCTTGAGCTCGGCGCTCTTGGCTGCGCGCGCCATATTGGCGGCCTGGGCTATTTCCTTATCGCCAGAGAAATGTTCCCAGAAGTTGGTCAGGCAGTAGGCCCCGTATGCTCCCTCGAAGGCAGCCCGGACACTGGCCTCGTCGTCGATGTCAGCCTGTACGACTTCGGCCCCTTGGGCGGCGAGAGCAGTTGCCTTTTCCGAGCACGTGTCCCTGGTTAGAGCGCGCACGGCGAACCCGCCGGCGGGGTCGGCCAGGATCGCTCGGGCTAGACCGCCGCCTTGGGCTCCGGTTGCCCCGACGATCGCGATTAGCTTGGTACCAGACATTGCGTCCTCCTGTGTGAGCCGTCCACGGCCCGCTCGGTTCCTTTGGGTACAGCTAACGCCTGACGTACCCCGCGCCGGAGAGCTATGTTCAACGCTACGGGGTACAGCTGTTCAGAGTCGTTGGACAGTATAGCTCTGATGACGCTACGCGAAGTCGCTTCAGGAGGAGACAAATGGGTTCGGATTTCGACAACAAAGTAGCCGTAGTGACAGGCGCAAGTTCAGGCGTGGGCGCGGCCACCGCCAAGCTGTTGGCCGCCCGCGGGGCCCGAGTGGTACTGGTTGGTCGGCACAAGAGCCACCTCAACGCGACCGCCAAAGCCATAAAGGCGGGCGGCGGTTCAGCCGTGACGGTTGTCACTGACCTGTGCGATGACGGCGCGCCTGAAAAGGTACGCAAGGCTGTCGTGCGCTCTTACGGCTCGGTCGATGTCTTGGTGCATTGTGCAGGTTTGCTGGAAAAAGGTGCCCTGGAAGAGGTCGATGTGGAAAGCATCGACCGCATGTGGCGGATTAACGCCCGCGCCCCCATGTTGCTCACCAAGGCGTTGATCCCTCACCTCGGCGAAGGCTCGGCCATCGTGTTCGTCTCGTCCACCGTGGCCCACACCGGGTTCCCCGCCTACGCCCCTTATACGGCAACCAAGGGCGCAATCGAGGCACTGAACCGGTCCCTGGCAATCGAGCTCGCCCCTCGCACCCGTGTCAACGTCGTCGCCCCCGGTTTCATATATACGCCGATGCTTACCGATCAATACCCTGAGGCGCCACAGATGGAGCCTTGGATCCTCGGGCTGACCCCTCTCGGCTTCATCGCCACCGCCGAGGATATTGCCGGCTCCATCCTCGCTCTGGCCGACCCGAGCACATCTCGGTACATAACCGGCAGCACCTTGGTCTGTGACGGCGGCTGGCTGGCCCGCCTGTAAGGCAGGCCTTGGGGGCGCTATTGCCCCCGGGACCGAGCCTCAGCCCTCCCGGAGCTGAGGCGCCCCCAATGATTGACGGCCAATGATAAGCCAAACGGCTTCGGTCGCGACCCGGCCCCGGTTCTCGAGCCGGTGGGGAGTCGCGGCGTCGAACATTATCGAGTCACCTGTCGCCAGCACCATCTCGTCGAAGCCCACGGTCACGTGCAGGGTGCCGCTGGTCACGTAACCGAATTCGATCCCTTCGTGGCGAGTGTGCTTGCCATGGGCCGTCGACGAGGCACCCACCTCGTAGCGCACGTGCAAGAACTCCATCCCAGGTAGTGAATGCGGCGTCAAGCGCTCCCAGCGAACACCGGACTCCAGCTCCAAAAAGGCGCGCTTGCCCGTCCTTTCCACTCCGAGCGCTATCCATGGGCTCCCCAACGCAAACGGAGCGCTTGGGGACTTGGTCCACGACGAACCATCCTTCGCCCACGACGTGCCCTCGCCGACGGGCAGTAGAGCCGAGGCCATTTCTTCTTGTTCGTGAGGGCTACCGGCCATTTCTTCACGTTCGTGCCGGCTTTGGGCTACTGCCGGCACCCGTCTCGGGCGTTTGCCGCCCACCTTGCCATCCGAGGCCGGTAAGTCGAGGTCAGGCGGGCCGGCTAGCGAGCCGCGCGCGCAGGCCCACGCGGTTGCGCCCCGTCGGAGAAAAGGCTGTCCAGGGACAGCTCGAGCTCGGTCACCAGAGCCATAAGGGTTGTTACCGAAGGTTGTGCTCGTCCCGTCTCTACCTGAGAGATAAGGCTGGCCGAGACCCCGATGCGCCGAGCCAGCTCCCTGACCGACAGAGCGCGGCGTTGACGTTCGGCGCGCACTTGAGCACCCAACTGCTGGTGGCCGGCAGTGCCTTCGGCCCGGGCGGAGCCCCGCGCGGTTTTTGTCATCAAAGTGCTACGTCGTCTCTCGTGCCGAGCCGGTCACAGCGAAGACGTCGGCTGCGCGAGTCGGAGAGGTCGAACCGGGAGACACTGGGCCCCACTTTAGTGGTTAGAGCTACTGAACAGCCTCAACCGCTTCGGCCCTGAGCCCCGGGCGCGTCAGGTCCCAGAGGGGTGATCGGGGCGCGGGCGGCGGAGCGCGGCGACGATGACCAAGTCGACCAATGCGAAGAAGATCCCGAGCCCGATGAGGGTGTACTCCGCTGGAGCCGGGCTAACGAGGAAGATCGGCGCCACGATCAAGAAGGCTGCTATCCCCAGCACGAACAGGTGTTGTAGCGCCTCGTCACGCCCGAGCGGTCGCATAGCCATGGACACAGACACTATCGGGGCGGCCAAGCGGGGCGCCAGCAGCCTCATGGGCTACAGACGCTCGACGCCAACGGGTCGTACCGCCGGCTCGCCCGCCTGGTCGGACGCGTCGAGGTCGATGTCGAGCACGATCGCCCATTCGTGGTACCCGGCGGGGTCATCGAGGACCTGGCGTGCGCGCCACGTCCGGCCCAGCTCGCTAACCTGCCACAGCGTGCCGCCGCGGGCCGCAAGGCCGGTGCCGATGCTGGCGTGCTCGGCGAAATAGCCGCCGAACGCAGCCTCCCAGTGCTGAGCGTCCCATCCCGCGTCGTGGTCCAGCTCGCCGAGGCTGGACCAATCCCGTTTCGCTGCCAGCTCGGCTCTGCGAAAACAAGCGTTGCGCACCATGACCCTAAAGGCGCGCACGTTTGCGGTGAGCGGCCCGGTCCCGCGCCCAAAGGCGGGCCCAGCTCGGGACGCCGACCTCGCGCAAGAGCCTCTTGGACCCGCTCGGGGTGGCTCAGCAGTTCCCACTCGTCGAGCAGGCTCGAGTCGACCTGGCGGACCATTTCGCCGAGCCACTCGGAAAGGTCCCGCAAAGCCTGCGATTTCATTTCTTCAGGGACGTTGCGCCCGAGCGCTTTGTACCCGTCCGAAAGGTAACGCAGCAGTAGGCCCTCGGAGCGCGCTGTCCCGTAGTGGGCGACGTACTCGCTAAAGCTCATCGAACGCTGGTACATATCGCGCACTATCGACTTGGGGTGTACGTTGTGGTCGCGCGCCCATGGATGGCGCACGCGGTACGAGTCGAAAACCTCGTAGAGGAACTCCGCCAACGGCTTGGGATGCTCCAGTTCCCTCAGGACCTCGATGCGGTCCTCGTACTCCATGCCCTCCTCCTTCAGGCGCGCGAGCGTCTCGGTGCGAAGCCGCTCGAGCTGCGCCTGGAGGATGGCCCAAGGGTCTTCCAAGGTGGACTCTACGACCGAGACGACGTCGAGATCCCACTCCGGCGAATCGCGCTCGAGGCGCGGCACGGCCTCGAGAACGAACAGGCTGAGGGGATGGTTGAGCGCAAAGTCGTCCTGCAGGTCGACGGTCAAGCGTACGCGCCGGCCCATCTCGTCCGGTTCGGCCAGCCGCTCCACCACTCCCGCCGCGACCAATGAGCGGTACATGGCGATGGCGTCGCGGATATGGCGCCGCTGGGCGGGCCTTGGTTCGTCGTTGTCGGTGAGGAGCTGCCTCATCCCGGCGCACCCGTCTCCGGGCCGGTCGAGCACCTCGAGCAACATCGCGTGAGTGACCTTAAAGCTCGATCCCAGCGGCTCGGGCTCCGCCGCCACAAGACGGTTGAAAGTACCTTCGTCCCAGTGGACAAAACCCTTGGGCGGTTTGGCTTTTACGACCTTGCGTCGTTTGGCGGCGTCATCTCCGGCGCGAGAAAGTGCCCTATCGTTCTCACTGACGTGCTCGGGTGCCTGCACGACCACGCTGCCGGCGCTGTCGTAGCCCGCGCGCCCGGCGCGACCGGCCATTTGGTGGAACTCGCGCGCCGACAAAATGCGGCTCACTGTGCCGTCGTATTTCGACAAAGCGGTGAAAAGTACGGTCCTGATGGGTACGTTTATCCCGACGCCGAGGGTATCGGTGCCGCAGACGACTTTGAGGAGCCCGTCCTGGCAAAGCCGCTCCACAAGCCTGCGGTACTTGGGGAGCATACCGGCGTGGTGCACACCGATACCGTGGCGCAGGAGACGTGAAAGCGTTTGCCCAAACCCACTGGCGAAGCGGAAATGAGAAAGCGCGCTCGCAATCGCGTCACGGTCTGAACGTGTGGCCACTTGTGCGCTTGTCAGTGCCTGGGCTCGCTCGACAGCGGCCTTTTGGGTGAAATGAACAGCGTAAATTGGCGCGAGCCCCTGCGCGACGAGCTCGTTGATGGTGTCGTGTACGAGCGTCCTCGCGTAGCGGTAGTCCAGAGGGACCGGGCGTTCCAGGGAACTGACTACGGTAGTCGCCTTACCAGTGCGCCTCAGCAGGTCCCGGGCAAAGCGCGATGTGTCGCCGAGCGTCGCCGACATGAGGACGAACTGAGCCCGCCTCAGTTCTATGAGCGGCACCTGCCAGGCCCACCCGCGCTCGGGGTCAGCGTAAAAATGGAACTCGTCCATTACAACCTGGTCCACCGGGGCGTCCTCACCGTAACGCAGCGCAACGTTCGCCAGCACCTCGGCGGTGCAGCAAATGACCGGCGCATCGGGGTTGATTGACGCGTCACCCGTCAACATGCCGACGTTGGCTGTGCCAAGTTGCCCGCATAGGTCGAAAAACTTTTCCGAAACGAGCGCTTTGATCGGCGCGCTGTACCACGAGCGTCGTCCGGCGGCCAACATCGTGAGGTGCGCTCCCAGCGCCACCAGGCTTTTACCCGAACCAGTCGGCGTGGCGACGATTACGTGCTCGCCGGCCAGGACAGCTAGCAATGCCTCTTCTTGCGCAGGGTAGAGCTGCAGCCCCCTCGCGTCAGCCCACCCGGTGAATGCCTCAAGAACTGCATCGGGGCCGGTGGTTTT
This sequence comes from uncultured Acidimicrobiaceae bacterium, assembly GCA_963699075.1. GTDB lineage: Bacteria > Actinomycetota > Acidimicrobiia > Acidimicrobiales > Palsa-688 > Fen-671. Next base: position 818,609 of record CAVOTF010000007.1, on the reverse strand, counting down.
AGCGCTGTGGAGGTGGTCGAGTAAAGACGTCATCGTATGAGGCCGAAGCCTTTACACAGCACTCGGGAAATCGGGTGCGGTGCGCCGGCGCACCGAAACCATACCAATGCACCCGCCGACCTGGCATACTACCGATCAAACCTCTAGTCGAAAGGTCCACCGTGAGCAACTTTGACCCGAATGCCCCGGGCGGTCCGCCCCCCGGGTGGACACCTCCCCCAGGCGGCCAACCTCCTCCCTACGGGGCTCCCCAGTTCGGCGCTCCCGCGTATGGTGCTCCCCAGGGCAACTACATGGCACCCCCCAATATCCCCGGACCGCTCGCAGAATGGCCGCAGCGTGCTATCGGCTGGCTCATCGATTTCGTGTTTTTCCTGGTTCCCTGGATCGTGCTGTGGGTACTCACCATCGCAGCCGGCACGATCCTGTTCGAGTTGCTCGGGGACCTCTACTCCCTTGCCCTCGGGATCTTTTTGGCTTATCAACTTGGTGTATCCGGCTCTACGCCGGGGATGCGGATAGCAGGCCTTAAATGCGTCAAAGCCGATGGGCAGGTGTTGGGCGGCGGCATGGGCGTCGTGCGCGCCATTTGCCACTGGGTCGCCAGCATCTTGTGTTTCATCCCCTTTGTTGTGGACATGCTTTTCCCTCTGTGGGACAGCCAAAAGCAGACGCTTGCCGACAAGGTAATGAAGTCGTACGTGATTGTCGTGCCCAAGCAGGGCTTCAGTATCACCCCGCCGTCCTCTTGAGCTGAGGATGGACCAGGTCGGGCAGGTGCCGGTGGGTGAGATGCTCGCCGGCACGGTGGGGGGGATGGCGCGGACCGGTGCCGCCCGAGGAGCCTATGGGCGCAGGTGGCCGGCCGCGGGGCCGGTCGCTACCGCGGCGGGGGTGTGCGCTCTCACGGCCCTGGTTGCCGTGCGAGACCCCTTCAAGCACCAGATCACCCCGCCGTGCCCCTTCCACGAGCTCACGGGCCTTTGGTGCCCGTTTTGCGGGGGGACCCGGGCAGTCTGGGCGGCCACTCACGGCGATCTGCGGCTCATGCTGCACGCCAACGCCTTGGTGCCCGTTATCGTCGCACTTTTCGCTTGGTTTTGGTTCGCCTGGCTAGGCAAGACGACCAATCGTTGGAGCATTCCGGTACCCAGAGGACGTGCCTTCGCGTGGGCTCTCGCCGTGGTGCTCGTCGCCTTCACCGTGTTGCGCAACCTGCACGGTTTTGGGACCCTGGCGCCGCCCTCGTGACGCGCAGCCGTCTAGCGCGAGATGCCGACGCCTCCAAGGGTTGACGCGCCGTACCGGCGCTTCTCTCGGTCGATGTCCAACCGGCCGATCGACGAGCGGCTGGCCAGAGCTGCCTCATCGAGCAGGTCCGCCGGGACGATCCAAGCCACCTCGAACTCGATGCCGTCGGGATCTTTGGCGTAGAGGCTCTTGGTTGTGCCGTGGTCACTCGCGCCCACGAGCGCGTGGGCCTCGCTGAGCTTTGTCGAGAGATCCTCGAGGTCTTCCAGCGTGCTCACTTCCCAGGCAAGGTGGTACAGCCCAACGCTGCCTCGCCCAGCGGCGGACGGTCCCGCGCTCGGGCCGACCGAAAAGAGCCCCAGGTCGTGGTCGTTGGTCGACCCGGGTGCCCGCATGAAGACAGCACCGGGGAAGCCCATCGGGAGCCTCTGGAAGCCGAGCACCCCCTCGTAAAAGCTTGCGGTGACTTCGGCGTCCCGGACGTACAGCACAGCGTGGTTCAGGCGGTGGATTGGCATACGTATGTTGTAGCTCAACTAGTCTCGTTGCGGTTATGACCAAACGAGCCGCGATCCTGGCCGCCGGTATCGCCGCGGTTGCTGTGGCTTTGGGTGGGTGCGGAGTTTCCGTGGACGCAGGCGGAGAAAATGCTGCCACCCATCCGGCCTCCGGCATATTTGTCTCGAACACCGTCGGCGGCGGGAACATCTCTGTTCATACCAACCCCACTGTGGCCTACCAACCGCCCCCGAGCACGCCCCCCGCGTCCGTCCCGGCGGGGCTCATGTCGGCGGTTGCCCACATTGAGTCCGTGGTCACGGGCGGATGCTGGCAGGACGCCCATTACGGCAACGTGTACGGCGCCTACGACCAGCTTTTCTGGTGGCAGGGCGGCTGTGGGGACACGATCGGCCAGGTCACCGTCGAGCTTTACGCAACTGCCGCCGCTGCCAGTGCCAACGCTCACCACTCTGGCCCGTCAGCGTTGCTCGACCGTTACCGGGACGGCGCGGCCTTGGTTGATGTTTACACGAACGCCCCGCTTTATGTGCTGGCTGATCTCGGCAGGGTGAGGGGTCTCGTCACCGTCGCCGGTTACGGCGGGGTGTAGCCCACCTCAGTCCTTCCGGGGCCCCCTAAGCCGCCGCAGGAGGCACTGGGCTGGCGCTCTGGCGCCCGGGCCCGCGGGAGCTTGCACCCACGAGCACGCAGTTGGCAACGTCACGGTTGCCCCGCATGCCATTTCGTGGGCCTAGGTTTGCCGCGTAGGCGCTCGGGCTGGCTAGCTCGGCGAGCAAGGTGTCGATCGCGTCGAGGAGCACACCCGTCTGTTCGGAGACCTCTTGGCGGCGGGCATTTGGTTCCGCTGCCCTGATAGCTGGAACTGTGAGCTTCATCGGACTTACGACCTCCTTCATGGCCATATCGGCGGGGAAGGTCTGCTCTTTAGGTGCTCAAGGCGCGCGTTTGCCCGCCTCGCACCCAGTCCCCTATAGAGCTGGGGGACGGCCCAGCCGGTCAGATGAGGCGGAAGATGTCCCGGACCACCAATGCCGCGACCATGACCATTACGGTCAGGTACAGCGTTGCGGCGGCCCATCGCCACCGGTGGTCAGCCTGGAAAAAACGTCTGATCGCTCTGACATCGAAAACGAGGGCCAACACGCCGACCGGCACGCCTATCGCCGGACCGATGAGGGGGAGGGTGCCAAGGCCCAGGACGCCCCACACCAGGGCCAGGCCCGGCAGGACGATGTAGCTGAGCAAGCACCTCGTCGCCGACAGTGCGATCGATGAGCTGAAGATGTTGTGGACATCTTGGTCGCCCGCCGGTTCCCGGAGACGGAGCATCTTGCGGGCGAAGCGGTCCGCAGCGCTGCGCCTTGGTGGCTCAGCAACTTGGGCCAGGCCGCTGCTTAGCGGGGCAACGCCAACCTCGAGGTCGATGACCGAGTTGGCGGCTCCGTCCACACCAGATACGTTACTGTCCGGTGACCGCTTTGCCGGTCGCGGAAACCACCCACCAAACGCCACCGTAAGTTGTCACGCCTTGCCCGCTGAGCATCCCCGGGCCTGTGTCCTGCTCGAAGGTGTAAAGGGCGTGCTTGTTGTAGAGCACCTGCCTCACTCCATCGCTGCGTTTGAAGCTCGACACTAGCGAGGGGTTTACGCCAGGACCGGCCTTGATGATCTTGCCCCCGGTGGTAAGAGCAGGCCAGACGATGGCGCAAGAACCGATGCAATCGCTCCCGCCGGGAGGGTCAACGCTGAGCATATAGACGGTCCGGCCCGATGACGTCACGAGGATCTTCCCGTAACCTTTTACCGACCTAGCGTCCAGCGTCGCCGAGGACGCGTTGGCCACGGTCGTCACGCTCGTGCCCCCAACTGGGCCAGAGCTGGCACAACAGGACAGCAGGCCGGCGCACACCACCGGGGTTGCCGTCAGAAAAGCGGTCGCGGTCAGGCGCTTGTTGCCCCTCCACCAGTTCTTCGGCCGGATCAAGGCTCTGGTCTCGGACGGCGCAGGAACACCTCTTGGGCGACGCTAGCCACCAGGGCTCCGTCTTGTGAGAAGACGCGGCCCTGGGTCAGCCCACGCGAATCGTGCAAAGAGCCGGTCGAGGCCTCGACGAGGAGCCACCTGTCGCACCTGAAGGGCCGGTGGAACCAGATCGCGTGGTCGAGGCTGACCGGTCGCCACGGCGCAGCCGGGGATCCTTCGGCGGCGTGCAGGCTTTCGGCGATCCACGCCGGGCCGCTGTCGGACGCGTAGGCAAGAGCCGCCGCGTGGACGGCCTGTTCTTCGCCGAGGTCAGCGGCCCATCTGATCCAGCTGCAGGAACCTTGCAGGTTCTCTGCCTCGGCATGGGAAGCACCGCGGCCAGCGAGACCGCCTCCAACGCGGCTGCCCCAGCCCGTGCCGCCCGCGTCGCTGTCCTGGACCAGCCGGAGTTCGAACAGTGGGCTCCAGCTGACATCCTTTGCGTCTTCTGGACGCCCGACCGCCGGGAGCCGAGCGAGCTGGATGTCCATTGTAGGTGCGCCCTTGGCCTGGAACGAGGCGGACATGTTCAGTATCGCCCCCGTCGACTGGCGGGCTACTACCTGCCTGGCGACAAAGGTCCGCCCGTCTCTTAGGCGTTCTACCTCGAAGCGGACCGGCTCCTCAGCGTCGCCGACCCGCAGGAAATAGGCATGCAGGGAGTGCGGGACATGGCCCGGCTTAACAGTGAGCTCCGCCGAACGCAATGCCTGGGCTACTATCTGGCCTCCGTAAAGGCCTTCCCACGGATATGTCGGCCCGGAGCCGACATATGTGTCGGGCCCGTGTGCCTCCAGTTCCATCATCGCCCCGAACGGGAGGTTCACTTGTGACCTTCAGGATTTGTCAAGGCGTGGGAACACGGTTTGTTCTACGACCAACTTTATGCCGGCTGCGACTGGGATGGCTACCAGCGCGCCAATTATGCCCAGGAGGGCGGCGCCGATGATAACGCCCAGCACCGTCACAACCGGCGACACGTTGACTGCCTGGCGCATCACGCGTGGCACTAAGAGATAGTCCTCCACAAATCGGTAGGCGACATAGAACACGGCGGTCGCGATCGCAACGGGCAGCGAGACGGAAAGGGCTACAAGGCTGACGATCACGCCGGCCACGGTGGAGCCGACCACCGGGATGAGGTCGAAGAGGGCGACCATCAGCGCGAGGAGCAGGACGTAAGGCAGCCCCAGAGCCGCGGCCCATATGAGGGTCCCGATGCCAGCGATGAGCGAAGTGAGCAGGTTCCCCAGCAAGTAGCCGCCCACACCAGCCAGTACCTCGTCGAGCAGCAGCCCGAAACGAGAGCGACGGCTGTCGGGGACGAGGTGGGTCAAAAAACCTTTGATCGACGGGAGGGCGGCGAGGAAATAGATCGTGAGCACCGTCACCACTAGGAGCGAGCTGACCGCGCTGACAACCTTCTTGCCGGCGCCTAGTGCACCTGATGCCAGGTCGGTGTCGAGGCTCCCCGTGCTGCCCTTGCCGCTCAGGTAATAGCTCAGGTGGAGGTCCTGGGCGATCTTGCCGACGCTCCCTTTCCCAGAACCGATCTCTGTGCGCCACTTGGGGATCTGGACCGACAATTGGTTGATCTCGTGCTCGATGGGCGAGATCGCCGAGTAGACGAAGGCTGCAACTATGCCTGCGGCCACGGCGACGACCACGAGGACGGCGATAGGTCGCCTGACTCTGTGGCGTGTGAACAGAGCCACGACCGGCTCGAGGCCGACGGCGATGAACAGGGCTAGGCCCACGAGCACGAGGGTGCCCCGGATCGAGTAAACGGCCGCGGCCACGGCCACGGCCACGACGACGCCGAGCGTGCCGACGAAACCCACGACAAATGGGTTCTGCCTATCGAAAGGCTGCCCTACACGGCGCAGCGCTCGCTGTTTGGCGCGCTCCTCACCTGGGCCGCGGCTTGGCAGCTCGTTGGAGAGTTCCGAGGGTGGGTTACCCGCGAGCACGCTTTCCCGGCTGGGTCTATCAGGCATCAGTCATGGGCTGGTCAAGGCCGATCGTACGTCGCCCCGGGCTGGACAGCTGCCATGGTTTGCGTTGACGACCGACATGGTGACCCGGAGCTGCCCGGTAACCGACGAACTGAGCTCGGTCCAGCCACCCGCCGCTGGGCCCAGGCAGGCTTCTCGAGCCGCAGGGCCGGCAAGCGACCAAAAGGGTGACCATCGCAGCCGGAGCGTGCTGGCGCCGGGGTGCGAGTACCGCACCTCGACCGAGCGCGGGCTGAGCGCGACGACGGTTGCGGGGCCGGTCGCCAGACCATGGCTGCCCACGACCGTCCACAGCTGCCAGCTCGCGGTGTGCCACACCGCCCGGAGCCCTTTTACCTCCCCGGATCGCAGCAGCCCCGCCTCTGCGGTCGCGGCGTAGTCCAGCTGGGCATTGGCGAGGGCGACGAAAGAGACCCCGTTGGCGAGCAGCCAGGTGCGGTACTCGGTGGGGGTCAATGGCCCTGCCTGGTAAAACAGGGGATCGTAGGCGATGTCCAGCTGTCTTTCCCAACCCCGCGCGAGCCCGAAGCTCGGTGCAACATAGGCGGACTCCCAGTGGTGGGCGGTCGGGGGAATTTCGACCCGCACCGGCCCGCGCCTGGCGAGCAGGGCCAGCTCGGCGATGAGCGGCTTGTAGTAAGCAGCGTTGCTGGACGGCCCGTTGGTCGCTGCATCGAGGGCGTCAAATGCTGGTGCCCAGTGCCAGGCGACCATGCTCGCCGCCATGGCAGCAGGGACTGCGGTCGCTGCCCACCTGGGTAGACGCCCACCCGGGCCGACCATTAGACGATGGGCGGCCTCGGGCAGGAAGCAAATTGCGAGTGGCACGCCGACGTAGGCGGCCAGGCGCGTATCGTTATCGCCAACGGGTGTACGCAGGAGGAAGATGGCGATGCTTGCCCCTGCATATAGGACCGCTCCAACCGTGACAGGCCTGCAGCTCACGACACCCGGGTACGCCAGCAGCGCGCAAATCGCGAGTACCACGACGAGATCCCCAAAGCCAAAGGGGAAATAGCCGGGGCCAGGAAAAAGTAGCGGGAGCGCCGCGGTGCTTGCCAAGGTTGACGCGCCGGCCACTAGCTCCGTGCTCACCTGTCGAATTGGCGCGCGGCCGAGGTCGGCGACGGCCCAGGCAACGAGCGCCATGCTCAAAAACGCGCCGACGACCGGAGAGGTGAGCCCGGCCAGCGCCCCAAGCGCAAGCCCGGCCGGCAAGGATCCCCTTGCCCAGCCGTTGGCGCCACCGCCGGCCCCGCCGCCCACAGCGGCGCCTACGCCGCCGCCCACGCCGCCGCCCACTCGACCTAGCCGGCGGGCGTCCTGGTAGCGGACGAGGCACAAGACCGACCCGAGGGCAAGGGCTTCCCCGGCCAGGGTCGGCAGCTGGCCGATCGCGACCTCGATGACGGTCGATAAGGCGAAGTACCAGCTGCCTACGGGGCGCCTGCCGAAGTGCCGGAAGGTCAACCTGTCAAAACAAAACGCCGCTCCGCCGGCTGAAAGCGCCGCCACGGGCCATAGCCCGAGGCACCCGGCCACGGGCGGGTAAACCAGGCTGTAATTGAGCGGGTATGTCCCCCCGTACCAGCCCGGGTCCCAGATGGCGAGCGGCCAGTGCGACGCCTGGCCGGCTCGGTAGACCTGGGCCGCCCAGTCGGTCCCGCGCCAGCCGCCCAGGCGGCAAACGCCGCAGGCCAACAAGGCCAGGAGCACTGGGCCGGCCGGGCCCCACCGGCTGGTGCCCCACTTGCTCCAGCCCCCCCGCAACTCCGTGCCTGGCTGAGTAGCGGCCGCGTTCGTCGAACTTGCCAGGGCCCCAGTATTGCAGCGACAGACCGGCCTAGAGCACCCCGGCTTCAAGCTGAGAAACCGGGACGCGGGACACTTCACCAATCGGTGGCGGTTCGAACTTGAAGCGCGTACCGAAGTTGCGCAGGTCGACGCGCACGCTCACCGCTGCCGGCAGCTGGTTGGCGAGGGCGGCTTGTAACGCAGAGGGGTGCGCGGGTTCGGTTTCCAGGGTCGCACTGGCCGCGATCTGGACCGCCCGCCCCTGCCTGTCGAGCCAGACATATACCGGCAGGACGGTCCTGTCCGGGTGGGGGAGGCCGGCGATCAGGCTCATGACGCCACCGTCCATCCCGCCACCTCCGCCGCGCGCCGCGCCGACTAGGGCGGCAGTACGGAAGTCCACTCGGTACTCGCTGGCCGGTCGACCTCCGACTAGGCCCGTGCCAACGTAGACCGAGCGTTCAGTTTGCGCCGCCAGCAGGCCCAACAGGGGCGCCGGGTCGACGTCGGTCATCTCCGGTCCCGTTGGGGCCGACCCCTCAGCTTCGTCAGGACCGCTCCGATGCCTAGAGCCGAACACCACCTCGGCCCATGGCTTTGCTCCGGCAGTTCCCCGGGCTGCCTGCGGGACTTGGAAGTAGAGGTCATTGCCTGTAAACAACTCGTCCGTCGTCACGCCAGCGGCCTGGACGCCGAGGGCACACTCCCCGGTGGCCAAGTTCGTTTCGCCCTCAGCCAGGATGTACGTAGTTGCGTGCGGGGCTTGGACGTCCAAATAGACCCAGACCCGTGCCGTGCGCGCTGAGACAGTGGCCTCGTAAATGGCAAACCCCTTGGGGCCAAGCGCGACGCTGTTCGAGCAACCTGTCGCCGCAAAACACAGGGCGCCTGCCGCGATGCTCGCCCGGGAGGCGATGCCATGACAGGTGCCCATGCCAGGACGGGTGCCCATGCCAGGACGGGTGCCCATGCCAGGACGGGTGCCCATGCCAGGACGGGTGCCCATGCCACGACGGGGGCCGAAGCGATGCCGCCAGCCCGTCAATGCTGGCCCCAGCGACCCCGGTGCACCACCTCGGCCAAGGGCTTTCGGGGCCTGCTAGCAGAGGTAGATGGCCTGTCATCACTACTCGGCCACCCGATGGCGACAGCGCCAAGAGGTTCCCAGCCGCCCGGCACTTCGAGGGCGCGCAGGAGGGGCCCCGCCGGCCTTTGGAGAGCAAAAAACAGCGTGCCGAGGCCCTCCTGAGCCAAAGCGAGCAACAGGAGCATCGTGGCAAAAGAGGTGTCGACCAACCAGTAGGGAACCGCCCAGTCCGCCACGCGCCGCGCCCCGACCCTGGCCTTATCTGGCTCGGAGTAACGCTCCAGGTAACTCAACTTGCTTGCGAGCGGCAACACGATGACCGGCGCGTTGAGCAGTCCCGGGTGGCTCGGGTGAGCGAGCCAGGAGCTCTCAGCTTCGTGTTGCCAGAACAGGGCCGTCTCAACGCCCTCGAGGACAACGAACGCCCAACCCTGAGTGTTGCCCGCCGAGGGGGCATGGGTTGCCATTTCCAGCGCCCGTTCGAGCGCGTCGGGATCCACCGGACCTTCGAGGAAACTGCGGCACATCCGCCGCCGAGCGATGACGTCTTTGAGTTCCAACTTCCGCAACCTAGTGCAGGGAGTGGAATGCCGACCAAGCTGGTAGGGTTTCAATAGACATGCCTACATTTCGCGACCTGTTGAACACTGCCCGCTCCAACATCACCGAGGTGCTGCCGGCCGAGGCGGCCGTGAGCTTGAAGACGCCCGGGACCGTCGCCTTGGACGTGCGCGAACCGGACGAGTTCGAGCAGGGCGCCCTCAAGGGCGCCGTCCACATCCCGCGTGGCTTCCTCGAAATTCAAGTTGCGGGCCGAATACCCGACCACGACGTACCCATCGTGGTGTACTGCGCGGGCGGCGTCCGTAGCGCCTTCGCAGCTCAGACCCTCGCCCAGCTCGGCTACAGCGATGTTGTCAGCATGACTGGCGGCTTCAACCGGTGGAAGGACGAGGGCCTGCCTTGGGAGGCACCTGGCGTGCTCACCCCCGAACAGCGCAACCGTTACCAGCGTCATCTGCTGTTGCCCGAGGTGGACGTCGCGGGGCAGCTCAAGCTTTTGAGCTCGAAGGTGCTCCTGCTCGGGGCGGGCGGCCTCGGTTCCCCTGCGGCACTTTATCTCGCTGCGGCAGGCGTCGGCACCCTTGGGATCGTCGACATGGACGTGGTTGACGCTTCCAACCTGCAGCGCCAAATCCTTCACAACCTGGACCGGGTCGGCGAGCGAAAAGTCGATTCTGCGAAGAAGGCGATCGCCGCCATCAACCCCGATGTCAGCGTCGTGGCCTACGACGTCCGCCTTGGCGCCGACAACATCATGGACATCTTCGCTGGTTACGACTTGATCGTGGACGGCACCGACAACTTCCCAACCAGGTACCTGGTCAACGACGCCTCCTTGAAGCTCGACATACCCGTTGTCCATGGCTCGATCTTTCGCTTCGAGGGCCAGGCGAGCGTTTACATGCCCCACCAAGGGCCGTGCTACCGCTGCCAGGTCCCTGAGCCGCCTCCGGCCGATCTGGCGCCGTCGTGTGCCGAGGCGGGGGTGCTGGGCGTGCTCCCGGGCATCATCGGTTCGCTTCAGGCCATGGAAGCCATTAAGGTGCTGCTCGGTCTTGGCGACCCACTTGTCGGCCGCCTCCTGGCATACGACGCCCTGGAGGGCACCTTCCGCACCTTCAAGCTCAACCGCGACCCGGCGTGCCCTGCCTGCTCCATCCCCAAAGAACAGGTTGTCATCTCGGAGTACGACGAGCTCTGCATGCCTCACCCGCTGCAGGCGCCTGCGGCTTAACCCGGCACCGCCCTACGATCGAGCGTGCCTTCCGCACGCGGTGCTCCCACCCCGGCTCGTGCCCGTGTCGGGTTGACTGCGGTCATTATTTCCGTCGACGGGACAACGCCCCGCCTGGTCACGATGGAAGGCCCGGAAGCCGAGGGGCTCCCGTCCACCCACCTGGACGACATTGTCGACCGCACGCTCGAGAAGGGTGTGCGCCGCCTTGTCGGCACGGAGGTGGGGCTTCCGGTGCGGTACTTCGAGCAGCTCTATACCTTCGGCGACCGCGAACGCGCACCGGGAGGCCGCGAGCTCGCCGTGGCCTATCTGGCCCTAGCCCGTTTCCAGGCGACGCATGGGCCGGGCAGGCCGAGGTGGCGCAGTTGCTACGAGCTGTTCCCCTGGGAAGACTGGCGAGCGGGCCGGCCGGCCGTGCTCGACGAGGTGGTCATGCCGGCTCTTGACCGCTGGCTCGTCGGGGGAGCAGTCGCGGACCTCCCGACTCGGCGCGAGCGCGCTGAGCTGACTTTCGGCCTCGGCCAGGCCCGTTGGGACCCGGTCAGGGTGCTCGACCGCTATGAGCTCCTCTTCGAGCTGGCCCTGGTCGAAGAGGCGCGGTTGAAGCCCGGGGCGAAGGCGCAGGGCCTCGGCCTTGGGTTGCCGCTCGCACTCGACCATCGCAGGATCGCTGCCGCGGCGTTGGAGCGCCTGAGGGGGAAATTAGCTTATAGACCGGTCGTTTTCGAGGTGCTGCCCGAGACCTTCAGCCTGTCGCGGCTCCAGCAGGTGGTTGAGGCGTTCGCCGGCCAGGTGCTCCACAAGCAGAACTTCCGGCGTCTCGTCGCATCCGCCAACCTCGTTGAGCCAACGGGTGAATCCGACCAGCGCACCGGCGGGCGGCCTGCCGAGCTTTACAGGTTCCGCCGCGAGGTCCTCAGGGAACGTCCGGCCCCGGGCCTCGGCCTGCGCCGCCTCGGGGGCCCCTGAGAAAATCCCGTGAAATCCCCAGGCGCCAGCCTGTCCGACAAGCCCCGGTACGCGCTATAGTGGCAATATGCTCATTCAGAGTATAAGTCGGAAGGGCGAGGCTGCGGCGGGGCGTTCCCCCGAGCAGGCTGAGGGCGAACAGGCTGAGCAGGCAGGGCCGGGCCGAGACTTCGAGAACTGGGCAGACGAGGTCCGCCGGTTGGCGAAGGCCCGCAATGCGGTCATCCTTGCCCACAATTACCAGGTCCCGTGGGTCCAAGATGTCGCTGACCACGTCGGCGATTCTCTCGCACTGTCGCGATTGGCGGCTGCAAGCGACGCAGAGACGATCGTGTTCTGCGGCGTCCACTTCATGGCGGAGACTGCCAAATTGCTCGCCCCGGACCGAACCGTGCTCCTGCCCGACCTCGCAGCGGGGTGCTCGCTCGCTGACACGATCACGGCCGAAGATGTGCTCAGGTGGCGCTCCGAGCACCCCGGCGGGATGGTTGTGGCCTACGTCAACACCTCGGCATCGGTAAAGGCCGAGTCAGACGTCTGCTGCACATCGTCCAATGCAGTCGAAGTGGTCGAGTCCCTCCCCCAAGACCGGGAAATCATGTTCCTTCCCGACATGTTCCTCGGCCAGCATGTGGCTCGCCGCACCGGCCGGCATATCGATATCTGGATGGGCGAATGCCACGTCCACGCAGCGATATCGCCGGTGGAGCTGCGCGCAAAAGTAGCCGAGCACCCGCGCTCGGAGCTCTTTATCCACCCCGAGTGCGGTTGCACGACGAGCGCTCTCTGGATGGCTGAAAATGGCGACTTCCCTAAGGAACGCACCCATGTGCTGTCCACCTCCGGGATGGTAAAGGCAGCCCAGGACCTCGGTGACGGGCACGCCCTCGTGGCAACCGAGACGGGGATCCTTCATCAGTTGCGCAACGCCAACCCGAAGGCGACCTTCGACGCTGTGTCCCCGCGGGCCGAGTGCCGTTTTATGAAAATGACCACGCCGCAACGGTTGCTCGATTGCCTGCGTGAAGGTGTTTACGAAATAGAAGTCGACGAGCGGACCGCCGAGCGCGCCCGTCAGTCTGTCGAGCGCATGATCGCGATCGGTTCGCCTGGCGGGGGCGAGTGAAATGCATGGCCGCCGCGGTGACGCGGAGCTCGATGTCCTAGTCATCGGTTCAGGGATCGCCGGCTTGTCCACTGCGATCGCTCTGGCCGGGCGACGCCGCGTCGCCGTGATCTCCAAGGAGAGCGGGGGTGGGGGCAGCACCCTGCTCGCCCAAGGCGGCATCGCTGCAGCAATAGGCCAGGGTGACAGTGCGGCAGCTCATGCGGTGGACACGGTCTCGGCGGCAGCCGGGCTCGGTGACCCCGAGGTGGCCGAAGCGGTGACAACAGAAGCGCCTGAGGCTGTTTCGGCTCTAACCCGCCTCGGCGTCCGTTTCGATCAGGGAGCCCTTAGCAGGGAGGGTGGACATGGGTTCGCGCGGGTGGCGCACGCCCGCGGCGACGCAACCGGAGCCGAGATAACGCGCGCATTGATGGATGCCGCCCGTGTTCGCGGCGTGCCGGTAGCCGATGGGCTGTTCCTGGTCGACCTCCTCACCTCGCCCGACCAGTCGCGTGTGATTGGCGCGGTCGTATGGGACTCGCGCGCCGGGGCCCTGCGCCACCTCCACGCCAGCACGGTGGTGCTCGCCAGCGGTGGGTACGGCCAGCTCTGGGCCTGCACCACAAGTCCGCGCGCCTGCAGTGGCGACGGGTTGGCGGCAGCTATGCGGGCCGGCGCGCAGGTGGCTGACCTCGAGTTCGTACAGTTCCACCCAACGGGGATGGACCTCGGCCGCGACCCGAGACCGCTGGCCTCGGAGGCCCTGCGAGGGGCCGGCGCGAGGTTGCGTGACCGAGACGGTGAGTACCTGAGCGGCCCGGACGGGCCGGGCGACCTGGCGCCCAGAGACGTAGTGAGCCGGGCGATGGCGCAGCGGATGGCTGGGCTCGGAGCCGACCATTGCTTCCTCGACGCGACAATGCTCGGCGAATCTGTCGAGGCGCGCTTCCCGACCTTCGTCGCAGCCTGCCGGCTGGCTGGGATCGACCCCGAGCGCGACTGGGTCCCGGTTTCGCCGACGGCTCACTACACGATGGGCGGTGTTCTGACCGACACCGACGGCCGCACGACGGTTGAAGGCCTTATGGCAGTTGGGGAAGTGGGTTGCAACGGGCTGCACGGCGCAAACAGGTTGGCGTCCAACTCGCTGCTCGAAGGAGCGGTCGTAGGCCGGCGGGCGGCCCTGGCGGTCGTGGCCTCACGAGGCCCTGTCGCCCCCCGGTCACCGGTTGGCACCGACGAGATAATCGCGGTCACGGGCGGAGGGCCACCAGTCTCCCGGCCCGCTGACCGACGCACTCTGCGCCTCGCAATGCAGGCCGACGCCGGCGTTGCCCGCGACGCGGCTGGCCTGAGACGCCTTGCCAACTACCTCGCTCAGGCCGACACGGGCTCGCACCCCGGAAGCGGTGGTGAGGCTACTGAGCTGGCCAACATGGTGCTCGTCGCTCGCGCCGTCGTTGCGCTAGCGGCTAGGCGGTGCGAGTCGAGGGGGGCGCACTGGAGGACCGACTACCCGGTCCCGCTCCCCGAATGGCGTGCCCGCCAGGTCGCCCAACTGATGCCGACGGGGGAGCTTGCGGTGGGCGCCTTTGCCGTCGAGGGCGGCCTGCACGAGGCCGGGGTCGGCCACGCTGCCGCAGCGGTTTGAGCCCCAGCGCACCTCCGTGGGAGGCGCTCCGAGAAATTGTTGCCCGCGCCGTCGCAGAGGATCTTCCCGAGGGCGACCCGACGGGTGCGGCCGTAGGACCGCTACCGGCTAGCGCGTCCATCGTTGCCCGCCGGGCTGGCACCATCGCAGGGCTTTGTGCGTCACAACTGGTCCTGGATGAGGTCGGCGACCGGTTGGGCAGCGGGAAGGCAGTGGCCACGCTCGCGATGAGCGACGGGGGAAGGGTGGGAGCAGGTACGGTCCTCGGAGAGCTCGACGGTCCCGCCGGTACGCTCCTGGCCGCCGAGCGGACGGTCCTCAACATCGTCACGCACCTCTCGGGGATAGCTACCATGACGGCCGCCTTCGTCGAGGCCGTCTCCGGGACCGGAGCGGTTGTAAGGGATACGCGCAAGACCCTGCCGGGCCTGCGTGCAGCCGAGAAGTACGCCGTTCGCTGCGGTGGGGGCGCGAACCACCGTATGAGCCTTTCGGACGCCCTGCTTGTGAAGGACAACCACATCGCGGCTCTCGGGGGGGTCAAGGCGGCCGTCGAGGCGGCCCGCCGTCAGGCCCAGACGCAGGCGGAGCTGCGCGGCCGGCGCGAGCCTTTGGCGTTGGAGGTCGAGGTCGACACGCTCGAAGAGCTGGACGAAGCGCTCGCCGCTGGCGCAGGTCTGGTGCTGGTGGACAACATGTCCCTCGAGGACACGGCTGAAGCCGTGCGGCGCGCCGACGCAGTGGGAGCCGAAGTAGAGGCCTCGGGCGGCCTGAGCCTCGCCAACGTACGCGCCGTGGCCGCGTGCGGGGTGCACTACGTTGCCGTCGGCGCCTTGACGCACTCCGCCCCGGCGCTCGACATCGGCCTCGACTGGCGCATCGGCGGCTAGGGGTACGATCAGCCGGGCGGCCCGACTACCGCGACCGCGTCGCCGGTGCCCACCGAGCTGCCCGGCCCCACCCTCACCTCGAGGACCGTGCCGGCAAACGGGGAGACGATGTTGTTCTCCATCTTCATCGCTTCGAGGACACACACGGTCTGGCCGGCCTCGATAATGTCACCCTCGTTGACAAGCACTTTCACGATCGTGCCCTGCATCGGCACGGTGACCTGGCCGGTATTGGTGCCCGGGCCTGCCCCGATTGCCGCCCCACCGGCCCCACCGGCCCCACCGGCAACGTACCCACCGTGGCCTCCACGGCCTCCACTGTCGCTCTGGGCTGGCTTCGCCGCCGGCAGCTGCTCAGGCGGCGCCGGTACCCAGACACTGACGGCGAAGTGCCGGCCGCCGACTTCGACGTCAATGTCCTTGCGCTCCTGCGCCTGAGGCGTTGGAGCGACATTCGGCGCCGCAGCGATGCCTGAGAGATCGACACGGTCGCTCAGCCATGTGGTCGAGTGCCTGACGGCGATGAAGTCGGGGTGCGCCAGCACGACCAGGTGAGCTGGGATGGTGGTGGCGACCCCGGCAACATCGGTCTCGGAGAGCGCACGCAGGAGACGCTTCCGGGCGCTCTCCCGGTCCGGTCCCCACGCCACCACCTTGGCTACAAGGTTGTCGTAGTACGGGCTGACGGTGTCGCCCTCCCCGTAGCCGGCGTCGGTGCGCACCCACGCCCCTCCCGCGGCGCGAAAGCGTGTTATTAGCCCGGGAGTAGGGGTAAACCTGCCGCCGGCCGGGTCCTCGGCGTTAACTCGCGCTTCGATCGCATGCCCGCGTAAGCGCAGATCAGGCTGCGAAAAGGGGAGCGGTTGACCGCTTGCCACGAGGAACTGGAGGCCCACGAGGTCGAGGCCCGTCACCATTTCTGTGACCGGGTGCTCTACCTGCAGCCGCGTGTTCATTTCCAGGAAGTAAAACTCCCCGTCCTGGTAAATGAGCTCGACTGTCCCAGCGTTCTGGTACCCGCAGGCACGGACAACTCGGATCGCGCTTTCGCACATGGCGGCCGCCACTTCTGGGGGTAGGCCCGGTGCTGGGGCTTCTTCGACCAGCTTCTGGTAGCGCCTCTGTACCGAGCAGTCTCGGGTCCCGAGGTGGACCACGTTGCCGTGCGAGTCGGCGATGACCTGTACCTCTACGTGACGAGGCCAGGACAGGTACCGCTCGACGTAACAGTCGGAGCGCCCGAAAGCGGCCTCGGCCTCGCGCTCTGCTGACTCGAGCGCGCTCGTCGCTTCTGCGGCCGAAGCCACGACGCGCATGCCCCTTCCACCCCCACCGAAGGCCGCTTTGACCGCTACCGGCCACCCGTAAGCGTCGCCGAAGTCGACCACCTCTTGGGCCCGGCCAGCGAACGGTGCGTCCCCGGCACCGGAGGGACCCCGGCCTTTGCCGCAGCCTCTCGGCTGGTTATCTTCGAGCCCATCAGCTCGATTGCATCGGGGGGCGGCCCTACCCAGGTTGCGCCGGCCGCTATGACCGCCCGAGCAAAGGCCGCGTTCTCCGCCAGGAACCCGTAGCCCGGGTGAACTGCGTCAGCGCCCGAGCGCGAAACGACATCGATGAGCCTCTCGGTCGAGAGGTAGCTCTCCTTGGCGCTGGCCCCGCCCAGTAGATAAGCCTCGTCGGCGGCTGCCACGTGCATCGCCCCGCGGTCTGCCTCCGAGTACACGGCCACCGAGGCGATGCCTAGGTCCCGGCAGGTACGCGCGACCCTGACTGCGATCTCGCCGCGGTTGGCGATCAGGACCTTTGTAATGGGAGCGCCCAACACTTTGGGGCAGTCTGCCAGGCTGGGCCTATGCCCGTCGATCCGGTGCCCCTCGAACATGTACCTGCAGCCAGTGGCCGCCGCCAGTGGGCCCGCCGCCTCACTACCCGGCGGTCGAGTCCTCAGCGACGTCCAGCTCGCCCGGCTGGCTGGCTCCCGCTTCGCCCTGGTAGTCCAGCTGGCAGAGACCACCTCGACCAATTCCGTGCTGGTCGGTATGGCCGAAGTCGGCGCTGGCGAAGGCATGGTCCTAGTCGCCGACTACCAAAGCGCCGGTCGCGGCCGCTTCGACCGGCGCTGGGAGTCCCCTCCCGGAAAATCGCTCCTGTTCTCGGTCCTGCTGCGGCCAAGCGGTGAAGAACTGCCGCCGGCGCGCCGCCATCTGGCTGTGGCGGCGGTGTCGCTCGCGCTGGTCGAAGCGACCAGGGACGTCGCCAGCGTCGAGGTCGAGCTCAAGTGGCCGAACGACCTCATCGTCGCCACAGGCAAGCCCGGCGAGGGCGCCGCGGGAGCGGGCGTAGCCGCCGACGGGAAGGTGGGCGGTGTCCTGGCTGAGGCGACCTCTGACGGAGCTATCGTCGTCGGCGCCGGGGTCAACGTGGCTTGGGTCCCGGAGCTGTTCGAGCCGTCTGGGGCGCCGGCGGCGACCTGCCTTGAGGCCGTGGCCGGGCGACCTGTGCATCGCGACGAGGTGCTGGTGAGCGCGCTACTGGCGCTGGACCGCCTCTACGGTGACTGGGAGCTCGTCAGCAGCCTCTACCGCCAGACGTGCGCCACCGTCGGGCGCATGGTCACGGTCAGCTTTGCGGGCCACCAGCCAGACATCGTGGGGACCGCGGTCGGGCTCGATGAGGATGGGCGTCTGGTGGTGAGGGGGCTGGATGGCGCCACGGTCAGCGTGGCCGCCGGCGACGTAACCCACGCGCGGGGACCGTGAGGTCCTAGCCTCGCGGACTAATGAAGGCACTCGTTCTGTCTGGAGGCGCCGGGACGCGCCTGCGCCCGATCACCCACACGCGGGCTAAGCAGTTGGTGCCAGTCGCCAACAAACCCGTCCTTTTCTACGGCTTGGAGGCGATCGCCGGAGCGGGGATCAAGCAGGTTGGCATTGTCGTCGGCGACACCGCAGCGGAGATCAGGGCGGCCGTCGGGGACGGCTCGACCTGGGGTTTGGAGGTCACCTACCTCCAACAGGAGGCTCCCCTCGGGCTGGCCCACGCCGTGCTGATCGCCCGCGAGTTCTTGGGCGACGACGACTTCGTCATGTACCTCGGCGACAACCTCCTCCAACAGGACCTCGGCGATTTCGTCGCTCGCTTCGAGGCGCAGCGTTCGCGGGCGACTGCGCCCCGCCTTGGCGACGAGGGCCCGCTGCTGGCGGCGGCGCAAATCCTCTTGGCGCACGTGGAGGACCCGCAGCGCTTCGGGGTAGCTGAGCTGGACGAGAGTGGCCACGTCTTGCATTTGGTCGAAAAGCCCGACGTCCCTCCCTCCGACCTTGCCCTTGTGGGGGTCTACCTCTTCGACACTCACATCCACGAGGCAGTGGCCTCCATCAAGCCGTCATGGCGCGGTGAGCTCGAGATCACCGACGCCATCCAATGGCTCATCGACGCTGGGAACCTGGTGCTCTCAGAGGTGCTGGCCGGTTGGTGGATCGACACCGGCAAGCTCACTCCGTTGCTGGAGGCCAACCGGCTGCTCCTGGAAGGCGTCGAACGGCGCATCGATGGGGAGGTCGACTCCGAAAGCCAACTCGACGGGCGGGTGGTCGTCGAAGCAGGTGCCCGTTTGGTCCGCAGCCACGTGCGTGGCCCGGCCATCATCGGGACGGGGGCAGAAGTGGTCGACAGCTTCATCGGGCCCTTCAGCGCGATCGGGCCGGACTGCGTGATACGCAACTCCGAGATCGAGCACTCGGTGCTCCTCGGCTCCACTCGGGTCCTCGATGCTGGCCGCATAGAGGACTCGCTCCTCGGCTACAACGTGGAAGTGACCAGGAGCGCGCGGCGGCCCCGGGCAACGAGGCTGATGTTGGGCGACCACTGCCTCGTGGACCTTTCCTAGGCCGTCCCTACTAGCCTCGCGGGCTATGAAGCTTTTGGTGACTGGTGGTGCCGGGTTCATCGGCTCCAATTACGTGCGCTGGGTGCTGTCCAACACCGACGACGAGGTCACCGTTTACGACGCCCTCACCTACGCAGGTGGCCTCGCCACCTTGCAAGACGTGGAGGAGGTTTACGGGCGCCGGTACCACTTCGTCCACGAAAATATCTGTGACCTGGCTGCCCTTGACAAAGCGCTCCCCGGCCAAGATGCCGTAGTGCATTTTGCAGCGGAGAGCCACGTCGACCGGTCGATTGCCAGCCCGGAAAGCTTTGCGATGACAAACTGCGTAGGCACCAACCTCGTCCTGCATGCAGCCCGGCGCGCAGGCGTGCAACGGCTGGTCCATATTTCGACAGACGAAGTCTACGGGTCGGTCGAAGAGGGCTCTTCAGTTGAGACCGACCGCCTTGAGCCGCGTTCTCCCTACTCTGCGACAAAGGCAGGTTCGGACCTGATCGCGCTGTCTTACTACACGACTTACGGTTTGCCGGTCATGGTAACGCGGTCGTCCAACAACTTCGGGCCATGGCAATACCCGGAGAAAGTAATACCTCTTTTCATAACGAACCTGCTCGACGGGCAGAACGTCCCGCTCTACGGGGACGGCCTCAACCAGAGGGACTGGCTGTTTGTCGAGGATAATTGTGCAGCGATCGACGCTGTGCTCCGTTGTGGGGAGCCAGGGGGGATTTACAACATCGGGGCGGGCAACGAGCTCACGAACCGGGTGTTGACCGACAAATTATTGGGACTTGCTGGCGTCGGGCCGACCGTGTCACCTATGTCACGGACCGGTTGGGCCATGACCGCCGCTACTCGATCAGCTCCAGCAAAGTCCGAGCCCTCGGATGGAAGCCAGGCAATGACTTCGACGAAGCTCTCCGGCGTACCTTCGCTTGGTACAACGACAACCGCTGGTGGTGGGAGCCGCTCAAGTGAGAGTGCTTGTAACCGGGGCTGCCGGCCAAGTTGGACGCGAGGTAGTCGAATTGTTGGGAGCATCGCCTCACCATGAATGCCTCGCGCTCAACAGTTCGGAACTGGACATCTCGGTCCGCGAGCGCGTCCTGCAGGTGGCGGGGGAGTGGGCGCCGGAGGTGGTCATAAATGCTGCCGCCTTTACCGCTGTGGATGCCTGCGAGAGCCAGGTGGACAAAGCCTTTGCGGTGAACGCGCTCGGCCCGCGTAACCTGGCCGAAGGCGCGCGCCTGGTTGGCGCCCACCTAGTGCACATTTCTACCGATTATGTTTTCGATGGCACTTCCCCGTCGGCATATATGGAATGGGACATGACCAACCCAATGTCGGTATACGGTCGTTCCAAATTGGCTGGAGAACATGAGGTTTTCTCCTTGCTGCCAGGCGCAACCGTAGCCCGAGCGTCGTGGGTGTGCGGCCGGTACGGTTCCAATATGGTGAAAACGGTCCTGCGCCTCGCGAGTGCGCCAGGCCCACTGCGTTTCGTCGATGACCAACGCGGTTGCCCGACTTTTGCCGACGAGCTGGCTGGCATGATCGTGCAGCTGGCCATTTCGCGCATGCCCGGCATTTTCCACGTTACAAACCAAGGCCCGACATCGTGGTACGGCTTCGCACGCGACGTCCTTGCAACGGCCGGTCACAGCCCCGAACGGGTCGAGCCGATAAAGACTGCCGATTTGGACCCGCCGCGGCCTGCACCGAGGCCGGCTAATTCGGAGCTCGACAATGCCGCGTTGCGTTTGCTCGGCATCCCACTCCTACCCGATTATCACGAACCCCTGGAGCGCACGGTCAAGTACCTGCTTTCCGTTCCGTGAGCGAAGACGGGCCCAAAGACGGGGTGGCCGGCGTAGTCGTCAACTACAACGCCAAGGGTTACTTGCTGGTGTGCGTGGGAAGCCTCCTGGCCGAGGGGGTGACGCCCGTCGTGGTGGCGGACAACGGTTCGACGGACGCCTCGGAGATGGCGCTCCTCGAGCGGTACCCCGAAGCCAAATGGGCCCCGACCGGTGCCAACCTCGGATATGGCACGGCCGCGAACATCGGCGCTGCTGTCGTTGACGATAACTATCTGCTCGTATGCAACGCCGATGTCGTGATGAGCCAGGGTTCGGTGGCGCGGCTGCGGAGCTACCTCGACGAGCGGCCTCAGGTAGCTCTCGTCGGCCCGCGCATCCACGGCTCCGACGGCATGCTCTACCCATCAGCTCGCCGGTTCCCAGATCTCCTCGAGGCGTTCGGGCACGGGATCCTCGGCCAGTTCTGGGTCGGCAACCCGTTCTCCCGCCGCTACAGGATGGACGACTGGGACCACGCCAAGGCCCGTGTGGTCGATTGGGTCTCGGGTGCGTGCTTTCTTGTCCGCCGCAGCGCCTGGGACGCTGTGGGTGGCTTCGACCGCTCCTATTTCATGTACATGGAGGACGTCGACCTCTGCTGGCGGCTCGCAAAGGCCGGGTGGTCAGTGGCCTACGAGCCCGCAGCGGAGGTCACCCATGCTCAGGGGGTGTCGACCGACAGGAACCCTTACCGGATGCTGTTCGCCCACCATGTTTCGATGTGGCGCTTTGCCCGGCGCACCTCCAAAGACAAGCGACGCTGGCTGCTCCCCTTGGTGCTGGCGGGCCTCTCTGTCAGGTTCGTGCTGACGGTGGCTCGCCGGGCGCTGGCCGGGTACGGGCAAGGCCGGTCGGAGGGCGGCAACGCAGGGCCCGACAGAGGGCGGCCCACGGCAAGGCGCGCTGACGGGTAACCTGTCAGGTCGTTATGGGCAAAGCCTCTTCTTCTAAGAAAGTAGCTCGCGCCGCCGGTCTGGGCGGAGGGCGCGCGTATGCCAAGCGGCCAGCTTGGGGCTATTACTTCGGTGTCCTAGTGCTGCTGGTCCTCGGCGTGCTCGGCGTCTACAACAGCCGTGAGTACCGGGACGCAGCAATCAACAAGCAGGGCAACACGGCGCCCCTTGTGCACCAGAAGCCGCCCTGGTACGAGGGTTACGCTATCGACGAATGCGGCAAGATCCTGGCGCCCATCAAGACCACTAAAGACCCCTACGGCATCACCACGAAGGACGGGGTCATCTCTGTGAGCCCCACCGTCAAGGCCGCCGCCGGGACGAATGCCACCTTGGGCAAGTTTGCCAGTTCGATCGGCATGCAGCTCAACGCCGGCGAGCTCGAGACCCCAGGCGGTCGCCTCTGGCAGGACGGTGCCACCTGCGAGGGCAAAGCCGGCCACGTCTACGTCATGACCTGGGCCTCACCCTCTGAGCTGCCCCAGAACGGGGTGCTCCAAAACGCCAAAGGCGTGCCTAGTTCGGCCGGCGTGCCTAACGCCCAGGGTCTCGAAGACACGTGCGACCCCGACTGCGACTCCGGCGTCCTCCTGGAAAACGACCAGCTGGTGACCATCGCCTTCCTGCCCGCGCCAAAGAAGGGCAGTACGCCCGTCATCCCCGAGCCCTCTGCAGCGATCGTAAAAGCGCTGAACGGCCAGCTGAGCAGCGGCGGCACCACCACGACGACCGCAGCGCCACTGCCCACGACGACCGCGCCTGCCGGCAAGTCTCCTACGACGGTGAAGAGCTCTAAGACGGCGGCGAGCACTACGAGCTCCGTGCCGACTGGGACGACGACAAGTGTCCCGGCGACGACCACGACCACGGCAAAGTAGCCGCGGACGATGACCGCTGGCTACAGGGCACTGGTAACCGGGGGGGCCGGTTTCATCGGGTCCACGCTGGTGGACCGGCTCCTTGCGGAGGGCCACACCGTCGATGTCGTGGACAACCTGTCCACCGGTTCGCTGGCCAACCTCGCCGAGGCGAGGTCCCTCACCGGCCGCTTCAATTTCCACCAGCTCGACGTCCGCTCGAGCGACCTGGTCGACCTGATGTCGCGACGCAAGCCCGAGGTTGTCTTCCATTTGGCAGCCCAGGCCGACGTCCGGGTCTCGGTGGCCGACCCGGTGCTCGACGCCGACATCAATATCCTCGGGTCGCTGCGGGCCCTGGAGGGCGCTAGGCAGTCAGGTGCCCGCAAAGTGGTGTTTGCGTCGAGCGGGGGGACGATCTACGGGGCCGCCGACCAGTTGCCCATCAAGGAGTCCCAGGCCCAAAAGCCGCTCTCCCCATACGGGGTTGCCAAGAAGACGGTGGGGGACTACCTGTACGTCTATCGCGAACTGTACGGGCTCGAGTACACAGCCTTGGCCCTCGCCAATGTCTATGGGCCGCGCCAGGACCTCCGGGGAGAGGCGGGTGTCGTTGCCATTTTTGCCGGCCGCTTGTTGGCCGGCGAGCCCTGCATGATCTTCGGGGACGGCAAGCAAACCCGTGATTTCGTGTTTGTCGACGACGTGGTCGACGCATTTTCGCGAGCTGGGGACCGGGGGAGCGGCCTTTTGTGCAACATCGGCACCGGCGTCGAAACGAGCGTGAACGACCTCTACTCCGCGATGGCTCGCAATGCCGGTGTCAAAGCGCCCGCCACCTACCTGCCAGCTCGTCCCGGGGAACTGCAACGCAGCTCCCTGGACCCGAGCCGGGCCGGCATGCACCTTGGTTGGAAGCCCTGGACGACCATCGACAAGGGCACGGCAGCCGTCCTCGACTGGTCACGCAAGCAAGCCGCCTCGTAATAGTCGGGAAGGACCGGGGTGCTGCCCGACTTCCCTCATCGTTCTTTTTTGCTTGAGGGAAGGGGCCACCACGTGCCGGCCTTCGCAGACCACTTCAGCTAATCAAGACCGCAATCGTCTTAGCGGAAGAGGTCCTGGTTCGGCGGCCGGACGATCTCTGCCTTGACCGAGGACTCCCGGAACCAGCTTCGCTCCACGCCCCTAACTATCACCACAGGGATGCGGCCCGTCTTGCCCTTGGCAAGCTCGGCGGCGGACGCTATCTCGTCAGCGGCACAGAATCTCGGTCGCAACGAGCTCCCGCCCGAAGACGTCGGTGGTCCCCCTCAGGTCGACCACTGCGGCGATCCCGGCACAACCGATGGCGACGTCTACGACGCCGATGCGCCACGGGCGTCCAAAGGTGTCGGAGATGATGACGGCCACTTGCAGGCCGGTCCGCGCCCGCAGCGCATCACGGATATGGCGTGCGCTGCGGTCCGGGTCGACGGGTAGCAGGGCCGCCTGCCCGTCAGCCACGTTAGAAAAGTCCACCCCGGCGTTCGCGCACACAAATCCGTGGCGCGTTTCGGAAATTATGAGCTCCTCGCGCTCGCGCAGCACCCGGGTGCTCTCCGAAAGCACCAGGCGTCGCCGGGCGTCGGGGACCGCCGGGTCGAACGCGACGAGGCGGCCCTCGGCTTTGGAGACGACCTTTTGGGTGATGACGACGACATCATGGTCCTCCAAGCCGGTACACCCCAAGATGAGCTCTGCCAGGTCATCTCCTGGAGCTACTTCCGGGATGCCCTGAACGGGGATGATCGAGATCATTGCTTCAGCAGAGCCCGTCAGCACCGGGTGCTCGCGCCGAGCACGGTCCTCGCAAGGTTCGCTGCTTCGGCGGGCCCCGACATGATGGCAGGGGCGACTATGCAGCGCATGCCCTCTGCCTCCACCTCGGCGGCGAGATCGGAGTCCGCCTCGTCCACGACCAGCGTGGCTGCCAGCGGCGCCCACAGGCGGGCCACTCCCACCACGGAGACCTCATGGCCGAGGTTTGCGAGCATCCGGTCCGCTGGGCCCTTCAGAGCCCTCCCCGCGATGATCGGCGAAACGGCCACGGCGTCTTCGCGCCTGGCGGCCACGGCGTCAGCAATCCCGGGCACGGCCATCACTGGCCCGATCGACACGATGGGGTTCGAGGGGCAGATCACGACTATCTCGGCTCCCTCGACCGCCTCGATCACTCCAGGCGCGGGTTGGGCCAGCTCGATGCCGTCGAAGCGGACGCCGATCACATCGACGCCGTGGTGAAGACCGACAAAGAACTCCTGGAAACCGATCTCCACCACGGCGCTGCCTGCCGGCTCCACGCTTGGCTTGCTCCGTGCGCCCAAACCGCCGAGCGGTCGCACGTGATCGCCCGCTTCGACCGTGACCCTGGTTTCTACCGGGCTGTCCGTCATGGGCAGAAGCCGGGCCTGCACGCCGAAGCGGTGCGCGACCTCGGCGGTGACTTGCGACAAAGTGGCCCCTGCCGCAAGGCGCCCCGTCCGGAAAAGGTGGGTGGCCAGGTCGCGGTCCCCGAGGTTGAACCAGGTGAGGTTGGCTGCGCCCGGTCCGCTCGCCTTGTCGAAAGGTTCCAGGGCCTCCATCACCGTCCACGACTCGCCCGCAAGTCCCCAGCCGGTCCCGTCGTTGGACGCCCCGGCGAGCGTGTAGGTGACCGTGTCGATGTCGGGGCTCACGTACAGACCGTGCAGCACCAGGTCGTCGCCGGTGTTGACAACGGCGGTGATCGCCGCTTGACCGACAACGGCCGCCAGGCCCCGCAGCATGCCGCGCAGCCCCGACACCGCCGGCGAGGGCGGTGACCCGAGGGGCTGTTGGGTTCAACGGCGTAGCCCGGGGTGCGGCCGGAGGGCTACGTCCAGGTCGGCGCGCCTCGGGTTGGCTTGGTCGCGTGCCGAAAGGACGGGGCTCTTCACCCCCCAGTCGGCCCCGATCTCGGGGTCATCCCACGCCACACCCAGTTCGTCGGACGGGTTGTAATAACCGTCGACCATGTAAGCGATGGTGAGGTCGCTCAGCGAAGCGAAACCGTGGGCAACGCCCGGCGGGATGAACACCCCGAGGGCATTGTCGGCGTCGATGTCAAGGCAAAGTGTGGCACGGTCGCTGACCGACCCCTCCCGCAGGTCATGCAGCACCACTCGGGCACGGCCCTTCGGCACGGTCCAGTAGTCCGCCTGGTGGAGGTGGTAGTGGAGCCCGACGACGGCGCCCGCTTTGCGCTCGCCGCGGTTCGCCTGGATCATCTCGCGCCCGAGCGGGAACCAGCTGCGCCGGTAGGTCTCGATGAACACGCCCCGCTCGTCGCCATGCCTGTCCGGGTTGACGATCAGGACGTCCTTGATGATCTCCGACTCGTGGATCGCGGGCACCGGGCGAGCGTACAGGCGATGGCGCCATTCGGGCGACTGCCCAGGTTGCCGCACCCGCGCGGGGTCGTCTTAGGGGATAACCCCGCTGAAGGGGTCGCGACGAGTGATGCAGTACTCGGTTCCTGCCGGGCCTCGCATCGTCGTCCAATTTGGCATTGCCCGCACCACTGTGGCACCGAGCAGTTCGTGGCGTTTTTGCTCGCTGATAACGTCGTCACAAGCTAGGTCTAGGTGGGCTCGGCATGGGCCGGGTTGGTCCTCATCGAGGTGTTGCAACAAGAGCCGGAGCGGTATTCCGGGCGGCCTTAGGAGGTACTCGAACTCGGGCCTCGAACCGCTGCGACGCTCCCAACCTGTCAAGGCGGCCCAGAAGCTGGCCTCATCGTCGAACTGGCGGGGAGGGATATCGAGGCACATCTGGTCGACCAGGCTGCGATGACCGTCGGGCCAGACGAGCGGAGTGGGACGGTGGGCCTCCCCGCGGTGGGGGACAACGCAAAACGCGAGCCCTCCGGGGGAAACAAATGCGGGAGGCCGCAAAGGCGTTGCGCCGAGAGAGGTGGCCAGTGCTCTCCCCGTGCCGACATCGTCGAAGTGGATGTCGAGGTGGCAACCGGCCGAGCCGGAGCCGAGGCGCTGTACCCGCACGAACGCGTCCCCATTCTCAGGGACCAAGGTGGCGAACTCTCCGGCCGGTCCCCTGGGCGGCGACAAAGTGGACCTCGTTAGCTCCTGCCAAAAAGAACACGCCGCGTCGAACCCTTCGGCCTGGAGGTCGATAAACCCCGTGAGCCAGCGGACCGCACCCGGCGGCGGCTGAGACCTCACCGTCGTGCGCTCGATGGCTTCGCCTTGGTGGCATCCGCCACGGCAGCGAACAGCTCAGGGTAGGGAGCCGGTTCGCCGGTCCGCAGGACCGGGCGGGCTTGGCGGAGTTCGGTGCTCGTCGATGCCGGCAAGAGGCTGGCTATGGCGGCAGCGAGGGCGGCCGGGTCCCGCGCAGGCACGAGCAGGCCTGCTTTTGCCGGCAGCCCGGCGAGGATCTCGCGGGCACCTCCGGCGTCGGTCCCCACTGCGGGTGTCCCTGAGGCGAGAGCTTCCACAAGCACAAGGCCCCATGGCTCGGGCTCGGTCGAGGGGTATACA
The DNA here is from genome assembly GCA_963699075.1 of uncultured Acidimicrobiaceae bacterium. GTDB lineage: Bacteria > Actinomycetota > Acidimicrobiia > Acidimicrobiales > Palsa-688 > Fen-671. Next base: position 791,375 of record CAVOTF010000007.1, on the reverse strand, counting down.
AGGCAGTCGAGGTCGGCTACGAGGTCACCGGCCACCGGGCCCGACAGCGCCCCTAACCAGTGAGCCCCCAGGCCGCGCGCTCGTGCGGCCAAGGACTCTGCGTATTCCTCCTTGTCGGCGACGGTACCGCCGGCGACCACGATTTCTGTGTGCGCACCTCCTCGACCGGCCGCGGCTCCCGGGTCGCTCTCGCGCTTCAGGTGCGCGACGGCGTCGAGCAGGACGTCGATGCCCTTCCAGGTGTCGATCCGGCCTACGTAGCCGACAACAAGGGCGTCGTCGGCCAAAGCGAAGGCCTCGCGGGCACGCCCCGCGCGACCAGGGAAGAACTCGAGCGGGTCGGCTTCCTCGTGGACGATCACCACGTTGCGGGGGTCGAGCTGGGCGGCCACCGCAGCCGAGACCGCCAGCACGCGCTGTGCGAAGTGCCGGGCCATGAAACGCTCGAGGCGCAAAGCGGCGCTCGATTGGACGACGATCTCGCGGGCGTGCCAGACGTGCGGTTTGCGAGCGAGCCACGCGGCCGCCCATCCGTACCAGCTGTGCAGCGAGTTGCTGTGCACGACATCGGCACGGACGTGGCACGTGAGCCGCCAGAGACGCACAACGCTCACCGGCCAGGCCAGCAGGTAGGCGAGCCAGCTGCCAAACCCGTGGCTAGTGCTGATCCGCCGCATCGGCAATACGTGCAGGGTGACGCCCGCTGAGGTGAACTCGGCAGCCATCGGCGAGGTCTCCGGCACTGCGACGTGGACAGCCCACCCCGCCCGGCCGAGCTGTCGGGCCAGCCGCAGCAGCGCCTGGTCCGAGCCGCCGCGCTCGGCGACGGGTTGCACCGACAGGACTGTCCGGCGTGGGATCATCGGGACGACCGTAGTTCGACAGAGGAGCAGCCTTGCGAGTCGCACTCAACGTAGAGCAGCTCCTGTCGCCTTCTCCCGGTGGCGTTGGGCGCTACGCGGCCAAGTTGGCGAGCAACCTTGTCGCGCTAGGCGTTGTCGTCCAACCCGTCGTGGCGCGACATACCCGCGAAGAAGTACAGGAGGCCTGGCAGGATTTCGGGTTGGACGGGGTCCCAGAACCGACGGTGCTGCCGCTCCCACGGGCGGCCCTTTACGACGCCTGGCACCTTCTCGGTTGGCCTCCGCTCACCAGCGATACGGACGTGGACGTGCTCCACACCCCGTCGCTCGCGGTCCCCCCAAAACGCGGGAAGCCCTTGGTGGTCAGCGTGCACGACGCTGCGCCGTGGCTGTACCCGGAGAGCTTCACGGCACGGGGGCGTTGGTTCCATAGCGTCGGGGTTCGCGTGGCCGCGCGACGAGCTGACAGGGTGATCACCGGTACGCAAGCCGCAGCGGAGGAGCTTCGCGCCTACACCCGGCTCCCCTCCTCGCTCGTTTCGGTCGTGCCATATGGCGTCGACACGAACATCCTCGCCCGCGGCGAAGAGCCCACGGCGTCGGTACTGCGCCATTACGGGCTGACCGGTTCCCCCTATGTGCTTTGGGTTGGGAGCCTGGAGCCTCGTAAGGGCGTCGGCGTCCTTGTTGCTGCCATGGCACGCCTGGCGGCCCGCGGCGATCCCACGGCACTGGTGCTGGCTGGCTACGCCGGCTGGCAGAACGCCCGTCTCATCCCGCCCGAACATCGAGCCCAGCTCGGCGGCTCGCTTCACCAGTTAGGCCCGGTGCCGGAGGCCGACCTGCAAGCGCTCTACGCGGGTGCGAGCGTGTTCGCCTTCCCGAGCTTCCATGAAGGCTTTGGCCTCCCGGTGCTCGAGGCGATGGCCGCCGGTGCACCGGTCGTGGCTTCGGACATCCCGGCCATCCGCGAGGTCGCCGGGGACGCGGCAGTGCTGGTCCCGCCCGGCGACGTTGGGCAATGGGCGGGCGCCCTCGAGGACGTGCTGGGCAGCCCCTCGCGGCGCGCCCGGCTGGCCGAAGCTGGCCGGCGGCGGGCGGCGCTGTTCCCATGGGCGAGCACCGCCGCCGCCACCCTGGAGATCTACAAGGAACTGGTCGGCTAGCACCGGCGTCACCGATGTGATTTCGCCACCCCGACGTCGGGCACAGAAGGGGCCGTTTTTTTGCACGGGCGTCAGCGATGCGCACTTTTCGCCGCGCACATCGGTGAGCGCCATGAAAATCGCCATGAAGCTTTGGTGACTGCCGCCCAGCAGTGCCCCAGTAGTGCCCCGGCAGGCCCCGGAAGTGCCCCGGCAGGCCCCGGCAGGCGCCCCGGTAGGTGGCCCGGGAGCTAGTTCTGCGATGATCGTTGCCGTGCGCGTACTAGTTACCGGCAGCCGAGGCTTCGTAGGCCCGTGGCTGATCTCCCACCTCGAGGAGTGCGGCGATGAGGCCTTGGAGCTTCCGGAGGACACCGACATCAGGGACCCGGACAGCCTGCGCACGGCCATGGCGGCCGCAGAGGCCGATGCCGTCTGCCACCTGGCGGCGCAGTCGAGCGTGCGCCAGTCCTGGGACGATCCCGCTGGGACCTTCGCCATCAACGCGCTCGGGACGGTCAATGTATGCAACATTGCGACCGCCCTCGACCCGTCCCCCCGGCTCCTGCTTGTGAGCTCCGCCGAGGTCTACGGGCGGGTCGGCCCCGAGCACCTGCCTGTCAGCGAGGACCACCCGTTCGCGCCGGCGACCCCATACGCCGCGAGCAAAGTGTCCGCAGAGATGGTGGGCCTTCAGGCGTGGCTCGGCCGCGGCCTCGAGGTCATCCGGACCAGGCCTTTCAACCACACCGGCCCGGGCCAGAGCGAGAGCTTTGTCATCCCGGCCTTGGCGGCGCAGGTTGCGCAGGCGTCGCGCGGCGAGCTCGACCGCATTACGACGGGGAACCTGGAGGTGAGCAGGGATATCACCGATGTGCGCGACGTTGTCCGGGCCTACCGGTCACTGCTGTTCCGCGGGGAGCCAGGTGGCGTCTACAACGTCTGCCGCGGCGAGGCATTCGTATTGTCCGACTTGCTACGCCGGCTTCTGCAGATCGCCGGTACGGACGTCCCGGTAATGCTCGACCCGGGCCGCGCTCGCCCGGCCGATGTGCCCAAGCAGGTCGGCGACCCGAGCCGGCTCAGGGCCCTGACCGGATGGAAACCGGAGCTGTCCATCGACCAGACGCTCACCGATGTCCTTGGTGCCTTTACCAAGGGACCTTCTCGAAGCTCTGCAGGGTGACGCTGCGCGAGCGGCTCAGGGATTGGCGTGGCGGACCACTGGCCCTTGTAAAACCTTGAAGGCGAAGCGGCCGACCGCCAGCGCTTCCTTCAGCATTTCCCCGGCTTCTCTTGGGATGTCACCGGCGACGTCAGCGGCCGCCCTCAAGAACTCTTTGGCTTCCTCCGGGAGCTGGCCCGGGATATCGCCGGCGAGGTCGGCGGCCGCCCTGAAGAACTCTTTGGCCTCGTCCGGGAACTGTTCGGCGATGTCTTCCGCGAGGCCGGCTACGACGCCGGCCGCCTGGTGGGCGGGGCCAGCGACCTGGTTTGCGGCGCCGGCGAAGTGGTTTGCGGCACCTGCAGCATGGTTTGCGGCACCTGCGAGGCGGGTTGCGGCACCAGCCATATCCCTTGCGCCACCGACGACATCTTTTGCGCCTTCCACCACGTGGTTTGCGGCACCGGCGAATTGGCCCAAACGGCGCTGCAGTTCATGCCTGCAGACCTGTGCCCGCTGGAAACCGAGCACCCCGAAGCCAACTGCAACGTACATGGGCTCTTCCAGGGTTTAACGACCTTGCCGAAGTTCACGTCTGCCATAACAGGAGCGTACCTCTGGCGGCGCCGGTCCCCCTGCTACGATCGGGATCTTTGATGGGCCAGAGTTGACCGCGCCTGGCGTGGTGGCGGTGGTCGTGGCCAGCGGGCCCACGCCGTGGTTGGACGAGGCACTGGCCTCGCTCGCGCGGCAGGACTACCCCAACCTCTCGGTGCTCGTGATCGACGTGGGTACCGACGACGCGACGCAGGAGAGGGTCGCAGCGCTGCTCCCAGAGGCACACTTCGCCCGGATGCCAGCGGGTACGGGGTTTGCGGACGCGGCCAACAAAGGGCTCGAAATGGTCGAGCAAGTCGCCCACGTCCTGATCTGCCACGACGATGTCGTGCTAGAGCGGGACGCCGTGCAACTCCTCCTGGAAGAGGCTTACCGGAGCAATGCCGGCCTAACCTGCCCGAAGTTCGTGATGTGGGATGCTCCCGACCGCTTGGCCTCCGTTGGCATGGGCGCTGACCATCTCGGTGTCGCCCACCAGCTCGTCGAACCGGGCGAGCTGGACCAAGGCCAGCACGATGCCGCTCGGGAGGTGTTCCTCGCCCCTAGCGGCGCGGTACTAGTGCGCACGGACCTTTGGCGGGCGCTCGGTGGCTTCAACCCGGGCGCGGGTCGCCCGGTCGAGGACCTGGACCTGTGCTGGCGGGCTCAGCTAGCCGGCGCCCGCGTCGTCGTGGCGCCCCAGGCGCGCGCCCGGCACCTGGAGGCTCGGACGAAAGGTCTTCGGCGGGACAGCGCCGGGAACACAATGGCGAAACGGGACGATATGAGCTCGCTGAGCGAGCAGCAGAGGCTGCGGACGCTTTGGACCTGTTACAGCGCCCGGTACCTCGTCCTGGTGGCGCCGATGGTGGTCGCGTTCACTTTCGCAGAGCCGCTGTGGGCGTTGTCCCACCGCAAGGCCACTCGAGAAGTCCTCGCGCCGTTTGCGGCCTTGGTCGGGTCGCTGCGGGCGCCCCGGTCCTTGTGGGCTGCCCGCCGACGCGCTCAGCGCCTTCGGCGGGTGAGCGACCGGGTGATCTGGAAGGCTCAGAGCCGGGGGAGTGCCAGGCTTCGCGTTTTGGTCCGGCTCAGGCTCGAAAGAGGCCACGAGCTTGCTTGGGCCGCCGCAAGGGCTGCCGCCGTCCTCGAAGGCAGGAACACGACCGACGGGGTAGCCGAGCCGGGCCCGGGAGTGCTCGAGAGCGACGGGGCGGAAAACAACCGGATAGACGGGAACGGGCGCGAGAGCAACGGGCGCGAGAGCAACGGGCGCGAGAGCAACGGGCGCGAGAGCGAAGGGCGCGAGAGCAACGGGGGCGAGGTTCAGGACGAACGGCCGGAGGTCGAGCATGCGCGCCTCGCGGAGCCCGCAAAGCCGAAGCGGCCCACGCTGATAACCGCAGCCGCGCCGGCCAGGCCGACGCGGACGAACTGGAAGGTCACCGCGGCCACCGCCTGTGCCGTAGTCCTGGCGCTATTTATCGGGTCGCGCAACGTCATTTCCCAGCCGTTGCCCCTCGCCGGCCAGCTGCCGTTCTTTGGTGCCGGCGTCGGGCCCTGGTGGCATGAATGGTGGTCGGGGTTGGGCACAGGAGGGCTCGGTGGCTCGTCGTTCGCACCCCCGGGGCTTTTCCTCATGGGCCTTGTCGGTGCCGTTTCGTTCGGCTCCGCCAATTTTGCCTTGCACGTCTTGGTCCTCGGGCCGCTCGCGCTAGGGCCGCTCGGGATCTATTTTGCGGCGCAGCATTTCGGCTCGCACCGGGGCCGGCTTGCAGCAACGGTGATCTATGCAGCTTTGCCTATCCCGTACAACGCCCTGTCGCAGGGTCATTGGGCCGGCCTGATCGGCTACGCGGCGTCCCCGTGGCTGCTCGGGGCCCTCTTCCGGCTGGGCGGTCAGGCCCCGTACCGCTTTGCTCACTGGGACGGCGCGTGGGCCAGGTTGATCTCACTTGGCTTGCTGATCGCCATGGCGGCCTCTCTCGCACCCGCCGTGTTGCTGCTGGTGCCGATCATCGCCCTGGCGCTGCTCGTCGGTTCGCTCCTAACGGGTCCCCGCCAGGGTGCGGCAAGGTTCCTGGTCGCGTCGCTCGTCGCGACGGCTCTCGCTTTCGTGGGGCTCTTACCGTGGTCGGTCGGGCTGCTGCGCTCGTCGGCGGCGCTGTTGGGCTCGCCTTCCGGGGCCGGCCATGCTCTCTCGGTGAGCCAGCTGCTGCGCCTGCAGACCGGGCCCTTCGGAGGTGGACCGCTTGGTTGGGCGGTCATCGCAGCCGCAGCGGTACCGCTGTTCATCGGGCGCTCTTGGCGGATGGCATGGGCGGCAAGGCTCTGGGTCGTCGCGTTCACGTGCTTGTCGCTGGCCTGGGCGGGGTCGCGAGGGTGGTTCCCCATGCCACAGCTCGAGCTCGTGCTGGCGCCCGCCGGAGCGGCGCTCGCCCTAGCTGTGGCGGTCGGGGCGGCCGCTGTGGAAGTGGACCTGTCGGGGTACCGTTTCGGGTGGCGGCAGTTCGCTCCGGCGTTCGGGGCATTGGCGGTAGTGGCCGCGTCGCTGCCTTTCTTGTCGTGGGTGGGAGGGGGCCAGTGGGGCTTGCCAGCATCTGGTGCCGAGGCGTCTTTCGCGTTCCCGTCTGGTTCGCAAGCCGGCGACTACCGGGTGCTGTGGGTTGGTGCCGTCGGGTCGATCCCACTCGCGCAGCAGGGGACGGCGGGCGACCTGGGCTTCGCGACGTCGCTCGATGGCCTGCCCTTGGCCAGCCAGCTGTGGGCGCCGGACGCAGCGGGTTACGCCCAGCTCGTAGCCCAAGACCTGCGATGGGCCGAGAGGAACGAGACGACCGGGTTGGGCCACATGTTCGCCTCGTTGGCGGTCCGCTACGTGGTCGTGCCGGTCGGCGGCCCGGGGGCCGAGCAGGCCGACCTACCGGTCCTGGACGCCTTGGACCGACAGGTCGACCTGGTGCCGGTTGGGACGGACTCGTCGTACCGCGTCTTTGCCAACGCAGCCTGGGTGCCTGTTTTCTCGGTTCTCTCCGGGAACGCTCCTGCGGGAAGCGCCCCACCCCAAGCTCGCGAGCCGGCGTGGGTGACGGCCTACAAGCTCCAACAGTTGGATCTTGCCGCGGCCGTCCAGCTCCCATTGGAGGGCTGGGAGAGCAGGTCGTTCAGGATTGCTGCCCGAGCGCCGTCGCTCCAGGTTTACGGTGCTGTACCGGAGAGGTCCTGGCAACTTCGTGCTAACGGCCATGTTGTGACCGCGACACCTACCCTGGGAGGGGGCACGGCGTGGGTGCTGCCGGCAGGCAGCGATCTCGTTACGCTCAGCCGGGTGGGCTCGCTCGGCCAGCAGTTGGCCGACGTCTTGTTCCTCCTGGGCTGGGGCTTGGCCCTTGCGGCAGCCTTGCACCGCTTGCGCGCACGGTGGGGGGACCAGCTCACGATGGCCAGCCTCGAGCTCGGGCCGCCGAGCGCGGACGTGTCGGAGATCGATTGGTCCGAGGTACTGGACGGGCAGAGCGTTGGCTGACGCTCGCCGCCTCGTCGTCCTGGTTGGCCTGGCAGCCGTGCTGGTGGCCGGCCTGGCGCTGGGAGACACCAACGCTTCTGGCGGCTCGGCCCAGGCGGCCGAGTTGCAAGCGCCGAGCGAGGCGCCCACCGTTGCGCTGTCGTCGTCCTGGTTTTGCGCCGGGGCGACGGTGTCGAACGGTGGATCGGCCCCTGGCGCACTTGTGATCACCAACGCGGGGAGCGCGATCCTCGCTGCGTCCGTGAAGCTCGTGTCCCATAGCGGACGCCAGCAGAAGCTGAACGTGACGGTTGCTGCCGGCGCGACCAGAACGCTCGAGGAACAGTTCCCAAGCGTCCACGGAGGCCCGGGCGCGCCGTGGGTCGGCGCCTTGGTCACCCTTTACGGTGGGTCTGCGAGCGTGAGCCAGCTGGTAACGAGCCCCGAAGGCATCTCCAGTCAGCCGTGCGCCTCATCAGCATCGACGAATTGGTACTTCGTCGACGGCGAGACGCTGCGTAACGCCACCGAAGAGATCTCCCTGCTGAACCCGTACCCCGAAGTAGCGATTGCTGACCTCTCCTTCACCACCGAGTACGGCCAGGAAGAACCTGTCGTGTTCGAGGGGGTGGTCGTCCCTGCGGACGGGCTGACGGTCTTGAACCTTGGTAGCCACCTGCGAAGGCGCACGCGGGTGGCCGTAACCGTAAGCGTGCGCACAGGGCAGGTAGCTGCGTTCCAGACCGAGCTGGTCACCCCACCGCCACCCGGTGCGCCGCTTGTTGGCGGCAATGGCGGGCTCAACCCGGCGTCGCCCATCGCCGGGGCCACGTTGACGCTCGGCTCGAGCGCGCCCTCGACTTCGTGGTGGTGGCCGGAAGGCGCCGAGGGTGGCGGCCTGACCGAGAGATACCTGCTTTACAACCCTGGAGGCCGCCCCGCCACGCTGAGCCTGAGCCTTATCGCGCAAGGCGGCGGCAGCGGCGGCGGCTTGGGCGGCGCGACAGAGGTCACCGTTGGCCCCTACGCAACTGCGGCTGTCACGACCAACGGGCAGCCCTGGGCGCTCCCAGGCGTGTCGTATGCCGCACATCTCGTAAGCACAAATGGGGTGCCTGTCGTGGCGGAGCGGTCCCTGGTCGGGAGCTCACCGTCGCCGGAGCGCGGGCTCGCGGTATTGGTCGGCCAGGACCAACCGGCCAATCGTTGGCTGCTCCCCGGGAGCCCTGCGTTGGCGCTCACCAAGCTGGCGCACGTTACGGCCCCCCCAGCTCCCCCGCTGCCTCAGGCGCTGCTCGGACGGGTGGCTGGCGTCCTGGACCAAGCGTTAGCCGGCCTAGCAGCCAGCACAATGGCCGCGCAGCCCTCGGGGCAGCTCTGGCTCGAAGTGTTGGACCGGGGCCGGAAGGCGGCGGTCGTCGAGGTCGGCTCGATTGTGCGCGGGAGGCTCGTCCCACTGCCCGGCACGCGTGCCCTCATAGTGCCGGCGGGGGAGCGAGGCGGGGTATTGCTGCCCGCTACGGCTTCAGGCGAGGCACTCGTCGTGTCGAGCTCGCAGGCGGTGCTCGTCGAGCAGGACTGGTACGGCTACCAGCCGGCAACAGGCATGAGCTTGTCGCCAGCGGTACAACTGGGCTAGTTGTCGCCCGGCTTCGGCGTGACCGCTGCCCACCCGGTTTGCAATGGCGGCGGGGGCGCCCCGGTGGTGATCGGGGCCTCTGCAGGGAAAGCTCCTGGGTCGCCGTGGCTGGCACCGTTGCCGACATTGGCGAAGCTCGGGACACCGACCTGGTCGTGTACCGGGCGCCCGTAAGCCTGGTCGACCAAGCGCGAAACCTCTGCGCCGTCGATCGTCTCGCGTTGGATCAGGGCCTGGGCAATTGCGGCCAGGCCGCGCTGGTGCTCCCGGAGGAGCCGCAGGGCGCGTGATTCCTGGTCCCGAAGGATCCGTTCGACCTCTTCGTCGATCACCCGGGAGGTGACGTCGCTGTAGTCGCGGGTGTGCATGAGGTCATCGCCGAGGAAGACTTCGCCGCCGCTGCCCCACGCCATCGGCCCGACGCGCTCGGACATGCCGAACTCGCGCACCATCTTGCGGGCCATCTCGGTAGCCCGCTGCAGGTCGTTGGACCCACCTGTCGACAAGGTCCCAAAGATGAGCTCCTCGGCACAGCGGCCGCCCATCATCACGCAGAGCGAATCTTCGATGTACTCGCGCCAGTAAGTGTGGCGCTCCTCGATCGGGAGCTGCTGGGTCACACCGAGCGCCATTCCTGTGGGCAGGATCGTGACCTTATGGACGGGGTCGGCGTCCGGGAGGATGTAGGCCAGGACCGCATGGCCTCCCTCGTGGTAAGCGGTCGCCATTTTTTCTTTCTCGGAAAGCACGGTGGACTCGCGCCTCTGGCCCATCAGGACGCGGTCGCGCGCTGCGTCGAAGTCCCTCATCGCGATCGACGAACCGCCTCGCCGGACGGCGTGGAGCGCGGCCTCGTTGACAAGGTTGGCGAGATCGGCACCGCTCATCCCGGGCGTGCCACGCGCGACGACGGTCAGGTCCACATCGGGGCCGATGCGTTTGTCCTTGCTGTGGACCTTCAGGATCGGCAGGCGCTCTTCGAGGTCGGGGAGCGGCACTACGATCTGGCGGTCGAAGCGGCCAGGGCGCAGCAGCGCCGGGTCAAGGATGTCAGGCCGGTTGGTCGCCGCCATCATTACTATGCCCTCGGTGGCCTCGAAACCGTCCATTTCGGCCAGCATCTGGTTGAGGGTCTGCTCCCTCTCGTCGTGGCCGCCGCCGAGCCCAGCCCCGCGCTTGCGCCCGATGGAGTCGATCTCATCGACGAAAATGATCGCCGGCGCCTGTTTACGGGCGCTCTGGAACAGGTCACGCACCCTCGAGGCACCGACCCCGACAAACATTTCCATGAAGTCCGAGCCGGTCACGGACATGAAGGGGACGCCTGCTTCGCCGGCCACCGCGCGCGCCAACAGGGTCTTGCCGGTGCCGGGGGGACCGACGAGCAGGACGCCTTTGGGGATCTTGGCACCGATCTCTTTGAAGCGGCTGGAAGAGCGCAGGAAGTCGACGACCTCGCGGATCTCCATCTTGACCCCGTCATAACCAGCGACGTCGGCGAAGGTGGTCCGCGGCCGCTCGGTCGTGTACACCTTGGCCCGGCTTCGGCCGATCGACATGATCCCGCCCATCTGGCCCTGGGCGCGCCGCGCCATCCAGAAGATGAACACGAGTATGAGCGCACCTAGGAAGATGTCGGGCAGAAGGCTCACCAGGAGGCTCTCGCCGGGCGTCGTGAACGACAGGCTCTTGCCGGCAGTGAGGTACTTGCTGAGAGTTGTGAACTCCTGGGGGTCGTACCCACCGGGCGGGCCCTGGGTGTCGTAGCTGGCTCCGTTGGGCCCGACAAAGGTGATAGCGCCCGTGTTGCTGTTCACTTGGGCCTTTGTCACCTGGCCGTGCTCGAGCTCGGTGAGGAACTGGCTGTAGCTGACGCTCGGGCTTGACTGCTCGGACATCACGCTGGAGACCAGCACCGCTAAGACGACGACGCCAAGCAGGACCATCAAGGCCCACCGCCAGGAGCGGTCAGGCCCTGTGCCTGGGGCCCCTCCGTTCTGCCGGTCGGGCTGGCGCGACCTCATGTCCCCGGGTTGCCGGCTCATATCCCAACAATCCTAGGGCGATGGCGAGCTATGGCGGGGCCCTCGTGTAGTTTCGAGCTGTGAACCCTGCCAGTTGTGCGCGCCCTGGCTGCGCAAACACGCCCGCTGCCTGGCTCGCGTACGACTACTCAGCTCGCTGCGCGTGGCTCGATGACCAGCCCGACGATGGAACCGGCAAGATAGGTCGCTGGCCCCTTTGCGAGCGTCATGCCAACACCTTGAGGGTACCGAGGGGCTGGTTCTGTGTCGACCGCCGCGGGCCTGACGTCGCCAGTGACGCAGTCGACCTCGACGGCTCACTGGGCCGGGGCGGCCCAAATGGGGGTGGCCGCAGGGGCGCCAGCCCAGACCGCGCTGGCCGGAATGGGGAGGCCGGCGAGGCTGACCAGCCCGACGAGCCCGGCCACAAGCGGCGCACCTCGGCGGGCCGCCTCACGGCCATCCTCTGAGCCCGCACCTAGGCGGTAAGGCCCGAGACAGCTAAAAGGCGAAATCGCGCTACCAAAGCTGCGCGCGGCTAAAGGTCCCCACACGGAGCTGCCGATGCAGTCATTAGCCGTCCTCCGAGTTCTCGCAACGATGACCCGCGGGCGGCGATCGGTCTACCACCAGTCGAGGGAGCAGCTCCGGATGAAGTGTCCTAATTGCCAGACAAGAGAGCTGGTAGTGATCGAAATGGTCGTGAGCGGCGAGCCGGTGGCTCTCCACAGCTGCTCTTCGTGCGACCTGCGCTGGTGGGAAACGCGAGACGGCTTGCTCTCTCTGGCACGAGTGCTGGACCTGGCGACTACCCGCTGAAAGCTCGGGCGGCCTTCGTGCGCACTTGAGAAGTCTTTACCGGCCGGATTGCTCGGCTGGTCCCACGTCGTCGGGCGGCGCGGCGTGCTGGTCCCGGGCACTTGCCGGCTCACACTTGCGCTGCCCTGTCGTCCGGAGGGTGCCGGCGCAAGTAAGAATGGGCGAACGATGACCTATGCGGACGAGGGGGCTGGCTCGTCGCCGTCAGGGGGAGGTGGCCCGTCGCCGTCAGCGGCAGGTGGTGACGGCCAGAGGGGTCTCCACACGCCCGACGGAGCGGCAGCCGGATCCAATGTCGCCGGATCCAGTGACGCCGGCTCCAATGTCGGCGGCTCCACTGTCGGCGGCTCCAGTGTCGCCGGCTCCAACTTGGCCGGTAGCAACCTGGCTGGCACCGAGCCGGTAGAAGTCGTTGCAGCAGAAGTCGAAGCAGTAGAAGTCGAAGCAGTAGAAGTCGAAGCAGTAGAAGTCGACGCCGGGAGCGTCGGCAAGCATGCGGCCGGGGGCGCCGGAGACCCGCTGTCTTCCATAGACGATTTGTCTTCCAAAGAGGATCTGCCCCCGAGGGAGGACCTGCCCTCCAAAGTCGCTGCGTGGGCGCAGCGCAAGCTGAGGCTGCTCGGCCAGCCAGAACCGCTCGTCACCTTGGCGGTGGTCTGCGTCTGCGTCGGGTTTGTCTTCTGGCAGTTCGAGCCCTCGAAGCTGTTCCTCAACACCACCATCTCGGGCGGTGACACAGGCGCGCACGTCCTGCTGCCGTCCGTCGCAGAGCACCAGTGCCTGACGCACTTCCGCCTCACCTGCTGGACCTCTTCCAACTGGGACGGTTTCCCGGCGGTGACCTTCTATTTCCCGCTTCCCATATACAGCATCGTCGCGCTCGCTCAGGTGCTTGGCTACAACGTCGCCTTCAAACTGTGCACGGCTGCGCCAATGATCCTCATGCCGGTCGCCGCGTGGTTGATGGGCCGCATTGCCAGGGCCCGTTCCCCATTCCCGCCGTGCTGGCGATAGCCACAGTCCCCTATATTTTCCAGACGGATTTCTCGATCTACGGCGGAAATATCGCTTCCACGCTGGCGGGTGAGTTTGCCTTTGCCTGGAGCCTGTGGTTCGCCCTTGTATTTTTCGGCTTTGTCATTCGGGGGCTGCAGACCGGGCGCTACCGGGCCTGGGCGGCGGTCATGCTGGCCTGCTGCTTCATGTCGCATATCGACCCGGCCATGTTTGCCGGGGCGGGCGCTCTTACCTTGATACTGATGTACGCGGTGCGCAACCGCGACTGGGTGGGCGCCTTTTGGTGGGCCGCGCCGAGCTTCGTGGTCGGGGGGTTGCTTGCCGCATGGTGGGCGTTGCCGTTCGGCGTCCGTCAAATCCACGACGGGTTGGTCACGGACATGGGTTACACGCGGAACACGGCTTTTCTTAGCACGCTGTTCCCGCCCGCGTACATCTGGCTGTTCGTCCTCGGAGCGATGGGTGCCGTGCTTTCCATTTCGCGCCGACGGCGAATGGGGGAGTTCCTCTCCATCATGGCGGTCCTGTCCGGGCTGGCGTTCCGCTATATCCCCCAAGGCATCCTGTGGAACAACAGGGTGCTGCCATTTTGGTTCCTGTGCCTCTACCTGCTCAGCGGGCTGGCGTTGGCCGAACTTTACGCGATAGCGGTGGAGCGCACGACGAACTTCATGGTCACATTGCGCGCCGCCCTGCTCCCGGCCCCGTTGCTCGTCCTCGTCGTCGCTCTCGTTTGGGTCGGCTTCCCCTTGCAAATTTTGCCTGGTCAGGATAATTCCACCAACACCAACCATGAGTTCCTGGGGGTGCCGTCCACTGCGATTTCCTATGTTCCCGGCTGGATAGGCTGGAACTACAGCGGCTACCAGTACGCGTGCCCTCCCAGCCCCGGAAAATGCGACCCCTCCGACGTCAAGTCGCGTTGGCCCGAGTACACCCAGATCGTCGACCGCCTAAAGGTGATTTCCAAGAAGTACGGCTGCGGCAGCCTCATGTGGGAGTACCAGTCGCAGATGAACGACTACGGGACCCCTGACGCGCTCACGATCCTGCCGTATTGGACAAACGGTTGTATTGATTCGATGGAGGGCCTTTACTACGAGGCGTCGGCCACAACCCCGTTCCATTTCTTGGACCAGAACGAGCTTTCCCTGCAGCCTTCCAACCCGATGGTCGGCCTACCCTATGGGAGCAGTCCGAACGTGGCCCTCGGTGTCGAGCACCTGCAAATGCTCGGGGTGAAGTACTACATGGCCCTCAACACCGCTATCCAGAAGCAGGCGGACGCGGACCCCTCGCTCAAGCTGATCTCGACTCTCGGGCCTTATGCGATCACCTACAGCGGCAACACCGCCCCGGACCCGACCGGCACTGTCGAGCAGTACTGGAAGCTCTACCTTGTGCTCAACTCGCCGCGCGTCCACCCCTTGGCGGACCAGCCGGTAGTCATGAAGGGCCTCAACAATTCGTCACAGCCGACGTACCTGAAGGTGATGGACACCTGGTACCTGAACCCGAGCGCCTGGAACGTCTACCTTGCGGCGACTGGCCCGGCCAGTTGGGCACGCGTGCCCTATGACGACGGCAATGTGCCGGTGAAGCCCGAACCAAAGACCACTGTCAGCGATGTTGTCGAGCACAACGCTTCGATCAGCTTCAACGTGAGCCGCCTCGGCGTCCCGGTCGTGGTAACGATCTCGTACTTCCCCAACTGGCAGGTCTCGGGCGCCGAAGGTGTCTACCGGGTCAGCCCAAACCTGATGGTTGTGGTCCCGACCTCGCACCACGTCAGCCTTTCGTACGGCTACACCCCCGTCGACTTCGAGGGCTACGCCCTGACGTTGCTCGCCCTGATCGGCCTTTTGTTCCTGGTCAGACGTCCGTTGGCGCCAGTGGCCGCGGTCCGGCGGCCGGGGCTCGGACAACGCCTCGACGTTTTGGGCGCCGTCGGGGGGTCACCGGCTCGGCCGCAAGGTGTTTGGCAACCCGTCGGTGGTACGGGGACGACGCCCTACTGGCCGGTCGCGAGCTCGGGTGCTCCCTGGCCCGGCTCACACGAGGAGTTCCCGGCCCCCAACGGTGAGGTTCCCGCTGCCCCCAACGGTGGGTTCCCGCTCGCCGAACGGTGCCGCTACTCCTAATGGTGCCCCTACCCCTGACGGCGACGGCCCCACCTCACCGCCACACTGGGTGGCGTCGCCCGACACGGGACAATGGGAGACCTACGCCGCTGGCACGGCCGCTACAGCCCCCAGCGGCCCCAGCGGCCCCAGCGTCCCCACCGGGCACACCGGGCACACCGGGCACACCGTGGAGCCTCCTCCACAGGACTGAGGGCACCCAGAGGTGACCGGCGGGCGTCCTGTTTGTTAGCTTGTGAGGACCGGCTCCGGAGGGAATTGCGGGTATGGGCTCACTAGACGACATCTTCAAGGCTTATGACATTCGCGGTGTCGTGCCGGACCAGCTCAATGCGGAGTTGGCGAAAAAGATCGGCACCGCCTTCGCTGCGTTCGCCAATAGCCCGAGCATCGTGGTCGGCCGCGACATGCGACCTTCCGGCGTCGAGCTGGTCGCCGCGTTCACCGACGGAGCGACTGCCGCCGGAGTAGATGTTGTCCTTTTGGGCCTCGTGTCGAGCGACGAGCTCCTGTATGCCTCCGGCGCCCTCGATTCGCCGGGGGTCATGTTCACGGCGTCACACAACCCGGCTCGCTACAACGGCATCAAACTTTGCTTGGCGGGGGCTAAGCCTGTCGGTGTCGAGTCCGGCCTGGTCGAGATCCGTGAAGCGATCGAAACGGGCGACCTGCCCACTGTCAGCGAGGCAGAGCGGGGCACGGTGAGCCACCGCGACGTGCTGGCCGACTATGCAGCCAAGGTCCGCAGCTTCGTCGACCGCGATGTCCTGTTGCCGCTGCGGGTGATAGCGGACACGGCCAACGGGATGGGAGGGCTTGTTGTCCCGGCCGTCTTCGAGGGCCTACCTTTCGACCTGGAGATCCTTTACCCCGAACTGGACGGCAATTTCCCCAACCACCCTGCTGACCCGATCCAGCCCGCCAACTTGGTCGACCTGCAGGCGCTGATCGTAGAAAAAGGTGCTGACGTCGGGCTCGCATTCGACGGCGACGCCGACCGCTGCTTCCTGGTTGACGACAAGGCACAACCCGTGAGCGGGTCCACGACAACCGCCATTGTCGCGAAGGCGGTCCTGGCCAAATACCCGGGGTCCACGATCCTTTACAACCTGATTTGCTCCAAGGCGGTGCCCGAGGTCATCCGTGAGAACGGGGGCACGCCGGTTATGACCAGGGTCGGCCACTCCTACATCAAGGCCCTCATGGCGGAGACGGGTGCCGCCTTCGGGGGGGAGCACTCAGGGCATTACTATTTCCGTGACAATTACAGGGCTGATTCTGGGTCCATAGCGGCGCTGATGGTGCTGGAGGTCATTTCGAAAGCCGGTGTTCCCCTTTCGGAGCTGCGCCGGCCCTTTGACCGCTACGCCCAATCAGGGGAGATCAACACCGAAGTGAAGGGAAGCCCTGCCCGGGTGATCGAGTCAGTCAGCGAGCATTTTGCTGCCGAACACCCGGAGGCGAACCAGTCACGCCTGGACGGCGTTACGGTCGATTTTGGGGACTGGTGGTTCAACGTCAGGCCTTCCAACACCGAACCGCTTGTGCGGCTGAACGTCGAGGCGGCCGACCGTGCAAGCTGCGATGTCGATACAGAAATGGTGTTGTCTGTCATCAGAGGGGTGTCGTAGCCGTGGCCCTTGACCCGCTGCTCGTAGAGATCCTCGCCTGCCCGCAGGACAAAGGGCCTCTCCTGTACTTCGTTGACGAGGACGCTCTCTACAATCCTCGCCTGCGCCGTCGGTACCTGGTGAAAGATGGCATCCCTGACATGCTCATCGAGGACGCTGAGGACGTAACTGACGCCGAGCACGAACGTTTGACAGCCAAGGCTTCCACCGACGGCGTCAAGCTCAATTTCGAAGCTCCCAACCAAAAGGAGGCATAGTTGCCCCCCGCTGAGCACGAAATACTCGACACCGATGGGATGTTCGAGCTGGCCGCAGCATTCCCCGAGCAGGTAGCGGATGCATTTGCCGGGTCCAGCGGGATCACTGGCCTGCCGAACCGGGAGGACATCGAAAACGTCGTTGTGATCGGGATGGGTGGCAGCGGCATATCCGGGGACGTGCTGCAGGCGATCGCCGCGCCGCTCCTTCCTGTCCCGGTCACCGTTGTAAAGGGCTACGAATGCCCCCACTTCGTAGGAGAGACGTCCCTGGTGTTCGCGGTCTCCTGCTCAGGCGGCACGGAGGAGACGATCGAAGCGGCTTCAGACGCAGCCTTGGCTGGGGCCAAGATGGTCGTCGTCACCAGCGGCGGGGAGCTCGGCGCCTTGGCAGGAGCGTGGCGGGCCCGGTCATCGACGTACCACCTGTGGCGTGGCCACGAGCGGCCTTTGGCTCGATGGCGGTGCCCCTGATAGTGGTCTTGTGGCGAATGGGCTTCTTGCCGGGGGCCGATTTGTGGATCGAACGAGCGGTCGCACAGTTGAGGCACCGGCGCGACCAGTTCGTGCGGTTGGGGCCAGCCTCCGAGCCGGCAGCCGTGGCCCGCACCATCGGGACAAGCGTGCCTTTGGTCCACGGCGGCGGAGCGGTGGGTGCCGCCGCTTCCCAGCGTTGGAAGACCCAGGTCAACGAGAATGTGAAGCGCCTCGCCTTTTGCAGCACGCAGCCCGAGTTGTGCCACAACGAGGTTTGCGGGTGGTCTGACAGCTCGAAGGAGATTGCGGGGTTGATGAGCCTCGTGATGCTCCGCCACGATAGCGAGCACCCCCAGGTCGGGCGTCGTTTCGAGATCGCTGCGGATTCTCGTGCGGCCGTGGGTGGCCAGTGTCGTCGAGGTGCGCGCCCAGGGCGAAGGCGAGCTGGCTCAATTGCTCGACCTCACCTACTTTGGGGATTACGTCTCATTATGGATGGCCGCCGACGCCGGGATCGACCCGGGACCGATCGAGGTCCTGATGTGGATGAAGCGCCAGCTCGCGGGCCGGAGCGGGCCCCCGGCACGATGTAGTTAGAGGTCCAGGTCAGATGCTGTTCCAGCGCCGGCCTCGATAGGTACAGTTCGCGAGGGTCGTCGGGGGCTAGATAGGGTATGTACCGGCCGTGATGACTAGACAGAGCGGGCCAACTGACACTCCGTCAGGCATTAGAGCCGGTGATGGCCGGTGAGCATGCCTATCGAGAGGCTCAAGACGTCTACCCGGGGACCGATCCGCGTTGTCGTGGCCGACGACCAAGCACTGTTCCGCCGTGGGCTAACGGTGGTGCTCTCGGCGAGCGAGGACATAGAGGTGGTGGGGGAAGCCGCCGACGGTGAAGAAGCCGTCGCGAAGGCTCAGGAGCTGGCTCCCGATGTTGTGCTCATGGACGTGCGCATGCCGCGTCTTTCGGGCATAGAGGCGGCCCGCCACATCCGGCGCATACTTCCCGCGACAGAGATCCTGATGTTGACCGTGAGCGACGAAGAAGAGGACCTGTACGAGTCGGTCAAAGCAGGGGCAAACGGCTACCTGTTGAAAGAGATCGCGATCGAGGAGATAGCCGAGACTGTCCGCGCGATCGTCCAGCGCCAGGGGGTTATCTCTCCTTCCATGACCTCCAAGCTGATATCCGAGTTCAGGGCATTGTCGCGGCGAGCGGCGGACCGCGAGGAGCTTCCGCCGCCGGGCCTCACTGACAGGGAGATGCAGGTCCTGCGGCTCATGGCCCAGTCAAAGAGCAACAAGGACATCGCAGGGGCGCTCTTCATCTCGGAGAACACCGTGAAGAACCATGTCCGCAACATCTTGGAGAAGCTCCACCTGCACTCGCGCATGGAAGCCGTCACCTACGCCTGGCGCAAGCGGCTCCTCGACCCACGCGATCACGAGTAGCGGCCATCGTGGGCCGTGGCCCACCAATTGACCGGGCCTCCGGTTTCGGCGCTGCCCTCACCCGCGGCCCCCGAGTGCCCCAAGGCGGCTGAGCGCTGGTAGTTTGGTAGGCGAAATGAGCGTATTGAACAAGTTCCTGCGTATCGGTGAGGGCAAGAAGCTGCGTGCTCTGCAGACCCTCGTACCGGACATCAATTCTCTGGAGCCAGAGATGGAAGGCCTCTCCGACGAGGCGCTCGCCCACAAGACGGTCGAGTTCAAGGAGAGGCTCGCGAACGGCGAGGACCTGAACGACCTTCTGACTGACGCCTTCGCGGTCGTCCGCGAGGCCGCTAAGCGCACGATCGGCCAGCGCCACTACGACGTCCAGCTCATGGGGGGTACCGCCCTGCACTTCGGGTGGATCGCCGAGATGAAGACCGGCGAAGGCAAGACCCTTGTGTCGACCTTGCCCGTGTACCTGAACGCCCTCGAGGGCAAAGGGGTCCACGTGGTCACGGTCAACGACTACCTTGCCGCCCGTGATGCGAACTGGATGGGCCAGGTGCACCGGTTCCTCGGCCTGACGGTCGGCCGGATCTCGCCCGATCTCCCTGAATGGCAGGACAAGAAGGACGCCTACAACAGCGACATCACCTATGGCACCAATACCGAGCTCGGTTTCGACTACCTGCGCGACAACATGGCCAGGAACCTCGACCATATGGTCCAGCGCGGGCACCCTTACGCGATCGTCGACGAAGTGGACTCGATCCTGATCGACGAGGCAAGGACGCCGCTCATCATCTCGGGCCCCTCCAACGAGTCGGCGCGGCTTTACTACCAGTTCGCCGGTGTCGCTAGGAGCCTGACGCGCGAGGACGACTACGAGGTCGATGAGGAAAAGCGCACGGTTGTCCCGACCGAGGAGGGTATTGAGAAGGTCGAGAGCCTGCTCGGCGTCGACAACCTCTACGACCTTGGCACGGCCAACCTCGTCCACCAGCTCACCAAGGCGCTCCAGGCCAAGGAGCTGTACAAGCGCGACAAGGACTACCTGGTCGCCGACGGCGAGGTCAAGATCGTCGACGAGTTCACGGGTCGCATCCTCGAGGGACGACGCTGGTCAGACGGGCTCCACCAAGCCGTCGAAGCAAAAGAGCGGGTGACGATCAACGAAGAGAACCACACCTGGGCAACGGTGACCCTGCAGAACTATTTCCGCCTCTACGAGAAGTTGGCCGGGATGACAGGTACAGCGTTGACGGAAGCCTCAGAGTTCGGTTCGACCTACAAGATCCAGGTGGTGCCCATTCCCACCAACTTGCCGATGGTCCGAGTGGACTACCCGGACCTCATCTACCGTTCTGAGCGGGGCAAGTTCAACGCCGCGGTGGCCGACGTTTCCGAACGGTACGAAAAAGGCCAGCCCGTCCTGGTGGGTACTGCATCGGTCGAAAAGTCCGAGCAGCTCTCGAAGATGTTCACAAAGCGCGGCATCCCTCACGAGGTCCTGAACGCCAAGCAGCACGCCAGAGAGGCGACCATTATCGCTCAGGCCGGCAGGCTGCACGCCGTAACTGTTGCCACCAACATGGCCGGCCGCGGCGTCGACATATTGCTCGGTGGCAACCCAGAGGGACTGGCTCAGGACGAGGTACGCGCCGAGGGCCTCGACTTGGCCTCCGAAGAAGGCGCTGCTCGTTTCAAAGAGCTCTTCGCCAAGTACAAGGAAGAATGCGCTGCAGAGGGTGACCAAGTCCGAGCGCTCGGTGGGCTTTATGTGCTCGGTTCGGAGCGCCATGAGGCTCGCCGCGTCGACGACCAGCTCCGTGGGCGCGCCGGTCGCCAGGGCGACCCCGGCGAAAGCCGCTTCTTCCTATCACTAGAAGACGAACTGATGCGCCTGTTCGCGCAGGGCATGTTGCAGTGGGCGATGGGACGATTCCCAGAGGACGTGCCCATTGAGAACCGCATGGTCACGCGCGCAATCGAAAGAGCGCAGCACAACGTCGAGATCCGCAACGCCGAGATCCGAAAAGACGTTCTTAAGTACGACGAAGTCATGAACGAGCAGCGCAAGGTGATCTACGCCAGACGGCTGCAGGTGATGGAGGGCGAGGACCTTCGCCAGCGGACGATAGACGTCATGACCTCCGCCATCGACTCGATGATCCGGGCGCATTGCCCGTCCGATTTCCACGAAGAATGGGATCTCGATGGTTTGCTCACCGAAGCGCGCGTGTATTTCCCCACGCAGCAAAGCATCGACGGCCTGCAGCACGTTTCTTCGTCGGACGCTCTCTACGAGGCCCTCGTAGGCGAAGCGATCGAGTACTACGAAAAGCGCGAGCAGGCGATGCCGGCCCCGCCAGACGGCAAACCCGAGGACACGATGCGCCAGTTCGAGCGCGAGATCATGCTCCAGCTGATCGACCAGCGTTGGCGGGAACACCTCTCCGAGATGGACTACCTCCGTGAGGGCATCCAGTTGCGGGCGGCAGCCCAGAAAGACCCTCTTGTCGAGTGGCAGCGCGACGGCTACGAAATGTTCGGCCAGCTCATGGCCAGCGTCGACGACGACTACGTGAAGTACGTAATGCACTCCCAGGTCCAGGTGATGGACAGGCCGGCTGAAGACCCGAGCCTGGCCCGTGCCCAGTACACCGCTTCGGAGGGCCCGGTGCTTGGGTCGCAGGCCTTCGCCGGAGCCCTCGCAGCCGGCCCGGCGCCCGGCGAAGAAATCGTCTTCGCCACCGAGGAGCAGGTCGCAGCCATCCGGGCGGGTAGCGCGGCTGCCCAGGCAGGAGCCAACGGAGGGGCGCCCGTTGCCAAAGCGGCACCGGCGCAGAGCTCGCTCGGTTCGGAGTTCGACCATGCGGGCCGCAACGACCCATGCCCGTGCGGGAGCGGCAAGAAGTTCAAGTTCTGCCACGGCAGATAGGGCGGCGCGCTGGTTAATGCAGGATTTCTCCGAGGACCTACGGGCCCTGCGGCGCCGTCTCGACGAAGCGGCTGACTACCTGGACATCGAGACGAGCCGGAAACGCCTGGCGGAACTCGAGCCCGAACTGTCGCGCCAGGACCTGTGGGATGACCAGGTCAAAGCACAGGCCGTAACCAGGGAGTACGCCTCGCTCAAGGAGGACGTCGACCTCCAGGCCGCGATGGAGTCGAGGCTCGGAGATGCCGAGGACCTCTACGAGCTGGCCCGCGAAGAAGACGACGACACCTTGGCGGGCGACCTCCAGGCCATGGTCGCGAGCCTGGCGGAGGAGTTCGACCAGCTGGAGCTGCGGTCGCTGTTCACCGGTGAGCACGACAGCCTCGACGCGGTCTGCGAGGTCCATGCCAAAGACGGGGGCACGGACGCGCAGGACTGGGCCGAGATGCTCGTGCGCATGTACCAGCGATGGGTCGAGCGCCGTGGCTTTTCCATGGAGATCGACGACATGAACCAGGGCCAGGAAGCCGGGATCCTTTCAGCGACCTTCATAATCAAGGGTCGCTACGCCAACGGCCTGATGGCCTCCGAGCGGGGAGTCCACCGGCTTGTGCGGATGTCCCCCTTCGACAGCCAGCACCGCCGCCAGACGAGCTTCGCGGCCGTGACGGTGGTCCCTTTCTTCGAGGACCTGAGCGGCGAGGTGACAATCGACGAGAAGGACCTGCGTATCGACACCTACCGCAGCTCGAGCGCCGGCGGCCAGCACGTCAATGTCACCGACTCGGCCGTGCGGATCACGCACCTGCCGACTGGCCTCGTGGTCTCCTGCCAGAACGAGCGTTCCCAGCACCAGAACAAGGCCCGCGCCATGCAGATCCTCGCCGCCCGGCTGGTCGACCGCGCACGCGAAGAGCGGGTGGCCGAACTTTCCGCCATGGCCGGGCCCAAGGCCCAGATCGGGTGGGGCTCGCAGATCCGCAGCTATGTCCTGGCGCCGTTCCAGCTCGTCAAGGACCTTCGCACCGACTACGAAACGGGCAACGTTGCTGCGGTCCTGGACGGCGACCTCGACCCCTTCATGGAGGCTTACCTCCGTTGGCGCCGCACCCCGTCCCGGTAGCGACCTCGGCTCTGGCATCATGGCTTTGTGACCACTGCAGAGGGACAGATGCTGAGCGACGAGGAACGGGCCGAGCGCCTGGGGCAGCTGACCGATCTCATTGAGATGGTCCGGCCGATTATCCAACAGGACGGGGGCGACCTAGTGCTGGTCGGCGTCGACGTCGAGGTTGGCACTGTCGAGCTGCAGCTTCAGGGCGCTTGCAGTTCGTGCGCCGTGAGCGCGTCCACGCTGCAGGCTGGCGTGGAGCGCATCTTGAAGGACCGCCTCGACTGGGTGACCGAGGTGACCGGCGGGGTCGACGAGGAGATGGACCTGGAACAGAGTGCGGCGATGGGCCGCGGGGGCTACGTGCCCAAGTGGTAGTGCCGTGGAGCTGCACTAGTCACCCGGCGTAGCGCCTGGGCAGCCTGTTTGCCTTCTCGAGGCCAAGTTCGGCGCGGGGTCGCCCCGCGTGCGCTTGGCCGGCAAGATAACCTGCGCTCATATGTCGACATCATCGCCAGGCTCTCCTGCGTCTAACGACCGTGCCGGTTCCAACGGGGGTACCGCGTCGAGGGCGGTCGCGGTTCGGGAGAAGGCGGTCACCATCGCCACCGAACTTGGCGGCAAGGCCTTGCACAGCACTGAGCACTGGATGCTGAAGTACTCCGAGGTCCCAACGACCCCCTTTTTGTCACAAGACATCTTCCCGTGGGTCAAGCGGGTGGAAGAGAATGTGGCCGACGTACAGGCCGAGCTCGGTGAGGTCCTGAGCTACCGCGACGACCTGCCCAATTTCCAGGACATTTCGGTCGACCAGGCATCGATCAGCAACGACGACGGCTGGAAGACCTTCTTCTTCCTTGGCTATGGGTTCCGTTCGGAGGCCAATTGCCGGCGCTGCCCGAAGACCGCCGCATTGCTCGACAGCATCCCTGGCTGCGTGACCGGGTTCTTCTCGATCCTGTCGCCGGGAAAGCACATACCGCCCCACCGGGGCCCGTGGCGCGGGGTGCTCCGCTACCATCTGGCGCTGAAGGTCCCAGAACCGGCGTCTGCCTCGGGGATAAAGGTTGGCGACGAAGAAGCGCATTGGACCGAGGGTAAGAGCCTGGTCTTCGATGACGGGTACACCCACGAGGCATGGAACGGGACTGACGGGGTGCGCGTCGTGCTCTTCTGCGACGTATTGCGCCCGCTGCGGGCGCCGGCCGACCAGGTGAACCGCGCCCTGATCAAGGCGATCAGTTGGTCGCCGTTTATCCAAGATGCTCGGAACCGCCACGAAGCTTGGGAAAAACGAGTGGAGAGCTTGCGCTGGGGAAATGGCAATTGACAGATGACAGTGGCGCCGCCGCGGCGGCGCCAACCAGCTCTGCCGACATATTTGTGAAGTGCTCGATCCCCACCCTCGATGAGTTCCGAGCAGCCGAGGCGATGGACCTCAACCCCTGGTACCGCGAACTGTCGACAGAGATAGGGCCGACCATCATCTACCGGGGGGCCGAGGTCGTGATGCTCGGTTCCAACAATTACCTGGGGCTCACCACCGACCCCAGGGTCAAGAAGGCAGCAATTGACGCGGTAGAGAAATACGGGACCGGTGTCACCGGCAGCCGGCTCCTGAACGGCACTCTCCCGCTGCACACCGAGCTGGAGGAGCTCCTGGCCGACTGGGTTGGCATGGAGCGGGCGCTGGTGTTCACAACTGGGTACACCGCCAACCTTGGTCTTATCTCGACGCTTGTCCAACAGGGCGATGCCGTCTTCTGCGATTCGGCTGCCCACGCTTCTCTGGTCGACGGCGCACGCCTGGCCGACGGCGCGCTTCGTGCGTTCCGCCACAACCGGCCTAACAGCTTGCGCAATGGTCTCAGGCACTGGCGTTCCCAGCCCGCTTCGGGAGGGGTGCTCGTGGCGGTGGACGGCATTTACTCGATGGACGGCGACTGGGCTCCCTTGCCCGAGATCAAGGCCGTCTGCGAGCAGTACGAGGCCCGCTTGCTGGTCGACGAGGCTCACGCGTTGGGAGTGGTCGGCCCGAGCGGGGCAGGCGCCGCCGCCGCGACCGGGATCCAGGCCGACCTCGTTATGGGGACTTTTTCCAAGTCTCTTGCTAGCTGCGGCGGGTTTATCGCCGGTACCGACGACGTTGTCAGTTTTATGAGGCTCTTTTGCCGTCCCCTCCTGTTCACTGCGTCCAACGTGCCGGCATCGCTCGGGGCGGCTCTGGCGGCCGCAAAGATCGCGCGGCAGGAGGACTGGAGACGCGAAGCTGTGCTGTCGCTCGGCAAGCGTCTGCGGACTGGCCTCGCCGAGCTCGGCTTCTACAGCGGGGGCGACACTGAGAGCTGCATCGTCCCCGTTCATGGCGATGACATGATCGGCACAGGTGTGCTGTGGAGGGCGTTGCTCGACCGAGGGGTTTACACCAATTGCTCCCTACCTCCGGCGGTGCCGCGGCCGATGTTGCGCACCTCGGTCATGGCGACCCACACCGAACAGCACGTAGACCGGGCCCTGGCAGCTTTTGAAGAGATAGCCCGCGACGGCGTCGTCGATGCCGGGCGCGGGCGCGCTGATGAGCGTTCTGCAAGGGGATCTGCGGGGCGACAAAAGCGCGGCCAGCCCGGTGGCATGAGGCTCAAGGAATACGACGAGGGCTCTGGCGATTGCTGAAGCAACGGCGCCTCGTAGTCGGCATCACCGGCGCAACGGGCCACATTGGAGGCCAACTGCTCGAGCGCCTCGTGCAAGACCCCGTAGTTGCAGAAGTCCGCTCCGTAGCGCGCCGGGCGCTGACCCGTCCTGGTGCACTCTCAGGTTCCCCTGCCCGCTCGCTTCCTGGGGGCGAGGTTCCTGGGGGCGAGGGGACCGCCCGGATTGTCCACACCCAGGCTGATCTCAGAAGTCCCGCCGCCCGCAGCGCCCTCGAAGGTGTCGACGTGCTGTACCACCTTGCAGCTCAGGTATGGCAAAGCCGAG
This sequence comes from uncultured Acidimicrobiaceae bacterium, assembly GCA_963699075.1. Classification (GTDB taxonomy): domain Bacteria; phylum Actinomycetota; class Acidimicrobiia; order Acidimicrobiales; family Palsa-688; genus Fen-671. The sequence goes on along the minus strand of CAVOTF010000007.1, from coordinate 765,630 downwards.
GGCCGGGCGGCGCCTTTGAAATGCACGGCGCCAACGTCGAGGGCACCCGGAACATGCTTCTTGCCCGCCCGGGTGCTTTTGTGTTGGCTTCATCTGTGTCGGTCTACGGTGCTTGGCCGGACAACCCGCTGCCCATTGACGAAGCCCACCCACCCCGCCCCAACCTTGAGTGCCCTTATGCCCAGCAAAAGCTGGCATCGGAACGAGCCTGCGCTGAGCTGGCCGGGCGCTGGGTGGTGCTGCGGCTGTCCGCCGTCCTCGGGCCGCATGCCGACGCCAGAGTTGCCCGAGCCGTTCGCGCGTACCGCTTGGCTGTCCCCGCTATTGCCGGCGCCGGCCAGGCGCTGCAATGGCTTGACGAAGCCGACGCGGTCGGCGGCCTCCTGGCCGCCGGGAGCTCCCTCCTAGGTGACCGCGAGGTCGATGGCCAAGTTCTGAACCTGGCGCCTGACGACTGGCTGGGCCCGGGCGACATGGCCGAGCTAGCACGCAGCCGGGTCATCGAGTTGCCCCGCGGCGTCCTGGTCGGGCTATCGGAGCTGATGAGGCGTCTTGGCGTGACGCCGTTTGGTGCCGACCGGGCGGCACTGATCGGCGGGCCGCTCGCCGTTTCTCCCGCCAAGGCGCACCAGCTCCTGGGCTGGCGGCCCACCAAGACCTCGGCCGAGGTGCTGGTCGCCGCCTTAGAGCGCGACTGGCGCGCCTCTCCCCGCAACCGCGTTTCACGAGCGCTAACGTAACGGCCGATGGCTGGCACCGAAGTCCGCCCGGCCAACAAGTTGCTCGCGAAGCGGGTCTTCGTGGACCTGCCTTTCCGCTTGCATGGCCAGGACCCGAACTGGCCCCTCCGCTGCGGCTCACCGTCTACGACAGGTTGTCGCGTCGTCACCCAGCCAGCGCGCACCAGCATTGGTCGCTTTGGACCGCCCACCGCGATGGCAAAGCCGTCGGGCGGATCGGGGTCTGCATCGACTCGCTGTTCAACGACCGCCAGGGCGAGGCATGGGCCTGGGTGGGATTTTTCGACTCGGTCGATGACAGCGACGTAGCAGCATCGCTGTTCGACGTTGCCCTCGACTGGTCGCGCCGGCAGGGCGCAAAAGTGGCGGTCGGCCCGGGAACTTCACCACCAACGACGAGATCGGCCTCCTGGTCGAAGGTTTTGACACGCCGGCGGCGCTGCTCACCCTCCAGAACCCCCCTTATTACGAGTCACTGTGGGTCGGGAGCGGTTGGGAGCAGGTAATGGACCTCTACGGGTACCAGTTCCGGCGGGACTCGACCGAGCTGTCGGAACGGCAACGCCGCACGCTGGAGCGCTTGCGGGAGCGCTCCAAGCTGCAGGTCCGCCAGCTGGACATGGCCGACTTTGACGCCGAAGTCGGCCGCTTCTTCGAGCTTTACAACTCCACCTGGCAGCACAACTGGGGCTTCGTCCCGATGCCGGAAGCCGAACTTCGCCACCTCGCCAAGCAGCTGAAGACCTTGGTCAACCCACGCTGGATCTTTGCTCTGGAGCGCGATGGCGAGCCCGTGGCCGTTTGCATAGCCGTCCCGGACGCCAACCGGTTGATGCTGAAGGTGCGAAGTGGCCGGCTCTTCCCCACTGGTTGGGTGCCGCTACTTTTCGGTGTCAAGAAGTTGAAGTACATCCGGGTGATAGCCCTCGGCGTGCGCCCCGACGTCCAAAGTGCCGGGCTCGGCCCGCTGCTTTATGCAGAGGTTGTCGACCGCCTCTACTCCGACGGCGCCGAGATAGCCGAAGCCTCCTGGACCCTCGCCACCAACAGCCGCATCAACAAGCAACTCGAGGACATGGGCGGCAGGCGCAACAAGGTCTGGAGGCTCTATAAGAAGGACCTGACCTAGAGGTCGACGTGAGAGTCGCCACCCGGCGAGGCGTTGGAGGCCTCCCGATGGGACTTGGTCGGTGAGATCACGATCGTTTGAGCTCCCGGCCCCTCCTCCTCCGGCCCTGCAAGACCGGTCTTGGTGTGAGCACGCTCGGCGCGCAGGCGCGTAGCACGCTTGCCATTGATGGTGATGTGCTCGGTTGCGAGGGGGACTTCGCCCTCGGAAAGCCCGGCTACGGTCGCGGACCTAATGTCGAGCTCGATCACCTTGGCCGTGAGCAGCTCCCTCATCGCACGGCAGACCTCGAAGTCCGACAGGTTGAGCGCTCTCGAGATGGACCGGAGGTTCCTGCGCCCATCTACGGCCGTCAGCACGCGCCACTGCTCCCTGTCGAGAGTCACTTGGCCGGGATCCAGTTCGGTCACGAGACGGGGCTGCACGTCGAGCGAGGGGATCAGCGCCTGCAGCTCCTGCCACTCGGCAAGTCGCATGCGGGCGTGGTTCATCGCCTCCGTCACCTTCAGAGCCGTCCCGCCCACGGGCGCGCCCGTTTTGCCGGGGTGGAACTCGAAGTTCCCGCGGTCGGTGTCGAGCAATTCGAAGCAGATTTCCTGGGCTCGCTGGGCCACATCACCTGCAACCGCGGCGGCTTGGTGCTCAGACTGGTCGGCTCCGACGATCATCCCGTCGGCGAAGAACAGGTTCGCGGCAAAGGAGCGCCCGCGCACGTGCAGCCGGCCCGACATGGCGCGCTCGGACAGCATTTCCAGCACTGCGCTGAAGTCAAGAACGTCGAAAGTTCCTTGTAGCGGCATCCCGGCCCATTCTGCCAGGCCCGCGGCCCTTGCGCGCGACGCTCAGGTCTCCATCAGCGCGCCCGTCACCGCCCATCCCTGCGGAAAAGGGCTCACTGTGAGGGAAAGTAGGTCGTTGCCGGACCTCCAAACGCAGATGGACGGCTGGTTGCCCGGGGGGGTGCTGCACCCCCGGTACTGCGGGCCGCCGGTCGGGTAGGGGTTGGCGAAGAGCGCCGATACCGCCGAGGGTGATGCATCCTCCAGGGCCAACTTGCGGTCGTTTTCAGACCAAGCACCGACGAGGTCGTACGCAGCCTGCGACGACGTTGGGGCAAGCGCAGAGGCGACCCAAGTCGTCGTGGGCTTGGGAGGCGTCGTCGGCTCGGGAGGCACGGTAGTCGTGCTCGCGGTGGTCGTCGTCGTTGCGGCCGTTGCGGCCGTAGTGGCCGCAGTGGCCGGAGTGGTTGTTGCGGCCGGAGTGGTGGTGGCGGCCGGAGTCGTCGTTACGGCCGGAGTGGTCGTGGCGGCTGCCGCACCGGTCGTGGTAACCGCTCCGGTGGAGCTAGTGACGGTCGGAGACGCCGACGGCGAGCCGCCGCACGCGCTGAGGACCGCTGCGAGTGCGGCCATTGTCAGGAGCACCCTCGGTCGCATAGTGCGATGATCGCAGGGCTCGCCGCCCCCCGCATGGCGATACGGCGGGACCGCCTGGTGGGAGCCCTTATATTTGGACATGGTGTTGGCACTGCAGCTGCTCGTCGGGACCGCCGGATTTGGGGCGAACGCCCTGTTCTACTCCCTCGTGTTCCTGCACGCGCTGGCTGCTCTCGCCGGCTTTGGGAGCATCGGCTTCGCCGGCACGTACGCCTCCGGTGCCTACCTGCCGGACGACCTGCCCCGAGCCGCAGATCGTGAGCCCGCAAGCCGGCCGGCACAGCCCCAAAGTGGGCCGGCACAGCCCGTGGGCGCGCCTGGACGGCCTGGCGGGGAGACCGCTCAGCCCGAGCCGGGTGAGCTCGGCGGCGCCAAGGTCGCTGAGACGGTGCCGGACTACGAAACTGCCCTCCGACAATACGAAGCGGCGCTGCGTGAGTTCGAGGCGTCCGAGCGGGAGGGCGACGGCGGAGAAGAGACCGGCCGTGCCGGAGCGGAGACCGGCGGTGCCGAGAAGCGGACCGGCCGTGCCGAGGAGGAGCGTACCGAGGGGGAGCGTACTGAGGAGGACACTGTCCGTACCGAGCAAGCCCCAAGTGCCGTCCAGGACGTGGTCGCCGCCGAGGTCGTCGTCCACGCCGGACCGCTTACGACCGGTGATGCAGCAGAGCAGGACGCCGAGGTCGAAGAGATGCGGCGTTACTTCGCTCATCCTGCCCGCCTCTGGGGTTGCCTCGTGTTGGTCCCGTTCCTGGGAGCGGGTGCCCTTGCAGCTCAGCCCAACGGTAAGGGGTTCGACCACCCATGGGTCTTCGGTGCACTGGCCGTGTGGTTGGCCGCGACGCTTGTCGCGGGCAGCCTTGTCGTGCCATCGCTGCACCAGATGCGGACGGTCCTTTTGCAGTCGGACAACGCCGCGGCGTCTCCAGCGGCCCGGTCCTCCCTAGCCATCCGCTTCGCACGAGCTGGCAGGATCGCGAGCCGGTCGGCCGCCCTTTGTGACATCTTGTTCCTCGTTGCGCTGGCGCTCATGATCTTCCGCCCCTGAGGCGTCGTTGCTAATTCATTATGTCCCTATAGTTGGAAGCCATAATGTTTACCGGCGGAGTAATTCAGGAACTTTCGGACGTTGCTTTTGCATTTGTTTGCACGGCGCTAAGCTTGCGCGTCTATGGCTGTCCTATTGCCCGGGCCTTCTGTAAGCCCGTGGGAGCCCTCGGTCCAGGTCGCAGGCCCCGACGAGCCGAGCCTGTTGGTCCGTAACGGCGACGGTGAGGCCGATAGCGTCAATGTGCCGCGTGGCCAGAGACGGGCAAAATTCCGCGGGGTGCCGGTCGCCGAGATCCTCGCGGATTATCGCCTGGCCCTTATCTCGCGTTTCCTGGACGACCGCGAAATTACTCTGCAGAAACAGAGCCGAGGATTTTTCCATATTTCTGGCGCGGGCCACGAGGCTCTTTGCCTCGGGCTGGCGAGGTCGCTGCGGCCGAGCTACGACTGGTTCCTCCCGTACTACAGGGACCGTGCTCTGGTACTTGCGCTCGGAGTCACGCCGACCGAATTGCTCCTGCAAGCCGTCGGGGCCGCTACGGATCCGGCGTCAGGAGGTCGCCAGATGCCCTGCCATTTCGGGTCACGACGGCTAAACATCTTGACCCAATCGAGCCCGACCGGTTCGCAGTGCCTCCCAGCGGTTGGCTGTGCCGAAGCGGGTCGCTATATCTCGCGGCGCAGCCACGAGGGCTTGCCCGGTTGTGCGGCCCATGACGACGAGATCGTCTATGTGTCGATGGGGGAAGGGGCGACTTCGGAGGGGGAGTTCTGGGAAAGCCTCAATACGGCGTGCTCCTTCCGCCTACCGGTACTTTACGTAATAGCCGACAACGGCTACGCGATATCGGTCCCTGCACGCCAGCAATCGCCCGGGCCGATCTCCGAGCTGGTGAAGGGGTTCCCGGACCTGGCTGTGCACCGCTTAGATGGCCGAGACTATTTCGAGGTCCGCAAGAAGGCGCCCGCGATCGTGGCTTCTGTCCGCCAGGGCACAGGCCCGGCCCTCGTACATGCCACCGTAAACCGGCCATATTCGCATTCATCAGCGGATACCCAGAGCAAGTACCGCCCCAAGAGCGAACTGGACGACGAGGCCTGGACCGACCCGATAGCGGCGCTGGAACGTGCCATCGTCGAAGGGCAGCTCCTTTCGCCAGATGAAATGGCCGAGATGCGCGAACAAGCGCGCAAGTTGGTTGCCGAGGCGTCCAAAGACGCCCTTCTGGCAGAGCGGCCAGACCCAACCACAATTCGCAGCCATCTGCTCGAGCTGCCCCGGGTGTCGCCGGAGGAGTCGTCGGACGACGCAGCAGCGGGTGGCGCCGAGAACAGCGAAGGTCCCGTGGTGGCTTTGGGCGAGGCCGTCCGACTGGCGCTGCACGAGGCCATGTCGGAGGACGTCCGGGTAAGGGTTTTCGGCGAGGACGTGGCGGATGCTCCCGAGGAGCTCCTTGACGAGCTGGAGGGCAAAGGTGGCGTTTTCGGTACCACCTTTGGGCTCCAGCGCAAGTTCGGCTCCGACCGCTGTTACAACACGCCCCTTGCGGAAGCCAACATCGTTGGCCGGGCGGTGGGCCAGGCCATGCGGGGACTGCGGCCCGTGCCGGAGGTGCAGTTCTTCGATTACATCTGGACCGCGATGCAGCAGATAAAGAGCGAAGCCGCCACTGTCAGGTGGCGCTCGGCGGGGGACTGGAGCTGCCCGATGGTCCTCCGGGTGCCTATCGGCGGGTACCTGGCGGGCGGGGCGATCTGGCATTCTCAGTCGGGCGTGTCGATTTTCGCCCAGGTACCCGGGCTGGTGATCGTGATGCCTTCGCGCACGGTCGATGCCGTTGGGCTCCTTCGGACTGCGCTCAGCGGAGAGGACCCTGTCCTGTTCCTCGAGCACAAGCACCTCTTGCGCCAGCGCTACACGGAGGGGGCGTTCCCGGCGAAAGGTTTTCGGCTTCCTTTTGGCAAAGGCCGCATCTCCCAGGCTGGCAACGAGCTCACGATTGTCACCTATGGCGCCACCGTAGAGCGGTCCCTGCGTGCGGCGAATGCAACTGGGGCCAGCGTCGAGGTCATCGACCTGCGCTCGGTGATGCCTTGGGACAGGGAGCTGGTCGCCGAGTCTGTGGCGCGAACCGGGCGCCTCCTGGTGGTCTCCGAGGACAACCTGACGTGCGGCTTTGCCGCCGAAGTGGCGGCTTGGGCGAGCGAGCACTGCTTCGGCGACCTAGACGCGCCCGTCACCAGGATCGGTGCAGCAGACACCCACGTCCCTTACGAGCCCACTCTCGAGCGCGCAACCTTGCCGCAAACCGAGCAAATAGAAGCCGCCGCACGGCACCTGCTTTCCCTCTGACAACTCCGACCGCTCTGACCTGCCGGGGCGAACTAGGTCACCCAATACCACTAGGATTGGGCTAGGAATGTCACGTTACGCGCGCAATATCGTGCGCCTCGTCGTGGTCCTGGCAACAACGGGGGCCTTTGTGGCGACGGCCCTTGTTGCGATTGGGTATTCCGGTTACCGCCTCGCTCAAGACGTCGCGACGGCGAGCGAGGTGCGGCTGCCGGACCTGGTCACTGGCGCGGCGGTCCCCTCGGTGATCTATGCGGCGAACGGCACGGTTATGGCGACTCTGCGTTCCTCTCTCAATCGCCAGCCTGTGAGCCTGGGCCAAATCAGCCCGATCCTCGTCCAAGCGGTCCTTGATACCGAGGACCACAGCTTTTGGGACCATGGAGGTGTCGATGTCGAGTCGGTGGTGCGGGCCGCCCTGGCGGACGTGAACGCCGGCTCGGCGGTGCAGGGCGGTTCGACCATCGCGCAGCAGCTCGTGAAGACCACTTACCTCACCGACCAAAAGACCCTTAGCCGCAAAATACGAGAAGCCGTCCTTGCCGAGCGCCTGGAGGAAAAGTACTCCAAGGCACAGATCCTCGACGCTTACTTGAACTTGGTCTACTTGGGCAGCGGCGCTTATGGCGTCGAGGCCGCATGCGAGGAGTACTTCAACGAGCACGCCGACAAAGTGGGCCTGGCCCAAGCTGCGTTGCTTGCGGGGCTCATCCAGGCTCCAAGCGGATACGACCCACTGACAAACCCCGTCGGTGCTCGCGAGAGGCGCAGCGAAGTGCTCTCGCGGATGGTGTTCTACAAATCGATTACCCCGGCACAAGCCGCTGCCGCCAACGAGGCTCCTCTGCCCACCACAGTTCATGACGCGCCAGGCGTGTCGTATACCTCTTATGGCTATTATGTCGACCAGGTGGTCGACCAGCTGCTCGACAACTCGGCGCTCGGGCAGACGACGGACCAGCGCTACAGCGCACTGTTCACCGGTGGCCTCAAGATTTACACCAATGAGGTGCCGTCTCTACAGACCTACGCGCAGCACGTTGCCGTGCAAGACATCCCCGCAAGCCTGGCGCACGTGGTAGCGGCCTTTGCGGTGGTCGACCCCCGCAACGGCAACGTGGAGGCGCTCGTGGGCGGGCCGCCGGGCACCAACCAGTTCGATGACGCTGTCCAAGGCGAGCGCCAGCCGGGCTCGGGTTTCAAGCTCTTCACCTTGATAGGCGCGCTCGAAGAAAATTACGACGTCTATGACTCGATCCTTGCCACATCGCCTTGTGCCGTACGTTTCCCGGGCGTACCCCTCCAGTACGGTTATAACCTGAGCCACCTGATGAACAACGACCCGGGAGACCCGAACGGTGTTGTCAGTGTCGTGGAGGCCACGGCCCTCTCGATCAACTGCGCCTACCTGCGGTTGGCCCACGAAGTTGGCCTCCAAAAGGTCATCGACGTTGCCAAGAGCATGGGGCTGTCGGACCCCACACTTAATCCGAAGAACCCATCGCTTGTCATCGGCACCGAGGCGGTCCACCCAATAGAGATGGCGGCCGCGTATGCCACGGTTGCCGACGGTGGCATTTACCATGCGCCGACGTTCGTCAGCAGGGTTGTGGACCGCAGCGGTGCGGTAATTTACGACGGAGAGAGCGAGGGTAAGCGCGTCTTTTCCGACCAGATCGCCGATGAGGCGATAATCGCATTGCGTGCGACGGTCCAGTACGGGACAGGTACCGCCGCCGCACTGCCCAACGCTGATGTCGCCGGCAAGACCGGCACGACGGAAAACAGTGTTGACGCGTGGTTCAACGGCATAACCCCCACGCTTGTCTCGTCGGTGTGGATCGGGGACCCCAAAGGCGAGGTGCCGATGTACGTCGACGGCGAGGAGGTTTTCGGCGCCGATTACCCGACCCAGATCTGGCACGACGTGATGGCCTTTGCGCTGAAGGACGTTCCCTACAGTGCCTTCCCTCCGCCCGCCCCGTACCTGATGGCCCCTGTGCGGTACATAGATTCCGATGCCCTCGCAAGAGACGACCTTTTATCCCACGGCGGCTATGTGTCCAACACGTGTGTGGCGAGCGGAGCAGTCAACCCGTGCCCGACAACCACCACCAGGGCGACCACGACGACACGGCCGCCGACCACTGTGCCCAGGACCACGACAAGCGTGTTCGTATTGCCCCCTCCGTCGACGGGACACCTCACGCCTGCTACGACACTCGTGCCGGTGACGACGGCACCGCCACCCGTAACGGTCGCACTGCCCCCGACCACGTTCGCGCCCGTAACGACGGCTTTGCCTGTGACGACGGCCCCACCCCGGGTTACGACCGTACCGGTCACGACAGCACCACCCGCCACTACCGCGGTGCCGATAACCACGCCCCCCCATAAGAGGCACAAAGTAACGGTGACGACGTCGCCGCCACTACCGCCAACGACGGCGGCGCCCGTAACGACTGCGTTGCCGGTGACCACGACGAGCGAGGTGAGCACGCCTACGCCGACCGCGGCGCTGCCGGCGGCTACGACCGTGCCGAACACGACCTCGGTCCCACCGACTACGACGCTGGCGGGCCTGCGGGTGGCGCGCGCCGATAAAGCGAGAGCAGGCCAGTGAGCACTACCGACTTCGACGCACTCCTCGCCCTTCAGGACCTGGACACCCATATCGACCAAGAGGTTCACAGGAAGGCACAATTGCCTGAGCGCGCCGAGCTGGTGGAGCTCGAGCGCCTTATCGCACAAGCCCGAGCGGGCCGGGCCGTGGTGGCCAGCGCGCTGGGTGAGGTGGCGTCTCGCCAAGAAGCGGCTGAACGCGAGCTGAAGGTGACCGAGGACAGGGTCGTGCAGGTTAACCGCAGGCTCTACGGGGGCACCGTGACTGCGTCGCGCGAGCTGCAGGCCATGGCCGAAGACGTCGAAGGCCTGAAAAAGCGCGCCTCGGAACTCGAGGACAGGGCTCTTGCCTTCATGGAGGAGCGAGAGCCTTTCGACGCCGAACTGGCGTTGCTCGACCGAAAACTGGGAGAGCTCACACAGCGCCAGAGTGACGCTCTCGAAAGGTTGGCGGTTGCCGAGACCGACGTCGATGCCGCCATTGCGGGCTTGACGGCGCAACATCCCGCCGCGGTCGAGGCCGTCCCTAAATCGTTGTTGACCGCATACGATCGCCTGCGTTCGCGTCTGGGAGGGGTTGCCGTGGCGCGCCTCGTTGGCGGGCGGTGCGACGGTTGCCACCTGAGCCTCCCGGCGATGGAGCTTGACCGTATCCGCCACCAAAGCGCTGGTTCTCTCGAAACCTGTGAACAATGCGGCCGGATCCTCGTCATTGCCGGGCACTGAGGTCGCCGGAACCGGACCTGCGGGTCGCTGAGCCCGAGGGTCACTGAGGGGTTACGTGGGTACGGGGGTATTGGTCGGGACGTGTTCGTGGACCGACCCCACACTTACCAAAGAGACTTCCTGGTACCCGCGCCGCTCGATGAGCGCCGAGGAAAGGCTGCGGTACTACGCGGAACATTTCCCCCTTGTCGAGGCTGACGCCACCTACTACAGGCCCTTGATGCCCGAGCTCGCCCGTTCCTGGGCGGAGCGGGTGCCGAAGGGCTTCTGTTTCGACGTGAAGGCGTACGGTTTGTTGACCGGGCACCCCGTAGAGACGGCGTCATTGTGGCCGGACATAAAGGACGAACTGCAGCCCGACGCCGCTGGCAAAGCCAGGATCTACGCGTACCATTTGCCGCCTGACGCTCTCGAGGAAGCATGGGCTCGCTTCGTCCACGCTCTTAGCCCCTTGCACGACACGGGTCACTTGGGGGCGATGCTCCTGCAGTACCCTCCCTGGTTCGTACCCAAGCGGTCCAACCGCGACGAGCTTGTACGCCTGCCCGAACGGCTTCGCGGTATGCCGGCGTGTGTGGAGCTCAGGTCGCCGGCCTGGTTCGAGGAAAAGGACCGGGAACGGACCATCGGCTTGTTGCGTGACCTCGGCCTGGCGCTCGTGGTCGTCGATGCCCCGAAATCCTCCGGTTTACCTACGGTTCTCGAAGCCACGGTCAGCGACCTGGCCGTGGTGCGTTTCCATGGCCGCGCCGACAGCACCTGGCGCGCCCGCAACGTCACCGCAGCGGAGCGCTTCCGCTACCTCTACAGCACGACCGAGCTGGCCGAGTGGGTGCCGCGCACCCGGCGACTGGAGCAACTGGCTTCGAGCGTCCATCTTCTCATGAACAATTGTTACCAGGACTACGGAGTTCGCAACGCTGCCGAGCTCGCCGCAATGCTCGCCGACGACGGCTTGATCAGTGAGGCTTGATGAGTGAGCGGGTGCAGACGCGTCAAGGGACCTGCCCGGCGCCCAGAGCAACGCTGACGGGTGACGAAAGTGCGCTCTTGAAGCCACCCCCGGCCGCGGTCTGTCCGGCCTGCAGCTCGTAGCTCAGCAGGGTCGGGACCGCCACGACAGAGCCCGTTGTCTCCAAGGACGCGCTCGAATCTCCTTGCATGGCCAGGCAAGTGGCGGGTGTGCCGCTCATGGTCTTGAGCACGGTGTTGGTCGTGGTGCTGATCAAATAGACGGTGCCAGCGCTTTGCGCGACCGCCACAAAACAGCCATCCGGCGCGGCGACGAGGGTGACCGGCGCGTTGCCAGTACCGATGCTGAGGTTCGTCACGGTGTTGCTGGCGGTGGCTACGACCGAGACCTCGTCCGTGCCTCCGTCGCCGACGTAAATTTCCGTGCCTGCGGTGGGGTTTTGTACCACGCCTAGGTCCGCTGGGGTATCCGCCCCGGTCCCCTGGTTGCCAACCTTGTCTTCTGCCACAAACGTGTCAGCCGTCACCCCGCTCATCGAGAGCTCGTCCAGCTGGTTATTGGCGTCGTCGACGACATAGGCGTCGGCGCCCGAAGGCAGGACAACGATCCCCATTGGTGCTGGGGGATGTCCGCCAGCCGGCGTGGGTAGCGCCACCGTGGCGGCAACGGTAGCCGTCGCGGTGTTGACCACTGTGACAGTTCCCGACCTGTAATTGGCCACTAGGAGTTCCGACGAGTTGGGCGTCACCGCCATCGCGTCGGGGTTGCCGAGCACCCCGACAGGTACTGTCGTAGTCACGGTGTAGGTGGGCGTCGGGGTAGGTACTGGGACCACGTCGACTTGGTCGTTGGCCTGGTCGAGGACGTAGGCCGCTGAACCGTTGGGCGCCATCGCTACGGCAATTGGGACAGGACCGCTGCCTGCCAGGCTCACGGTGGAAACGACCTTGTCATAGTTGGCATCACCGTGAGCCGAGTCGACGACAAGCACGTCGTGGTTGCTCGTCCCGCTTTCGGCCACGTAGGTCCACGAGCCGCTCGATGTGGCTACAGAGCCGATTAGGTTTTCCTGGGCACCGAAGTCGTACGTGCCAACCGGCGTCGTGGTCCCTCCATAATCGGCCTCGAGGGTGTTGCCAGAGGTGTAGTAGTACGTGGTCGTTGGCAACGCGTCGGTGGCGGTGTCGTCGGTGAAGGTTGTCGCCGGCGGTGCGCCCGACGTCGAACCGGCCAGGCTGTAGGCGCCCCCATTTACGCTACGCCAAACTCCGTAATACCCGACCAGGTAGTTGCCGTCTTCGTCCAAGGCGGGCGACCCAGCCCAGCTGAGCGGTACGGCGGTCTGGTAGGCAGAACTGGCGCAGGAGGGGGTCGAGCTTGCCAGGCCAGTTGGGGCCGCCAGTTCGGCAGTCTGTTCGCTTTGCGGGCCGGCCGTGAGGCCGTAGGAGAGCTGAGCTTCGGCAGCCTGAGGGTTACCCACGACCGCCAGGCTCACCAGGGTGACGAGCCCGATGCCAAGGCGGGCTCGCCCACACCGTTCTCGTCCGTTGCGCAACAGCGGGCTCATCCCCCCGTGATCGCCTGTTGTTTTGCGACGGGCTCGTCGGCGATCGCGGCTACTTCACCGCCTTCGGACCTCGCGGTATAGATGTGGCTGAGGGCGAGGAGCGACGCGGTGGATGCCGCTGACGCAGCGGACGCAGCGGATGCGGCGGACGCGGCGGACGCCTTTAGCGAGGCGCGGCGATCTGCGACAAGATGCTCGACAAGGGTCTCGGCGACACCGTGCTCGGCGACACCGTGCTCGGCGGCAACCTGCTCGGCGAAAGCGTGCTCCGCGACACGGTGTTCGGCGGCAACCTGCTCGGCGAGAGGGTTCTGGGCCAGCGCGGCCGCTTGCTTCTGCCGGGGCCATCGCGCCGGTACGAGCAGCTCTTTTTCGACGGTCTCTTCCTCTTCATGGTCCCTTTTGCCCCAGATCAGGAACAGGCCACCGCCCACCATCAGAGCGAAGAGCACGACCTCCAACGCGACACGAGTCGACTGCTTGTATAGCCAAACGCCGAGATAGCCAAGGTATGGCACGAAATAGTGCTCGGCGTAGGCCGTCGTGCCGACGAGCCTCATGAGGCCCGGGTCTGGCGCGTTGTTCGCATCGCCCTTCGTGCGGACCCAGACCTGGCCACCCCGGTCCGTCACTGCTATGACGCGGTGGATCCGGACCTCATTGCCCGCACCGGGGGGATGGACAGCAATGATCTGCCCGGCACGCACCGAGCTGACCGGCTCTGGCCAAAGCACGGCTACGCCGCCGACGCGGAGCGCCGGGGTCATCGATCCGCTTTCTATTACCTCGTAATGCCACCAGCCGGCCACCGGTCCGATCGCAGCGACGACGACGACTGTGGCGAGCAAGAAAAGCATCGCCTCCAACGAAGAACTGACGGCCCGGGAGGCAGGTGATTTGGGTGCGCTGTTGCTCGCTTCGGCTCCTTGCTCCTTTTTCGAAGCTTTCTTATGCAACATGCTCCCTCCTGGGAATGGCTACGCCAGTGCCTGAGCCGTGGCTCCTGATGCTGACCTGTTGGCCAGCCCCGGCAACTGTCCTACTACTGGGCCGACCCGGCCCGTTGGGTCGCCAAGAAGTTGTAGGTGAGGACCGAGGTACAACCCTCCATGTTCTCGGTGGCGCCAGTACCTGCGCACGCCGTCGGGTTGACGGCAAGGTTGCCAGGCGCCCCCGCCGGGAAAGTCAGCGTGAAGAGCAGGTAATCCTTCCCGCCGGCAATGAGCGACTTGAGCCCCGGCAGGGCCACGGGCGCCGTAACGAGGTTTGCAACAGGCGTCGAGGCCAGGACCGCCGTCGAGGTCCCTCCGCAGGTGTAAGTCGGGGGTGCGACCGTGGGCGCCACAGAGCACTCCGAAACAGTCAACTGAAGGCCGTTTGTCGCGTCGGTGTTCAATAGCGAACTGGTGTTGGCTGTAAAACCAAGGGTAATGCTGGCATCGTTCGCGGTCGCACCCGTTGAATTGAGGTCGATCTCGCGTGTGATCGTGTCACCCGGGACTATGGCGGTTGCACCCGTTCCCGCAGTGTTGGTCGGGCCAGTGGCGATTATTATTTTGCCGGAACTGATCGTCTGAGGGCCGGCGCTCACGGTGTCAGTGAACGTTGCGAACGCCCCGCCGAAAGCAAGTGAGAGTGCGCCACCAACAAGAGCCGTTGATGCGAGGAGCTTTTTTAATGTGCTACGGCGGCGTTGCGCCCTTGTCATGACGGGTAGCCCAGTCCTTTCTCGTTCCCCCCTCCTTGGGCTATGTGTACCTGCTCCATAAACGGCGCGTGCTGGACGCCAGCTTTCCGACTTCTTCTCGGCTGTGTCTCGGCAGTGCGCCTGAGGTACTTGAGAATGTTTCACGGCTTTGCGCTGGCAGAGCGTGGTTGAGCCCCGATCGCCGGATAAGTTCTACGGCCAGGCAGAAGCGCCGGCGCGCTGTACCGGGGTGGCGGACCTGGCTTTATGACCGCGGCGGGGCTGCTTCATAAGCGCTTTGCCGCAGGAGGGCGTTTAGGGCCCAGCACCCGCGCTGTGGCACGCCGGCCGGGCAGTTTGACGACCTCGATTGCATTCGGCAGCTGCTCTTTTATCTCCATCGAGTGTGTCACCACGAGGATCTGGCGGAAACGGCCTTTTAGGCGTTCCAAAGCCAGCAGCATCCGCGACTTGCGCTCTTCGTCCAGGGGGCCGAAGACCTCGTCGAGCACCAGCAGCCCCACGGTGCCCCCCGACTGGAACCGCACATGTTCGCTGATAGCGACACGGAGAGCCAGGTTGGCGAGGTCCACTTCTGAACCGGAAAAGCGCTCGAGGTCGTACGACACCCCGCTGTCGCAGATCTGTAGCCCATATGTCTCCGTGTCGACTTCGAGGCGGTCGTACTCGTTGTCGGTTAGCTCGCCGAACAGCTCGGCGGCTTGCACAGCCAGCCGCGGCCCGACGGATGCCACGACGCTGTTGCGAAACCCGTTGAGGAGCTCGGCGGTACGCCCCAGGTGTACCGACGCGGATTCGAGATCCGCAAGGAGCGCGTGCTGGGCCTGGGCCTCGGCGAAGCGTTTGGTTTCGGCGTCGGCCTGGGCCCGCGCCTTGGTAGCGCTCAAATGGGCCGAACGCGCGGCCAAGTCGGTCTCTTTGGCGGCCGCTTCGGCCTCGCTCAGGGCTTCGCGTGCAGCGACCAACGCCTCGGGTTCGAAACCCAGCGCGCGCACCTTGGAACGGAGGTCCTCAACTACTAGAGACGTGCTGGCAACCCGGTCGCGGGCCTGGTTCAAGGCAAGCTCGGCTTGGGGGCGCCGCTCCAGGCGGCCGCGCAGGCGGATCGTTTCTTCGGCCGCGTGCCTGCAAGCCGAGAACTCCTTGCGAGCGACCTCGAGGGCTGCTGAGACCGCCTCTGTGCCGGGGGCCGGCCCAAGCGCCGCTGCCAGGGCCGCGTCATTCTGGGCGAGCGCCGCGAGCCCCGTCGACAGGCGGAGGGCGGCGGCTTCCCGGCTTGCACGAGCTTGCTCCCAGGCTGCGTGAGCTTGGCGCGTTGCCGTTACCTCAGCGCCCAGCCGCGCCATCTGGGCTGCCGCCCCCTCAGCCGCCGACGTTGCCTCAGCGAGGGCCGCCTCCGAGGCTTTCAGGCGTGCCTGGGCCGCCTCGAGCTCACCCTCGCGGTGCGACCGGACCTTGGCGAAGGCCTCACCGAGAGCCTGGCCGCAGAGGGGGCAGTCTTCTTCGCCTGACAGGAGCGCCGACTTAGTAAGAGCCTCGCTGGCTACCCTGAGCTCGGCGGATGCGGACTCGCGTCTCGCGCCGGCAGACCCAAGCTCCGCGCGAGCGTCCATGGCGAGCTTTTCGGCGCCCGCCAGAGCCACTTCGTCGGGAAGAGGGGGCGGAGAAACCTCGGGCAGCGAGGCCAGCTCCTTTGCGCAGCCGAGCAGAGCGTTCACTAGTTGCAACCGTTGCTCTACTGCGGGCAGGTCGGCGGCCAACGGCTCGAGCTCGCTCAAGTTGGCCTCGTTTGCCGCAAGGTCGGAAAGCTCGGATGCGAGCTCGTCGGCCTGCTTGCTGGCCGTGTCGAGCTCTGTTCGGGCCGCCTTTCCCTCGAGGACAAGCTTGACCTGCTCTTGACGCACCAGGTCCAGCTTGTCGAACCTTTCTTTGGCGGCCAGAGCTGCCTCGCGTGCCACGGAGGCCGCCTTTTCTTCCTCTGCGGCAGCTGCGTCCGAAGCGGACGCACGAGCTTCGGCATCGGCAGCCGAGATCTTGGCCTCTTCCAGGTCCGGGAGCATGCCACGGAGGCGTTTATGCTGCTCGGTAGTCTGCCTGGCATCGGAGCGAGCCTTGTCACGGGCGGCATCCAGGGGCGTTACGCCTAGGAGCGCCAGCACAAGCTTGCGGCGTTCTGCCGGGCTCTGGCTGGAGAAGGCATCAAGTTGCTTTTGCTCGGCGAACACCGACGCCCTGAAGGCGCCGTCGTCCATCCCGAGGACCGAGTGGACATAACGCCCGGTGTCGCGGACGCCCTCGGACATGGCAAGACCGTCGCAATGCGCTTCAGCCCGCACGGTCGCGTTAGCTCCCGAGATCGTCCGGCGCACGAGATAGATATGGCCCTCGTGCTCGAAGGTGATCTCAGCGATGCACTCGCCGTGGGCTCCGGCCGAAGGGACCTCCTCCTTGGCGGTCCGTGCCTTGCCCCAAGGGCCCAGAGCACCGATTCGAGCAAGGTCGACTTACCGGCGCCGTTCGGCCCGTAGACGCCTACGAGGCCTGGTGGGAGCACAAGGTCGAGCTCGTCTTCGAACACCCGGTAATTGCGCAGGTATATGCGGTCTATGAGCAACGGTCGGTAGTCCTTTTACCTAGCCCGCCGACTCGATTGCCTCTTCGAGGTACTTGTGGCCCAGATCCTGGCACGCGCTGGCGGTCGAGGCCGGTCAGGTCCTGGTGGGACAGCCAGGAGTCCCATTGGCCGCCGAGGGTTTCGACCCGGGGGAGCTCTGCGGGGACGCTGACGTCCACGAACTGGGGTTCCAACCTCAAGTCGAGGGCGGCCCCCGCGACTTCACGGACCAACTGGCGGTCGAGCAGACGGTACGCCTCAGGGTCGACGCCTTCCAGGTAAAGCCTGGCGACAGCACCCGTGGGGACCGTCGCAGCCCGCTGCAGGATCTGCTCGGAAAGTTCTGCCGGTGAAAGGCCGAGGGCGTAGACGCTGTCCAGGGTGACGAGGGGCCGTTGTCCCGTAAGAGGGATGTGGCGGCACAGGCCGGTGACCGTGTCGAGGACCACTATCCCCTTGGCCTTGTCGGGGTCGTCGGCAAAGCTGAAAGTATCGGTTGAGCCGGCGTACCAGATGCCCTCAGCGACCTGGGCGTGAAAATGGTAATGACCGAGCAGGACGAGGTCTGACTGGAGCGTCCCGAGGTCGATCTCGATCTCGTTGATGTCGGAGTGCCTCGGCTCGACCTGCTTTATGCGGGGGTGGGTGATGAGGACGTTGGTGTGCTCACCGCTGCGTGACCGGTTGGCTTCTTCCAGGGCCTCGAGCGTCGCGTCCACGCTCAACATCTGAGGCACGGCATGCACGACCAGGGCGTCCGCTCCCGTGGTGATCTCGAAGCGCTCATAGGAGAGCCGGTGGGCGAAGTGGATGTCAGGAAAGGTGTCGGCCAGAGCGGAGTAGGGGCTGCCCCGGCCAGGGATGCGGGGTGTGTCGTGGTTACCGCTGATGACAACCACTGGGACCCCGTGTTCGCGGACCTTCGCCAGTGCCCGCTGGACTACACGGAACGAACGGTAGTGAGGGGCCGGGTGGTCGAAGATATCGCCGAGCCAGATCAGAAGATCCGGCTCCTGGGCAAGGGCGAGGTCTACCGCGGCCTCGAACGACCTTTCGAAGTCCCATTCCCGTTGGTTGACCCCACCCTCGACCGTGTAGGGCAGATATGAGCGCCCGAGGTGGGCATCGCCGATCGCAGCAATCTTCATCGTGACCAGTACACCACGGCCCAGTGACGAGAAGGCGCAAGCTAGCGCCGAGCTCGGAGCGGAGCGTCGGGGTGCCGCGGTGCCGCGGTGCCGCGGTGCCGGGGTGCCGGAGCGCCGGAGCGCCGGAACGCCGGAGCGCCGAGGGCGAATAACGGTCACTGCTCCTTGGGACAATCCGGGAGTGCCTCGTCCATTCGTGCCTTTGGCTGGTCAAGGTAGTCAGGCCGGCCTCTACCGCGCAGGTCGCTCCGCTTTGGATGCGTGGAAACTGGAGCGCCGGGCGCGTTCGAGGCGGCTGGCCCTTGTGGTCGGCCCGCTGGCGCTCGTGGCGCTCGCGGGTGTCGCCTACTGGGTAGCCGCCCGCCTTGGTCTCGCGCAGCTTCCCCCAGGGCCAATCGGCCCCTGCTTGGCGTTGCGTTTTGCGCCGGCGGCGCGGCCCTGCTCCTGTGGCCTCGCAACGACCCAAGCCGTTGGGCCAGGGGTGCCGCAGGAGAGCTCGCCACAGCGGCCTTGTTGGAGCATTTGCCCGGGAGGCATTGGGTGGTGTTGCACGATCTCGCCTTGCCTGGCAGCCGGGCAAACGTTGACCACCTAGTCATCGGGCCGACAGGCGTCTGGGTGGTGGACACCAAGGCCTACCGAGCCAGGCTGGAGGCTCGCTGGCGAAACGTACTGGTCGGCAGCGTCCCGCTTTCTACCGCAGCCGTGCGCTGGGAGGCCGAGCGGGTCTCGGGTGTGCTCGGCGTCGAGGCTCGCCCGATCGTGGCGGTCCATGGGAGGGGACTGCCCCGTCGTGGCAAGCGATGTAGCGGCGTAAGGGTGATCCCGGCCACACGACTGGTGCACAGGCTCGGTCGAGGTCGGCGACTTTGGCCTTCCCTCAGTGCTCGTCGGGTTGAGGAGCTTGGCGACCTGGCGGAGAACAGGTTCTTCGCGCGGGCGGCAAGCGGCTAGTCTCCAGGTAGAAGCCGGTCCGGTCCCGGCGGCGAAAACACGATGTCTAACCCACTTGATTTCGACCCCATCATTGAGGCCCGCCGGCAGTGGGCCGCGAACGGCTGGGAGAGCGCCTGTGACGGTATGGCGGCGATCACTTCAGTGGTGCGGGCACAGCAGTTGTTCCTAGGTCGGATCGACGCGGTCCTGCGGCCCCTGGAACTGACCTTCGCGCGCTACGAAGTGCTGATGCTGTTGCTGTTCTCTCGTCGTGGATCCTTGCCGCTAAACAAAATCGGTGCCCGCCTTCAGGTTCACCCGACCAGCGTTACCAATGCGGTTGACCGCCTCGAGGAGCAGGACCTTATAAAGCGCGTGCCGCATTCGAGTGACAGGCGTACGACTCTGGCCGAGATCCTGCCAGTAGGACGCGAGCTCGCGATGCGGGCGACCGGGGCGCTGAACGAGGAAGTTTTTTCACAGCCCGGTATGAGCCGGGAGGACCTGGACCAGCTCATCGACGTGCTACGGCGTTTTCGCCAAGCGGCGGGGGACTTTTCCGAGCCAGTCTCGGCCGGCGACGCCTGATCCGAAACCCGAGGAAAAGGCCCATGGTCGGGGCCAAGGTCGGTGAGTCCGGGTCATTCAGTTCGGGCCAGCCGGGCCAGAGCCATTGCGGCCAGAGCCATTGCGGCCAGAGCCATTGCGGCCAGAGCCATTCCGGCCAGAGCCATTCCGGCCAGAGCCATTCAGTCCAGGCCCAGTCAGTCCACGAGAGCGGGGATGTTGGGCGGCGCTACTGCGCGAGGAGCCGGCGCCGGAGGTGTGGAGCGCACCACGTCATCATAAAGGCGCAAAAGCGCCGGCACGGCAAAAGGCGCTTCCAGGTTGACTACCAGGCATTCGCCCGGCATAAGCGTCTGGATTTCCGGCCCCAGGGCGGAGAGATCCTGTTTGGCCGAGGAACGAAGGATATTGCGGTCCTTTTCGTCGGCCAGGCCGAGCACGAAAAAAGTGTTGAACTGGCTGAGAAGTTCGTCGTCGAGCAATTTTGGCTGCTGGGTAACGGCGAGCAGGCCCACTCCAAACTTGCGGCCCTCTCTCGCCACCCGAGGGAACACATTGGACTCGCGGTCCTTGTTCGCCGACAGCACTCTTTGCGCCTCCTCCAGTGCCACTGCCACGACGGGAAGGGTCTTGTGGCGCTCAGGATCCTCCAAGAAAGCTCCCTGCCACTCCTCGATCACCCGTCGAGTGAGGAACGAAGCTACGAGCACTTCTTCGGTGCCCCCCAGGCCGCTCACGTCGACTAGGACAACCTTGCCCTCGAGCAGCTCGTCGAGGATCCTCCGTCCCACGGAAACCGCGGGGTCAGTAGAAATGCAGGGCAGGTCAACGATACGCCGCGCCCGGCGGTGCACCACCTGAAGGGTATTGAGGGCCACTCTGGCCGACAGTTCCACGTCCCGGAAACCGGCGAGGTCCTCGATCTTGGCGAACTCGGCGAGCCACGCGAGGCCAGCAGATGAGTAGTGGCGCTCCAACTCGTGGAGAGCTTCTTCTTGGGGCCGGCTCCATTCGTATGCGGTCCGCAGGTCGTCGACAGACAGCTCGGCAAGGCTCACGCGAAGGGTGGACGTATTGGGCAGGCGGCGGTCCGAGTAGGTGCGCAGTGCCTGGGCGGCCCACGGGTGCCGTCCGAGTGCGGCGCGGTGCTCGCCGTGGGGGTCGATGACCAAGAGGCCGTAGCGCCCGTTCGCTGACATCACACCCGCGCACAGCACCTGCAGGAGGTTGGACTTGCCCATGCCGGTGGTAGCGAAAATGCCAATGTGGCTGGCGAGGCTGCGGCCCGGGATGCCCACCTGGAAATCGACGACCGTCTCACCGCTGCGAAGGTGGCCGACCGGCAGGTCACCCATGCGTTTGGCAAGGAACGCAAAGTCTTCGGGAGTAGGCGAGACCACACGGGAGAACTGGGTCGGGAGGCTCTTCGGTTTGCGGAAGACGGTGCGCGCAGTGCCTGGGGTCGTAGGCGGTGCGAGATAGCCGAGGCAGCGGCACTCCGCCAACCGGTACGTCCGCTTGGCCTGCTCGTGCAGGATGTGAGCCCCGCTTTCGCCTCTGGCATCGTCGGCAAGTAGGGTCCCGGCAACCCGCTCCGCCCAACCAGGTTCTCGGTGTTCGGTGCCGTAGCTGACGTCGACGATCCTGAACAGGTAGCGCCGCCCGGTCCCCTCGTCCACTCCCACGAGCAGCTCGCCGAGGAACAGGTCCTCTTCGGGGGCAGCGCGGAAGAGGGCTTCCAGTACATTGCGCCCGAAGAGCCTTCCCCTTGTGTTCGCCGGCGGGTCGGTCATCGGCGTCTGGCTGTTCAGGGAAAGGCCATCGTCCATCCACTTAGCATCGCGCTCGCGTCAGCACTGCGCCCACGCCAGCACGCCGCTCATGTCAGCACGGCGCTCATGTCAGCACGCCGCTCACGCAAGCACGCCGCTCACGATCGCTCCATTAGCGCGTGGCGGTCGGCGAAGGCTCGCTCCTTGACGTCCTGCGGTAGCCCGGCCGCGTCAAGAGCACTCTGCAGTTCGGCCCACACCTCCTCACGCGCCCATCCAGGGCAGGCGGCCAGGCGGTCGGAGAGTGAGAGCGGGTAGGGGTAACCCGGGAAACTTGCGTCGTCTGCCAGGGCGCTCAGCTGCCCAAGGAGCCGAGCCGCATCGGCATCCCTTGGCACGTCGATGCGGAACGCGAACCTGGCGTCGGGATCGAGGCGGGCGACGACGACGAGCAACCCCGGGCCGACCTCTGGGCGGCGCTCTGCGACAGGCACCCACCAACAGGCGCGCGGCCCAAGGGCGGCCTCTGCTTCGAGCTCGAGCTGGCCGACGAGCGGCGCGCCGCCGCGGGCGAGGGAACTGTGTTTGATCACTCCCACCAGGGAGACACTGCGTGCCGCGGCCCTGATGAGCAGGTCGGCGAGCCAATGAGCCGGGATCCTCCAGTCTGGCTCGAGGTCCCCGTCCACCAGGATTATCGCCCCGGCCTCCGCCTCCTCCACGCTCGTCGCCACGAGGCGCCACTCGGACCAGTCGCGAAGCAGGTTGAGGTCGACGGGAGCGCCCGGGGCCGTGGGGGCACCCATTTCTGCGAGTGAGCGCCTCCCTTCTAACCCGCCTCCGCTGCCAGTCAGGACGTGGACCGCCATGTCGCTCACGTCTTCGAGGGTGCATCGGCCACCCTGCCAACGTGTGCGTGCGGCGCGTGTAGCGGCCACCTGCAGGCACCTTGCGTCGGCTACCAGCGCCTGCCCGCCGTCCACGGCCCAGCAGTCCGGCGGGGCCTCCAGGCGCGCAAGGGGCTGTAGCTCAGGGGTCGGGAAGAACTCGAGGTCGCTCCCGTTGGGGTCGGAGAGCTCACCGGTGCTGCCGGAGAGCAGCTGGGCAAGCCTCTCGGCAGCTTCGGGGACCGTGGGCACGGCCAAGCATGCTATGCCCGCTGCTTGCTAACCGGAGCCGGCCCACCTGCTGCCCGTACGGCGCCCTGGCTTCGCTGTCAGAGGGAGCTGCGAAAGCGGGGAGGGCCGGCGGGGGGCCAGTGGAGTGCTCGGTCCGGTCGGGGCGGAGTCGGTCGGGGCGGAGTCGGTCGGGGCGGAGTTGGTCGGAGAGTCAGCTCACCCCGCTGCCATCGTCGTTCAGAGTGAACCGAGGGACCGGCACCGGCCTTCCCTCCAGCCCGTTGTCGGCACCGGTGAGCAGGTAGACCGCATAGGCCACCTCCTCCTTGGTGGGCACATTGCCATCGGTCCATTGCTGGCAGGTCGAGTTGATGGCGCCAACGGTGCCCTTTTCCCAAACTCCGTCCTCGCAGCCCTCGAGGTTCTTCACCCCTTGTTTGACGTCCGTTCCCCAGCGCGCAGCCCACATCATCGTCCAGATCTGGCCTTCGTCGATGCCCTCGCCGAGCCAGCCGTTGCCTATGTAGGGGATCATTTGGCCACCGCTGTTGCCCCAGGCGTCGAAAATGTACTGGATCGCTTGAGGCGTATAGGGAGCGGAAAAATCCTCTGAGTTCGACGCTGCTTGTTTGGCTAGTTGCTTGTTCAGGATGTAATCGTCCTTGAACGCGTAGTGCGCCGTGGCGTCGACCCGCAGGGCGTTGTAGTAGACCTCTTCGGCGCTGACTGTCGGCTTGACAAGCATGGTGATGAAGTAGTCGACCAGTGCCGCGTCCGTATCGCTGACGACCGACACTTTCCAAGCAAAGTAGGCACGGGCGAGGATCGCGTTGCGCAGGTACGGCGAAGCGTCGGTCTGGCACGCCCCGACGAACACCAAGCTGTGGGAGAAGTCGACCCCGCGAGATGCTCGCATCCATGACCAGAAGTCCGGCGTGATCTCGAGGTAGTAGGCACCGTTCTCGCCTTTTCGGCCAGGGAGGGTCTCCTCGGTGTTGAGGGCGGCAATGCCGGCGGCCCCGGGTGGCATGCCG
The DNA here is from genome assembly GCA_963699075.1 of uncultured Acidimicrobiaceae bacterium. Classification (GTDB taxonomy): domain Bacteria; phylum Actinomycetota; class Acidimicrobiia; order Acidimicrobiales; family Palsa-688; genus Fen-671. The sequence goes on along the minus strand of CAVOTF010000007.1, from coordinate 742,137 downwards.
TAGGTCTTTGCGAGGTCGGCGGCGATGGTCGCTTCCGTTGCAATGGCAGTGTCGTGGGTGTTGCCCAGGTAGTCGTTTGTGACCAGGGTCCCATCGTCGCCACCGTGGGTCCGAATAACGAGAAGTCCCGGCGCCGCCCCGCTCAACGCATTGATGAGGTCGACGATGCCGCCAGTAGCGCCGTCCAGCAATTTCACCTTGTAGCCGTCGCCGTCGAGGGCGGCCGTCTCGCTCGTCAGGTAGTTCACATCCGGGAAGCCGCTGACAGTCGAGGTGACATCGCCGTGGTGCCATGTCCACGTCTGGAAGTCGCCGTAGAGGAACGGTTCCCATAGCACCGCCGTCTTGTTGGGCGGGTCGTCCACGCCGTTGTGCGGGTACTGCTCGACGTGGTTGGTACGTGGGTCGGCGGCGAAAGGCCCGGCAGTGAGCGTCTCGCCGAGGCCGTCGCTTGCCGCCTCCGTTGCCATCAGCACGTTGACGGTTGCGCCTTTGTAAGCGACATCGAACCCGTCGCCGTTGATCTCGACGTGCATAACCCCGCCAAAGTCGTTCTGGGTGTCGGGCTTCAGCCGGCCGACGACAAGCGCTGCGGGCGCATGCTCTGCCACCCGGTCGCCATGGCTCGCGAACCTTGCGAGGTTGAGAGCCGGAGGCTCGGCACTGGCATCGGGGAGCACCCTCAGCGCACCGAGCGCGCTGCCGGCACCACTCGCCCCCCCTTCCACCGGGGCTCCCGTGACCGGCGCTCCCGTGACCGGCGCTCCCGTGACCGGCGCTCCCGTGACCGGCGCTCCCGTGACCGGCGCTCCCGTGACCGGCGCTCCCGTGACCGCCCCTACGTAGTCGGCGGCGTCTTGGACCAGCGTTGCCATGGGTTCGCCGTCGGCATTGGCACTGTCGTCGGCGAGTGCAACGCTGAACGCTGTGAGCTCCGGGTCCACCTCGGCCTGCTCCCAGGTGGATGTTCCCGGCTTGGACGTGAAAACTTGGAAGGGGATCGTGATCTCGTCGGAATCCGAGCTCAGCATTGAACGTCCCTTTGCGGTCGAAGCCGAACGTGTCGAAGGCGAGGCTGAGCTTGTTGGAGCGGTAGGACCACGTGCCCTGGTAACTCAGGTCACCACCGCTGCTCGTTGCGAGCAGCCAGGCGACGCCCTTGCTTGCGAAGATCACTGTGACGGAGGTCCCTTTTGAGGGGGTCTGCCCGTTCGACTCTGTCACCATTGAGTAAGTCACCTGCTCAGGTGAGGTGAAGCCTTCTCCTTCGCGCGCTATCTGCGGGGTTCTCGCCGCCTCGCCGGGACCAGCCGGCCGTACCTGCGAGGTCGTGCGTGCCAATGGCGCGGCCGATGGCACAGCCGATTCCGCCGCAAGTGCCGGGGCCGAGCCGAACGGGCCAGCGAAGGTGCAGACAGAGGCGGTCATCGCCAATGTGGCGAGCACGGCCGTTGCCGGGCGGGCAGCTCTCATGGGGACGAAAGCCATTCCGGGCCTCCTAGTTCAGTCCCGTTGTGGGACATTTGTGCAGGTAGGGCGAGTCGCGGCAACCTTACAGGTGCGCCGCGCCTGGTCAGCGTCTTTCGCTTTCTGCCGCACGCTTGGCACAATGGTCGAATGCCTAGGGCCATCTGGAGCGGATCGATCAGTTTTGGGCTCGTCAACGTGCCGGTGAAATTGGTGAGCGCCACTTCTCCCAAAGACGTCAGGTTCCACCAGCTCCACTCCACCGACGGTGGTCGGATCAACCAAAAGAGGGTCTGCTCTCTCGATGGCGAAGAAGTCGAGTTCTCAGAGATAGTGAAGGGCTACGAAATCCACCGCGGCCAGTACGTGATCGTGGATCCCGAGGAACTCGAAGCCCTTTCTCCCGAGTCGAACCGCAGCATCGACATCGAAGAGTTCGTGGACTTGGCGGCTATCGACCCCCTCTATTTCGAGCACAGCTATTACCTGATGCCCGACGGCGTGGCGGCACGGCCTTACGCTCTCCTGGTCGAGGCCATGGCGGGCACCGGCAAGGTTGGGATCGGTCGCTTCGTGTTGCGGACGAAGCAGTACCTGGCGGCCCTTCGACCCCTCGATGGGGCGCTTGTGCTTTCGACGATGCTGTTCGCCGACGAGGTGGTCGGGGCGTCCGAACTGGACATCAAGACGACGACAGATACCAAGCCCTCTGACCGCGAGCTCAAAATGGCCCGCCAGCTCGTCGACTCGCTTTCCGCAGAGTGGGAGCCCGAGAAGTACAAGGATGATTATAGGGACAAGGTCCTTGAACTGATCGAGGCCAAAGCCGAGGGCAATGAGATCTCCATGCCCGAAGAAACCGAGCGTCCCGCACCCGTAGTGGACCTCATGGCCGCGCTTGAGGCGAGCCTCGCTAGGGCGAAAGAGCAGGGTGCCGCCGCGGAGGAGGCCAAGGGCCGAGGGCGCAAACGGGCAAGCGCGTAAAGAGCCTTGGCCTCCAACGCGAAGTCGGGAAAGGCGGGCACGCCAGGCACCCTTCAAATAGGGGGCCGGGATCTTGCGCTCTCCAATCTCGATAAGGTCCTCTGGCCTGCGACGGGCACCACAAAAGGTGAAATGGTTGGTTATTACGCCCGTGTAGCGCCGGTCCTCGTCCCTCACCTGGCGGGCCGGGCGATCACCTTGAAGCGTTTCCCCAACGGGGTCGATGGGACGTCGTTCTTCGAGAAGAACTGCCCGTCCTACAAGCCTCCCTGGTTGGAAACGGTCAAAATGGGTGAGGTTAATGATTGTCTCGTCGAAGACGCCGCTTCGGTCGTCTGGCTTGCCAACCTTGCGGCCATCGAGCTCCACCCGACGCTCGCAACAAAGCCGGACCTGGGCTCTCCGACATCGGTGGTCTTCGACCTTGACCCAGGGCCGCCCGCCGACGTTATTACGTGTGCACGGGTGGCGTCGCTCGTGCGCGACTTGCTTGCCCAATTACACCTTGAAACTTGGGCGAAGACATCAGGTAGCAAAGGCATCCAGCTCTACGCCCCTCTCAACAGCGGTGCAACTTATGAGGGTTCGGCCCCTTTCGCCAAAGCGGTCGCCCAATTGCTGGAGCGGAGGCACCCTGAACTGATCGTGTCGTACCAACTGAAGACAGCACGGGCGGGCAAGGTCCTTATCGACTGGAGCCAGAACGCGTCGTCGAAGACAACGGTTTCGGTATATTCACTGCGGGCCAGGCCCCAGCCCACCGTCTCGACGCCGGTCACCTGGGACGAGTTGGACGATGCATTGTCGGCCGGCGACCGGGCGGCCCTGACCTTCGAATGGGCAGAAGTGCTCGAACGAGTTGACCGCCGCGGGGACTTGATGGCCGACCTGCTTACCCTCAAACAGGAGCTCCCGGAGTTGCGCCCCTCATAGAGCTAAGCCCTTGGGACGTCCCGGGGACGGCTTCGTCGAGCGCCACATAATACGACTCCTGCTCTGGCCGGGCTCCGCGATACTGGGGCTGTGGAACATATCCCCGTTGACATTGCCGAAAGGCTTTCCCTGTTCTCCGAGCAATGGTCGCCCAAGGTGGTTGCCCGGTTGAACGACTACGAGATTAAGGTGGTCAAGCTTGAGGGCGAGTTCGTGTGGCACACCCATGAGGACACGGATGAGCTCTTTCTCGTTACGAGCGGCGAGCTGACCATCCAGATGCGCGACGGGAACGTGACCCTCGGACCAGGACAGCTCTTCGTCGTCCCCAGCGGTGTCGAGCACTGCCCGCTCACTGAGGGGGAAGCCCACGTTGTCCTGATCGAGCCGACCGGCGTGGTCAATACCGGTGATGCTGGCGGCCATTTCACGACGACCCCCGAAGACCTTCTCGCCTAACTCCTCACCCAACTTCTCACCTAACTTCTCAAACTCTCGTCCCAGCCCTTGGACCAATCCGCCCCCTACGGCGGACTGCGGCCTATGGCGGGTCGGGCTCATTTGGACCGGCCTGAGGCTCTCGCCGGTCGGGCCCATTCAATTCGGCCTGCGGCCCTGGTGCCTGGTGCCCGTCCAGCCCAGCCTGAGCGCCTGGCGGCTTCGGCCCGTTCATGCCAACTTGAGGCGTGGGCGGGCCCGGCCCATTTGGACCAGCCCGCGCGCCCGGCGGGTTAGGCCCGAGGAGCCCGGCTTGGCGGTCCCTTTCGGTCTTGGCTTTATGGTCTTGCCAGCAGAGCGCCCTGACATTGGAAAGCGACGTCTCGCCGTTGTTAGCCACAGGGTTTATATGGTCGTACTCGAGCCCGAAGCGCCTCCCGCAGTCCAGCGCACTGCGCTCCTGTAAAGGCCGGCACCGGGCCAAGGTCCAAAGCGCTGCGTAGCTCTGCGCGCAGGTGACGCCCGAAGTGCTTGAGCGTGTGGACTGCCACCCCGTCGTGCAGGACAGCCTTCAAGAAGGCGTCCTTGCCAAGTTCTCGGGCGAGCTCTACTGGTATTGGGCCGCCTCCTATGACTTGGCACACCTCGCCGGGGTGGGCATGGCCGCGGCGCCAGGCGAACAGGTCACAGACGATGACGAGGTCAGCTCTTTGCGAACGCGCCGGGCCTTGCCCGACGGCCATCGCCGCCAGGGCATCTGCCGCGTAGGCCTCGAAGCGCTCCAGCTGCCCACCGGCGCGTTGCACGGCGCGACGCGCGCGCGCTGTGCGGACAGCTCGAGGCGGTTGACAAAAGGCACACCGGTCTCTGGGGCAAGAGCACCTGCAAAGCGGACCATGCCGAGCTCGTCGCGCCAGTGGCGCCACTGCCGCGCGCGCAGCTGCTTTTGGTGCAGCTCGTTGACATCGGCCCTGGCTTGGCGCTGCTCGCGCGCGGCCTCGCGCAACTGGCCGAGGTCTGAGCGCTTTGCGAGCTCGACCAGCGAGGCTTCGCTGCCTGGTGCCTCTGACTCGGCCTTCGCGATTTCTGCAGCTTGGAGCAGGCTCAGCTCTCCGGCTAAAAGAGCGCTTTGGGTACTGGGACAACCGGCCAAACCGGCTGCGGTCTCCAAGCCTTGGCGGGCCTGGCCTGTCGTGGCACCCACTTGGCGGGCGACCCAGGCCGCCCCGTCGCTAAAGCCACGGCCCTTGTGAGCACCACAGCTAACCGCGCGCGCGCCAGCCAACAGACGCGCGCCGGCACAGGCCTTTTCGGTCGCAGCCAGCGCTTCGGCAAGTGCAGCGCAGTCCGTGCCGCTCAGCAGCGAGGGGTCGAAGCCGACCAGGGCCCGGCGCAAGGAGGCAGCAGCGGACAGCACAGCGCTCGACATGCCACCTCCTCCAAGGACAACAAGAACGAACTTCTAAAGGAGGAGACCGTCAAGGCCGGTCCCGAGCGCTTCACCCACTATAGCGAACATATGTTCTACATGTCAAGGGCCGATTGAAGATCCTTTTCGGCCGAGTTCCAAGCCGCCAGTCCCAAACCGCAGGGACAGCCGGGGGGCGCACGGGGCGCACGGGGCGCACGGGGCGGACGGGGCGCACGGGGCGGACGGGGCGAACGGGGCGAACGGGGCGGACGGGGCGAACGGTCAAAGTTTTTAGGCGGGGCCGGCCCCGGACTTAGGGTGTGGCCCGGTCCCAGCCGCGGCCAAGACGGCGTCGGAGAGAGCGGGCCAGGCATCCTTCGCCCACGGCCCGAACGGAGTAGAACACAGCCCGACGAGCGCGAGGTCCGCCCTCGGGTCGACCCAGAGCAGCGAGCCAGATTGGCCGAAATGGCCGAAGGTGGCAGGCGAGTTGGATTGCCCGGTCCAATGGGGAGTTTTGTGACCCCGGATCTCAGGGCCAAGTCCCCAGTCGCACGGAGCCTGACGCCCGTAGCCGGGTAGGACGCCGACAAGCTCAGGCCATGCGACGGTGGCTGCCCTCTTCATCGTCTCCGCACTGACAAGTTCCGGGGCCAGCATTTCGCCGGCCAGCACCAAGAGGTCGGCGAGGGGGCTGCTGGCACCGTGCGCCGGCGAGCCTGTGAGCACGGTGCTGCGCATGCGAAGAGGTTCGAGGACGCCGGCGCTCAGGTAGTCGCCGAAGGACATCCCGGTGCGGGCCTCGAGGTGGGTGGCGGCAGTTTCGATCCCGGTGTTCGAGTAGATGCGGTTCGTCGCCGGGCGGGCGATCGGCTGGTCCCCTTGGAACGGAAGGCCCGAAGCATGGGCGAGGAGGTGGGCGAGCGTCGACCCGGGGGGCCCAGCAGCGTCGTCGAGGGTGACGCTGCCTTCTTCCAGCGCGACGAGTGTGGCAAGGCAGACCAGAAGTTTGGTCACCGATGCCCAGTCGAAGCGCTCGTCGAGCGACCCGGCTGTGGCTATCACCTGTGCGCGGGGATGATCCCCGGTGCGGTCGCATGCCACGATCCCCGCGGCCGCCAAACCCGGCCAACCAGCCACATGCGAGGCGAGCGTTGAGCTCAGCGTGTCAGGAGCTTGGGCCATCAGCCGCAGGGTGAGGGTGACCAGCGACGAAACGCTCGATCAGGTGCGCGGTGTCGGCAAGGTTCTGGCGGATACTCCCGGCGATGGCGCGCTCGGCGAGCGGTCCGAGGAGAGGGATATGGGCTCGTAAATCCGCCTCGAAATGTTGGCGGCACTTGTGTTCGCCGGCGTCGTGCAGCTCGTACCAGCCCTCAAAAGAGAGCAATCCCGCGTAGTTGTCAGGGATCATCCTGACTGTGCTCCGGCGGGTGGCGAGGTCCACCTCGGTCACCTGGGACCAGGTCAGTTTTTTGGGGTCGAGGATCACCTTGGCCGGTCCGTTGAGCTCGCCTGCGAAGCGGTAGCCGAGCTCGATGCGCGCACTGTCCGGCCCCGCCGAAAACGAGCGCACCTCGGGCGCCGAGATATCGGGTAGCTCTCCTAGGCTTTGGTAGAAATTGGGGTCCAGGAAAGCAGATTGAGCGTCCTCGGCGCTTACATCGATCGGTTGGTCCACGACGATCTCCACTTCCTCAGATGCCTCCAGTCGTGTCACAGGCGAGCGGGCCTTCCAATGCCGTCAGGTCATCTTCCATCACGGTGAAGTAGGTGGGGGGGGCCGGGCCAGTTGGGCTGGGGGCGAGCTCCATCGGGTTAAGGCTTTTGACGGGGACACCGGCGGATGTCGCGACCTGTTGGACCTGCCCGGACGGTACGCCAACCTCACTGAATACCCCGGGGAGAGAACTCGAACGCACCAGGGCTGCAGCTTTCGCCACACCCATCGTGTCGACCGCAACGTCTGTCAGGTCAAAGCTGGAACCAAGCCGCTCAAAAGCATTGTCTGACGTGACGAACTCGTTGATGGTGCAGTCGGTGAACGTGCTCTCGAAATCCGACTCGAGCGAGGTAGCCACCGCAGCAAAATTCCGTGAACCATCTTCGAACACGGAGCGCTCCCTTGGTTCGGCAGACGTCAGGGCTCCTGCTATCGCGCTGGCCGCGTCCGCCATGAGGTATGGGTTGAGCCAGAACTCGTAGGGCTTGGCCTGCTTGGAGATCGCGGGAAGTACCGACAGGTGCCGTCGCGCGGAGCTGGCGGCCGACTCCATTTCGGGCTGGTAACCATCGCCGACATCTATTACGACTGCGGCGTGCTCGATTTCGTTCCGGTCAGCAGCGTCAAGGGACAGGCCCTGTGGCTGCGTGCCAGGCGGCGCAAGGTCGACGACGTGTACAGCCTTGCCTCCCACATAACTCGTCAGCTGGGCCAAAGCGAAGGCGGAAACCACGACCTGAATGGGGCCCGAGGCCCTTGGCGAGTGCTTATAGGCACAGTTCGCGCAGGCGACCCCGCTCCGCAGCCCGCGAGGCCTGCCCCTGCCGCAATGACCGAAACCACAGAGACGACAGCGACGACTAAGTACGTCCCGTGCCGCGAGCTGGGTCTCCCGAAAGGCCGGAGCATCTGTTCGAGCATGGCACCGGCAGCGCCCAGTCGGCCATCCGCCCGAGTACCGGCACCTCACGCCCGAAGCGCCTGCCCAGCCCGGCCCAGCCCCGGCCCAGCCCGGCCCCGCCCCGCCCGGCCCGCCCGGCCCAACCCGCCCCGCCCCGCACGGAGCCCGCCGGCCGAACCGGTGCCTGCCCCGCAAGGAGCCCGCCGGCCGAACCGGTGCCTGGCCCGGTACGCAGGACGAGGCAGCCGCCCACCCGGGCCGATGAGGCTAGTTCTCCCGGCGGGCGCATAGGCTTGGAGTAAGAAAGGTGGTGGTCCCTACGGCCGCGTCTTCGGAGTCGTTTGATGTTGTAGTGATCGGGGGTGGGCCAGCTGGCTATGCGGCAGCGCTTTACGGCGGGCTAGCCGGCTTGCGTATCGCCCTCGTGGAAAAAGAAAAGGTTGGCGGCACCTGTTTGCACCGAGGTTGCATCCCGGCCAAGGAATTGCTGGAGACGGCCGCGGTCTACCGGACCGTGAAGGGCGCCAAGGAGTACGGGATCGGGGTCGACGGCTGGACCGTCGATTTTTCGGCCACCCAGGGCCGCAAGAACAAAGTGATCGACACGCTCCACAAGGGCCTCCAGGGGTTGCTCAAGAAACGCAAGGTCGTGACCTTCGCCGGTAGCGGGAGGCTGCTGCCCGGCAAGGTCGTCCAAGTCGAGGGCCTGGACGGTGGGACCACGGAGCTGGCGGCGCCAGCAGTCATCCTGGCGGCGGGTTCGGTGCCCCGGACGATCCCTGGTTTCGAAGTCGACGGCCGCTTCGTGCTCACGAGCGACGAGGTGCTCGAGCTCGATCGGCTCCCCGAGACGGCGGTGGTGATAGGTGGTGGGGCAATCGGTTGCGAGTTCGCGTCGATGCTCGCCGACATGGGCACCCGGGTCACCGTTCTGGAGGCCCTTCCCCGGATCCTGCCCGGGGTCGACAAAGACGTTGTGGACGTCGTTGTGAGGTCGTTCAGAAAGCGCGGCATCGACATCAAGACCGGGGTCATGGTCAAGGGCCACACCCCCACTGAGGACGGCAAAGGCACACTTGTCGACTACAGCGTCGGACGTGACGGGGCGACGGAGCAGGTCGAGGTGCAAGCGGTCGTCGTTTCGGTCGGCCGGCGGCCCCTCAGCGATGGGCTGCTGACGCCCGGTTGCGGGGTCGAGGTCGACGAGCGGGGCTTCGTAAAGGTCGACGAGCTCATGCAGACCAGCGAGCCCGGCGTCTGGGCGGCCGGCGACCTGGTAGCGACGCCTGGCCTTGCCCACGTGGGCTTTGCCGAGGCCATGTTGGTCATCGACCAGGTTCTCGGAAGGCCGGTGGTGCCGATCGACTACGGCAAGGTGCCTTGGTGCGTCTACACGCACCCCGAGGTGGCCTTCGCCGGGTACTCCGAGGAAGCAGCCGTTGAGGCCGGCTTTGACGTGGTCGCCAAGAAGGACTCCTACGGAGGCAACGGCCGCGCCATGATCGTGGGCGAAACCGACGGATTGGTCAAGGTGATAGCGGAAAAGTTGCCCGACGGTTCCGCCGGCCGCATCCTGGGTGTCCATATGGTCGGGCCCTGGGTGACTGAGCAACTTGGCCAGGGGTACCTGGCGGTCAACTGGGAGGCGACAGCAGAAGAAGTCGCCCGTTTCGTGCAACCGCACCCGTCAATGTCAGAAGTTTTCGGCGAGACAGTGCTCGCCCTGGCTGGAAGAGGTCTACACGTTGGCTGAAATCACGATGCCCCAGCTCGGTGAGACTGTCACCGAGGGCACCATCACCAAATGGCACAAGCGCGTCGGCGACGACGTGGTTGAAGACGAGGTTCTTTTCGAGGTCTCGACCGACAAGGTCGATTCGGAAGTCCCGTCGCCGGTCAGCGGGACCGTCGACGAGATCCTCGTCCAGGAAGGTGAGACCGTTTCCGTTGGGACCAAGTTGGCCGTTATCGGGCAGGGCGGCGCCGCCGCTCCTCAGACGGCCGCAACGGCCGCTGTGGCCGCAAAGGCGCCCGCTAGTGCCGCCGCCGGCGCCCCCGCCGCGCAAGCCGCCGCAGTAGAAGACGCAGGTGCCGAGATGGCGCTGGACGATGCTGGCGTCGCTGTGGGCGCGAGCGCCGAGCCGGCGACCGGTGGCCGCCGCCAAGGCGGTCAGGCGGCTCAGGCGAAACCCCCGACCGGGGCGCCCCCGCGGCCGGGTTCCCGTCCAGCGGACCAACGCCCGCCGAGCGCTCCCGCTCAAGGTGGGCCGAGCAAGCTGCTGTCTCCGGTGGTCCGCCGGCTCATCGCCGAGAACGGGCTCGACCCCGCCGAGATCGAGGGGTCGGGAGCCGGAGGCCGGATCACCCGCGATGACGTGCTAGCAGCGATCGACCGCAATGGGGCGAATGGGAGCGGGCCGACAGTAGACGTGCCTTTTGAAGAGGAGCCCCCGAGCCGGGCGCGCTCGAGCCGAACGGACGGCGCTGCGCCGGTAACGAGCGCGGCCCAGGCCGGTCCGGTACCGGTGGCCGGCCAGAACGACAGGGTCGTGCCGTTCACCAACATCCGGCGGCGCACCGCCGAGCACATGGTGCGCTCGAAGCAGACCTCGGCGCACACCATGGTGGCGGTCGAGGTCGATTATTCGGCCGTGGACAAGGTGCGCAGCGCGGAGAAGGTGCGTTTCAAGGCGAACGAGGGTTTTAGCCTCACCTACTTGCCGTTCATCGCCAGGGCGGTGGTCGACGCCTTGGAGGACTGGCCCTACCTCAACTCCTCTGTTGGTGACGACGAGCTGATCGTCCACAGTGAGGTCAACCTCGGGTTCGCCGTCGACCTCGAGTTTGAGGGCCTCCTCGTCCCGGTCGTGCACCGCGCCGAAGAGAAGCGCCTGACAGCGCTGGCGCGCGAAATCGCCGGCCTGGCCTCCCGGGCCCGTTCCAAGCGCCTGACGATGGACGACATTTCCGGTGGGACGTTCACCCTGACCAACGCCGGCAGTTTTGGGACCTTCATCACGGTCCCGGTCATAAACCAGCCCCAGGTCGCGATCCTCTCGACCGACGGCGTGAAAAAGCGCCCGGTTGTGATCGAGTTGCCGGATGGCTCCGACGGCATCGCCATCCACCCCGTTGGCAACCTGGTGATGTCCTGGGACCACCGCGCGGTCGACGGTGCTTACGCGGCCGCTTTCATGGCCAAGGTCCGCGACATACTCCAGAGCCGCGACTGGGCAACCGAAATTTGAGCCAGACCGGGACCTTGGTCGACTCGATGGGCTCTGCGCCGGGCGAGCTGCTAGCCCCCGGCCGAACGCTGCGCCTGCGCTGGCTCGGGACGCGGGTTGCCTACCGCGACGCTCACGTCCTGCAACGTGCTCTGTGGGCGGCCGGCGAGCCCGCTGACGACTGGCTCCTGTTGCTCGAGCACCCCCACGTGTACACGGCCGGTATCCGCGCAAGGACCGAGCACATGCTGGTCGACCCTTCCAGTGTTGGCGCAGAGCTGCTCTGGGTCGACCGGGGCGGCGATATCACCTACCACGGCCCCGGCCAGGTGGTCGGCTACCCGGTCCTTTCCGTGCCGAGCGGGCACTCGGCAACCCCTCGTTACATCCACGAGGTCGAACAGCTCGTCATCAACACATTGGACAGCCTCGGCCTCCACGACGCGGGGCGGCTCGAGGGCTACCCAGGCGTCTGGGCCGGCCTGAACGGCCCACGACCTCGCAAGATTTGCGCCATCGGCGCCCGTCACAGCCGCCGGCGCACCATGCACGGTTTCGCTCTCAACGTCGGCACTGACCTTGCCATGTTTGACCACATCGTGCCGTGTGGGATCTCGGACAAGGAAGTGACCTCGCTCCAGGCCGAGGGCCTGGCGGTCAGTACCGCCGAGGTCGTCGAGGCCATCTTCGCAGTGGCGGCGCAGCGCTGGGGAAAGGGAAGGCCAGTCGACCGCCAGGATTCGGCGTGGCCAGGGACTGGCCCGGTTGCTACGACAGTTTCCACGGCGCCGTCGCTGCCGGAGGCTCCGGCTCCAGAGGTGACTGGCGCGCCGCCGGCGCAGGCCGCGCCGGCCCAACCCGTGCGCCTCCTCGGCCGGCTCGCCCAGGCAGGGGTTGACCCGGCAGCGGGCCTTGCGCTCAGCGCCCGAAAGCCTGCCTGGTTACGCGCGAACGCCCACATGGGAACGGAGTTCCGGTCATTGCGCAAGACGGTACGCGGCCTCGGGCTCGTGACGGTTTGCGAGGAGGCGGGTTGCCCCAACATCTTCGAATGTTGGGCTGACGGGACCGCGACCTTCATGATCAACGGTGACCGTTGCACGCGTGCGTGCGGCTTTTGCCAGGTCAATACCGCCAAACCAATGCCACTCGACCCAGAGGAGCCCGAACGTGTGGCTGAAGCCGTCGCTCGCCTTGGCCTCGCTCACGCAGTCATAACCTGTGTCGCTCGCGACGACCTCGAAGACGGCGGCGCCTCGGCGTTCGCGGCGACGATCGAAGCGCTCCGCCGGCGTTGCCCAGGTACGGCTGTGGAGGTCCTGATCTCGGACTGCAAGGGAGACCCGGTGGCGCTCGGGCGCATCTTCGACAAGCGCCCGGACGTGCTCAACCACAACGTCGAAACGGTGCCGCGCCTGCAGCGTGCGGTGCGCCCGTCTGCCTCGTACGCGCGAACCCTGGCGGTGCTGGCTCGTGCCCACGAAGCGGGGCTAACGACCAAGTCAGGGCTGATGATCGGGTTAGGCGAGACCGAGGAAGAAGTCATCGGTGTGCTTGCCGACCTGCAGGCGATCGGCGTGCAGATCGTGACGATCGGCCAGTACCTCCGCCCGTCTGCCAACCACCTGCCAGTTGCGCGCTGGTGGTCGCCCGATGACTTTGCCCGGATAGCCGAGGCCGGCCGCGCTCTTGGGCTCTCCCACGTCGTCGCCTCACCGCTCACCAGGTCGAGCTACCACGCGCGGCAGGCAGCCGAAGACGCGAGTGCCTCCGGTGCCTCCGGTGCCTCCGGTGCCTCTGTTCTGCCTCTGTTGCCTCTGCTGCCTCCGGAGGTGCGGCTTGAGCACGTCGCCCTTTGCATCCCGGTTGGCACGGGCGCACGAGGCCATGGCCGTCGCGGGCGTCGATGTGCTCCTGCTTTCGCTCGGTGCCGATATGCCTTGGCTGAGCGGGTACCTGGCCATGCCGCTCGAGCGCCTCACGATGCTGGTGGTCCCCGCCGGGGGCAGCGAGCAGGCGACCCTGGTCGTGCCGGCGCTCGAAGCGCCCCGCGTGAAGCCGGTCCCGGAGGTGTTTGCCATCCGCCCCTGGGGCGAGACGGAGGACCCGGTCGACATCGTGGCTTCTCTGGTACGCCGCTGCACCGGGAAGGCGCCCGCCCTGGCGATCAGCGACCGCGCCTGGGCTACGTTCCTGTTGCAGCTCGAGCGGGCCTTGCCCGACGCGACCTGGAGAACGGCCTCAATTGTGACGGGGCCCCTCAGGGCGATCAAAGATGCGGCCGAGGTCGAGGCGCTCGCCAAAGCCGCTGCAGCAGCCGACCGGGTCGCGGCAGCCCTGCTCGGCGGCGGTATCGACCTGGTCGAGTGCACAGAACGAGAGGTCTCGGCGGAAATCACGAGGCTTCTTCTCGAGGAGGGCAACGAGAGGGTCAACTTTGCCATCGTGGCGTCAGGGCCCAATTCGGCGAGCCCGCACCACGAGCCAAGCGAGCGCGTCATCCAGCCCGGCGAACCTGTCGTATGCGATTTCGGCGGGACGCTCGACGGCTATTGCTCGGACATCACCAGGACCGTCTTCACCGGCGAACCTGTGCGCGAGTTGGCGAAAATCTACGGGGTGGTTGCCGAGGCGCAGGCCGCCGGAGTGGTCGCAGCACAGGTCGGCGAGCTCTGCAGCGGTGTCGACGGGGCTGCGCGCAGGGTCATCGAGGAGGCGGGTTTCGGGAAGTACTTCGTGCACCGAACCGGCCATGGCATCGGCCTCGAGGAGCACGAAGATCCCTATATGGTCGCTGGCAACTCGACCCCCGTCACGGCGGGCCATGCGTTCTCGGTAGAACCGGGCATCTACGTACCGGACCGCTACGGGGTGCGCATCGAGGACATCGTGGTGGCGACCATGAGGGGACCTCGTCCCCTCAACCTGGCTGACCACGCCCTCACAGTTGTCGAGGCCTAGTCGGGCTTCTGAGCGACTTAGGAGCGACTGCTCAGGTTCTGCTCAGCAAATGACGAGAACATTGGACGAGTGACCAGCACGGTGCCCACTCGGGCCCCGCGGACGCGGCCCGCCGGGAACGTTACCTGTACCGGCTGAGCGAACCCGCCCGCGAAGGTGTTGTAGCCGCTGCCGTCGCCCTGGGAGCCCTCGGCGTGATGTACATGTGGTGGCACGACACCAGCCCGGCAAGCGTTTACGGCCCCGGCCCCTGGCTGACCGCCGCCGGCCGGGTCACTGGTCTCCTAGGGACCTACTTGGTCGTCATCGAGGTACTGCTAATGAGCCGGGTCCCTTGGCTCGACCGGATGATCGGCATGGACCGCTTGGCGGTGTGGCACCGGCGGAACGGGGAGTACTCGATCTGCCTGCTGGTGGCTCATGCGGTCCTGATCATCTGGGGGTACGCGATCACAACGCACGACGGCCTGTTGAGCGAGACGAAATCCGTTGTGCTGTCCTACCCGGACATGTTGGCGGCGACGGTGGGGCTCGGTTTGCTCGTCGTGGTTGGGGTGCTGTCGGCCCGAGCCGTGCGGCGGCGCGTGAACTATCACACCTGGTACTTCGTACATCTCTACACGTACATCGCCCTCGCTCTTTCCTTCGCTCACCAGTTCAACACGGGCGTGGACTTCGCCACGCACCCGCTCAACCGGGTCATCTGGGGCGCCATGTACGGGATCGTCGCTGCGCTCCTGCTTTTTTACCGGGTCGGCCAGCCTCTGGTGCACATGGCGCGTCACCGTTTCGTGGTCGTCGGGACTGCGAGCGAGGGCCCGGGCCTTACGTCGGTCTACGTGTCGGGCAAGGAGCTCGGCAAACTTAACGCTGAAGCGGGCCAGTTCTTCCTGTGGCGGTTCCTGACCCGGGACGGCTGGTGGCAGGCCCACCCCTTCAGCCTCTCGGCCGCTCCCAACGGCCGCTGGTTCCGCATGACGGTCAAAGCACTGGGTGACCACAGCTCGGGGTTAGCCACGCTGCGCCCGGGCACCAAGGTCTTGCTAGAGGGGCCGTTCGGCAACTTCACGACGCGCTCGGCGGAGGGGCCGCAAGCTCTTGATGATCGGCGCCGGCGTGGGCATAACGCCGCTGCGGGCCATGTTCGAGGAGGCCGCCAGCGCCTCGGGTGATGTGACTCTGCTCTACCGGGCGAGCAATCCCGATGAGCTGGGGCTGCGGGCGGAGCTCGACGAAATAGCGCAGAGGCGCGGCGCAAAGGTCTACTACCTGGTGGGCCCAGAGACGAACACCCCGAGTACCTCAGCCCCCAGCACCTCCAGCGGCTCGTCCGAGACGTGGTCCAGCGCGACGTTTACGTCTGCGGTCCCCCTGGTTTCACGGCGACGGTCAACTCAAGCCTTCGCGCGCTCCGAGTCCCTCGGCGCCATGTCCACACCGAACTGTTCGAGCTGTAGGTAGAACGGGAGCGTTATGCGTCGCGCGGTGATTGCCACAGCCGGGACCGTGGTCGGCCTCGTCCTGCTGCTGGGCTACCGGTCCGAAGGAGCCGTGAAGGTCGAAAAGGTGAGCGCTGGTACCGGGACGGGCACGGGTACGGCCACCACCACCGCCCCGGGCACGGGCACAGGCACAGGCACTGGGACCACGGTCCCGACGGGGGCCTCTTCGAGCTCCGACCGGACCTACACGGGCGAGGACGTCTCCTACCGTTACGGCGACATCGTGGTGGCGGTCACTTTGCAGGGCAACCGGATCGTCACCGTCACTGTGCCGCAGGACAACGCGTTCTCGCAGTACTCCCAAACCGTGAACTCGGCCGCGGTACCCGTCCTGGAGCGGGAGGCCGTGGCAGCTCAAGGCATCAATTTCGACGTCGTCTCCGGGGCCACGTACACCAGTGACGCGTTCGCCCAGTCGCTCCAGTCAGCCCTCGACAAAGCCACCTGAGGATGGGCCCGCTCGGCATGCCCGAGGCAACGAGCAATGTCCACCATGAAGAAGTCATGGGGACAGTCGTGACCTTTGACGTGCGCACCCCGGCGCCGCGGGCCAAGGTCGACGCGGCCTTGGCTTGCGTTACCAATTGGTTGCACTGGGTCGACGACACGTTCAGCACCTACAAACCAAACAGCGAAGTGAGCCGTTTTGACCGGGGCGAACTGCCAATTGACGAGTGCAGCGCGGAGCTGAAGGAGGTGGTCGCGCTCTGTTACAAGTTCAACGGGGCAACGAGCGGCTTTTTCGATGCTTGGGCGAGCGGCCGTTTCGACCCGAGCGGAGTTGTAAAAGGCTGGTCTGTCGAACGCGCCTCCCGCCTGCTCCAAGATGCCGGTCTGGGTGACCATTCGATAGACGGTGGGGGAGACGTCCGCTTGAGTGGCGCCCCGGGGGCGGGCCGGCCCTGGCATATCGGTGTCCGCCACCCGCTGCGGCGTGATGCGTACTGCGCCGCGTTGGCGCTCACCGGTGGGGCAGTTGCGACCTCAGGCACCTACGAACGCGGCCCACATGTGCTGAGCCCGTTCAGCCGGCAGCCGGCAACCGAGCTGATCTCAGTGACAATTGTGGGGCCGGAGCTCGTCAGCGCCGACGCTTATGCGACGGCTGCGTTTGCCATGGGCGCCCGCGCCGCTGACTGGTTGGAAGGCCTGGCCGGCTACGAGTCGCTGGTAATAAGCCCGGACGGGCGGGGCTGGTCCACCCAGGGCTTTAAGGACCTGCAAAGCGCGCTCCCGGTTACGACGCCCGGGTAGCACTCCCGACTGTTTGCCGGACGATGAAGTACTTCGCCTGTGGGTGGTGACAAATGATGGCGGCGGTTGTCTGTTCGGGATGGAACTGCCAAGAGGTTTCCTCCGAGCACGCCACCCCGGTCCGTTCGGCGCCTACAAGCCAGGCGCAGCGAGCGTTGTCCTCGAGGTCGGGGCACGCCGGGTACCCCCACGAGTAACGCCCTCCCCGGTACTGCTGGCGGAACAGGCCGTGCAAGTTCGGCCCGTCCTCCGTGGCAAAACCCCACTCCTCACGAATGCGGTGGTGCCAGTACTCAGCCAGAGCCTCGGTCATTTCGACGGAAAGGCCGTGCAGGTGCAGGTAATCGGTGTAGCGGTCCTCGGCAAAAAGCTTGGCAGTTTGCTCGGAGGCTGCCTCGCCCATGGTCACCACGTGGAACGCGGCGTAATCCAGCTCGCCCGAAGAAACTGGCTTGAAGAAATCTGAGATGCACAGCCATGGGCTTTCGTCCTGGCGTGGGAAATTGAAGCGCGTGAGCTCGCCGGAACGCCGCTCGTCCTCCCAAATAACGAGATCGTTGCCGTCCGAGTTCGCCGGGAAGTAGCCGTACGCCACTGCCGGGCGCAGCACGTCTGACTGTCGCGCCAGCTCCAACTGCTGGCGGAGCACCGCTCGCACACGCGTCTTAAACTGGGCATCGGTCTCGCCCTTGAGAGGCCGGTAGCCCCATTGGTTGCGGAACAGGGAAGTCTCGTTCAGGTACTTGGCGATCTCGTTTAGGGGTATGCCTCTTTCAACCCGAGCCCCGACAAACGGCGGTACCGGCACGGAGTTACCCAGCTCGACCGAGGGTGCCCGCTCGGGGCGTTCGCTCGGTACTTCGGCAGCAGGGCGAACCTGGCGCCGCGGCGGCACGCCCGGGCGCCCCCCTAGGGCGCGGCCGAACTCGGGGTCGTCCTCATTGTTGCGCGAGAACTCCATCAGCTTGTCCATGGTCCGCAGGCCCTCGAAAGCGTCCTTCCCGTAAAACAACCGACCCTTGTACTGGGAGCGGAGGTCTCTTTCTACGTATGTGCGCGTTAGGGCTGCCCCCCCGAGGATGATCGGGTAACGGTCGAGGCCTCGCTCGTTGAGCTCGAGCAGGTTGTCCCGCATTATCAGGGTCGATTTGACCAAGAGACCGGACATCCCGATGATGTCGGCTCCGACTTCCTCAGCCTTGGACACCATTTCTGAGAGCGCCACCTTGGTCCCGAGGTTGAAGACCTCGTAGCCGTTGTTGGTGAGGATGATGTCTACGAGGTTCTTGCCTATGTCGTGCACGTCGCCCTTGACCGTCGCCAGCACGACCTTTCCCCGTCCGCGATCGTCGGTTTTGGACATGTGCGGCTCCAGGTACGCGACGGCGCTCTTCATCACCTCGGCAGACTGCAGGACGAAAGGTAGCTGCATGCGACCGGACCCGAACAGTTCGCCGACGGTTTTCATGCCGGTCATGAGCGGGCCGTTCACGATGTCCAGAGCTGGCGTCCCCTGTCGCAGGGCCTCGTCCAGCTCCAGGTCGAGGCCTTCTCGCGAACCATCGACCACGCGCTGTTCCAGCCGGCGTTCCACGGACCAGCCGCTTCGGTCCTCCTCGACGAGGGCCTCCGAGGTGGCTCCTTCGAAAAAGCGCAGCAGCTCGGACAATGGGTCGTAGCGGGCTGAGGCGTCGCGGCGGTCGTAAATGAGGTCCAGGCATATCTGAACTGCTTCAGGCGGGATCCGGTCCAACGGGACGATGCGGGCCGAGTTGACGATGGCCGCGTCCAGGCCAGCTTGTTGGCATTCGTGGAGGAAGACCGAGTTGAGCGCCTGGCGGGCCGCAGCGGACAGGCCGAAGGAAACGTTGGAAATTCCGAGCACCGTACGCACGCCGGGCATGGCGGCCTTTATCCGCTTTATGCCTTCTATCGTCTCGAGCCCGTCCCGCCTGCTCTCCTCCATGCCGGTACTGACCGGCAGCGCGAGGGCATCGAAGAAAAGGTCCTCAGGCAGAAGCCCGTAACGACCGACGGCCAGGTCGTAGATCGCCTGCGCTGCACGTAGCTTCCATTCTGCGGTGCGGGCTTGTCCTTCGGTGTCGATGCAGGTACAGACGACCGCGGCCCCGTACTCACGCGCCAGCGCCAGGAAGCTGTCGAGGCGGGTGCCCTTCGCGTCGCCTTCTTCCAAGTTGACCGAATTGATAAGAGGCTTACCGGCAATGTGCTGCAGACCGCGCTCGATGACGGGCGCCTCGGTCGAATCAAGCATTATCGGCAGCGTCGCCTGAGTTGCAAAACGGCTCGCTATTTCGGTCATGTCGGCGACGCCGTCTTCGCCTGTGTAATCGACGCACACATCGAGCACGTGGCTCCCGAAACGGACTGCCTCCTTGGCCATAGAGGTGCAGGCGTCCCACTCCTTGGCCAGCATGGCGTCGCGGAAACGCTTGGAGCCGTTCGCGTTCGTGCGTTCTCCGATGTTGAGCACCGAAGGTGCCTGGTCGTAAGGGACGTGGGTGTAAAGCGATGCACAGCCCGGCTCCCAAACTGGGCCCCGCCGCGCAGGTAACGAGCCGCTAAGGGCGTCAACGACCGCTTTCAAATGCCCCGGGGTGGTCCCGCAGCACCCGCCAATGACGTTGACCCCCAGTTCGGTCACAAAGCGGGTGTGGTGCTCGGCAAGCTGGGACGGGGTGAGGTCGTAATGCATCTTGCCCTCGACCACAGACGGCAAGCCTGCGTTCGGCAGGCATGACAGCGGGATGCGGGAATGAGCGCTCAGGTACCGGAGGTGCTCGCCCATCTCGGCAGGGCCGGTGGCGCAGTTGAGCCCGATCACGTCGGGACGCAGCGCGTCCAGGGTCGTAAGCGCCGCGCCGATCTCGCTGCCCATCAGCATCCGCCCGGTCGTTTCGATGGTTACCTGCACCTGGACCGCCAGCTCCCGGCCGGCATCGGCCATGGCACGCCGAGCCCCGATTATCGCCGCTTTGGCTTGAAGGACGTCCTGGACCGTCTCGATCACGAAGAGGTCGGCCCCACCGGCTATAAGCCCGGCGGCCGCCTCCTGGTAGCCGTCGCGCATATCGGTGAACGAAATCTGGCCGAGCGAGGCGATCTTGGTCCCCGGCCCAAGAGAACCGGCAACCCAGTGGCCCGGGCCGTAACTGTCGGCCACATCGCGCGCGATCGACGCCGCGGACCGGGCGAGCTCGCGGGCACGTCCGGCGATCCCGTACTCCGCAAGGACCCAAGGCAGGGAGCCGAAACTGTCGGTCTCGACTACCTGGCACCCGACATCGAAGAACGACCGGTGCAGGTCGGCTATCACGTCGGGCCGGGTGGCACACAGGATTTCGTTGCACCCTTCCAAGGCGGGCCCACCGAAGTCGTCGGGGCCGAGGCCAAGCGTTTGCAGGTTGGTGCCTGTGGCACCATCGAAAATGACGATGCTTTCATGGACCGCTTCTATGAAGCTGGCGGGGCCCGAGCTCATTATGTAGATGGTACGGGAGAAAGGGTGCTGGCCGTCTCTGGGCCCGGCCTGACTAGTCGCCGACGGCCACGATCTCCACTTTGAGCTGGCCGCTCGGGGCTTCGTAAGTCACCATGGTCCCGGCTCGTTTACCCATGAGGGCTTGGCCGAGCGGCGAGCCAGGAGAGATCACCGACGTCCCGGCGACGCGCTCTTCGATGGAGCCCACCAGGTACCGCTCGACTTCGTCGTCGCCGACGTAACGGAGGCTGACAGTGACTCCCGTGGCTACCTCGTCGGACCTGCCGCCATGGACTACCTCGGCATCCTCCAGCATCGCCTCGAGCTGGCGGATCCGGGCTTCCATCTTGCCCTGTGAGTCCTTCGCCGCGTGGTAGTCACCGTTCTCGGAGAGATCCCCAGCATCCGGGCCGCCTCGATGTCGCGCGCGATCTCCATTCGGCCCCGAGTTTTGAGGTCGTCGAGCTCGGTATGGAGCCGCTCGTAGGTTTCAGGCGACAGCTTCGTAAAGGCCATTCCCGCAGGCTACCAGCGAAGAGCCGGTTTGCAGAGGGCGCTCCGGGGGTCTCGCCACCACCGGAGCGCCCTCGAGCCGAGCCGCCCGAGCGGGCAGTCGCCACTCGCGCCAGCGGTAGCGGCCCCGACGCGGGTGGCGTCGGGCGAATACGGTTGACGGCGGGGTCGGTTGGGTGCAATACTAGGAAGACCTATGAATGCTCGACGTCCCGCACGCCACGCCGACGCTTCCGTAGTAATTTCTTCCTGACGCGCCCCCACTATGGGTGTGCGTCGCAGCGACCGTCCCCGGAGGACGGTCGTTTTCATGTCTAGTCACTAGCAGGGTTATGGCAAAAGGAGCGCCCTCAATTGAGCGCAGGCCGGTCAGCACATCGAATAGCCGTTATCGCCGGGGACGGCATAGGACCTGAGGTGATCGCGGAGGCCCTCAAGGTCGCTAGTGCCGCGGGCGCCGATCTGAGCACGACGGACTACGACCTAGGTGGGCGGCGTTACCTGGCGACCGGGGAAGTGCTGCCAGACAGTGTCCTTGAAGAACTGAGAGGCTTCGACGCGATCTTGCTCGGAGCGGTCGGGTCGCCTGACGTCCCGCCCGGAGTGCTCGAGCGTGGGCTGCTGTTGCGGCTGCGCTTCGAGCTCGACCTTTATGTCAACCTCCGTCCTTACCAGGCCCAGGTCAGCGTCGGGGCCGGCGTGCCTATCGATTTCGCCGTCGTGCGGGAGAACACCGAGGGCACCTACGCCGGCGAGGGGGGCTTTCTGAGGAAAGGGACACCCGCCGAGGTGGCCACGCAGGGCTCGGTGAACACACGCTTTGGGGTGGAGCGGTGCGTGAGGTTCGCTTTCGAGCTGGCTGAGGCAAGGCGCCGTCATCTCACGCTGGTCCACAAGACCAACGTGTTGACCTTTGCCGGCAACCTGTGGCAGCGCGCCTTTGACGAGGTCGCAGCAGAGCACCCCGACGTCAAGACGGCTTACAACCACGTGGACGCGGCTTGCATTTATATGGTGGAGTCCCCAGGCCGCTACGACGTGATCGTGACGGACAACCTCTTCGGCGACATCCTCACAGACCTTGCCGGGGCTGTTTCCGGAGGGATAGGGCGAGCGGCCTCCGCCAATTTGAACCCGGCGCGAACCGGGCCGTCCCTTTTCGAACCGGTGCACGGCAGCGCTCCCGATATTGCGGGCACCGGCAAGGCAAACCCGACCGCCGCGGTAATTTCGATGGCCATGATGCTCGAGCACCTCGGCCTCGGCGACGAAGCAGCACGGGTACACAAGGCGGTGCGGGACTTCCAACCCTCACAGCCGATCACGACAACTCAATACGGCGACGAACTATCTGAAAGGGTGTGAACGAGCGGTGCCAATCACCAAGACCGACTACATATGGATGGACGGCGAGCTAGTCAACTGGGACGACGCCAACGTACACATCCTCACGCACACGCTTCATTACGGGTGCGGGGTCTTCGAAGGGATCCGGGCATACGCGACAGCTGAGGGGCCGGGCGTTTTCCGCCTGACAGACCATATTGCGCGCCTGTTCAACTCGGCCAAGATCTTCCTAATGGACATCCCATTCACGCAGGAGCAGGTCGTCGACGCCGTGAAGCACACCGTCGCGGCGAACAAGTTGACCGAGTGCTACATCAGGCCGCTCGCTTACCTCGGCTATGGGGAGATGGGCCTCAACCCTCTCCCGTGCGCGGTCCGGGTGGCCATCGCCGTTTGGCCGTGGGGCGCTTACCTAGGCGAGGAAGGGATCGAGAAGGGCGTGCGAGTGAAGATCAGTTCATGGCAGCGCCATGACCCGAACTCGATGCCGCCTGCAGCCAAGGGTACCGGCATGTACATCAACTCCTCGATGGCCAAGGTTGAGGCTCTGAAAGCCGGCTACGACGAGGCGGTCCTGCTGTCGCCGCAGGGGTACGTGAGCGAGTGCACCGGCGAGAACATTTTCGTCCTGCAAGATGACCGTCTCCTTACGCCGCCGTCGTCGGCTGGGGCGCTCGAAGGGATAACCCAGGACTCGGTGCTCACGATCGCGAAGGACCTTGGCATCGAGGTGGCGCACGCGAACATATTGCGCAGCGACCTTTACACCGCAGACGAAGCGTTCATGAGCGGTACCGCGGCCGAGGTAGTCCCCATCGTCTCGGTCGACGACCGCCGGGTCGGGGATGGGACGCCCGGGGAGGTGACCCGTAAGATCCAAGAGGTCTACAAGGCCGCCGTACGGGGGCAGGTGGACCGCTACCGGCCCTGGGTCGAACATGCCACAAGTTGAGATCTTTGACACGACACTTCGGGACGGCAGCCAGGCAGAGGGGCTCTCGCTCACTGTCAACGACAAGATCAGGGTCGCCGAGCAGCTGGACCTGCTCGGAGTCCACTACATAGAAGGCGGTTGGCCCGGAGCCCACCCGAAGGACCGTGAGTTCTTCGAACGAGCCGCTGCGGGCGACCTCGCCTTGGCCCACTCGAGCCTCGTTGCGTTCGGCTCGACCAGGAAAGCCGGCGGCCGGGCGGAGACGGACCCAGTGATGTCCGACCTAGTCGGTGCGGGCACCGAGTTTGTCTGCCTTGTGGCCAAGTCTTCCCCCTGGCACGTCGTTGAAACACTGCGCACCACTACCACCGAAGCCCTCGACATGGTTGCCGACTCGGTGGCGTACCTGCGCAACAATGGCAAGACGGTGATGGTGGACGCGGAGCACTTTTTCGACGGGTACCTCGAAGATCCCGTCTTTTCTCGTGACTTTCTACGAGTCGTCGAACAATGCGGCGCCACGCCTGTGCTCTGTGACACCAACGGCGGCATTCTCCCGCACCAGGTGGAACGAGCCGTCGCGGAGGCGCGACAGATAGCCAAGGGACGGCTCGGTGTGCATTTTCACAACGACTCTGGCTGCGCAGTCGCCAATTCCATCGTGGCTGTGCGCGAGGGAGCTGACCACGTCCAAGGTTGCATAAACGGCTACGGCGAACGTACGGGCAATACCGACTTGACCGCGGTCATTGCCAACCTGAGCTTGAAGATGGGCATTGAGACCATAGGGGCCGAGCGGCTCCCTTTGCTCACCCCGGTTGCGCGCCATATTGCCGAGATCGTCAACCTCGCGCCCAACCCCCACCAGCCCTTTGTCGGCCTGTCGGCGTTCGCCCATAAAGCCGGTATACACACGAGCGCCATCGCTCGCGCCCCCAGCGCCTACTCCCATGTCGACCCGGGATCCGTGGGCAATGCGACTCGCTTCGTCCTGTCGGAGATGTCCGGCCGCTCGACCGTCGCCCTCAAGGCGCAGCAAATGGGGCTCGAACTAAGCGACGAGGAGGTCGGGTACGTTGTCGGCCAACTCAAGGATCTCGAGCACGCCGGCTACCATTTCGAAGTTGCGGACGGGTCTCTCGAACTGCTCATGAGGGCTGCGACCGGCTGGAAACAGTCGTTTTTCCGCGTGGAGTCCAACCGGGTGGTCACCGATCAACGCGAGGATGGGAGCTTCCTTACCGAGGCCCGGTTGAAGCTCTACGTCGGAGACGAGCGGATCATGGAGGTCGCAGAAGGCAACGGGCCCGTCAACGCCCTCGACGCCGCCCTGCGCAAAGCCCTCGGGCCACGCCATCCGGAGATCGCGCGCATCCACCTAACCGACTTCAAGGTCCGGGTGCTCGACTCCGCCACCGGGACAGCATCTGTCACGCGCGTTTTGATCGACTCGACCAACGGCGAGCGCACATGGACCACGATCGGCGTTTCGGACAACGTCATTGAAGCGTCCTGGCAGGCACTATCTGACTCCATCGTCTTCGGGCTGCTCCACGCAGGCGCCACGGAGCACTAGCCGGCCGTTCACGCAGGCGCCAGCAGAGCGAGCACTAGCCGGCCGTTCACGCAGGCGCCGGCAGAGCGAGCACTAGCCGGCCGTTCACGCAGGCGCCGGCAGAGCGAGCAGGCGCCAGCGGAGCGAGCACTAGCCGGCCGTTCACGCAGACGCCGCCGACAACTAGCGGGCCCTTCAAGCAGGCGCCGCAGACCACGGGTCCGCTAATTTTGTCGTCATGGCCCAGCCTGACTTCGTCCCTATCATCACGACTGACCGGGTAAGGCCCTCCAACCGCCTGAGCATCCCCGGCCCCTGGCAACAAGACAGGCCCGCTGAACAGGTCTCCCTTCGCCCACCAACCGGGGCGAGGCTTGGCGCGACCGGCTCCGACCTCGGTTTCGGGCTGAAGCTGGCAAAGCGGGTGGCTGAGCGGGCCACGCTGGCCGAGGGCGAGCATCTTGCCGACGTGATCGCCGGGTGCTTCAGCTCTGGCTCCCGCCGCTCTTCGAACTTCCACCGCTCGCCGGTCATCTACGACATGGACTGGGCCTTCACGCTGTGGGGCTTCCTCCCTGGGGCCCCCGACGAGCTGGTTTCTTATCGCCGCCCGATCTTCGCCGGTGCCGACCATGACTACAGCCGCCAGCGCGCAATTGCCGACATGGTCACCGGACAAGCCCTCCGGCTCCCGCTCGCCGAAGTGCGTGACGGCCTCGTTTCCAACTGGCGCAAATGGACCGGCGCCACCGGCCGCCTCCCCTCCTAGCGCGAAGCTTCCGCCCTCGTCCCATCATTCGAGCGACTGGCCCCTCGGCCGACCCCGCCCGACCCCGCGCTGATGACGGGCACGGCTAACCGGGCGTGTTTTGGTGATCTCGGCGTTGGTTGGCCTTTCTGGGCGTGCCAGGAGCCGGTGCTTTGCTCTCCAGGCGCCGAGAATCCCGCCACCACGCCGAGAATCCCGCCACCACGCCGGGAATCCCGCCACCAAGCCGAGAATCCCGCCACCACGCCGAGAATCCCGCCACCACGCCCAGAATCGCCCCGCCACGCCGGGAAAGACCGGCCATTCTCATGCGTGGCGGACCGCTACCGACCTGTCTAGTGACTGCCTGAGCGCAAAGCGTGGCGCGGGAGCTTCTCCAGGATCCCGGGATCGCGCTAACAACCCGCACTACGGCCCCTAACCCGCTCATGGAGTGGCGGCTCAAGGTACGATTCGGGCTCGAAAGAAGACTCGGGGTTGGCAAAAACCCTGACACGAGGAGGACTAATGAATAAGAGATTGCGAGTAATCCCAGGTGTCGCTGTGTTCGGCCTGCTCGCCGTCGCCGTCGTCGCCGCCGTCGGGACCGGGCCGAGTTTTGCTGCTCCGACAGTAGGAGGCCAAGGGCAGGTCCTCTATGTTTCGAATGCGTTTGGAGGCGGCGTGGCTGACCCGACGCTTTCAGGCGCCGGGACTTCGGGCGCTTGGGGACTTCCCCCAGCCGCTGGGCCGCAGGGTTGTGCGAGCGCCCCCTATACGACCATCTCCGCCGCCGTCGCGGCAGCCACAGCAGGTGACACGATCGTCGTCTGTCCGGGCGTCTACGACGAGGACGTAGTGGTACCGGTTGGCGAGCCCTTGACCATCCTGGGCATCGGGAACCCCGTAGTTGACGCCTACAGTTCTGCGTCGAACACTTCGTTGGACAACGGGGTCCAAGTCCTCGCCTCTGGCACCACGGTCGAGGGTCTCACAGTCTCGTATGCCACCGGTGAGGGCATCCTCGTCGGAGGACTTCCGGGCGCCTCGGGTACCATCTCCAACGTCACGATCAGAGGCAACACCGTGACGGACAACGACCGGGGCAACCCGACCGGCGCGGTGCTTTCGGGCGCGAGCTACGCCGAGTGCAACGCGACCTTGGCACCCCCGGCGCCGCCCGACCCGGGTGACTGCGGCGAGGGGATCCACCTTCTGTCTGCCGACAATTCGACCGTCGAAGGCAACATCGTGACTGGTAACAGTGGGGGCATCCTTCTTACCGACGAGAACGGGCCGACCGATGGCAACCTGATCGCGTCCAACGACGTCTTCTCGAACGCGTACGACTGCGGGATCACCGTGGCGGGGCACCACCTCGGCACCACGACTAACGGTACGACGTGGTCGACCGTCCTGCCGACCGTGGGTGGCGTGTTCAACAACACGGTCCGCAATAACGAAAGCACCAACAACGGCGTTCTCGGCCAGGGAGCCGGGATCCTCCTCGCAACTGGCACCCCCGGCGGGGCCGTCTACGACAACCTTGTCGAGGGCAACTTCATCGCGGGGAACGGTCTAGCGGGAGTGACCCTGCACAGTCACTCGCCAGGTGAGGACCTGAACGGCAACACGATCCGGAACAACACCATCGGCACGAACAACATCGACGGTGACTTTGATTTTGGTGCCAACAACCCTCCGGCTATTGACCCGTTCACCTCCGGCGTTATCGTCGCCGACGCCACGGGCAACAACCCCATCAGTATCACGATCCAGAACAACCGGATCGAGAACGACCACTACGGCATCTGGATGACGCCACTCGTCACCGGGACCTTCGCCCCGAACTTCTTTATTGGCGTGACCACCAACACCGCTACGTCCTGACCTGCTGATAGCGGGCGCGAAATGACGGGTACCCTCGCTCGGGAGCAATTCACGAGCGAGGGTATCGTCGTGCAAAGCCGCAGGTTTCAGGCGTGCCGTGGCTCGGCGGAACGGGTTCGGTCCAACACCAGAATGTGGGGGGAGCCCTGCGCCAAAGGGTGCTCTCATTTAGAGAATGCCGCAGGCAGCGGCGAGGAAGCGCATTTGCGCTGGCGCCACCGAACGCCAATAGCCGCTCGTGTGAGTTGCCCATGGGCGGAACACGGCCACGTGCTGCCATGTCATCAGCTCTGAGAGCTGGCGCGTGGCTGGGTAGAACGGGTCTAACGTCCCGCAGTCCAATCGCACGTTCAGTGCCCTCAACGCCGCTACGCCCGACAAGACGTCGTTGTTGTAGAAATCCCGAGCGCCGTCAAACGCTCCCGGAGCGGTTTCCCCGGGATTGGCCCAAAGGGCAGGGCTGGAAGCTGCAACGCCCTTGAAGAAACTGGCGCCCGTTGCAGTCACACCTCGCTCGGCGGCCAGTAGCGCACCATAGCCCCCCATGGAATACCCGTGCACTGCAAACGGTAGTTTGCCAAGCCTGCTGGTGAGCAAAGGCACGAACTCCTTCACGAGCATCGAGTGGGCGTCGGTTCCGTTCGCTCGCTTGTGCCAGTAGTTGTCCCTACCACCGTCGGCCGAGGCGACGGTCAGCGGCGCACCGACGGATGCGGCGGCGTCTGGCAAATGCAAGCTGTCGAAGGGTGCGAACTGGTCGGCTCCCTTCCCGTACAAGCTGAGCACGATGGCTCTTGGTCTGACCTTGGCAGGCAGAGAAAAGGCCCATCCCACCTCGCGGTTCATGTACCGGCTTTCGAAAGTGCCAGTGACGATGCGGGCACCAGACGAGGGCAGGGAAAGGTCCGGGCCGTCGATGTAGGCCCATTTGTTCTCGAGCTTGTGGCGTAACGGTCCGTCCAAGGCGACCGCACCGCCCGCGCCGAGGATGCCGGCTCCGATAGCACTACCAAGCGATCCAAGGAACCTCCTCCTGCTCACGGCCACCGCGTTCGCTCCTAACCTTGCACCCCGACGGGAGCTAATGGTGGGCTTAACTGATCCTTGGCACGCCCGGTTCCGGGTAGCCGGTGCTCATGGGTAGCCAAAGGCCCCTAGCCGGGGAGCATCTACGCGTACAGCAGGACGGTTTGGCCCAAATCGCATGTCAAGCCATGTGGATCTCGAGCAGTTCGACGATGGTTCGTTGTTCGGCCTTGGCCGCTGCGGTGCCCGTCCCACCCCGTCCAGTTGTCCACTTGGCGAGGTCGGACGCGGTCGAGCCGTGGTCGTTTTGGAGACGGGGGTCGGCGCCGGCGCGAAGTAGGGCCTCGACGGCTGCTGAGCATCGGTTCCGGACGGCTCGATGCAGTGGCGTTACACCACCAGCGGCGGCTGCGTTCGGATCGGCGCCCGCTTCTATGAAGTAGGCGATCACGTCCCGCTGGTGTGCCGGGTCCCAGGTCGCCGCGCCCGGGCCGCCGCTCACCGCCGCGTGGAGCGGCTCGGCCCCCCGCCGGTTTCTGGCCCGAATGTCGGCCCCGCGTGCAATCAGCTCACGAGCTGCGTCGGGGTCGTAGCTGAAACCGGCGGCATGCAAGGCGGTGTCGCCTTCGTAAACCTGGGCGAGGCGCTCGGTGAGAAAGAACTCGTCGCTTCGCGCCACGGCGGCCGTCGATAACGACGGGGTGGCAATGAGAAGTTCTAAGGCCGTCGTGTGGTCGAGGTTTGCGATCGCAACAAGCAATCGCCTGAGGTCCATCGTGCCGGCCACGCGGTCCCTCCTTTCTTGCTATTGGACGACCCCGCCCAATGCAAACCGATGTTGTCCCACGAGGTGCGGTCTCGTCCCACCCGACCTCAGGGACCTATTGCCGAGGCCAGAGCTTCGAGATCCTCGGCCCGGCCACGTTGACGCGGGCGACGTCGGCAACGGTGCGGCGGACCATACCTGAAAGCTCAGTGCCGGGCCGAGCTCGACGAACAATGTTGCCCCCATGCCACCGAGCGCGACCAGCGAAGCACGCCAGCGGACCTGCGAGCAAAGTTGGGCCGAAAGAAGCGCGCGGAAGCCAATAGTGTGAGGCGCGGCGTCCACGTTGGCAACGACAGGGCAGGAGACGGGTGCGAAATCGGCGGCTGCGAGTGCCGCGTCCAGGGGTGCCTGAGCCGGCCGCATGAGAGGTGTATGGAAGGCACCACCTACCTGAAGAGGGATCACCCGCTTAGCACCTCTTTTGGCCGCGACAGCGCCTGCGGCCTCCACACCCTGCAGCGTTCCCGCGATCACCACTTGCCCAGGGGAGTTGTCGTTTGCGACCCAAGCGCCCTCAACCTCCCCGCACGCCTCGGCGACACCTTCCAGTTCGAGACCGATCACCGCGGCCATCGTGCCAGGGTTGGCTTCGGCGGCCGACTGCATTGCCTCACCTCTTGCCTGGACGAGCGTTGCCCCCTGGGAAGCACTCAGCGCACCGGCGGCGACGAGCGCTGTGTACTCGCCGAGGCTGTGCCCGGCAACAGCGACGAGCCTTTCGGCGCAGATGGCGTCACCGAGAGGCCCGCTAGTCGCCGCTTCGAGCGCCACAAGGCTGAGGGTGTAAGTCGCCAACTGGGCGTTGCGCGTCGCCCGGAGAATGTCAGGGCTGGCGTCGAGCAGCAGCTCGGCCAGGTCTCGGCCAACCACCTCGCTCAGTTGGTCGACGAGCTGCCATGACGGGTGGTCGCGCCAAGGGATCCCCATGCCGGGACGCTGCGAACCTTGACCGGGGAAGATGAGCGCAAGCACGAGCAACGTATGCTACGCCTTTGAGCGCGACACAACTTCCCGACCGATCAGTGGCTGCTGTTGACGTAGAGACGCCTGGCGGACGGGCGCCGTTTCCCTTCGGCGTCTATGTCCATGTCCCGTTTTGCCGGCATCGCTGCGACTATTGCGCCTTCGCCACCTGGACCGGTCGCGAACAAATTTGGGAGCAGTACGTCGCTGCCTGCGCAACTGAGGTCACCCGGTTCGGCACCGGCCTGATCAGCCTTGCAGGGAAGACAGGACGCGGACCGGCGACCTCGGTGTTCTTCGGGGGCGGCACCCCGTCACTGCTGCCGGCCGAGCTTCTTGTCGCGGTGTTAGGGGCGGTTTCTGAATGCATTGGGCTGGCGGCGGGTGCCGAGGTCACCGTGGAGTGCAACCCGGAAACAGTCACCTCCGAGAAACTGGCTGCCTACCGCGCCGGAGGCGTGACGAGGCTGTCGTTCGGCGTCCAGTCGATGGTGCCCCACGTCCTCGCCGCGCTCGGTCGGGAACACGAACCGGGCTCGGTCCGGCGTGCCGCCTACCTGGCAGGGGAAGCTGGGTTCGCAGGGGCCTACAACGCCGATCTGATCTTCGGGGCGGCCGGCGAGACGATGAGCGACTGGGAGGCCTCGCTGGAGGGCGTTCTTGCTCTCGACCCCCCTCCGGCTCACGTGAGCGCATACGCCCTGACCGTCGAGCCTGGGACGCCGCTTGCGACCCAGCGCGAACGGCACCCATCTGAGGACGACCAGGCCGATAAGTACGCCGTGGCATGTTCTTGGCTTGGCAGTGCGGGCTTTGAGTGGTACGAGATCTCGAACTGGGCACGGCCGGGCGCTCGTTGCGCCCACAATCTTCTCTACTGGTCGCAGGGCGAATACCTGGGCATTGGGTGTTCCGCGCACTCCCACCTGGTTCTCCCCGATGGCAGCGCTCGGCGTTGGTGGAATGTGCGCACACCAGAGCGCTACTGCCGACTGGTGGAGGCGGGCAAGTCAGTCGAAGCGTCCGGCGAGACGCTGGATGGCGACCAGCGTCGCTGGGAGGGCCTGGCTCTCAGCCTGCGCACCTCGCGGGGCGTGCCGGCCAGTGCCGTGCCGAGCGAGCTCTTCGATGAGGGCCTCGCAGAGCTACGTGAAGGCAGCTGGGTTGGCAGCGGGGCAGGCAATGCGCAAAGGGAGCGCGCCACGAGCGTGGCGGAAGAGTGGGCGGGGGAGCGGGCGGTACTCACGCCGAGAGGTCGTCTTCTCGCCAACGAGGTGACAGTTAGGCTCAGGCTCTAAGGAGATCTGGTTTGTCGGACGAGGCGGCACACGAGGCGGGAGAGGTAGCGGAGAGGGCAGCTCGCGAGGCTAAGGCCGCGGCCCCAAAGTCGACGGCCCGCCGGGCCCCAAAGTCGACGGCCCGCCGGGCCCCGAAGTCGACGGCCCGCCGGGCCCGACAGTCGACGGCCCCCCAGCCCCCGCCGTGGAGATCCCGCCAGGGCACCGCTCTGCAGAGCTACCCGGCGAGGAGACGAGCGAGGACCTGCCAACCCTTCCTCCCGCCTCTCGGGCCACCGTGGCCGGGCTTCGTTGGGCCACGTCCCCGCTGAAACGTCCTTCCGGCCAGGGCCAGGTCGGTCCTAACAGCGGTCCTAACCGGCGTCCTAACCAGGTCGGTCCTAACCGAGCAGGTCCTAACCGAGCAGGTCCTGACCGAGCAGGTCCGGAGCCCGGCTCGGCGCCATACGAAACAGGCCCCCCGACGGTCGTGATGCCAGCGGTCCTAAGCGGTCCCTTGCTACCGCCGGTTAGCGCCATGACCGTCGAAAACGGCACCCCTGAGGGCGAAGCGGAGGTTGACGCCCAGCGGCCCCGCCGGCGAAGGGTGTGGCTCCTGCTGTCAGTGCTCGCGCTGATTGTTGCTGTGGCGGCGGGTGCCCTCTTGTTAGGCGGCTTAGGTGGCTTTGGCGGGGCATCGCCTCGCCGGACTGCGGCGGGGACCTTGACCCCCCAGGCCATTTTCGAAGGTTTCCTGGCCGACAGCGCACAGGCCCATCAGCTCCTAGGGGAAGCCGTGAGCGAAGCTTGCCAACCGGCGCCCCCTGCGACGGCCACCCGCGAGGGGCTCCTCGTCGAAGTGAGCCGCGCCGAGACGATGCGCAGGTCGGTGTTGGACGGCGTGGCGACCGACAGGCGACGGTTGCTGGCTATGAACGGTGGGCCGTCGCTGGTTAGCGACCTGGACCATGCCACCAGCGCCTCTTTGTTGGCTGACCAGGGGTATGAGGCGTGGCTGGAAGATCTTCAAGCGACCGGCTGCTACGGCGCGCCGACCAACGACATCCATTACCGAGCTGCGAGTGAGGCATCGTTGGCCGCAAGCGTTGCCAAAGAGCGTGTTGTTGCCATCTGGGCCGGGGTAGCGTCACGCTATGGCTTGCCTTCTTGGACAGCCGGTCAGCTTTGAAGCGAAATCGGTGAAAGATCGAAATCGGTGAAAGATACTGAGAAACACGCGATAACCGCAGAGCTCTGTAAGATTGGGCAACCGTGACAGAACCCATCGAATGGATCGGCACGCCTGAGGCGTGCGCCCGGCTGGGGGTCACCTTGCGGACTCTCTACCGTTTCATCGACGAAGGCCAGTTACCGGCCTACAAGATGGGCCGCGTGATCCGACTGCAAGCTCACGAGGTCGATGCGTTTATCAAACGTGCTCGGATTGTGCCAGGGACCCTGGAGCACCTCTACCCCGACCCCAAGAGCGCCGTGGGCAACAGGTCTCACGAAGGGGCTCCTCAAGATGCCGAGGTCGGCTTTTGAGCTCGGGCACGCAGGGTGCAGGGACCCAGGGCTCGGGAACCCAGGATTGGTGTGTTTTCTGCCGAGTGATCGCCCGTGAGCTGCCCTCCCGGGAGGCGTACTCCGGGGAATTGACCTATGCGTTCCACGACCTTCATCCCGTCGCCCCCGTCCATGTTCTCGTGGTGCCACGTGAGCACATCGCTGACTCCTCGGAGGTAACCCCCGATCACGGCCCGGTGTTAGTGGAGATGTTGTCCGTTGCACACGCCGTCGCTGAACGGGAGGGCATTGCGGCCGGCGGCTACCGCCTGGCGTTCAATATCGGGCGAGATTCCGGTGCTGAGGTGCCCCACCTCCATATGCATGTCCTGGGCGGTCGCAGGCTAGGGTGGCCACCAGGATGACGCACCCGGCGCAGGCCACGACGGGCGCGCCAAAGCGGCCTGTCGGGCGTTCTTGACCGCTACGCTGGTAGAGCACACGTGCCAGTAACAGTTACAGTCCCAAACCACCTGATGGCGGGCCTGGTCGGCCCACTCAACGAGAACCTGCGTTCCGTGCAAGAGGCATTTGGGGGCGCCCGGATAATCGCCCGAGGGAACGAGTTCAACATCGAGGGGGACGAGGCCGCTACCGTTGGCCGCCTGGTCCAAGAGCTCAGCGTGCTCCTCGAGCGCGGCCAGGTCGTCGACCCGCAGGTCGTTGCCCGCACCATAGACATCCTGCGCGCAGACGAACTGCCCTCCGAGGTGCTCACCGCCGAGGTGCTGCGCTCAGCGCGCGGGAGATCGGTCCGGCCAAAGTCAGGCGGCCAAAAGCATTACGTGGACGCAATAACTTCGAATATCGTCACGTTTGGTATCGGGCCGGCCGGGACCGGCAAGAGCTATCTTGCTGTCGCCCTGGCAGTCCAAGCGCTCCAGGCAAAATCCGTCGAGCGGATAATAATGACGCGGCCGGCTGTCGAGGCCGGGGAGCGGTTGGGCTTTCTCCCGGGCGACCTCATGGCCAAGATCGACCCGTACTTGCGCCCGCTTTACGATGCCCTCTACGACATGCTGGGCACCGAAGGGGGGCGCCGCTTGCTGGACAACGGGACGATCGAAGTGGCCCCGCTTGCGTACATGCGCGGCCGAACGTTGAACAGGAGCTTCATAATCCTGGACGAGGCGCAGAACGCGACCCCCGAGCAATTGAAGATGTTCCTCACGAGGATCGGCTTCGGTTCCAAGGTCGTTGTCAACGGCGACATCACCCAAGTCGACCTGCCGGGAGGCCGTTCGGGGCTCGCCGAGCTGGAAAATGTGCTGAGCGGGATCGAAGGCATCGCCTTTGTCCGCTTGACGAGCCGCGACGTGGTACGCCACCGCATCGTTGCTGACATTGTCTCGGCGTACGACGCCTACGAGTCGTCCAACAACGTCTCCGGCAAGCCGGTCTCGCGCCGCGAGGCGCAGCCCAGGTAGGTAGAAGTGGCCGTCGAGGTATTCGCCGCGGACGAACAAAACGACCACCCGGTCGATACTTTGCGCTGGGTGCACCTGGCCGAGGCCGTGCTGGAGGAGGAGGGACTTTCTGGGGATGCCGAGCTCTCGGTCCTGTTCGTGGATGAACCGGCGATAGCGGAGCTAAACAGCAGGTTCCTCGGCAAAGAAGGCCCCACTGACGTGCTGGCGTTCCCGATAGACGAGGAGCCAGTTGAAAGTGGGCGCTCTCCTGATTCCGGGGGGACCGGCCCAGGCATGCCGTCCGAACCCGAGGACGTCCCGGTGCTGCTCGGTGACATAGTCATCTGCCCGGCTGTGGCATTCAGGAACGCCCCCGAGCACGCCGGCAACTATGACGACGAAGTTGCCTTGCTCGTCGTCCACGGGCTTCTCCACCTCATGGGTATGGACCACCAGGAGGACGACGAGGCAGAGGAAATGGAAGCGAAAGAGCGAGAACTGCTCAGCCGGCATTACGCGGAGATCCGTGCGGAGACATGGCAAGCGACGCCAGGCGGGCGAGAACCCGCTCTCGATGCCGGGCAAGCCACGCCGGGCACGCCGGGCACGCCGACCACGCCGGCGACCACGCCGGGCACGCCGGGCACGCCGGGCACGGCGACCACGCCGGCGACGGAGATCTCAAGCCCCCCCGACGCGGCTGCTGCGAACGACGGGGACGCTCCTTCAAATGGAGGGCGTCCTGTCGACGGGCCTCAGCCCGGCAAGGACAGCACCGGCGGGAACGGGTAAGCAGATGCTCGCCGCAACGCATTTATCAAGCCACAATTTCTCTGACGCTGACGCCGTCATCGTGGGAGCGGTAATAGTCCTCATCGCCCTGTCGGCTCTCTTTGCCATGTCAGAGACTGCGATGACGCGGATGTCGAGGGTCAAGGCCATCTCTATGGTCGAAGAGCACAAGCGGGGCGCATCGTCCCTCTTGAAGTTGGTGGAGCACCCGGAAAGCAACATACCGGTCATTCTTTTTACCCTCGAAATATGCACCCTGGTGGCCGCCACGCTCGTCGGAGTCGTCGCCGACCAGGTTGTGGGGCCGCTGGGCGTCGTGATCGCGACCGTGTTCGAAGTAATTGTCATATTTGTTTTTGCAGAGCTTGCTCCAAAGATCTACGCCGTGCAGCATTCCGAACGAGTCGCCCTCTCAATGGCGCCGTTCCTTTTGGCGGTTGTCCATTTCCCACCGCTGCGCTGGGCTACCTGGGGGCTTATAAAGGTTGCGAACTTTTTCCTACCGGGTAAGGGGCTGAAGCGGGGCCCTTACGTCACGGAAGAAGAGCTCCTTGCGATGGCGGACACGGCCGCCGACGAGGAAGTCATCGAACGCGAAGAACGCAAGCTGATCCATTCGATTATCGACTTCGGCGACACGGTCGCGCGGGAGGTGATGGTGCCGAGGCCGGACATGGTCACCGTCAATGCGGACGCAACGCTCGGGCACGCCGCAGACATTGCTTCGTCGGCAGGTTTCAGCCGCGTGCCGGTTTACGGGAGCGGCATCGACGACATTGTCGGGGTCGTCTACGTAAAAGACATGATGCGGGCCGAGCGTGAAGGCAAGGCGGATGAGCCAGTCACGGGCTTCATGCGCCAGGCCCAGTTCCTCCCCGAAAGCAAACGAGTGGCTGAGGTGATGCGCGAAATGCAGGCCGGCAAGCAGCACCTTGCGATCGTTGTGGACGAGTACGGCGGGACGGCAGGTTTGATCACTCTGGAGGACGTCCTCGAGGAGCTTGTCGGGGAGATTTCCGACGAGTACGACGTCGAGCGGCCGCGGGTGGAGCACCTCGATGACGGCCAGCTCCAGGTCGATGGAAGCCTCTCGATCGACGAGGTGAACGAGCTCATCGGCGACGAGCTCCCCGAAGGTGACTGGGACACAGTAGGCGGGTTTCTTTACCATCTGCTGGGCCACGTCCCTGAGGAGGGTGAGTCGGCCGACTTTGACGGTCACAGGCTCGTCGCCCAAAAAGTCGATGGCCGGCGGATCGCCCGGGTACTCATCGGCGTGAGCGCCCCCAAGGGGGCCGCCCCGGCGGAGCCTCCGGTCCCTGACGGGGCCGAGCAACAGCCTTGACTAAAACCAGGACGCTTCACGACCCAGGGCCAGGTTTTCGCTCCGGCATCGTAGCGATCGCGGGCAGGGCTAACGTCGGCAAGTCGACGCTTGTCAACGCGATGGTGGGGGAGAAAGTCTCCATCGTGTCCGATAAACCGCAGACGACGAGGAACGCCGTCCGCGGTGTGCTGAGCCGCGACGAGGGCCAGCTGGTCTTCGTGGACACGCCCGGGTTGCACAAACCTCGGACACTCCTAGGCCGCCAGCTCAACCGCACCGCCCTCGGCGCTGTCACGGGAGTGGACGTTGTCGTGTTCGTCATCGATGGCAAAGCGGGACTGGGTAGGGGTGATCGCTTCGTGGCTGACGAGGTGGGCAGCCGGGACATCTGCGTGCTCAACAAGGTCGACGGCGTGTCGAGGGTGGCCGTGATGCGCCAGCTGCAAGCCCTGAGCGAGTGGGGTTTCGAGGAGTACTTCGCGCTTTCTGCGCGAACAGGTGCAGGCGTTGACGACCTGGTAAACGCCCTGATGAGGCGGGTGCCCGAAGGCCCCGCGCTCTACCCTGACGACGTTGCCGGGGACAAAGCGGCCGGGACGGCCGGGGAGCCGGAAGAGCAGGAGTGGGTCGCCGAGCTTGTGCGTGAGCAGCTTTTAGCGATCACCCACGATGAGCTGCCGTACAGCATCGCCTGCCGTGTCACCGAGTGGGAGTGGCCTTACGTCCGCTGCGAGATCCTGGTCGAGAGGGACTCCCAAAAGGGGATCGTCATCGGCCAAGGGGGCGCGGTGCTCAAGCGGGTCGGATCGGCAGTACGCGCGCAACTTCCGCCAGGCGCCTACATCGAATTGTCGGTTCGCGTGGCCCGTGATTGGCAACAGCGGCCGGAGATGTTGAAGCAGCTCGGCATTTGAGATGAGCGCCTCGAGCGGCGTCTACATCGAAACCGGCAACAAGCGTGCCTTCGCGTGTTCCCTGGAGTGGCCAGGCCTGTCGCGTTCGGGCAAGACCGAAGACGCGGCGTTAGCCTCCCTCACTTCCTACGTGCCGCGCTACTCGCCCGTGGCAGCCCGCGCTGGGGTCAACTTCGACCTGATGAATGATCAGCAATGGCTCGTCGTCGAACGTGTGCCGACCCGTTCGGGAGGGGCGGACTTCGGTGTCCCGACGACGGTGCTCTCGTCCGATCATGGCGACGTTGCCCCTGACGAAGCATCTAGGACGGCTGCCTTGTTGTCCGCGAGCTGGGAGTTCCTTGACGCTGTCGCCGCAGAGGCGCCGGCGCAGCTGCGCAAGGGGCCCAGAGGAGGCGGCCGGGACCGGGACGCTGTGGTGGGCCACGTTGCGGCGGCTGAGCAGATGTTCGGGCGCAAGGTCGGGCTCAAGCTAGCCGTGCCGGGCCCCGACGACCGAGACGTCGTCGTCGCGAACAGGGCTGCGATCCTGGAATGGTGCCGGTCAGGAGAGACATACCCCGGCGCCGGCGACGCTTGGCCAGCGCGTTACGCGGCAAGGCGGCTCATTTGGCATGTACTTGACCACGCCTGGGAGATCGAGGACCGGGGGCAGTGATCCAGCGAGGGCTGTCAACGTCGCTGCCGCCGGCAGCTATGGCCCCGCGACCCGCGGCCCGGTGGCCCCGCGACCCGGCCCGGTGGCCCCGCGGCCCGGCCGGTGGCCCCGCGGCCCGCCCCCGTGGCTCTGCGGCCGCCGGGGAAGTAGCTTTCCTGCATGGACCTGGACGACCTCGACCCCAAGCGCATGCCCCGTCACGTGGCATGCGTCATGGACGGGAACGGTCGCTGGGCAGCTAAACGTGGCCTACCCCGCACCGAAGGCCACCGGGCGGGTGAGGAAGCGCTCCTGGACGCGGTCAAGGGTGCCTTGGAGCTCGGGATCGAGTGGTTCACCGTGTACGCCTTTTCGACCGAGAACTGGCGCCGGCCTCACGACGAGGTGCGCTTCCTGCTCAGCGTCATCGCCGACGACTTATTGACCCGCCGGCGCGACGAGCTGCATGGCCTCGGTGTGCGGATACGTTTCGCGGGCCGGCGCGACTGGCGTGTGCCGAAGTCAATTGTCCGGCGTATGGACGAGACGACCGAGCTGACCAGGCACAACACGAACATGACGCTGACGGTGGCGTTCAACTACGGCGGGCGCGCCGAGATCGTGGATGCGGTGAAGGAACTGGTCGCTCTCGGCGTGAAGGCTTCCAAGATCGACGAGCGCGAGCTTCGCAAGCACCTCTACCTTGCGGACATGCCCGACCCCGACCTGTTCATAAGGACTTCGGGGGAGTACCGGATCTCCAACTTCCTGCTGTGGGAGATCGCCTACAGCGAGCTCGTTTTCCTGGACGTCCTGTGGCCCGATTTCCGCCGCGAGCACCTGCGCAACGCCGTACGGGAGTACCAGCAACGGGAGCGCCGCTTCGGACGCACCGGCGAGCAACGCGACCAGGACGGTTTGCCCGCCTGAGCGGTCGCGGGAGGACACGCAAGCGTTACCCGTACGGAGCGGGTGGCGGCGTGGGAAGATAATTACAACCATGTCGCTCTACCGTGACCGAGGCGTAGTCCTGCGGACCTACAAGCTCGGTGAAGCAGACCGGGTACTGGTCCTTGTCACGGCAGGCCACGGCAAGGTGCGGGCGGTCGTCAAGGGGATCCGCCGCACCAAGAGCCGCATCGGCGGGCGGCTCGAACCACTAAGCCACGTTGACCTGCTGATGTACGAGGGCCGTGAGCTCGACATTGTGAACCAGGCCGAGACGATCGAGCCGTGGCGCTTGCTGCACGAGGACCTTACCTGCCTCGCGCAGGGCCTGGCCATGGCCGAGGCCACCGAGCAGGTGGCCCAGGAGCGGGAGCCATCGAGTGCCCTCTACCGCATGCTGGTCGGGGCGTTACGCACTCTGGCCAGCCAACCCGGTCCCCTGGTTGTGGCCGCCTTCTACTGGAAGTTGCTTTCCCTCGATGGTGCCGGCCCGATAATCGACTGCTGCGCGAGCTGTGGCTCGAGCCCTCCGGCTACCCCGCTCGTAGCTTTCGACATTGCCGAAGGAGGTGCGCTCTGCCGGGACTGCAGGCGGGGCCACCCACTCAGCCCCGCCGCCCTCGAACTGCTGAGCTGGATCCTCGGCGGGCAATTGACGAGGGCGCTCCAAATGCCTGCGAGCGCTACGACGGGCGAGGTTGCCAGCCTTGCGACGGTATCGCTCGAACGTCACCTCGAAAGGAACCTACGCGCTCTTCACATCCTCGAGCGCAGCTAGTACTGGGCCGGTAACTTCGCCGCCGCACCGAGCCCGGCCATTTGGAGGCGGCCATATCGAGCCCGCCGGCGGTGACGGGCCCACTAGCCTTTCCACATGCCCGTTTCCATGGAAGAACTGGTCCGTCTGTGCAAGGCACGGGGTTTCGTGTTCCCGTCGGCCGAGATTTACGGCGGGTTCCGCTCGACCTACGACTACGGCCCCCTCGGCGTGTTACTGGCCCGCAACGTCAAAGACGCGTGGTGGCGCTCGATGGTCCAGCTCCGCACCGAAGTAGTCGGCTTGGACGCGTCCATCCTGTCTAGCCCGAGGATCTGGGAAGCCTCTGGCCACCTCAAGAATTTCACCGATCCTCTCGTCGACTGCCGGATTTGCAAGCAACGCTGGCGGGCGGACCAGCTGCCGACGACCGAAGACGGCGGCAAGCTGAAGTGCCCCAACTGCGGGGGAACTGATTTCACTGACGCCAGGCCGTTCAACCTCATGTTCAAGACCTTCGTCGGCCCGGTGGAGGATGACGGGGCGGTTGCCTACCTGCGCCCGGAAACTGCGCAGGGCCATTTTGTCAATTTTGCCAATGTCCTGCAGACCGAGCACCTAAAGCCTCCCTTTGGCACAGCTCAGGTCGGTAAGTCGTTCCGCAACGAGATCACGCCCGGCAACTTCGTTTTCCGCACTAGGGAGTTCGAGCAGATGGAGCTGGAGTACTACGTCCCGCCGGACGATGCCCAGCGTTGGTTCGAGTACTGGTGCAACGAGCGCTTCGAGTGGTACGTGCGCCTCGGCATACCGCGCGAGATGCTGCGCCTTCGCCATCACAGCAAAGAAGAACTGTCCCATTATTCGGCCGGGACGGCTGACGTCGAGTTTGCCTTCCCTTGGGGCTGGGGAGAGCTCGAGGGCATCGCCAACCGGACCGACTTCGACCTCAAGGCCCATTCCGCAGCGAGCGGTGAGACTCTCGAGTATTTCGACTCCAGTACCGGTGAACGCTATGTGCCTTACGTGATCGAACCCGCCGCCGGTGTTGCCCGTACGATGATGGCCTTCCTGATTGCTGCTTACACCACTGACGAGGTCGCCGGCGAGGAGCGGACGCTGCTGCGCTTGCACCCGCGCATCGCGCCCTATCAGGTCGCCGTCCTGCCTCTGTCGAAAAAAGACACGCTGTTGCCGCTTTCCCAGGAGGTCCTGCAACTCCTCCAACCGGTAGCCATGTGCGATTACGACATTAC
This sequence comes from uncultured Acidimicrobiaceae bacterium, assembly GCA_963699075.1. Taxonomy (GTDB): domain Bacteria; phylum Actinomycetota; class Acidimicrobiia; order Acidimicrobiales; family Palsa-688; genus Fen-671. The sequence continues at coordinate 701,146 of CAVOTF010000007.1, read as the reverse complement.
GCGGGCCATTGGCCGGCGCTACCGCCGCCAGGACGAGATCGGCACTCCGCTGTGCGTGACTGTCGATTTCGACTCCCTCGAGGACAAAGCGGTCACGATACGCGACCGTGACTCGACCGCCCAGGAGAGGGTACCGATCGATCGGCTCGTCGAGACGATCAACTCACGCCTCGCTTGGTGAGCAACGCCGCTCTCGTCCCGCTCAGCGGGCCTTAGTCTTTCCTTGTGGGTATTGTCGCCGAAGACGTCGAACGGACCAGGTCTGCCACGGACCTGGTCGCCCTGATCTCCGAGCACGTCGCTCTGCGCCGCGTTGGCACTCGCTGGGTCGGCCTGTGCCCGTTCCACTCCGAGAAGACCGGTTCGTTCTCGGTCAACGCCGAGCTTGGCCGGTACTACTGCTTCGGCTGCCAGGCAAACGGCGACGCCATCAGCTTCCTGCGTGAGACCGAGCACCTTGACTTCGTAACGGCGGTCGAATCCCTAGCCTCGCGTTCCGGGATAGCGCTGCGCTACGACACGGCCGAGCACTCCGGCCCGGCGGCCAAGCGCTCGGCGGCCCTCGGTGAAGCCATGGAGCGCGCCGTCGAGTGGTACCACCAGAGACTTCTCGTGGCCAAGGATGCCGGGGGCGCACGCAAGTACCTGCGCGACCGCGGCTATGGCAGCGACACGGTCAAGCACTTTCGTCTTGGTTGGGCCCCGCAGGGTGGGACGTCCTCGTCCGCGAGGCGGGAGTTAGCGCGGATCTGCTGGTGGACGCTGGCCTCGCCTACCGCAACCAGTCGGGGCGCCTGAACGACTCATTCCGTGAGCGGGTACTTTTTCCGATCTTCGACATTGCCGGGCGCCCGGTCGGGTTGGGTGGGCGCGTGTTGCCAGGGGGTAGTGGTCCCAAGTACAAGAACACTTCGGCGACCGCCCTTTATGACAAGAGCAGGGTGCTCTACGGTCTCAACTGGGCCAAAGGTGCAATTGTCGAGCGCGGCCGTGTCGTCGTCTGTGAGGGCTACACCGACGTGATCGGCTTGCACCGAGCGGGGGTAACGGAGGCGGTCGCAACCTGCGGTACGGCGCTCGCTGATGGCCATGTCCGGCTCCTGACCGGCTTCTCTCGCCGGATCGTGCTCGCCTACGACGCCGACTCCGCGGGCCAGGGCGCAGCAGAACATTTTTACGACTGGGAGCGCCGTTTCGAAGCGGGTATTTCCGTGGTGGCGCTCCCCCCCGGGACCGACCCAGCCGACCTCGCGCAGAAAGACCCGGAGCGCCTGCGTCAAGGCGTTGCGGAGGCCAAGCCTTTCTTGGGCTTCCGCCTCGAACGGCTCTTCGCGACAGCAGACCTGGCCAACCCGGAGGGCCGAGCGCGTGCCGCCGAGGCCAGTTTGGCGCTGATAGCGCAGCACCCCGACTCCCTCGTGCGGGACCAGTACCTGATGCAGGTTTCCGACCGCTGCCACCTCAGCCCCGAGCAGCTGCGCGCCCTTCCGCTCCAGGCTCCTTCGAAAAACGGCGAGCGTGCCGCCCCCGCCGTTGTATCGGCCGCTCCAAAGCCGAAGCCGCCGGCGGTCCCGCGTCCCGAGCTGGAGGCCTTGCGCCTGGCTGTCCATCACCCCGAGAGAATTGAGGGCCGTCTCGATATTGCACTTTTCAGTTCCGCCCTTGCCGGTGCGGTCTACGCCGAGCTTGCTTCGGCCATGACGCTCCACGAGGCCATCGAATCTGCGGCTCCCGAAGTCTCCGACCTGCTCAGCCAGCTGGCGGTCGAGGACACCAAGGAGGACGCCGACGACGTCCTCGGCCAGCTCATCGCGCAGGCAGCGGCCCGTGCCCTTGCGGAACTGCGGCGAGAGGCCCGCAGCAGCACGCCAGAGCGGAGCCACAGTGAGCTAGCGGGGCGATCTGCGAGCTTGCGCCACGCCCTCGAGGCCATGCGTTCGGTCGACCCCGGCCCGGACTACGTGGCGCGCCTGGCTGGCGCGGAGCGGCACTTGCTAGCTTTGTTGCTGGTAAGTCCTAGCATGTCGGCGAGCCCTGCTGTCGAAAAAGGGGAGGCTACGGACCACTAGTGAGAGCGCCGTTCACAGCCTCGGGCGAGGCCACTGCCGATTTCATCGCCCTATTGATGGTGGGTCGAGAGCGCGGGTTCCTAACCCCCGACGACGTTATCGCGGTGCTGGAAGGGGTCGAGCTGAGGCCCGAGCTGATCTCACTTGTCATCGGCAGAGTGAAGGCCGAGGGCATCGAATGGCGTGAGCCAGGGGACCTGCTTTCTGATGAAGGCCTGCACGAGCTGGTTTCCGAAGTCGTTGCCGTGGACAAAGGCGAGCCCCCGTCGCCCGACAAAATCCCCCAAGAGGAGATCGAACTCCAGGCGAGCTCCCCGGGCATGCAGAGCGTGTACGGGTTGTTGCAAAAAAAGGCACGGGACCCTTTCCGTAGTGGCAAGCGCGTAACCGTTGCCGGCCTTGAGCTTGACATCGGGGTTGCGAGCACGGGCAGTTCGGACTCGGTGCGCGCCTACCTGAAAGAGATCGGGAACGTCAGGCTTCTTTCAGCTGAGCAAGAGGTGGCCCTGGCGCAATGCGTGGAGCGCGGTGTGGCAGCAGCCGCCCGGCTTGACCAGATCGAGGAAATCGACGTTGCACGGTCGCCGCGTGGCAAGACGCAACGCGTTGTCGACAAACAGCGAGCAGTCGACGAGGGCCTTCGGGCCGAGGGGATGGTGGCCCGCCATGTCCTTGTCGAGGCCAACCTGCGACTGGTCGTGTCGGTAGCCAAGTGGTACCGAAACCGCGGGCTTTCGTTCCTCGACTTGATCCAGGAAGGCAACCTGGGGCTCATGCGGGCTGTCGAAAAGTTTGACTACACCAAGGGCTTCAAGTTTTCGACGTACGCCACATGGTGGATCCGCCAGGCAATTAGCCGGGCCATCGCCGACCAAGCCAGGACCATCCGCATCCCCGTGCACATGGTCGACAACATAAACGCCGTTGTGCGAGCTCAACGGAGCCTCCTCCAAGAGACGGGCCGCGAGCCGACTATCGATGAAGTGGCGAAGTCTGCCGAGATGAGCCCCGACCGTGTCCGGGAAATCCTGCGAATCAGCCAGGACACAATTTCTCTCGAGCAACCATTGGGCGAGGACGACTTCAACCTGTCCGACATCCTGGAGGACGAAGGGGCGTTGGCCCCGAGCGACGCGGCCGCCAGGGCGATGTTGGCCGACGCGGTACGTAACGTGCTAGCCGACCTCTCAGAGCGGGAGCGGAAGGTCGTGTGCCTGCGCTTTGGCCTCGAGGACGGCCAAGCCCACACCTTGGAGGAGGTCGGCAAAGCCTTCGGGGTGACGCGCGAACGCGTCCGCCAAATCGAGTCCAAGAGCCTCGCCAAGCTGCGCCAGCCCCTCCGCAGCAGCCAACTGCGCGATTACCTCGGGAACTAGCGGCCCCCAATGCGCCGCCGCCAGCGGCCTCGGGTGATAGCGTGGCCCGAGTTTTCCGGGGTAGCTCAATCCGGCAGAGCGGGTGACTGTTAATCACTAGGTTGAGAGTTCGAGTCTCTCCCCCGGAGCCCTGCGGTGCGGGCAGGTCAGATGGCTGAAGTTGCGCTCTGACCTGCGCTAACACATAGGAGGAGACCGGTGTACTTCAGATCTGGGCCACGTGGCACTGCCACAGCCCCGTCGCAGGGCAGCCGGCCTCGCGGCCGTTGGCAGAGGCGTCGGCTTATGGCCGCGGTCCCCGCGGTCTCGGTCCTGGCCCTGGCACTGCCGGTCGCGATGGTTGACCCCGCGCTCGCGGCAGGCCCAGGGGGCGCAACGATATCCTGCACCAACACCGATCCCATCCTCGGCCCGTTGCAGTCCTCGGCGACCTTGGCGGCAGGCACGAGCGGTTTCCTCCAGCTAGGAGGGATAAATGGCGGCAAAGGCCAGTACATCGGCAATTGCACGCTAAACGGCACCATCCCGTCGGGGTGGAAGGTGGCCGAGGCGAGCTGGGTCGCTATGACTGCGGCCGGCGGGTCGGGCAACGCCGGGACCTTTACGGTGGGCACGGGGAACACCACTTTCCTCGATAGTGGGATCTTCACCAACTCGGGCACCTTCGAGGACGACTCGGGCGGCCAGACCCAGCTGATCCAGGTCGAGGACTTTGTGAACACCGGGAGCGTCGTCGCGGCGGGGGGCGGCTTCGGCACAGCTGGTGCGGCTAACAACCCGCCCTGTCCCAAGTGCAGGTTTGTCGACAAAGGGACGGTCGTGGTCGAGCCCAAGCAAGGCTTTTCCTCGGGGAGCATATTCGTGCTGGCCAAAGGGGGGACGATCAAGGCGAGGGGCGTCTTCGGCATCGCCAACGCGTCGACTTTTGAGGTTGAGGGCGGGTCGGTCGCGGCGGGCGTGCCCACGTCGACCCAGTACCTGGGCTTGTCTGCGCCCACCATAGAGTTCGGTGCCCATCTCCCCTCGCCGTCCAAAGGGACTATCGACATCACCAGCTCCGCGTACCTGCGCGGGGTGATCCCCAAGCACTGGGCGCTTGAGGTGAGCGGCGGGTCCCTGATGGCAAGCAACTCGGGGAACAACGGGACGTTCTTGTGGGACCACGATGACAATTCGACCTTCTCGGACGCCACCAAGTTTATTAATTCGGGGACGTTCACAGATACCACCACTGGATGGTCGCAGCAGATCGAAACACCCCGCTTCGTGAACACGGGCACAGTTATCTCGAACGCGCCCGGCTTCGGGATGAGCGGCGCTTCGGGAATGGCCGGCCCGGTGTTCGTCAATGAGGGGGACCTCGTTATCGGGCCAAGGAGTCGTTCGGGGCCGCCGGTACTTTCGACCTGGCCGGGGGTGCCGTAATAAACCACGGGAATTTCGGGATCGGCAAGAGCGTCCTGCAAGTAGGCGGTGGTTCGGTGCTCGGCAACCCTGCCAGTGACGTCTACTCCCTCGGCGGCGGGCCTGCCACGGTGAGCTTTGAACCCTCTGTATCGGCCAATTCCGTAGGCCAACTGCTCTTCGGTACCGGGCTCACCATAAACGGGGTGATCCCCAAAAAATGGGTGCTCGATAACGAAGGTGGGCCAGGGGACTCCCTGTCGGCTGACCACTCGGGCAACAAAGGGACGATCATTTGGAATGCAAACGCCGCGCTCACCGCAACCGGCCCGTTTGTCAATTCGGGGACGTTCAACGTGACCTACGGCAATTTCGGGGTCACAGCGGGCGACTTTGTCAATGCGCCCGGCGGGAGGTTCCTGGTCAATGGTGACACCGCCGTCTCTGCTTCAGGGAGCTTCAGTAACGAAGGGTCTTTCGAGCTTGGGGCGGGTGACAGGAGCTCGGTCGCTGGCAACTACTCGCAGGCGCCGGGGGCGAGCCTCGTCGTGGACGCGGGAGGGGACAATTTCAGCGTCGGATCTTTGTCGGTCGGTGGCACCGCCTCGCTTGGCGGCGCCCTGGTCGTCAACCAGTTGGACGGTCTCAAGGTGGCTACGGGCGATTCCGCGTCCGTCATCACGGCCCACGCCCTGTCCGGCAGGTTCAAACCGGTTTCGGGACTGTCACGCGGGCGCAACGTCTTGCAGCTGAGTTATAGCCCAACTGCCGTCACTCTCGCGCCGCCGAAGCCGGCCTGAACCGCCATCGCTTCGATGAGCTTGTCGTAATGGCGCAACCTCGGAACGACCTTTTCTCGTTACACCAGCGTTGCGCGGTGGTGACAGGTGCAAGCTCTGGGATTGGGCGCGCTATTGCGGAGGCTATGGCCGAGGCTGGGGCGTCCGTGGTCCTCCTGGGCCGGCGCACAGCAGCGCTGTCCGAGGTCGAAGACGGCATCGAAGCTCGCGGTGGCAAGTCAGCGTCGGTCTCTGCCGATCTCGCGGATCGCCAAGAACTGCCGGCAATCGCCGAGCGGTGCGCCACTATTTTTGGCGAACCCGACATCCTGGTGAATTCCGCAGCCATTAATCCCCGACCACCGCTTGGCTCGGTCACCTTGGAGGACTGGGACGCAACGATGGAGGTGAACCTCACCGCGCCGTTCGTGTTGGGCCAGCGCTTTGGCCCGTCGATGGCTGGTCGCGGGTTTGGTCGCATCATCAATATCGCTTCTCAGCAGTCGTTCCGCGCCTTCGGCAACAGCGGCGCGTACGGGGTGTCCAAGGCCGGGATCGTGGCCCTCACCCGGTCACAGGCCGAGGCGTGGTCGCGCCACGGCGTGTGTTGCAACGCGGTAGTGCCCGGATTCGTCCATACCGCAATGACTGAAGCGGTCTTTTCCGACCCCAAGCGGGTCGCGGCGCTCGAAGCGCGCACCATGATCGGGCGCAGTGGGCAGGCGGAAGACTTCGGCGGTGTGGCGGTGTTTCTGGCAAGCGCAGCATCGGCTTACGTGACGGGGCAGGCCATCTTTGTGGATGGCGGGTTTTCGGCGACCTGAGCGAGCGCTCGTGGGCGCTGGTGCTGGCACGAGGCGATTTCACCGGCTGGCCTCCTTGGCCTGGGACGGCTTTGAGTACAAAATGTGAGTACGGCGGCCGGGACCGGCAGTCATCGGAGGTCGACCTGAAGTGGGGCTGCAATTGCTCGGTGGTGCAACACGGTGAAAGGCGAGGCCCTGCGCGTCGCCTGGTACCGCTTCCGAGCGACCCTGCACAGTCGCTGGGGCGGTTACCTGACCGTGGTGCTGCTTGTCGGTCTTTTAGGAGGCTTGGCGATGGGTTCTGTCGGAGCGGCCCGGCGCACCCAGTCCGCCTTTCCCACCATCCTCGCGACCACCGACGCCTCCGACCTGGATGTCCAGATCGGCACCGTTGGCGGATATGCCCTCAATTTTGTGTCAAGGGCCCAGAACGCGCCAACTTGCAGGAGATCGCTCGACTTCCCGACGTCAAACATGTAGCGGCCTATCTGAACCTGTTCGTTGGTCCCTTGAGCCGCAACGGGACGCTCGACCTACCCCCAGCCCTCCAGGACAACGAAGTGTCCGGGATAGGCAGTGTCAACAATATGTACTTCGACCAGGACCGGGTCACCGTCTCGAAGGGGCGGATGGCCGACCCAAGCAGCGACAGCGAGTTTGTCGCCACTGCCGAGGCAGCCCACCTGGCCGGCTGGCACCTTGGCGAGGTGGTCCCTATGGGTGCTTTCACGCTCCAGCAGGCGACCTCGGCGGACCCCTCCCGGTCCAAGCCGTACTTTCATGTCTCGGAGAAGTTGGTAGGGATCGTCGTGTTCCCCAGCCAGGTGGTCAGCGATGATGTCGACCGTTCCCCCACCTACATGCTGTTCACCCCCGCTTTGACCGCGCGAGCCGATCGGAGCGGGCTGTACCCCTACTACGGGCTCGTCCTCGAACACGGCGACGCCGATGTACCCGCAGTGGAGCAAGAAATTATCCGCACACTCCCGTCAGGGGAGAGCTACAACTTCCACGTCACCTCGGTGGTCGAGGACCAAGTGGAGCGAGCTACAAAGCCGGAGTCAATCGCTTTGGCCGTGTTCGGAGCGATCGCCGGCCTCGCCGCCCTGCTTATCGCCGGCCAAGCCATCGGCCGGCGGCTGGGCGCCGATGGTGAGGACCTGGGCGTCCTGCGTGCCCTCGGTGCTGGCCCATCCATGACCATGGCGGACGGGTTGGTCGGGGTGCTCGGTGCCGTAGTCCTGGGCTCAATCGTGGCGCTGTTTGTAGCCGTGGCGCTATCTCCTTTGGCGCCCATCGGCCCGACTCGCCCGCTCGACCCGGCGCCCGGGTTTGCCTTCGACTGGACGGTGCTAGGAAGCGGTCTGCTCGTCTTGGTGGCTGGCCTCGGTGCCCTTTCTGTTGCGCTCGCTTACCGATCCGCCCCGCAGCGGGCCGATCGCCGCCGAAAATTGTCCAGCTCTCCCGTGTCCCGTCTAGCGCGCGCCTCGGCGGCATGTGGGCTGCCGGTCCCGGCTGTTACGGGCATCCGCTTTGCCCTAGAGCGCGGGCAAGGGCGCACCTCGGTACCGGTGCGGTCGGCTCTCCTGGGCTCCGTGGTCGCCTTAGCCGTGGTAGCGGCGACTCTGACGTTCGGCAGTGGCCTACGCACTCTCGTGACCCATCCCGCCCTATACGGGTGGAACTGGAGCTATGCCATCGCAGAGGTCGGTGGTGGTTCCATCCCGCCGAAGACAGAGGAGCTTCTCGACCACGACCCCGACGTGGCTTCATGGAGCGGGTTCAGTTTTGCCAACGCGCAGATCGACGGCCAGACCGTGCCCATTTTGCTTGGTACTGCGGGGGCTCGGCTCGGCCCTGCGATCTTGACCGGGCACCGGCTAGAGGCAAACGGCCAGATCGTCCTCGGAGCTGCCACCCTGGCCCAGTTGCACACGCGAGTCGGCGGGACAGTCACGGTAACTTATGGCAGCCCGAAAGACTATCCGGTGTACGTCCCGCCGACTCAACTCGTCGTCGTAGGCACGGCGACCCTCCCAGCAGTCGGCAACAGCGGGACACTTCACACCTCGATGGGCACCGGGGCCTTGATCCCAACAAGCATCGAACCAGCCGCTTTCCGTAGGGCGATCACGAGCCGAGACCCCAACGAAAACGGCCCGGACATAATCGCCGTGCAACTGCGCAGCGCGGTGAGCCCAGCTGCCGGGCGGGCGTCGTTACAGCGGATCGCCAATGAGGCCACCGAGGTCATGGCCGCCGACCCCAGCGAAGCGGGGGATACCTACGTCGTCCTATCTGTTCAGCAACCGGCCGAGATCGTCAACTACAGGTCGACCGGCGCGACCCCCGTCATCCTTGCCTCGGGGTTGGCTGGGGGCGCGGGCGTGGCTCTTGGCCTCACCCTGGTGGCCTCGGTCCGTCGGCGCCGCAGGGATTCTGGCGTTGCTAAAAACCTTGGGTTTCACTCGAAGGCAGCTTGCGGCGACCGTGGCGTGGCAGGCATCGGTCGCGGCAGTGGTCGGGGTCGTGATCGGTGTCCCAGTCGGGGTCGCGCTGGGGCGCTGGCTTTGGGACCTGTTCGCCCGGGCGATCTTTGCCGTTCCCGACTCCACCGTGCCGGTCCTGCAAATCGTTCTCGTTGCGGTTGGGGCTGTCGTGTTGGCCAACATCGTGGCCGCCGTCCCTGGCCGCATGGCCGCCCGCACCCGGACGGCCCTGTTGCTGCGGGCAGAATGAGTGCCCGCAGCCGCTGCTGCTGCGGAGTAAACGGTCCGCCGCCGTGCTTTTCGGCCGTTGGCGCTGGCGACCTCCGGCGCATCGTCAGTGTTCCCGGTAACTCGGAGCGGTTAACCAACCTCGGTGTGCCACAAGCCCGGACCTCCACTCGCTGGCGCCGAGAACCGGCGAGGCAGCCGAGAACCGGCGAGGCAGCCGAGAACCGGCGAGGCAGCCGAGAACCGGCGAGGCAGCCGAGAACCGGCGAGGCAGCCGAGAATTTTTCGGTACCCGTAGCTAAGTCCGATGGCCAGGTGCATACTTGTTTAATGGACGAGGGGCGGGCTCGTACGCTCACGTTGAGCGATGCACGTGGCGGCGACCGTTTCCTTCGGGTCACCTGGCATCCTGTTTCCATGACCCTGGTGTTCAGCCACTGGACAGGGACCGTCTGCACGGCGTCGACCCCCCTCAAGCTGCCTGAAGCATCAAAGATCGTCGACATCGTCGTCAGTTCTCTCCGTGATGTGGCCGAGGAGGCGCGTTCTGCGGTGGCACCGCCGAACACGCCGAACACGCCGAACACTCCGAACGCGCCCCTTGGCCCGTGGTTGGTGGACCGGTTGCTCAAGCGTGCCCGGCCCCCTCTGGCGGGTGTGCTCCGACTGCCGCAACGGCTGACGGCTCGGCAGCCCGGAGAGCGTTCCGGCTGAATAGGGGGTTCCAGCTGAGCTACGGGTGTTCCGGCTGAGCTACGGGTGTTCCGGCTGAGCTGGTTGGGGGCACACGACCAGAGGCCCGGAGGAGGAGCAAGCCCAGCTCGGCGCTACTCATGACGATATAGGCGCCTACCTGTTGTGCCTTTGAGCGATGCCCTAAGGCGCGGTAGTCATCGTCGCCCGTCATCACGATTCCGGCCCGATCGGGGGTGGCCCCTTCAGGAGGTCCGTGCCGTGATCCATTGCCGGGGCACTGATTGCCGAAGCCGATTAAGTACCGGGGCACAATCGCACCCTGAAGGGGGTGACGCGGGCGAGCGGGGCGTCGTGGACATGATGGAAGCTGGCGAAGTTATCACGACATATTGATAAGTCGCCTAAATGCTCACCGAGGGTCGGAAACCAGCGGTCGCGACGAAGCCCCGAGTGCTTTGTGTCGATGACGAACCGGCCTTGATCGACGCGCGCATTGGCCAACTGGGCCGGTCCCGCGAAAGTCTGCTGGAGCAAAGCCGCAAAGCACGGCTGCGACCAACGGGGCGATAAGTTCGCCGATGTCGTCGAAAGCGTCGGTCGTCCTCGCCTCGTCGACTTGCAAGGCAACCCAACGCGCGTATACGAGTCAAGACTGCGAACGACGCGGTCGTCCACCAAAAGCGCCAAGACGGTCGAGCTCGTTGGCCATTTGCAATCATCTTCGTCAGTTCGGGGCGCGCCTGGACAGGACCGTAACTTGTACCCACCCGACGCAAAAAAATGGGCCTTATTCCTGACGCATAGTGTCGTGAGGATGGCGTCGCGCGAGCAGACGGTACGGACTGTTCACGATGACGACGGGCGCGGTACCGGATGGCTCCTGGAGCGTGGCCCGCTCGCCTGCGCAGCCGCCGTCCTGGTCCTCAGCGTGGTCAAGTACGGGATCGGCCTATACCCTTCGTGGCGCTACATGCAAGAGCTGGCCCGGCACTGGCAGCACCCGCTCCAGGCACCCCTGTTCTCCCACGTGCACGCTCGGTACCTCCTCGACTCCCCGGTGTCCGCGGAGATCGCCGGCATCATGCACTTGACCGGCGCCCGTGAGTACCTCGCTTTCCATCTGGTGCTGGCATGTGCCGCGATCGTCGTCCCTTTCTGCCTGCGCGCTGTGCGCCAAGCAGCAGTGCTGCGGCTCGGCGTCGCGCTCCTGCTTGTGGGCGGGACGGTACCCGCCCTACTGCTGTCCTGGGTGGGGTCGTACGACCCGGTCAGCATCGGGTCCGCTGCCGTGGCGGCCCTGGCCTCCAATCCGGTCGTGCGTGCCGCGGCCTGGGCGGTGTTCGCTTTCAACAACGCGCCCGAAGCGGCGATCGCCTTGGTTATCTTCGCTATCGTGCTCTGGGCCGACGGTGGGAAATCAACCGCTCCCCGGATCGGGCTGTCGGGAGCGGGGGCGGTAGTGGGTTATGTTGCTATCCGAGTTCTGACTTCAGTGTGGGGAGGCGGCCAAAGTCAACTCGCGATGATGAAGTTCTACGGTTTTAGGCATTACCTGCTCAGTTATGGTTACCTGCCTCTCGTCGTGTTGTCCGCCTTGGGCGTCGGTTGGCTGTTCCTGGTCGACCGCCAGGTTCGCAACTTGCGCGCAGCGCGGGCCTTGCTTGTGCTCGCGCTGCTGGCCGCGACCGGGATGCCGTTGCTCGCGCTCGACACGTCACGGACAATTGCAACCACCTTGTGGCCCGCGCTGCTGCTCACCGCTGGGATCATCGTGGACAGGCTGGGTGCCCAGAGTGCCCGTGCGCTTCTGGCCCGCATTGCCCCGGCGGCCCTCATCCTTGTGGTCGTCGTTGCGTGGAACACCCACTTGGTTTACCCAGGTTGGCGTTCCGGAGCCGACGTTCTGCTCTACCTGGTCGGCCACCATGCGCTCCCGGCGTCATAGAGGCGTCCGCTCTGCGGGTACGCTTTTGGGGCACGTCGTTATCGGCGAAAGGGGCTCGTAGCTCAGCGGTCAGAGCAGGGGACTCATAATCCCTCGGTCGTGGGTTCGATCCCCACCGAGCCCACTCCACGAAGCCCACTCCACGAAGCCCACTCCACGAAGCCCACTGCACCGAAGCGCGGCGCCACCCGAAGCCCTTGGCACGAGCTCAGCGACGCCAGTTGTACGGCGTGGTAGTGGAGACCTTGACAAAGCCCGATCGTTCCAGGATCGGCCGTGAGTATTCGGTAGATTCGCTGTAAATCAGCGCCTTGCCGGCCGTCATTGCTGAGCGGGCTCGGGCAGCGGTTAGCGCTCTATAGATACCCTGGCCGCGCCAATCGGTACGCGTGGCTCCGCCCCAGATCCCGGCGAAGTCAGTTCCGGCGACGGGGTCGAGGCGACCGGCGCACACGATCTGCCCTTCCGCCTCGGCCACCCACAGCTCCAGACCGTCCCTGATCGCCAGGCGACGCACAAGCTCCTCCGCCATGTCCTGCGCCCTGGTGCTCCCGAAGACGACATCCTGCATAGAAGTCATGGACCTCAGGGGCCCCGCGGGACGGACGTACGTCTGAGGGACGAGCCCGTTCTTCCAGGGGCGCCAGTCCCCAGACGTGCGGCCCGGTGGCAGGGCTGGAGGCTCAGTCCTGGCTCATCCAAGCCGGGGCTGACTCCAGGAGCCACTGGCTGACGGCCAGCGCCTTGTCGAAGATGTCGCAGAGCAGTTCCTCTCCGGCGAGCACCCGGGCCAGGGAAACCTTTTGCCGGGCAATGACGGTGAGCCGCCGTTCGGCCGGATCGGTCGCCGAAGGGTAACTGTCGATGGCCGAGGCCTCCACGGGAAAGTCGACCCCGCCTATGCCGGCGAGGTCGATCGCCAGATGGAGCAGGTCAGGTCCATGGGGGAGCGGCGGCAACGCCCAAGTGAACGTTAGGGGGAAGTGGAAGTCGTCGGGTGGGTCGGCGCCTTCGGCCAGGTCGACCACGGCGTCCTCGAACGACAGCAGCACCCGGGGGTCGACTTCCAAAGCGAGGTGCAGGTCGAGCGGGCCGTTACAGGCTTCCTCGGGGTGGAGGTCCACTTCCCATGCCTGGCGGAGCGAGTAAGTTTCGACGAAGTGCCTCTCGTCGTGAACGTGGAAGCCATGGTCCACGGCGTGGTCCTTCAGTTCCGCAACGTACCCGGCTACATCGATTACGGCCATTCCCACAACGCTAGCGGGGGAAGGCCAGTCTGGACCGAGACGGTAATGAGCGCATGAGCGATGAACTTCTGGCCGTCTTGCATACGGCCGTCGACGCAGTAATCGACGTTCTCGCACGCCAGGAGGATTGGAGCCTCACGGGGTTGGGCAACAACCAGTACCACCACGACACGGTCGCGGACGCGGCCGCGATCGCGGTCCTGGACGCAGCCGGTCTAGCAATATTCTCCGAAGAGTCAGGCGTCCATCACCCCGAACGGCCTGTGATGGTGGTGATAGACCCCGTGGACGGCTCCACCAATGCCTCGCGTGGGCTCCCCTGGTGGGCCGTCAGCCTCTGCGCCCTCGACTCGTTCGGCCCGCTAGCAGCTGTGGTTGCGGGCCCGCCGCTGGGGGGGCGGTTCGAGGCAGTGCGGGGTAAGGGCGCCAGCCGCAACGGCAAGGCCATCGCCCCGAGCCAGTCCGTACACCTGTCTCACTCGATCATCGCGTTCAACGGCTACCCCGCGTCCCATTACGGATGGGCTCAGTACCGGGCACTGGGAGCCGCCGCCCTTGACCTTTGCGCTGTTGCCTGTGGCGCCCTCGACGGATTTGTCGACTGCAGCCTCGACTCTCTTGCCCCCTGGGATTACCTCGGCGGCCTGCTCGTCTGCCAAGAGGCTGGAGCGCAGGTCACAGAGCTGTACGGCCGCGACTTGGTGGTCCGCCAACCCGGGCAAAGGCGGGCTCTTGTGGCTGCGGGGACCCCCCGGCTGCTCGAGGATCTCGTCGCTGCCCGGACCGCCCAGAAATTGGGTTGACTTCCGGGACGCAACGTGCTGCGATGGTTGCAGTACGAATACACAGGGCATAGCGCGCCCAGAAGGAGGTCAGCCAGCTATGGGTTCCACCAAACGAGCAGCAGGTCTGACCAGCGCGCGCCTTTGCACGTCCCTCGAGACGGCTGCAGTTACCCCGTCCGTGCAATCCGAGGCTAACGGCAGGATTCACGCCATGGCGGGGGCAGCCTTTAAGTCCAATTGGTACCGCCCCGAGCGGCCGATGAGCCAAAGCGAGCGATTACCGAGTTGATCGGTTCACTCGCAGGAATGGCCCAGAGGCCGCCGGGGACCCCCCGGCGGCCTCTTTGTTTGTCTGACAGCGAGCGATGGAGATTCACACGACAGCGACGAGACGAAAGGAAACGCAAGATGTTCGCCTACAGCTGGGCCGAGTATGAAGACGACGGAGAACAGTCAGCGGCTGTCACTTGGGAGGACGCGGCTTGCCGCGATGGGTCCGGCGCGCTCACGGCCCTGTATTTTTCCGACGAGATCCCCGACATCGAACTGGCCAAGGCGATCTGTGCGTCCTGCGCTTTGGTGGAGCCTTGCCTGAAGGGAGCGCTTGCCAGACGGGAACCGGCTGGTGTTTGGGGCGGCCAGTTGTTCGCCGATGGCGAGGTCATTGCCAGGAAGCGTAAACGGGGCCGGCCTCCCAAAGTGGCCGCGGTGGCGCCGAGCGAACAAACTTTGCACGCCGTAAAGGGAGCTGACACCATCAGGCGCGTTGAGTACCCTAAGACGGCCTGACCGCCCCGATAGCGCATCCGGATTAGAAGTGCTGCCTCCAGGAACGTTCGCCCGCCTTTGCGGCAAGAGCGCATTTGGCGAAAGGAAGGTTGGCACCGCCAAAGCGGGCGAACGATGCCTGTCGTGGCACTAGGCCGCGCATAACTAAGCGGACGTAGTGCCGCCACTGCAAACCTTGGCCCCTTTGCTGCCAGCAAAAGGGTCAAGGTGACCTTTGGTGGCACTGGCGGTAGTTCGTACCGACGAACTGAGCAGTAACATGTAGCGCTCGGGCGCTTAGCTCAGTTGGAAGAGCGCCGCCCTTACAAGGCGAAGGTCGCGGGATCGAGGCCCGCAGCGCCCACTACGGGGACCGCTAAAAGTGGATCTCCGGGAACTCGCTTCGGCAACGTGATGTGAGTTCTCGGAGATTCTGGGTAGCCAACGCCTGGGCGCAAGCAGAATTGTCAGTTGGCGCGAGCCTGATCTACTATTGGCTTTCGATGCTGCGGCGAACTCGCTCGTGGCCGGCAAGCCGAAAGGGGATTCCTAGTGGCCCGTATCACGCAAGTCGTAGTTACTTGCGACCTCGAAGATGGTGACATCAACGCTGCTGATTCTGTGTCATTCAGCTACGGGGGTAAGACGTACACACTCGACCTTTGTAAGAAGCACCTCGACGAGGTGAAGGGCGCTTTGGAAGGTTATGCAAGCGCTGGTCATTCTGCGGGTCGAGGCCGTGGCCGTCGGCGTGCTGCCACTACTGGTCGTTCTCCCCGTGCTTCTCGTCCCACCGCGACACCACGCGGGGAATCGCAGGCGGAGATTCGCGAATGGGCGCGTGCGCAAGGTTACGCGGTCGGTGACCGCGGGCGAATCCCGGGCGAGGTCAGGGCGGCTTACGAAGCGGCTCAGTCCAAGGGCCGGCGTCGCTGAAAAGCAGGCCGAAAGGCTGGCTTAGCGGCAACCGATGAAAGTCGTAGTACCAAAAGAACGCAGGCCCGGTGAGCAGCGAGTAGCACTGGTTCCCGCAGAGTTGGCGCGCCTTGCCGCAGTGGGTGTTGAAATAACCGTCGAGCGGGGCGCCGGGGAGCTGGCCCTATATCCCGATACCGATTTTGAAGCTGCCGGGGCAAAGCTCGTCGATAGTGGCAAGGACCTCTACGACGGAGCGGATCTTGTCGTCAAGGTCCAACCGCCGACGCTCGAGGAAGCCGACGCGTTGCCAGAGGGTATCTCTTTGCTCAGCTTCTTGGCCCCCTCGGGCCATCTCGAGGTGGTCAGGCACTTGGCAAACCGCAAAGTGACAGCCTTCAGCTTCGAGCTAGTACCCAGGATTAGCCGGGCGCAGGCGATGGACGCTCTTTCTTCGCAGTCCACTTGCGCCGGTTACCGGGCGGTATTGATAGCAGCTAACAGGCTGGGCAAGTTCTTTCCGCTGTTTATGACAGCGGCTGGTACGGTGCCCCCTGCGCGTGCCCTCGTGATGGGCGCGGGTGTCGCTGGGCTTCAGGCCATCGCGACGGCGCGCCGTCTGGGCGCGGTCGTTAGCGCCTACGACGTGAGGCCGGCAGCCAAGGAGGAGGTAAAGAGCCTTGGGGCCACGTTCATCGAGTTGCCGCTGGAGGCCCAGGAAGGCTCGGGAGGTTATGCAGCCGTACAATCCGAAGAGTTCATCGCGCGCCAGCAAGAAATGATCGCCACCCACGTTGGCGCATCGGACGTCGTGATAACAACTGCAGCGGTCCCCGGGCGGCGCGCCCCTGTCCTCGTAAGCGCTGCGATGGTGAGCCGCATGCGCCCGGGTTCGGTCATCGTCGACCTGGCGGCAGCGACCGGTGGTAACTGCGAGCTGACTGAGGACGGCCAAGAGGTAACCGTGGGGGGCGTCCACATAATAGGGGCAGGAGAGCTGGCTTCGTCTATGCCCACGCATGCAAGCAGCCTTTATGCGCGCAACGTCAGCTCTTTTGTGAAGCTCCTCGTTCGCGATGGACGGCTCGCACCTGACTTTGCAGATGAGATCCTGGATAAGAGCGCAGTCACGATATCCGGTGTGGTCCACCACGAGCCCACGCTCGCGGCACTCGAGGAGGCCAAACTTTGATCTACGACGCAGTCGATCTCCTGGTCGTGTTCGTGCTGGCGGCCTTTGTCGGTTTCGAGGTCATTTCCAAAGTCCCGAGCATCCTGCATACGCCCCTCATGTCGGGGAGCAATGCGATACACGGGATCATCCTGGTTGGCGCGATGTTCATCGCTTCGCAGGCTCAGGGTGCTTTGCAAATGGTCCTCGCTTTTGTTGCAGTGTTCCTCGCCACGCTGAACATCGTCGGTGGGGTCGTCGTCACCGACCGGATGCTGGATATGTTCAAGGGCCGCCAACAGGGGGAGCGTAAACAGCCTGCCGACAAGGCCGACCCGAAGCCATGATCGCAGCAGTTCATATCAGTGCCGACGGTCTGACGGGCATATACCTGCTTTCTGCCGTCTGTTTCGTCCTGGCACTGAAGGCGCTCAGCTCACCGCGCAACGCTCGCTATGGCAACCTCGTCGGCGTCGCCGGGATGGTCGTGGCCATAGCCCTTACCTTTCTTGTGCAGGATCCCGGCCACGACTGGGTCATAGGCGCCGGGATGGGGCTCGGGGCGCTCGTCGCAGTCCCCACTGCTCGCAAGGTGCCGATGACGGGCATGCCTCAAATGGTCGCCATCTTCAACGGCGTCGGAGGCGGGGCTGCGGCAGTCATATCGCTGTCGGAGTACCTGCACGAGCTGCCGCTCGGGGTCCCCGCGCAAAAGGGCGTCGAAATCCTATTTGCATTGGTGGTGGGTTGCCTTTCGTTTTCGGGCAGTGCCGTGGCGTTCGCAAAACTCCAGGAGCTGATGACCGGCGCGCCAGTCATTTACCCTGGCCAGCAGGTCGTGAACGCGATCGTCGCCCTGGCGGTGGTTGCCCTCGGGGTGACGATAGTGGTAACGCCCCACCTTATTGCCATTGTCCTGTTGCTGGTCGTGGCGCTGGTCTTGGGGGCGGCCGTTGTCTTACCAGTGGGAGGCGCGGATACGCCGGTGCTGATCTCGTTGCTGAACAGCTTCACTGGCTTGGCGGTGGCGGCGGACGGCTTCGTGCTCGACAACGTGGTCCTCGTTGTCGCAGGCACCCTGGTTGGGGCATCGGGCGGGCTGCTCACAAAGATGATGAGCGACGCTATGGGCCGCTCACTGCCCAACATCATCCTGGGTGGCTTTGGCGCGGCGCCATCCGCAAGCGCCGAGGTCGCGGCAGGGGCCGAAGGCCGTAGCGTTCGAAGCGGCGACGCCACCGATATCGGCACGCTGCTCGCTTACTCGCGAAAAGTGATCATCGTCCCCGGATATGGCTTGGCGGTCGCTCAGGCGCAGCACGTGGCTGTCGAGCTGGCCCGGGCTCTCGAGGCGCGCGGCGTCGATGTCTCCTATGCGATCCACCCGGTCGCCGGAAGGATGCCCGGCCACATGAACGTCCTGCTCGCCGAGGCGAATGCTCCCTATGAAGACCTGAAGGAAATGGACCAGGCGAACGACGAGTTCCCCAGCACCGACGTCGCCCTGGTCGTCGGCGCCAACGACGTCGTGAACCCGGCGGCGCGGGATAACCCCGGAAGCCCGATCTACGGGATGCCGATCCTGAACGTCGATGCCGCAACGAATGTCGTGTTCTTGAAGCGAAGCATGCGACCTGGGTTCTCAGGCGTAGACAATGCTTTGCTCTACGACCCGAAGACGATCTTGCTCTTCGGCGACGCGAAGGATTCCCTGACCAGACTTCTGGCTGCAGTCAAGTCGAGCTGAGCTCGCCGGCCTGGGCTCGACCGGGCCCCCGCCAGGCGCCCCCACCGGGAGCCTCCTAGAATCGAGCCGTGCGCAACAGGTGGCTGTCCCGAAGGGCGTTCGTGTTGCACCTCCTTCTGGTGACAGTGGTCCCGGCTTGCCTGTTTGCGGGGTGGTGGCAGGTCCACCGGGCGCTCAACGGCAACCTGATCAGCTACTTCTACTCGATCGAATGGCCTGTGTTCGCGGTCCTCGGCGTGCTTGCGTGGTGGCAGTTGGTCCACGATGTCCGGTTGGAGACCGAGTACGACAAGCCAAGCCGAGTGCGGCGTTCCTTGCTGCACCGCGACGACGAGCTGCCTACGCAGCCTCTCGTATGGGACAGCGCCCTGGAGACCCCCGAACTGAAGGCCTACAACGAGTACCTGCGCACTCTGGCGGCCGCCCGCACCCGCAAGACGTGGGGAAACCCGAGGGGCCTGCCAGAGATGGCTGGGAGTGAACCGGGCGAGCAGAGCGCAGTGGCCTCGTGAGCGGACGGCTCAATCGGCTCCTCACCCTGGGGGGCACCGCAGGAGCCTTGGCACGTTACCGGACCATGGCGCTGATCGTGGGCACAGGGCTCGCTGTTCTGTGCTTTATCGGGATACCACTCCAGCTGGCTGGCGGGGTCCCGTTGGGCCAGAACAAATGGCCCTGGACGAGCGTCGTAGAGATAGTCGGTCCCCTTCACGGCGTCTTTTATATCGTCTACCTTCTCGCGTGCCTCGACCTCGCAAGCCGCGCCAGGTTCAAGACGGCCCAGCTGCTCGGCATGGTCTGCTCAGGCCTGTTGCCTCTGCTTGCGTTCTACATGGAGCGCAGGGTCACAGAACGGGTACGTAGCCAGTTGGCCCTGGGTGCCGACGCTCCCCCTGGCCCGGCGGCAACTCTTTGGGCGACGCTGTCGGGCCAGTCGAGAAGGGAAGCCGAGGCAGCGGCGCGAGCTCGCCGGCAAGCCTCAGAGCCTGAGCTCGGTGAGCGCCCTGCGGAGCGTTTCGAGGACGCGGGCTGACCGGTCAGGTGAAGGGCTCGAATTGACGGCCAAGGTCTCACCCTTTGGCACTTGGGAGTCCCCGCTTGCTGCATCCGACCTGGTCGAGGGCGCGCTAGGGCTTGGTTACCCGACGCAGACAGACGGCGTTGAGGGCACGCGGGCGAGGGTCGTCTGGCAAGAAGCTAGGCCCGCCGAAGCCGGCAGGGTGGCATTGGTGGCCTGGGACGGGCCTGAGGCAGCGGGCATCGAGTTGTTGCCCGCAGAAATGTCGGCGCGCAGCACGGTCCACGAGTACGGCGGGAGAGCATGGGCGATAGGCGGCCCGGCCGGGAGCGTCCTTGTAACCTCCAATTTCTCCGATCAACGCCTCTGGGACGTCTCCCCCGGGCAGCCCCCTCGACCCCTCAGCGCCGAGCCGGAGAGCAAGCACGCGGTTCGTTTCGGCTGCCCGGTGGTGAGCCGCGACGGGCGTTGGGTAATAGTGGTGCGCGAGCGCCACGTTGACGGCGAGGTCCACAACGACCTTGTGGCTATCGCTCGCTTTGGCGAGATAACAGAGCCCAGAACCCTCGCCGAAGGGCACGACTTTTACTCCTCACCGGAGCTGTCTAGTGACGGCGGGATGCTCGCTTTTATTTCTTGGGACCACCCGGACATGCCTTGGGACCGGACGCAGTTGTGGCGAGGCCGCTTTTCAGAAGGAAATCTGACGGATCTTCGCTGCATCGCCGGGCAAGACGGCGCAGAGTCCGTTCTCCAGCCGAGGTGGGCGCCCGACGGGAGGCTGGTTCACATTTCGGACAGGACCGGCTGGTGGAACCTTTACATCGACGACGAGCCGCTAGCCCCGATGGAAGCAGAGTTTGCGGGACCGGCTTGGAACTTCGGTGATTCGGATTACGCGATCTTGCCGGACGGGCGCCTTTTTGCGACATGGAAGAACGCCGGGACGGCGTACCTCGGCGTCGTCGAGGGGGGCTGCGCCCACCCTTTGGACCTTCCCTATGGCTACTTTGCCCATCTATGCCCGGCGAGCTTGGACGGTGAGGATGGTGTCCTAGCCATAGCTGGTGGACCGTCTCGTTCGCCCGAACTGGTCAGGATAAGCATCGCGGGGGAAGTGGAGGTGCTCCGCCGCAGCAGGCCCGATGTGCTCGCAGAGGAGTGGGTCTCAGCGGGAGAACCGTTCGATTTCCCAACTGGGGACGGCGAAGTCGCACATGCCATCTACTACTCCCCGCGCAACCCGGGCTACGTCGCTCCCGAAGGCGAGCTGCCTCCGCTGATCGTGACCAGCCACGGAGGCCCCACGGCCAACGCTTCTAGGGTGCTCGACCTACGCACGCAGTTTTGGACCACTCGGGGCTTCGGCGTTCTGGACGTCGACTACCGGGGGAGCACGGGTTATGGCCGTTCTTTCCGAGGCGCCTTGGAGGGGCGGTGGGGGTTGGCGGACGTGGAAGACTGCGCCGGCGCCGCACATTGGCTGGCCGAGAGTGGGCGCGTCAGCTCCAACCGGATGGTAGTCCGGGGCGCCAGCTCCAGTGGCCTGACGGCAATGGCCGCCCTGGCTCGCCACAGGACCTTTTCCGGCGCTGTCGTCCTGTTCGGGGTGGCGGACCTGACATCGTTGAACGCGACAACCCACAAGTTCGAAAGCCGTTATGTGGGTCGCTTGGTACCCGAGCCCGAGCTCGTCGCGCGCTCCCCGCTCGAACTGGTTGGCAACATCGCGGCGCCGGTGATGTTTGTCCATGGGCTCGACGACAAGGTGGTCCCACCGGACCAAAGCCGCCGCATGGTGGCTGCCTTGCGTCAAAACGGGGTGAGGGCTCTGCTCGTGGAGATAGTAGGGGAGAGCCACGGCTTCAGAAAGGCCACGTCCTTGGTGCGCACGCTAGAGGCCGAGCTCGCGTTCTACGGCTCCATCTTCGGTATCGACCCTGCGGGCGACATGTCGCGTGCGAAAGCCGACCTCGCCGGCGCTGAGATGCCGGCCGGGACCACCTGGCGTTAGGGCCTGCAACGTTGTCGCCAGACCCCACCACGAGCCACCTGCTGTTCGGCTGGCAAACGCAGTGGACCTCTTTTGTTGCAGTGGTCGTACAGGTGGCGGCCGTGGCGTGGTACTTGTGGAGCCTTCGCCGTCTGGGCGCTCTTGGCCGGCGCTGGTCACCGTTGAGGACGGCGAGTTTCATAGTCGGGATCCTCGTGACCGTTTACGCCGTCGAGGGCGGGATCGCCTACTACCAGCAACGGACTTTCACGGCGCATGTCATCCAGCTGCTGCTCCTGATCGATGTCGCCCCTCCGTTCCTGGCCATGGGCGCCCCGCTAACCCTGGCTTTGCAATCGTCACCTCGCCGGGTCTCAGCGGTTTTGTTCGACGTTCTTCACGGCCGCGCGGTGCACCTGCTGTCCAACCCGCTTGCGGCCCTCGTGTTATCGATGGGCACGATGTACGTCTATTTCCTGACGCCGCTGTACCGCATTTCCGAGGAGCACCCTGTCTTTCTGGCGTACGTCCACCTGCAGTTTTTCGTGGTGGGTTGCGGCCTTTGGTGGCTAATAGTTGGCCGGGACGCGTTGGCGCGACGCCTCGGTGCCGGGATGCGCTTCGTCCTCGTCCTCGTCCAGATCCCCTGCGACGCTGCCCTTGGCCTCGTGGTCGCGATGGCTACGAGACCGTCGTACCCGGCCGGCAACACACTGGCGGACACCCAGACGGGGGGGAACGTCCTGTTGGGGCTGACCGAGGTACTGATCGTGGCCGTCCTCGCGCTGCTGTTTGTCGAGTGGGCCAGAGAAGAAGAACGTAAGGCGATAGCGGCCGACCGTCAGCTCGACGCAGCCCTGGCAGCAACGCGGGCGGCTGCGGGCTCTCAGCAGCCCGACCCCGGCGCGCCAGAGGTTGGCGTCGAAGCCGCTGTGGCGGGACCGGGCGGCCCTGGTTCAGAACTTGAGCGCTGAGAGCTCGGGGATCCAGCGCTCAGATCGGGAAAGGGCGTCTTTCCAACGGGCGCGCCGGTCATCTCCGCTAGGTTCCACCACATTGCGAGGCTTGGCCACCGCAACGATGTCGTCGTAGCCACCCCAGATCCCTGTCGCAAGCCCGCCGAGGAACCCTGCCCCGACAGAGGTGGTTTCCAGCTCGGCGGACAATTCAACAGGTCGCTGACAGGCATCAGCGAGCTCCTGCACGAAAACGGGGTTGGCGGTCATGCCCCCGTCGGCTCGGAGGTGGGCCACCTTTTGGGCGGAGTCGGCCTCGGCGGCCTCCAAAAGGTCTGCGCCCCGCTGGGCCACGCCCCGCAGCACCGCCCTTACGAGCTCTGGGCGCCCAGTGCCCGCGCTCATGCCTATGAACAGCGACCTGGCCCCGAAGTCCCAGTTGGGAGTGCCGAGCCCGATGAGCGCCGGCACGAACATGACGTCGCCTGTGTCCGAGCAGCGCCCAGCCACCTCTGCCGACTCGGCAGGATTGGACAGGATCCCGACGTCGTCGACGAGCCAAGACAAGGCGGACCCCGCAGAGAGCATGATCGCTTCGACTCCCCACGTGAGCGCCCCTTCGCGCTGCCAGGCGATGATCGGGAAAGAACCATGGGCCCCGCTCTTGCCGAAGGCGCCGAAGGGGGGAGGCGCGCCGCCGATGTTCACGTCGAGAAACGCACCCGTGCCGAAAGTTGCTTTCGCGTCCCCGGCCCGGACGCAACCCTGTCCGATCAGCGAGGCCTGCTGGTCGCCGACTATGCCGCAAATCGGCGGGGAGCCCTCCAAGGCACTCGCTTCGGCGAGAACACCCGATGAGGCGACGAGGGTAGGCATGCAGCTCTGGGGGATGCGGAACCTCTCAAGTCGGACGGGGTCCCAGGCGAGCTCATCGGTCCCCAGCAACACCCCCTCCGTGGGTAGCAGCCCGGTGACGCCGGCGTTGCTCGGGTCGGTGACGTGCGCCCGGCCGTCCGTCAGTTGCCATATCGCCCAGGTGTCGAGCGTCCCGAAGCGAAGGTCGCGCTGCCGGTCCGGGTCGTAGGTCTCTAGGAGCCAGGCGAGCTTGGTTGCTGACTCGTTTGGTGCCAGGCGGAGGCCTTCGGCCTGAAGCTCTAGGCAAGTCCCGGCGGTGCGTAAATCCTGCCAGCTGAGAGTTGGGCCGACAGGTTCGCCGGTGGAGGCATCCCAGACCACCGTCGAGCCTCTCTGGTTCGTCACGGAGACGCCGTCAACTTGCCTGACTTCTTCGATGCAAGCGCGCGCTACTTCGAGTACAGCGCTTGCGATCGAGGCCCCGTCAAGCTCGACCAGGCCGGGGAAGGGGTGCTGGGGGGCCAGGTCGATCTGACGTTTCGCCGTGAGTGCGCCGTCGGGGCGGACTACGCCCGCCCGCACCGCGCTGCTGCCTATGTCGATCACGAGGATGCTGATGGCTGGCCCCTCTCGCCTGGTCGGGCTCTGGACGTGGTGGACGCTAGCGACTGGCGCGTGCGCCCTCAATTTCTGCCGGCCTGCCGCCTCAGTTAGTACCGTAGGGACGTGCTTTCACTGGTCGATCTCGGGGGCTGGCCCGCCATCCTGAGCCGCTTGGCGGCTGGCCTGGACCTAACGTCGGCCGAGGCCGCCGTGGCGATGCGCGAGATCCTGGATGGCACGGCGACCGCCTCGCAGATAGCGGCTTTTATTTTCGGCTTGCGCTGCAAGGGAGAGACATCTGAGGAACTGACGGGCATGTTGCAGTCCATGCTCGAGGTGGCCGAGACTGTCCCGCTGCCGAGCGAGCTCGCCGGCAGGCTCGTGGATACCTGCGGGACGGGCGGCGACCGGGCCGGGACCATCAATGTCTCGACAATCGCGGCCCTCGTTGTTGCGGGGGCGGGAGTACCGGTCTGCAAGCACGGTGGCCGCGCTGCGTCGTCGCGAACGGGGTCAGCCGACGTGCTGGAGGCCCTTGGAGTCGAGATCACCCTGCCGCCTGCATCCGTCGCCCGCTGTATCGAGGAAGCAGGGATCGGCTTTTGTTTCGCGCCCCGCTACCACCCTGCGATGCGAAATGTAGGCCAGACTCGCCGCGAGCTCGGTGTCCCGACGGCGTTCAACCTCCTTGGCCCGCTCGCCAACCCGGGTAGAGCGCGCTACCAGCTGGTCGGGGTGGGCGATGGGCGGGTCGCCGAACGCTTAGCCAGGGTACTCGGGTCGGCCGGCACTGAGCGCGCATGGGTGGTCCACGGCCATGACGGCCTCGACGAGCTCTCGACCGTGGCCCCGTCGACGGTTGTCGAGTGGGTTGCCGGCGAGGTCGACGTCCGGACATTCGTTGTTGACCCCGCTTCCCTGGGGCTCAAGCGGCCTCGGCCCGAGGAGCTGATGGGCGGCGACTCCGCTGTGAACGCGATGGCGGTCCGCGCCGTTCTTGCGGGAGCGAAAGGGCCACAGCGCGACATCGTCCTGCTGAACGCCGCCGGCGCGCTCGTCGTGGTCGGAGAGGCCAGCGACCTCGAGGAAGGTCTCTCGCTCGCGACAGAGTCTCTCGACGGCGGCCTCGCAAGCACCTGTCTCGACCGGCTGGTCGAGCTTTCTAACGAAGAGGGTGCCCGGACGTCGTTATCGTCCTAGCCCGTCGCCACGAGGTCGTGCTTTGATAGCGAGCCTAAGCGCCAGGGTGGCGCGGGGTGAGCTCGCCGAGGGCCGCCTCCATAGCAGTGATCCTCTCGTCGAGGTTGAGGGTGGCAGGACTGGCCGGACGGGCAAGTTGGGCTCGTCTGGTCGCGAGTTGGTGGACCCGGCGGGCAGCGTCCTCGAGCCCCCTCACCTGGTAGTCCAACGCGTTCAGGGCCTGGTCCCTCGGGATGCCCCGCGGCAACAAGCTCGTCGACAGGAGCTCGTGGTCAAGGGCCACAGCCTCCTGGAGGACCTCCTGCGCCAGGCTCACTATGCCATCGTTGACAAGGCCCTTCCTGCGTCTCGGCCACCGGTCCCTCGGCAACGAGCCTTCCACCGATCCTGCCAGAGCGCATGCCGCGCGCAGCCTGCGGTGCAGTGCCGCAGCCGGGCTCGGGCTCCAGAGCCAGCGCAATGGAGCTGATATGGCGGTCCGGGTGGGCACGACCCTGTTGGCTCGGCGTAGGGAAGAAACGCCCAGCGCGCCCCAGGTGGCGAGAGCCGTCAGGAACGCCACCGGGACGAACAGGACGACGAAAAGCATCAGCAGCAGCCACTCCATGAACTGATGGTACGGCCAAAGGCGAGCCCTCGCCTGGCAGCGGCGGTCCGGCGAAGCACTAGCCCTCGGCGCCGAGCTCCCACATCTCGTCGAGATCCTTGCGGCTATAGGACCGGAACGCTACGAGGGTGCGAGTGTCGGTGACGCCCGGGAGCCCCGACAGCCGTCTGGTCACAACTTGGGCCAGGTCCTCGATACGCCGTACCCGGACGACGGCGACGATGTCGGCGTGGCCAGCTACCGAGTAGGCCTCCGCGACCCCTTCGACGGCAGCGACCTCCTCCGCCAGCTCAGCGACGCGGGCCGGCTCTGCGTCCATCAGGACAAATGCAGTGACCACTCAACAAACGTAGCGCTCAACGGCCGGGGCGCGCCCAACGCCTTGGCGGTTCACGCCAGACGCCCCGCCCCCTCCGTTGGGGCAACTGCGAAAACCTCCGGTTGTATAAAGCCGGCCCGCTCGAAAGCTTCCGACATTGGCCTCACGAGATGCTCCGCCTCTACCCCGACGGAGATCGCAGAGCCCCCGAAACCCGCGCCCGTCAACCTCGCACCGTCAGCGCCGTTGGCGAGCGCAACGTCGACTGCGAGGTCAAGCTCAGGGCAGGAAACCTCGTAATCAAGCCGTAAAGACACGTGAGAGCCGATCAGTAGGTCGCCGATCGGTTGGTCGGCTCGCAGACGCCTCGCGGCCTCGATGACGCGGCGCGTTCTCGGTCACAACGTGGCGGGCGCGTTTGCGCAGTTCCCCATCCAAGCTGTCCTCGACCTGGCCGAGTGTGGCTTGGCGCAGAGACGGCACGCCGAGCGCCCGGGCCGCTTGTTCACAGGCGTTCCTCCGGTTGGCATAAGCCCCGGCAGCATTTGCGTGCTCGACCCGTGTGTTTATGACAACAAGTGGGCGCCGGCCCACTGGTACCGGTTCGGTTTCGAGCGATAAGAAGTCGATGAGCACTGCCGAGCCGGCCCGGCCATCGAGCACAGCGAGCTGGTCCATCAGGCCGCAGGGCGAGCCCGCGAACTCCGACTCTGCCTGCTGGCCGACCCGGGCGAGCTCGGCCGTCCGGATCCGAGCAGCGGCGATGTCGTTGACGGCGATGGCGACGGAAATACTGAGGGCCGCGCTGGAGGAAAGGCCGCCGCCGATCGGTACGTCCGAAGCGATCACGATGTCGAGCCCGGGCACCTCGGCACCGGCCCGGGCCATCGCCCAGATGACCCCGAACGGGAACCGCGCCCAGGGCTCGAAAAATGAAGGTGGCTGCTCAGCGATGTCCTGAACGCTTGCGGTTGCTTGGCGGCCCAATGTGCAGGAAAGTACTCGGACCAAATTGTCCGGACGGCGGCGCGCGGCCACCACTGTTTCCCGGTCGATCGCAAAGGGCAGTGCGAGACCGAAGTTGTAGTCGGTGTGTTCGCCGATCAGGTTCACCCTCCCGGGCGAGCGCCACAGCCCGTCTGGCGCGGCACCCACGAGGTCGTGGAAGCTCTCGCTCGCTGTAGTCGCCGGCGTAACCGCCGCTCCCGCCGGAGGTCCCGCCGGAGGTCCCGCTGTAGGTCCCGTTGTCACCGGGCCCAAGGCTAGCTGGACAGACTGTCGAGACGGTCAGTGGGCGGGTTCCGCTTTGTCCGGTTCCTCAGCTCACCGGTCCGCTGATGCTACCTTCGACATTCATCGAAGCCGTACGCGTACCGTCGTCCCGCTAGCACGACCGGGACGGGGTGACGAGAACGAAAGGGGCCACAATGAGCTCGATCCGCTCCATCGCAAGGATTTCCAAAACCGGGGTTACCCGTCTGGGGACCGTGGCTATCTTGGGCGGCTGTGTGTTGCTGGTTGCGCCGTCGGCGGCTTCTGCCAGCACGTCAGGCTCGCCCTGGGAGTCGATACTCCAGGGCATCGGCAAGAGCGTGAGCACTCCGTTCAGCGTTGTCTATCAGCTCGTCGAGACGACGAAAGGCGTCACTACCGAAAACGAAAGCGCAACCTTCGCACAGGACCCGGCGACGAAACAGGTAGCGTTCAGCACCCCTCAGGGCGCCTTCTACCTGAGCCCCACGAAGACGTTGGCCTGCAGGTCCGCCGCAGGCCACCTGGAGTGCACCTCGCTGCCGAAGAGCCTTATGGCCGACATGACCTCGATAGAGGATCTCTTTGCCCCTGGCGTCATCAAAACTCATATCACCGACCTGGAGGCCCAGGCCAGCGCTCATGGTTACACGCTGTCGTCATATTCGCAGAGCTATGGCTGGACGGGGCCGGGGGTATCCGGTGCCCAGTACCCCTCAAATTGCGTGAAGGTGACCGGCCCGAAAATGAACGGGGCCGGCGTCTTCTGCTCCTCGAGCAGCCACGGTGTCCTGACCTTCGCGCAAGGATCGCCCAGCACCACTAAGACATCCACGATCACGATCCATGCTGGCAGCTACGTGGCCAACCCACCGGCGTCGACGTTCGCCCCGCCCCCTGGGACGACGATCGTCACCTTCCCGTAGGCCTCTCATCGCCTACGCGGGGTTCCCGTCACAGGCTCGTGAGAGCCTGTTCGCATGGCAACGCTGACAATTGAGTGTGACGGCTGCATCATGCAGGGCAGCGACGCCTGCAGCGACTGCGTCGTGACCTTTATCTGCGATCGGGCGCCGGAAGACGCTGTCATCTTCGACGTGGCCGAGGAGCGGGCGCTTCGGGTGCTCGGCCGGAACGGCCTGGTGCCCCCGTTACGCCATAGCGGGAAGGCAGCCATGTCCGGATGACCCCGAGGCCTGTCAAGCTGTAGTCGGTGGGGCAGCGGTCCGCGGACGCCTTGGTTGGCGAGCTTATTAAGCACGGGGAAGAAGCCGGCCTGGCAGCGGTGGGGATAGCCCCAGCCACACCCATGGACGTCACGCGGCGCATACTCGAGGAGCGCAAGGCTGCGGGTCTTTCCGCCACCATGCAGTTCACCTACAGGAACCCGGCGCGCTCCACCGACCCGAGCCGGCTTTTGCCGGGAGCGGCAGCGCTCGTCGTGGGCGCCTGGCCGTACGGTGGGGAGCCCCTCACCGGAAGGCCACAGGACGGTCGGCCCAAGGGCATCGTGGCTCGCTACTCCTCGCGGGACCACTACGCCGACCTCGAAGTCGCGCTGCGTGGGCTCGCCGACCTGTTGGAGCGGGCCGGTTGGCGGGCGCGGGTTGTCTTCGACGACAACGCCCTGGTGGACCGGGCGGTCGCCGAGAGAGCCGGCATCGGGTGGTTCGGTAAAAACAGCAACGTCCTGCTCCCGGGCCGCGGGTCATGGTTCCTCCTCGGTTCGGTGGTCACCGACGCCCCGCTGCCGGTAAGTACCCGCGTCCAAGATGGCTGCGGGCCGTGCCGGCGCTGCCTCGCCTCTTGCCCGACCGGTGCTCTTGTGGCGCCCGGCGTGCTTGACGCCCGAAGATGCCTCGCCTGGCTGCTGCAGGCGACCGGCGTCTTCCCGTTCGAGTACCGGGCCGCACTCGGCGGCCGCATCTACGGTTGCGACGACTGCCAGGATGTGTGCCCCGCCAACCGCCTCGCTGCGAGGATGTCGCCGTCCGAAGCAAGCGGCGAGCAGAGCTCAAAGAGCGATGCGCCCGAAGTCGACCTGCTCGAAATGCTGGCTGCCAGCGGCCCCGCTCTGCTCGCTCGCCACGGGCGCTGGTACATACCCGAACGTGACCCTCGCTACCTCAGGCGCAACGCGCTTATCGCCCTCGGCAACGTGGCCGACGGCCATTCGCCCGAGGTGCAGGCGACATTGGAGCGTTACCTCGACGGCCCCGACGACCTCCTACGAGCTCATGCGATCTGGGCGGCAATCTCAGCCGGCCGCCGCGACCTAGTTACGAACCGGCCGGGCCTTGCCGAAGACCCCTCGTTGCTAGTCCAGGACGAACTCGCGCGCCAAACCCCACTAGACAGGACTTGATGCGGCACCTGCTCCTGACCAACGACTTCCCCCCCAAGGTCGGAGGCATCCAGTCCTACCTTTGGGAGCTCTGGCGCCGGCTGCCCCCGGACGACGTCACGGTGTTCACAGCGTCCTACCAGGGTGCCGACTTGTGGGACGCCCAGCAAAAGTTCAAGATCATCCGGGCAAGGGAACCGGTGCTGCTGCCGCAGCCTTATCTCGCCCGCCGGGCCCGGCGAGCTGCCCGGCGCTTTGGGGCCCGCGCCGTCGTGATCGACCCAGCCGTCCCGCTCGGCCTCGTCGGGCCTTGGCTCGGGCTTCCTTACGCCGTGGTCCTGCACGGCGCCGAGGTCACGGTCCCCGGGCGCCTCCCCATCACCCGGCAACTGCTCGCACGGACCATCCGCAACGCCGCCCTGGTCATAGCGGCTGGCAACTATCCCGAGGCCGAGGCTCGCAAGGCCTTGCTCCACGGAGCCAAAGTCTCCGACGGCGCCAGCACCGAGCAGTTCCCTCCCGTGGTCCAGATCCCCCCGGGAGTCGACACCGACCGCTTCCGCCCGCTGCCGCAAATCGAGCGTGCCGCGGCGCGAGCACGCCTCGGGCTGACCCACTCTGGGCCTCTTGTGGTGAGTGTCAGCCGGCTCGTGCCTCGCAAAGGGATGGACACCCTGATCGGAGCTGCGTCGGCGCTTGCAGGACGTTTCCCGGGCATGTCGGTCGCCATCGCCGGGGCCGGCAGGGACCGCCGCCGCCTGGAAAGGCTTGCGTCACGGGCGCGGGTGAGGGTCGACTTCGTGGGCAAGCTCGATGATGCAGACCTCCCTGATTTTTATGCCTGCGCCGACGTGTTCGCCCTGTGCTGCAGGTCGCGCTGGTGGGGCCTGGAAGAGGAGGGCTTTGGGATCGTGCTCGTCGAGGCGGCCGCTTCGGGCATCCCATGCATCACGATCGACTCGGGCGGGGCAGGCGAAGCCGTGTGCGACGGCGAGACAGGCCTCGTGCTGCCGGCCTCCGCGGGGGGCAAAGGGTGGCGTGAGGGGCCGCGTCGGAAAGCAGCCCAGGTCGCCGACGTCGCTGAAGCCCTGGCCAAGGTGCTGGGAGACCCGGTTCTTGCCCGTCGCATGGGAGAAGCAGGCAGGCGCCGCGCTCGAAGAGGAACTTTCCTACGACATCCTGGCAAGCAAGCTGGCTGCCGCGCTCGAGCGGCTTTGAAACGCGGGCGCAAGCCTGCCGAGTCACTAAGGTCATGTCGAAGGAGGTGTGCAAGTGGAGGAGCAGGTCACCGAAAGGATGGTCATCCGGGCTAGCCCTGCTCATTGTTTCCAGGTCCTCACCGACTTTGAGCGCTACCCCGAATGGGCCTCTGACATCAAGGCTGTTGTTGTCGACGAGCGCGACGCCAGCGGCCGACCGGCCCAGGTGACGTTCCGGGCGGCCGCATTTGGGAGGAGCACTTCCTACACTCTGCGCTACGACTACAGCGACGCACCTGCGCGCCTGTCGTGGGAGCAGGTGGAAGGAGACGTAACGCGTCGCCTTGACGGGAGCTACGACATCTACCCGAGCGACGACGGTTCGGCGGATATCACATACCACCTCGTCGTCGACCTCAAGGTCCCCCTCCCGGTGTTCGTCAAACGACGCGCCGAGGGCCGCATCGCTTATACGGCGCTGAAAGAGCTAAGAGCGCGAGTCGAAACCTGAGCTACTGCAAGCCCGAGGGCTCGCTCGTCGAGCTTTGCGAGATCAAGAGCCCCGCTGACGCGCGCCTCATTGCCTACCGGGACCTGAAGGATTCCGCTCTTAGACGGAGCGCCGAGCTAGCGGGGGGCGTGTTCGTCGTCGAAGGCATGCTCGCACTGCGGGCGGTGCTCGCCTCCCCTTACCCTTTGCGTTCCGTGCTGGTGCTGCGCCGCCGCCTCGAGGCGCTCGGGGACTTGGTTCTTCCGCCGGGTTTGCCCGTGTACGTGGCCGAAGACGACGTTATGGCGGCGACAACGGGCTACGACGTGCACAGGGGTTTGCTCGGCCTGGCCGGCCGGCTGCCCGGCCCATCGCCCGAGGACCTCTTGGCACATCCCACTGCAACGGTCGTGATGGTCGTCGAGGGGGTGAACGACCAGGAAAACCTCGGTGCCATTTTCCGCAACGCCGCAGCTTTCGGCGCAGGCGCGGTCCTGCTCGACCCCACCTGTTCGGACCCCCTATACCGAAGGAGCGTTAGGGTTTCGCTCGGCCATGTGCTGCGGGTGCCCTTCGCTCGTCTGTCGCCCTGGCCGGCGTCGATCGAACTGGTGAGAAAATGGGGCTTTGTCCCACTGGCGCTCACCCCCTCATCTCAAGCCGAGAGGATAGAAGTGGTCTCTGCCGAGCTCCAAGGATCCCGAGTCGCACTTGTCGTGGGAGCGGAAGGCGGCGGCCTTAGTGCGCCCGTGCTCGAGATGTGCCGATCGGTGCGGATCGCGATGGCGCAGGGCGTTGACTCGCTCAACGTGGCAGCCACCACGGCTGTAGCACTGCACTGTTTTGGAGGTCAGCGTTGAGCGGGGGAGCGGTGCCCTTGGGACCGTCGGTAGGTGTTGATATTGGCGGCTCGAAGGTGCTTGCTGTTTGCCTGGGCGCCGCTGGCGAAATCGAGGCCGTCGAGAAATTGGCCATACCGCCGGATTCCGCGACCGACGATGTCATCGCCATCGTCCTCGCAGCCGCCGCTGCCGTCACTGCAGCTGCCGAGGCCCCGGTCACCCTGCCGCTCGGTGTTGGCTGTCCTGGCATGGTCGACCGCGAAGGGGTCGCTCATTTTTGCCCGAACCTGCACGCCTTCGACGGTATTGACCTGCGCCACGAGCTTGCCAGGCGCCGCCCGGCCGCGACGACAACCATTGTCGCCAACGACGCGACCGCTGCGTGCTGGGCCGAGCACGCGACAGGGGCCGGGAAGGGATCCGACAACGTGCTCATGGTGACACTCGGGACGGGGATCGGGGGCGGGGCAGTACTCGGCGGGAGGCTCGTCGAGGGCGCCCATGGCTTCGCCGGTGAGATCGGGCACATGGTTATAGACCCGCACGGCCCACCGTGCCCATGTGGGAAGAGGGGCTGCTGGGAGCGTTACGCATCGGGGAGCGCCCTGGGCAGGTTGGGCAGGGAGGCGGCCCAAGCGGGGCAGCTCAACAACGTGGTTGTGCTCGCGGGAGGCGACCCGGAGGCAGTGCGGGGCGAACATGTCACGAGAGCCGCGCTCGACGGGGACCCTGAAGCCCTTGCGGTGATGGGGGCTTTCGCGTGGTGGATGGCCCTCGGGTTGGCGAACCTGGCCAATGCCCTGGACCCTTCGGTCATCGTCCTCGGTGGCGGCCTGATCGAAGCTGAACGGTCATTTATGGGCCGCATCCGGGATGCGTTTGCGGACCTGGCCGAGGCACCCGGCGCCAGAAAAGTGGAAATATTGCCCGCTCACTTCGGCGAGCGCGCCGGCGCTGTCGGCGCCGGTTTGCTTGCCGTCCGGCGAGCTGGCGGCGAATAACCTTCACCAGCCGGCGCACTCGGCCCGCTAGCCTTTAACAAGCACCGGTACGAGGCCCGGTCAAGGAGGCAATAGTGGAGTTCCGCCGGATCAATGGGTTGCCGCCTTATGTGTTCGCAGCGATCAACCAACTGCGGGACGAGGCGCGCCGTGCCGGCGACGATGTCATTGACCTGGGTTTTGGCAACCCGGATATCCCGAGCCCCCCGATCGCTGTCGAAAAGTTAGCCGAAGCAGCCCGTAACCCACGCAATCATCGCTACTCGTCCTCACGTGGCCTGCCGAACCTGCGCCTCGCGGTTTCTAACCTGTACAAACGCCGGTTCGACGTGGACTTGGACCCTGAGACCGAGGTCGTGTTCACGATCGGTGCCAAAGAGGGGCTTTCTCATTTGATGTGGGTACTGGTCGGGCCGGGTGACACGGCTCTCGTACCTTCACCGTCCTACCCGATCCACATTTACGCGCCCCTGTTTGCTGGGGCAGATGTGCGCGAGGTGAGAGTCGGGCCAGGCGA
Organism: uncultured Acidimicrobiaceae bacterium; assembly: GCA_963699075.1. Lineage (GTDB taxonomy): Bacteria > Actinomycetota > Acidimicrobiia > Acidimicrobiales > Palsa-688 > Fen-671. The sequence continues at coordinate 667,526 of CAVOTF010000007.1, read as the reverse complement.
GGACTTCTTTGCGAACATGGTGAAGGCTTGGGAAGAGGCCTCACCAAAACCGAAAACGATCATCTTCTCCTTCCCCCATAACCCGACGACGGAATGCGTGGACCTGGCATGGATGCACAGGATCGTCGATTTTGCCAAAGCCAACGATGTCGTGCTCGTGCATGATTTCGCCTACTCGGACACTTATTTCGACGGTTATGAACCACCGTCGGTGCTCCAAGTACCGGGTGGCAAAGAAGTCGCGGTCGAGCTTTACACGCTGACGAAGAGCTTTTCGATGGCCGGCTGGCGGGTAGCGTTTGCAGTAGGCAACTCTGAGGTGGTGGGCGCGCTCACAAAGTTGAAAAGCTACCTTGATTATGGGACTTTCCAGCCCATCCAGATCGCCTCTATCGTGGCCCTCAACGAAGCGGCCGATTACCCGAAGTCGGTAAATGCCATCTACGAGTCCCGCAGGGATGCTCTCGTCGAGGGGCTCAACCGCATCGGCTGGCCCGTTGCCAAGCCGGTCGGAACCATGTTCGTCTGGGCAGCGGTCCCCGAGCCCTACCAGGAAATGGGCTCGCTCGAGTTTGCCAAGCACCTTGTCACCGACGCGGGCGTGGCGACCTCGCCCGGGGTTGGCTTCGGCACGGGTGGAGAGGGTTACGTTCGCTTCGCGCTCGTCGAGAACGAGCAGCGTATTGGCCAGGCCGTGCGCAACCTGCGGCGGTCGCTCACAAAGCTTGGCTGACACGCCGAGGCGAGCGCCCTCAATTGCCATCAGGGCTTAACGGCAAAGCGCGTTTATTGAAACCTTCCGTTCACGTACGGGGGCCATAATGTTAAGTCGATGGCGACCTACGTAGTGCGGGTCTGGCTACCGGACAGGCCGGGCGCGCTCGGTGCGGTTGCCAGCAGGATCGGTGCGGTGCGAGGTGACCTCGTCGGGATCGACATACTCGAACGTGGCGCCGGGCGAGCGATCGACGAGCTAGTCGTCGAACTGCCCCAGGCGAACTTGCTCGACCTCATGGTGAACGAGGTGAACCAGGTCGACGGTGTGGACGTGGAGGACGTCCGGGAGGTCCCTGGCAACATGCCCGACCCACGCGTGGATGCACTCGAGACCGCCGCCTACATCGTGGAACGCCACGACCCGAGCGACGTGTTGCTTGCGCTGGTAACTCACGCCGTCAAAGATTTCGAGGCGGATTGGGCTGCCGTGGTCGACCCGGTGGCCCCGCAACCGCTCACTTCGGTCGGCACGATGCCCCCGGAGGCGTGGGTTTTCGCTTTCGTCAAGGGTGCACGAGCCTCGGTTGGGGGTGGCGGCGCCGCAAGCCCATCTGACGTCGCCTGGGCTGATCTGTCGGTAGCGTCCCTGGTCGTGGTGCTTGGCCGCGACGGGCGCCCGTTCCGGACAAGGGAGCGCCGCCAGCTCTCTGCCTTGGCGCGCATCGCGGACAACCGTTGGGTGGACCTCGTCACCCGCACCGGCACGCCGTCACTCCTCGGCGGAGCGGCGCTGGCCGCGACGCTCGCCTCGGCGCCGGTTTCGGCTGTGCCCGAAGCTCCTGCCTGAGCTCCTCTAAAGGTCTCGTCTCCTGGTAACCGATCGCGCCATCACCTGCCTTTAGGAGCCGGCATCTGTTGTCTTGACGCGGGCGGCTTGTTTGCGCCCGTTCAGCCACATGACCAGTTCGCCCACCGGGCCTGTGATGACGGTGCCCTCACCGCTCTTGGATAGCAGCAGCGGTGGTTTCCCGGGCGCCTCGAGGCGGCCGGCCGCCGGGGGACGATGGAAGATCGTGCTTGACAGCAAGCTCGCTGTCCGCAAGGGCCTAGTCGGCCCCAGAGGGCCGCTTCGTCCTCAGGGGCGAGCAGGCGTGGTTCCCAGCCCGTTTGAGCCCGGCGCAGGTCCTCGTGGTGGACGAAGTACTCGAGCGTGTTAATGGCCTTGTCGAAAGGCCTCACCAGCGGAGCCGGGCCGGCCCGGACCTTACCTACGAGGGCGTCCCATGTCAGTGTGTCGCGGGCACCGTCCTGTACCCGTTTGGTCCAAGCGCGGGCAGGGGCGAACCGGAGCCTCAGGCCGGGGCTTGCATCGGGGCGGTGCTCCCGGATGAACAGATGAGCTGCCAGGTCGGCGCTCCTCCAGCCTTCGCACAGCGTGGGAGCGTCAGGGCCGAGATCGACCAGCAGGTCGCATAGAGCCGAACGCTCCCGTTGGGCGAACGATGCCGTTGTCTTGGCCATGGCTTGAATCCTAAAGGAGGACCATTATGAGGCTTTGTGGAAGACCCCCAGGAGATCCACAGCCTTTCCATCTGTTAGCCCACAGGCGGTCGGGCCTACCGTTTGAGAATGGCTCCTGAGACCTATTGACAAGCGTGTAATTACGTGTAGAGTAGTCCCGTATCTTGTGTGTGGAAGACATAGTCGCGGAGCGCGACCACAACAGGTTGTGCTCTATGGACTCCAGACCCGGTCAGCGCGAACAAGGTTGCAAGCGAGCTAGTCGCCCCGGGTAGGGGCGACCCATCAAGTCGAACCTCCCGATAGAAGGGACCCCAAATGGCAATAGCCCCAGAGCGGACCGGCATCGGCATCCGCCGTTACTTCACGACGCCCGGGACGGACCCCTACGAGACGGTCACGTGGGAGCGGCGCGACGCGCGCATCACCCACTGGGCTACCGGCGCCGTGGCGTTCGAGCAGTTGGGTGTCGAGGTCCCGAGCGGGTGGAGCGTCAACGCCACCAACATCCTGGCTCAGAAGTACTTCCGGGGCACCCTGGGCACCCCGGAGCGGGAGTGGTCGTTGAGACAGGTTGCCGACCGGGTCGTCGGGGCGATACTGGCGTGGGGGAAGAAGGACGGTTACTTCTCCGACAAGCAGGAGGCCGAGGCGTTTGAGGCCGAGCTGAAGTGGCTCATCATCCACCAGCGGGCCGCGTTCAACTCGCCGGTCTGGTTCAACATCGGCGTCGCCAACGTGCCCCAGCAGGCCAGCGCCTGTTTTATCCTGGCCGTCGAGGACTCGATGGACTCGATCCTCAACTGGTATGTGGAGGAAGGCAAGATCTTCAAGGGCGGCTCTGGCGCCGGGATCAACCTTTCCAGGATCCGCTCCTCCAAGGAGGAACTGCGCGGTGGTGGCACAGCTTCGGGCCCGGTGAGCTTCATGCGCGGCGCTGACGCTTCTGCCGGGACCATCAAGTCCGGGGGCAAGACCCGTCGCGCCGCCAAGATGGTCGTGCTGAACGCGGACCACCCGGACATCGAGGATTTCATCTGGTGCAAGGCGATCGAGGAGCGCAAGGCGCGGGCTCTCCAAGACGCCGGTTTCGACATGGACCTCGACGGCAAGGACAGCCACTCCATCCAGTACCAGAACGCCAACAACTCCGTGCGGGTAACCGACGAGTTCATGGAGGCTGTGATCGACGACAAGGACTGGGAGCTGCGGGCAATCGCGACCGGTGAAGTCCTGCGGACGGTGAAGGCGCGAGAGCTCTTCCGTCAGATCGCCAAGGCCACCTGGGAGTGCGCTGACCCAGGGATGCAGTTTGACACCACGATCAACAAGTGGCACACAGCTCCGAATACCGGGCGCATAAATGCAAGCAACCCGTGCAGTGAATATGTCCACCTAGATAATTCTGCTTGCAATTTGGCGAGCCTCAACCTTCTTACCTTTATCGACACCGAGGGTACTTTCGACGTCGAAGGGTTCAAAGCTGCGATAGAAGTCGTATTTACCGGCCAAGAGATCCTCGTAGGCAACGCTGATTACCCAACCAAGTCGATCGGGGACACGTCTCGGCGCTTCCGCCAGCTCGGCCTCGGGTTCGCCAACCTGGGAGCCCTGCTAATGGCACAAGGCCTTCCTTATGACTCCGACGGCGGCCGGGCTTGGGCGGCAGCGATAACTGCGCTGATGACGGGCCACGGCTACGCCGTTTCCGGCCGTACCGCTGCCAGGATGGGCCCGTTTGCCGGGTACCACGAGAACCGTGACCCGATGCTGGAAGTGTTGCGTATGCACCGGGCCGAGGTTGCCAGGATCGATGAGGACCTCGTGCCGCCCGAGCTGCTCTGCGCAGCACAAGAGGCTTGGGACAATGCGGTCGACACTGCTGAGTCCTTCGGTGTCAGGAACTCGCAGTGCAGTGTGTTGGCGCCTACAGGGACCATAGGCCTGCTGATGGACTGCGACACCACCGGTGTGGAGCCTGACCTGGGCCTCGTGAAGACCAAAAAGCTTGTGGGCGGCGGCACGATGTCGATCATCAACCAGACGGTGCCCCGCGCTCTGCGCCGTTTGGGGTACGCCGAACAGGAGATTTCTGACATCGTCGCCTACATCGACGAGCACAAGTCGATACTCGGCGCGCCGCATATCACCGCTGAGCACCTGGCCGTATTTGCTTGTTCCATGGGCGACAACACGATCCACTACCGGGGCCACGTCCGGATGATGGCAGCCGTGCAGCCGTTTATCTCGGGAGCGATCTCTAAGTGCGTTACCGGCGAAACCCTTGTGACTACCGCCGATGGCATGGTGCGTATCGGGTCGCTGTACGAGGGAGAGGAACCCGGTTCGTTCCGCGAGGAAGTCATCGAGGTCGCTTCTCTGGAAGGGACCAGCAAGACCGACGCCTTCTACTACGGCGGCCGGCGCCCGGTCCGCACCGCAGTGCTTCGCTCGGGCTTGCGCGTCACCGGGACCCCCAACCACCGCGTGCTGACGGCCGGGCAGGGAGGCCTGCAGTGGCGCCGCCTCGACGAGCTTGCCGAGGGGGATTACGTAGCGGTTCGTTACGGGGCCGACATGTGGTCGGAGCTTCCTGCGAGGCTCGGGGATTTCAGGCCCTCCCCGCTCCAGGTGGGCCAGAAGCAGGTTGCGGTACCCGGGGAAATGACCGAGGCACTGGCGTTCTTCCTGGGCGCCTACGCAGCTAGCGGCCACATCTCCCGCGCGACGTGGACTGTGAGGATCGCGCACACGGACGCCTCGGTACTGGAGAAGGTGAGCCAGGCTGCACGCGACTGCTTCAAGACCGACGCGATGGTGCGCAGGCCCGTCGAGGGAAGCCCCTACGTCGAGGTGCCCTCGCGGACCGTCGTCGAACTGCTCGAGCACCTCGGGTGTGGGGTCAGCTCGTCTACCAAGCGCATCCCTGGGACGGTCCTGCGCTCACCGCGCCGGATGGTCCTGTCGTTCCTTCGGGGCTTGACGATCGATGCTCACGTTTCGAGCGGTGCCATGGCCAAATGGGCCGTTTCCCTCGGTCCTTCGCGGCTGCTCGACGAGCTGCAGGCCGTGATGACCAACCTTGGGATCATGACCGGGCGCACTGCCAAGCGCAGCGCCAAGCACGGGACCGGCTATGACGAGGTTTATGCCTCCGGTCAGCACGCGCAGCGGGTGATCGCTCTTGTGCCGTTCCTGCAACAGGCAAAACAGCAGGCAGCCGTCCTGTTGCTGAGCAGGTCCCCTTCGCAGGGCACAGGCGATGTAGTGCCCGGAGTTACGGCTCCTGAGCTATTTGCCATGATCCCACAAGGAGACCACGGGGAAGAGATGAACGCGCAGTTCTCTTCTCTGGCGGAATCGAGGACGCACCACGTAAGCCGCCGCACCCTCGAGCGGGTGTCTGCGGTTTCTGGTGTCCACCTTCCGGGCTGGCTCAACACCGTGCTGTCTCAGGGCCTCCACTTCAGCCCGGTGACTTCTGTAACCGATGCCGGGACACGGGAGGTCTTCGACGTATCGGTACCACGAAGCCATTCCTTCGTCGGCAACGGGATCATCAATCACAACACCGTGAACATGCCGGAGGAAGCTACGGTCGAAGAAGTCGAGAAGCTGCACATCGAAGCGTGGCAGATGGGCATCAAGGCGATCGCGATATACCGCGACAACTGCAAGGTGGGCCAACCGCTCGCGACGACGAAGAAGGCCGCAACGACGCCGGAGCTCTCGGAGCCTGAAGCTCACGATGCCGAACTGGCGATGAAGGTCGCCGAGCTGGAAAAGGCACTGCAAATGCAGACGGTCGTGGTCAAAAAGCCCATCCACGAGCACATGCCGCGCAAACGCACCTCCTCCACGTTCTCGTTCCGAGTGGCCGATTGCGAGGGCTACGTGACCGTCGGTGAGTTCCCGGACGGCAGGCCCGGTGAAGTGTTCATAAGCGTTTCGAAGCAAGGTTCGACGCTGGCCGGGATCATGGATGCCTTTGCGATCTCGGTGAGCATGGGCCTCCAGCACGGCGTACCTTTGGCAACATTCGTCCGTCATTTCACCAACATGCGTTTTGAACCGGCCGGTATGACCGACGACCCCGAGCTGCGCTTCGCCGCCTCGCTCGTGGATTACATATTCCGCAGGCTCGCAGTCGAGTACATGGGCCAAGCCGAGCGTGCCGATCTTGGGATCCTGACCGTGAGCGAGAGGTTGCAGCCGACGCTTCCCGGGGTCGAGGAGGCCGCGACGGTCCACCAGCCGCTTATGGACGAACGCCCTGCAGACATGGATCTTCGTGACGGTTCCTCGCAAGCGCCCTCGGGGCGTACCACGCCTCCGGCAGCGAGCCCTGGCGCCGCGCCCGGCACCAAGGGGAAGCCCGCAGCGACGAGCGACGCACCTTACTGCTACCAGTGCGGCGTTCAGATGCAGCGAGCCGGCAGTTGTTTTGCCTGCCCATCGTGCGGGACCACGAGCGGCTGCTCATGACGCTCACCGCAACCGGCAAATGATCAAGCGCGGCGCCCGCACTTCCTCACGCCCAAAACAACGATGAGGAAGTGAGGGACGCACGCTTTGGTGAGCATCGTTTCCTGTATGGCTGTCGGGGATTATGCGTCGGGAGTCATCTTCCGGAGGCGTCGCGTCGGTCATCTAGCGGCGCTCTTCACTGCCTGCAGCGTGTAGCTGTGAGCCAGCCGCCACGGACGGTCGGTCAAACGGAACTCCCCGTTGTCAAGGCTCTCCATTTGACCCGGCAAGGCATCCCAGGGCACGCTGTCGTGCTCCACGAAACCGGTTATCTGTAGGCCACGGGTGAGGAGCGCGGTCAGGATCTCCCCCAGGCCGTGGTTCCACTCGTACGTGGTGTTGTGCTCAAAGGAAGCGTCTGTCTGGACATAAGTTCCGCCGTCTGTCCACATGCAAGGCTCCTCGCGCTGAAAGTACGGGTATTCGACCGCCAAAAGCGCGTCCTGGCGTCGGTCCTCTAGCGCCCACAGCATCGGGTGGCCTTCGCGTATGAACAAACGGCCGCCTGGCCTCATCAGGTTGGCGACAACGCCAGCCCACCGGTCGATATCCGGGAGCCAGCACAGAGCCCCTATACCCGTGTACACCAAGTCAAACTGTTCAGCTCCGAGGGCGTCAACAGCACCGTAGACGTCGGATTGTACGAAGTCGACCCCGGCGCCGGTAGCAGAGGCCAAACGGCGGGCTCCCTCCAGTGCCGGCGTCGAGAAGTCCAGCCCGCTCATGCGAGCACCAAGGCGCGCGAGAGAAATCGTATCGGTACCGATGTGGCACTGCAGGTGCACGCCACGCTTTCCCTTCACGTCACCGAGGAGGGGAAGATCAAAGCGCACAACCTGGCTAATGAACGTCGGGTCAGCCAGGAACCGGTCGACGGCGTAGTCCGGTGACCTGATATGAGCAGGGGCCCGCTCATCCCAGTTCGCCCGGTTCACAGATCGGTAGTCGTCCACGAGCCCGATTCTCGCACCGCCGCTGCCGAGTCCGCGAAAGGCCCGTGCGCCCCAGAGGAAATCACTGGGTAACTCCCGCTCGGGTTTCCCTGTCCAATTCAGCGTGGCTTGTCGCCTGCGAGACCGTGCTCGTAGGCGTAGCGGACCGCCTCGGCTCGGCTGCGGGCACCGATCTTGGCGAAGATATGGTTGACGTGGCTCTTGACCGTGACCTCGGAAATGTACAGTTCGGCTGCGATCTCGCCGTTGGTCTGGCCACCCGCTATGCCCCGCAGCACGTCCGCCTCCCTGGCGGTGAGACCGCCGGGCAGGTCCACTTGGACAACGGGGACCGGGGAAGGCCGGGCCATGTCAACGCTCCTGCGCACTAAAGAAGAGTGCACCGCAGCGTCGAGGACTGTCTGACCGGCCGCAGCTGAGCGGACGGCGAGCGCGATCTCGCGATGCCCGGCGTCCTTGGTCAGATAGCCGATGGCGCCAGCGACGAGAGCGTCGCTGATGCTTTCGTCGTCTGCGTAAGTGGTTAGCACGACGACCTTGATCTGAGGGTGCTGGGCTGAGAGCCGTCGGGTCGCCTCGACGCCGTCCGTACCGGGCATCCGCAGGTCCATGAGCACCACCTGCGCCCCTTGACTGGTAGCCAACGTTACAGCCTCATCGCCGTCGGCGGCCTGGCCGACGACGCAAATGTCGGCGACGTTGTCGAGCAGCATGGCCAGCGCTTCCCTGATAGCTCTTTGGTCATCGGCAACGACGACCCTGATAGGCCCTGGGCCGGCTCCGGTCATTTCTCAGAGACCCGGTAGGGGACGCTCAGGTGGACCTGCCACCCGCCGCTATGCGGTCCCGCGCTGAGCTGGGCCCTATCAGCTCGGCCCGTTCCCGCATCCCCTCCAGCCCATACCCGCCGCCAGTGCCGGCTAAGGCGCTTGGCCCCACGTCTTGCGGACGCCCGTCGTCGGTGACCTTCACGTCCAGGGAGCTTTGCTGAAAGGCGACCTGCACGGCCACCCGGCTGCCAGGGGCGTGCTTGGTGGCGTTGGTGATGGCCTCTTGCACGATCCGGCGCACCGTCAGGGCGACGTCAGCGGGGACGGCCCGCGGCGCGCCCGATATTTGCAGCGAGGCGCCGGAATTGCCTTCGGTGAGCTGGCGAATGGCGACCTCGAGCGGCTTGATGTCCTCCCGCAGGCTGCTTACCGCGTCCCGGGCCTCGGCGAGGCCGTCTACGGCGTGTTGGTGGGCGTCCCTGAGCACCGGCCTGATGACTTCGAGGTTGGGCTTGTCGCTTTCCATCAAGGCATTTACCGCGTCCAACTGGACGATCAGGGCGCCGAGGTTGTGGGCGAGGATGTCGTGTATCTCGCGAGCCGCATCGGCCCTCTCCGCCAGATGGGCCGCCTTGGACCGCTCGATCTCGGCCCTCTCCATGTCGGCCAGCCGGAGCTCGGCCTGCTCGGCCCGCAGCGCCGACTGCCTGATCGTCGTGCCAAGGAGGAAACCTCCGACGGCAACCAACCCGTAGGCCCCGTCGGAAGCCGGGTTGCTGGCCGCCAGCGTGGCCAGCGGCTGTGTGACGACGGCAAGTGCGGCGAAATAGACGGAAGTAGGTGGGGGGAGCGATTCCGCAGCGTCGAGGCCTACGAATAGGAGTAGCGCCGCCGATACACCGGGGTCATAGCCGGTCAGGACACCACAGGCCAGGGCCTCCATCGCCGTTCGGACGATCGCATTGCGGTGCGGGGCCAAGACGACGGCGACTTGAGCAGCAAAGGTCCCGACGAGGCTGACCAGGATCACCAGGCCTCGGCCGTGGACGCCCGGGTGGTTGCTCTCGGTGGCCAAGATGGCGGTGAGCACCACGAGGACGCCGAGCCGGGCTTGCACCCTGGCTCGCGACACCCAGACGCCATACGGGCCGACCGCTAGGTCGGTAGGCAAGCCGCCGGAGCGTGCGGAGCCGATCTGACCCAGCTTCTCATACCCAAGGCTACAGCCCAAGGTGTCGGGTCAGTTCTGGTTGCCGCCGGCAGTCACCGAGTCGCGGTGCGCGCTGAGCAGAGCTCCACTATCAAGCCTGAGCCACACCACGGTAGCCTCGCCGGCAAGCATGAGGCCCACGGCCAGCAGTAGCGACGCCGCGACCGCCGAGGACGACGCGCCGAGAGCTACGCCGGCCACGTCGAAGGCAAGCTTGGCCACGACATTGATGGCGAAGATGGCTAGCGAGGCGGCTCCCCATTGCACCCAAGGGGTGCCGTCTCGTTGGCTGAGCTTGTTCTGTGTGCCGCGAAGTGCCCCTAGGAGCAGCGACAGGGCGCAGCCGGCGACGCCGACGACGATGTCGATGGTTGCGAGCTTGGCGTGGGAGAAGTCCTCGTAACCGACGATGGTGATGATCGCGGGCAGCAGGAAAAGCTGCTTGGGGGTGCCCACGGGCCGGCCCCGGAGCCGCCTGTAGACCATAAGGACCAAAAGGGCGGGGTAGACAAGGACGGTGACGAGGCTCATGACCGGACCGCCAGTTCTGCACGGTTGGAGGTAAGGGTGTGCCCACGGCCCGCCGCCAAGCGGATTGTGCGGGTCACGGTCATGGCGATTGCCATGAAAATCAAGCCGTCTGTGAGCGCGTCGGTCGAGATCCCGTTGCTTGACATCCAGTGCACGAGCGCGTTGGCGTACCAGTGGTTGGCCCCATAGGTGAATACGAGCCGGGCGCCGATGAATGCGCACCAAAACAGGGCGTAGGCAGCGCCGGCCTGGCTAACTACGGCCACTCTGGCGGTGTCATAGCTGAGCCGCATGAGGCGTGTCGAGGCCACGGTCCCGAGCAGCGCCCCAAGGCCGGTGAGGGCCAGTTCGAGGGCCTCGCCGGAACCGGCTGTAGCCGGGCGTTCAATGAAAAGGGGAATGATGACGAACGCCACGAGAAGCGGCCGGGCGATCCGGAACCGGCCGATGCTGCGTGTGCCCAGGTCGGATCCGAGTACAGCCACTAATACTGCGAGATTGACAATGAGAATGCTTGCTGACACTTTGGCCACCTGCCTTCGTTTTGGGGACAGTTACACCGTCCCAGAAAGCAGCTTTTGGCGAACCGGCCCAGGGGTGGAACCGGGGGTAGCTTCCAGCCGGGCCCACTCCACCCCAGGGTGGTTGGGGAGTGGCAAGCGCCCGGTGGCACGCGCCCGCGCCACGCGTTTTGTCACATCATCGTGACCCGGCGCCCGCCTTCTAAGCGTTGCACTTTGTGGTGGCTGCCTGGTACGTGGGCGAGTTGGGGTCGACCCCTGGGACCGGTTTAACCAATTCGGCCCCGTTCGCTGCGGTCCACCCCGAGGCGGGGCGTGCGGGGCGCGCCTAGAGCAGTGTGTCGAGGATGCTCTGGTTCACGGCGGAGGTCACTGCAACCGCGGCGTTGGAGGACTTCCCGTTCAGGACCTGTGAGAGCAGAGTGCTGGCAGACGAAGGGGCGGCCCCTGAAGGCGAGCCCGAGAGGACCGACAGCAGGGTCCCCGCCTGGGCTGACGCGGCGCTCGCGCTGCTGCTGGCGACTGCGTCGGAGGCGGACGCGGAAGCTGCCGTGCCCGCTGCATTGGCCTCATTTGAAGCGAGGGAAGAGCCGGTGTCGTAGGCCGAGAGGGCGTTCCAGAAGGAGTCCGTGCTGGTGATGCTCACTTGTCGCTCCAATGGTTTGTGGCTGCCTCGATGGGACAGTCCTCTGGTGGCGTCGGCACGTTGCGGTCGAGCCTGAAATACCAGGTAGTCCCATTCCACTGCGATTTCCGCAGCGGCCAAGTTTTCCGGCATTTCCTGTATTGGAAGACCTCTGGCCCACCCGCACACCGGACCTTATCTGCCACGGCTGACCTGGTGCGGTTTCAGGCCCCGGTCGCACCTGAGCTAGTCTGCGGCGGGCCAATCCCGCTGAGCGGCAACCTCGAAAGGAAGCGTTCGTGTCTCGTGTTCGCGCATTTCCACTGCTCCTGGCAGCAGGGTCACTAGGGATCGCCGGGTGTGGGAGCACGGCCAAGGTGACCACGACCACGACCACGGCGCCGGTAGCCGCTACTACCACAGTCCCTGCCTCAACGACTACCCCCACCATCGCGACCGTGCTGCCGGACACCACGTCGACGTCGAGCCCGAGCGGCGCTAGCGTGTCGGGCATCGCAGAGATCCCCGCCCAGGACCGTTCACCCGCGGGGACGTGGGGGAAGGCACCTACAGTCGTCGTGCCCGCCGGGGTCCCGCCAACGCAGCTCGAGGCGACGGACCTGATCACCGGGAGCGGGGCGCTCGCTGAGGACGGTGACAGCATCACGGTCCAATACGTGCTCGCTACCTACTCTTCACGCAAGGTCATCCAGTCCTCCTGGACCAGCAACCCCTTCCCCTTCACACTCGGCGAGGGCCAGGTGATCCCCGGTTGGGACAAGGGGGTCGCTGGGATGCGGGTTGGAGGCCGGCGCGAACTCATAATCCCGCCGAGCCTTGGTTACGGCGCACAATCGCCGGGGGCCGGCATTGCGGCGAACGACACCCTCGTGTTCGTTGTGGATCTCTTGAAGGTCGGCTAAAGCACTGCGAGCTAAGTTCGTAGCCCAAATTCGTAGCCTAAGACACCCAAACTCGTAGCCTAAAACAGCAGTCCGCCCGACTTTGCAGCGAGGCGGACCGGGCGCGTCAGATGCCGAGACCTTTTTGAGCCTGCTGCTTTTCCTTTTTCTCCCGGCGCTTATCTTTGATCGTTTTACCGGGTTTTTTGGACGCTACCTTGCGGGGAGACTTGTCGGCCATGCCTACCCCCTTTCAGTAGGTGCATCCTACCCCCAGGCGCGACGTGCAAAGCTGAGGTGATGTCCACGTCGACGCCCGAGCCGGCGCGTACTCCCAACGGCCTCACACTGATGGCCGTTCATGCACACCCCGACGACGAGGTGCTCGGCACTGGCGGCGTGTTCGCCCGGTACTCCAAAGAGGGGGCGCGTACCGTTCTGGTCACCTGTACCAACGGAGAACAGGGCGACGATGCAGGGGGCGTCAAGCCCGGCGAGCCTGGGCACGACGCCGCCGAGGTCGCGGCGACCCGCCTGGCCGAGCTCCGCAAGTCAGTGTCGTTCCTGGGCGTCAGCGACTTGGAGATGCTCGGCTACCGGGACTCGGGAATGGCCGGGTGGGCGGCTAACGCAGACCCCGGCGTGTTTTGCAACATCCCCCTAGCCGAGCCGGTGGAACGTATTGCGGCCCTCATGCGCCAGTACCGCCCTCAGGTGGTCGTCACATACGACGAGAACGGCAATTATGGCCACCCGGACCACATACAGGCTCATCGCGCCGCCGTCGCCGCAGCCGAGGCGACCGGCATCCCGGTCAAGTTCTATTACACGGCTGTCCCGAAGTCCGCTTTCAAGCGGCTTCGCGCTGCGCTCGAGGCCTCCGGGGCCAACATCGACGAGCTGGGCATCCCAGACGATTTCGGCACGCCCGACGAACTGGTCACCACCGAGGTCGACGTCTCTGCTTTCGTGGAGCGCAAACGGGAGGCGCTCGCAGCTCACGGTAGCCAGGCGGAGAACTTCTTCTTCTCTCATTTACCGGATGAGGTGGTGACGCTAGCGCTTTCCTACGAGTCCTTCACGCTGCGTTCGGCCCAAGCCGGGTTGGCGCGCGAAAACGACCTTTTTGCTGGTTTGAGATAGGACCTGACGAACGGGGCCTGGCGGTTCCGGGCAATATCTACCCATGGCTGCCGACACTCCAACGATCCTGGCGACCAGCGGCGGGTTCTTCAGGGGTCACAGGACGACGGTCCGTCCAGGCCCACTCCTCGACTTTGCCCTGGAGCTGGGCCACCCGGGGACGTTGCCCAGGATCTGTTTCATCGGGACCGCCGGTGGCGACCAGGCTTACTGGAACGCCAACCTTCACGCCGCCTACTACGGCCGGGAGGTCCTGGTGTCCTGTCTCGACCTGTTCCCGATGCCGAATATCGCCGACATGGCTGCGCACCTCGGGTCGCAGGATCTGATCTGGGTCATGGGCGGCAGCACGGCCAACCTGTTGGCCCTCTGGCGTCTTCACGGTCTGGACCAGATCCTCCGCGAATGCTGGCAGGGCGGGGTTGTCCTCGCCGGCGTCTCAGCTGGATCGCTCTGCTGGCACGTCGGGGGGACCACGGATTCCTTCGGCCCCGACCTGAGGGCGGTCACTGATGGACTTGCTTTTCTCCCGTGGTCGAACTCGGCGCATTATGACAGCGAAGAGCAGCGCAGGCCCCTTTACCAGCGCCTCGTCGTGGACGGTGTCCTGCCTCCGGGGTATGCAACCGACAACGGAGTCGGTCTGTATTACAGGGGCGCCGAGATGGTGGAGGCCGTAACCGAGGTAGTCGGTGCCGGCGCCTACTTCGTCGAGCGCCTCGCTGACGGGACGGTCCTTGAAACGCGGCTCGAGCCGCGAGTGCTGGCTGGCGCTGCGGGCTCCGGTAGTACCTGAGCAATGCCGCCAAGAAGCTCGAGTGAGGCGCCCTAGAGACGAGCGAGGCGCCCAAGAGGCGAGCGAGCAAGGGCTGAGCAGCAGGTTGAATGTCTCAGTGCCTAATTTCGATGGGAGGGCCTACCAGGCCAGGTTCGACGCTTTGGCCGAAAAGGGCGCCGACGTCCATGGGGAAGCCTCGCTTGTTCGCTCCCTCGGCCCTTCATCGGTGTTGGACGCCGGGTGCGGCACCGGGCGGGTGGCCATCGAGCTGGCACGCCACGGTGTGGGTGTGGTGGGCGTTGACCTAGACGCGTCGATGATCGCCGAAGCGAGGCGACGTGCCCCGGAGCTGGAGTGGGTGGAGGGGGACCTGGCGGCACTTGCCCTCGGTCGTCAGTTTGACGTCGTGGTGATGGCGGGCAACGTGCCGCTTTTCTGCCCCCAGGCCAAGCGTTCAGCCCTGGTCAAAGCATGCGTGGCCCACGTTGCCCCGGGCGGGGCGCTGGTCGCGGGCTTCGAGCTCGGCCGTGGTTACGGCCTAGACGACTACGACTCGGCATGCCTCGCCACCGGGTTGGTCCTCGCCGACCGTTGGGCCACCTGGGACCGCCAACCGTTTCAGGGAGCGGAATTTCACAAAGGCAGCGAGTACGCCGTGTCGGTGCACCGGCACCTCTCCACCTGAGTACGGCTGTTACCCGGCTTGTCGGGTGACGCGGTGCTCATTCATGCCATTTCATGTCTTGGTATGGGTTACCAGTCCGGCTTCTCGGTGCCGCTCATCGAAGCGGGCGTGTGCGGAGCAACCTTCCGGCTCGTGGCACGCCGAGGTGGGCCAACAACGCCCAGGTGGGCCACCCACGCCGAGAACGGCGATGCCATGGGCCTACGCCCCGAACTCCCGTCGGGTTCGCGCCGCGACGGTGCGCTATGTTGCAGCCGTCCCCCAGAGGCATAGAGCTGCACGTCTTGCGCAGGGGCCTCTCGCCGCCGGCTCTCCGAAAGTAAGCCTTTGTCAACACCGAAATCCCGGAGCACCGCCTCGACGGAGGCCGCGGCCCCTGCCCGTACCGCCGCGCGGGCCCTCGTAGCCGCCCCGGCACTTGTCGCAGCCATGCCTCTGGCGGTGGAATCGATCCGTGCGGTCGCGACCCGCGGGGTGTGGTTTTGGGGCGACCAGGCCCTTATCGACATCGAGGCACGCGACAGCCTTCTCGGGCGCAACCTGCTCGGTGTCTACGACCGGTACGGCTGGCACCATCTTGGGCCGTTGTGGTTGTTGCTGCTCGGGATATCCCGGTGGCTGGGGGGCGGGTCGCCTGAAGCGCTGATCTTTGGGTCGTGCGCGCTCCAGGCGTTCGCAGCCGGCGCGATCGTCGTGGTCGCAGCCCGGCTACGGCCCGGGCTGACGGGATGGTGGGCGGCCCTCGTGCTGCTCGGCTGCGAGTGGTCGCTCGGCCTCGACCGCTTGGGGACCGTCTGGGCGCCCTATTCGATCGCGCTCCCGACCGCTCTTTTTGTACTGCTCATCGCCCACGTCGTGGTGAGCCCCAAGCCGTGGGGACCTACGGTCGCGGCCGCGGCGTGTGCGTCATTCCTCCTCCAGACCGATATCAGCACGATCGTGATCGTAACGGTGCTGGTATTGGCCACGCCGCTGTTGCGGCTCGCGACGCGGGCGCATCCCAGGCCCGGCGCCGGTCCTGGGACGGGCCCTGGTCCCGGACTGCGTTGGTCCGTTCAGCGGGGATGGGGCTGGTCGTCGGGCAACTGGCGGGCTGGTGCGGCAAGCCTGGTCGCAGTGGTCGCCGTCCTCTGGCTGCCGTCAGGGATCGAGCAACTGACCACTAGCCCGGGCAACGTTGTCCAGGTCTACCGCTTCTTGTCGACCCACCCGGCCGACCAGTCAATTGAGACCTCGGTGGAGGCCGCTGGCACGGTGTTCGGCTCGTTCCCCTTCAGGGGTGGCGAGCGCTCAGGCAAACGGGACGCCGACCCTCACTGGCTCGTTGACAAGCCCATCTGGGAGCGCCCCTGGTATTTGGCCTACTTGTTGTTGACCATCGGCACTGCGGCGCTGGCCGTACTGCGCCGACAACGCCAAGCACTCGCCCTGGCCGCCACGTCGGGCGTTGCGGTGCTCGCCGCCGGGTGGTCCGTGGCGCTCATCTACGGGCCGCTATACCCGTACCTGATCTTCTGGACAGGGGCGCTTGTCGTCCCGGCGTGGGTCGCCTGCTGGCTCGCCCTTGCGCCAGGGCCCCGTCCAGTCCCGGGAAGGAGGGCGTCGGCGCTCCTCAGGTTCGCTGCAACCCAGCGCTGGGCGACCCTGAGCGTGCCAGTGGCGGCTTTGGCTGCAGCAGCGTCGGTCAGCACGGCGTTCGTCATCTACCCGTTCCCCTTGACCGGCGTCACGTCCGTACTGGGGCGCAGGTCGTGGCAGGCGGTCTCTGCGGACGTCTTAGCTCCGAGGGTCAAGGTCCTGTACATCGACATCGTGAGCCCGGACGCGATGCCCGAGGCTGCGGCGATCGCTGACCAGGCGCTGCGCCGCGGTCGGCGTGTCGAGGTGGACCGCGCTGCCCTGTACTTCCTCGACCCTTCCTTTGCCCCGACGGCGAAGCCGCAACTGAAGGTGTTCGTCTGCTGCGGGTTCCCCGACCCCGGTCGGCCGCCGCGTGGGGTGTGGTTCAGTGCACGCGTGGGAGGCCAGGCCATCTACACGTCGGCACCTCCGGGCTACACGTCGGCACCTCCGGGCTACACGTGGGCACCTCCGGGCCGGTCCGCCCCCTCCGGCCCCTCAGGCCCATCCAAGTTCCGCAAGGCGCCCATCCGATATACCGAAGTGGTGGGCCACCTCGTGAATGACAGTCCTCGTCACCAGCCTGACGAGCTGCGCCTCGGTGTGAGCCAGAGCGCTGATGGGCCCGCGGAAGATCGTTATGCGGTCCGGCATGGCCCCTCCGTAGGACGACCTACGTTGCAGGTCGACCCCTTGGTAAAGACCTAGCAATGTCCCCCTTCGGCCAGCCAGCTGGTCCGGTGTAGGCCAGTCCTCGACGAAGACAGCCACGTTGTCCATCAGCTTGCCCAGTGACTCCGGGATCTGGTCGAGAGCATCGGCTACAAGCTGCTTGAAGCCATCCTCGTTTGTCTCCACGCGCCCAGTTTGCCCGGCTCGGTGCGCGAAGCCGCCATCGCCGCTGGATTAGAGCTTAAGGAAGCCCTGGTCGTAAAGGCGGACGGCCCCAAGCAGGCCGACTCGCTCTTGGTAATCCTCGTCGGCTTCGATCAGGCTGCTTCCCTGGCACACAGGCGCTGGTGCCCTCTCCTTACTGCCCAACCGGCCGACCAGCGCAGGCTCGGTCAGCAGGCTGAGGTCCCGCTCCGCAGCGGTCAGGCGGTTCGCGACAAGGTAGTCGGCAACCCGGACCACATCGCCGAGGGCGGGCCCCGCGCCGGGCCGGCCCAGGCCTCGCGTTGGCAGGTGATCGCTTCGACAATGTTGTAGCCGATGCCCCACTGCGACAGCAGGTAGCCGCCCACGACAGGGTAGGTGGTGCCGAGATGGCGGATTTCGGCGTCGTCCGACGAGCTGCCGGCGGCGACGTCGTCTGCGATGGCGAGCAGTTTCTCCGGGACACGTTCGGCCACAACGAGCTCACCAATGTCGTGGAGCGTTCCCGCGACGCTCGCCTCGCACTGTGCGACGCTGGTGCGAACCAACTGGCTGGCGACGTCTGCTACAGCCACGGCGTGGGCGTTGAAGCTGAGCAACCACCCATCGGATAGCAGCTCGCTTGGCCTGAAGACGCGCACCGCGGCGCCAGCCATCGCAAAATCGCGCGAGCGTCTCGATGCCTAGGTACGCCAGGGCATGGCGCAGGTCATGGATTTCCGTTCGAAGCCCGAAAAACGACGAGTTGACCAACTGGAGCACCTTGGCGACCATCGAGACGTCACCGCTCATGATCTCTGCGATCTGCCCGAGCGAGCAGTCTTCGTCCGACAGTGCCTCGTCGACGGCTGTAAGGGTCGCCGGTAGGCTCGGCAGGCTGCCGACCTCGGCCACCATGCGCTGGGTCTCTTCGCTGAACAGCCTCCGCTGCAACTTGGTGGTGTGCTCGACGGCGCTGGCCAGCACCAAGGGCCCGCAGGCCTTGCTCAAGCACTGGTTCGCCACGGGCAGGGCGCTGAGCATCGCACCTCGGTCACCCGGGTTGGACAGTGCGATGCGGGCAATCTTTGGGAACTGCACCTTGGCCGTCCGCAGGAAGTTGGCAGCGCTTACTCCCGAGAGCCGGGTGCTTGCCACCACAGCGTCGACCGGTCGTTCGGCCATGATGTGGAGAGCTACTTCTGCGCCGGGCGCAAACGCCGTCTCCCAGCTTTCGTCGCAGCTGGAGAACGTCTCTCGAAGGGCCCTAAGGCCCATTATGTTGTCGTCAACAAACAGAACGGAAACCATCCATGGTCCTTTCATCTCTCCTGGCGCGGGTTCCCGTCGGGGCTCGGAGGACGATGGCCTCGTCGGCAACGAACTGGGTACCTGCGCTTCTTACCTTGTCGGCAGGGTGTGCCGCTCACCGAAGCAGAACGGGCGTATTGCCGGCTACGTGATCGCAAAACGGGCGATTCGGGACAAATGGGCTGGTCAGCGGTCGGGAGCAGCTGCCGTCTCTACTCTCAACGGGAGCGGTTTCGCCGCGCCATAAGAGCCAGGTGCAACCTCACCGGCGGCGCGTCGGCGTCTCCAAGCGCACAAATTTGGCCGCGATGTTTGAGAACAGCTCAGGATGGGGAAATCAGAACATCGGTTTTTAGCAGGCCCGTCACAATGCGACCCCGAACAGGTGGCCCAGGTCCCCCACATTTTTTACAAATCCTCGTACAGCCATCTAAGTCCCTGCTGGGGCGCGCCGATAATGAACAGGACCGGCCATCCCGGCGGGTCACTGCAGGACTAAAGGGTAAAGCCAAGAAATATGTCAGACCACGGGACCGCAGCTCACACCACAGAAGGAGGCGACAAACCGATGCCCCGTACAACAGCACAATTGCAACAGGAATCCGATTTGGCTAAAAGCATTGAAGGCAGTGCGCGCCTCCAAGCTTGGTCAGATGCCGGTCAAGCCGAATGGGTCAGCGCCGTAAGTTACTGGTGCGATTATCTGACGATCATCGACGTTCAGGGAATGACCGACAAACTCACCGAGCGGAGCATGCGCGAAGCTTCGTAAAAACCTAAGCACCAGGCCGGCCCAGGGCACGCTAGGAGCGTGCCCGGACCGGTCGCTTTGGGCGTTTGGTGCTAAGTCCCCACTTCGTGGAACGCACCGTGGTACCAGGCGAGCGCCTTGTCTCGCCCACCCACCTCTGCGTGAGCGACCTCCGCCTCGACGAGCAGCGACCAGCCAAAAGGCTTGATAGAGCTAACGCGGCAGAAGATCCGGTCGCCGAGGGCCTCCAAGACGGGGCCGTGTTGGCTGAGCCGGGTAGCGAGCATCTCCGCAGGTGCCGGCAGTTCGCCGGCGAAATGTTGTGCCAAACGACGCTGGGGCGCGCCCACCAGGTGGACGACGAACTGGGCAGAAGGCGTCGCGAGGGCGTCCGCCAGTTGAGTACTTGGGGATATGACCCCAGCCAGCACCGCAGGTTCGCCCTGGGCGACGATGAGCGACGAGACGGTCAAGCCCACCGGCTCATCGTCAGCCGCGCCGACCGCGAGCCAAACGGTGACAGGCAGCACCATGTGGCCTCGCCACCTTCGCATTGGGTCCCGGGACTCTATGGGATCCGCCCACGGGTTGCCGTAGCGTAACGACGCACCTCCGGGCCCTTCGCTCATTGCAACAGCGTAGGAGAGCCGGCGTCGACGTCGCTTAGAGGTTCGGGCCAGCTGCCAGAGTAAGGGTGGTCGACTGGTGGGTACCGCTGTCTGCCACCCAAGCGACAGTTACCTTGCTGCCCACCTTCAAGTGGCTCAGCTGGTCACTGAGGTCGCTCGGCGAGATGACGGTCGTCCCGTTGAACGCTGTGATCACATCGCCGACGGCCAGTCCGGCGCGTTGAGCCGGGAACCCCTGTAGGACGCCGGATACGACTGCACCTTGGTCGACCGGCGCCGTGTAGCCCGCGCTCGGCTGGCCGATGAAGGGGATGGCGCTGGGTGGCGACGTCGCGCCGAGGGCGGTGCAACCGTCTTGGCCTTCTGCGCACGCAACGGTCGTGACCTCCACGCCCATTACAGGATGAGGTCCTATGTCAACAGTGGCACTTGCTTTGCCAGTTTGGATCTGCCTTGCGATGTCCATCGCCCTGTTTATGGGTATCGCAAAGCCGACGTTGGTCGCAGCCTCACCTGAACTGGTGGACGATGCCTGCGCAGTGTTGATGCCGATCACCTGTCCGGCCGAATCCACGAGCGGGCCCAGAGTTCCCCGGGTTAATCGGAGCCGAGGTCTGGAACATGCCCTTCAGGTCCTCCGTCAGCCCGGTGCTCTGGTCCTCGACGCTAACCGATCGGTTTGTCGCAGAGATGATCCCGTTGGTAACGGTTTCCGAGCCAGAGAGGGCCAAAGCGTTGCCGATGGCTACAACCTGGTCGCCGACATTGACCCCACTCGAGTTGCCGAGGGTCACGGTCCTGAAGCCGCCACCGTTCAACCTGAGCAAGGCCACATCGTCGGTGGCGTCAGTCCCGAGCACGGTGACGCGATAGTTCTTACCCGAACCGTCGACCTGAGCCGTGACAACGGTCGAGCCGTCTATCACATGGTTGTTGGTGAGCACGATGCCCGACGCAGTGAGCACCATCCCGGTGCCCTCGTCCTGGCCGTCGGGACCATTGGCGGTTATGTCGACCGTGGCGGGCTCCACCCTTTTGGCGATGGCGCTAACGTTCAGCCCCTGGTTGCTTGCCGGCGCCGGCGGCGCGGCGCTTGGCGGCTGAGTGGGCGTGGACGCTGTCGGGCTTGGGGCATTGTTGTCCACCGCAAGAGCGATCCCCGCCCCTGCCCCGCCTGCCAGAAGGGCTGTGGCAACAAGCGCTGCAATCCAGCCATAGGGGAACGGTCGTCTCCCGCCGCCGCTTTGGATGTCCCCGCCGCCGTTCGGGCCATGGCCCCCGCCCTCGTTAGCTTCTCCGCGGTACCCCCACTGGCTACCCCCATCCGCGGGCCCCCAGGCGCCCCACTGCGGACCAGGGCCGCCCTGGCCCGTGGCGGGCCCGGGACTGCCCCATTGCGGGCTACTTTGACCGCCCCATTGCGGAGCGCCCTGACCTTCCCGTTGCCCCCAGGTGCCGCCGCCCCACTGAGCCGTACCGCGGTCGGCCCACTGAGCGCCATCACGGTCGCCCCACTGGCCGGTGTTCTGCCCATCTTGTTGAAACTCAGACATGGCTGTCGCACTTCCTTGGCTAACTAGTCCCGGACCGAGGCCCGCCCCACGCGCGGACCACTTCGGTCCATTAAAGCGGGCATCCTCAAAAATTCCTGAAAGGAGGCTGAGGGGTAGGCGAAATTGCAGCCCCGACGGTATTTTGGGTCAAGTGGGCGGCGCGCCTGTGGTCCCCGGGCTCCCTCACGAGCCCGGGGAAAGTTGCAGCACCGTGTACTCGGCGAACGGCGGCAGCGGTTGTGCTGGCTCGTAGGGATTTTGGCTGTCAGGCCAACCGGTCGCACGCCTGGTGCTGAACTCCGCCCAGGCAACGCCGTACATGAGGGGTATAACGGGTAGCTCCTTGGACACGACGGTGGCGAGCGCTTCGATGGCGCCTTGAGCTGGGGCCGAGTCGGAGGGGTTGGCGATGTACTGCCGCAATGCGTCGGTCACAGCTGTTGCTCCTGCGGGGTCCGTAGCTGCCCCGAAGCGTTCGTAGTCGCCGCCGTCGGCGGTCCGACCGTTCACCAGGAGAGCCGGGTCCAGCCAGTTCTCGTACATGTAATAAGGCGACGGGCCGCTCGCGCTTTCCAGGACCGCGCCGTCAAAGTCCCCATCGGACAGGTTGGCCGACAACTGGCTCGCGGTTACCGGCTGAACGGCCGCTTCGAAACCAGCCGCGGCGAGTTGTTTGGCGACCATTGACGAGACGCTGGACAAAGGGCTGCCGACAACGTCTTCGATGGTGATTGCCACCACTTTCCCCGACGCGCTTGCCCAGGAGCCGCCTGCGTCCAGGCGGAAGCCGGCGTCCTGCATGAGCTTGAACGCGGACAGCAGGTCGGCGCTGTCGTCGATGTCGTTGCGGTACCCCGCCAGCATGTAGCGCTTGTCGGTGGGCAGCACCAGGCCTGAGCTACTGGTGGCCGGGGGAGCGAGGCCACCCTCGCTACCGAGCGACATTGCTGCGCGGCCGAGGGCAGCGCTAATCGCCTGGCGCACGTCGAGAAGATCGAACGGGTACCGGGCCAGGTTCAGCTCCAGGGAAATGCAGTCGACTGGAGGGGCCCAAAAGTGGTTGTCGGCCTTGTTCTTATCGACATAGCTCGCCAGCACGTCGGGCATGAAGTTCGCCGCCCAGTCGAGCTTCCCCGCCCCGAGTGCCGACTCGACGGCCGAGGCGCTGCTGTAGGCAGGGAAAACCAGTTCGCCTGCCGGAGGGGCTCCCTGCCAGTACCCCGCCGCGGGCAGTGAGGGTGACACGCTGGGGGGTTGCGTCGCCTCGCTTGGCCAGCACGTACGGCCCGGTCCCGTCGGGCCTCGTATCCACGTAAGTTGCCGGGTTTACGCCCATGGCGTAACCACTTTTTACGATCGGCACGCGGGCGATGTTGTACAGGTACGAGTAGCCCGGCCTGCTCAACGTCAACATAAACGTTGTCGGGTTCGTAGCAATCGCCGAAACGATGGGGATCCCGTCGTTGATGTCCGGGTTGGCCTTTAGAAGATTGAACGTGTAGGCCACATCCGCCGCCGTGAGGCGGCCACCGCCGGCCCACTTCACGCCGGGCCGCAAGTCGAAAGTGATGGTCTCGCCGCTCGTGCTGATGGACCACGACTCCGCCAACCATGGGTAGTACTGGTCGACCTGCAACTCGTTGTACTCGAGGAGGGGCTCGTAAATGAACGAGGGAACCCCCATCTGGCCGAGCGGGCTCGAGATATCGAAAGGATTGAAATTGTCGGTGAGAGCCGTCTCGAGCGCCGGCTCTATCACCAGCGACGGCCCCGGCACTGCGACAATCGTAGTTGTGGTCGTGCCGTCCGCCACTTGCCTGCCAGTAGGCGGAGGAGGAGCTCCGATCGCCGTACCTGTGCATGCGTTGGCGGCAAGCGCAAAAGCGGCCAAGGCCGCCCCTGCGACCCTAGGCAGCTCGGCGGCCCGCACGGTCAGTGTTTTAGCAGCCCAAGCTCCCCAGAAGTAGGCGGGGGGCACCCGCAGCTGGCCCGCACGACCAGTTGGGTGGGCAGCACCCAGTCCCGCAGGGTGTGCGGGCGGTCCTCGATCAGGCCGATCAATGCCTCGACCCCAGCCGATCCGAGCTGCTGGGAAGGCTGCCGCACCGTCGTCAGGGAGGGGTTGAGATGGCGCCCGACAGGTATGTCGTCGAAACCGGTCACCCTGATCTGTCCCGGCACGGCGGTGCCCGCCGCGTGGAGCGCCTTGAGGACGCCGATGGCCATCGGGTCGTTGGCGCAGACGACGGCCTCGGGAAGCGGCTCGCCGGACTCGAGACGGGCCGCCATGACCCGTGCGGCCCCGGCCGTCGTCCAGTCAGCCGCCCAGCCCTGCTCGGCAGGTGCCACCTCGCCACCGAGCGAGCTCACCATTTCGGTAAAGGCCTGCTGACGGGTCGTGCTGTCGGGGCTTTCCGCTTTGCCGGCCATGAACGCGAACCGCCGGAGGTTGTGGTGAGAAACGAGGTGCTCGGCAATGGCCTGCATCCCTTGGACGTTGTCTACGCGGACGTTCACGGCGGCCTGAGAGCGCCCACTGCCGGCCAATAGCACGAGCGGCGAGCGCTTTGACAGGGCGGCGACCCGACGCTCTGCCACGACACGGCCCAGGACCATGACGCCGTCTGACTTGCCGGTGAGGGCGCTGATGGCCTCCGCTGAGGCGGCCTCTTTGACGCCCGACAGCAGCAATGAGTAGCCGTTGCGTTGCGCGGCAAGTTCAGCACCGCGGATGACGGCGTCTATGAAAAGCAGCGAATCCTCTTCGACCTCTGACATTTCGTCCTCGGGCGGGCGCACGAACGCCATTGCAATTACTTTGGTCGTGCGGGTAGAAAGTTGGCGAGCGGGCCCGTTGGGCACGAAATGCAAGTCCCGCACGGACTGCAGCACCCGTTTGCGGGTTTCTCCGCGAAGGTACCCGTGACCGTTCAGGGCGCGCGACACAGTCGCTATCGACACCTGGGCGTGCTCGGCCACGTCGTAAATCGTCGGTGGCCCTGGGCTGTGGCTCGGACCGGATCCGTGCATCGTCTCCCCTTGGGCTAGCTGGGGCACGATTATATAGGGCACCCGTTCGGACCGGTCCCGTGCCAGCGGCTGGTCAACCGAACCGGTTCAGTGTAAGGTACGACTTTTGGGGGCGTAACGTGTGTAAGCCGAGAAGGAGACGCAAGTGACCAGTGACCGTGCTTTTCCCGCGGGTTTCCTCTGGGGCGCGGCAACTGCCTCGTACCAGATCGAAGGATCGGTAACCGCCGATGGTCGTGGGCCGTCGATCTGGGACACATTTTCTCACACTGCGGGACGCACGCTCAACGGGGACAATGGCGACGTCGCCTGCCAGCACTACAAGCGCCTAGCGGAGGACCTCGACCTGGTCCAGCAGCTGGGGTTGCGCGCTTATAGGTTCTCGATCGCGTGGCCACGCGTCCAGCCCGACGGGAAGGGCGCGGCCAACCAAGCGGGCCTCGATTTCTACCGTCGCCTGGTGGCTGGCTTGCGTGAGCGAGGGGTCGAGCCCGTCGCCACCATTTACCACTGGGACCTGCCTCAGGTTTTGGAAGACCTCGGCGGGTGGACCTCGCGGGACACGGCCGAGCGGTTCGCGGAGTACGCCTCGATGGTGGGAGAGGCCCTTTCGGACGGTGTCTCCAGGTGGGTAACGCTGAACGAGCCCTGGTGCTCGGCTTGGCTGGGCTACGGCACTGGCGTGCACGCGCCCGGCCATGCCGACGGTGAGATGGCGCTGCTTGCCACCCACCACTTGCTACTGGCTCACGCCAGGGCGACCGAAGTGTTGCGACGGGTGACAAAGGTGCCCATCGGGATAACCCTCAACCTCGGCTCGAAGATACCCGCAAGCGCTCACGAGCTGGACTTGGCCGCCGCCAGGAGGGCCGACGGCCACCTGAACCGCGTATACCTTGACCCGCTGTTCAAGGGCGAGTACCCAGCGGATATGGCCGAACTGTACCCGAGCCGCGGGCCGGGCCGTGACGCCGTCCAGCCCGGGGACCTGGCCGCGATCAGCCAACCGATCGATTTCCTCGGGATCAACTACTACAGCACGAGCGTGCTGGCTGACCCGCGCCGCGAACAGGAGGCCCGCGAAGCCGGGTACCTCGTTTACCCAGGTGGCCTTGGCCGGCACCCGCACCCGGACCGGATCGACGTCGGTCGGGCCAACGTGGTGCGCACGGCGGCTGGCTGGGAGGTTGACCCGAGCGGGCTTAGGGACATCTTGGTCCGGGTCCGCGACGAGTACACCCCTTTGCCCCTGTACATCACCGAGAACGGGTCGGCCGAGCACGACTACGTCGGCCCGGACGGGGTAATCCACGACCAGGCGCGGATCCGCTACCTGGAACAGCACTTCCAGGCGGCGAAGGACGCGATCGACGAGGGTGTCGACCTGCGCGGGTATTTCGTGTGGAGCCTGTTGGACAACTTCGAATGGGCTCTGGGTTACTCAATGCGCTTCGGCATCGTCTGGGTCGACTACCCGAGCGGCAAGCGGACGCCCAAGGACAGCTACCGCTGGTACAAGTCTGTTGTCAGCGAGAACGCGCTGCCCGCCAGCACCTGAGCCGACTGGCCGTACAGTGGTGTCGTGAACCACATGGGCATGGGGATGGGCGGCGGCGGGGGAGGCCGCGTCGGCTTCAGCCTGATGCGCTCCCTCCGCAGGGACCAAAACGTAACCGCCCATAAGCTCCCGAAGGGCATCGTCAAGCGCATCATGGGCTTCGCTAAGCCCTACAAGCTTGCTCTCGCATTGTTCTTGGTGCTCATCATTATCGATGCGCTCGTCGGTGCCGCTAACCCGCTCGTGTACCGGGCCATCATCGACCAAGGGATAGAGAAGCACAACGGCTCGCTCGTGATCTGGCTCGCCGTGCTCGTCGGGGGCCTGGCCATCTTCGACGCAGCGCTCGGCCTTTGGGAGCGCTGGATTTCCTCCCGGGTCGGGGAGGGCCTCATATTCGATATGCGCAACAAGGTATTCATCCACATCCAGCGCATGCCGATCGCCTTTTTCACGCGCACCCAGACCGGAGCCCTGATATCGCGGCTCAACAACGACGTACTGGGTGCCCAACAGGCTTTCACCGACACTTTCAACTCCGTGATCGGCAACAGCATCAGCCTGGCTGTCACGCTCGTCGCCATGCTGATACTCAGCTGGCAGATAACGCTCCTAGCTCTTTGCCTTTTGCCGGTGTTCATTTTCCCGGCACGCTGGGTCGGGCGGCGCCTTGCGGCTATCACCCGTGAGGCTTACAACCTCAACGCGGAAATGAACACCATGATGAGCGAGCGTTTCAACGTCGCCGGAGCGCTCCTTGTCAAGATATTCGGCAAGCCCAAGTACGAGGCGGACATGTTCGAGGCCAGGACGGGGCGTGTACGCGACATCGGAGTGACAACGGCCATGTACGGCCGGGTCTTCTTCACTGGCCTCATGCTCACCGCAACGCTTGCGACGGCGATGGTCTATGGCGTCGGTGGGGTGGCCGCAGCGCACGGCCATCTACCGCTGGGGACTCTCGTCGCGCTTACCCTTTACCTCACACGTCTGTACGGCCCGCTGACGGCGCTGTCCAACGTCCAGGTCGACGTCATGACGGCACTTGTCTCCTTCGACCGGGTCTTCGAGGTCCTCGACCTGCCGCCCATGATCGACGACAAACCCGGCGCGGTCGACGTCGTGCGCGGCCCCGCCCAAGTTGCCTTTGAGCATGTCGACTTCCGCTACCCGACTGCGGAGGAGGTTTCGCTCGCCTCCCTCGAGGCCGTCGCCGTCCTAGAGCGCACCGGCGGGCAACAAATCCTCTTCGACGTTTCCTTCGTCGCCGAGCCGGGCGATCTCGTCGCACTGGTCGGCCCTTCAGGAGCAGGCAAGACGACCATAAGCCAACTGGCAGCCCGCCTTTACGATGTCACCGCAGGTTCGGTCAGCATAAATGGCACGGATGTGCGCGACGTCACATTGAGCTCGCTGCAGGACGCCATCGGGGTCGTCACCCAAGACGCCCATCTTTTCCACGATTCCATCAGGGCCAACTTGCTCTACGCGCGGCCCGAAGCCACCGACGACGATCTGAGGGAGGCGCTGCGGGACGCGCAGATCCTCGACATGGTGGCATCGCTTCCCAACGGCCTCGACACTCTCGTCGGGGACCGGGGTTACCGGCTCTCTGGTGGGGAAAAGCAGCGCATCGCGATAGCCCGGCTGCTCCTGAAGGCCCCCGATGTAGTCGTGCTCGACGAAGCTACCGCTCACCTCGATTCTGAGTCCGAGGTCGCCGTGCAAAGGGCCCTCAAGAAAGTGCTCGCCGGGCGGACCTCTCTCGTTATCGCTCACAGGCTGTCGACGGTGCGCGACGCCGACCAGATACTGGTGATCGACGGTGGCCGTGTAGTCGAGCGGGGCCGCCACTCAGAGCTGCTCGCCGACGAAGGTCTTTATGCCGAGCTTTACCACACCCAGTTCGCGGACCAGGCCGACGAGGCCGAGGAGCTCGAGGAAATAGCGGAGTTGAGTGCGGTCGAGGACCGTACCTAGCTCAAAGTGTTCGAGTGGCCTCGGCTTCTGAGGCGAGATAGGCGGCTCCAGCGATGCCAGAATCGTTTTGGAACCTGGCCGGCACGATCGGGGTCTCGAGCTCCAGCATCGGCAGGAACTTGTCCGCCCGACGGCTCACGCCTCCGCCGACCACGAAAAGGTCGGGCCGCAACAATGCCTCGAGGGCGGAAAAGTAACGCTGCAGGCGCCTAGCCCATTTGTCCCAACTGAGAGACTCCCGTTCGCGGGCGGCAGCTGAAGCCATGACCTCGTAGTCTTCGCCATCGAGCTCGAGGTGGCCAAGCTCGCTGTTGGGGATCAGCACCCCGTTGTAGATGAGCGCAGTGCCGATGCCGGTACCGAGGGTCACCACGACCACAAGCCCCTTCGTGCTCTTGGCTGCTCCCCAGTTCGTCTCGGCTATGCCCGCAGCATCCGCGTCGTTGACCGCGGTAACGGGCAACCCTGTCGCCAGGCCGACGACGGTCTCGATATTGGTGCTGATCCAGCTTCGGTCCACGTTGGCCGCCGTGCGCGCGACGCCGGACTGGACGACCGCCGGGAAAGTGCAACCGAGCGGGCCTTGCCAACCGAAGTGGCCCACAACCTCGGCGACCGCCGCAGCCACCGCGGCCGGGAGGGAGGGCTGCGGTGTCAGGATCTTGTAGCGCTCCGTTGCGAGCTGCCCAACCTCGAGGTCGACGACAGCCCCCTTGATCCCGGAGCCCCCTATGTCCACCCCAAAGCCAAGCATCGCCATCTGAGGGAGCTTAATGGCCTCGTAACGCACGGGGCGTACAACCTCAGGCTGACTGGCCTGAATAAGGCCAAACGGGCGGTACTCTAGCCTGCGTGAGCGACCCAAAAGATCGAGCCGACGAGGAATGGCGTTCCCTTTTGAGCCCTGAGCAGTATACGGTACTGCGCCGGGCGGGGACGGAACCTCCCTGGTCAGGCGAATATGTCCACAATCACGAAGACGGCAGTTATCGCTGCGCCGGTTGCGGGGCAGAGGTGTTCGCCAGTTCGACCAAGTTCGACTCGGGGTCCGGCTGGCCGAGCTTCACCGAGCCTGCCGTCGCGGACGCGGTCGAGCTGCGAACTGACAAGAGCCACGGCATGGTCCGCACCGAGGTCGTCTGCCGCACCTGCGGCGGCCACCTCGGCCACGTGTTTGACGACGGCCCTGGGCCGACCGGCCAGCGTTACTGCATCAATTCGCTTGCGCTCGACTTCTCGGGGGCGAAACAGCAGTAGCCGCCTCCCGGCAAGCTGGAGCGCGCTATCACGCCCCGTTTGACCGCTGGCGCTCGGGTGCGATCCGCAGCAGGACGCGCTCAGTCTTTATGGCGTTCGGGTCGTAGGGCTTGCCGGTGTACTTCATGCTGAGCTTGTCGATGCTTGCGCGTGCCTCCGGACCGGTTACCTCCTCCACGACCGTGCCCCTGACCTCGCCGTAGTGGTAGGGGTTGTCCGCATCGATGACCGTGACGGTCACACGCGGGTCCCGCTTAACGTTGAGAGCTTTCTGGCGGCCCACCTCGGTATTGATGATGATGTGCTCGTCGTCGGCGTCCACCCACATGACGTGCGTCATCGGCTGGCCGCCCGGGAGCAAGGTAGTGAAAGCGGCAAAATTCTTTGCCTGGGCGAGTGATTTTATGTTTTGGTCGAGCATGTCAGAGAGGCTATTGGGCCCCGGCAGATAACGCGGGTGCCCTGCGCCGCAGTGCCGGCTCGCTCAGCCAGGGCGGTGCCCAACCGCTATCGGCGGCGTTCAGGTCGGTCCCGGGCGGGACGATCTCGTCGATGCGGTCCAAGATCCCGCCGTCGAGGCGGATTTCGTAGGACTTCAATAGGGAAGTCAGCTGGTCCATCGTGCGCGGCCCGATTATCGCCGAGGTGACGGCCGGGTGCTCGAGGACAAAGGCGACGGCAAGCTCGGCCAGGCTATAACCGGCCTTTGCCGCCAGCTCTGTCAGTTGGTCCACTGCGGCCAGCTTCGTTGCGTTGGCCGGGTCACTCAGGTCGTAGCGCGCCGGCATACGTGAAGCGCGCCGGGAGCTGTTGTCCTTGCCAGTCCCGAAGCGGCCGGAGAGCCAGCCTCCTGCGAGCGGGCTCCAGCTGAGCACGCCCATCCCGTACTGCTCGCAGACCTTCAGGAGATCGGTTTCAATCCCGCGCGCCAGGATCGAATAAGGAGGCTGCTCGGTGGAAAGACGTTCCCGCCCACGCCGCTCCGAATCCCAGTGAGCTTCCACCACAGCCCACGCCGGGAACGTCGAGCTACCGAAGTACCTGATCTTGCCGGCATGGACAAGGTCGCTTAGCGCCGACAGGGTGTCGTCAATATCGGTGCCCGGGCTCGGCCGGTGGATCTGGTAAAGGTCGATGTAGTCGGTCCCGAGCCGGCGCAGGCTCGCCTCGCATTCGGAGATTATCCAGCGCCGGGAGTTGCCCTCCCTGTTCGGCCCCTCGCCCATGCGGGCGTGGAACTTCGTAGCGAGCACAATCTCATCGCGCCGGTCAGGGCCAAGCTCGGCAAGGAAGCTGCCAACGATCTTTTCGGATTCCCCAGCGGAGTACACGTCCGCCGTATCTATGAAGTTGATCCCGGCGTCCACAGCGGCGTGCATGATGCCGCGGCATTCCGCATGGTCGGTGTTGCCCCAGGCGCCGAACATCATCGCTCCGAGGCACAACGGCGTGACCTCTACTCCGGTCCGTCCAAGTTTGCGATATTCCATAACGCCGAAGCTAGCGGCGTGCCGCGGCTACAGGCAGGCTCGAACTGGCCGGCTCCCAACTCCGAGGACGGGCGGACCGGCCTGGCCCGATCGGTTGGTCTATTCGACCTTGGCGAGTGCTCGGGCGGCTGCGTTCTGCTCAGCCCACAACCGGCGCCTGCGCTTCCAGAAGGAGGTCTTCCAAACCTTGAAACCACCACGACGCCCTGGAGCGGGTGGTTGCTTCGGCTTGGGCGACGTCTTGCGCCCGACGTCGTGCAACACGACGGGCAATATGGCGTCGTCGAGAGATTCCTCGTCGAGCAGAGCGACGTGCAGGTGGCTCCGCACTGCGTGGCGCGTGGTCCGGCTGGTCTGGCGCCGGCGCCCCTGCGCGTCATCGAGGAACGGAGCGTCCATCAATCGGGTCATCTCCACCTCCGTTATGCACCGGTCGGTTGAATTACCGGTTAAACAACCATGGTGCCACGTCAGGTGGGCGAAGTGGAGGATCTTTCTCGGAAGACCGTTTTGCGCCAATACTTGAGCTCTTCGACGCTCTCTTTTATGTCGTCGAGCGCACGGTGGGCGCCGCCCTTCTTGGGCGCCCCAGCGTACGCCTCGGGGTACCAACGTCTTGCCAGCTCTTTGATAGTCGAGACATCGATTGAGCGGTAGTGGAGGTATTCCTCCAGCTCAGGCATATAGGCGGCCAGGAAACGCCGGTCCGTGCCGATCGAGTTCCCACAAAGCGGGACCTTGCGCGCCTCGAGTGCGTAACTGCGCACGAACTCCAGAGTCTCGTCGGCAGCCTGTTTCAGGGTGACCTCCGAGGTTGCTATCGCGTCCAGCAGGCCGCTGCGCGTATGCATCTGGCGGACCACTTCGTCCATGGACTCCAGCGCCTCGGGCGGAGTGGAGATCACCAGGTCGGGGCCTTCGGCGAGCAATACGAGGTCGTCATCGGTGACCAGCGTCGCAATCTCCACGATCTTGTCGCTGCCGGGGTCAAGCCCGGTCATTTCGAGGTCCATCCAGACGAGCACTCAGCGGACTCTATCGGGCGGTGGACAGCGCCCGCTCGCTAGCTTGGTGGAGTGGCCGGCCGGGATGTGAAGAGCGACGTGGTTGCAGAGGGCATCGCGGGAGCAGACCTCGTGGTCGAGGACATCGTGGTCGAGGACATCGTGGTACAGGACCTGGTGGTGGAGGTGGTCCGGCTCGACCCTGACCTACCGCTTCCCGATTACGCCCGTGCCGGCGATGCCGGCGCCGACATCCGTGCCAGCGCCGACGTTACGATCGCCCCGGGTGGCGGGCGGGCGCTGGTGCCCACCGGCCTGGCCATCGCCATACCGGACGGCTACGCGGGTTTTGTCCAGCCTCGCAGCGGCCTGGCACTGCGCCACGGGGTGACGCTCCTCAACACCCCGGGCCTCATTGACGCCGGCTACCGCAACGAGCTTATGGTCCTTCTCGTAAACACCGATCCCGTAGAACCCTACGAAGTGCACCGCGGCGACAGGATCGCCCAGCTCGTGATCAAAGCGGTAGCCCAGGCGCGCTTCGTCGCGGTCGACGAGCTTCCCTCCTCCGAGCGCGGCCTCGGGGGCTTCGGCCACAGCGGGCGATAGGGCCGGAGGTTGTAACCAGCGTGCCCGAGCTTCCCGAAGTCGAGGCCCTTGCGCTGTTCGTGACCGAGCAAGCTGGCGGCACGACCATCGAGCGCGCCGAACTGGGGTCGCTGTCTGCCCTGAAGACTTACGCCCCCCCGCTGGACGCCCTCGTCGGCCGTACCGTGAGCCACGCCGAGCGGCGAGGCAAGTACCTGTGCATCGAGGTCGGAGGCCTCTGGCTGGTGGCGCATCTGGCAAGGGCGGGGTGGCTCCACTGGCGTGACCCTGTCCCGCCGGCAAAGGCTCGCCCTGGGAGGGGCCCGCTGGCCCTGCGGGTCGGCCTATCGACTGGCGCCGGGTTCGACCTCACCGAGCAGGGGACGGAGAAAAGGTTGGCGTTGTGGCTTGTCAACGACCCAGCGACAATCGAAGGCGTCGCGCGGCTCGGGCCGGACCCACTGAGCTCCAGCTTTGACCAAGCTTCGCTGGCCGCGATCTTGTCGGGCGCATCCGGGCAATTGAAGAGCGTCTTGGCCGACCAGTCGCTATTGGCCGGCGTCGGCAACGCCTACTCGGACGAGATCCTCTGGGCTGCGAAGTTGTCACCGTTCAAATCGGCCGCCAAGCTCGACGACGCCGAGACGGCCCGTCTCTACCAGGCATTGACGGGGGTGTTGCGAGGGGCGGTGGAACGCAGCCTTGGCCAGGCTGCCAAGGAACTGAAAGACGCAAAACGTGCCGGCATGGCTGTGCACGCCCGGTCGGGGCAGGCCTGCCCCGATTGTGGCACCACCATCAAAGAAGTGTTCCTGTCCAACCGGAGCTTCCAGTACTGCCCTCAGTGCCAGACCGGGGGCAAGGTCCTGGCTGACCGGCGCCTGTCGAAGTTGCTCAAGTGAGCGGCCGGGCCTCAAACGGTGGCACCGTTCCCGGTGGAGCGCCCACAACTGAGGTCGTCCATCGGGGAGTGCGCTGGCGGCGTTCGTCGTCGGGTCGGACATTGTGGTTTAACGGGGGCTTGAGCCGCTGGGTGCTGTGGGAGCCAGGTTCGGACGCACCACCTCTGCCGCCGACCTGGGAGGCCGACGAGCCAGCCTCGGTAGCCGTCCCACCCGCCAACGCAATGGCGACCCGCGCCCCCTTGCGCTCCCCCTTCCGGCTCGTCCCTCTCGTGATCGCGGTCATCATCGTCGCGCTCGCCCTCTGGGAGGCAACCCGGCCGCCGAGCCATGCTTCGAAGGCAGACATCGCTGCAGCCGAGGCTCTCAAGGGCCAGTGCCTCGTCAAGGAAGGGGGTAAGCCATCGTTCCCGGTCCTCTCGCCGACACCAGTGAGCTGCTCCGAGGCCAAGGCTTACGCCAAGGTGGTGGCCGTAATAGTCCCCGGCCACCCCGGCTCCTGCCCGTCCGGAAGTGCCGTGGTCCAGGTGCTCCAAACTGGCGCTGTCGGAGAGCCCAGCGAATGCCTGCTCCCGGTCAAGCACTGACCTCGCGTGCGGCCTAGCCGGCCCTTGGGCGGTGGAAGTACGCCCTCTGGAGTTTCTCAGGGCGGGGGACGTACGCCCGGTGACGTGCCCGCCTAACGAACGGGCCCGCCACTCGGGCGCACGTCCCGCCGTATGGAGGCCGAGCGAGCTGCGAGATACCCCAAGTGCGGGTGCCGCACTAAGCGCTAGTCTGTAAGCACAACGCGGACGTGGCTCAGTTGGTAGAGCACAACCTTGCCAAGGTTGGGGTCGCGGGTTCGAATCCCGTCGTCCGCTCCAAAATAGCCATGACCCGATTAGGTGGTGGGCCATATCAAGCCTGGCCCTCGCCCGCCAATGACCGTCACGTAGCAGACGAGGCTCGGCGCCCACGCTCACTTCGCTGCGCCGGTGCCCGTTCTTGCGGGTAACGCGTTGCTGAGCTCTCGACGCGAGGTGATTTCGAGCTTCATGAACACTTTGCGCATATGCCATTCGACGGTGCGGGCGCTGATATACAACTGAGCACCTATTTCTGGGTTTGTCCGTCCCTCCAGAGCCAGACGGGCTATCTGCTCCTCTTGGGGCGTGAGGTCATTGCGCGTCTCCTCTTGTCGCTTGCGCACGGTCTCGCCCGTCGCCGATAGCTCGCGCACGGCGCGTTCAGCGAACGCGAGCATCCCGATCTCACTGAACAGGCCGTAGGCACTGCGGAGCTGTTCGCGTGCGTCCGTCCGGCGGTTCTGGCGGCGCAGCCACTCACCATAGACCAGGTGCGTGCGAGCAAGCTCGGGCCGGAGCGCCGTCCTGCTGAGGCGCCCGATGGCCTCTCGATATTGCTCTTCCGCCGTACTGCCGTCGTTGACGAGCGCTTGGCAACGTGCAAAAAGGCCCCGGCCCCAGTCTGTCTCGCTCCATCTGGTCCTGTCAGCGAGCCGCTCGAGGGCGTCGGCCGCCGTTGAGTAATTGCCAGTCCGAACGGCAGCCTCGATCAACTCTGGGAGTGCCCAAGCAGCAATATTGACCTTACCGATCCCTTCGTCCCGGCTGGCCTGCAGGGCCGGTGACAGGGCCTGATCGTAGTGAGCCAGGCCGTTCGAAACAATGGCGGCTGTCCATAGCCCGAGGTTGACAACCGTACCCTCGCCTCGAGACCTGGCGAGCTCAATAGCTCCCTGAATGAGCATGGAGCTGCGAGGCTCATCACCTGTAAGAGCGGCGAGAAGGAGGGCAGCAACCGGCGCCTGGCGGATGCCGATCGCATCCATTAGGACCTCCGTCTCGCCCCACAGCCCAGCCGCCTCGATCAAGTTACCGCGGAAGGCCATTATGATGACATCACTGGGAAGACTGAAACACAACGGTGCGAGTGCGCCGGCCCGGCGGGCGAGTTCCGTCTGACGGCTCGTGACCGCCGCCATGGCCTCGAAATCCCAAAGCGTGCCCGCCGCGGCGGCAGCCAAGCTCCCCCACTGGAGCCCTTTCTCAACGGAGAGCTCTTCACCCGCGAACATCCCGACTGCCTTACGCAGGGTGGGTGCCGCAGCCGCGAGCCCTTCACTGTAGAAGAGCGAGAGGCCGTCCAGCAGCAGGTCGGACAGCCTCGGTGGGCCGGCCGATGGTGGCGCGCTTCGCGTTGCGTCGGACACATCTCGCAGCTGGCTGCTTTCTCCGGGCTGCGCACTGTACATGGCGGACGCCAACGCATCGAGATAGGTTTCTCGTGCCAAATTGACGTCTAACGTTTCGAGGCGCCTCGCGGCTTTCAGCAGGAGGGCGGACGCCTCGGTCCATGAACCGGAGGCCGAGGCGACCCGCCCGCGTAGCAGGTCGACGCGGGCGCGCTGTAGTTCGTTTTGCGCGTCGACCTCCGCGGCGGCCAGCAGTCGAAGCGCCTCGTCGAACGCCCCGGCATGGACCTGGGCTTGGGCAGCGGCGAGGGCCCGGTCAGCTCGGCGCTGCGGATCCTGCGTCAGGGCCACCGAGCGCTGAAGGAACGCGCCGGCCGCGGCCAGGCCGCCACGCGACTGAGCACGACTGGCTGACCGCTCGAGTTCAGACGCCACCTCCTCATCGGCCCCGCCGTTGCCAAGGCGCGGTGCCAGGCGCGACGGTCAGGGTCGGTCTGGGGGTCGATGGCTTCGGCCAAGGCCTGGTGCACCGACCTCCGCTCCTCCGCAGGTGCTCCTGCATAGATGGCGGAGCGGACCAGCGGATGTCGGAACTGGACTTCCGCCCCGATTTTCACGAGTTGCCCCACCTCCGCGTCGGCGGCGGCGTTGTGCGCGATCCTGAGCGCTTGGGCCGCACGCCAGAGGAGCGCGACGTCGCCGGTCGGGTCCGCTGCGGCGACCAGCACCAATCGCTTGGTGGCCTCAGGCAGCGCCGCGAAGCGCCTTAGAAAATGTTCCTCGAGCTGACCGGGAAGGCCCCCCGAGCGGGGAGTTGCAAAGCCCCCGGCAAGCTCGGCGGCGGTCAGACCCTTGGGTAGTTCCAGCAGAGCGAGAGGGTTTCCTCGGGTTTCGGCGACGATGCGGTCTTGGACGTGGGCATCGACTCGGCCCAGGGTTGCTGCGACCAGAAGGGCCCGGGCGTCGTCGTCGGCCAGGCCGGACAACCTCAGCTCTGCCAACCCCCCCAGGTACTGGTCTTCGGTGGGCTCGCGGACAGCGAACAACATGACCACCGACTCGGCAAGAAGCCGCCGACCGACAAACCCGAAGACCTGTCCGGACGCGGCATCGAGCCATTGCGTGTCGTCGACGATGCACAGAAGTGGGCGCTTGTGGGCCACCTCGGCGAGCAAACCGAGCGTAGCCAGAGCCACCAGAAAGCGGTCAGGAGTGTCGCCCGCCATCAGCCCGAAGGCCACCCGGAGGGCGTTCTGCTGAGGGCCCGGAAGAGCCGCAACCTGGGCGAGCATCGGAGCGCAGAGCTGATGCAACCCCGCGAACGGCAGTTCCATTTCGGACTGCATCCCGGCGACGCGCGCCACCTGGAAGCCCGAGGCCCGCTCGGCGCATTGGTCGAGGAGAGCCGTTTTGCCTATCCCCGCCTCACCGCGCACGACCAGAGCTGCGCTCTCCCCGGACCGGGCCTTGTCCAGCAGCCGGGCCAAGTGGTCGCGCTCAGCGGTCCTACCCCGGAAGGCCGGCGAGCGCCTCCCGACTGACGCGTGCTGAGACGCCATCGCAACCCGCATGGTAATTGACCAATGACCCGGGATCCAGACCCGGGTACACCCTGGTGCGAACCCAGGTCCCAAGCTACGTCAGCCCGGGTACACCCTGGTGCGAACCAGGGTGGTTTGAGACAGAAACCGATTTCGCTGTTCGTTGCCAGCGATGCCGTCCGCTGGTGGCCTGCAGTCCCGGACGGACTGGCGGGAGTTATCGGCTGCCAAACCCGGACGCCCTCGTGTTGCTGTCGCTCCGAGACCCTGAGGCGTGGTACTGGAGCGCGTCGAACTCGATTTTCTTGGTATTCGATGCTTTGCCGCCGGTACTTCAGCTCTTCACCGGGTCGGCGAGCCGGTAGAGGTGGCGGGAGCGGTGGTGTTCCTCGCCTCGCCAGCGGCGTCTCTTATCACTGGCGAGACCATCCGTCATAGACGGTGGGTGGACCGCCCGCTAAGCGCAGACCTCGTAACCCGTCACGCAGCGTTGAGGGCTACCGGGCCCGCGCGGTGCAGCCTGCCGATGCGCATATGGAGCGCGATCGCGCCGCTCGAGATCGCTGCCCAACCACACCACACCGAGGCGAACCCGTCGAAGGTGAGCCACGCAATGACGCCAATCGCGACCAGGTTGACGATCCCAAAGGTGACGACGCGCCGACGGCTCGATAAGAGCAACGTCCCGCAGACGGCGGCGACGTAGAGGCCGGTGACGAGGATCCCGTAGCTGAGGTTGATGCTGTAATCGAGGTGATAGGGACGAAGCTCCACGTTCAGCGGGCCGCGAACCATCGCTGCAAAGAGGTCGCCGGCCACGGTCAGGCCCAATACGACGAGCGGGGCCATGGCCCAGCGACGGCGCGACAGTGGCTCGTT
This sequence comes from uncultured Acidimicrobiaceae bacterium, assembly GCA_963699075.1. Taxonomy (GTDB): domain Bacteria; phylum Actinomycetota; class Acidimicrobiia; order Acidimicrobiales; family Palsa-688; genus Fen-671. The sequence continues at coordinate 629,498 of CAVOTF010000007.1, read as the reverse complement.
CAACAGCACGGCGAGAGGCACGAAGACGGGAAGGACCACGAACGCAATCAACAGGTACGCCCAGAGGGCGATCCTCTCGAGCTCGTGCGGTTCGTGGCCCTGCAGGCCCAGCCAGACGAACGCCTCGATTATTTGATGGGCTCCGAGAAGAATTGGCAACGCCGCGAGGGCGACGGCACCGTGCCGTTTTCTCGCGCTCCGGACGGCATCGACGCCGATCGCGCTAATGACGAAACCCCCGACGAGATCAGCCTGCGGAGAAAAACACACTTGGTACGAGGCTACATGGGATCCGCGGCGACCGCTTCGGAGCCGGTCATTAGGACCAAAGTGCCTCTAAATCCGAGGATATACGGTCCAGTCCGTTGGTCCCGATGCTTTGGACAACCTCTCCGCCGGTGCTAAGCGCGACGGTGACCTCATCGAAGGTTGACCGGACGCTGTCGGAGAGGAAACGAGATGGCTGCGTCCAGCCGTGGGAATCGTCGTGCCCGTGCGGCCGGTGGTGGTATCGCGATGGCACATATACGTGGAGCGCTCTGCGCGCACGTGTCAGCGCAACGTAGAACACCCGTCGCTCCTCCTCGAGCCCGTCAGTGGAACCGAGCGCCATGTCCGAGGGGATCATGCCGTCCGTAACATTAAGTATGTGGACGACATCCCATTCGAGGCCCTTTGCGGAGTGGACGGTAGAGACGGTCAACCAGTCTTCGTCGATCATCGGTGTCCCAGCCAGAATCTGAAGTGGACATCGGGGGTTCGAGGGCGAAGTCTGCTGCCACGTCGGATAGCCGTGCCACCTTCGTGGAAGCAGCGACGAGTGCGTCCAGATCGACCAGGCGCGCTCCTGAGCCGGGGTACCTCGCCTCGATGAGTGGGGAGATGGCCATTCGAAGACGCTCTGCCTGGGCGCACATGCCCTCGCCGGAAATTGCCAATAGACCCGTAGCGATCCGTTCTGCAGCCGGCCGAGAAGCGACCGGTAGTTCCTCCACCGCGCCCGGCCATCGCCGCCAAATCTCCTTCTGCTCTTTGTAGGCAGGTGCCTCGCTTCCAAGGCCTAAGGCTGCGATTGCCCGCCGGGCGATCATCGGTCCCACACCTTCGAGAAGTTGCAACAACCGAAACCAAGCCAGTTCGTCGCATGCGTTGTCCGCCAGACGAAAGGCGGCCAGTAAGTCTTTGACGTGGGCGGCCTCGGTGAAACGCAGCCCGCCGTACTTGACGTAAGGGATCCTTCGAGCGCTCAGCTCGAGTTCGAGCAGATTAGAATGATGAGCGGCTCGGACAAGCACGGCTTGTTCCTTCAACAGGACGCCCTCCTCCCTGTGAGCAAGGATTTGGTCGCAGGCTTCGTTTGCTTGACCGTCTTCGTCGGCGCACCGTACGAGGCGAGGCCAGGTCCCAACGTCACGGCGAGCCGCGCTGAGTACCGCAGAGAACCCCTCCTTGGCTTCCGCTCCGACCGCATTCGCGACATTGAGGATTTGTTGGCTCGATCGGTAGTTGAGGTCCAACACGATGGTCCGGGCACCCGGAAAAACCTGCTCGAAGTCCAATATGTGGCGAGGCTCTGCGGCTCTGAACGAGTAGACCGCTTGTGCATCGTCCCCAACCACGGTGATCCGTGGGTCGCTCCGACGGAGGGCTCTGAGCACATCAACTTGGAGACCGTTGACATCCTGGTACTCATCAACAAGAACATGGTCCAACGCACCGGCCAGACGGGGCCGAAGGTGATCGTCTAGGACGGCCGACCGCCATAGCAGCAAGAGGTCGTCGAAATCCAGCATCCCGCCGGCGCGCTTGCGCTTCACGTAGGCGCGGCAGATTTCGACCATTTGGTCCACCGCATCGTTCGCCCATGGTGCAACCTCCGATGTGACGGCGGAAATGGTCTTGCCGGTGTTGATGGCTTTGGAGTAAATGTCCAAAAGGAGCGCCTTGCGTGGGAAGCGGCGCGAAGTTATTTGGGCGTAGCACCCATCTTCCCGGACCATGTCGATGACATCTGCTGCGTCGGCCGGGTCCAGGACCGTAAAGCCGTCGGCAAGGCCAAGAGCCTGCGAGTACCGACGCAACGTCCGGTACGCGACGGCGTGGAACGTCCCGCCCATGACTCGATTTGCCGCGCGACCGTCACTGCCTGAGGTGTGGGCAGTCGAGAGCAGGTTCGCGGTGCGACTGAGCATTTGACGAGAGGCACGTCGTGTGAAAGTGAGCAGAAGCATGCGCTCGGGAGGTGTCCCGTTGGCGAGCAGCCACGCGACCCTGGCCGACAACGCCGTCGTCTTGCCCGTGCCGGCACCCGCCAACACCCTTAGGGCGCCGCCGTCGTGAGTGGCGACCTCCCGCTGGGCCGCATTGAGGTGCTCCATCCACTCGAACATACATTCGACAATATCCTAAAGAGCCGTACCGCGACGGCCCGGCGCTGGAGTGCCGGGCCCGGCGAGTTTCTGCCGTTCAACCAGCGTCCAGCACTTCTAGTCGGATGCGCTTGTTGGCTTTGCCCTTGGACTCGGTCTTGAGCACCCGGACGTATCCCACCTCGTCGGTGGAGCCGACGTGGGTCCCACCGTCGGCTTGCTTGTCTAGCCCGACGATGTCGACGACCCGGATCTCCGTTCACTGACTCGGGGATCAGGCTGACCTTTGTGCGTATAAGGTCTCGGTCCAGCACCGCCGTGTCACGGGGCAAGAAGCTGACTTGGATGGGCCGGGCCGCCCGTAGCTCCGAATTCACCAGTTCTTCTACCCGGGCGCCGAAGCCCTCGGGTAGTGGATCGAACTCGAAGTCCATCCTGGCGCTCAGCGGCTCCATGTTGCCCCCGGTCACCGCCTTGCCCCACTCGTTCCAGATCACCCCGCACAGGACGTGCAGGGCGGTGTGGGTGCGCATCAGCGCATGCCGGCGGTCCCAATCGAGCTCCCCGTGGACGGCGTCGCCCGGGCGAGGCAGAGGCCCATCGCCGCCGACCGTATGCCATACGAACTCGCCCTCTTTGCGCACATCGATAACCGAGTGGCCGCCGAGTGTACCCGTGTCGTGGGGTTGGCCCCCTCCGGTGGCGTAAAAGGCGGTGCAGTCGAGGCAGACCCGGCGGCCACTCGCCTCTACAGAGGTTACGGTGGCATCGAACCCGCGCAGGTAGGCGTCTTTCAGGTAGAGCATCTCGGTCACCATCCCATTGTGGCGCGGTGGGCGCCGGTCCGCCGCGCCGGGCGGTTGCCCGACGCACGAGCAACCTTAAGGAGACTTTAAAGCCCTTACGGATAATGCAGTTCATTCCCATTCGCCATAAGGAGGCAGGTAATGACCTTGCGTTTAACCATTCCACGGAGGCTGGCTCTCGCCGCCGGTCTAGCGGGGTTCGTTGTGATCGCTCCGTTCTGGGGCAACTCAGCCTGGGCTACGGCTGCCACCCATCACGCCCATCACCACACGACCAAGTCAGGCCCGCTCTCGGGCAATTGGTTGGGGAACTACAGCGGCACCTATAGCGGCACCTTCACGCTCACATGGCAGCAGTTGGGGAACAAGCTGGACGGGACAATCAAGATATCGGCGTTCGGCAGTGCGCCCACGGATCTCAAAGGGACAGTGCAGGGCCACTCCATCAATTTCGGCACCGTCGGCTCACGAGCAATCTCTTATTCGGGCTCGTTTTCAGGCAGCACCATGTCCGGTACCTGGAAGATGCAGGCAGCCGGCCAATCGATAGGCGGCGGGTCATGGCAAGCTTCTAGGGCGTCCTGAGGTACCACCCTGCGGAGTTACGTGGCGTAACTTCCCAATGAGTTGGCCCCTGATCGCGGCGGACCGGCGGCTTCGCAGATTTAGGCGAGGAGGGACCTTGAGCGAGGAGTGAGCGTTCTCAGAGTGCTCCCTCCTCGCGGTTACATGCTTCCAGCGTTTGCTCCGCCCTTTCGCGCAAGCGGTCGGCCAGGGCCTCTTGGAGCTGCACAACCAACTGCTCCGCCTCACTGAAGGGCCGACGGCCGTGCCGACCGCCAGCCTCGACGACGCCTCTCAGCACAAGCCGTGAGGTCGTGCCGTCGCGTTTGGCGGCGTCATCGGGGGGCCACAACCGCACTAGGAACGTTTCCACCGGGTCAGGGTAAGCCCGAGCGTTTAGGGTGGGCTTAAGGTTTCATTTGTCCTTCTCGGGAGGTCTGGGTACAGGTGGCCACGGCTGCTAGCTCGCGCGGGTTGGCTACCCGGACGCTGGCCGTCAAGTTGATGCCACCTACCCTCGGCCCTTCCTACCTTTCCCGATCTCGCCTCGAGCATCTCCTAGGTGAAGTGATGCAGAGGCGGCTGACCGTGGTCGTTGCCGGCCCAGGGTTCGGCAAGTCCACGCTGCTTGCTTCATGGGCGGCGGATGCAGACGCCGCCTGGTACTCACTTGGGGCCGAGGACCGCCGAGTGTCGACCCTGGCCCGTGGCATCGTCGATGCCCTCCGCTTGCGCGCACCAGGGATCCCCCCGGAACTCTCCGGCGCACTCGCTGCCCGTGGCCCGGTAGATGGGGACGGCGAGGACGAGATTGGTCGCTCGCAGGCTTTCGCCCAGTTCCTAGCCCAGGCCCTGGAGGAGAACCTGTCCCGCGAGCTGTTGGTCGTCCTTGACGATGTAGACGAGCTAGACCCCTCGCGGGCGACCGGCCAGCTGATCGCGTCGCTTTGCCGGCAGGCCCCGCCGAGCGTGCACCTCGTGCTCAGCTCGCGTGCTGGCCCGCCGTTCCCGATTGAGCGGCTGCGAGGCCAAGGCCAGGTGCTCGAGGTCGGGGGAGCGGACCTGGCGTTCACCGCAGACGAAGTGGAAGAGCTGGTTCGGGGGGTTACCGGCGACGGGGACGCCACCACCGCGACCTCCTTGCACCAGTTGACGGATGGTTGGCCGGCGGCCGTTCGTTTGGCCGTCGAGGCTCTCCGGTCGGCGCCCCGTGACGAACGCGGAACGGTGCTGGAGCGCCTCCGCCAACCTGGGGGAGCGCTCTACCGGTACCTCGCAGGGGAAGTACTGGCCACGGAGCCGGAGGAGGTCCGCCGCCTGATCGCGGTCGTCGCCAGGACCGGCTTTGCCGCCCCTGCGCTCTGCGAGGAGCTCGGGATCAAGGGGGCCGCCGAGATCCTGCGCTCGTTGGCGCGACGCGGCCTGTTCGTGGAGGGACGCGGCCAACGGCTCGGATGGTTCTCCTTCAGCGCACTCGTACGCGACACGGCGCTTGCGGAGCTCCCGCTGAGCGAAACAGACGCCCAGGAGGTGGACGCGCGCACGAGCGCCTGGCTCGAGCGGCAAGGCCACCCGGCCGAGGCGCTGCGGCACAGCCGGGAGTGTTCCGACTGGGAGGCGGTAGCTCAACTGCTGGCCCGGACCGGTTCGCCGCTCGTCAGAGAAGGAGGGGTCGGCGAGGTTCTGGCCGCCGTTGAATCGCTCCCGGAAGCGTTGCGCAGCCCGGAGCTCGAGTTCGCGGCGGGCGAGGCGTACTACGTCGTGGGCGACGGGGACGCCGCTCTCGCCTGCTACGGCCGGGCCACGACCGACCCGGCGCACCTCCCGACGGCCCTGGCCTGGCGGGTCGCAAGGATCCACCATTCCCGCGGCGACCTTAACAAGGCGCTCGAGGCTTACGGCGCCGCCATTCCGGTCGAAGGTGACGTGAGGGACCGAGCGATGCTGCTCGCGTGGCGTGCAAGTGCCCGATGGCTGCGGGGCGATGCTGCGGGGTGCAGGCAGGACGCCTCGTTAGCCTTCGAGGTCGCAACGGTGGCCGGCGACGCGGAAGCATTGTCGTGCGCTCATACGGCTTTGGCCATGCTTGCCGCGCTCGACGGCGACCGCGCGGCCAACGACGCCCACTACCTGCGGGCTCTCGATTACGCCATACAGGCAGGCGACGTACTGCAACAAGTGAGGGTCCGGAGCAATCGCGGTTCGCTGTTCCTCGAGCAGGGCTACTTCCAGGAGGCGATCGCGGAGCTTGACCTGGCACTGCGAATGGCCGACCTGGCCGGCATCACGACGTACCGTGCTCTGGCGTTGTCCAACCGGGGGTGCGCCTACTACTACCTGGACCGGATGGAAGAGGCGATCGCTGACCTCGACGAAGCACGGCGCCAGTCCGAGCGTCTGGGCTCTACTGATGTCGCTTATGCGCTCGGGCACCTGGGGCGCATCTACCGGGACCGCGGCGATGTCGCCCTGGCGAGGGCGGCCTACGAGGAGGCGATCGCCCGCTCCGAGGCGGCTCAGGACGTGCAAGGCCTTGTGCCGGCACTTTCGGGCCTCGCGATGACGCTGGCGACCGACGATCCAGACGCGGCCCGCATGCTCGCAGCCCGTGCAGTCGGCTACGGCCCCGGCATGGCCTATGGCGAGGCGCTCCTTGCGTCGGGTTGGGTGGCGATTGCCAACGGCCGGCACGCTGAGGCTGCCGTACGCGCCGGCGAAGCCGCCGCGGAGGCCCGGTCCCGGCGGGACCGAGCTGGGCTAGCGCAGTCGCTCGAGCTCGCCGCGGTGGCCGACCCCAAAGCGCCGGGGGCGGCACAAGCGCTCGAACAGGCGGCCTCGTTGTGGTCCGAGCTGAGGTGCGCCACCGGTCGGACGCGGGCGGAACTGCTCGGTGCGCTCCTCGAAGACGACTCCGAGCGCGCTGCTGCAGCCGCCGCCAGGCTGCTGAAGCTCGGCGCGCGGTCGCACCGGTCTCTGGGACGGCTATTCGCCGGAGCTGGGAAGCGAGAGATCACGGGGGCCGACCGGCCGGCGGTGGCGGTACAGACCCTCGGCCGCTTCCGCGTGATCGTCGATGGCCATCCGTTACCGGCGACCGCGTGGCAGTCGCGCAAGGCGCGCGACCTATTGAAGATCCTCGTAACACGCCGTGGGCGGCCAGCGCCGCGGGACCAACTCATGGACCTGCTGTGGCCGGAGGAATCGGGCCAGAAGGTCGGCAACCGGCTCTCGGTCGCCCTGAGCACGTTACGGACGGCCCTCGACCCGGACAAGCGGGCCCCGAGCAACCACTTCGTGACCTCAGACCGCGAGACGGTCGCGCTCAACCGCGAGCACGTGGACGTCGACGTCGAGGCTTTCTTGCGTGACGCAGCAGCAGGTCTTGCACCCCGCCAGTCCGGCGATGTCAGCGCGGTTGAGCTTCTCGAACGAGCGGAGATGGCGTACCTGGGCGATTTCTTGCAGGAGAATGCTTATGACGATTGGGCCGTGAGCTTGCGGGAGGAGGCCCGCGACTCCTATCTCCAGACATGCCGGAAGTTAGCAGAAGCCGCCTCTTCCAGGAGGGACCGGGGGTCGGCAGCGCGGTACCTCCGCCGCCTTTTAGAACGCGACCCCTTCGACGAGCCGGCCCACTTGGAGCTTGTGCGAGTCCTGGTCGCCGACGGTCACCACGGAGAGGCACACCGCAGCTATCGCGTTTACGGGACGCGGATGGCCGAGCTCGGCGTCGAGGCTGCACCTTTTCCTGGCCCGCACCCTGAAGGCCTGGGAATTTGAATGCCGGGCTTCGCGGCGCTAATGGCGAGCTATTTTGTATGGCGTCAATTGGCGAACAGGGCGCAGCTGCCATTACTGCGGATCTTTCCAGCTACTGAGGCTCGGAGGTGCAATGGACAGGGACTTGGTCGATCAGGTAGTTGACGTGGCTCAACGCGTCGTGGCCAGCGGAGCGATCTCCGCCAACGGACATGGGAACGTGAGCATCCGCGTTCCGGGGGCGCACGAAATGTACTTCACCGCAGGCCCATCGCTGCGAAACCACGCCGCCTCCGCCGTGGTGCGAGTCGGGCTGGACGGAACTCTACTGGAGGGCGACCTGCCGCCCATCCAGGGAGCTGTGGTTGCTATGCACACGGCGATGTATGGCGACAACTCAGATGTCGGCTGCGTCCTGCATACGCATTCGCCCTACGCGACCGCCTTCGCCGTTGCCAATCGCCCGATCGGGTGCTGGGTCGAAGCCTTGGCTATGTTCGCCTTACCGACCGGGGTGCCCGTTGCTGGCTACGGGCCGCGGGGGTCGGACCAGGCCGTCGCTAACATCCGGGCGGCGATTACCCCAGGCGTTCCCGCCGTGTTGCTTGCGAACCACGGAGTGCTGGTATTTCACCGCACCCCTGAGTTGGCCGTCCAGGTCGGCGGGATCATCGAGGAAGCCGCTCAGGCAGGGCTCAACGCCCTCGGCCTTGGAGGCCCAGTAGAGATCCCCGAAGAACTCCGGGCCGCCGCTCGCCAGCGCGCGATGGTCTTTGAAGGCAAAGGAACTGCTCACGCCTGACAGGACACCGATCGGTTCGCTCGACTCCCGAGCACGCGACCAGCTCCAGCAGTCAGAGAACGAGGCGAACCAGTTCCTCGCGCGCCACGGGCAGCTCTCGCTAGCTGTCCGGGCCACCATTCGTGTGGCCCGCGACCAGTCCTCCGAGCGCATCAGCCTCGTAGCGTCCGGCGCCGCCTTTTGGTTGGTCATCTCGGCGTTCCCGACGGCGATCGCCGTCGTCAGCGTGTACGGGCTGTTCGTGAGCCCTGGGCGGGTCGCTAGCGATCTCGGCGCACTGGCGAACGGGGTACCGGGTTCGCTCGGCTCGCTCCTCACAGAGCAGCTGCGCAGGGTAGCGGCGACCGACCACGCCCATCTCTCCATCGGAGCCGCGCTGTCGCTGGTCCTCGCGATTTGGACCGCGTCGTCCGGCTTCAACAACCTCGACCGAGCGATCCGCCTCGCGTATGGGCTGCCCTCCCAGGGTTATGTGGCGGCGCGGCAAGCGGGCATTCGTCGGCGCGCTCGCCGTTGTTGTCCTGCTCGGCCTCCTCGCTGTGGCCACGCCCATTGTGGCGCGGAGGTCGTCTGCTCTGGTCACGGTGCTCACTATCGTGGTGGCGGCTGGTGGGATCATTGCCGGCGTCGGAGCTCTCTACCGGTTCTCCGTTGGGATACACGTCGCGGCGCGGTCACTGCTTCCCGGAGCACTGCTGTCGGCGGCCGGCATGGCCTTGGTAAGCGTCGGCTTCGGAGCTTACGTTTCGGCGTCCACTCACTACACCGCCGTGTACGGAGCGGTTGCCGGCGCGGTCGTGGCGATGCTTGCGATCTACTTCGCGGTGTACGGCGTGCTCCTGGGTGCCGTGCTGAACGTTGAGCTCGACGGCACCCCAGGGACCTCTGCCAAAGCAGCCCAAACCGCGGTGCCATCGAGCAGCTCGGACGGCGACGACAAACGACCTTTACCAGGCGGCCCCGGCAGGCTGCTTGGTCGTGGCGTTGAGCCGGTTGAACAAATTGCTAGTGGCGATCCATAGCACCAGTCCGGCTAGTTGCTTCTCGTCGAAGTGCCTTGCCGCCTCGTCCCAGATCTCGTCAGGGACCGGGTCAGGCCGATCTGCGAGACGAGTCACCGACTCGGCCAGGGCCAAGGCCGCACGCTCCGCCTCGCTGAACAGTTCCGTCTCTCGCCAGGCGGCCACGGCGAAGAGCCGCTCGTCACTCTCTCCGGCTTTTTTGGCGCTGATGGAACCGCCGTAGACGCAGGGGCTGCACCCGTTGACCTGGCTGGCTCTCAGGTGAGCGAGTTCCATGGTGGTGTGGGGTACACCGGCGCTATAAGCGGACTTGATGACCGATTGGATCGCGCCCATGGAGTCGGGGAGCACGTTGGCTATGTTTTTCATTCTTGCTGTCATGCCTACTTTGACGCGTCACACCGAAGCTATGTGACAACTCCAGTGAGGGCCTGTCACATCCAGGCCGCGTGGCGCGTCAATGTGGTCACATGGACAAGGACCTGGTTTCCCAGTTTGAAGCGTCGCGGCCAAGGCTGCAGTCGGTGGCTTATCGCATACTCGGTTCCCTGACGGCGTCAGAAGACGCGGTACAAGAGACCTGGATCCGCCTGAACCGGTCCGACGCCGAGAGCATTGACAATCTCGGTGGTTGGCTCACCACGGTCGTGTCGCGTATCTGCCTAGGAATGCTGCGCGCGGGCGGTAACCAGCGCAAAGAGCTGCTCGAGCCCGACGAACCCAACGTCGATCTCGCCGGTCCCGAAGAAGAGGCGGTCCTCGCCGACACGATTGGGCCGGCTCTGCTGGTTTTACTCGAGACGCTCGCTCCTTTGGAGCGCCTCGCGTTCGTGCTCCACGACCTCTTCGCTGTGCCTTTCGAGGACATCGCGCCGATTGTGGGCCGGTCTCCTGTCGCCGCTCGACAGCTAGCCAGCCGGGCTCGCCGGCGCGTCCAAGGCAGCGAGGAGGTGTTCCTAGCAGACAGGCACCGTCAGCAGCAGGTGGTCGAGGCTTTCCTGGCCGCATCGCGTCTAGGGAACTTCGAGGCGCTCGTAACGATGCTCGACCCTGACGCTGTTCTGCGGGCAGACCGCGCCGCGGTTGAAGCAGCCGCGGCTAGCAGCGACCGCGGAGCACCCCTACTTGCACCCCAGGTGCGTGGCGCCAGCGCCGTATCGATGGCCCTCGCAGGGCGCGCTACAGCGGCCAGGATGGCCCTCATCGAGGGCATCCCAGGGGCAGTGTGGGCTCCCGGTGGGCGGCCCCGGGCGGTGTTCTCCTTCCGCGTCATTGGCGGCACCATCGTAGAGATCGAGATCGTCGCCGATCCCGCCGTGGTGGCGGCATTGCAGGTCGAGCTACTCTGAGCCCTATTCTTCCTCCTCGGTGCTCGCGGTGCCCATCCGGTCGCGTATTGCACTGACCACCGTTGGGTCCAGCAGCGTCGTGACATCGCCAAGCTCACGATGCTCGGCCACATCACGCAATAGGCGGCGCATTATCTTGCCGCTCCTTGTCTTGGGCAGCTCGGGAGTAAGCAGTATCTCGCGTGGCTTGGCTATCGGCCCGATGGCCACCGAAACGGTTTGCCGGAGCTCGGCGATGATCTCGTCGCCACCCGAAAAGTCACCTTTGAGGGTGACAAAGGCGACGATTCCTTGTCCGGTGGTCGGGTCAGAAGCCCCGACCACTGCCGCTTCGGCCACCGACGGGTGACCGACAAGGGCGTGCTCCACTTCAGTTGTCGAAATCCGGTGGCCAGAGACGTTCATGACGTCGTCCACCCGGCCGAGTAGCCAGATGTCGCCGTCTTCGTCTCGCTTTGCGCCATCCCCGGCGAAATAGCGCCCCTTAAAGCGTGACCAGTAAGTGCTCTTGTAGCGTTCCGGGTCTCCCCAGATCCCGCGCAGCATGCCCGGCCAGGGTGCAGTGATCACCAGGTAACCGCCTTGGCCGTTGCCGACCGAATTGCCTGTGTCGTCAACCACATCGGCCGATATGCCAGGGAACGGCACCATAGCGGCGCCTGGTTTAGTGGCCGTTATCCCGGGCAGCGGGGTCACGAGGATCCCGCCCGTCTCGGTCTGCCACCAGGTATCGACCACAGGGCAGTGGTCGCGACCGACATTGGCCCGGTACCACATCCACGCCTCGGGGTTGATGGGCTCGCCGACGGACCCTAAGAGCCGGAGGCTTGACAGGTCATGTGCTGCGAGGTGCTCAACACCCCATTTCATGAACGTCCGGATGGTGGTAGGTGCGGTGTAGAGGATAGTGACCTTGTATTTCTCTATGATCTGCCACCAGCGGTCGCGAGCGGGAGTATCAGGTGTGCCCTCGTACATGACCGAGGTGGCGCCGTTGGCCAACGGGCCGTAGACGATGTAACTGTGCCCGGTTACCCAACCGATATCGGCGGCTGTCCAGTACACGTCAGTCTCGGGCTTTATGTCGAAAATGTAGTAGTGCGTGGCGGAAACGTGGGTGAGGTAGCCCCCCGAGGTGTGGAAGATCCCTTTGGGCTTGGCCGTGGTCCCGCTCGTGTACATGATGTACAAGGGGTGTTCAGCGTCGAAGGCCTGCGCTAGGTGAGTGCTGCTCTGGCGGTCGACGACGTCGTGCCACCAATGGTCCCGGCCCTCGACCCAGTCGACCTCCTGACCGGTCCGGCGGACCACGAGCACCGTGCTCACGTCCGGGCAGCTCTTCAGCGCTTCGTCGACGGCGGGTTTCAAGGCGTTCGGTGCACCGCGGCGGTTGCCCCCATCGGCCGTGATCACGAAGTGGGCATTGCAGTCGCGGATGCGACCCGAAAGCGCTTCGGCAGAGAAGCCGCCGAAGACCACGGTGTGGGGCGCGCCGATGCGGGCGCAAGCCAACATTGCCATGACCGTCTCAGGGAGCATCGGCATGTAGATGGCAACCTTGTCGCCGGCGGACACCCCCAACTCGGTCAGCGCGTTAGCTGCCCGGCATACGCCGTCCTGGAGGTCGGAATAGGTGATGACGCGGTATCGCCAGGTTCGCCTTCCCAGTAGAACGCCACTCGGTCACCCCGACCCGCTGCGACGTGGCGGTCGACGCAGTTCACGGCCACGTTGAGCTTTCCGCCGACGAACCACTTGGCGAAGGGGAGTTCCCACTCCAGGGCCTTGACCCAGGGCTCCGCCCAAGTCAACCGGCGAGCCTGCTGCTCCCAGAAGGCGACGGGGTCCCTATTCGCCTCGTCGTAGATACCGGGCTGAGCGTTGGCGGCTGCAGCGAACTCGGGGGGCGGCGGGAACCGCCTCTCCTCATGCAGCAGTGCCGACAGAGCCTCTTGCTCGTCTGCGCCCACGTCGTTTAGCTCGCACCGGGGATCGGCATCGGCTTGCCCACGGGGATTACGTGCCTTCCCGCCAGGCCGTTGAGCACTCCTGCGGCTGAGGTGTACCAGGCCGTTGCGGCAGTGATGATACCGAGGTAGCCGCCCAACTTGATGGCGCTGGTGCTGCTACCGAAGTTGCCGATTATCAATATCAGCTCGGTGATTTCGAGGGTCAAGAAGACTGAGAAAACAGCCTTGTTTACGAAGAGGCTGAAGATCAACATATAAGTATTGAAAATTAAGAACGCCAGCGTGATCCAGGCAAGGTCGTTACCGAGCTGGGCAGCGGTCGGTTTGGCTGCCGGCACCACCAGTTCTATATAGAGGCCGGCGCCGATCCAGAATGCACCGTAAGACGAAAATGCAGTGGCACCAAAGACGTTACGGTTCCTGAACTCCCACATCCCCGCGAGGAGCTGCGCCACCCCGCCGTAGGCGAAGGCGTAACCGAGCCAGGCGCTTGTGCCCTTGGTCCAGTGGGCATTGAAGGCGGAGAATAGGAACGTTGTCAGTGCAAACGCCGCCAAACCTAGCGGCGCGGGATCGGCGATTGGCGGTACTGAGACGATCTCTGTCTTCTGCACGGTGGCGGTGCTCCCGCCTACCACTGTCGACATGTTGTGGTTCCCCTTTCAACCCGACGAGCGGGCCCCTTGGAATTGGTTGGCATCCTGCGTACCGCGTCGCATCCTGCCGACAAGACCGTCGGGGGGTCAACCACCTTGCCGTTGTTATCGATGGACGGCGGAAAGCGTCGCCAAGCGGTCGCCAATTTGCGACGAGCGGCACGACAAAGGAGGCCCTTGTCGAATAGCTGGGTGCTGTGGGACAATTAGCGCTTACCACGTCGGTCCCCGGAGCCGGTTAGCAATGGGAGCGGGGGTGGTGAGACAGGGGGTTTAGTGAGGGACATGTTGTGGGGCGCCCTTTTCGTATTGGCCGTGTTCGTGGGCGGAGTTGGCTGGTACGCACTGCGAGGGTGGCGTCACCTGGGTACGCCTGCCGAACGAGCCACCTACGAGACCCTGCACACGGCGAGCCTCGCCGCCCCGGCTCTGCGTGCCGGGCTGACCGAGCACAGTGCCGAGCGCGCGGTCCCGCACCTGCGCCGCCTCCTGGCGACACACGGTGTTGTCCTGGCCGACGCCAGCGGCCTGCTGGCGGCTGACAACGTGGACGCCGTTCACCAGGAGATGCTGGCTGCGCCGCTGGCGGAGGTCTTGGCCAAGGGCCGGCCGGCAACCCTCTCGCCCGGACAGCTCCAGTGCAGGGATGCCGCCACCTGCGCGCACCAGGGTGGCGTGGTCGTCCCCATCCGGGTCGACGGCGCCGTAGTCGGTGCCCTGGCGGCCCTTGGCCCGTCCCGTCGGCGGGGACGATCCGGGTGACGGGCGAGGTTGCCCAATTCGTGTCAACCCAGCTGGAATTGGCCGAGCTCGACCGGTCAAGGCGCCGAGCCGTGCAGGCCGAGCTGAGCTTCCTCCGCGCTCAGATTTCGCCGCACTTTCTCTACAATGCGCTTGGCGCGATCGAGTCGTTCATACGGACCGACCCCGAACGCGCCCGCGACCTGCTTATTGGGTTCGCGGATTTTACCCGCTACACATTCAGGAACCACGACGAGTTCGTCCCGGTGGCCGAGGAAATCCGTCTCGTCGAAACGTACTTGGACCTCGAACGGGCCCGTTTCGGGGAACGCCTTGCGGTCACGCTGCGGGTCTCTCCAGAGGTGCTCGCGGTCGAGATCCCCCCGCTCATCCTGCAACCATTGGTGGAGAACGCGGTTCGTCATGGGATCGAGCCCAACGAAGGGCCCGGTAGGTTGTCGATCTTCATCATCGACGCCGACTCGGAGGCCGTGATCGTGGTCGAGGACGACGGAGCCGGCGCAGACCCGGCTCACATGCGTCGCGTCCTGGCCGGGACGGCCCGGAGCGGCAGCGTGGGCCTGAACAACGTCGACGAAAGGCTGCGCACCGTTTTTGGCGAGGAGTACGGGCTCACCCTAGAGACCGCCTTAGGCGCCGGGATGACCGTAACCCTACGGATACCGAAGTTCCGAGCCCGAGTCGGCGCTGCATGAGCGGGCTATCCGTGCTCGCCGTCGACGACGAGGAGCCTGCGCTCGACGAGCTGCGCTACCTCCTCCGGTCCTCGCCCCACGTAAGCGGCCTGTCACTGGCTCAGAGCGCGACAGAAGCGCTTATGCGGCTTCAGGAGGGAGGGATCGACGTAGTCCTGCTCGATATCAGGATGCCGGGCCTGGACGGCTTGAACCTGGCTAGGGTCCTGGCGCGCTTTTCCTCTCCTCCAGCAGTCATTTTCGTTACGGCACACGAGGCGCACGCCCTTGAAGCCTTCGATGTGGGGGCCGCCGGGTATTTGTTGAAACCGATCAACGGCGAGCGTTTGGAACAACTCCTCGTGCGCCTGCACCGCCCGCTGTCAGACGAGGGCCCGGCGCACTTTGACGGGTATGCCGTTGAGTCGGGAGGCCGCACCAAGATCGTCTCGCGAGCCGACATCTGCTGGGTGGAATCGGCGGGCGACTATGTGCGGCTTCACCTGAGGGACGCTTCGAGCTACCTCTTACGGGCAGCGATCTCGGTCCTAGAGGAGGAATGGTCGGATCACGGATTTGCCCGGATCCACCGGAGCTTTCTCGTTAGCTTGCGCGACATCCAAGAGTTCCGCACCGAGGGAGCGAGGACGACGGTCACAGTGTGTGGTAACGAATTGCCAGTGAGCAGGCGCAACCTACGCGACCTACGCGACCGTCTCGTGCGCCATGCCCGGCCGGGGGCCAAGTGACCGCCACCACACCCAAGGGCACGACCGGCCAAAAGGGCTTGTCCGGGGCGAAAGGGCCTCTCAGCCCCAAAGTGGGACGGCGTGAAATCGTCCGAGCGCCACGGCGGGCGGCAAGGCCGGTGGCGACGTCGCCGGTCGCGGGCGACCTGTACAAGCAGGACTCCTACTCCCGTAGCCTGGTCGCCTCGCTAATGCGCGCCCAGATGGGCGTCACACTCAGCGCCCTGCTCCCGGCCGCCGCCATTGTGCTCGCCTACCCGCTGCTGGCTTCGTTATCGCCTGGCCTCGGCACCGACCACGTGCTGGGCGTACCACTCAGCCTCCTAATATTGGGCGGCGCCATCTACCCGCCGATTGTCCTGCTCGGACTGTGGTACGTGCGGCGCACCGAGCGGGTCGAGAGACGCTTCGTAGAGCTGTTCAGAGATCGCGAGTGACGGTCTCGAGCCCAGTCACCGTCGGAGCCATCGTCCTCGTCACGGTCATCACCGGAGTGATCGGCGCCCGCGGGGTACGAGTGGCGCGGACCCCGGCTGACTTCCTCGTAGCCGCGAGAAGCGTGCCGCCGTTACTCAACGCATCGGCCATCTCCGGCGAGTACCTTTCGGCGGCCTCCTTTCTTGGTGTCGCCGGGCTCGCGATGCTCGATGGTCTCGGCGCGCTCTGGTACGCCGTGGGGTACGCCGGAGGGTACCTGGTCCTGCTCGCCACCATCGCGGCGCCGCTGCGGCGCTTCGGGACCTACACGATCCCCGAGTTTGCCGAGGGGAGGCTCGAATCCGCCCGGTTGCGGCGGGCGACCACGGTTATGGTCCTCGTGATCTGTGGGTTCTACCTGCTCCCTCAGCTAAAAGGAGCGGGGATAACGCTCCAGGCGGCTCTCGGCGGGCCGTACTGGGTCGGCGTGGTCGCCCTCGGGACCGTCGTCACGATCGGTATTGCCAGCGGAGGGATGAAAGGCATCACCATCGTGCAGGCCTTCCAGTTCTGGCTGAAACTCACGGCGATAGCGGTGCCGGCCCTTTTCTTGCTCATTTACTTCCACCATCCCGCGTTCAGCTCGTTGCGCGGCGAGGCGCCGCCCACCTTCGCCACCGCAACCACCGTCAAGTTCGCGGACGTCGAGCAGGTCGATGTGCAATCCCCAGTAACCGTGGAAGCATACGGTGCGGTAGACGGGTTGTACCGGCACGGTCCACTGTTGCTGGCCGCCGGAAGTACCAACGTTGGCGCGGGATCTTCGCTGCGTTTCCCGGCGGGGGCGAAGGCGCCGACAGTGACCTCCGCAGTCCTGCTCGACGCCAGCGAGTGGGAGTCCCCTCTGGTGCGGGTGAACGGCATTGCCGACCACCCTTTGGCCGCCACGTACGGAGTGGTGCTGGCCACGTTCCTCGGGGCGCTAGGGCTGCCTCACATACTCGTACGCTTTTACACCAACCCCGATGGCGCTGCTGCCCGCAAGACAACGGCTGTCGTGCTGTTGTTCTTGGCCTGTTTCTATGTGTTCCCAGCCATTTTTGCGGCGCTTGGAAGGCTTGACGCACCGCAGCTTTATGCGACGGGCCAAACGGACTCCGTCGTGCTGGTACTACCCCGGCTCGTAGCGGGTGGCGCCCCTGGTGCTGCCCTGGCCGCGCTTACCGCAGGCGGGGCTTTCGCCGCATTCCTGTCCACCTCGTCGGGCTTGCTGATCAGCATGTCGGGGGCCCTGTCGCACGACCTCATGGGCAAGGGGGTGCGGGCGTTCCGGACCTGCGCGCTGGCGTCGGGGCTCGTTGCCACCGCCTGCGGCCTGGTGGTCGCTGGGGACGCGATCAACGTGCTCGTCGGGTGGGCCTTTGCAATCGCCGCCTCGTCGTTGTGCCCACTTCTCCTGCTCGGGATTTGGTGGCCCGGGCTCACTTGGAAAGGTGCCCTCGCGGGCCTCGTACTGGGCGGCGGAGCGGCTTCTTTCGCCGTCCTAGCTACAATGTTGGGGGCCGGCAAGAGCGGGTGGCCTGCGGTACTGCTCGGCGAGCCAGCAATCCTGGCGGTGCCCCTCGCCTTCCTGACGATGGTCGGCGTCTCGAAGCTCACACGTTCGTCACTGCCACCCAACGTGACGGCGAAGTTGCTCGCCCTACACCTGCCTGAGGCTGTGCGCCCGACCTGACGAGCCCGACCTGCTGAGCCCGACCTATGAGGCCCCGGCGATCAGTGTTCGAGCCTCCAGGAGGCCGACCACGCGATCGTGAAGGTCGCCCCCCACCTCGAGCCGGCTCGACTCTTCGAGCCCGCCGACCTTGGCCGGCTCGAACCCGGACGCTCGGATCAAGCGCTCGACTTCCGCGCCAGCGCCGTCGTCGTCGGTCGCATAGAAGAGGACCGCGTGTTCCGGTAACCGGTTGCCAGAGGACTGGAAAAGATCTGCCGACATTGTCCCGAACGCCATGACCAGGCGCGCCCCCGCGGGCAACCATCCGGCGACAACCACGCCAGAGGATTGCCCTTTTGGCAGCAGACGAAAGAGGTTACCTTTAGCGTCGACGCTGACCGGGTTGCTCGGGACGACCACGAGCTTGTTCATTAGTGCCTCGGCGATTTCGTCTATCACGCTCTTAAGCACCCCAAACCGCAACGCGAGGACGACGGCATCGGCGCCCTGCAATGCGTCGTGGTTATCGACGGCAACGACCGCAGCCCCACCGATCTCCTCTGCCAGCTTCCGCGCCGACTCGTGGTCGGCGCTCGAGAGCCGCAGGGTCTCGCCGCCTAAGGCGAGCTGGCGAGCAATGACCGATCCGACGCCTCCAGTGCCGATGATCGCTATCGCCATGGCTAATAGCTCACTCGCGCTCGCCGGTCGGCGTACTCGATGGCCAGTGAGCGGGCTCCCAGTCCCCCTCGGGGTCCGTGGTTTGCCCGACCTCTATCAGATGACCATCGGGATCTCGGATGTAGCAGCGGATCTCGTACTGGTGCTGTTTTGGGGGCGTCAGGAACTGAGCACCGCGGGCGCTCCATTCTGAGTAGACGGCGTGGATGTCTTTGACCCGGATATTGAGGAAACTGCTGACCCGGTCCGGGTCGCGGGGCTTGTCGAGGCTGACCGTCGGCTTGTCGTCGGTCGGGCCTCCGCCGACATTGATGATGATCCAGCTGTTGGATAGTGCGACATAGGTGGGCTTGTTCTCACCGCCGAAGACCGCCCTGCCGCCGAGCACTTCGGTGTAGAAACGACGTGAGCGCTCGACATCGTCCGAGACGATGAAGTGGGCCAGTACAATTCCGTCGGGGGGCGATGGGAGCTCGGGCATCTGACACCTCCACTTGTTGGGCCTCGAACCCCGCCTATGACGAGGAACGCAGCCGATGGACGATGGACGATAAACGCTCGCCTCATCTCTTTGTACCGCACAAGCTATACGCTTTCGCGGTCATCGCGAAGGTCGGCGTCGTCAAATCGCGCAGGCCCGCCGGGCGTACCCACGTGGCGCAGCACCCAGAGCGCGTCGTTGAAGTAGCTCCCGGGAGACCGGCCGCCATCTTGGCACCTTCAACCTGTCGTACGCTGTCTAAGCGAAACCACGACACGGAGGACTCATGGGCACTTCAGCCGGGCACAGACCCCTCAGCGCGGACGACTTGGAGTCCTATCACGAGCGCGGTTACCTGCTGTACAGGGACCAAGTCTTTGACGAAGGCGGCCTTGCGGATCTGGACGCGATCTTCCGGGAACATCGTGACAAGGACCGGGAGAAGCGGGGGGACGAGTTCGATACTCCGCACTTCCAGGACCCGCGCCTGTTGGAGTTCTTGTTCGCCCCAGCACTGCTCGACCTCGTTGAGTGCATCGTCGGGCCCAATATCGTGCTGTGGTCGAGCCATTTCATCTGCAAGGACCCGTTGGTTGGGCGCGCTACGCCGTGGCACGAAGATTCGTCTTACTGGATGGGACGCCTCAGCAGGTACGACAAGATCGTCACCGTGTGGCTGGCGCTGGATGACGTGGACCGCGCGAACGGCTGTATGCAGGTCATCCCAGGTTCTCATCTCGAGGGTGGGTTTTCGTCGTACAAGAGTGTGGACGAGGCGACGAACACGTTCCAAACCGAGATCTCCGACATCGACACCAGCGATGCGGTTGCGTTCGAACTGGCGCGTGGTCAGTGCTCGCTGCACGACGGAAGGATTAGGCACGGCGCGGGAGCAAACACGAGCAGCCGCCGGCGCTTGGGGTACACGATGCGTTACCTTTCGGCCGAAGTGGAGGTGTTCCCCGAGAAAAACGTCGGGCACAGGCTATGGTTGGCCCGCGGGCAGGCAGCCCCCAATGGCCTCTTTCAGAAGCCCTGAGGCGACGTTGCCCGCTCGCGGGCGGTCGAGGTCTGCGACGGGATCCCCTCGGGGCTCTGACGCAATCCATTCCTGGGCAGGCCAGAGAGCAAAGCCTATGAGAAGCGGAGCTCCCTGCGAGACGTCACGCCAAGCTTCGTGAACACTTTTCGTAAATGCCATTCAACCGTGCGTGGGCTTATGAACAGCTGCGTGCCGATTTCCGAGTTGGTGAGCCGGCTGCTTGCGAGCCTGGCGATCTGGTCTTCCTGAGGGGTGAGCTCGCTGTAGGCGGCAAAAGTCCGTTTGTGAACTGTCTCACCAGTCGCCAAGAGCTCCCGACGAGTGCGCTCACTAAAAGCCCTCGAGCCCATGTCGTCGAACATCGTCTGAGCCTTGCGTAGCTGCAACCGAGCATCCACCCTTCGGCCCTCGCGCCTTAGCCATTCCCCATAAACAAGATGAGATCGCGCTAGGTGTATCGTCGCGTAGGTCCGGCCGAGATATTCAATTGACCCGCGATAATGGTCCTCGGCTGCCTCACCTTCGGTCACGACAGCGCAGGCCCTGGACTCGATCCCGAGCGCCAGGTCGGTAGCGGCTGCGTTAGCCCTTTCGCGAAGGCTCGCGAGAGCCTGGATGGCGAGACCGCTGTTACCGGTACGGGTGCACGCCTCGACTAACTCACTCAGAGCCCACCCAGAAAGTCCCAGCTCGTCGCGCTCGACGACCCTGCCAGCGGCAGCTCTTGCTTCCTCATACCTGCCAAGTCCATTGCAGATGACGGCTTTTGAATACCAGTCAGTGGAGACGGACCGGTAGTCGGTTAAAACCACCATCCCCAGGTTCGCGTCTACCGGCGCCCCGCGCAGGGCGGGTTGTCCGGCCTCGTCACCGCCGGCGGTTCGTTTTGCCATCACGTTTTGCCAGCGCTGATCGTCCCAAAGCTCCATAGCGACACAACTCATCAGCCAGCCCCACCGCCGGCGGTCGGTCATGTCCTGCCATGCGACGAACGCATCTATCGCACGGCGAAGTTCTGGCAGTGCGGCTGCATAATCTCGCGTGTAGCGGTTGATGATGCCCTCAAGGGCCAAGTCCGTGGCTTGGGGTTGTCCCAGGACCGGCGGCGCTGTTTGGGCCGCTTTGAACACAGCGGATGCTCCCGAGCTGCTCGCGAGACTTCTAAATATCTCGAGGCTCAACGCTTCGAGGTACACCTCACGAGCTAGTCGGCCGTCGGTCTGCGCAAGGCGCTGAGCAACACGCAAAAGAAGATCTGAGGCCGTGCCGTCAGTGCCGACACTGACCATTTTCTCCGGACAGGTAGTGGGCACCTGTACGATACTTTGGTCGTCCGGCAGGCACGGGTCGACGTCCCGAAGGATTTCCCATTGTTTACAGTCCTGGTCGCACCGATCTACCCCAATACCGGTAGCCGGCTCCTCACGAAGGTCTATGCACATCGTGCTCATCTGGCACCTCGTCTCGTGGACTACGGCGTTTGCCTTTTAATCAACTTTCGCTAATTCGAGCCGGCTTCGCACCTGTCGAGGCACTGGTCGGACCCTGGTCGGCCCTGGCCTGGGCACTGGTCCAGGCACGTGGTGGCCACTGGTCGGGCGCCTGGTCGGCACTGGGCGGGCGCATCCGAGCAGGTGAGGCCCCTGAGCCGCTCCTGCTGTTGCCTCCCTAGGACATCTTTACCGGGGCCTGAGGGCCCGCCCCAGTGTGAGGGTTTACCGGGGACTGAGGGCTCGGCCGGTGAGCCCGGGCGGCAAAGCCGGGGCCCAGACGCTTGCGTGCAGGGGTCTCGTTAGCTGAGCTGACTAGGCGGCACGCGGACCAGGCAAGATCGTGTTGGTGGGCCACCAAGCGGGCTCACTTGTTGCGCGGGTCGTCCTTGGGGTCCACGTAGTCGAGGCTTATGGGCCCGGTCGCCGTCACCTGGGTGACGTACTCACCGGACCTGGCCCAGTGGAAATGAGGGGTGCCGCCAGGCAGGACGACGACGGCACCGGGTGGGTACGCCTCCAGTTTTCTGTCGTCGAACTGCTCGCCCACCCCGATGTAGAACACTCCGGATACGACCGTATAGACACGGTCCTCGTGGTGTCTGTGCGGCATTAGCTTTACCCCGGCGGGGACCTTGACCCGTACGACGTACGGAGCGGGCTCGGATGTATCGCCCACAACCACAGCGAGACGCGCCGATGGTGGGAACGAGGGGAACGGCTCCCAGTCGACCTCCTCGGGCAGTGCGTGCCGGAACACATCCTGACCTGGTTGGTGGGTGCTCATCGTCCAAACCTCCCCGGCTTACCGATGGGATGACGTGACTGCATTCACTCACGATTTTCTCGCTCCCATGTGCCCAGTCGCACCTGTCGCGAGCCCTGGTCCGTTGCTGGCTCCAGGGGGCGCGGTCACCGACCCGCGGGCTGCACCATTTGGCATGCGGTACCCGGGGCGCTGAGGTCAGGGGTTGCTATCGTCTCGACGGCGAAAGATAATTGCTCGGTGGCTGGGTTGAGTGGTGGTCGTCCCGGCGCATGGGCCAGCCCGCATTTGTGTGAGCTCGACCAGGGCCCCGTTGGCGCTGGCGCTGCCGACGTGAGTGAAGCGGTCGGCGAGAGCGCACGCGACGGCGACCTGCGCGGCGCGACGTCGAGTGACGCTCGTGAGCGGAGCTTCCTCGAGGCTGCACTCGATTGTTTGTTGATCGCCGACGAGTTCGGGCGTGTCGTCGAGTTCAACCCATCGGCTGAAAAGGTGTTTGGTTACCCTCGGGAAAAGGCGCTCGGGCGACCCTTGAGCGAATTGATCGTGCCTCCAGCGTCGCGCGCCAGCCACGAGGTTGCTTTCGCACGTTTTGCTCGAACACGAGAGAAGCGCCTTTTCGGCCAGCGGATCGAGATGATGGCAATGCGTTCCGATGGGAGCGAGTTCCCTGTTGAGCTCGCACTGAGCCAGATCGAGGGAGAGCCCCTTCTGGTGTGTGGATCGGTGCGAGACCTTACGGAGGCAAAACGGGCCGAGAAGGAGCTGCGCCGGCTGGCTGACGAGCAGCATCTCCTTAGAAGAGTTGCCACGCTCGTGGCTCGCGGCTCCGACTTGGACGAGATCGTCGACTTCGTAAGTCGCGAAGTCGGTCGTCTGGTCGGCGCGACCGAGGTTCGGGTGGTCCTTTACCGGCCGGAGGGGCTTGAGCTACTGCTGGCAGAGTGGAGCCGCGATGGGGTTGAGCCGACCAACGAACCATCTGAGGGTAACCAAGTCATGGCCCAGATCCTGGTCGATGGCGTTACCTGGGGGAGCATCAGCGTTCGGGCCGATCACCCGCTGCCAGAGACTACCGGCGAAACAGTGGCCGGCCTGGCGGAGCTAACGGCCATCAGCGTCGCCAACGCGAAAGCCCGCTCCGATCTCATCGCCTCCCGAGCGCGCACGATCGCGGCTGCCGACGAGGCCCGTCAGCGAGTTCGAGCGCGACATCCACGACGGTGCCCAGCAGCGGCTCGTCACTTCGCTGATCCATCTCCAACTGGCGGAAGAGCGGATCGAATCCGACCCGGCTGCCGCCCACCGGGGTTTGCGCGCCGCTATGGAATTCGCCAAACAGGGGCTCGAAGACCTACGTGACTTGGCCGCCGGGCTGCACCCAACGGTGTTGACTACAGGCGGGCTGGGAGCGGCGCTCGACGCGCTTGCGGGCAGGAGCACACTTCCTGTGATCGTCGAGGCGCCGGACGCCCGGTACCCTGCCGAAACCGAGGCAGCCGTCTACTTCTTGGTGGCCGAGGCATTGACGAACGTCGGCAAACACGCCCATGCTTCGCGGGCGGACGTCGAGGTGGTCGAACACCCCACGACCCTCGTCGTGTTTGTTCGCGACGACGGCGTCGGCGGCGCACTACCCGAGCTGGGAACCGGGCTACGTGGCCTTGGCGACCGCGTTGCCGCCTTGGGGGGAAGCTTCACTGTCGAAAGTGAGCGGGACGCCGGCACCGTCGTGCGGGCCGTGTTGCCGCTGCCTGGGGCACCGGACGGGTGAGTTTGCGCGAGAGCCGTCCACGACACCATGGAGGGTGCGCGTGACACCGTGCGCAGCAGCCCTTATTGTGCCAGGGGTGGCCGCCGCCGAGCTGATCCGGGTTGTGGTGGGCGAGGACCAGCCCCTTATGCGCGAAGGCATCGTCCTTGTCCTTAAAGAATCCGGGTTTGACGTGGTAGGAGCGGCGTCGGACGCTACTGAGCTCGTGCGTCTTGCCGAGACGCTGCTGCCCCAGGTCGTCGTTACCGACATCCAAATGCCCCCGACCTTGACCGACGACGGTCTCGAGGCGGCGCGTCGCATCCGTAGCAACCACCCCGAGATCGCAGTCCTGGTCCTGTCGCACTACCTCGAGGCTCAGTACCCGTTGGCGCTTCTCAGCGAGGGTGCTGAGGGCGTGGGTTACCTGCTCAAAGACCGCCTCTCCGAGGTCTCAGTCTTTGCCGATGCGGTGCGACGGGTCGCCCAGGGCGGCTCGGTCCTCGACCCAGAGGTAGTGCGGAGAATGGTCCAGCGTCCGCGGGTTAAAAGCCCTCTCGACGCTCTCACCCCGAAGGAGCAAGAGGTTTTGAGCCTCATGGCCGAGGGCCTGTCGAACCAGGGGATCGCGGACCAACTGGTCGTCGGTGCCGCAGCCGTGGAGAGGCACGTGACCAACATCTTCCTCAAGCTGCAACTTACTCCAGCTCCCGAGGATCATCGCCGGGTCCTGGCCGTCCTGGTCTACCTCCACGAACAAGACCACCCAACTAGTAGCTGACGCTTCGACCTGGGCGCTCCGGGTCAGGAAGCGAAGTACTGCCCGAGGTCAGTGCCGCCTAACTCGGCCTTTGGTACGAAGCCGACGGCACCGGACTCAAGCGCGAGCCGCTCGTTCGCGGCATCGGGGTCCGATGACGTGAGGAGGACGACAGGTGCCGGGCGGCCAGTGGAGAGCCGTCGTGCCAAGCAGAAGCCATCCGAGCCCGGCAACCGAATGTCCACGAGCACCGCGTCAGGCCGCAGTTGCTCAACCGCGGCCATTGCTCCGCCCTCGTCCTGCGCGTACCCAACCACTTCGAACCCCCGGGCGCTCAGCAGGTCGCCCACGGCTGCACGAAACGACAGATCGTCATCCACTACTAGGACACACACTGACACGCGCTTACTTTGACGGAGGATCGACCGGAGGTCAATAGGGAAAACCCAACGACCGCCGCTGGCAACCCCCCCGTTGCAGCGACGGGACAGCCCCGGGCAAATGTGGTGGAGGCTCCATTGGCGCGCAGCGTGGGGCAGGCGAGGATCAAGACGTAGGTCCTTACAAGGGGAGGCTCACATGAACACGTTGGAAGCCGCCACTGCGCCGTCGGTATTTGACGGCGACGTTACCGAGGTTGGGCTGCGAGGCCGTCGCAGCGAGTGCGCCGTGCTGGACAGGCTTATAGCTAGTACCCTCGCCGGCCAGAGCCAGGTGCTGGTCTTGAGGGGCGGGGAGGGCGTCGGCAAGACGGCGCTGCTCGAATACGTGTTGCGACGGGCATCTGGTTGCCGCGTGGTGTTGGCGACGGGACGAGAGTCCGAAATCGAACTGTCTTTTGCGGGTTTGCACCAGTTCTGCGCACCGTTGCTTGATAGGTTCGAGTGCCTGCCCGGCCCACAGCGCAACGCGCTTGGTACCGCGCTAGGCCTACATAGCGGGAACGCCCCGGACCCGTTTTTGCTCGGGCTGAGTGTCTTGCGGTTGCTTTCTGAGAAAGCCAAGGACCAACCCCTGGTCTGCTTGGTCGATGATGCTCAGCGGCTCGATCGGGCTTCTGTGCAAGCACTCGAGTTCGTTGCGCGCCGCCTCGGGAACGATCCTGTCGCCATTGTCTTCGCGGTGCGCCAGTGCCGCGACGAACGAGAAATGAGGGGACTTCCGAGCATTGCCGTCCACGGGTTGGTCCCTAACGACGCCCGCTCTCTGCTCGAGTCGACCGTCGTCGGCCCGCTCGACGAGCAGGTGCGCGACCGGATCGTGGCTGAGACGCGGGGCAAGCCGCTGATGTTATTGGAGCTGGCACGCCGCCTGGCTCCTGAAGAGCTGGCGGGTGGGTTCGGTTCGCCCGATGGTCTGGACTTGTCGGCTCGGCTCGAGGAGCGTTTCCGGCGTCAACTCCAGCCGCTCCCAGCCGCCACACGGCGCGTTTTGCTGGTCGCCGCGGCCGAACCGGTTGCGGACCCGGTACTGCTGCGGAACGCGGCCGCTCGGCTAGGTGTCCTGGTCGATGATGCAGCTCCCGCAGCGGTCGCAGGGATCGTGGACCTCGACGACAGCGTGCGGTTCCATCATCCCCTCGCGCGTTCAGCGGTTTACCGGGCGGCGACGCCCGACGAACGCCGAAGTGCCCACCACGCTCTGGCGGAGGTCACCGATCCCAAGGTCGATCCAGATCGCCGCGCCTGGCACCGAGCTCAGGCGACAGCCGGGCTCGACGAGGCGACCGCCTCCGAGCTCGAGGGCGCCGTCGACCGCGCCAGGGCACGCGGCGGCTTGGTGGCAGCTGCGGCTTTCCGCGAGCGCGCCGCGATGTTGACTCCCGACCAGGGCCTCCAGGCCGCGCGCGCGCTTACGGCCGCAGACAGCAAGCACCTGGCCGGCGCGCCGGAGGCGGCCCTCAAGTTACTGGGCATCGCGTTGGCGGGACCGCTCGATGAGCTCGGGCGCGCCCGGGCCGAGCTGCTACGGGCTCAGATAACACTCGGTCGGGGTCGCGGGCGCGACTCGCTGCCCCTTCTGCTCGCTGCGGCAAAAGGGCTTGAGCCACTGGACTTTGCGTTGGCGCGCGCGGCCTACCGCGACGCGTTCAACGCCGCCCTCGTGGCGGGCCGGATGGCGGGCCGCGAAGGTTTACGAAAGGTAGCCGAGGCGCTACGCGCCTCCGACCGGACGGCAGGTTGCCAGCTGCCCCCGCGTGGCGCTGACCAGCTCCTCGAGGGACTGGCGGCCGCGTGTACTCACGGGTACGGCGCTGGCGCGCCGGTCCTCAAGCAAGCCATCAGGGAGGTGGGCGAGACCGATGTCCATACCGAGGAGACACTGCGATGGCTGCCCCTCGCGTGCCAAGTGTCCCATGACCTCTGGGACGACCAGAGCTTGTACGCGCTCTCGACAAAGCTGGTTGACGTAGCCCGAGAAACCGGCGCGACCGAGGTTCTCCCCGCCGCTTTGCTGTTCGGTATGGAAAGTCACTTGTTGGCTGGCGAGTTCACGGTGGCCGCGTCCATGGCAGAGCAAGCCGTGAAAGCTGCCAGGGTGACGGGTAGCCCTCTCGGGCTCTACAGCCTTCTGGTGCTCACCGCCTGGAGCGGCCGAGAACCAGAAGGCTCTCAGGTGGTGGCGTCTGCAACAACCCAAATGCTGGCACGCGGAGAAGGGCGATGGCTGACAGCGGTCCACTGGGCTACAGCAGTGATCAACAACGGTCTCTGTCGTTACGATGTCGCGCTGGTCGAGGCTGAGAAGGGGAGCGAGTTCCCTGACGAGCTGGGCTTGGCAACTTGGTCGATGGTCGAACTGATCGAGGCAGCGGCTCGGACCGGCCAGGCCGAGCGGGCAACCGGAGCCCTTGAGCGGCTTTCGGAGGCAACACACGCCAGCGGCACCGACTGGGCGCTTGGGGTCGAAGCGCGCTCGCGAGCCCTGCTGGACGATGGCGGGCGCGCCGAGCGCCTGTACCAGGAAGCGATCGAACGGCTCGGGCGCACTCGTAGCCGCGTCGACCTTGCCCGCGCTCATCTCGTGTATGGGGAGTGGTTACGCCGTGAGAACCGCCGGGTGGACGCACGTGAACAACTTCGGACCGCTCACGAGATGCTGAAAACGATGCATATCGAAGGCTTCGCCGAGCGGGCGCAGCATGAGCTGCTGGCCACGGGCGAGACAGTGCGCAAGCGAAATGTCGGCACGTTTGATGAGCTAACCCCTCAGGAGGTGCAAATCGTCCGGCTGGCCGGGAAGGGACTTACCAACTCCGAGATTGGCGTCCAACTGTTCATAAGCGCGCGCACCGTCGAATGGCACCTTCGGAAGGTGTTCTCGAAGCTCGGGGTCAGTTCTCGCAGAGAAATCCAAGAACGGGTGCTCGACGTCGACGGGGCTGACCGCGCCCAGGTGACGGGCAACAGGGCATGGAGTACCACCGTCTGAGTGGGACCGGCGTCAGTCCCCGGGTACTGCCGTCGCGGGTGCTTTTTGCTGGCTTTCCGCCTGGAAAATGGCCCAGGCTGCATTGACCAGCCCGATGTGGCTGAAGGCTTGAGGGAAGTTGCCCAGCAATTCTCCGCTGGTGGGGTCGACTTCCTCGGCGAGCAGGCCGACGTCGTTGACGAAGGTGGCGGCCCGTTCAAAGACGGTGCGCGCCCGCACTGGCTGACCCGAAAGGGCCAGAGCCTGGGCCAGCCAAAAGGTACAGAGCAGGAAGGTCCCTTCCTCGCCGTCGAGCCCGTCGTGGGAGCGGTAGCGGTAAACCAGTCCCCGCTTATCAGTGAGACGTTGTTCGGTCGCGTCGATGGTGGACAGCACCCTGGGGTCGTCCGCGGGTAGGAAACCGACCGCGGACAGCAGCAGGTTGGAGGCGTCGAGGTCGTCAGAGCCGAAGGACTGGGTAAAGGCCTTGGCACGATCGCTCCAGCCTTTGGTCACAACGGTCTCGTGTATCCGGCTCTGGGTGCGTTTCCATGCATCCACTCGCTCGGTCGCTCCAAGAGGGACCGCAAGCGCCACCGCCCGGTCGAGCGCCACCCAGCACATCACCTTGGAGTACAAGAAGTCGCGCGGCTCGCTGCGGATCTCCCAGATCCCCTGGTCCTTATCCTGCCAGTGCGACGCAGCGGCGTCTGCCAGGTCGACGAGGAAGCGTTTGGTGGCCGGGGTCAGGTCGGGAGGCGCACCCCACTTGTCCGGGCCTGCCAAAGGCCCAACCCGCCGGGATACCTGGTCGAAGAGATGGTCGGACATGCGGAAGACTGCGTTCAGCAGTTCGCCGTAGACGTCGAGCTGCCGCTGGCTCCAGGCGCCGTTGCCGACGCGCACGGGGGCCGAGCTCCTCCACCCGGTCAGACGGGGGAGCTCTCGTTCGGTCAGGTCCCGCTCTCCTCCGACCCCGAACATAATCTGCAGGTCGGCTCCTCGCTCGAGGGAGCCTGCCGCAGAGTTCGTCATGTACTCGAAGAATTGGTTGGCCTCGTCGGGACAGGCCGCCACCCAGAGGGCCTCGATGGTGAAGGAGGCATCACGCACCCAGGTGTACCGGTAGTCCCAGTTACGGGTACCTCCGACAGTCTCAGGAAGAGACGTGGTGGCTGCGGCACAAATGGCCCCGGTCGGCTGGAACGACAGAGCCTGCAGTACGCGGCCGCTGTGGTGCACCAGGTCGTGCCACGGCCCAACGTACGCCTGGTGGAGCTCCGACCACGACTCCCACGCCGACACGGTGCCGGCTAACCGCTCGGCGATCTCGGACTGGGCCCAGACACGGGCCGTGCCCCCCTCGGCCTGCTTGCTGTGGTGTAATGCGAAGGCAGCGTCCTCGCCCCGGTGAAGACGTAACCGCCCAGAGGCCGACGATCGATCCGTGGCCAGGCTGACCGGACTTGACAGGACCAGCACATCGGCGCCCCCGATGGCGGTCAGGCCACCTTCGACGGCTTCCAGCAGAGGGTAGATCAGCCCATATTCGGGGCGCGGCGCGTACTCCAGCTCCATCTCCACCTCCCCTTCGGTGCAGGTCGCCTGGCGCAAAAGAACGTGGGGCGCATCCCTGCCAAGTTCGTGGCCCTTGTTGCCCTCGCCCATGGCCAAGGCGTCGACTAATACCACCGTGCCCGTGGGGGTGCTGTAGGTGGTCTCCAGGACCATGGTCCGGTCGAGATAGCGGCGAGTAACCCGCTCAGTCCCGGTAGCGCGGATCGACCAATGGCCGGCTCCCTCTCCAAGTAGGCGAGCGAAGATCGAGGGACTGTCGAAACGCGGAAAGCACAGCCAGTCCACCGACCCGTTGCGGGCCACCAGCGCCGCACTGTGCCGATCCGAAAGCAAAGCATAATCGGCAATGGGGGTAGTGCTCATCGCAACCGCTCCTTCGCCACTTGGGACGAGGCAACCGTACCCGACTCTGACGCACGTTTTGGCCGGGACCGCAGAACTGGGGCGCATACCAGGGTCTTGCACGGGCGCGAGGCAATCACCGAGAGCCGAGACTGTTCGCAAGCTATTGAAAGCCTGCTATCTCGGGACAACTGTCCGTTACCGAAGAAGGGGATACCCGGCCATGACTGCACTGGTAGTCGTCATCATCATCGTTGTATTGTTTGCCGTTGCCCTGTGGGCTCTGTTCAACGGCCTTGTCAAGAGGCGGAACCGCACACAGGAAGCATGGTCCGAGATCGACATCGAGCTCAAGCGCCGGCACGACCTAATCCCCAACCTGGTATCCACTGTGCAGGGGTACGCAACCCACGAACAGGGGACTTTCGAAGCGGTTACCAAGGCCCGGGCCGACGCCGTGGCGGCAGGAGCGACGGGCGACGTCAACCAGATCGCCTCTTCGGAGAACGCCCTTTCCGGTGCGCTCCGGTCGCTCTTTGCCGTTGCTGAGAACTACCCGCAGCTGCGTGCGGTTGAGAGCTTCACGCAACTCCAGGAGACGCTTGTGTCCACCGAAGACAAAATCGAGTATGCCCGCCGGTATTACAACACCAGTGCCCGGGACTACAACATTGCGCTGCAAACCTTCCCGCGAAACTTGATCGCTGGGCTTTTTGGGTTCAAGCAGGTTGCATTTTTCGCCACGACGGACGATGAGCGCAGCGTTCCTCAGGTCAGTTTCACTAGTGCTCCGCCTAGTCCCTCTCCCGCGAGCTGAGCCACAAAGGCCCGAGGCCAATCCCCATGTACAGCGAGATCGCCAGCAACAAACGACGGACGATCGTCTTTATTGGTCTGTTCTTCGTGATCTGGGTAGCCATAGGGGCCGCCATCGGCCTTGCGGTCCGGGCGATTTACCAACCCTCTACCAGCCAGAGCCTGCGCCCGGTCCACCCGACCACCCCGAGCTGGGCCCCCGTGTTCGTCGGTATAGTGATCGGTGGCCTCGTGGCCGTTGCGGGGACCCTTTATTCACTGACCGCCGGCGCCAGGTTGGTGCTCCGAGTCTCGGGGGCGGTCCCGGCCGATCCCGCTCAGTACATCCAGTTGAACAACCTTGTGCAGACGTTGGCCATCGGCGAGGGAATACCCGCACCGGCGGTCTACGTCATAGATGACCCGTCTCCAAACGCCTTTTCGACAGGGGTCAGCCCGAGCAAGGCGGCCATCACCTATACCACCGGTATCCTCGCGATCATGAACCGGGAAGAACTTGAAGGTGTTACGAGCCATGAGATGAGCCACATCAAAAACCACGACATCCGGCTCCTGCTCGTGGTGGCCACGTTGATCGGGTTCGCCGCACTGTTGGCAAGCGTCTTGTGGCGGAGCGCCTTTTGGGGAAGTCTCGCAGGTAGCAACGCCGAGGGTGGCAGAGGCGGCGGTGGGAACAACAGCGGGAGCCAGTTCATCCTGGTTGTCATAGCGGCCGCCGCCCTGTTGACTGTGGTCGGCATCGTCGTCGGGCCCTTGATCCGGCTCGCCCTCTCACGCAACCGCGAATCGCTGGCCGATGTCAGTGGTGTGGAGCTCACCCGCAACCCGGCAGGGCTGTTGAGCGCGCTGAAAAAGTTGCAACAGAACGACACACCTTTCAAGAGCATGAACCACGCCACCGCTGCGATGTGCATCGACGACCCGTTGCAGCATCACGACAAGTGGTACCACCATCTCTACGACACCCATCCTCCGATCGAGGATAGGATTGCGCGCCTGGAGCAGCTCGCGTCGGGGGTGAAGGTATAGATGGGAGCGACAGAGCCTTTGACCGCCATGACAGGGAAGGTTGGGGGGCTGAGGCTCATTTTTGGCGCGGAGGTAAGTTGTACGGACGGGCATTGTGGGCGTGTCCGCCTCCTCGTCGTCGACCCTCGTGCGCGGGCAGTGACCGATCTCGCTGTTGAGCCAGGTCATTGGAGAGAAGGCCGTCTGGTCCCCGTGGAGCTTGTCGACACAGCCAGTACTGAGGTCTGGCTGCGGTGCTCGCGTGCCGAGTTCGAGGCTCTCCAGAAGGCCGAGGAGACTGATTACGGGCCAGCAAGCCAGACACCTGGGATGCATATAACGGCCTGGGAATATCCCGTGGACGCTGGCGACGTAAGGATGCGGGGCGGTGAGCCTGTCTACGCTGCGGACGGCGAGATAGGGCGTGTTCGAGGATTCGTCGCGGAGCCTCACAGCCAGGCCATAACGCATGTGCTCCTTGATGAAGGCCACTTGTGGGGAAAAAAAGAGGTTGCTATCCCAATGAGC
Source organism: uncultured Acidimicrobiaceae bacterium (assembly GCA_963699075.1). GTDB lineage: Bacteria > Actinomycetota > Acidimicrobiia > Acidimicrobiales > Palsa-688 > Fen-671. The sequence goes on along the minus strand of CAVOTF010000007.1, from coordinate 597,226 downwards.
GCCATAACGGCGTTAGGGGGCGGTATCGGCCTTCTGCTTACCGTCGAACAGGTGCGCGAACTGCCATCCATCGCTGACCAATAACGGGCGCCGAGTGCTCAACTTGCTTCAGGTGTTCGAGGCTCGGACAATCGAAGCAATCGAGGCATCGAGTGTTGCGTCGAACTCTTGAGCGCTCTGGGTGACGCGCAAGCTCTCTAGAAGAGCCCGCGAGAAACTGGCGATCACGCCGTGGTTACGAGCAAGGCGGTCGTCAGCTTGCTCTCTGGTGTAACCTCCGGAAAGTGCCAAAACCCTCAGGACCTTTGGGTTGCCGACGAACTCTCCGTAGAAATCGTCGTGATCGGGCAGCGTCAGTTTCAAGATCACCCGCCGTTCCCCGGGCAACTTGGCCAGTTCCTCGTTTATTGTCGCTTTCAAGAGAGCCTCTGCCTCTGCCTTGCCCGGGCTGTAAATGTCTATCTCGGGCTCGATGATCGGTACCAGCCCGGTGGCTGCGATCTGAGATGCGAGACCGAACTGCTGTCGTACAACGGCGGTTATACCTACCCTGTCCGGCAATGTGATAAAGGACCGCATCTTTGTGCCGAATATCTTGCCGGCTATAGCGCGGGTCAGGACCGGCCCGAGATCAGGGACTGGGTTCATGACCTGCACACCGTTGAGCTCGGCATCCAAACCCTTGTCGATCTTCAAGAAGGGGACGATGCCCTTGACGTCCCACAGGTAGTCTGCAGTCCGTCTTCCGTCGACCTGACGCCCTATCGTGTCTTGGAAGAGAATGGCGCCAACGATACGGTCCCCCTGGAAGCTCGGGCTACGCATAATCCTGCTGCGCATCTCGTGCACCAAATCGAACATCTCTGCGTCGCTCGAATAAGCGTCTTGGCTGATCCCGTAAAGCGCGAGCGTTTTGGGAGTACTGCCGCCACTCTGGTCGAGTGCAGCAATAAGCCCGTGCCCGTTCCTCACTTTCTGGAACTGCTCATAGTTCACGCTCACAATCGGCACCCCGTTGTCTAGGGCCACGCCAAGGCCCCTCGGCAATCCTCGCGCGCCCTGCGCTTCCTCGCGCCTGTGACCGCCCCTGGTCGGCAACATCACGCAACTGTCCCACCCCATCCGGCGCGAGGCCCAACCTCCTCGGGCGCACGGCGAAGGGCGACCTGTGGGGTGGACTGGGGGATCCTACGGACGCGAGGGGGATCTGAAGATGCGAACCTTACTTGTGGCACGAATAAGCGAAACAGGAACCGTTGTCCCGTGCCAACAAGAGTTAATCGGACCGTGACCATAAAGGAGACACCAGTGAAACCCGTTCACCGTGCCCCACATCGCACGTTGGCAAAGGCGTGTGCCGCTGTCGGCGTGCTTGCCAGCGGCCTGGGTGCTGTACCTGGATTAGGGGGTGCGTCGGTCGCTACAGCAAGCCCGGCGAGCCCCCCATCATCCGCGACCTCGACCACGGTCATTTGGTTGTACATCCCAGCCGGTTCAGCGGCCGCGGGGAGTTCGTACTTCGATCTAAGGTTCACGAACCTTTCGAAGCACACCTGCTCACTGACGGGCTACCCGGGGGTGTCCGCGGTAAGCCTCATGGGACAGCAACTTGGAAGCGCCGCTTCCTCATTGGGGGCTCCCGCGGCCACCCCGGTCGACCTGGCCAGTGGGGCCACCGCGTCGTCAACTCTGCGGATAACGGATGTCGCCAACTTTCCTGTGGCTTCGTGCCCTCAGGCAGATGCCGCTGGGCTGCGGGTTTACCCGCCTAACCAAAAGACTTCAAAGATCGTCCCTTTCCCGTTCTCTGCCTGCGCGAAGGTGGGGGAGGTGTTCCTCCAGGTCGAGGTTCCAAAACTGTAACCCAGCCAACAGTCGAGAGCAGGCCGAGCATACGCCGCGCGAGCGGACTGCTCGGCCTGCTGATCGCCGTCCGGCAACCTGTAGTTGGGAAAAATGCCGCTGGGAAGTATGTCTGATCGCAAGTTATGACGCCTTTCGGTGCCGCGTTAGCGAAGGTGCTCCTCGGTGATGAACGCGTCAGCCACCGTCGCCGCGTCGACATGGTCGTTCTCGACACCTGCCACTAGCTGGATCAGGTCGTCAGTGGTCAGAGCGGCCGACACCGCGTCCAGGGTGTTGACTATAAGTGGTGTGGCAATATCTCGGTTGAGGATGGGGGTGATGTTCTCAGCCGGGAAGAGGTGCTTCGGGTCGGCGAGGGACACGTAGTGGTACTTGCTGATAGCGGGATCTGTGGTAAATATGTCGGCGGCTTGTATCGAGCCGTCGTTGAGGGCAGCAATATCAAGGGGCCCCGATTCATCGAGCAGCCGGAGCTTAAGGGTAATGCCGTAAAGCTTCTTCAGGCCGACAAGGCCCTGTTCGCGCGTGGCGAAATTGGGGTCGGCGCCGATCGTGACCAGGCTTTCGATCGGCCTGAGGTCAGCGATACTTTTGAGGTGGTACTTTGCCGCGAACGCTGCAGTCACGGTGATGGAATCAGCATCCTGGGCGGCTGAGGGTCGCAATGCCTCCAACGTCGGCGGCAGTGCTGCGGCTAGGGCCGCCGTCACAGCAGGGGTCGACGATGCCGTGGAGGAGGGGTCGAGGTAGTCGAGAAGTGCTCCGTTGTACTCCGGGAACACGTTGAGCGTTCCATTTTGTATTTCCTTGAAGTAGATCTCGCGGCTACCTATGTCGAGCTTTGTGATCACTCGGGCCCCTGCCTTCGCGAGGGCGTCGGCATAAATGTCGGCAAGTATCTCGTTCTCGGGGAAATTTGCCGAACCGATCGTCACCGTGCGGGAGATGTCATTGACCAGCTCGGCCTGGTGAGGCGGTGCTGTGGGGGGTGAGGATGACTTGACAACGGCGCTGCCGCACCCGGCGACGCCGATAAGCGTAGCGGCGGCGAGGGTAATGCTTATTGGACGACGCATCTGGGTTCCTTTGCTGTAGACGGATGATGAGACGGTCAATCGGAACGGGCATGTTGCCGGACACCTGGCGAAACGACTACGCGCTGAGCAAGTTGGAACAAGCCTTCGGTCGCGATCGCGAAACAGGCGACGACGACAGCTCCTGCGCCCAGCTCAGTAAAGTTCCCGTTGGCCTCGCCGTCGATTATGTAGCGGCCCAGGCCGCCGAGGCCTACATATGCCGCGATGGTCGCGGTGGCCACGACCTGGAGTGCGGCGGTGCGTAGGCCGAGAATTATCAAAGGCAGCGCTAAGGGGGCTTCAACCTTCACAAGGACGGCAAAGGACGTCATGCCCATCCCGTAGGCGGCATCGACCACCGTTGCGTCGACGCTCCTGATGCCGAGGTCGGTGTTTCCTAGAATGGGAGGTATCGCTAGCAGGAGGAGCGGGATGATGGCAGCTTCGAGGCCCACGCCGATGACGATGGCGAATATGATCAGCAGGCCGAGCGTCGGCAGAGGCGCGGCTCGCGTTGCTCACGAGGGTGAGCGAGATCCCCCCCCGGCGGGTATGGCCCGTGAGCAACCCGAGCGGGAGGGCAACGACAATTGCGATCCCAAGGGTTAGGCCAGAATAACCGAGGTGCTGGAACAGACGGTGAAGAAAACCGCTTGGCCCTTCCCAGTTGGCCGCCGTCGACAGGTACGAGAAGATGTTGCTGGCAGAGGTCCGGGAGCTGGTCATCACGATTGCGCCCTTGTCCAAGGCGTTAGGAGGTAGCCTGCGGCGAGCCAAAGGCCATCGCACAGCGCGGCCCAGAAGGCCACGATGACGACTCCGGCGATCACCTCGGTGAGGAAGTCGCTGTTTTCTCCCGTAATGAAAAGCTGGCCAAGGCCTCCGATTCCGATCAACGAGCCCACCGTCACAAGGCTGATGCTGGTCACCGTCGCTACTCGAAGACCACCGATTATGACCGGGACTGCTATTGGTAGCTCAACGCTCATAAGGAGGCGGAAGGGACGGTACCCCATCGCTACGGCGGCCGTACGGGTTTGTTCGGGTACGTTGTGAAGGCCGCTGACGACACTTCGGACCAGGATCGCCAGTGCATACGAGGCGAGCGGCAAGATAACGGTATTGTCTGTCAGGCCAGTAACACCGACCAAGAACGCGAACACCGCCAAGGAAGGTAAGGCATACAAGACAGTGGTAACCGCCAGAATGGGCGGGTACGTCCGGGGTAAGCGCACAGCCAGCAGACCGAGGGGGAGCGCCACCAGAAAACCGAGAACTACGGCCGCCAGAGCCAGGTAAAGGTGCGTCTTCGACAACGACCAAAACAGAGACAAGTGCGACGTAACCCATTGCCAATCGCCTTGTTTCTGGAAGGTGAAGGTCGGGCCGGCTGCGGACATCTCAGTTCCGCCCGGCTGCGCTGCGCATCGCCAAGGACAGGTCGTCGTCTGACGCCACCCCTAGAAAGACCCCGGCGCTGTCCACAGCCACGGCAAGCCCCGACGGCGACAACACCAATGCATCTAGGGCCGCTCGCAACGATTCGTTTGCGGGTGTGAAGGTATGCCCTACCGGTCGCAACGGGGTTGTTCCCCCGTCGGGCTCGCCCATTATCGACGCATCGACCCAACCGAGGGGCTTCCGGTCGTCGTCTAGCGCAAGCACCCAGCTCATGCCGGCTGCCTTCGCTGCCGCCTTGACATCGCTTGTTGGCGCGGCCTTACCTACCGTTGGGGGGCCCGCAAAGTTAGCGAGGCAGCCGGGAAGAACGACAACCGCCTGATCCCACGATCGAGCCCCAGGAACGATTCCACAAAATCGTCGGCAGGATGGGCTAATAACTGTTCGGGCGTATCGAACTGGGCGATCTTTCCCCCAGCTCTCATGACCGCAATGTGGTTGCCGAGCTTGACCGCTTCGTCTATGTCATGGGTGACAAGGACGATGGTCTTCCGCACTTTTGACTGGATGTCTAACAGGTCTTGTTGAAGCTCGTTGCGCACGATGGGGTCGATGGCACTGAAGGGTTCGTCCATCAGGAGCACTGGCGGGTCTGCCGCAAGCGCCCGAGCTACGCCAACACGTTGCTGCTGGCCGCCCGAGAGTTGGCTGGCATAGCGGGTGGCCATTTCTGGGGGTAAGCCCACGAGAGCCATGAGCTCGGCCGCGCGACGGTGTGCCTCATCTCGAGACGTGCCCAAGAGCCGGGGCACGGTCGAGATGTTGTCTATAACGGTACGGTGCGGGAACAGACCTCCCGACTGGATCACGTAGCCGATCGTGCGCCGCAACCGTACAGCGTCGGAACTGCGCACATCTGTGCCGTCAATTGTTACGGTCCCCGAGGTCGCCTCCACTAGTCGGTTGATCATGCGAAGAGTGGTTGTCTTGCCGCAACCCGACGACCCGACTAGAACCGTTATCTCGCCGGTTGCGCAAGTGAGATTGAGGTCCTCGACTGCGAGGGTACCATCCTCGTACCGCTTCGTTACATGATCAAAGGTAATCATTGAGCTCCTTCTAGTCCCACCGCTTAGCAGTCCATGACCCTTTAGGGGCGTTCAGCGCGAGTGGAGTGACCCAGGGCAAAAGCCCCGAGCACCGCCGTTGTCGTAACCCCATACACGAGATGGGGCCCCAGGTCCTTAGCCAGGGTCTCATAGTCGTATTCCCAGAAGGGTTTGTAGATCTTTCCGAACGGCAAGACGACATAGCTCGCCAACCATGCGGTCGCACCGAAGGTCAAGCCCGATCCTCGCGGCAACCGGTTCCCGGCACCGGCGACTAATGCAAGCTGTGTGCTCCAGCCGATGCCTGTCGCCCAGTGGACGACGTTTTGGGTAGACCTTGCCCACTGGTTGGGAGGTTCGTGCCCAAGGACGCGATGGAGCACTGCCTTGCCGACGAGGCCCGGGGATGATACGGATCCCCAATTGTCCACGCCGGCCGAGAACTCCCATGCGAGGGCGCTTTGCTTTCCGCCCGAGCGCCGGTACATGAAGTACAGCACGGCGTCCATCGCTGCTGTGCCGGCTACACCGGCCAGTACGCCTGGCATGATTGCTGAGCGCCGTGAGGCCACTTTCGCAAGCAAAGTTGCCGGTTGGCTAAGACGTTTGTGACCGATACCGGTGGCGTTCATGAAGCAGATCCTTGTGCCGGTGGCGGCCCATCGCACCAGTGCAGGCCACTGGTCTGAGCGGAGGGCGCTCTTAGACTTTCCCGTCGCGGGAGGCCCATGGGACCAGCGATACGTCTATGTCCACTGGAGGTAAATCGCGTACTTCGTCCTTGGTCAACGACACCTGGATGCCGTCGTCGATGTTTTCGACCGCTTTTATGGGAACGGCAACGCGCTTTTCGCCCCATAGGTGGCCCTCGTCGAGGAGTATGTGCGTCACATGATGATCGACCGGATGTACCACCAAGCCCTGCACCCGCCCGATTGCACCGTCTGTGGCGAAAACGTGGTCCCCTCGGCGCACCTCGACTTCACCCATAGGCACTCGGTCATTGGTGATCGCCTGTGGGTCAGGGGTGCCCATGCCAAGGCCGGCGTCTGACCCCAAGCCACCCATGCCGTACGGTCCCACGCTCAGCCCGAAATAAGGCCAGCACATCATCTGGTCTGGACCAAAACCCCACTCCCCATCTCCTCCAGGGAGGAGCTGGGTCTCCTCTGCCTCGTCAAGCTTTTCGAACTCGGAAAGGGTAGATGACAATAGGACTTGTTCCTTGTGGACCAAGACCACAAGGTCAACCGGGACCAGGTGCCCTCTTCCCACCCCATGTCCCGGTTCGACAACGAGATGGGTGAGCTCGCGATCGACGGGGTCAATAACTACCCTTGCCAATACCCCGCAGGCACCGTCACTGCAGGCAACGTTGCTCCCGATCGTTAACTCTGTCATTTCGTTCATAACTGCACGACCTTTCATATTGGCTGCCCAACCAAACCTGGCGGGATCGTAGGACTGGGACCGGTCATAGGGGCGGGCGCTGGGCGGGCACCACCGCAACCCGGGCCCGTCGTGCGGCCATCCGTCGGCCCAGGTGCACAACTGCGGGTGTCCGGTAAATGTCGTGCGCGGTGCGGGCCTGACGGCGCCGCTCCGAGATATGTACAAGATCCACGGCTACCAGGACGCTCAATGCCCCAGCTGACCACATGCAAAGCACGAGGAGCGGGTGGGCGAGGTCGCGGCCGTTGAAGTAGACGACATCACGCGCACCGCGGACGATGGCATTGTTCGGCAGCCAGGGCGCGACCTGACGGAAGCCGCCCGGTAGGAAGTCCACCGGGACCGGGCCGCCGGAGATCGCGTTGCCGACAAAGATGAACGCGAATGCCGCAAGGGCGGTGCCTGGGAGGCCGACAACGGCCTGCAGCGCCACGACGAATAAGACAAAGGAGAGCGCACCTAAGAACCCGATGCCGATCAGCGCACCGCCCGCGCCGCTGAGGGCCCCGAGCACAGTGTCCAGGGCCAGGACGCCGCCGCAGGCAGCGAGGAGCGCGAACAATGTCGCCGCTGCGACGCGCCACCACAGACGCAGTCGCATGCCCAAAAGGAAGATACCGACGCCCCCGATCACGCTTGGAAGGAGCAGCCCTAGGCCGAAAACGAAGCTCGACAACCCGCTGCGGTCGCCGCTCGAGAGCGGGGCGATGTCCAGAAGTGTTGCAGGACGATGCATCGGCTTGGACGCCCCTGTCAGTGCGGCCGTGACCGCCTGTTGCTGCAAGACGCCTGCTGCACCCGCCGTTACGATCGTGAGCGCGCCGTTCGGGGGCACAATCAAGGCCCCGGCGCTCGCCTGTGAGCGCACGCTCTGAGTCGCACCGGCTGCGGTGGCGTAGCTCACAAGATCGAAACCGCCCGGTTGGGCTCGTTGTAGGCGTGCGGCCACCTTGTCGCGTACGGCAGGGGCAGCGGCCACGGCAACCCGGACCTCGTGCGGTTTGGGGTCATGCTCGGCATAGCCAAAGGACAGGGTGATCCCAAGCCCCAGCAGAGCAGCGACAACCGAGATCACGAACAGTCGTCGCGGGGCGGGGCGGTGACTGGGCTCAGGCACCTGGTTGGAGAGCGGGGCATGCTCGAGCGGTGCAGTGGGCCCTGAGGGCATTTGGGCTGTGGTCCCCGTAATGTTCGCCCCTCCACTGCTCAGGCTGGTCGCGCTCACGGTGACCTCCTCGGGTCGAGCTCTCCCTCAACAAGAGTCCCTTTATCGGGTCGCTCTCGCACCTGGGAAAGACCCTGGTCGCCGTCCCGGGGGACCACCGTTAGGGGGCGAGCATCGTGGCCCCGACTCAAACAGGATGAACAATTTTCTCGAAGTCCTGGTCAAGGACATTCAAGCGGTATACGCGAAATGGTCCCCACGGGGTGCCGACACGGGCCGATGGCCCTTATGAAGGGAGGTCCACGCCCTTCTGTTCGGCGACCATATATGCCGCATACCACTCGGCCCAGTTCGAGTCCCGCTGACCGAGACGTTTCTCGTGCTCGCCGTGGGCCGCCTCGGCTCGCTGCAGAGCCCCCGTCAGGTCAGTCACCGAGGTGAACGATGTGGAAGTGGCGTCGATGCGGCCCGGCAACCGCGTGGTGACCTCTTGGAGAAGCCAGGTATTCCCATCGGGGTCGCTGAAGGAGGTGAACGAACCGTAGCTCGCGCCATCTGCCGGTGGTCCGGCGAGCCGGGCATCGTCGTGGAACCGGTCTCCGAGCTTCCCCTCGTGGAAAACCTCGCTGACCGCGACACCATGCGCCGCCAGGTCCGCACGCGCACTCTTGACGTCGGAGACGACCAGGTATACCCACTGCGCCGAGCCCGGTGCGGCGGGCGTGATCTCCGTGCCGAACTGGACCGAGCACTCTGAGCCCGGTGGTGTCAATTGAACGAGACGGAAGTCACCGATGTGGACGTCGGCGTCAACCCTCCAGTCGAGGTTGACATAGAAGTCCCTCGCACGGTCAACGTCTGATACGGGGATGACGACGACCTCGAGCTTCATATCGACATTGCCAACGTGGACGTCTGCGGTGGTCGGTTTGACGGCAGTCTCTGCGGTGCTCATAACTTCCTCCTAGGTTCTCTGAAATGAGTCTGCGCCAAAGTGCAACGGTTCGCACCAGGGGGACTCCCTGGTGGGCCCGTCCTTTGACCGGTCGCAGACGACGACGCGACTCATATCAGCCAGGGGCGCTCGGCAGGGGACCGGGGGGTGGACCAGGGTCTCCGACGGGCTCGATTCGTGTGGCAAACAAGCGACGATGTGGTCACTCACACCTTACTTACAAGGAGAGCACAGCAGATGTCAACGTTCATCGATCGTGACCTCGAGGTATATCGGCCAGGCGCACACGCTGCGCGCAGCGCTTCGTTCACGCGTCCAGTCCGGTCGATTGGACGCAAGCACGCCCGCCAGCGGTTGACTGGTGAGGATGAACTTTTGGAGCGTGCAGTAACGCGCTCCAGCTCGGTCTGGGGAGATTCGGCACCGGGACAAAACCGCATAAAGGTCTCGTCGTCTGGGCCGGCCCAGACTCTGTTCCTCGTGCAGGAACTAGACGTGGCTACGGCAGTGTTTGGCCGGCTCCAACTGCGGGGCGCGTTGGAAGCAGGGCGAGGCCCCTTGCTTATTGATTGCTCGGCTGTCCGCTTTATCGACGCAGCTTGGCTGGGCGTGCTCGTGAGCACGGCCCGCTACGGTGTTCAACTCGGTCGTAAAGTGACCGTCGTCGTACCGAGCCCACGCGTGCTCCGAGTGCTGCACCTCGTCGGGCTGGAATGGCTTATGGAGGACGAATGACTAAACGGACGGGTAGGTTCCTTCGGTCGATACGTGCGGGATCGGTCGGGGAGGACGTAGTGATGGAGTGGGTCCCCTGGCCTTGGGAGCAGGGCCTCGACGAGCCAGTTGGTTCGCAACGTGTCGAGCAATGCCAAGAAAGCCTGCGATCTGCCCCAAGCTCAGGGGCCGAGTGCCATGACCTTGACACATGGATGATGGCGCTTATCTACCGGAGCATCGCGGGCACATCGTGGTGTGAGATATGCGGTGCCCGCTTTGCCCGTGGGCTGCGAGTGCTTGCAACGCCGGCGGGTGCCCGGCGGCCGAGGCAGATCCTTGTTGTCGCAAAATGTCGGGGCTGGAAGCGACATGTTCACGTCGCCAATGTCGTTGTCAACGAGGACAGCGATATTTCGCTCCAGCCGCTAAGGGCAACAGCTTGAGGTACCTCCATGGCGCGGTTGTGTTACAGAAAAGGGAGCCGAAAATGTCTGGGACCGGTGGTTGGAGCCGAGGTGTTGCAGCGGTTTGGGGAGTGGGTTAATGAGCGTTGACTATGACGTGATCGTGCTAGGGGGCGGATCGCCGGGCGAGCATTGCGCGGGAGAACTGGCCGACGGGGGCCTGCGGGTCGCCGTGGTTGAGCGCGAGCTCTTCGGCGGCGAGTGCTCCTACTGGGCTTGTATCCCGTCCAAAACACTGCTTCGCCCGGGAGAGGCTGTCCAGGAGGCCCGCGAGGTCGCGGCGATGGCCGAGGTGGATGTTGCAGCGGCACTGGCTTGGCGTGATGTCATGGTGGCGAGCTATTCCGACAGTAACCAGGTCGACTGGCTGGCCGGCAAGGGCATCCAGATGCTGAGGGGGAGCGGCCGGCTGGCGGGGACCGGCGTCGTTGAGGTGGACGGCGTCCGTCACACCGCCACCCACATAGTGTTGGCGAACGGGTCCGACGCCGTCATACCGCCGATCCCAGGTCTGGCCGACCTTTCGGGTATATGGACGAACCGAGAGGCGACCGCAATGAAGGCCGTGCCTAGACGTCTTGTGGTTTTGGGAGGTGGCCCGGTCGGTGTGGAGCTTGCTCAGGCTGTACGGCGTCTTGGTGGCGAGGTGGCAGTTGTGGAGGGGGCGGGGCAGTTGTTGGCCCGCGAGCCGGCACCGCTCGGACTTGCGTTGGGCGACGTCTTGCGCCGGGACGGAGTTGAGCTGTTCCTTGGTGCGCGCGTTACCGCCGCTCGGCGCGATGGCGACGAGTACGTCTTGCAACTCGAGGATGGCCGCGAGGTGCGCGGCGATCGGCTTTTGGTGGCTACTGGTCGGCGCCCGAGGGTAGCGGGTATTGGGCTAGAGACGATAGGAGTTGAGGCTGGCCCGCACGGTGTACCCGTCGATGACCATTTGCGCGTCGCCGACGGGGTCTGGGCAATCGGCGATGTCACCGGGGTTCGCCTGCTGACGCACGTCGGCAAATACCAGGGGGAAGTCGTCGCCGCCAACATCCTGGGTGAGCCACGCCCAGCCAATTACGACGCCATACCTAGCGTGGTGTACACCGACCCGCAAGTAGCGGCGGTGGGTGCTGACGCCGCACGCTTCTCTGCGACCACCGCATTGTCCGAAGTGGCCAAAACAGCCACCTACACGCATTTGTATGCCCAGTCGAACGGCTTCTTAACCCTGCTGAGCGAAGGAGAAGGCCTCACGGGAGCCTATGCGGTCGGGCCAGAGGCGGGTGAGTGGCTGCAGCAGGCCACGTTGGCCATCCGTGCGCACATCCCCCTTGCGGTGTTGCGCGATACTATCCAGCCCTTTCCGACCTTCTCCGAGATCTTCGTCGCAACGCTCAAGGCGCTGCTCGGAGCGATCAAGAGCGCAGAACCGGCGAAGGTGGGACCGGCGTGAGAGCACTCGCCTCAAGGCTGGATAACCGCGGCGTGTCATCTCAAAGGCCGAAAGGACGACGATGACCGCAAGCACTCAAACGGTCCCCGGTCAGGCTCCAGCCCAGCCTGAGCTGATGGGCCAGACCCTTGTCGTCATCGGAGGGAGCGCAGGTATTGGTTTCGAGACCGCTCGACGAGCAAGTCTCGAAGGGGCGAAAGTTGTCCTTACAGGCCGCGATCCCCGGCGCCTGAAAGAAGCATCTGCATTAGTGAACGCGGTGAGCAGCGCAGCGTTCGATGCCACAGACCCCGGGCGCCTGCAGCGATTTTTCGATGACCTGCAGGAGCCTGCCGACCATGTGATGCTGACCGCCGGAGGTTCGTACTACGCCCCGCTGGCGGACTTGGACTTCGTGCAGGTGCATCGCGCCTTCGAGGAGCACATAGTGCTCCCTATGCGCGTCGCCCAGGACATCGCAAAAGCGGTCCGGCCTGGGGGCACTGTGCTGTACATGACGGGGACTGCGGCCCGCCGCCCAGGAATTGGCTTGAGTGTGGCGGCGGTACTGGCCGCAGCGCTCCCGGCCCTCGTCGCGAACCTGGCGCTGGAAATGGCACCCGTGCGCGTCAACCTCATCGCCGCCGGCTTTGTCGACACAGAGTTGTCCGCATTGTCCCTTGGTGACGATATACAGAAAAGACGTGACGAGTTACGCGCCACTCTGCCTATCCGCCGTGTTGTCGGGCCGGCCGACGTCGCTGCTCTTGCCGTGCACATCATGACGAACACTGCCATCACGGGTGCAACGTACGACATCGACGGTGGCCAGCAGCTTATCTAAGGGGTGGTCCACAAGTGGCTAGGTCACAGAAAGTCGCCATCATCACCGGGGCATCGCAAGGAATCGGTGCAGGCCTTGTGGCGGGGTACCTGGGGGCCGGGTACAACGTCGTAGGTACAGCGCGCACTATGCCCGCTAGCCCTTCACCGGACTTTATGACCGTCGAGGGCGACATCACCAAGCCTGAGACATCCAGACAAGTAGTCGAGCAGGCCCTCGAGCGCTACGGACGTATCGATACCCTCGTCAATGACGCTGGGATTTATATTGGCAAGGCATTCACTGAATACACCCCTGACGACTATGAAGCGATCACCTCGGTGAACCTGAAAGGCTTTTTTTACATGACCCAGCAGGTGATCGGGCACATGGTCACTCAGGGAGCGGGTCATATAGTAAACATCAGCGCCAGTCTGGTCGAGCGCCCCGACAGCGGTCGCCCTAGCGCGCTGGCCGCCCTCACCAAGGGCGGTTTGGCGGCTGTGACCCGATCGCTAGCCATAGAATACGCCTCGCGTGGCGTGCGCGTAAACGTGGTCACCCTTGGCGACACCAAGACCCCCATGCACGACCCAAAAGGCTACGAACCCCTCGTAGCACTCCACCCCCTCGGCCGTGTCGGCGAAGTTGACGACGTCGTCGAAGGGATCCTCTACCTCGAACGTGCCACCTTCGTCACCGGTGAGAACCTCCACATCGACGGGGGTCGAGCTGTGGGTCGCTGACGCCGCCAGCCCGACGATCATGAGACGATGACAACCGGAGCCGAAGGAGCCGCAATTTCTTCCGCAGCGCAAGGCAACCCGGCCGAACTGAACCCTTCTTCCGCACAGCGCGTTGGCACGTTGTTGTCCGTTAACGTCGGCTTGCCTAAGAACGTCGCCTGGCAAGGCAGGACCGTGTTTACTGGGGTTTTCAAGAGCCCGGTGCCCGGTCCCCGCCGGGTCGGCCGGCTCAACGTTGACGGCGACGGTCAGGGGGACCTGGAGGGGCACGGGGGCGAGCAACGGGCCGTGTTCGTTTACCAGATCGGTTCATACCATTATTGGGAACGCGAGCTTGGACGGCACGACTTTGTGTACGGGCAATTCGGCGAGAACTTTACCGTAGAGGGACTAGGCGACGACGAGGCGTGCATCGGCGACCGCTACCGCATTGGCAGCGCAACCTTCGAGGTAACCCAACCTCGCGTCACCTGTTATCGCGTCGGGATCCGCATGAACGACCCACGGATCCCCGCCCTGCTGGTCTCTCACCACCGTCCAGGCTTTTACTTCCGGGTACTCGAAGAAGGCGAGGTGCGGGCGGGAGACGGGATCGTCAAGCTCTCGGCGGGGCCAGAGCACATGAGCGTGGCCGATGTCGACGCGCTGCTCTACCTTCCCGGCCACGAACGCCAAGACCTGCTTCGTGCGCTCAGGGTCCCCGCCCTGAGCCGCGGTTGGCAGAAATCCTTCCGAGCCCTACTAAACGAGGAGCCCGGCGGTGGCAACGCCGGCCTTGCCGTGACCAGCCCGCCTCCCGCCTGGCCCGGCTTTCGTCAGCTGACAGTGAGTGCGATCACTCATGAAAGCGATTCGGCTATCTCTATAAGGCTCGAGGACCCCACCGGCGTGCAACTGCCCGCAGCACGCCCGGGTCAGTATGTGACCGTGCGGGCCCAGCCTGACAAGGCGCAGCCGCCGTTGTTGCGCGAATACTCACTTTCGGGACCACCCGGGGCCGGTTACTACCGGATCACCGTCAAGCGCGAGGTAGGCGGCTCGGTCAGCGGTTATCTGCACACCCAACTCTCGGTTGGCGACCAACTCGACATTGCAGCACCACGCGGCACGTTTATCCTCGATCAGACTGACGCGCCCGTGCTGCTGGTCAGCGCCGGGATCGGCGTTACACCCGTTCTTGCCATGCTGCAGTCCTTAGCGGGGGAGCGTTCTGAGCGCGAAATATGGTGGTTGCATGGCGCACGCGACAGTCGCGAACAGTCGTTTGCCGCCGAGGCCAGGGCCCTGCTTTCCTCACTGCCGAAGGCGAAGGTCCACGTGTACTACAGCCAGCCTGGCCCGGGCGACGTGCAAGGGCGCGACTTCGACAGCGTGGGACGTATTACCGCCTTGTCGCTCGCCGAACTGAAGCCACCCTCCGATGCCGAGGCGTATGTATGTGGGCCCGATGCCTTCATGGACGACATCAGCGCCGGCTTGGCCGCCTTAGGGCTGGACGCATCCCAGATCCACACCGAAGTGTTCGGGCCCGCCGCGGGCCTTACGCCAGGGATTGCGTCAACGCCCGCGCGGGCGCCCCACCCGCCTCCTGGCCAGCCAGGGGACGCGCCAAGATCGCCTTTGCCCGAAGCGATCTCACCGTCTCGTGGAGCAGCGAATATCAGAGCCTCCTCGAACTGGCGGAATCGTGCGACGTGCCCGTTCGGTGGTCGTGCCGAACGGGCGTCTGCCAGACCTGCCAGACAACGCTCGTCGCGGGGGATGTCGGTTACAACCCCGACCCGGTCGAACCTCCGGCCCGCGGGAGCGTGCTGATCTGCTGCTCGCAGCCACATGGGGACATAGTCCTCGATTTGTAAGGGTAACTGGGCAGGCACTCGCACTGGACACGGCGCGACCAGTGTATCCAACGGGTTCGAACGGCTGGGTGAAGGAGCGATTATCTCCATGTGGGGCG
The DNA here is from genome assembly GCA_963699075.1 of uncultured Acidimicrobiaceae bacterium. Classification (GTDB taxonomy): domain Bacteria; phylum Actinomycetota; class Acidimicrobiia; order Acidimicrobiales; family Palsa-688; genus Fen-671. The sequence goes on along the minus strand of CAVOTF010000007.1, from coordinate 582,078 downwards.
TAGGACCAAGGGTCCTATTGACAGGAGGCGTAACTCATGTCAGATGAGACTGCGAATAAAGGTGGATCAAATGGCGATAGTTGAATCCCCTCGGCCATCGGGCTCAAGTGAGCAGCCTGGTCCGAGCCGGCGGCCAGGGCCATCTGACGGCGTTGTCGGCGCGAATATCTCGATGTCGCCTCGCAACGAGAAGAAAGCACATACCTTGGGCCTCACGTCGGCGACAGGGCTTGTCGTCGGCAGCATCGTGGGAGCTGGGGTGTTCACCATGCCGGCCGTGCTCGCCGGGGCGGGCACCATGTCCCTGCTGGTCCTAGGCGTGATCGCTGTGGGTGCCCTGCTGCTGGGCGTGCTGTTCGGACAGCTCACAAAGAGGGTCCCCAACAGCGATGGAGGGCTCTACGCCTACTCTCGTCATGAGTTTGGCGACTTCGCCGGGTACCTGGTTGGCTGGTGCTACTGGATACAGGCCTGGGCTGGTGACGCGGCAATCGTGGCCTCGTGGGTGTTCTATGTCGACTCCCTCTTCGGCCTCAAGCACGTAAGCGGCATTGAGAACTGGGGTATTGCCCTGCTCGGGCTGTGGGTCCCGGCAGTCATCAACCTAGTCGGCGTGCGACAGGTTGCATGGTTCCAAAACGTCACCGTCGTCCTCAAGTTCCTCCCACTGCTATTTATTGGTGTGGTCGGCTGGTTCTTCATCCACGCCGTCAACTTCGGTAGTTTCAACGCGTCCGGGGGTAGCCTCTATAGCGGGATCGGGATCGCAGCGGGCGTGGCGCTTTTCTCGTTTATCGGAGTCGAAGCGGCGGCGGTCACGGCCAAGCGGGTCAGAGACCCCCGCAAAAACGTCGGCCGGGCTTCGGTGCTCGGGACCGGGGCCAGCGCCATACTGTACGTGCTGGTTACCGCTGCGGTCTTCGGCCTGGTACCACACCACGTGCTGCTCAATAACGGCGCTCCGTTCGTGAACGCGTTCCAGTCGATCTTCCCCCATGGTGCCTGGGCCGGCAAGTTCATCGCCGCGCTGGCCGTCATCTCCGGTATCGGTGCGCTCAACGGCTGGACTCTCATAGTGACGGAGACGTCGCGCGCCGTCGCGAATGACGGGCTGTTCCCTAAGGCTTTTGCATTGGCTGACCGCAACGACACCGCTTGGTTCGGCATCGTGGTCGGCACGGCCCTGCCTTCACTGCTCATGCTCTGGCGTTACGAGTCGAGCTCAGGGCTCACGATCTTCACCTATCTGGTCGACCTCACGGTCGTGACAGTGGCCATCCCGTATTTCTTCTCCGCGATCGCCCAGCTCACCTATCTCATCTCCGGGCGCAGGAGGCCCCACGGATGGTTGTTGGCTCGCGACTTGTCGGTCGCAGGGGCCAGCGTGCTGTTCTCCATGTGGGTGACCTTCGCGTCCGGTTACCAAGTCGTCTACCAAGCCTTGGTGGTCGTCTTCGCTGGGCTCGTCCTATACGCCTTTTTGAACGCCCGTCGTGAGCGCCTCGGCGACATTGCTGAGCCGGTCGATAACCCGGTCGAACAGACTTCCGTTGATTTGACAACAGCTCCGTCAACCGCCTTCGACAGCTAGTAAAGGAACCATTATGACATTTAGCGTAGGATCCGAAATTGGCCCGCTCCGCCAGGTGATCGTCCATCGTCCTGGGCTGGAGCTGTCCCGCTTGACTCCCGACAATATCGAGTCGCTTTTGTTCGATGACGTGTTGTGGGCCTCAAAGGCCAAGGAGGAGCACGACGCGTTCGCTGAAGCGTTGCGCGAAAAGGGTGTCGTTGTCCATTACTTTGCCCAGTTGCTCGCCGATGTCCTTGCCCTACCCGCCGGACGGAAGTTCGTGCTGGACCGCTTGTGCACACCGCAAATGTTGGGGCCGACGCTGGTGGGACCGGTACGAGACCTCTTCGAGGAGCAAGATGCCAAGACGCTGTCGGGGGCGCTCATCGGCGGCATCCTCAAGGCTGATCTTCACTCCTTGCATGCCCGTAGCTTGAAGTGGGACATGCTCAAAGCTGACGACTTCATTCTCACTCCGTTGCCTAACCATCTTTTCCAGCGAGACAACTCCTGTTGGATATACGGCGGCGTGAGCGTCAACCCCATGGCGAAACCCGCACGCCAACGCGAGTCGCTCCATAGCCGAGCCATCTACCGCTTCCATCCTATGTTCGCCGATAGCGACTTCGTCACTTACTACGGCGGCGACGACATCGACTACCAGCCGGCCAGCATCGAAGGTGGCGACGTGGAAGTTATTGGTCACGAGGCCGTCCTGATGGGCATGGGCGAGCGCACTACGCCGATGGCCGTCGAATCTGTGGCCCACGCCCTGTTCGACAATGGCCAAGCTAGCAAGGTCATCGCCATTGAACTTCCGCACAGCCATGCTTTTATGCACCTAGACACCGTTATGACGATGGTCGACACCGGTACGTTCGTTCTCTACCCCTACTTTGACCGGCACCTGCGGAGTTGGACGATCTCAGCTGGTGACAGCCCAGGCGAATTGTCCGTCGCCCGAAACCACAGCCTGTGGGACACCCTGGCCGAAGTACTCGAGGTACCCGAGGTCACCGTGCTCACCGCCGACGAGGACGTGCGAGCCGCCGAGCGCGAGCAATGGGACGACGGCACCAACTTCCTCGCCGTGTCGCCCGGCGTGGTCATGGGCTACGAACGCAACATCGCCACCAACACGATGCTCCGCAAGCACGGCATTGAGGTGGTCGATATCGCCGGCAGCGAGCTAGGGCGCGGTCGAGGCGGTCCGCACTGCATGGCCTGCCCGATAGAGAGGGGCCCGGCATGACGAGCACGGTATCTCAGGCGGTGGTTACTAATTTGCACGGTCGCAGCCTCCTTAAGGAGGTCGACTTCACGAAGGAGGAGTTCGTGTCTCTTGTCGACCTGGCCGCCGCACTGCGCCTCGAAAAACGGAGCGGGACCGAGCGGCAGCGAATGGTCGGTCGCAACATCGCCCTCATTTTCGAGAAGGCGTCGACGCGCACTCGCTCGGCTTTCGAGGTAGGTGCCTACGACCAAGGAGCGCATGTAACCTACTTAGGTCCCGACGGCAGCCACATAGGCTCGAGCGAGACGATCAAAGACACCGCCAGGGTGCTCGGACGGATGTACGACGGGATCGAGTTCAGGGGCTTCGCGCAGCAGTCCGTTGAGACCCTGGCGGCGTTCGCCGGCGTGCCTGTGTGGAACGGGCTAACTGACCAGTGGCACCCGACCCAGATGCTCGCCGACATCTTGACTATGCGCGACCACATCGACAAGCCCCTTGAACACGTCGGGTATTGCTACCTCGGCGACGCACGCAACAACACCGCTAACTCCCTTCTGGTAACCGGCGCCCTCCTCGGAATGGACGTACGGATCGCCGCACCCAATGACCTTTGGCCGTCCCCGGAAGTCCGGGCGATGGCCTCAAACCTGGCGGCCGGGTCGGGTGCGCGAATTCACATCGGTGACGACGTTGCCGCCGGCGTCGACGGAGCCGATTTCGTCTACACCGACGTCTGGGTGTCCATGGGTGAACCCGTCTCGGAATGGAAGGACCGAATCCAGCAGCTTCTCCCGTACCAGGTCAACGCCGCCACCTTGAAGGCGACCGGCAACCCGGACGTGAAGTTCATGCACTGCTTACCGGCGTTGCATAACACGGACACTGAGCTCGGTCAGAAGCTCGCTGCCGAGTACCACCTAAACGCCTTAGAGGTAACGGACGAAGTCTTCGAGTCACCCGCTTCCATCGTCTTCGACGAAGCTGAGAACCGGCTCCATACCATCAAGGCGGCAATGGTCGCCACGATCGGGGACTGACGTGCGTCTCGTGGTGGCCGTAGGGGGCAACGCGCTCCTAGAACGTGGTGAGGTGCCGGTAGCCGAGATCCAAGAGACGCATGTAGAAGCGGCTGTGGTGGCCCTGGCTCAGCTAGCGAGGGACCACCAGATCGTGGTTACCCACGGCAACGGGCCACAGGTCGGCCTCCTGGCCAACGAGAGCGCTGCCGACCCGGCGCTGCCGCACCCGTACCCGCTCGATGTCCTAGGTGCCCAGACCCAGGGGATGATCGGCTACTTCTTCCTGAAGGCGTTCGAGAACGCTCTGCCTGACCGGCGGGTCGTCAGTCTCATCGGCCAGACCGAAGTGGCATCGAGCGACCCGGCCTTCGAGCACCCGACAAAGTTCGTCGGACCGCAGTACAGCGACGAAGACGGTCATCGCGTCGCCGCCCTACGGGGCTGGCAAATTCGCCTCGACGGGAGCGCTTGGCGCCGAGTGGTCCCCTCTCCCGAGCCTTTGGCCGTCGTTGAGCTCCCGACGATCGAAGCACTGGTCAGCTCGGGCGCCATCGTGATCTGTGCGGGCGGAGGCGGGATCCCGGTTGTCCGGGGCGACGATGGGCTGTTGCGAGGTGCCGAGGCCGTCGTCGACAAGGACCTCACCGCCTCGCTCCTAGCCCGCGATCTCGATGTCGACGCCTTGTTGATCCTGACCGACGTGGACAACGTTGAGCTCGGCTTCGGCACCGCGACGGCTCGCCCGATCGGGCGGACGACACCCGAAGCCCTGCGTGCCGAGGTGTTCCCGGCTGGGTCGATGGGGCCCAAGGTCGATGCCGCCTGCCGCTTCGTAGAAGCCACCGGCAAACCAGCGATGATCGGCAGCCTCGACGAGGCGGCTGACCTGGTAAGCGGGACACGCGGCACCATCATCGAACCGTCCGCCCGGGTGCCTGCGCCCGCCTAGGTGTCGGCACACTTTGAACAGTTGACGAGCAACAGGAGGCAATGGGAATGTCGGCTACACACCTCGAGAGGATCACATGTGACAACCCGGAGTGTGAGGAGTATGTGGACGAGCTGATCCGTGAGGAGCCCGGGAAGTTCGAGTTGAAGGAGTACGTGCGAACACAGCTTTCTTTGCAGGGGTGGACCCAGAAAGACGGGCTCGATTTCTGCCCATCCCACCCTGCGGACCTCGGCGTCTTGTCGCCGATGTGACGCTCTGAATTAGCGAGTTACAAGCTTATGCCCGAGGGTTGGGCGTACCCCTCTTCCGCCGGCGCCGACGCACTGATTGGGCAATCGGCGGCAGTCTTGCCAAGATAGCTCAATGAGTTCCAACAATGAGCCGTTCCCATCTGCAAGTCGCGAGGCCGAGAAGAACATAGCGGCCCAGGCCGCGGCGCAGCTGGTCCAAGATGGCATGGTCGTAGGGCTTGGTACGGGGACAACTGTCGCCTACTTGTTACCGGCCCTCGCCGCTCGCAAGTTGTCGGTCCGCTGTGTCGCCACGTCGCCCCGGACGCAGGAGGTGGCCAGGGGCCTGGGGTTGCACGTGGAACGGTTCACGGTGGACCGACTGGATATCGCTATTGACGGGGCGGACCAGATAAGCCCGGAGGGCTGGTTGGTGAAGGGCGGCGGCGGTGCACACACGAGGGAGAAATTGGTGGCGATCACAGCTGAGCGCTTCGTGGTGATTGCTGACTCGACGAAGACGGTGCCCGCGCTGCACTCCCCGGTCCCGCTGGAACTGATCGCGTTCGGTCTCGAATCGACCCTGGCGCGTCTGCGTACGGCGCGACGCCGTGACGCTCCGCCCAGCCCTAACGGCGGAGTCATCGCAGATTTCTTCGGCGAAGTCGGGAACCCAGCCGCGCTTGCAGTCATGTTGCAGGCGACGCCCGGCGTGGTTTCTCATGGCTTATTCCCGCCCGAGATGGTTTCCACAATCCTTGTGGGGCGCGGGGGCTCAGTTCAGCGGACCGACTACCCGCACCAGACGAGCTAGCTAGTCAACTTCGTTGGCGAGCCCTGGTCCGGTAGCACGAACCGCTCGACTGCCTTCGCGAAACCCTCGTTCTCGTTGGTGTCGGTAACTCGACGGGCCGCCCGCTGCACCTGGGCCCGGCGTTGCCCATCGCGATGCTGAGGCCTGAGTGAGCGAACATCAACACGTCGTTGGGCATGTCGCCAATGGTGGCGATCTCATCGGTCGAAAGCTGGTATTTCTTGGCGAGGTACTTGGCCACCTCTCCTTTGTTGGCTTGGGGGTGGGTGACGTCGAGGTAATACGGCTGTGACGCGGCGGCGCTCACATGGTCCCCGAACCGGTCGTGGGCCGCGGTCGCGGCTTTGGAAACGGCACTGTAGTCGTCGCTTACCCCCACGATCTTTGCGACGTTGTGGGTGAAGTCCTTTACGCTGCTCATGACCTTAGGTTGGAACTTGACCGTCCACGCCTCCCGATCGACGTGGGGGCCCTTTGGGTCGGGAACGTACCAGTCCGCACCTTGGTAGATCCACACGCTCAAGTCGAACGAAGTCATAAGGTCGGAGATCGGGACGACCAGCTCCTCGGGTACGACGCGCTGCTCGATCACGGCCATATTGCGGTCGACCAGGAGACCCCCGTTGAAGGCGGCGATAGGTGTTTGCAGGTCGAGAGGCTCGATGAGCATGGACATCCCTAAGGGAGGGCGGCCGCTGGTGATGGCGAAGAGGATGCCTGCGTCGTGAAGGCTGTGCACTGCAGCGATCGCTCTGTCGGTGAGGACCTTTTCCTGTGTCACCAGTGTGCCGTCGACATCGGCCAACATTAGGCGGATGGACGGAATGGTCATGGCGTCACCCCGTTCGAGCCGGTTCTTACGGCGTTGTAGATTTCGATTAGCTTACGCTAGCGGTCAGCGATGACTTTGGCTGGCTCGTTGTCGGAGGACTTGGCCGCCAGGTGATCGACCAGGGCATCGTGCCATAGGGGTTTCATTTCTCCTCCGGTAGGTACCAGTGGTGGGGCGCGATCAGTTTGGTGATTGACGCCGGGCCCCAGGACCCGGGTGCGTATGGCTCTACGGGAGGAGGATTTTCTAACAGGGGAGTCGAGACTTCCCACAAGCGCTCCACCTGGCTGGCGCTGGTGAACAGCGATTGGTCGCCCAACATCGCATCGAGGAGGAGACGCTCGTAGCCCTCGAGGTCGTTCTTGGCGCAAAAGGAGTCCTGGTAACGGAAGACCATTTGCGCTTCACCGAGGCGCATCTCAGCGCCAGGCTCCTTCGCCAAGAAGCGCACCGATATCGAACCCGGGTCGTTGAAATCGATGTTGATCTCGTCCAGCCGGCCCGAAGACTTCGCAAGGGTGTCCAGCGGGAACATGCGAAGGGTTGGCTCCCGGAACCCGAGGGTAACCACTTGGCGGCCTTCATTAAGAGACTTGCCGGTGCGCAGGTAAAAGGGGACGCCGGCCCAACGCCAGTTCTCGATCTCCGCCCGTAGGGCGACAAATGTCTCTGTATCTGAACTGGGCGATACCCCCGGCTCGGAGCGGTAGCCCGAGTATTGGCCTCGTACGACGTGACCGGTGTCGATGGGCTTCATGGCGTCGAAGACCTTTTGGCGCTCGTCGCCGAGAGCTTTGGCCGAAAGGGTGGTCGGGGGTTCCATGGCGACGAAGCCGAGAACCTGGAACAGATGCGTGACGACCATGTCGCGAAAAGCCCCGGTGCCCTCGTAGAAGGCGGCGCGCCCTTCGATCGACAGCTTCTCGGGAACGTCGATCTGCACGTACTCGAGGTGCTCCCGGTTCCATACCGGCTCGAACAGGCCATTGGCGAAGCGCAGGGCGAGGATGTTGTCCACCGACTCCTTCCCGAGGAAGTGGTCGATCCGGAAGATCTGGGGCTCGTCGAACACTTTGTGGACCGAGTCGTTCAAAGCCCGGGCCGAGGCTAGGTCAGTTCCGAAGGGTTTCTCGATGATCACACGGGACCCTTGTGCCAAGCCGGAGGCACCGAGCATTTCCACTACCGACCCGAAGGCCACCGGGGGGACGGCTAGGTGGAACAGTCGTTGTGGGTTGCCGCCGACCTCCTTTTCAGCGGCCTGGACGGCTGCGACAAGGGGCGAGTAATCGTCCGAGGGTGAAATGGCAAACGACAAGGTGTGCTCGAAGTTACGCCACGCCTCTTCGGTAGCCTTGGTTGCCCCGAACTGAGTGATGGCCTCCCTGGCCAGCTCCTCGAAACCGCCCTTGGGGAGCCCGTTCCCGGACGGCGCCGTACCGACGACGCGGTAGTGCCGCGGGAGTAAGCCTGCGACAGCCAGGTGGAACAGCCCTGGGAGCAGCTTGCGCTTTGCCAGGTCGCCGGTGGCACCGAAGAGGACAATTACATGGTCTGGCGGGTGCTTGGTCGTCGAGGCGGAGTGAGGCACTTGAGCACTTTCGGGCAGGGCGGTCATTACCTGGCCCCAGTCCCGGCTCCAGGGGCTGCTGAGGCGTCCGCGAGGATCAAGGAGTGCCTCGCCTCGACGCGTCCCGCAGGGATGGACCGGTCACCCGCTAGCAACCGGGCCAGAGCGTCGCGCTTGTCCTCCCCGCTTATTAGCCAGAGGACCTGATCCGCCCGCGCCAGGGCCGGGTAGGTGAGCGTCATCCGCCTGTGCCCCTGGTAGGGCTGGGTGATCGCAACCAGTCGGTCGGTGACATTGAGGACGGGGTCGCCCGGTACGAGCGACGCCGTGTGCCCGTCGGGGCCGAGCCCGAGGTGCACCAAGTCGAAGTCGTCCGGAAGGAGCTTGCCATATTCCGCCGCAGCTGCCTCCAGGTCCGGGCCTTCCACGGGCATCGGTATAACTTCAGGGCCCGCCTGCGCGAGGCTCTGGCGCAGGTGCGTCAGGTTGCGGTCGGGGTCTCCGTCAGGAGCGACTCGTTCGTCGACCTGAAAAATCTGGACCGCGCTCCACGGGACCTCGTGGTTTGCCAGCTCCGCGAACATAGCCCAGGGCGTCTTTCCGCCGCTGACTGCGAATGTGAACCGGCCGTGACCGGCCACTGAGGTGCGCGCCCGTTCGGCCACGAAGGCTGCTGCGCGTGCCGCAAGTGCCGTCGCGTCGGGCACCGTCACCAGTTGGTGTTCCATCGCTATCCCTCCTTCTCGGCGTGGCCAGGGGGATGTGCTCGCGTTCGGCCGTTGCAGAGGAAGATACGCTACCTCCGATATGTTGTCTTATCTATGAAAAGAATAGGGTTTTTGTCGTTCGGCCACTGGACGTCATCACCGCACTCGCAGGCGCGCTCAGCCTCGGATGTGCTGCTCCAGTCGATAGACCTGGCGGTGGCCGCTGAGGAGGTGGGCGCGGACGGTGCGTACTTCCGGGTGCACCACTTCGCAAATCAGCTTTCTTCACCGTTCCCGTTGCTCGCGGCCGTCGGGGCGCGCACCAAAACGATCGAGATCGGGACGGCCGTGATCGACATGCGCTACGAGAACCCGCTCTACATGGCCGAGGATGCAGGCTCCGCCGACCTTATCTCGGGGGGCCGGTTGCAGCTTGGCATAAGCCGTGGGTCGCCCGAGCAGGTCATAGACGGCTACCGGTATTTCGGATACTCGCCGGCCGAGGGCACCAGTTCATCTGACATGGCTCGCGAGCACACTCGGGTCTTTCTTCAGGTGCTCAAGGGCGACGGCTTCGCTGAGCCCAACCCGCGTCCCATGTTCCCGAACCCACCCGGCCTGCTCCGGGTCGAACCGCACTCGGAGGGCTTGCGCGAGCGGGTCTGGTGGGGCGCCGGTACCCGGCAAACAGCTGAATGGGCCGGCGAGCAGGGGATGAACCTCATGAGCTCGACGCTTCTCACTGAGGATACCGGCGTGCCGTTCCATCAGCTCCAGGCTGAGCAGATCGAGCGGTTCCGCAAGGCCTGGGCCAGTGCCGGCCATGCCCGCGAGCCTCGTGTCTCGGTCAGCCGCAGCATTTTCCCAATCGTCAACGATGACGATCGCGCTTACTTCGGCCGCGAGAGCAACTCCCAAGACCAGGTCGGCTTCATCGATGGGGGCAAGGCACGATTCGGCAAGAGCTATGCCGGAGAACCGGGGCAGCTGGTCATGGAATTAGCGAAGGACGAGGCAATAGCTGCCGCTGACACCCTGTTGCTGACTATCCCCAATCAGCTCGGCGTCGATTACTGCGCCCATATCCTCGAGTCGCTCGTGAAATATGTGGCGCCGGAGCTTGGCTGGCGCTAAGGCAAATCCCCGTCACGCCTCAACCGTCTGCGGCAATATCAGATGAGCCCCGTCGTTGACGGCACTGTTCACTGCCGCGCCCACAGGGTAGACGTCCAACAGGTCATCCGGGGCTGGTGCCAGGAGCCGGTCGAGGCGTTCCGGGGATTGCCCTGGAGTGAGCCACTCGTCCCATGTCTGCTCCGGGAGGACAACGGGCATCCGGTGATGGACCGGCGCCAGGGTGTTGTTCGAAGCGGTCGTGATGATCGTGCAGCTTCGTAAGGCCTGCCCCTCATTGTCAATCCAGAGGTCCCATAGCCCGGCAAACACCAGCGGACCGCCGTCAGCTCGGCGGAAGTAGAAGGCCTGTTTGAGCCCTGGCGCACCGGGCGCTGGCCGGCGCCACTCATAAAAACCGGAGACCGGCACAAGTGCTCGCCGCGTGCTGATGAGAGACCGGAACGCGGGCTTCTCGCGAAGGGACTCGCACCGGGCATTGATCAGCCGAGAGCCGATCTTTGGGTCATTGGCCCAGCTCGGGACGAGACCCCAACGCAGGGCCCGCAACTTCCTCGCGCCGCCAACACCGGTCGCGACCGCGTAGATGAGCTGGGTAGGTGCGACGTTCCAACTGATGGGGAGTTCGGGAGCGTCGAGCACTTCGACGGCGAGCAAGCTGGCGAGCGTATTGCGGGGGGTCGTTGAAGTCATGCGACCGCACACAGCCCGTAAGAGTAGTTGGTGGCAACGGTTCGTCCCGTGCGCGCCGGTCACGAGGTGCGACGGCGGATCCACCAGAAGCACAAGGCACCCAAGGCCACGGCCAAACCGAGGTAGATGGCCATCTCGTACCACTGGAAGGCCCAGTAGCGACTCGCCGGCTGGTAGACGAGCACTTCTCGGAGCTTGCCTATACACGCCGCTGAACCGCGGCTCTGGAGGCAAGCCCCACGACCAAGAAAGTTGCCCGTTACTGTACGACCCGACGTATCGACGATCTGGTCAGAAAAGACCCACGCCCCGGGTTTGGCGCCGATCACGCCAAGAGGTCCGTTGTTCGTTTGGATGTACGTCATTCCTGCTGTCATATGGAGGTCCGATGTCGTACGCACGGGAGTCATCAGATGCGGCCGCACCCAGAACGTGATGAGCACCCGAAAGGCCACGTAGGCGACAAGTGTCGTGGCCATGGCGGGCAGGGTGCGCCGGATGAGCAGTCCCGTCGCGACCCCGAGAGCGAATGCGAAGACGGCGTAGCCAATGGGCACTACGCCACGTTGGTCGAACACCGAGGTGAACTGGTTCATGTTGACCCGGTCGATCGGGTTCGACCACCACGTCACCATAAGGCTTAGGAGCCCAGCCACTGCTGCGCTGGCGAGGCCGATCATGGCAAGCCTCGTTGCCAGCCAACGGCTACGAGTTACGCCCTGTGTCCAAACGAGGCGGTAGGTCCCGGTTTCAAGTTCACGCGCTACCAGCGGTGCCCCCCAGAAGATCCCGACGAGGGCGGGCAGCGCGATCACGAGGTTGCCGAAGTCCTGCAGAAGGTGGTCGTGCGAGAGGAAAGCCGCGGTGGCCGTCGAGCAATTTCCGTGGGCACTGCAAGTCGCGACGGTTGTGTTGTAAAGGTGGGTCAGGTTCGGCCCGGTAAATGCGAAGGCGAGAGCAATGACGACCAATATCGAGCCCGCCACGGCGGCCTGTACCCGGAATTGAAGCCAGCTGAACCTGATCATGACACGAGCTCCAGTTGAGGTAGGTGGCCGCGCTGGGCGTCGCGACCTCGGCTCATATAAGCCAGGACGATGTCGTCCAAGGTGACCCGCGTGACGCTCCAGGCTGGGTCCAGGATTGGTTGGCCAGTCCGAATAAGGAAAGTACTCTGTTTGTCCGTGTGGCTCTGTTCGACAACTTCCTGCTCGGACGGCATCTTTCTCGGGTCACGACGAGGCCCGGAGATGCGGTGGTGCGATGCCAGCAGGTCGCTCACCTCTCCGGCAAGCTGCACCTGAGATGCCACGAGGATGATGAGGTAGTCACAGACCCGCTCGAGGTCGGCGACGAGGTGGGAAGAGAGTACGACGCTCACACCGTCAGTCGCGACGACCTCCATGAGGGCCTGTAGGAACTCTCTGCGAGCGAGTGGGTCCAAACTGGCCACGGGTTCGTCAAGCAAGAGGAGTTCGGGCCGCTTGGCGGTCGCTAGGGCTAGCGCAAGTTGCGACCGTTGGCCTCCAGAAAGCGAACCGGCCTTCTGGCGAGGGTCTAGGCCCAGTTGTTCGACGCGGTTTTGGGCGAGGTCTTGGTCCCAGGTCGAGTTCAAATAGGCGCCCATCCGCAGATGCTTTTCAACGGACAGCTGAGAATAAGTAGGAGCGTCCTGAGCCACAAAGCCGACGCGTTGGAGTTGCGCGGGTCCCTCGGCGGGACGTCCACCGAGAACACTGATGGTGCCGGATGTCGGTTCGAGAAGCCCTACCGCCAACTGGAGCAATGTAGTTTTCCCGGCTCCGTTTGGCCCGACGAGACCGACGACTTTGCCAGCGGGGATCGAAAGAGTGCAGTTCCGCAGGGCCCACTTACGCCCGTAGCGTTTTGCGAGCTCAGTCGTTTCGACGGCGGCGGTCATGCAACCCCCTCTGCGAAGTGGTTGCGGTAGGCGGTGCGATAGATCGCTTCGATGTCGTCGGGTGAAAGCCCCGCAGAATACGCTGAGGCGAGCCATTTGGCCATTGATGCCATGAAGCGTGCCTGGGTAGAAGGGTCGGTGCGGGGGAGGGTGCCGATGATGAAGGTCCCTTGGCCGGGCCGAGGCTGTACCAGGCCCTCACGCTCGAGGTCGCGATAGGCCTTAAGGACTGTGTTCGGGTTGATCGCCAGTCTTGCGACGACCTGCTGCGCAGTCGGCAGTTTGTCGCCCGGTTCGAGAAGGCCAAGCTGTAGGGCCTGGCGAACTTGCTGAGTCAACTGTAGATAGGTGGCGACACCTGAGGCCGTGTCGAGATGGAATTCGATCATGATCCTACTTCCACTAATCAGTTAGTGGAAGCATACATCAAAGGGGAGGAAGCTGCAAGACCTTATCTGTCTCGGCCCCGTATGATCGGAGTGAGCATGCTGCTCTGGTCGCCGTGCAAAGGACGACGAGGGTCACGACACCTTAGGAGAAGGACATGGCAGAAACGCCAAAACTGGACGCCCACCATCGGGCAACAGTGGAAAGAATCCTTAGCCACCCAACCAGCCACAACATCGAGTGGCACGACGTTGTTTCCCTTTTGGAACAGGTGGGTTCAGTCGCCGAGGAGCACGACGGGGTATTTAAGGTGACAGTCGGTTCGGAGACCGAGACATTCCGTGCTCCGCGCTCTGGCGATATCGACGCGCAGCAGGTAGTCGACCTGCGGCGGATGCTCAAGAGCGCCGGGATCCATGCGGGAGAGGGGTAACCCCCGTTTGTTTCAGTGCGACCCGACTCGGGCACTAACAAGTTGTTTGGCGGCCTCAACTATGTGAGCAGCGGATATCCCTGCTGTATCCATCAGCTCCTGCGCAGTCCCTGAGCCAGGGAGGTTGCGCACGGCCAGATGGACAATTTGCAAGGGGTGGCCGGCATTGTTGAACGCCGCCAGCACCGCACTGCCAATTCCGCCTTCCGGATGGTGGTCCTCGACGACTACAACCCGGTCTCCCGTCGCGTTCGCTGCCGAGACAAGCGTGGCGCTGTCGATCGGCTTGACCGAGTAAAGGTCTATGACTCGCGCGCCGATACCGTCGCTGCCGAGCTCGTCTGCAGCGGCAAGGCAGTTGTGCAAAGTTACGCCGGCCCCGACCAAGGTCACCTCGTCGTCCGGCCCGGACCTTAAGACCTTCGACCCGCCGATTGGGAACCTCTCGTCCGGCGCGTACAGCACGGGATAAGAGCCGCGGGTGGTGCGCATGTACACAACTCCGAGTTGATTTGCCATCTCCTGCACCAAGAACGCGGTGCTTGGGGCATCGCTCGGGTACAAGACCGTCGACCCATGAACGGTGCGCATGATGGCCAGATCCTCGAGAGCCATTTGCGACGGGCCGTCTGCCCCGATCTCGACGCCGGCATGGGACCCGCACAGCCTGATGTTGGCCGAGGAGATGGCCGACATCCGAATGAAGTCGTAAGCACGCGTCAAGAACGCGCCAAAGGTTGCCGCGAATGGGACGTAACCACGGACAGCCATCCCGACAGCAGCTGCGACCATTTGTTGCTCGGCGATGAACATCTCGAAATACCGCTCGGGGTACACCTTGGCGAATTCTTCGGTGTGGGTGGAGTTGCCCACCTCCCCGTCCAGGACGACCACGTTCGAACGGCCCCCGACCGCCTTCAGGGCCTGGCCGAAAGCCACCCGCGTGGCAATCTTGTCGCCTACCGAATAGCTGGGTAGCTTCACCTCGCTGTTCGGCCTGGTCCGGGGAACGCCTTCCTCCGGGTGCGGCCCCTGAGCCGTAAGGTGCCGTTCGCCACCCAGCTCGACGATCGCCCGCTCCGCCATCTCGGGCGGTAGGGGCACGCCATGCCAACCCTCCCGGTCTTCGACCTCGGAGAAGCCGCTGCCCTTGCGCGTCCGGGCCAGGATTACGGTTGGCTGGTCCACGTCGACCACCTTCGTGAGCGCGTTTTCGATCTGGTCGAAATCATGGCCGTCGATCGAGATCGCACGACAGCCGAAGCCCTCGACCCGCTTGGCGTAGGCCTCAAGATCCCAGCCGAGTTCGGTCGGCCCGCGCTGACCGAGGCGGTTCACATCCACGATCGTCGTCAGGTTGCTCAACCGGTAATGCGACGCCTTGTCGAGGGCCTCCCATATGGAGCCCTCTGCCATCTCACTGTCACCGCAAAGCACCCACACGCGAAACGGCAGCTCATCGAGGTACCGGCCGGCGAGAGCGACGCCGACTCCGTCGGGGAGCCCCTGACCTAGTGAACCGGTGGCCACGTCAACCCAGGGCAGCAGTGGAGTGGGGTGCCCCTCGAGGCGCGAACCGGACCGCCGGTACCGAGTCATGAGCTCGTCGTCCGATATGACCCCCGCGGCCTTGAACATCGAGTACAGCAGTGGGGACGCGTGGCCCTTGGAAAAGATCAGGTGATCGTTGGCGGGATTGTCTGGGCGCTGCCAGTCGTAGCGGAAATGGCGGGCGAGCAGGACAGCCATCACGTCGGCGGCCGACATGCTCGACGTCGGGTGACCGGACCCTGCTGAGGTGCTACAACGGATCGAGTCGACTCGCAGTTGCATGGCGAGCTCGCGGACGTCGTTCAAGTTTTGGATTGCCTGCTCAGCCATGACCGTACCCTCCGTTTGCTGACTTTGCCTCATTGGCACGAGCGCCACTGGGACCAAAGGAAAGGTTTCCTGTCGCCAGCTATACCCATATTTGCATTGGCTTTGCGCGTGTCGGATCCGTTGATGACCCGGGTCCTAGCGACGGTGCCTAGTGTGGCGTCAGAGTTGGGCCATGCCAGACGGGGACCTTGTGGGCCCGGACGCGAGAAAGAGCGTTGCCGCCTTGGTCAGCGCTCTCGCCAGCGTGGTGCGGGCGACACGTCCATGAGGACTATGCCCTCAAGGCTGGGAAGACCTCTTGCTGGAGTAGCCGTAATGGGGCCAAGTCGAACGGGTGCCCGACGGCGATGACGAAGTGGTTTATACCGATTTCCATGTAGCTCCGGATCCCCTCGATCACGTCGGCGGGTGTACCGATCAGCCAGCCGCCACGTTGAGAGCCGAGGTCCTGGGAGTTGGCGGCGACAGCTTTGCGCGCGAGGGCGTCGGCTTGGTCAGCGGTCGGGGCAACGGCGATGTTCGGGTGGGCCGACAGTTCGATCTCGTCAAAGTCGCGGCCGGCATCGGCACATAGATGTTCCAGTTTGGCGATCCGTTCAGCGCACTTCGCCACCGGCCCGACGAGGTTCAGACGGTCGGCATGGGCCACGGCAACCCGGAGCGATCCCAAGCCCGTCCCGCCGATGGTTATGGGTGGATGGGGTGACTGCACGGGCTTGGGGTCACAAGGGGCCTCGTCCACTTCGTAGAAGCGCCCCCGGAACGTCGTCCGTTCCTGGGACCAGAGCAATTTCACCAGCTGAAGCGCCTCATCTAGGCGCGCATAGCGCTCTGCCAGGGGGGGAAAGTCCAGTCCGTAAGCTTTGAACTCCCGCTCCGCCCAAGCCGCGCCCAGAGAGAAATCGAGCCTGCCGTCGCTCATCTCGTCGACTTGGGCCGCGGCCTTGGCGAGGACGGCCGGGGACCTGTACAGCACCCCGTTCACTAGTACCCCGATCCTGGTCCTCGAGGTAAGTACCGCCATTGCCGCCAATGTCGTGAGCGTCTCGAAGCAAGGGCGGTCGTCCGGCCCGACGAACGGGAGGAGGTGGTCGAAGGTCCAGACGGAGTCGAAACCCAGGCCCTCCACGGCCTGGACGGCGCGAGCGTAGTCTGCCCAAGTCGTCCCCTGAGCCTGCAGCTGCACGCCAAAGTGCGGCGGTCGTCCTCGTACGTACATCGCCTTACTCCCTTTCGAGCCTCGCCAAGACTAGTGCGGCTGCGAAATGGCGTGCCTTTTATAGCTGGCGGTCTTGGCCGCGGGGGATACGAAGGAGGTTGGACGAGGCCCCTTTTGAGCTTCCCGCAGTGGCGCCCCAGCGGTCCAACTGCTGATAGGTGCCTAGCCACTGGTTGGTGTAGATGGCCCGCACGGGCTCGGGGAGGAGGCTGAGGATGTGCTCGGTGTTCACGTCGTCCAAGCCGTCCAGCATCCAGGGGAAGACGATGGGCGCCTCGGGGCCGATCCGCTTGGCGTTCTCCTGGCCGAACTCCTGCCACTGCTCGTCGGTCACGGTCGCGTCGATAAGCGCCAGGCCCTCACCCTCCTCGTGGCGCAGGTGGGCGTGGAGCGTTGTGGCCAAAGCGTCGGTCAGGTCGCCAACTCGCTCGGCCCGCTGGCCGGGTTGGCGAGGGTGGCGTCGATGGCATTGAGGAGTGGGTCGATAGCGGCGTGCTCGGCCTCCAAAGCCGCCAGTAGAGCGAGGTCGTCATCGCGGTCAGCCAGGGTCTTTTCCATAACCGGCCAAAGCAAGTCGTCCTCGCAGCTGTGGTGCACCTGCAGGTAAGACTTGAACATCTGCCAACCCACCGCGGTGGCCATTATGCGGCGGGGGTCGTCGGTCCTAGTGGCCGCCACCCGCGCGATGTGCCCTAGTTCGCGGCGCAGGGCGTCGTGGAAGGCCAACATCATCGTCATGTCGTGGTGGTAGTCCTTACTGTTGTTCATCGTCGCGTTGTTCCTTTCAGCACTGCCCAATGTCCCGGTTTAGCCAACAAGTTAAAGACAGCGCAGGAGGTGCAGTTGTGACAGCCCAGGTAGGCGCACCACGGCGCCGGAGACGTCGCCTAACCCAAGGCCGCAACCGGCCCATCACGGGCTGTATTGACGGGCTTGGGCGAGCGCGGCGCCCAGGTAGCGGTAAGTCCATTCTTCGGCCAGCGGTCGGGTGCCGCAGAAGATGACCGGGACGGCTGGGTAACGGACCTGAAGGGCGCCCAGGAGGTCGGCGGCAAATCCACCCGGGGTATAGGCAAGTTTGAAGATGGCAGAGTAAGCGTCCTCGACCACCACGGCGGCGTGAGGCAGAGTTGCCAACTCAGCGAGGGCGTAGGTCAGGCTGCCATCGACCAGGCTGCTCGCCAAGTCGGGCAGGCTTTTGCGTTCCACCACGGCCAGGATCTTCTCCTTGGTACTCGACTGCGTAGTCCCCGGCGGGCAGCGGCCTGCGCTCTGTCGTGGCTTGCTGGCGGGCGAAGCGGAACGGGTACCGCTCCCTGGTGTCGACGCTGATGGCGAGGTCGTCAAGGCCCGATGCGCGCCGGGCGGGGACCCGTACCCCGGGCCGGGATGCCCGGGTCGTCTTGGGGGTCTGCCAGAAGATGCCCTCACGGCCTTTGATCGTGGTGAAGATGACCTGTGAGCGGTTGTAGCGGGGCCGGTCAAGGACCAAGTCGATCGCCGCGCCCCGGCGCACGCAGGAGCGCACGGGCGCCTGGTCGATGATCTCGGGTCGCTCGGGCCAGCCCTCGGCCCGGTGGCAGTAGACCTTGGCAGTGTGTGGCCAGCTGTCCGCCGCCTTGAGCACTAGCGGCCCTTCGGCCAGCGGGAGGCGGATCAGGTACCCCAGCTTGGAGCCCGGGTCGGGGTTGCGCGCAACGCTGAAGGTGGTAGCCACGTCAGGGCCGCTCATCGCGTACGACGGTAGTTTGACCAACAGAGGTTATTGGTACAACCAAGCCTCTGTGCTCAACGTGCTGGTTCGTTGACTTCGGAGAGCGACAAGGTTGTCAGAAGGATGGTTTGGCCGAGCGGTCCGCCCTCGGGGACCTTGGCCGGAAATAACCGTATGACCACGATGGCAATATCGTCCCTGGTCTGGTCGAGAGCCTTGACGACCAGCACGGCTTCGCAAAGATCGTCCGCCGACGTCGCCGGGTGCAGCTGCTGGAGAGCTGAACGGAGGTCGCCTATCGAGTCCGTTAGGGAAGTGCCGGGCCGCTCCACCAAGCCGTCGGTGTAGAGGACCAAAGAGGAGCCGGCCGGCAGGACCGTCTCCCCTTGGCCCCGCGGCTCGACCGCAGGTGCGCCGATCACACCCGAGCGACCCTCGCCAAGCTCAGAAACCTCGCCGTGGGCCAGCTTTACCAACGGAGGGAGGTGCCCCGCGTTGGCCCAACGGAGCTGGCGAGCGCCGTTGCTGTCGGGTGGCTCGAGCACGCCATAGATGACAGTGACCAGGCCGGTGACGTCAAACGCGTCGACAAGGTGGGCCAGGCGTTCGAGCACGAGTGCGGGCTCGTCGTTCTCCAAGGCGTAGGCCCGCAGAGCCGCCCTGATTTGGGCCATCGCAGCCGCCGCCTCAATGTCGTGGCCCATGACGTCTCCGATAACGACGGCGGTCCGCCCGCCGGCGAGTTCGAACACGTCGAACCAGTCGCCGCCGACCTGCTGGCTGTCGGAGGCGGCCACGTAGCGAGACGCGATATCGAGGCCGGGAACGTCGGCCAGCGTCGGCAGCAGCCTGTGCTGTAAGGTCTCGGCTACCCGGTGTTCGCTTCGGTACAAAGCGACCGCCGCATCCCGGCGGCGGACGACCTGCTCGAGGGTTGCCGCAATTAACGCGGACGCGGCGAGGCCCACGCTCAGCGCAATCCATGGTGCCCAGGCGGCCACTGTCCCAACCAGAGGCTGAGCCGACGACACAGCCAACAGCCAGTGGCTGGCGCCCACTGGGAACCTCAGATAGTGCACCCGACCTGCGAGCGGCAAATCTTTGGTCGTGGTGACGACGACCTGGGTTGGGACGGACCTCGAGGCGTCGTAAAGGACAACGTCCAACTCGTCGAACGGTGCGGTGCCCGCCTCGCGGGGCGCCGTCACCGGGCCTAGTGCGCTCTGGCGGTACAGCACCAGCCCCGCGGGTACAGAAGGCCCGCCGAGCGCAAACCCCAGCACTCGTTTGGCGCCCGCGCCGAGCACCGGCGTCGCCACTAGGTCCCGGCCTTTCTGGGCGGCAGCCAAGACTGTTGCGACCGGCCCAGGTACCATTTGGCCAGCAGCCAGCCCATGTCCCGCTTCGACAGTCACGACGTACGAACCGTGGTCCGGGCGCAGCAGAGCAAAGCTGAGCTTGCCAGGGCCGGCCGCGACCTCGCCCGACGCTTCCTTGAGGAATAGGGCTGTGCCGCCGTCCCGGGCGACATTGCCGAGGCCCGTCAGGGTCGACTCGAGCGAGCTGATCGAGGTCCCCAGGACGAGGCTGACCTCATTGGCTCGTTGCACGAGCAGGCGGTTGTCTTGGTCGCTTTCGACTGCCCGCGTGAGCAGCGCCACGACCACGCTCAGCAATAAGAGTGCGACCAAAGCGCCAGCCGGCAACCGGTGCATGAGCAGGGAGCGGCGCGTGTTATTTCC
Organism: uncultured Acidimicrobiaceae bacterium; assembly: GCA_963699075.1. Lineage (GTDB taxonomy): Bacteria > Actinomycetota > Acidimicrobiia > Acidimicrobiales > Palsa-688 > Fen-671. Next base: position 562,020 of record CAVOTF010000007.1, on the reverse strand, counting down.
TGCAGTCCGGTGCGGCCAATTTGTCGTCGCCCGGCCCTCTCGCGTTTCCATCAGGCCCGTGGCCCTTCTCGCACGTGCTGGTCCGAGAGGTTTCGATCGTTGACATTTGGCCCAGTCTCGAGCCCAATGGGGAAAACACGGCCTAAACCGGAGATTTCCAGGACCTTGAGAACGCGTTGGTGGGGTGAACGCAGCAGGATCGTGTTCCCAATAGTCGCAAGGTGCCTGCGGGCGCGCAAGAGCGCGTCAAAGCCGCCGGAATCGATGAAGCGTGTCTCTGAGACGACCAGGTAGCCTTCCATAGCGAGGGTGTGCGCCGCGACGGGTTGGGCGGCTCTTTGCCGCGACCTCGCCGACGAGCGGGATAGGCGGTTTACTCCGGGCGGGACGGACCAGTCCACGGCGTAACCGCTCCCGTTCACATCAGCCACGCCTGTTCCTCCTCGACCCTGCTTAGGCGACCACCGTGGCTGTCACGGCACCCAACTTTCGAGCCCGACTGGAAAGCGATCGTAACACGAAATGCGGAAGAATTGAGTAGAGATCGGGGAGGGAGGAGCCAGTCGGAGCGCCCGGCACAAGCCCAGATAGGGGGCTTGCCTGCACAATCTCTACTCAAACTCTCTTCACAAGCTAATGGTCGCGCGTGAGAGGCGGTAGAGTGGCTCCATGAGCGGCGACAGCCTTTATGGGATCGGCGCAGTCGCCAAGATGCTCGGTGTAGCTCAGCAGACGCTAAGGACCTGGGAGGACCGCTACGGGCAGGTGACGCCCGAACGGACACCGGGAGGTCAGCGCCTCTACAGCCGGGACCAAGTCGACCAACTGCTCTTCGTTGTCCAGGCGATTGCTCGCGGAGCTCAACCAGCCGATGCCCACCGCCTGCTGGCGGAACGGAGCCGCCGACCCATGGATACCCAAGGCGAGCTCGACCCGATCTTCGCCATACTCATCGCAGACCGCGACCACTTTTCTGCGGACCTCTGCGAGTACTTCCTGCGCACCGAGGGCTATGCAGTACGGATTGCCGGCGACGTTGCTACCGCCCGGCAGATCCTCGAGCACGAACCGCCCAGCCTGGCCGTGATCGACCTGCTGATATCGGGCGGTAAGGGTGCCGAGTTGTGCCGCTTGACGCGGCAGCACCTGAGTATCCCGATCCTGGCCACATCCACGTTCGAATCGCAGGATGCCGCCCTGGACGCGGGCGCGGACGCCTTCTTGAGCAAGCCGATCGACCCGCTCCGTTACGTCTCGACGGTGCGCGACCTGCTCGGCACGAGCGCCTACGTCCGCAGCCCGGTCTGGGCCCGGTGACCGCGCGGCTGTCGAGCGGCTCGGCCCGGCTCGACACCGTGCTCGGTGGCGGCCTCCCGCTGTACGGGACGAACCTGATCATAGGCCCGCCCGGTTCGGGCAAGACCATCTTGGCCCAGCAGTACGTTTTTCACAACGCCACAACGCAGCGACCGGCGCTCTACCTGTCGACGGCGTCCGAGCCCCTCGAGAAGATCCTGCGATATGGGCAATCTCTCGATTTTTTCGACAAGTCTGCCGTAGGCTCACGGGTCGTCTACGACGACCTCGGCCAGACGCTCAACGACGCCGGCCTGCCCGGGGTGCTCACTCAGCTGACGGCGCTGCTACGCGAGCACCGCCCCGGTCTGCTCGTGATCGACAGCTTCAAAGCGCTCCGCGCTTATGCTGCCGACGCCGGCGAAATCCGGCGCTTTCTCCATAACCTGGCTGGGCAATTGACCGCGATGGCCGTCAGTACCTTTTGGATCGGCGAGTATGGCGCGGTTGAAGCCGCCGACGCCCCGGAGTGCGCGGTTGCCGACGCGATCATCTCCTTGTGGGCGCAACGCAGCGCAGAACAAGAGGTACGGGTCCTGCAGGTTATGAAACTGCGTGGGAGCGGCTTTGTCTCGGGCCAACACGCCTACCGCCTCTCGCCGCAGGGCCTTACGGTCTACCCTCGCATGGCCGACACCGTCAGCGTAGATGCCTACAACCTCGTTTTCGAACGCACGACGTCCGGGGTGCCGCTCCTCGATGAGATGCTCTCGGACGGGTTTTGGGAGGGCTCCTCGACACTGGTGGCCGGGCCTTCGGGGGCGGGCAAGACCCTACTTGCCCTCCATTTTGCCTTCGCGGGCATCGGGGCCGCCGAGAAGTGTGTCTTCGCCACTTTCCAGGAGAACCCGGTCCAGCTGGAGCGCATACTTCGCGGCTACTCGTGGTCTCTCGACGACGAACGCATCGAGCTGATGTACCGCCCGCCTGTCGACCTGCTCTTGGACGAATGGGTGTACGAGCTCCTGGAGCTCGTCGACCGCACTGGGGCCAAACGGGTGGTCATCGACAGCCTCGGTGACCTCCGGGCAGTCTGTCACGATGAGCTCCGTTTCCGCGAGTACATGTACTCGCTGTTACAGCGTTGTGCGCTGCGCAACGTGAGCGTGATAATGACCCAAGAAGTGGCGGAACTGTTCGGGGTCACCCGCCTTTCCGAGTACGGCATTTCGCATCTTTCGGACAACGTCGTGCTGCTCCAGTTCTTGCGCGGCGACTCCGAAGTGAAGCGGGCGATCACGGTCCTAAAGACCCGCGGCAGCGCCCACGACCCCCAGATCCGCCAATTCGAGATCACGGCAGACGGGTTCTGCTTAGGCAAGCAGTTCCAACCCGAGCAAAGTCTCGTATAACCACTGGTGTGTAGGGCCAGATTTGCCGGGTAAATGCTTGTTCGAAACCCAACCCGGAAGGAGCAGGTCGATGCCACAGGGCCAGTGGAGCGCCAAGCGTGAGCGTCAATACGACCATATAAAGCAGGGCTTGCTCGAGCGGGGAGACTCGCAGGATCTGGCCGAGGAGATCGCTGCCCGGACAGTCAGTACCTGCAGCGCTTCTTAGTCCACCTCGATCACCGCGCGGACGTGGGCGACCCGCGCCTCCACATCCGCCAAGAACTCGTCCAGAGCAGCCTGCTTGGCTTTCACCGTGTCGCGCAGGTGCTCTTGGAGCTTAAGGCCTTCCCGAGCTAGCTCCGCCCGCTCCTCGGCTCCGGTGTGCTCGTCGTGGTAGACCTCTCTGATTTCTGCCAGCCTGTCATCGTTGCGAAGCACGACCGCGATCTCGTCGAGGTTGAGCCCGAGGAGAGACTGCAACTCACGGATACGCGATACTCGGGCGAGGTCCTCCTCCGAATAGCGGCGCATCCCACCGGCCGTGCGCCCGCAGGGCGTGATGAGCCCCAGCTGCTGGTAGTAACGAAGCGCCCGCTCCGAGACGCCAAGCACAGAGGCGGCAGCCCCGATGTTGAGCAGTTCGGTCGGTCGTTCGGCGCCGACCTCTTTCACCGTACCGTCGCCTCGAGGGCCTCATCTTCGACAAGGCCTGTTGCTGTTGCGCTATCGGCAGCGCCCTCGGCCAGCTCGTCGGCAACCGTTGCCGGCTTGTGGAGATAGCGCTTTCCGCGCAGGGCGCTAGATATAACGGCGATGACGGTGGCGCCTGCTGCGAAATCGAAAGCCAAGTGGAGGCCGTGTGAGAACGGCGCAGAGATCAGCTTCGGGAAGAACGACCGGCCGGTCACATAAGCCGCCTGGCTGGCGCTCAGGTGCGCAAGGGCGCCCGTTGGACCGAGTAGTTCCTTCACGGGGTTGAACCCGAGGAAGGCCGAAAACAGGCTGCTTATCGGAGGTTGGTTGGCGACCAGGCGGGCGGGGCCGCTGGGGACTCCCGCTGCAGTCAAACCGCGGAACAGGTGCGTGGGTAGGTCCGCGGCCAGGCCCAGGGTCACTATCGTGAAAAACAGGCCCATCGACAGCACCGTCGCCGAGTTTTGGAAGGTACTGAGCATCCCTGCTCCGGCACCGCGCTGGTCCGGTGGCAGGCTGTTCATCACCGAAGCCTGGTTTGGCGAGAAGAAAAGGCCCATCCCAACGGCGAACAGGAATATGAGCAAGGCGAACCAGATATAGGTAAAGTTCATCGGCAACAGCTCCAGGAGCAAGAAGGCGGCGCCGCTAATCACCAAGCCCCCAGTGGCCAACCCTCGGGCGCCCAAGCGATCAGACAAGATGCCCGACACTGGCCCATGACGAGGAACCCAAGCGTAAGCGGCACCATCGAGATACCGGCCCACAACGGCGTTTGGCTGAAGCTGTAGCCGTGCTGGGGGAGCCAGATCCCTTGTAGCCAGATGATCAACATGAACTGGAGGCCACCTCTGCCGAGAGCACCGAGCAGCCCGGCGATGTTGCCTGCGGTGAACGCCTTGATCTTGAACAAGCTGAGCCGGAACATTGGCTCGGGTGCCTTGGTCTCGATGTAGACGAACAGGCCGAGAATGGCGAGGCCGCCGAAAACACCCAGGAGCACCCACGGGTTGGTCCACCCCGTTGGGTGACCGCCGTAGGGGAGCAGTGAGTAGATAATGCCGGTCAACAACGCGATCAGGCCCACGGCGAAGGTGGCGTTGCCCAGCCAGTCGATCCGGGCGGGGATGCGGATGCCGTTGTCCTTGAGCTTGAGGTAGGCCCAGACCGTACCGAACAGCCCGAAGGGCACCGACACAAGGAACACGAGGCGCCATTCAATGGGGGCCAGGACACCTCCTAGGACCAGGCCGATGAACGAGCCACTAATTGCGGCCATCCCGTTGATCCCCATCGCCTTACCGCGCTCGTTTGCCGGGAAGGCATCGGTCAGGATGGCGCTCGAATTGGCGAACAGGAAGGCCCCTCCGACCCCCTGGAAGACCCGCATGATAATGATCCAAAGAGCCCCATCCGCGCCGCTCATCCATGTCACCGAGAGCAGTATGGAAAAAACTGTGAAGACGGCGAAACCCAGGTTGTACATCTTGACCCGGCCGTAGATGTCGCCGACCCGGCCCAGGCTCACGACAAGCACGGCGGTCACGAGCAAGAAACCCATGAATACCCAAAGAAAGTACGACGTGTTGGAAGCGGTCAGAGGGTTGAGGTTGATACCCCGGAAGATGTCGGGCAACGAGATCAACAAGATGGACTGGTTGATGGTGACCATCAACACGCCGAGCGTGGTGTTTGACAGGGCTATCCACTTGTATGGGATGCCCCGCTGAGCCGTGTCGGGGGTGCCTCCGGAAACTATGCCAGCCGTCGTCACGCTCGCTCCTTCTCGCGCCGTCCCGCTAGCGTATATTGCCCTTGACGTTAACGTGAGATTTTTCTTTGGAGGGCCTGCACGCTGGGCTTTTGGTTAACCCGCGAGCCGGCTAGTTCCCGCCTCGGTCGGCGACTACGAGGATCTTCACCTCGTTACCAGTAGAGATGGCGGCAAAGGCCTCGGCCGCCTCTGAGAGGGGGAACGTGGCGGTTATGAACCGGTCAGCATCGAAAGCGCCGCTCGCGAGGATGTCGACGGCTCTGTCAAAGTCCTCCCACCGGTACGTGGCGGAACCCTGAACGCGCACCTGGTACTCCTGGACCACCGGCAGGTCGAGCGTCACCGGCTTGCGTGCGCCCCCCACGACCACGACCCTCCCGCCCTTTACGGCCATCTTGATCGCCGACTCGACGGTGGCTTGGTTGGCGACGCAGTCGAAAACGAAGTCGGCGCTTTCTCCGAGCTCGCCCCGCACTACCCGGGCCAGGTCGTCGGCTTGGGCGTCGACAGCAGCGGTGGCACCCAGCGCCAGAGCAAGATCTCGCTTGGCAGCCAATGTGTCGGTGCTCACGATCGTCCCCGCCCCCGCGTGGCGTGCCGCGACCAGGGTCAGCAGCCCGATGGTGCCGGCGCCCAGGACAGCGACCGTTTTGCCCGTCAGGTCGCCTGCCAGTCGGACGGCGTGCACCGGCGTAGCCAAGGGTTCGATGAGCGCAGCTTGATAGTCGCTGAAACTCGCGGGTATTTTGTGCAATCGCCGGGATGGCACCGAAAAAACGTCGGCCATCCCACCTTCTCGGTAGCCGCATCCGAAGAACTCGAGGTTTTCGCACAGGTTCTCGGCACCTTGCTGGCAAGGCTTACAGTGGCCGCACACCAGGGTCGGCTCCACCGTAACCCGTTCGCCGACGAGGACCTCGTCCACACCGTCGGCGACGCCGACCACTAGACCCACTACTTCATGGCCTGGGTAGTAAGGAGGCGTGAAAAAAGCGTGCTCACCGTGGGCGCCCGCCTTGTCCGAACCGCACACGCCTGACACCAGCATCTCGACCAGCGCTTCGCCTGGCGCGAGGTCCGGCACTGGCTCCTCGACCACCTCGACAACGTCGGGGGCGCTGACAAGGACTCGTCGACGGTCAAATTGGCTGGTCATGGCCTCCAACCTACTGCTCGCCCTCTCACAGATCTCACCAGCGCTGAGGGTCAAGGTGTGCAGAAAGTTCGTTCGCTCGACCGACCGCCGTCACCAAGGGTCGAGCACGATGTTGCCCGGGACGCGGCCGCGTCCGGCAAGCCACACGACCAGGTCTATCGAGTCCTCCGGGCGTTTTACCCTTTCGGGCACGGTGGCGAGGAGCATCGGCAGTTCCCACGCGACGTACTCCGATGGCCAGTCCGATGCCATGTAGCCCAGGCCGAGGTCAACGTGGTGCATCTCTACCTCACGGAGCCTGCGCACCGGGCTTGCAGTGGCGGGCCACAGGTCATTGCCCCTGAACTCGGGGTGCGGCCAGCCAGCGGCAGCAAGGTTGTCCCAGGCGCGTTCCAGCCGTTCCTGGGAGTCGCGGAGGTCGGCGACGAGCTCGGCCGGTTGGCGTGCAGCCCCTTGGGAAATGTCGGCGTCGCGCTGCTCGTTGCCGCCCGGGTAGCGAGGGACGTCGTCGCCGCGCAGTGCCGCCTCGAGGCGCCTGGTATGGCCGTCGGCGTTACGGGCGAGGTGGGACACGACATGGCCGATAGTCCATCCTGGCAAACGGCTCGGCAGGATCACCTGCTCATTGCTGATCGTTGCGACCGTCGTGAGCAGGCGTTCGTGGGCCGCCTGGCAGAGCTCGATCGCAGCTGAGGGGTCCTCGTCAAGGCCTGGCATAGTGCAAGCCTGCCACATCTGCCGTTGTGTCCTTAGGCCGAACGCGCTGGCTCAGCTGTGATTGTCTTCCGCTGCTAGGGCTTGGGTAAGAAGAGTCATGGGATGCACGACGTTTACGCCGCTCGCGGCAAGGTGCATCGAACAACCAGGATTGGCACTGACGACGATATCGGCCCCGGCACGAGCAATGGCTGCGAGCTTACGTACCTTGATGAGTGCCGCCATTTCGGGTTCGAGAACTGAGTAGGCGCCGCCCGCGCCGCAACACAAGCCTTCGTCGTCGAGTTCAACGAGTTCCCTGACATAGGGCGCCAGGACAGTTCGGGTTGCTAAGTGGGCTCTTTGTACGTGGCGCAGATGACATGGATCTTGAACAGCTACACGCAAGTCCAAAGGCTCGCGGACGGGGAGGCGTTCCATGTGGCCTGACAGCCATTCCGAAACGTCGTAGACACGTCCGGAGAACTTGACAGCCTCGTCTGTCCTTAGAAGATGACCATACTCCTTCATTGCCGCCCCGCACCCGGCGGAGTCAACCAATACTGGATGACCTCCGTCCAATTCGCGTATGGCTTGTCTAGCCAGCTTCCTTGTTCGTGCGGTCAAACCGGCGTGGGCTTGGAGGGCGCCGCAGCAAGGGGCACGGTCCCCGGTTGGCCGCACCCCGAAACCAGCCGATTCGATTACCCGCTGGGTATCTATGTGGACGCTCCGCTGCCAGGCGTCCATTACGCAGCCGGTAAATAGGTAGACGTCGTCACCCGATGCGCGCATCTGTGCCTGGCGCCGAGGCAGCGGAGGTAAGCCCAGCCTTTTCGGGACAAGCGAAGCTCCTTGGGCAAAACGCAGGGCCTCCGTGCCTGCTCGCAACAGGCGAGGATGGCTTAGGGGCATGAAGGCAACGCGTTGCCATCGCGGCGTCATCTCGTGGGCCTCGGCCAGGGTCTCGCGGACCTTTTCCATGAGATGTCCGAAGGGGACACTGCTTGGGCACGCCGTTTCGCAGCCCCGGCACTGAACACAGGTTTCGAACGAGCGACGTACCTCAAAACTGACGGGGGCGCCATCGTTTTGCACGGCGCGCATGAGCGCGATCCGACCTCGAGGTGAAAAGCTCTCGTCCCCGCTGACTCTGAAGGTGGGGCAGTGGGGCAGGCAGAGCCCGCACTGGACGCAGCTGGCTAGCTCGTCGGGATCGAGGTGCAGTTCCATCAGCAACTCCTCATAGCGCTACGGCCCGGGTTGAGCCTATTTGTAGGGTCGAACTGATGCTTGACACGCTTGGCCAGGGCGACGACGGCCGGCGAAGAAGCCCGGTGAGGCTGGGGGATGCTCGCGAAGATGGTCCCGGTCCCGACAGAAGCCACGAACGACCCGATCGCGTAATTGTCAAGGTGACGCAGATCGCTCGGCCGGAGCGACCAACGGTACGCAGGGAGCTCAGGGGGGCCGGCGGCCTCGGCCCAGTGGCCGATTGACGCCAAGGCATTCTGCTCGGCTCGTACGTCCTCCGGGTAGCCTTCGAGCTCGACAAAGGTGCGTGCGCCGTCCCAAAGCACAGCTGAGGGCCGCGCCACGGCCCCCAGCACCGTGAAGGGATCGCTGTCCGACGACTCGACCCACCGCGAGATGGGCGGTATGGGGTTGGTCCGTAAGATCACCTCGCCGATCAGGCCCAACGTGCCGAGCGAACCGACGATGAGGCGGGGCAGGTCAAACCCACTGACGTTTTTTACCGTAGGACCGCCGCATTTGACCACAGCCCCGTCGGCCGATACGTAGCGCAGTTGCAGTACGCAGTCGCGTACCCTTCCTCGTCCGAGGACCGACAAGTCGTTTTCACCGACGGCCAGGGCACCCCCGATGGTGCCACCGCGACGGGCAAGGGCTGTGCGTTGGCCGCGGGATGCGAGCTCGGCGTGGAGCTCCGCCACGCTCGTCCCGGCTCGGGCCCGCACCGTCATCTCTTCGGGCCGGTGTTCGAGGATCCCTTCCGGCGCCTTGACCAAATTAGTACCCGCCGCGAGTTCCCCGCCCACGTGCCATCTGCTTCGCGACCCTTCAACGGCGACCGGGGCGGTACCACCGACCGCGGAAGCGAATGCAGCCATATGACCGTCGATGGCAGCCCTCACACCCACACTCCTCTCGGCACCGCGCGCAGAGCCTGGATGTCGGCGCAACTGTGCGAACTTGGCAGCACTTTGCCCGGGTTGGACCGACAGGTGGGGTCGAACGCGCGCCGCAGGCGGGCCTGGTGGTCCAGGTCGTCTGGTCCGAACATCAGGTGCATGTACATCTGTTTTTCCACGCCGATCCCGTGCTCACCGGACAGCACACCGCCCGCGTCCAGGCAGGCGTGCACGATCTGTTCACCCGCAGCGTGGACGCGTTCCATCACGCCCGGCTCTCTGGGATCGAAGAGAAGGAGCGGGTGTAGATTGCCGTCGCCGGCATGGAACACATTGACAACCAGCAGCTGATGCCGCCCCGCGATGTCGTACACGGCTCGGAGCACGCCGGCAAGGGCCGAACGCGGCACCACAGTGTCGTGCAAATAATACGCCGGGGCGATCTGAGCAATTGCGCCGAAGGCGGTTTTGCGCCCCTTCCATAGCCGCGCCCGTTCGTCGTCGTCGGCTGCTACTCGCACGCTGGTCGCACCGTTGGCTCGGCCGATTTCTTTGATTTTATCAGCGTCATTCAGGGTGCCGGCCTCGAGTCCGTCGACTTCGGCGAGCAAGACTGCGGCAGCGTCGGTGGGGTAGCCGGCGTGGACAAAGTTCTCGACCGCCTCGGTGATCGGCCGGTCCATTACTTCCATTGCTGCGGGGACGATCCCTGCTGCGATCACACCGCTGACGGTATTGGCTGCCCCTTCGATAGAACCGAATGCGAGCAACAAGGTTCGTACCACAGGGGGGTTCGGGGTGAGCCTCACTGCGATACGGGTCGCTATCCCCAGTGTCCCCTCACCACCGATAAATGCACCCCGTAGGTCGTACCCGTCTGGTTCGGCCTCAATTCCACCGAGGCTGACCAGCTCGCCGTCCGGCAGGACGACATCAAGCGCAAGGACGTGTTGAGCGGTAACGCCGTAAGCCAAGCAGTGCGGGCCTCCGGAGTTGTTGGCTACGTTGCCTCCGATCGTACACGCTTGTTGGCTGGAGGGGTCCGGTGCAAAGTGAAAGCCGAGCGGCCGCAAGTGCTTGGACAAGTCGAGGTTGACCACCCCTGGTTCGACCCAGGCCACCCGGTTATCCAAGTCGACTTCGAGGATCCTGTTCATCTTCGTTGTGGCAACGACGACCGGTCCCCCGAGAGGAATGGCCCCCCCGGCGAGACCGGTGCCAGCCCCGCGAGGGACAACGGCCCTACCGTGCGCAGCCGAGATGCGCATTATCGCCTGCACCTCGGTGGTGCTGACCGGGAAACAGATAGGCCCCGCGAGGCCTCCCGCGAACACTGACGCGTCGTGAGCGAACAGGGCTCTCTCTGCGCTGTCGGCTCGGACGCGGTCGGGGCTCAAGGCTGCAGCTAGTTCTTTCACGAGCGCAGCGTTTGGCGCGCTCCCGTTCACTGCGTAGCCGCAATCTGTGCGGCTCTCAGCTGGGCCTTTCGCTCGAGCCGACGCGCATGCAGGACCGGCTCGGTATAGCCCGAAGGTTGCTCGAGGCCGGTCAGGACCAGCTCACAAACAGCGCGGAATGCGAGACCTTCGAAGTCGGGGCCCATGGGGCTGTAGCCGGGGTCATCAGTGTTCTGACGATCGACCACGATTGCCATGCGACGTAAAACGGCCAAGACCTCGTCCCGGCTGACAACACCGTGATGGAGCCAATTAGCGATGTGCTGTGAGGAGACTCTGCAGGTGGCCCGGTCCTCCATCAATGCGACGTCGTGGATGTCTGGAACCTTCGAGCAGCCGACTCCCTGGTTGACCCATCGCACCACGTAACCCAAGATCCCTTGAGCATTGTTCTCGAGCTCCTCACGGATCTCGTCTTTGCTCCAGGGCCGGTCAGGTGAGGTGGGCACGGCTAGCAGGTCATCGAGAGCGACCCGGGGCCTGCCCTGCAAGAGCTCCTGTTCCTTAGCTACGTTCACCCTGTGGTAATGGGTTGCGTGCAGTGTGGCCGCTGTAGGTGACGGCACCCAGGCACAGTTAGCCCCCGCACGGGGGTGGTTGATCTTGTCGCGCAACATGTCGGCCATGAGGTCGGGAGCTGTCCACATACCCTTGCCAATCTGAGCTCGTCCCTTGAGGCCACAAGCCAAACCGACATCCACATTGTTGTCTTCGTATGCTTTCAACCAACGTTGCGCCCGCATGTCTGCCTTGCGCACCATCGCCCCCGCATACGCTGAGGTGTGGATTTCGTCACCGGTTCGGTCCAAGAACCCGGTATTGATGAACGCGATACGGCCTGAGGCCGCTCGGATGCACTCAGCCAGGTTGAGCGTCGTCCGTCGTTCCTCGTCCATCAGGCCTATCTTCACGGTCAAGGGAGGCAGACCCAAGATCTCCTCAACCAGGCCGAACATCTCGTTGGCGAACGCCACTTCCTGTGGCCCGTGCATCTTCGGCTTCACGACGTAGACCGAGCCGTGGCGGGAGTTCAGAGCGCCTGAAGCCCTGAGCAGGTCGTGCTTGGCCGCCAACACGGTCACGATAGCGTCGACCAAAGTCTCGGGCACCTGGTTGCCGTCTCGGTCAAGTACTGCATTGGTGGTCATGAGGTGCCCAACGTTTCGCACGAGCATTAGCGCTCGGCCCTTCAACACGACCGGGCTACCGTCGGGCCCGATGATCTCCTTGTCATGCGCCAGACGTCGAGTGAACGTCCGGCCGTCCTTGGTAACCTGCGTCGCCAGGTCCCCCTTCATCAAGCCGAGCCAGTTTCGATAGACGGCCACCTTGTCCGCTACGTCCACGGCTGCCACCGAGTCCTCGCAGTCCATAATCGACGTCACGGCCGCCTCGATGACCACATCAGCAACTCCGGCCTTGTCGTCGCGTCCCACCGGGTGGTGGCGGTCGATGACGATCTCGATATGCAAGCCGTGATGGCGTAGGAACATTGATGACGGCCCGGCTGTCCCCGGTTGGTGGCCGGCAAAACACGAAGGGTCGGCTAGTCCTACCGGGCCGCTCGGGTGGTCCGCCACCAGGCGGCCCCCGACTGGGGCATACCCGCGCACCTCGGCGTGCGAACCGCGCTCGAGAGGCACCACGTCATCCAGAAAAGCACGTACCCACGCCACAACGTCGGCCCCGCGCGAGCGATCGTACGGGCCGTGGGGCGCTGGCGTCCCCAACGCGTCGGTCCCGTAGAGCGCGTCGTACAACGACCCCCAGCGAGCATTGGCGGCGTTGAGGGCGTACCGTTCGTTTATTACGGGGACGACCAGCTGAGGCCCGGCCAACTCGGCCATCTCGAGGTCCACGCGTTCGGTCGTGATCTCAAAGCCCGGCCCTAGTGGGGCAAGATAGCCGATCGTCTCGAGGAACTCCCGATATGTCGACGGGTCGAAGGAGTGAACCTGGTGCCATTCGTCGATCTGCGCTTGTAAGCGGGCGCGCTCAGCGAGCAGGACGGCGTTGCGCGGAGCGAACCGTTCGACCAGCGATACGAACCCCAGCCAAAAGGGCCGTTCATCGGTCCCCGATCCCGGAAGCGCTTCTTCCACCAAGAACCGCTCCAAGAGCTGTTCAACTTGAATACCTCCGACGTCCACGTAGCCTGATGACATCGTTAAATCCTCCGTTGGGCTTAGAGCTAAAACGTGCTGGCGGGGGCCGCCCCGTCGTAATCTTGGCTGAGGGTCTTGGCAAGTTCGTTGACCATCACGGGATCGTTTGTGATGATGCCGAGCTCGCGGTTATACCCCATGGACGCGGTCGAGAAGTTCTCGGAGCCTACGAACGCTTTTTCCGACGCGGTCCCTGCATCGACGACGATGACCTTGGCATGGATGTAGAGCGCCGTCGTGTTGTCGGGGTAGAGGTGGACGTCCACACCGGCGGCTTCGAGCTTTGAGAAGTTGGAGCTATAGGAACTGTCGTCGGTCATCGTCACATGTGTCACGACCCCAGACTTGGCTGCTGCCTTGAGAGCCGAGACGACCTGCGCGTTCGCCATCTCCTCGTTCTCGACCTCCAGGTTATGGCGGGCCGAGCCGATCAGGGCGAGCAGTGCCGGCTCGGAGCCGGGGCTCCAGACAAGGTCCGACCCTGTGGGTGCTGGTGCGCTCTCGTCGCCGTCGTAATCGGCATCGAACACCGATGCGATGGCGGCAACGTCCGCCGCGTTGTGGTCGACGACGGCGAAATCCCGCGTGGTCGCGTAGTAGCGCGAGGTCATGTTGAGGGTCATTATCAGGGCGGCCTGGCCGGGGTACCCGGCGTCGACAACGACGGCCTTTTCGTGGGTGGCCTCGTAAGAGCTAGGCGCCCAGTGCACTTTGACGCCGTGGGCGCTCAGGTAGTTGTAGGCAGGGGTGTTGGCGTACTGCTCGCGGTTGCGGTCCAGGACGACCCGCACGTCGACGCCGCGGGAAGCGTCTGAGACAAGGTCCGCTTCGGCTACCGGGTCGGCTAGTTCGTACATGGTCATGTCAAGCGAGTGCCTCGCGCTTGTGAGCAAGCTATCTATCGGGCCGGTCCCGCCGGGCTCGACGATCAGGCTGAGGCCCGCTCTCGACGCCGAGGCACGGCTGGCGAGCGGCGCACGTGATGAGGCCGCGGTGGCTGGGCCGTCGGCGCCGACGATAAGGGCCGCTGCCAACATTGTCACGACGATGGAGTGGGACGGACGGTTCAAAGGTTCCTCAAACCCGGATGACCTCGAGCCCGGGAACCTCAACGTAGTCGTTGTCTTGGGTCACGACAGGTAGTCCTTAGCACAGCTGCCAGGTGACTGGTTGAGAACAGCCGGCCCGGGCAAGTGCACGCGTTCGGTGCGGGCCGGGGGGCGCGTCTGTTAGAGCACACCGACACTCAGCGTCACCGCGCTAGCTTGTTGAGTGATGACGAAGAGACTTGACAAGGCGGCAAGCTCGGTGCTGATGGCCCTCGTTCTGGTTGCGATGCCGGTAGCGGCGGCCGCCGCGCCAGCTGCGAGGGCCGAGAACCTCACGCTCACAACCGCGGTTCGCACCGCACTTGTCGATGCCGGTGCTTCGCACTACGGGCTTGGCAGCTCTGCGTTCACAGGGCTCGGGCAAGGCACGGCTTACTACGCGTACGACCTTTCCACCTCGACCTACTGGGCCGGAGCCAGCTTGGTCCCGAGCCCCAAGTCGTATGAGGCTGGAGTGGTCGTCCAAGACGACGGTGCCTACCTGATCTTCGACCGTCCGGCGCACGGCGCCTGGCAGGCTCGTGACGTCGGTTACTCCGACAGCGTCGGTGACTGTGCGGCCTACCACGTGAGCATCCCCTCGGCAGTGGTGGCCGTGTGGCACTGGGCCCCTGGAACGTGCCATCCGCCGGCCAACCTGAGCAGCACCGGGAGTGGTTCTAACGCAAAATCGCAGGACCACGATTACGCGCTGGCCGTGCTGCAGTGGGAGCGCGGCGCTCAGGCCGGCCCAGCGGACTACCACCACTACTGGGTGGCGGCGGCCGCTGACCTGACCAAAGCAGTGGCGGCCCACCTGCCCGGGTCCTCGGGGTACCCACGTGCCGCCAGCGAGCTGCTTAAGCTCGTGCACCTCCCCTTTGTGGTCAACACACCCGTTCAGATGCAGGCGGGCGCCGCCGTGGAGTTCGAGGCGCTCAACTCCTTCTTCTCGACCGACGGGCTCTACGGTGTCAATGCCCCGTCGGCCAACCCAGCGGCCTTTGTCGCCACTCTCCAGCTGGAGGCCCGGTCCGGGACCATCCAGGTTGTGGCGGATCCTTTTATCGGTACGGCGCCGAACAATTACCCCGACGCAACGTTGACGTGCCCGGTACTGTCCCCGCTCGCGTTCAAGGCGGTGGCACTTTCCCCGCTTTCGTACAACGCTACGTTCGGGTGCAAGCTGACGACCTCGAGCATCGGCACGTACTACATCGTCGGTGTCATCTCGGCGGCACACGCGACCGGATATGCAGGCACCATCACCGGCTTGGGCAACAATGGCACGCCGGTGTTCACATGCAACGAGTTCTTCGACTCGGCGCAGCTCCAGGTTGCAAAGAAACTCGGCGCGCTCTGTAAATGACTAGGAGCCGCCAGGCGGGGGTTCAGCTGCAGATCGCCCCGACCTGTGGCTGCCGTGGAGCGGTGGTGAGCCAGCTGTAGCCAAAATGCTCGGTGTAGCCAGGGTGCCCTGAGGCGGCGGGCACATTCGCAAAACTCGAGATGGGCAGGTGGGTGGTGCCGGCGATGGTGTCGGTCTCGTACACGGTTTGCCCGCCCCCCGCCGGGTAGGTCTCGGTGAGCACCATGGCAGTCCCAGCGCGCCGCAGCGGCCCGTAGTCGCCGTAAGGTTCATAGCCGACTGGGCCACCCGTCTGCGAACGGTCGGCGACTGTGCCGGTACCCCGGCTCCAGCACAGGGCGGGGTAGTCATAGGGATGAATGAAAAACCCGGCGCTCGTGAGCAGGAACAGAGCCGTAACGTTATCGGTGGTCCTCGTGCATGTAGACGCTTTCGGCGTCGGGCAGCCGGCGGGGACGAAGATGGTCGATGCCCACAGCAGTCGTGCTGCCTTAGCGGCGATCGTTGTGTACTCGACGGTCGCGGCGTAGCCGGTGGGTATTTGGGTGCCGACAACGAACTTGGTGGTGACGTCCCACACCTGGCCCTTTACGTAATCTTTTATTGCTTCCTGTCCGGGGATGGTTTCCTCTTCGGCCCCCATGCGCTGGGTGGCTTGGGCAACCACTTCGGCATAGGCGACAGCCGCGGCGTTGCCGGACACGCTGGTTGTTGAGGCGCTGGCCTGGGTGCCGCCGCCAACGACTTGTGCCCCACCGACGACGAGAAGCGAGGCGCAGAGGACCCGGCCTGCGAGCCCGCGGGCATGCATGTCGTAACGGTAGCTGGTAGCTCTAGCGAGCACTAGAGCCTAGCGTGCACTAGGGCCGGCTTGCGATGTCCGACGTGTTCGCCAGGGGGAGCCGCCCCGCTCTTGTAATATGGCTGAACATACGTACGGAGCCGGGATGACCCAAGTTGCCGGCCTCGGGGCCGATGTGTGCGGATGCGAAGCGATGGTCGGCGAAAGAGGGGCCGGTCGGGCACCTAGCCGGGTCCACGTAATCGGCCCGGTCTGTTTTGACCTCGTGTTCTCTGGTCTGTCTGGGCCGCCTCGTCCCGGTACCGAGGTGCGGGCTGCTTATCTCGGTTTGTCGCCGGGCGGGGTGGCCAACGTGGCGATCGCTTTGGCCCGCCTCGGTCTAGACGTCGCCTTGTCCGCCGTGTTCGCCGACGATGCCTTTGGTCACTACCTGTGGTCCTCGCTCCTGGACGAGGGTGTGGACCTGACCTATTCGGTGCAGGTTGCTGGTTGGAACACGCCGGTCACCAGTTCGGTGGCCTTCGCCCGTGAACGGGAAATGGTGACCTACGAAGAGGTGCCCCCGGTGAGAGTGGAGAACCTGCTCCCAGAGGGGTACCAGGCTGACGCCTTTGTCGTGTCCTTGGCCCAAGCTGACCCGAGCTGGCTGGCCGGCTTGCACCATCTCGCCCCATTGGTGTTCGCGGACGTGGCCTGGGACGAACGGTTGGCGTCGTCGCTGCTCCTAGAGGGCCTAGCCGCCGTCGACGTGTTCATGCCCAACGCGGCCGAGGCGCTGGCTTGCACGCGCTGTGACACGGTCGAGCAAGCGGCAGCGCAGTTGGCCAGCGGAGGCCCGCTCGTTGTGGTCAAAGATGGTGCGGCCGGGTCGCTCGCGATGGCCCCGGGCGCTAGCCAGGCCCTCAGGGCAGAGGCGGTGGTGGTTGACGCCCTGGACACCACTGGTGCCGGCGACGTCTTTGACGCCGGTTTCGTGTACGGCACTCTTGCCGGGTGGCCCCTAGCCCAGCGCCTTCGTTTCGCCAATCTGTGCGCGTCGGAGTCGGTTAAGCTCATCGGAGGGTCGCTGGCCGCGCCATGTTGGCACGACCTGGCGGCCTTTTGGAGCAAGCTTGACGACGACGAACTGAGGCAGGATTTCAGCTTTTTGAATGCCGTTATCCACAATGCGCCGCCGCGGCGCAGGGAGTGCCGACGGTCCTTCCCATCACTGGAACGACTGGAGGCACGAGGTGCCGGGCCCGCTAGGTAGACGGTGGCGTCCCCGTCCGCACCGTCGTCGACTTGCGTAAGAGGTTTTCGACGAGTAAATATGACTGTTCCCATCGGATTTATGTGTTTTAGGAGGTAACAATGGGCCGCACAACCCGTAGCAAGCTAACGGCGACGGCACTGTCCGCTCTCGCTGCCGGTTCGGTAATCGGCATCGGGATGGCTACCACGACGGCCAGCGCAGCGTCACCTGTATCGTTCACCTACTGGACCAGCGGGTGGGGGACATCAGAGATCGCCACGATCGACAAGGCCTTCGACGCCGCCAACCCGGGCTACAAAGCCGTTGGCGACTACATCGCCAAGTCCGACGAGTTCCTACCCAAGGTTACAGCGGCGTTGAAGACCAACACCCAGCCGACTGTCGTCATCGACCAGCAGCCATACGACCTGCCCTTCTATCAGGAAAGCGGCAAGCTGATCCCCCTGACCGGCCAAGTCCCGGCCACGAACAGCCTTTACCCACTGATCAAGAAGTCGCTTTTTTATAAGGGTCAGCAGTTGGGGATGGCCTTGTCGGGCTTCGGCGACATAGCGCTTTACTACAACAAGGCCGATTTCGCCGCCGCTGGCATCGCTGTGCCGCCTTCGAACTGGGCGCAGCTGACGGCTGACGCCATCAAGCTCACCGTCCCGTCCCAAAAGCGCTGGGGGTTCTACGTCCCGATGGGCGATGCCGAGTGGATCTCCTATGACTGGGAACCGGTCCTCTGGGGAGACGGGGGCACGCTGCTCAATTCCGCTGGTACCAAGGCCACTTTCGACAGCCCAGCCGGTGTCGAGGCCCTTAGTACCTGGGTCAACCTCATCAAGGACAAGGCAGCGCCGGCTGCCAGCTTCGCCTCAAACGGCAGCTACGACGGTGGCAACGCCTTCGAGTCGAACGCCGTGGCGATGGTAACCGACGGCATATGGGTCGACTTCGCCACCGTGCCCAAGGGCTTCAGCTATGGCGTGGCGCCCTTCCCTTCGGGTTCAGCCGGGCCGTCCACCAACATCGGCCTCGCCGTGTCCGCCCTCTTCAAGACCACGACGACGCAGGACGCAGGAGGCCTTGCTTTCATCAAGTTCCTGTCTTCGCCCGCAGAAGGAGCGTGGATCGCGTCGCAAGACTACGGCGAGCCTGACTCTCCCAGCCAGGTTGGCCAGCCGGCTCTGGCCCCGATAGCGGCCAAGGCTCCTGGGTACAACGTGTTCACCCAGATCGTGAAGTACGGCGGGCTCCGGCCCATAGTGTCGCAGTGGGGCGCCGTTTCTGCTGACCTTTACACCGAGATCAGCGACGCGCTCGCAGGTAGCGTCACACCGAGCCAGGCCTTGAGCAAGGCCGCCCAGGAGGCGGACGCCTTACTGGCGAACAACAGCTAGTGGCCGCCGGCCCTCCCGGCGCCCGCTCGGGCACCACCGCTTACGCGGACCGAGCGCTGACCGGGAGGGCCCGGCTTATCCGCCCCAGGACGACCAATGGCAACCGCCGCGATCGCCCTAGGACCACCTACGACGTCAGCCGCGGCCGCAGCGTCGGTCGCCGGCCCCTCGTCCTTGCGTACCTTTTCATTGCACCCGCCGTCTTGCTCACGGCGACCTTTTCACTGCTGCCCCTGGGCATGTTGGCGTGGCGGAGCCTCTTCAGCGGCGGTGTGTTCGCCACGAAGTTGTCCTTCGTCGGGCTGGGGAACTACAGAGACGCCCTGTCCCAAGGTGGGACGCAGGCTTTGCAGGTCACGGCCATTTACACAATCGGCTTCGTCGTCCTTACGATGGGCTTCGGCCTGGCCATAGCGCTGCTGCTCGATGTCAAGTACCCAGGCGTGCGGCACCTGCGTGCCCCTTTCATCATCCCGCTGGTGGTACCGTCCGTAGCGACAGCGTTGATTTGGGGCAACCTCTTTGCCCCCGACTTCGGTATCGTCAACCGGATCCTGGGCGATTTCGGGATCCCTCAGGGAGACTTCACGTCGTCGCCATCGCTGGCTTTCCTGACTGTGTTGACCTTCGGCGTGTGGCAGTTCTTCGGTGAGTGCGTCATCTTGTACCTGGCGGCACTCAAGACTCTCCCCCTCGACCTGATCGAAGCGGCGTCCGTCGACGGTGCCGGCCCGTGGCGGCGCTTCCGCTACGTCCGCTGGCCGCTGCTGCGCCGCCACACCGTCCTCATCTGGGTGATCGCCACGCTGACCGGGCTGCAGACTTTCAACCAGATCTTCATCCTCACAAATGGCGGCCCCAACGGCGCCACCACCACCGCCTTGTTCTATATCTTCACCCAAGGTTTCGTGCAGTTCAACACGGGGCTGGCGGACTCCATGGGCGTGATCCTGTTCCTCATTTCCCTGGCCATAATTGTTGTACAGGTGGGTTTCTTCGGACGGGGAGCCCGGCGCGATGTATAGGCTCCTGTACCGGTCGCGCTTTTGGTCGAGAGCCCTGATTTACTCGCTGCTTGCCGTAGCGGTCCTGATCGTCATCTTCCCTCTGGTGTACATGTTGGGGACAGCGGTCAAGCCCAACTACCAAATCGTCAACCTGCGGGCGTCACTGTGGCCCAGCCACTTCGAATGGGGCAACTTCATACGAGCCTGGAACTCGGCCCCTTTCGGTCGGTGGTTTATAAATACGGTGATATTTAGTGTCGGTTCCACGGTGGGCCAGATCGGGAGTTCCCTGCTCGCTGGCTACGCCTTCGCTATGTTCGATTTCCCGGGCAAGCGCGTGCTGTTTTACTGTCTGATCGCGGGGCTCATGGTGCCCTTCAGCACCGTCATAGTGCCCGTGGTGCAGATCCTGGCCGACCTGCACTGGTTGAACACATATCAGGGCCTGATCGTCCCTAATATTGCCTCGGCCCTGGGCGCTTTTCTCATACGCCAGTTCTACCTGGGCATGCCGTACGAGCTCGGTGAGGCGGCCCGCATCGACGGCGCATCTGAATGGAGGGTGTTCAAAAGTGTTTACGCCCCGTTGGCGACGCCCATCATCGCCGCCTTTGCGATAATTTCGTTCCTCCAGAACTGGAACAACTTTCTTTTCCCGCTCATTGTCGTCAATTCCACGAGCATGGAAGTGGTGTCCCAGGGACTGTCCGTTTTCCAAGACCAGTTTGCTGTCAACTATGACCTGCTCATGTCGGCCGCCTCGATCGTGATAATCCCCATCCTCGTGGTCGCCGTCGCCGCTCAGCGCCGCATCGTCGAGGGCATCACGCTCGGCGCTATCCGCTGAGCCAGCCCTAGCGCTTCCCTGCGGACCGTTTAGCACCTAAAGGGCGGTCTTGCACTCCTGTGATTTCACTGGTGTAGTTATCCAAGATGTTGTGGCTTGTCCCTTGCGGACACTCGCTCCTACCTGGAATACGTCGCCGACCAACGGCTGGCCCGGCTCGGCTTCGCCAAGCGTTTCGGCTCAGCCCCTTTTCCTTTCACGCAGCTGCAAGATGTCCAGGAACTGGCCAACTCCTTCGAACGGACGGTCTCTGCCTACCAGGTGGGTATAAGTGGCGAGGTGTCTTTCGGGAAGACTTCTAGTGGCTCGGCGTCTGGTCCCCCCGCGGTCGAAAAACGACCGAAACTCGCGCCAGGCGCGAGGCGAGAGTAGGCAATTGGACCAGACGGCGCCACGAAAACGGCCGTCTGGCGCGAGTTTTACGCGATACGGGTCGCTTATGGGGCCCACGACCGACCCATTCCGTGCCGAGGCGACGTGCGCCAAGCCTTCCAGTTCGGACGTAGCGGTAGGCGGTCATGTAGTGGACGCCGAGGTACGCCGCCGCCTGCTTCAGGTTCATTTCGCCGGCGCAGTCAGGGGTCACGTGCTGAACCGTAGTCATCTGGTCGGCGGTCCCTGGGTACCACCTCACCTCGCTCACCTCGCTCACCTCCCTCACCTCCCTCACCTCCCTCACCCGGGTCTATCGCGTCCCGGCCGCAAGCAGCGGTTAGCACTCAAAGTGGCTGGCGAAATTCCCAAGGGCGGCATCGGTTCGCGCCGCTAGCGTTGTGGGGCCGCGTGGGCCGCGTGGGCCGCGTGGGCCGCGTGGGCCGCGGGCCCACCGGAGCATGGCGGGCACACCGGAACACGGAGGAAGAGCACGTATGGGCGTAATCGCCTCGAACCTTGGTTTTCCCCGCATGGGAGCCAATCGCGAGTTGAAGAAGTCGCTCGAGTCGTACTGGGCCGGGGAGATGCCGGCGGCCGAGTTGGAGCAGAACGCCGCTGCCCTGCGCGAACGCCACTGGCAATTACAGGCCGCGACCGGCATCGACCATGTCCCCTCGGGTGATTTCTCGCTCTATGACCACGTCCTAGACACTGCCGTAACGGTAGGTGCGGTGCCCGAGCGCTATCAGGTCGCCAGCGGGACCGGCTCGCTGGCCCCTTATTTCGCCATGGCCAGGGGTGGCGCCTTGGAGAGCCGCAGCGTGATGGCGCTCGAAATGACCAAGTGGTTCGACACCAACTACCACTACCTCGTACCTGAGCTCGCGGCAGGCCAGTGCTTCGCTCTCTCGTCGACCAGGCCGGTCGACGAGCTACGACAGGCGGCCGCCCTGGGCATCGCCACCCGGCCGGTAGTGCTGGGCCCGATGTCGTTCCTGCTGTTGTCGAAGTACGTCGGTGCGGAGGGCTCCATCCTCGACCTGCTACCCGGGCTCTGCGAGGTTTACGCCGAACTGCTCGCGTCCCTCGCGGGAGCAGGAGCGAGCTGGGTGCAACTGGACGAGCCGGTCCTGGGCCTCGACCTTGATGAGCGCCAGCGTGCGGGTTTCGCCTTCGCCTACGGTGCGCTACGCGAAGCGGTCCCGCAGCTGCACCTCCTTGTAGCCACCTACTTCACCGGGCTGGGCGACAACCTGCCCGCGGCTTTGTCCCTCCCGATCGACGCTTTGCACCTGGACGCCGTGGCCGACCCTGCCCAGGTGGACATCGCCTTGGACAAAGCCCCGGCCACGCTGTCGCTATCGCTCGGCATCGTGGACGGCCGCAATGTCTGGCGGACCGATCTGGACGCAGCCCTGACCAAGCTCGAAGCGGCACGTCGGGCCCTCGGGCCGGACCGGTTGTTGGTGGCCCCGTCATGCTCGCTTTTGCACCTGCCGGTCGACCTCAGCTCCGAGGCCGCTCTCGGCCCCGAGCTTAGAAGCTGGCTGGCCTTTGCCACCGAACGCCTTGGTGAAGTCCGGGCGCTGGTGCGCGGTCTCAACGAGGGCCGCGAAGCGATCGCAGCTGAGCTTGCCGCGGCCGCCACCGCACTTGCCAGAAGGGCTGTCTCGCCGTTGGCCCACGACCCCGCTGTGGCCAGGCGCCTGGCCATGTACGACCCGGCCTTGGAGCAACGCTCCAGCCCTTATAAGGCTCGCCGCGCCGCCCAGAGGGCCCGGCTGGGGCTCCCGGTGCTCCCGACGACCACCATCGGGTCGTTCCCCCAGACCCCGGCTCTGCGCTCACTTCGTGCCCAATTCCGCCAGGGAACCCTCGGCCAGGAGATCTACGAGGAGGGGTTAAGGGCGTACATCGATGAGTGCGTCGGCTTCCAGGTCGAGACCGGCCTCGACGTGCTGGTCCATGGCGAGCCCGAACGCAACGACATGGTCGAGTACTTTGGCGGCTTGCTCGAGGGCTGTGCGGTCACAGCCAACGGTTGGGTGCAAAGCTACGGGTCGCGCTGTGTAAAGCCCCCTATCATCTGCGGCGACATCAAGCGCCCGGGGCCGATGACGGTCGAGTGGGCTTCTTACGCCCAGTCGCTGACGCAGCGTCCGATGAAGGGGATGCTGACGGGGCCGATCACCATCCTTCAGTGGTCGTTCGTCCGCAACGACCAGCCTCGCGCCGTCACAGCTCGCCAGCTGGCTTTCGCGATCCGCGACGAGGTCGCCGACTTGGAGGCGGCGGGGATCGGGGTCATCCAAATCGACGAGCCGGCGCTGCGTGAGGGCCTGCCCCTCCATGCAGGGGAGCGCAAGGACTACCTGGAATGGGCCGTCGCTGCCTTTCGGCTCGCCTCCTCGGGGGCGTGCGACGAGACTCAGATCCACACCCACATGTGCTACGGCGAGTTCAACGACATCATCGAGACGATTGCTGCTTTCGATGCCGACGTCATCTCCATCGAGGCATCGCGTTCGCGGATGGAACTGCTGAGTGCCTTCGACGACTTCGAGTACCCCAACGAGATCGGCCCCGGGATCTGGGACATTCATTCGCCTAGGGTGCCGGAGACGCCGGAAATGGTCGAACTGCTCGTGCGCGCCCTTGACGTGGTGCCGGCCGAGCGCCTCTGGGTGAACCCCGATTGTGGCCTGAAGACCAGGCGTTGGGAGGAAGTCCGCCCGGCGCTGGCCAACCTGGTTGCCGCCGCCCGTGAGGTCCGTCTCCGCTTGGCGGGTTCTTCGCCCTAAGCTGACGGCCCGTACTCGCGCCACAAGGCGGGAGGTCGCGCCTCCCGCTCGCCCACCCTCGCCCATTCTCGCCCACTCTCGCCCAGGCCCCTCATGTCCGCGGCGAACGATTAGGAGACCGTTACTTCAATGTCTGCCCTTGCTAGATGGTGTTTCCGTCACCGCAAGGCCGTCCTCGCTATGTGGATCGTGGCCTTCATCCTCATCTTTGCGGCCGACTACGCCGCCAAGCCCGCATACTCGAGCAAGTTCCAGCTCCCCAACACCGACTCGGCGCGGGCAATCTCGATCCTGCAGGCTGATTTCCCGGCAGCGTCGGGTGGGTCGGACCAGATCGTCTTCGAGGCACTCCACGGGACGCTGGAGAGCCCCGCCACCGAGCAGAGGGTCCAAGCAATGTTGGCTACGGTCGCCAAGTTGCCGGATGTAGCGTCGGTAGGCAGCCCCTATTCGCCCCTGGGCCGGGCGCAAATCAACAGCTCAAAGACCATTGGTTTTGCCAACGTCAACTGGGTGGTCCAGGACCAGGATCTTCCTGCCAGCGCAGCACCACGGCTTATCGACACCGCCACCGCCATTAGGAGCTCCTCCATCGAGGTGGCGCTGGGAGGTCAGGCGATCGAGAACACCGAGGCGCAAAAGCCTGGGAACGGCACCAGTCTGGGTGTCCTGTTCGCGCTTATCGTGCTCGGGATCCTGTTTGGCGCTGTCCTGGCTGCCGTGATCCCTATCGTCACGGCGCTCATCGCCATCGGGATCGGGTTCGCCTTTACCGGCTTAATTACGCATGTCTTCGCGGTGGCCAGTTTTGTGCCCATCCTCGGGGTGCTCATAGGCCTCGGGGTCGGGATTGACTACGCCCTGTTCATAATCACGCGCCATCGCAACGGCTTGCGGGCAGGGCGCAGCGTGGAGGACTCCGCCGTAAACGCTGTCAATACCGCCGGTAGAGCCGTGTTCTTCGCCGGGTTGACCGTGTGTATCGCCATGCTCGGCCAGTTCGCTCTCGGCGTTACGTTCCTGTACGGCCTGGCGGTCGCCGCATCCGTTACCGTTGCCTTGACGATGTTCGCGGCGCTTACTTTGCTGCCGGCGTTCCTTGGGTTTTTCGGTTTAGGGGTGCTCGGGCGCCGCGAGCGGCGACGTTTGAGCCAGGCAGGGCCGGCGTCCGAGGACGTCGTATCCGGTTTTTGGTACCGCTGGGCCGCGGTCTGTCGAAAAACAGCCGCTTCGTTCGTGCTGGAGCCGCGTTGATCGTCGTCGTGCTCTTCGCGCTCCCCGTGTTGAGCCTGCGGCTCGGCCTGTCCGATGCCGGCAGCGACGCTGCGGGGACCACCACCCTTACCGCATACGACCTGCTTGCCAAGGGCTTCGGGCCGGGGTTCAACGGCCCACTCGAGTTGGTGGCCAAGCTGCCCGAGCCGGGCGACCTAGCTGCGTTCAAGAAGGTGACCGAAGCGGCTGCCACCGTGAAGGGTGTGGTCGCCGTGACCCCCGCGATCGAGAGCCCGAGCGGCAAGGCAGCCGTCGCTCAGATCTACCCCTCGACAGCGCCCCAGGCCGTGCAGACCACGCAGCTCCTTCACGAACTGCGTGACAGCACCATCCCCGCCGCGGAGGCCGGGACGGGCCTCCACGTCCTGGTCGGCGGCGACACTGCCGCAGGTGTGGACTTTTCGGCGATATTGGCGTCCAAACTGGCCCTGTTCATCGGCGTCGTTGTCGTAGTTGCCTTCCTTTTGCTCATGTTGGTGTTCCGCAGCCTGCTAATCCCGGCGGTTGCATCGGTGATGAACTTGCTATCGGTTGGCGCCGCCCTAGGTCTGATGAACGCGGTGTTCGAGTGGGGTTGGGGATCGTCGGTGTTAGGGATCAGCCATACGGGCCCGGTCGAGGTGTTCATACCCGTCATCATGTTCTCTGTCTTGTTCGGGCTCTCGATGGACTACGAAGTTTTCCTTGTGAGCCGTATGCAAGAAGAATGGAACATTTCCCATGACAACCGCTTGGCGATAACCAAGGGACAGACCGAGACCGGCCGGGTCATCACCGCGGCAGCGCTGATAATGATCCTCGTGTTCGTGTCGTTCCTTCTCGGTGGAGGCATCATTATCCAGCAGTTCGGGATCGGTCTCGCCGGCGCAATTATCATCGACGCCTTCATCATCCGGACCGTCCTCGTACCTGCTCTCATGCACATCGCCGGAGCGACGAACTGGTGGCTGCCGGCTTGGCTCGACCGGCTCCTGCCGCACGTCAACGTCGAGGCCCGCAATGCCTTGGACTTCCTTGCAACACCGGAACTGGTGGGAAGCGGCGCGACTACGGCCGAGTAGCTCTGCGCGGTTTTTAGCTGAGCTTCAAGAAGCCCTGGTTGTACAGCCGCACCACGCCCAGCAACCCGACGCGCTCCTGGTAATGCTCATCGACGGCGATGACTGCGCTCGATTGGCAGACCGGCACCGTTGCGGCGGCGCCCGGTAGGGAGCTCTCGGCGGTTACCGGTGCGTCGGCAGTTGTCGCTGCAAACTGGTTTGCAGCCATGTGGTCCCCGACACGGATGACATCGGCCAGCTCGGGTTCACGAGGTGGGCCGGCCCACATCTCACGCTGACGGGCGACGGCCTCGATGACGTTATGGCCTAGGCCCCATAGCGACAGCAGGTAGCCGCCGATGATGGGGTACGTCGTACCGAGGTGGCTGATCTCGGCCTCATCGGGCGAGGCGCCTCCTGCTACGTCAGCCGGCGATCTCAAGCAGCTTTGCTGGGGCCCGCTCGGCGACGATCAGCTCGCCTATGTCGTGGAGCGTCCCGCTTACGTTTGCTTCACATTTGGCGGCGCTTGTGCGCACCAATTGGCCCATGATGTCTGCCACTGCCAGGGAATGCGCATTGAACCGGGCGAGCCAATCGTTCGGTAGGAGTGGGCTGGGTGTGAAAGCCCGGAAAACTGCGCTCGCTAGCGCAAAATCGCGCAGCGTTTCGACTCCCAGGTATGCCACCGCCTGGCGGAGGTCACGGATCTCGGCCCGCAACCCGAAAAAAGATGAGTTGACAAGCTGCAACACTTTCGCCACCATCGCAACGTCGCCGCCCATAATATCTGCGATCTGACCAAGCGAGGTGTCCTCGTCGGAAAGTGCGGCGTCTACCGCCATCAGGTTGGCCGGCAGGCTTGGGAGCGCCCCGACCTCGGCGACCAGGCGCTGCGTGGCTTCACTGAACAACTTGCCTTGCAGCCGGGTGGTGTTCTCCACGGCCCTGGTGAGAACTTCGATCCCGCAAGACTTACTGAGGCATTGGTTGGCGACCGGAAGTGTGCTCAACATTGCGCCCCTGTCACCTGGGTTTGATAGGGCGATCCGGGCGATCCGGGGATAGCGTAACTTGGTCAGCCTGAAGAAATCGGCGGTGCTCATCCCTGAGAGCCGGGCGCTCGTAACAACTGCGTCAACCGGGCGCTCACCCATCATGTACAGCGCAACGTCGGCGCCAGGCACGAATGCCGTGTCCCAGCTCGCAGCCCCGATTGCGAAGGTGTCCCGCAGTCCTCGCAGGCCTACTTCGGTATCGTCGACAAATAGAACTGAGACCATCGAGGGCCCTTTCGGCTGGTGATAGGAGCAACCCTAGGTGGTTTTCTCGGCAGAACCGGCGCCCGTCTTCAACGGCGGGTTTCGGGCCGCCGGACCGTTCACGTCGTTGCGGGCAGTTGTCCCGGCGACGCAGTCAGGTGTCCTGCCGTGGCGACTGGTTGGCCTGCAGGTGAAGAAGGTTGTCCGGCAGATATTGGGCCCTCTTCTGCGACGGGAGGGCCGCCCGCGCTCCACTTCCTCAGCTCGATGTTAGGGATCAACCAGGTGAACACGAACGCAAGAGCAGCGATCGGAACCGCTATTGCAAAAACGGTACCGATCGCTTCTGCATAGCCGTAGACGATACCGGTGTGAACCGCCTTAGGCAGTTGGCCAAGGACCTTGGGTGTTACGTTTGCGAGGTCGAAGCCGCGGGGGATGGCGGTCCCATGCAGGTGCTTCCTGACATCCGAGACGACGACATTGGAAAAGATCGCGCCGAAGATGGCTGTGCCGAACGAACCGCCGATCGAGCGGAAGAAGGTGGCAGCTGAGGTTGCAACGCCAAGGTCGCTGTGGGGCACTGCGTTCTGGACGATGATGACGAGCACCTGCATGACCCCGCCGAGGCCCATCCCCAGCAAGACCATGTAGAGGGCCTCGAGAGCGGCCGAAGTGTGCACTTCCATGCGCGATAGCAACAAGACGCCAATGGTCATCACTGCGGACCCCGCAATGGGCCAAAAACGGTATTTCCCGGTCTTGGAAATGATTTGCCCAGAACCGATCGAAACGACGAGCAGGCCCGCCATGAGCGGTAGCAGCTGGACACCCGACAGCGTCGGGGAGATGCCGCGCACGACCTGGAAGAAGGCCGGGAGGTAAACGATCGCGCCGAACATCGCGAACCCGACGATGAAGCCGACGACGCTTGTCACCCAAAAGGTGCGCATCCTAAAGAGGTGCAATGGCAGCACCGGCTCAGTGGCACGGCGCTCGACAACCACGAACAAACCCAGCAAGGCCACGCCCAGCACGGCGAGGGTAATGATCGTGGTCGAGCCCCACGCATAGGTCGTACCGCCCAGGCTTGTGAAAAGTACGAGCGAGGCCGCCGCGGCCGCGAGTACTGCGGCACCCAAGTAGTCGATGACATGGTGGACCCTCCCCAGGTGGCCAGGCACGCGGGCGGCAATCACCACGAGAGCAACGGCACCGATCGGGAGGTTGATGTAGAAGATCCACCGCCAGGAGAGGTAATCGACGAAGAACCCGCCGAGCAGCGGCCCGACGATGCTGGCGAGCCCGAAGACGGCGCCGAAGAGGCCGACGTAACGCCCGCGATCGCGAGGCGAAACGATGTCACCGATAATCGCTTGCGCCCCCACCATCAAGCCGCCGGCCCCGAGGCCCTGGGCCGACCGAAAAGCAATGAGCTCGACCATCGAATGGCTGAGCCCGGAGAAGGCGGACCCGATGAGGAATATCACGATCGACGCCTGGAAGAAAAACTTCCGCCCGTACTGGTCCCCGAGCTTGCCCCATAGGGGGGTAGACACGGTCGCGGCAAGCAGGTACGCAGTCACGACCCAGGCGATGTGGGCACCCCCGCCGAGGTCGCCCACGATCGTGGGGAGCGCGGTCGACACGATCGTTTGGTCGAGCGCGGCTAGCAGCATGCCGAGCATCAGGGCCGCATGATCACCAGCACCCGGCGATGGTCGAGATCCGGGACACCAACGCCAGGATCCACGTCTGCGGCGGCGCCGTTAGGAGGGGATCCCGGCGATGTGGAGGTCGTCGCGCTCATAAGCTCGTCCTTTCTGCAGATGTCTGGTCTACCGCGATGGGTTGGCAAAGTGGGGTTGTAAATTTCTGCCCGGTCCCGATGGCGCCTGCGACAATGTCGCGAAGCTCACACTGCTCCGGGAAGCCCTCGGCGAGCGACTGGAAGGCGGCTTCAGTCAGGCGTTCCAGTGTCACCGCACCTCCTACTCCGGCCCAGATCATCACCACTGCGCGCATCACGCCCATGGACGCGCTCACCAAAAGCATCGGGTAGGGGTCGTGGTCAGGTCCCGTGCCGAGCCTTTCAGCGAGAGCCCCGGCCAGGACTCGTTCAACGGCTGCCATGTGAGCTGCCTGAGCTGCCCGCAGGTGTGGGTCGACGTTGGCGGCCTTCATGCGCGCGAGCCAGGCCCCTTGGTCGCCGCCCAGTTCGCCGAGCTCCTCGGCGACCGCGCACGCCTCTCCCACGAGAGCTGCACGCAGAGCGTCCAGCGGGGCCACGTCCGCTGGCTGGTCGAGCAAGCGCTGGCGGAGCGCTTCGGTCCGTTCGTGGTCTGCTCCGAACAGCGCTGCTTCCTTGGAGGGGAAGTAGTTGAAGAAGGTCCGCGGCGAGATGTCGGCCGCTTCGGCGATGTCTTCCACCGTCACATGCGCGAACCCGCGCTCGGCGATAAGGCCGAGAGCAACGCGGCGGATGGAGCGGCGCGTCGCGAGTTTCTTGCGCTCACGCAGCGAGGGGCGTTGCTGGTCCACGGCGTCCGTCCCATCGGCGATCACTGACATGCACTCAGTGTAATCTTGCAGGGACAGTTAATCTTGCACTGTCGCAGATATTGCCTATTCGTTAACTCTACACAGACTGTAAGTTCCCGAGAAGACTTGTGGCTCGCCTGCTGGCGGCCTTTCGAGAACGGAGAACGACGTGGCAAGCGACCCCTCGGCAGCCTGGTTGAGCGCCTGGCGGACCTCTCAGGACATTTTGACCGCCGCAGTGGAGCCCTTGGGCTCGGAGCAGCTCGAGCAGCCTTCGTACGACTCTGAGTGGTCCATCGCGCAGGTGCTGTCCCATATCGGGTCTGGGGCCGAGATCTTCGACCTGCTCCTCAGTGCCGGCCTCACCGGGGGGGAGCCACCAGGCCAGGACGACTTTGCACCGATCTGGGAGCGTTGGAACGCTCGAGACCCTCAGGCGCAGGCGACAGACGCACTTGCTTTAAACAAAACCCTCCTCGAGCGCTTCGAGTCCCTCGACGACGTCGCGCGGGAGCGGTTCCGCCTGAAGACGTGGGGGATGGACCTCGACCTTGCCGGGCTGGCCAGCCTGCGCACCGGGGAGCAAGCCGTTCACACCTGGGACGTGGTCGTGATGCTCGACCCGTCGGCGACGGTTGCCCCAGATGCCGTCGAGCTGTTAGTCGACACCCTCGAGCGCGTCGCCGGGCGGGCCAAGGCCGACGGCAAGAAGCGCCGCGTCGACGTGTCGACGAGTAGCCCGGAAAGGCACTTCACCCTGGAGACGGGCGACTCAGTGCAGCTCGTTGCGTTCGAGCCCGACGAATACGAAGCCGAGCTGCGGCTTCCCGCGGAGGCCTTTCTCCGCCTCCTCTATGGGCGCCTCGACCCCGCCCATACGCCTCCCGTCGAGGCGCGCGGCGTGGACCTCGACGAACTGCGCGCGGTTTTCCCAGGTTTCTGAGCAGTGTCCCTCGGGTCCCGTCCCGACCATTTTTGAAAGGAGAACCCATGCGGTTCCTGAAGCCCCGAAACCTGCCCACCCGTTTAGCGACGGGCGCCTATATCCTCCACGCTGGGCTT
Organism: uncultured Acidimicrobiaceae bacterium; assembly: GCA_963699075.1. Classification (GTDB taxonomy): domain Bacteria; phylum Actinomycetota; class Acidimicrobiia; order Acidimicrobiales; family Palsa-688; genus Fen-671. Next base: position 531,127 of record CAVOTF010000007.1, on the reverse strand, counting down.
GAAAAGTGGAGCGGTGACGAAGCGAGGGCGGTCGCGGTCCACGGAATGGCGGCCGGCGCGTTCCCGATGTTCAAGGACATGCCTCCCACGCGCTTTTTGCGGCTCCTCGCGGCCTCCGAGGTCGCGATCGGCACGGCGCTTCTCCTTCCTTTTGTTTCAAATCGGCGCGCAGGGGCGGCCCTCACCGGCTTCTCCGGGGGCCTCGTCTACATGTACCTGCGAACCGCTCCGCTCCACAAACCGGGGAGTTATTGGCCTACTCCCGCCGGCATCGGCGTCAGCAAAGACATCTGGATGCTCGGGATCGGCCTCGGCCTGCTTGTAGACCCCTAGGATCTCCAACCTGCGCCCGTGACGCTGCACCTGTTGGCCCTTAGCGTCGGGGGGTTCTCCGACGACATCGGCAGGAGCCTGAAAGAGGGCTTTTTCATGCTCTACGAGACCGCTTGGGCCCTTGTGCTGGGGTTCGGGATCTCGGGAGCGGTGCAGGCCTTTGTGCCCCGCGGGGCTATGCAACGGCGCCTGCCAGACCACGGGCCCATTTCGGTGGCGCGCGCCTCGTTCTACGGGGCTGTCTCGTCCTCCTGTTCGTACGCGGCCTCCGCAACCGCCAAGTCCTTGTTCCAAAAAGGTGCCGATTTCGTCGCGTCGATGGTGTTCATGTTCGCTTCCACGAACCTCGTCGTCGAGCTCGGGGTCGTACTTGCGGTCTTGATCGGTTGGCAGTTCGTGGCGGCCGAGTTCGTCGGCGGGGCCATCATGATCGCGCTGCTTGTCGCAATTGGCGGGTTCTTCCTGCGCGGCCGGGCCCTCGACGAGGCTAAACGACGGGTGGGGGCCGCGAGGCCAGACCAGCCAGGACACGAACTCGCGCAGGACCGCGACATGGCGTTCAAACGCCTCCGGTCGTTAGCGGGTTGGTCGGACGCCGCAAACTACACGATGGCCGACATCGGCATGCTGCGACGGGAGATGCTCGTCGGCTATGGAGTTGCCGGGTTTCTTGCCGTGCTGGTCCCAGTGCACGTCTGGGGGGACGTGTTCTTGCGGGGCCACGGTCCGTTGACGACGATTGAAAACGCAGTCGTCGGGCCGTTTATTGCCATCATCAGCTTCGTGTGCTCGATAGGCAACGTCCCGCTGGCGGCCGCACTCTGGAAGGGCGGCATCAGCTTCGGCGGAGTCGTTAGTTTTGTCTTTGCGGACCTCATTACGATGCCGCTGCTTCTCATCTACCGCAAGCTTTATGGCGCGCAGATGGCGCTGAGGATGCTCGGCGTGTTCTGGTGTGTGATGTCTGTAGCCGGGCTAGCAACCCAAGGTGTCTTCCGGCTCGCCGGACTGGTGCCGACGACCCGACCGAGCACGATTGCCGGCGAGCGTTTTTCATGGGGCTATACAAGCGTCCTTGACATTATCTTTCTCGCCGTCTTTGGCCTGTTATGGGCCCTCGCACACAACCGCCAAAGGCTCGGCGGCACTTTGCGGTACGCGACCGACCCCGTGTGCGGCATGCAGGTCGAGATAAGCCACGCCCCGGAAGAGGTCAACTACGCAGGCGGTACAGCGTATTTCTGTTCCGGTCACTGCCGGGAGCGCTTCGCAGCTCGCGCCGCTAACAGCTAGACCGACACTGCGCCCTGAGCCACGACCGGGGTAGTGGGGACGGGGGTCCCGCCAGCTGGCTCCGCGGTCACCATGAGGAGCGTCATCGTGGGCTCTACCCTGAACGGGACATCGTGTGGGTCCGGGCCCAACACGCCAAGAGACACCACCTTGCCCGAACTGAGCGCCCACAGTTGATAGGTATGGTGCGCCGGCAACGGCGCGAAATCGTCGTCAACCCAGTAGGCACTCCCATCGGGTAGCACTACGACGCGTGCTCGTGCCGAGGACGTCTTGGCTGTGAGCTCGACGTCGCGGCTGGTCGGGTTTTCGATCGCCAGGTTCACGAGTTGGCCCACTCCTCGTTCGCCCAGGGACGCCTGAAGCTGGCCGACCCGGTTGTCGAGATTGACAACCCTGTAACTGAGCAGGCCGAGGACCACCATGACCACAGCGGCTACGGCTATCGCGGCGTTGCGCCAGGCCGGCGGCCGCCGGCGGCTTTGGAAGGCGAGCACAGGCACCGGCTGGTCGGCGGGTGGGAGGCCGAGCTCGCTGGCGATCCGGTCCCAGGTCCGCTCAGGGGCGCTCACGCCTGAGTTGCCCAAGAGGGCTGCCACGTCGCGCAAGGACTCGAGCTCGGCGCGGCATCGCGGGCAATCGGCGAGATGGCTCTCCAGCAGGCTCACCTCGTCGGGCGGGAGCGCGTCAAGAGAGTGGACGGCAAGCAGTTCCGCGAACTCGGTATGGTCCACGGCATCCATCAGGGGTTCTCCTCGGCAGGTTGCATTTTACCGACGGCCAATCCCTTGGCCGCGAGCGATGATTGCATTCGCCGCATGCCTGAACGGATGCGGCTCTTGATCGTGCCCTCGGGCTCTCCGAGGATTGATGCCACCTCCCTATAGGTGTGGCCGCCAAAATAGGCAAGTTCGATGGCGCTGCGCTCGCCGGGTTGCAGGACCCCCAGTGCGTCGCGCACCCCTTCGGCGACTGCGATATCCAAGAACTCGTGCTCGACGTCATATTGCCCCGAGGCCGTCGAACGAGCATCGCGGACCTCTCGTTGGCGCCTCGCAGTGTCCGAGCGCAGCATGTCAACGGCCCGTGAGTGGACCTGCGACAGCAGGAAGGTCCGCAGGCTCCCGCGCTCAGGGTCGTAGCGCCCTGGCTCGTGCCAGAGCCGCAGGAAGACCTCTTGGACGACTTCCTCGGCGACGGCGGCATCTCCGAGGACTCGCCGGGCCAACCCGAACACCGGGCCGGCGTTGCGGCGGTAGACCTCGGCCAGCGCCTCCTGGTCCCAGCGAGCGATCGCCATAGCCAGGGTGACATCGCTGGCGTTGGCAAGGTCTCGGTTCATCCAGCCTCGAGGCTAGCTTCGGTCACCCGCCCCCCGTCGACCGTGACCAGCTTTCGGCAACCATCAACCCGGTACGTGCCGGCGGGCAGCCCGGGGTACACCGCTGCGTACGCCTGGCGTCCCGGGGCCAGCTGACGTTGGCGTACCGCAGAATGGGTGGTGTGGCCCGGCTCACCCTGCCGGACCACCTCCACCTCCGCCCCTGCCAACCGCTCAGAGGCGTAAAGCACGAGCGCACCGACCATGCCTCCCACTTCCAGCACCACGCTGCCGGCGTAACTCGGAGGGAGGGGATTGCCCTCGTGTGAGTAGACGCCCGTCCCTGCCTGCCCGGTATGAGTGTGAGCAAGGTGATCGCCGGCAACGGGACCGTGCGCAGTGTCATCGTGCGCAGTGTCATCGTGCGCAGTGTGATCGTGCGCAGTGTGATCGTGCGTCGCGTGGTGGTGGACTTGGTCGGTCATGTCAGTCTCCTTTGGCCTCAGGCCACTCGGACTTCGTAGCCGCTCGTTGGCAGGCCCAGGTACGGGAACTCACTTAGATAGGACTCGTCGCTGCCGTCCAGCCCGTCAGTCACCGCGCTTACCGCGCCGTCGGCCTTGAAGGACTTGTCCACCAGCGGGAGCGTGGCTCCGGCGAGGGCTCGCACTTCGATCGTGACGACGTCGTCGAATACACGGCGGCCGTTCGGGAAGCCCGCCACATCGCCGCCGACGACGCCCAGCGGGCTCGGCTTGGAGGCTGGCGGGATCGCCACGTTCAGGCGGAGCTGGTCCGCTTGGACCGTGCCCGTGTAGTTCTGGAACCCGGGCGAGACCACTCCGGTCGGGATGCCGGTCAGCAAAATGGCGACGATGTCCGCACGCGGTTTCTTGGTGGCGTTGTACGCAGCCAGGTTGGGGAACGCCCCGGGGTAGAGGACCGGGAGCAGGTTGGACAGCTCGGGGCTCTCGTAATTGGCTGCGAAGCCGGAGTCCCCGGCGGGAGCCGAACGGTTCCACCGGTCTTTGCTGCCGAGCGGGATCATCACCTCGTTGATAAGGGGGTTGCCCAGCCGGGAGATCTGTACCCATGGGCCGCTGTCGATGTAAGCCTGGTTGCTAGCATCCCAAACCCGGGCCTTGTGACGGCTGGCCGTAGTCCAAACCCCGATGGTCGCTGCGGGGTCGAGAGCCCCCTTAGGCGAGACCCCACCTTTGGTCAGGTCAGTGATCGGCACCTGTATCGCGATGCTGTGCACGTTGAGGTAGCGCGTGCTGTTGACCCCCTTGGAAGCGGCGAGCTTGGGCAAGCCAAAAGTGGCGTGCAGGTTGGCCAACGGGCGAAGGTCGCCGAGGTCGAAGATTGCGCCGAGGTCGACATAAAAGCCGTCAGCGCGCTGGCCCGCGAACACCTTGCGCCCGGAACCGAGCGAGTAGACGGCCTCGGAAGCCAGTTTGGGGTAATTGGGGGTGGAAAGCGGGCCGATATTGCACGGCGGGCACGCCAGGTTCGTCCCAAGTTTGGTGGTCTTGCCGTGAGCGGTCATCGAGACGCTGTAGAACTGCCGGCGGTTCCATGAGGGGCTGTGCAAGCTCTCGATCGGCCCATCGTTGTAAAGGAAACTGCTCGGGATCGCGAGTTCGCTACGGAACGAGAAGTTGAACGTGACGTCGGCATTGCCGTCGCCGGTGTTGTCAACCTTGATCTGGTACAAGACATCGTCGCCGAACTCGTAGAAGTTGGGGCCGCCGTCTGGTCCCTGCAGGGGCACATAGTTGGCGATGATCGTGACGTGGTCGGGGCGGTCGGGCGAGACGAACGCATAAAGGTCTGCGCTGTCGGCGACCGGGTCCTTGGAGATTTCGGGGGCTTCACGGTGCGAAGACATTGCTCAAGCCCCCTTGTTGGCAGCGGAGACCAATTTGGCGGCGACGGTGCTGTCGTGCAGTGTTACCTCGCGGGAACCGACGAACAGGCTGATGACGCCGGAACTGGCGTCGCGAATGTAGGCCACGACCGGCTCTGCGTTGCCGTCGAATGATGCTGCTGGTGCAGTGTCTTTTATGGCGCTGTCGGTGCCAGCCCTGTTGTCTTTGACGAGGGCTGCAGCAGCTGCGCTGGCAGACCCTGCGGGCATGGTTGCTGCCACTCCTGCAACTGCCAAGCCCGCAGAGACCCCTTTGAGGACCTGCCGGCGGTTGTATAGCTCCATGTTTGCCTCCAATTTGAGCTCGGGTTCTTGAGTTCTCGTGCTCTATACGACACCGGCCCGAGCATTGGATGAAATCGTGCCACGGAGCAGGCGCAGGTGGAGGGCTGCGGTGGTTACTTTGGCGCGGTCGCCCGCTTTGCGGCGCGCTCGGCGTACTTCTCCAGGCCCGAGATCATCAGGTCGAGCCCGAACTCGAAGCGGTCCTCCGGGTTGAACTCGAAGATGAGGTCGAGGGAGGCGAGGGTGCGCGGAAACCTCTCGGCAGGTAGCGACTGCATGTACCCGCGGAACATCTCAACGATCTGCTCAGGAGGGAGGTCCTCCCCGGTGGGGGAGGAGACGCCGAGGCTCTCTTCGAAGCAGAATGCGCCGACGTAAAGCCCGGCAACGTCGCCTATGTACGCAATGGCGCGATCTGGGATCCCGACGGGCTGGAGAAGTGTGAAGAGCCATTCGGTCAGCAGGGCCATCTGCGGGCCCGTGGGGACGCGCCCGAAGGAGATCCGGGCTACGTCACGGTGCTTGCTGAGCGCCTTGCGCATCTCGTAGCCAAGAAGCTTCAGCTGGTCCTGCCAGCGGGCCGCGTCAGGTTCAGGTAGGACGATCTCGCGGGTCACCCGGTCGAAAACCAGCTGGAAAAGCTCGTCCTTGTTGCGCACGTGCCAGTACAGCGATGCCGCGCCGGTCCCGAGCTCTTGGGCGACACGCCTCATCGACAGGCCGTCCATGCCCACAGCGTCCAGGACTGCGAGCGCGGCGTCCACGATGGCTTCGCGCGTGAGAGGGACACGCGGCTGCGCGTCAGGGCGGTACCAGGGAGGCTCGGGGATGGCAGGTGCCGCCCCGGCCGGCTCGGTCATTTCGGGCCCCATTGGCCGAGTATAACCCCGACGTCCTGAATGTCATTCCATTCTCGAACGCTGTTTGACACCGGACCCGCGTTTGGCTAGAGTCAGTTGCTAGACCAATGTTCGAGCAGCGACTGGTGTTCGACACCAGAGCAGTGTTCGACACGACCACACATCCTGAGGAGGACTGACGATGTCTTTAGCGACCATCTGCGCCCGCGATGTCACCAAGCGCTTCGGCAAGACCACGGCCCTGGACGGGTTCAACCTGGTAGCGGAGCCAGGCCAGGTGGTCGCCCTCCTGGCCCGAACGGGGCCGGCAAGACGACCTTCGTACGAGCGGTTGCGACGCTGTTACGGCTCGACGGGGGAGAACTCCTCGTGGCCGGCCACGACGCCTATCGGGAGCCGGCCGCCGTGCGCCAGGTGATCGGGCTGGCCGGCCAGTTCGCCGCGGTCGAGCCGGCGATGACCGGCCGCGAGAACCTCGAGATGGTGGCCCGGCTCTTCGGGAAGAGCCACCGGGACGCAAAGAGGGCGGCGGCTGCCGTGCTCGACCAGATGGCGCTCAACGAAGCGTCTGACCAGCAGGTGAAGTCGTACTCGGGTGGCATGCGCAGGCGCCTCGACCTCGGTGCGAGCTTGGTCGGCGAGCCCAGGTTGCTGCTCCTCGACGAGCCCACGACGGGCCTCGACCCTCGCAGCCGGACGGAGTTGTGGGACGCGATCCGTGCCCTCGTCGGCCTCGGCACGGACGTCCTGCTGACCACTCAGTACATGGACGAGGCCGACCAGTTGGCGAGCCAGGTAGTCATCATCGACCACGGCAAGGCGGTCGCTTCAGGTACTCCCGCCGACCTCAAACGCCGCGTCGGGGGACGGGTCATCGAGGTTCGCACCCGTTTCAGCGAAGACCTACCGATCGTCGCGGCCGCACTTGGGCGGCTCGACCACGGGCGCGCAAGGGTCGACGAGGCAACCCGCAAAGTCAGTTTGGGCGTAGACGACGCCGGCTTGCTCTCGGTGGCGCTCCAAGCAATGGAAGCCACTGAGGCCCACATCGATGACATCTCGTTGCGCCAACCGAGCCTCGATGAAGTGTTCCTGGCCCTGACCGACGCTCGCCAACGTTCCTAGACGCACACAAAACACTCCTAGAGAGGAAGAAATGACCACCGTTACCATCCCGACGTCGACCCAACTACCCCGGCCTGCTTTGCGCACGACCTCCATCGCTACGAGCACCGTGCAGGTTGCCAAACGGGTGCTGCTCCGCTTTTTTCGTACCCCGCAACTGATCGTGATGGGGACAGTACAGATGGGGCTGTTCCTGTTCATTTACCGCTACGTGTTCGGCGGTGCGGTCAACCCGCTGGCCATGCACGGCACCAATTACGTCGATTTCCTGGTGCCGGGCTTCGTGTCTACAGGCGTGCTGTTCTCTGGGATAGGCGCCGCCACGGGAGTGGCTGACGACCTCCAACAAGGCTTCGTGGACCGCTTGCGCTCGCTGCCTGTACCTCGTGCCAGCTTTCTCGTCGGGAGGGCACTTGCCGACACGCTCACCAGCACATGGGGCCTGCTCGTGGCTACGGGGGTTGGATTCGCCGTAGGGTTCCGCCCGCAGGCCCCATCGGAGACGACCTGGCCGCGTTCGGGCTTTGCATCGTTTTCGCGCTTGCCTTCGAATGGATGTTCATCGCCATAGGCCTCGTCGGCGGGACACCCCAGGGGGCAACAGGGATCGCCATGGTCGTGTTCCCACTAGCCTTCTTGTCCAGCTCCTACGTCCCCGTGGCAACAATGCCGGGCTGGTTGCAAGCGTTTGCACAGCACCAACCGGTCACCTACATGGTCAACGCCGTCCGAGCGCTGACGCTCGGCCCGGTCGGGCGAGCCTCGCTGGGGCATTCAACGGGGTACTTCGTGGCATGGTCGCTGGTGTGGGCTGCCGGGGCGGTGGCCGTGTTCGCACCTCTGGCGGTCCACAGGTACCAGCAGAGCTGAGCTGTTGGGCGTTATCCCCGTTTTCGCCTCGGGCGCCAATAGGGTGGGGCCGAGCAGCGCTCACTGGGCCCGGCCGAGGGCCTGTCGCCAACTTTGAGGAGGTGCTTCATGGACTACGTCAAGCTCGGTTCGACCGGGCTCGAGGTCTCTAGGATCTGCCTGGGGTGCATGAGCTTTGGGGAGCCGCAACGCGGTGCCCATCCCTGGAGCATCGGGCCCGACAAGGCGAGGCCGATCATCCGCCAAGCCCTCGAAGCCGGTATCAATTTCCTCGACACAGCAAACGTTTATTCCGATGGGAGCAGCGAGGAGATAGTGGGCCAAGCGCTTGGCGACTTCGCCCACCGCGAGGAAATCGTACTTGCCACCAAGGTTAACGGCCGCATGCGCTCAGGGGCCAACGGCGCCGGCCTATCGCGCAAGGCGATCATGACCGAGATAGACAACAGCCTGCGCAGGTTGCGGACGGACTATGTCGACCTCTACCAGATCCATCGTTTCGACCCTACGACGCCGGTCGAGGAGACCATGGAAGCTCTCAACGATGTCGTAAAGGCGGGCAAGGCCCTATATATCGGGGCGTCTTCGATGTACGCCTGGGAATTTTCAAAGATGCTCCATGTCGCGCAGAGCCATGGCTGGTCCAGGTTCGTCTCTATGCAGGACCATTACAACCTGCTCTACCGCGAAGAAGAACGCGAGATGCTGCCCCTGTGCCAAGACCAGGGGATAGGTGTCATCCCGTGGAGCCCCTTGGCGCGGGGCAGGCTCACGCGCAATTGGGACGACGTGACCGAGCGAAGCCGTACCGACGAGTTCGGCAAGCGCCTTTACTCCGACGATGATCGGGCGATTGTCGACGCGGTCGCAAACGTCGCGGAGAAGCGAGGCATCAACCGGGCGCAGGTGGCGCTCTCATGGCTGTTGAGCAAGCCTGTCGTGACGGCCCCGATTGTAGGGGTGACGAGCCCCGAGCAGCTCGACGACTTGCTCGGGTCACTTTCGGTGGAGCTGAGCGCGGAGGAGCTCGAGCAACTAGAAGATCCCTACGAACCGCACGCGATCTCGGGCCTCGACGTCCCCAACCGGCGGCCTCGGCAAGGTTGAGCACGCCTGAGGGCTGGCGCCGTTGATTTAGGTCTCCCCAAGCCGGGTCACTAGAGTGACCCGGCAAGGGAGGACCAAAGCGTGCCACGAAGGCAGGGACAAGGGCCCCGCAGGCCCACGATCACCGACATCGCCCAGCGGGCAGGTGTCTCGAAGGGCTCGGTCTCCTACGCGCTAAATGGCCATCCCGGGGTGTCCGAGCTGACCCGAAAGCGTATCCTCGCTATTGCTGAAGAGATCGGGTGGCACCCCAATCGAGCAGCCCGCGCATTGTCGGCCTCCCGGGCCGGCGCTTGCGGGTTGGCCCTTGCGAGACCGGCCAGGACCTTGGCCTACGAGCCCTTCTTCTCCAAGCTGCTCTCCGGGATCGAAGCCGAGCTGTCGGCCCGCCAGTTCGCGCTGATGCTGCAAATTGTGGAGGACGTCGAAGCAGAGACGGAGGTGTTGCGCCGTTGGTGGGCGGAGCGCCGCGTCGACGGCGTGCTTCTCGTTGACCTGCGCGTGGACGACCCAAGGATCCCGTTGGTGGAGAAGCTGGGCCTGCCGGCTGTGATCGTGGGGGGCCCGGGCGCACCGGGTCGGTGCCGTTTTTCTCAGGCGGCGACGCCGAGGGGGTCCGCCAGATCGTCGGCCACTTAGTGTCGCTCGGGCACCGCCGGATCGACCGAGTGGCCGGGTCACCAGAGTTCGCGGCCATGCAGGTACGCACCCGCGTTTTCGAGCAAGCCTTACGTGGCGCTCGGGCCAGGGGTCGCGTGGTCACGACGGACTTCTCGAGCTCGGCCGGCGCGGCGGCAACCCGACAGCTCCTGAACAGCAAGTCTCCTCCCACGGCAATCGTTTACGACAACGACATCATGGCTGTTGCTGGGCTCGGTACCGCCCAGGAGATGGGTGTGCTTGTGCCGGCGGAGCTTTCGCTCGTCTCCTTCGACGACTCGACGCTGTGCGAAGTGGTGCGGCCGGCGCTCACGGCCCACGCGAGAGACGTCGTGGCCTACGGAGCACGGGCAGCCCAGGCGCTTATCGCGCTAGTTGAAGGCGAGGAGATCCCTGGCAACGTGGACGAGATGCCGAGGCTCATCTCCAGGGGCAGCACGGCCCCCTTCGTGGTGGGCGCGACCGGGGCTGGCCGGGACGCGTTACCCGCTCAGTGAGGTCACGCAGGCGCTTCACCCCGTGACGCGCCTGAACAGCCAAAGCCTTTTCTCAACTCGTGAGCGCAAATTGGGGACGACTTTTCTCAACTCGTGAGTGCAAATTCTTTGGCGGATGACTTGACTCGCAAACCTCGCGTGCTTAGGGTGCTACCTGTTACGACCTGAACCGGTTAAGTAACGGGAGCTGACTAGGGGGGTTTGCAATTGGGGGCAAACGGTCTTCGCGAGGGTGCATTGACGACGTCTATGAAGCCGGGCACCTGGGCCGGCTCCCCGGCACCAGGTGTGCCGGCCGGGTGCCTGCACGATCCCTGTCGCGGCCACCGTGTTGTATCCAGTCAGCTGCCGGCCCACAACCCTCCCTCCGCAACATTGCAACGCAACTGCAACGAGATCGGCCGCCGGCACCCTAATGCCGGTAGGTGCCAGCGGTCCCGTCTTGTTGCCCTAATCGAGACAAGGAGCAGGTAAAGCATGCCGATACGCAAAAGCAAGGTGATCACCCGTTTGGCCACCGTCGTAACGGCGACGGCCATGGTGGTCCCATTGATGAGCGTTGTTGGCGCTAGCAGCGCCAACGCAAACGCCACCAGGACACCGAACCAGGCCGCCTTCCCCCACAGCGACACTCTCTACACCAGCGGGACGGCCTATTCACCGCCCACCAACTTCAACCCCAACGACCCCGGTGCCCTATATACCGGTACCAATGGCCTGCTTTACGAGTCGCTGTTCCTCTACGACCCGATCCACAACAAGTACATCCCGTGGCTGGCATCAAGCGCCACCTGGAGCGGCGACACCTATGTCATCCACGTCCGCAACGGCGTCGATTGGGTCAGCAGCCCGTCGCAGTCGGTAGTGGGCGCCCTAACGGGCGCTGACGTGGTGTTTACCATCAACATGGAAAAGGCCGACGCCGCCGCCGCGTTCAACAGCAACATGTCATCGGTCAAGAGCGCCACCGCCAATGGCAACACGGTGACGGTCACTTTCAACGGTACCCCCGACTACACCTCGTGGCAGGAGTTCCTCTGGAAGGGAGCCATCTTCCCCCAGTCCGTCTTCGCTTCCGAGACACCGGCCGAGCAGGTTACCGGCAACAATGCGACCCCGGTCTCGACAGGCCCGATGACCCTGGACACCACCAGCGCAACGCAGGCGTGCTTCGAGACGAACCCCCACTGGTGGGGCACTGCCGCCCTCGGGCTCTCGTTCAAGTTCAAGTACCTTTGCGACTCGGTGAACGGCTCAAACAACGTCGAGCTGTCCGCGCTGCTCAGCAATGACCTCGACTGGAGCAACAACTTCCTTCCGGGCATCAACACCCTGAAGGTGATCGGTGGCGACAGCTTCTTGCAGACCTACTACCCCAAGTCGCCCTACATGCTTTCGGCCAACACCGCGTGGCTCGAGCCGAATACCACCAAGGCCCCGATGAACAACGTCAACTTCCGCAAGGCATTGGCGTACGGGATCAACCCGGAGGGTGTCGTGAGCGGCGTCTACAGCGGCATCGTGAAGGCGTCCAACCCGACTGGGCTGATGCCCAACCTGGACAGCTTCATCAGCTCCAGCGTGGTCAAGCAGTACGGCTTTAGCTACAACCCGACGCTGGCCAAGCAGTACCTGGCAAAGTCGGGTTACAAGGGCCAGAAGCTCACCCTCGAGGTGCCTGACGGCTGGACCGACTGGATGGCCGCCATCCAGGACATCTCGTCGCAACTGAACGCCATCGGTATCAAGGTTGAGGCCATCTACCCCCAGTACAGCGCCCGGACCTCTGACCTGACTGACGGCACGTACGACTTGGCGATCGACAACAACGCCAATATCGACTCGAACCCCTACGCCTACTTCCAGCGTGTCTACAACCTGCCCATCCTGAAGCAGCAGAACGCCCAGCTCAACTGGGAGCGCTACTCGGACCCGGCAGCTTGGGCGCTGGTCCAAAAGGCGAGCACGATCCCCTTGACCGACACCTCGGCGCTGAACAAGGTGTACGCCCAGCTCGAGACGGACTTCCTCCAGGACCTGCCCGAGATCCCGCTTTGGTACAACGGCGCCTGGTTCCAGGGCAACAACACCTACTGGACCGGCTTCCCCTCCTCCGCCAACCCGAACGACCAGAACACCCCCGTGTTGTGGAACAACTACCTCAACATGACCACCATCTTCGCTCTGGCCGCGTTGAAGCCCGTGTAGTGGGAGTGACTATCCAGCAGTAATTGTTAGCTGCAATAGCCGCTGGTGAGCCCACCGTCCTCCAATGGGCGGTGGGCTCGCTGGCCCTTTACACTTCTTCAGGAAGGCAGGACGGGTGAGGCGTTACTTTACGAGGAAGATCATTACCTATCTCGTGGCGTTCTTCCTCGCCACCACGGTCGACTGGGCCATCCCTCGCATCATGCCTGGCAACCCCGTCCAGCTGTACCTTTCAAAGTTCTCCATCACTACCGAGGCCCAGTACGCAGCGCTGCAGAAACTGATCTCCGCGTCTTTTGGGGTCAACGTGCCGTTGTGGAAGCAGTACCTCGATTTCTGGGACGGCGTGGTTCATTGGAACTTCGGGCTAAGTTTCTACGCCACCGAGCCGGTGACGCACGTGATCTTCCAGGCGGTCCCGTACACCTTGGCGCTCCTCATACCGGCGATAACCCTGAGCTATGTCCTCGGGAACCGCATCGGGGCGATGGCTGCCCGCCGTAAATGGCTCGACAACACGGTCCTCCCGGTCGGCTACCTGTTCCAGGCCGCCCCCTACGCCTGGTTGGCCTTGGCCATGGCCTACTACGTTGCTGTCCGCTTGCGCTGGTTCCCGGTCGACGGTGGCTACAGCTCTAGCCTGATCCCCGGCTGGAACTGGAGCTTTATCCTCAGTCTTGTCCAGCACTGGTTCCTGCCTTTCCTCACCGTGTTCCTGGTCAGTTTTGGTGGCTGGGCTATCGGTATGCGCAACCTGGTCATTTACGAGCTCGAAACGGACTACTCCCGCTACCTACGGAGCCTGGGAGCATCGCAGCGCCTCGTGCGGAGGTATGCCTACCGCAACGCCGTGCTCCCGCAGCTGTCCGGTTTGGCGTTGGCACTCGGCGTTGTGGTGGGCGGCAACATAGTCACCGAGGTCGTGTTCCAGTACCCGGGTCTCGGTCACCTGATCTTCCTCGCCATAAGCGACGAGGATTATTTCTTGTTACAGGGCATCTTCATGTTCATCATTGTCGGTGTGCTGCTAGCCAACTTCGCCATCGACATCGTCTATGTGATCGTGGACCCAAGGACGCGCCTTAGCATGCAGGGGGCGCCGGCGTGACCATAAGCACCGGCCCGCCGAGCGCACCGCGGGATTTCGCGGGGGGGCCAAGCCCCAGCCCAATAGGCTCACCCGTACTGGCCGAAAACGCAGGTTTGGCTGGAGGCGCCGAACTGGCTGCCGCGGCGCCCGGTGCGGGCTCTGACAGCTTCGGGGGCGGCCGCCGCTGGGAGTTCCTCCATTTTGCTCTGCGCAACCCGAAGCTCATGCTGGGCCTCGGTGTAGAGCTGATCTTCGTCGCGGTCGCCATCTTCGGCCCTTTGCTGGCGCCCTACAGCCCCAGTTATCACGGGACACCGGCCCTCCACCCATCGGCGCAGCATTTGTTCGGTACCACATCGCCTTTCGGGACCGACGTGTTCTCCCAGGTTCTTTATGGCGTGCGCGACAGTTACGTGGTCGGCGCCTTGGGCGCGCTTTTCGCCGGTGCCGTCGGCCTTGTGGTGGGTTTCGCCGCCGGCTACCGCGGCGGGCTGCTCGACGAGCTCCTGCAACTGCTTACCAACGTCATGATCTGCATCCCCCAATTGGTCCTGCTGATCGTGATCAGCGCCTACCTCACGACCCGCGGCGTCCTGTTCGAGGGCGTCTTCATCGGCGTGACCGGCTGGCCGTGGGTGGCGCGGGCCGTGCGGGCGCAGACCTTCACCCTGCGCGAGCGCGATTTCGTAGACCTGGCGCGGCTGTCTGGTCGACGCGCCGTAAGCATCGTCGTGAAAGACATCGCGCCCAATATGGCTTCGTACATTTTTTTGGTGTTCGTGCTGCTCTTTGCCAGCTCGATGCTGGTTGCAGTGAACTTCGACTTTCTTGGCCTGGGGCCGACCAATGGCCTCTCGCTCGGCGACATCATGAACCAGTCGACGCTATGGAGCGCTCTCGAGCTTCATATGTGGTGGTGGTTCATACCGCCTGGGGCGGCGCTGACGTTGATGGTCCTTGCGCTGTACGTCGCCAACGTGGGCCTGGACGAGGTCTTCAACCCCAAGCTGAGGCAGACGTGACCCTCAAGGTCGATGACTTGCGGATCGCCTACCGCACGCTGCGCGGCGATGTCAGAGCGGTGGACGGGGTGAGCTTTTCGATCGCCGACGGCGAGATCATGGGCTTGGCCGGAGAGTCTGGTTGTGGTAAGTCCACCCTGGGCAACAGCCTGATCTTCCTTGAAGGCAGGATGAAGCACGTCGGGGGTACGGTCGAGCTCGACGGTGCCGACCTGCCGATTGGTGATTACAAGGCCATGAACCGCCACCGGCTGCGCGACGTCTCCGTGGTCCCCCAGTACGCCATGAGCGCCCTCAACCCAACCCGAAAGATCGGTCGGATGACGGCCGATCTCATCAAGTCACGTGGGGCTGACTACCGCAGCGTCCTGGAAGAGTTCAAGCGCCGCATCGACCTGGTCGGGCTACCCCAGAACGTGCTGAACATGTACCCCTTCGAACTGTCGGGCGGCATGCGCCAGCGGACGACGATGGTCATTTCCACCCTGCTCAACCCCTCACTGCTCATAGGCGACGAGATCACATCTGCACTCGATGTGACCACCCAGCGCGCCGTCGGGGAAATGCTGATGGAGTTCAGGGACCGCCGTTTCGTAAAGAGCATGATCGTGATCACTCACGACTTGTCGGTGCTGGCCCAGATAGCCGACAGCATCCTGGTGATGTACGCAGGCAAGCTCGCAGAAAAAGCCAGCTCAGCCACGATCGTCGACGAGCCTCTCCACCCGTACACTCAGATGTTGATCGGTTCCCTGCCCGAGGTGGGCTTGCGCTACGATCAGGCTCCCCTGACCGGGATCCCCGGCCGGCCTCCCTCGCTCCTCAACCCACCAGCTGGTTGCAGGTTCAGGGACCGATGCCCTTTCGCGTTCGACAAGTGCGCGGAGGACCCGCCTTTCATTGAGCTAAAGCCCGGCCACGAGGTGGCCTGCTGGAAAGCGATGGACGACAATGCACCGGCCAGCGCCGAAGCAGCCAGTCAAGGCGCGCAGTCGTCATGAGCATGCTGGAGATCCAGGGCGTCTCCAAGGTCTATAGGACCGGCACGTTCGGCGGTGAGCTGAAGCTCGTACTGCGGCGCGTTAGTTTCAACATCGACAGGGGAGAGGTCGTCTCACTGATAGGCCAAAGCGGGAGCGGGAAGTCCACGCTCGGCAAGATAATCCTCCGACTGAGCCCGATGTCTGCCGGGACCATCAATTTCGAGGGCACCGATATTTCCACCTGGGCCAAGGGGCAGCTTCGCGACTATTACCGCCATGTACAAGGTGTCTTTCAGGACCCCTTTAGCTCCTACAACCCGCTCTACAAGGCAGACCGTGTCTTCGAGATGGTCCGCAGCGTCTACTTTCCCAAGCTGCATGGCCAACAGTGGCACGACAAGATCGAGTCTGCCCTCGAGTCGGTCTCGCTGAACCCCGGTGACGTCCTCAACAAGTTCCCTCACCAGCTCTCGGGTGGACAGCAGCAGCGCCTCCTCATCGCTCGTGCGCTCCTGCTCGAGGTCAAGCTGCTTATCGCAGACGAGATAATAAGCATGCTCGATGCCTCAACGCGCGTCGACGTCCTCAACCTGCTCGTCGACCTGAAACGCAAGGGTCTCGGGATCTTGTTCATCACTCATGACCTGTCGCTCGGCAACTACATCAGCGATAAGACCGTGATATTGCGCGAGGGTGCCATCGTCGAGATGGGGGAGACCCAAAAAGTGTTCGGCAACCCACAGCATTCATACACTCAGAGCCTGCTCACAGCGGTCCCTCAGCTACACAGACGCTGGGCCAGGCCAGGGGAGCCCACACCGGCAGCAGTGGCGGTCAACGGCGCGGCCGGCCCACTGGCGCCGGCCCACGTTGCGAACGGGTCGGTCGATGAAGAGCTTTTCCCCGACGGTGAAAGCGCCCGCTATTCCAAGAGCTCGCTCAACCCGGCGCGCGTGAGTGGGCCGAGCAACCTGGCCCGTTCCGGGGAGAGCGCGAAGGCCGCCACCGGGCCTCGGCCGAGCCTGATGGACATCCCCGACCAGCCCTGGCAACGGCGCTTCGGGGTCGGGGCACCGAAGCTCGCCGAGGTCCTTGCCGGGGACGGCACCGAACCCTTGGTGGAATGCGAACCGGGCCATTTCGTGGCGGTCGAACACGAGCTTTGAATCATCACTAACAAAAAGGTAGGCACCAATTGACCCCCCTCGAAATCGTTGGTCACCCAGCGCTGCCCAACCTCCCATGGGAGGACCGCCCGGCAGCGGTGGCGGGGCCGTTGTGGCGTTATTCGCGCAACCCTGTGATCCCAAGGGACTTAATACCGACCTCCAACAGCATCTTCAACAGCGCAGTGGTGCCCTTCGAAGGCCGCTTTGCCGGCGTTTTTCGCTGCGACGATTGGACTAGGCGGATGGAGCTGCACGTCGGCTTTTCTGACGACGGCCTCGACTGGAAGATAGACCCTGGGCCGCTCGAGTTCATCGCGGACGACCCCGATATCGGCGAGTTTGTCTATGGTTACGACCCCAGGGTTGTGCGTATCGAGGACCGGTACTACATCACGTGGTGCAACTGGTACCACGGGCCAACGATCGGGGTGGCGTGGACGGACGATTTCCGCGAGTTCCATCAGGAGGAAAATGCCTACCTACCGTTCAACCGCAACGGCGTCCTGTTCCCCCGGAAGATAAATGGTCACTTCGCGATGTTGTCGCGTCCGTCGGACAACGGGCACACGCCGTTCGGGGATATTTTCTACAGTGAGAGCCCCGACCTGCGTTTTTGGGGCCGGCACCGCCATGTGATGAGCCCGGTGACAAACACCTGGCAAGCGACGAAAGTCGGTGGGGGCCCGTGCCCATAGAGACCTCCGAGGGTTGGTTGCTCGTCTACCACGGGGTCCTGACCTCATGCAACGGCTTTGTCTACAGTGCCGGCGTGGCGCTGCTCGACTTGGAAGAGCCCTGGAAAATCATTGCTCGTTCGGCGCCTTATGTCTTGTCCCCACAGTCGGCCTACGAATGCGTCGGCGACGTACCTAACGTTGTTTTCCCGTGCGCGATGCTCTGCGACGGGCCTACGGGCCGGGTGGCTTTGTATTACGGGGCGGCTGACACCGTGACGGCTCTCGCCTTCGGCTACGTACAAGAGCTGGTCGACTTCGCCAAGGGGCACTCTCTGTAGGGCACCGTACCCTAAGGCTTAGCGAAAATGCCTCAGGCTCCTGCCGATAAGAGCTTGGCGCCATTGGGAAGGCTGTTGGGGCTGAGCCGGATGCCGACCGGGCAGTCAGTTGTAACCGACCCGTTCACGTTCCAGTTTTGCGGGTGAGCCTTGTTCGCCTCGGGTAAGTACGCGCGGTACTCCTCCTGGCTAGCGAACCAATAGAACGGAGGCCGCAGGTTCGTGAACCCAGCCGGGAAGAACGTGCTGAGCTCGTCGCCGGCTGTGTCGGTTTGGACTGAACCGCTAACTGGGCTCGCGTTGGCCCCGGCAGAAGCGAGGATGGTCCAACCTGAAGGCTCCCAACCCTTTCCGCGGTCTTCGACCTGCAGCTCAACTGCTCTATCTGGTACTCCCGCGTCGCTGCGGTGCCGGTAAACATAAATGGCCCAGGACAAGTAGACCCCTTCCGGTGCCAAGACCAAAGGCGTCCGGAACTTGTAGGAAACCAATAAACCACCGGCCCGTGGCACGAGGCTGATGGACTCGATCCGAGGCACCGAACTGACATGGGGGTTCCCTTGGACGGTCGACGAGGGCTGCGGGTTATTGCAGGAAAAGCCCCCTGCTGCTGCAACGAGAGCAAATCGGGGAGCGGTTTGTGCTGCGCTCGTGGCGGTGGACGTTGCGCTTGTTAGCGCGAGCGCGGCCACAACCGAGGCCGATAGCACCGCACCACACCGCCGCCCTGTGTGGGCCGGCTTCTTCACAGACAGCAGCCTACAAGAGTTCTTATGCGGGTGCCGTCTTGTTTGGCCTGCGCTGTCTTGTTGTGCCTGGGTGGGCCGTTACCATCCGGCGGCAGCGGTTATCGGGGCCGACAGCGCCGTGCCGGTTAGGTCGCCGAGGGTTGGCGCGTCGCCAAAGGGGTCGACGGTCCCGTTCGCCAGGACCACCCACGCGCCGCCGCCGTCAGCGGTGGGGACGATCGCGACAGCAGGATCACCGGTCGTCGTCATCTGCTTGGCCTCCCAAGAACCGAGCAACTTGGCGTCACCTTCGGGGAACGTAGTCCCGTTGTCGAGCAGGACCCAATAGCCTCGGCCGTCTGGTGTGCGAGCTGCCGAGGTCGCAACAAGTCTCTTAGAGGCGGCGGAGCTCTCGCAGTTGGTGTCGCCGATCTTTGGGGCGTCCCCGAACGGCACCATGTCGCAGTTCGCAAGCAACAACCAGTAACCTCCGCCGGTCGCGTCAGGCACGACAGCCACGGCGGGCCCATCGCAGCCACCGATGCTGGCGCACGAGCCTTCGTAGTGAGCGTCGCCAAAAGCGAAAACGCCCCCATCCTTGGCCACCATCAGGTAGCCCTTGCCGTCAGCGGTAGGCACTATGCCGACGATTGGCGCCGCCAGGTGGTGCCCTGTTTTGGCACCAACGGGCCCGACGCCGTCGGCGGGAAGTGAGCCCACATAGCTGGCGTCACCAAAGGCGAAGACCCCCCCGTCGGTCGCCACGAGCCAGTAGCCGTCTCCGTCAGCGGTGAGCGCGATGCCGGCAATCGGGCGCTGCAAATGGAGCGAACCGGCAGACCCGCGGAACTTTGCGTTGCCGAAGACAAATATCCCTCCATCCCGTGCCACGAGCCAGTATCCCTGTTGCCCGGGCACTTGGCTCTGCGGTGCCGGCCCCGCCGGCGTTCGCGGTGGCACGGTGGTTGTGGGAGCCGTCCCGAGGCTCGTGCTGGTCGTGGAAGAACCGCTCGTGGTGCTCGAAGAAGTGCTCGGCCCGAGCCGTTGTTTATGGGGACCGCAGGCGGCGAACCCGGCGGCGACGTGGAGCCATAGGTGTCGCTGAAAGAGTCGGTGACGGGGTTGTACTGGTCCGGGTAAGCAATTACCTGTTCGGACGAATTAACCATGTAGACGGGGTACGCGGTGGCCGAGGACGTCCCAGGTCCCTGGACCGCCAAATTGGTGAACTGCACGGCCCCGAAATCGGCCAAAGTCTCGATGGTGTTGTCCGATGCCAACGTGGGCGCTTCTTCGACCCATTCGGCACTGTTGCCCGGAGCACTGTAGGCCACTGGTTCGCTCCAGGTCGTGCCCTGGGTGGAGTCGTCGACCGTTATCGTCCAGCTCCCCGGCTGGCTCTCGGCGATTGCGACAGAGATGTGGTCCCCTGGCGAGACCGGGCCCAGTTCGGTAGCAACCGCGGGCAACATCTCGTACCAGGCGAAGTAAACGGGCCCCGAAGGCGTCCAGCTCTGATCGGTGCCGGCTTGGATCAGGTCAGAGCTAGCCGTGCCGTCTATGCCGACCCAGCTGCTGGAGTCCCCAGAGGTCCCCGCCTGGACCGCTGGTACGGTCCAGCTTCCCTCGGCGCCGGTGAACTGGGCGCCCGCGCCGGCGTCGACATAGCCCGACCAGTTCTCCGACCCTACGACTCCCTCCCGGAGCCAGTGGTGGGTGCCGGCGGCCCGCAGCAAGGGCGCGCTGTGCGGCCACGATGCCGGCACCGGTTTTCCGGCACTCCCGGGGCGCACTCGCCGGCCCGGGCCGGCGCCGACGATGCCGAGGGACCAGAAGCCAATGCGGGCAAGCGCGAAATCGAAGCTATGTGCACCCTGCCGGTGGCGGGCGCGATTGACGTCAGGTCGGTGCTAACCGGCGCAGTGCTCCAGAGGCACGCCGCTAAGACCACCACGCTTGCGGCGGTGGCGGTGGTGGGCAGGGACCTGGCGGCTCGGCGCCAGGGGCCGGCCGACCTGGTGGCCCCGATTGACCTCATTTTCCGTCGCTACCTTCCGGGTGGGTTCGACAAAGGACCTGGTTGATCGCGACTGCCACTCGAGCCGTCGCCTCTAGGGACTATCGGCGGGCCTCACGGCGGGGCTGAGCCCTAGCGCACTAGGGTGTACGAAGACGAAAGCCCGGGGCCAACGGGATCTCTTTGAGGCCGGGCAGCGCTGCGAGGGCGACCGAGTGAGCTCCAAAGGCACAGACAACGTGGACGCGCCCTCGAGAAACAGCCCCTGGCAGCCCGCTATGGTCATCGGGATCCGGCCTGAAACAGCGACCGCCAAGACCTTCCGCCTCGCACTGGCCCAGACGTCGCAGCACTTCGCGGGCCAGCATTACGTGCTTCGCCTGACTGCTCCTGACGGCTACTCGGCGTCCCGCTCCTATTCGGTAGCGTCTGCGCCTGACGGTTCCAACGAGATCGAAATCACGGTTGAGCGTCTCGAGGACGGCGAGGTTTCATCCTTCCTGCACGATGCTGTGGTCGTCGGTGACGAGCTCGAGGTGAGGGGCCGATCGGGCGTTGGTTCGTCTGGGACGGCGGCTCGCCGGCCGTGCTGGTGGGCGGTGGGTCGGGCGTGGTGCCGCTGATGGCCATGCTCCGCCTTGCCCGCAACCTCGGGCGTCCCGAACTGGTGAGCCTGGTGGTCTCGGTGCGTTCCCCCGCAGACCTTTATTACCGGGACGAGCTGCCCGGGCCGCAGACCTTGGTCGTTTACACACGTTCCGCTCCGGCGGGTTACGCCAGGGCGCCCGGTCACCTCAATGCATCCGACCTCGTCGCGGCGCTGCTGCCGGGCGCGACCGGCTACGTCTGCGGGTCATCGGCCTTCGCCGATGCAGCCAGCACCCTCCTCGTCGCTTCGGGGGTCAGCGGAGCGCAGATCCGGGTCGAACGTTTCGGGCCGAGCGGGTAGTTTCACATCGCGAGCCCGATTGCCAGGCCGGCCGCTGCGGCGGACAGGCCGAGCGCGACGCTGATCACGACGTTCCCCGCCGCGTCGAAGACACGGCCGTCTTCTACCAGGCGAACGGTCTCGAAGGAGAAGGTCGAGAAGGTGGTGTAGGCGCCGCAGAAACCTGTGCCGAGGAGTGCCTTGCCGATCTCGGATAAGTGCCCCGTCATGGTGAGCCCGGTGAGCAACCCCAAGAGAAGGGATCCACTGACGTTGATCACGAACGTACCCCAGGGTCGACCCGGCTCGGTCCGGCCGCTGATGGCGCGATCGAGCAAATAGCGCGAGGGAGCACCGACGAGCCCGCCGGCGGCGACAGCGAGGAACAAGCCCAAAGTCAACGCTGCCGATGGGGCCGAAGTCGTCGATCGGTCTGAGAGGCCATCAGGTCGCCTCTTGTAGCCATCGCTCGGCTCGTAGCGCCAACCGAGCGCCTGTCATCCCGGCCCACACCGCGAAGAGGCCGGCCAAGACGCTGCCGACCAGATAGGAAAGAGCCGTCTCGGCGTGGCCGGCGCGAAACAGGTCGATTGCCTCCACCGTGAAGGTCGAGAACGTCGTATATGCCCCGAGGAAGCCGGTGCCGATCACCGGCCTGGCTAAGCGCCCCCTTGGGAAGTGTTCGATTACGAGGATGAGGATGAAGCCAAGTGCCGCGCTGCCCGAGACGTTGATTAGGAACGTCCCCCAAGGGAACCTCGCGGTCTCGGTCGGAAGTGCCATTGAGATGGCATAACGGCTGATCGCCCCGAGCACCCCACCGAAAGCCAGGGAAATAACGATGAGCGCCTCGGCGCGACGAGCGCGCCGTCGGGCAGGGCTATGGCCCGGCCCGGTCGCCACGTCCAGCTCGGTTGGCCCACCAGGCCCGAAGTCGATGTCAGGGTCGAGGGGGATACGCGTTTCGTCGTCACCTGGCGGTGTCATTAGCTCCCCCTCGTCGAGGGCCACACGCGGGCAGGAACGCGGTGGTCGCCACCAGGGCTTTGGCGAACCTGGAGAACTCGCTCGTCACTTGCGACGACACCAAACTGGGGCTCAACGGCCGACCTCCACGCGCTCCAACGTCACGTAGAAGCCATCAGCCCACAACGGGCGGTTCGGGCCTAAGCCCACCGGGGCGTCATCCGGTTTCAATTTCAGGTTACCGCAAACGGCACCACGGTCAACTGATGGGGTGCTACTTGACCGGGACGCCCATGTCGGCCAGGGCCTTCATTTCTTTTTTCAGGTCGGCCACCTCGTCGCGAAGGCGTGCTGCGTACTCGAAACGCAAGTCTGTTGCTGCGGTATGCATCTCGTCCTCAAGGGCCGCAATGAGGCGGGATAGGTCCGCCTTGGGCATACCGGCCAGGTCGGAACGGGAGCGGTCGTGGCGACGGCTGCGCCGGTCCGAACCGGGCACGGGCGCCGTCGCCCCCGGCCCGGAACTCTCACCGCGTCCGAGCATGACCAATATGTCGCTGACGGCACGCCGGATGGTCTGGGGGTTTATGCCGTTCTCGGCGTTGTACTCCTGCTGGAGCTGGCGGCGCCTGTGGGTCTCCGAAATGGCACGACGCATCGAGTCGGTCATCTCGTCGGCGTACATGATGACCGCGCCGTCGACGTTACGGGCCGCCCGCCCGATCGTCTGGATGAGCGACGTCTCCGAGCGGAGGAACCCCTCTTTGTCGGCGTCGAGGATTGCCACGAGGGAAACCTCGGGAAGGTCGAGGCCTTCGCGGAGAAGGTTTATGCCGACGAGAACGTCGAACTCGCCCAAACGCAGATCCCTCAGGATCTCGATACGTTCGAGGGTATCTATGTTGGAGTGCAGGTAGCGCACTTTCAAGCCCTGTTCGAGGAGGTAGTCCGTAAGGTCTTCGGCCATTTTCTTGGTCAGCGTGGTCACCAGCACCCTGTCGCCGGCGGCAACTCGTTTGGTTATCTCAGCTATGAGGTCGTCTATTTGGCCCTTTGTTGGCCTCACGACCACCTCGGGGTCGATTAAGCCCGTCGGGCGGACTATTTGCTCCACGACCTGGTTGGACACCGATATCTCGTAGGCCGATGGGGTCGCCGACATGAAAATGACTTGATTTATCCGCTCCATCAGCTCGTCGTAACGAAGTGGCCGGTTGTCTGCTGCCGATGGGAGGCGAAAGCCGTGCTCGATGAGCGTCTCCTTGCGGGAGCGGTCGCCGTGGTACTGGCCGTGCAACTGAGGAACAGCCACGTGCGACTCGTCGATGACCAAGAGGTAGTCCTTAGGGAAAAAGTCGAGCAGCGTGTACGGGGGTTGACCAGGGGAGCGGCCATCGATGTGCCGGCTGTAATTCTCGATACCCGAGCAGCTGCCGACCTCTGCCATCATTTCGAGGTCGTAGCTAGTGCGCATTCGTAGCCGCTGAGCTTCGAGAAGCTTGCCTGTGCTCTCGAAGTACGCCAAGCGCTGTTGCAGCTCGACCTCGATCCCCTCGATGGCGCGCTGCATTCGCTCGGTGCCTGCAACGTAGTGGGTCGCAGGGAAGACGACGACATCGTTTACCTCGTTGAGCAGCTCGCCCGTGACCGGGTCGACACGGGTGATGCGCTCTATTTCGTCACCGAACAGTTCGATCCGCAGGATGTGCTCTTCGTACGCCGGGTGAACTTCGATGGTGTCCCCTCTGACGCGGAACTTGCCCCGGACGAGGTTGGCGTCGTTGCGTTCGTACTGCATGTCGACGAGCTTGCCGAGAATGGCTCGATGGTCCTGGTCCTGTCCGACAGTGAGCGCGAGGATCTTCTGGGAGTACTCGTCGGGCGACCCCAGGCCATAAATACACGACACTGAAGCCACGACGATCACGTCGCGGCGCGTTAGCAGGGCGGACGTGGCGGAGTGGCGGAGGCGGTCGATCTCGTCGTTTATCGAGCTGTCTTTTTCGATGTAGGTGTCGCTCGAGGGGATGTACGCCTCTGGCTGGTAATAGTCGTAGTAGCTGACGAAGTACTCAACCCTGTTGTGAGGGAATATCTCCCGCATTTCGTTGGCGAACTGAGCCGCGAGGGACTTGTTGGGTGCCAGCACCAGCGTGGGGCGCTGCACTTGCTCGATCGTCCAGGCGATGGTCGCGCTCTTGCCGCTGCCCGTGATCCCGAGCAGCGTCTGGAACCGGTCGCCCCGGAGGACCCCTTCGGTAAGACCTTTTATGGCGGCCGGCTGGTCACCGGCGGGTGACCACTCTGACACCACTTCGAACGGAGGCACGGCCGCCATGGTACCGGGGCCCGGTGACGATATCCCGGTGTGCGTCGAAGGCTGGGCGACCCTCAGGCTGAGCCGGGTGCGCCCTTCTGCACCAACCAGCCCCACAGCTCGTCGACAGCGTTTTCGAGGTCGTCCAAGCTCCCGTCGTTCGCAAGGGAGCGGTCGGCCAACGCACGCCGCTGCGAGCTCGATGGTTGGGCGGCCATGCGGGCGCGCGCTGCCGGTTCGGTCATACCGCGCCCCATTGCCCGCTGCACGGCCAGGTTGTCGGGCGTATCGACTAGTACCACCACGTCGAGGCGATAGTCAACCTTGCGCCGCTCGTCGAGCAGCGGGATCTCGATCACCACCACCCCGTTGTGGGCGACGGCGACATTGTCGGCAAGGGCGGCCCGTCGTAGCACCTCGGCACGGATCAGAGGGTGCGTGATGGCCTCGAGGGCGAGCCTCTTGGAGGCGTCCGAGAAGACGATATCGGCCAGGGCCGACCGGTCCAGCTGCTTGGTCCCGCCGCCCGGGCCCGGGCTCGCCGCGGCCCCGTCGCCGAAATGCTCGAGCAAGGCCAGCTCACCGGGGCTGCCTGGTGCCGTGACGTCGCGAGCTACCTGGTCGGCGTCTATCACGACGGCTCCCCGAGCGGCCAGGGCCTTGCCGACGGTGGTTTTGCCGGCGCCAAGAGTTCCCGTAAGGCCAACCCGCAACACGTCTGCACCATAGCCGGGCTCCATTCGGCCATTCCCCTTCTCATCGCCCGGGGTCAGTGATTACGCTGAGTGACATGCCGTTCTCGCCAGAACACCTGCAGGAGGCGGCCAAGCGCCACCTCTGGATGCATTTCACCCGTATGGGCAGCTATGAGACCCAGGACGTCCCGGTCATCGTAAGGGGAGAGGGGCCCTGGGTCTGGGACTCCAACGGCAAGCGCTACCTCGATGGGCTGTCAGGGCTATATGTAGTCATGGCCGGCCACGGCCGGCGCGAGCTCGCGGAGGCGGCTGCGCGCCAGGCTTCCCAACTCGCGTACTTCCCGATATGGAGCTACGCCCATCCGACCGCCATCGAGCTGGCAGAGCGCCTTGCCGACCTGGCGCCAGGGGACATCAACCGCGTCTTCTTCACGACCGGTGGTAGCGAGGCCGTTGAGTCGGCTTGGAAGCTTGCCCGCCAGTACTTCAAGGCCATTGGCCAGCCGGCGCGCACGAAGGCGATTTCTCGTCAGATTTCCTACCACGGGACCACGATGGGGGCGCTGTCCATCACCGGCTACGAGGCAATAAAGAGGCCTTTCGAGCCTTTGGTCCCCGGGACGTCGACGGTTCCCAACACCGATTTCTATCGTGCCCCGGTGCATGCCGACGACGAAGCTGCATTCGGCTTGTGGGCCGCCGACCAGATCGCCGAGCGCATCGAGGCCGAAGGCCCGAGACCGTGGCCGCGGTGTTCTTGGAACCGGTACAGAACTCGGGAGGGTGCCTCACGCCTCCACCCGGTTATTTCCAGCGAGTGCGCGAGATTTGCGATCGCTACGGCGTCCTGCTCGTGTCCGATGAAGTCATATGTGCGTTTGGCCGCCTTGGCTATTGGTTCGGTGCCGAGCGTTATGGCTACCAACCCGACATGATCACAGTGGCCAAGGGCGTGACTTCTGGGTATTCGCCAATGGGCGC
Source organism: uncultured Acidimicrobiaceae bacterium (assembly GCA_963699075.1). Taxonomy (GTDB): domain Bacteria; phylum Actinomycetota; class Acidimicrobiia; order Acidimicrobiales; family Palsa-688; genus Fen-671. The sequence continues at coordinate 504,724 of CAVOTF010000007.1, read as the reverse complement.
CCTGCTCGCCAGCGACCGGCTTATAGAACCGTTCCTGCACGGCACAGCCTCGTTCGCCCATGGCATCACTTTTGCCGGCCACCCGGTGTCCTCGGCGGTTGCGCTCGCCAACCTAGCCCTGTTCGACGACGAAGGGCTGCTGAAACACGTGCGTGACAACGAAGAGGCCTTCCGGTCGACGTTGAAGTCGCTCGAGGATTTACCAATCGTGGGTGAGATCCGTGGCGCCGGTTACTTTTTCGGGATCGAGCTCGTGAAGGACAAGGTGACCCGCGAGACCTTCAACAGCGAGGAAAGCGAAAGGCTACTGAGAGGTTTCCTGTCGCCCGCGTTGTTCGATGCCGGTCTAGTGTGCCGCACCGATGACCGAGGCGACCCGGTCGTACAACTGGCACCCCCGCTCATTTGCGAGCAGGAGCATTTCGACCTCATCGTCGAGATCCTGCGCGACGTATTGAGTCAAGCCGCCTCCCTTATCTGAGCGCGCCCGGCTCGGCCGGCACTGCTGGCACTGCTGGCGTGGCGCGAGGTAGGAAGGCCGCGGACGGCGGGAGGGCCGCCTAGCTGGCGGGGTCAGCCCCCGGGCCCTCCTCGCTTACGGTCCCTTTCCCCTTCGCCGTTGCAGGCGGAGGCGTGGCCGCGCCGGCCTCGCTAGCAGCAGGTGCTTCGTCAGCAGCCGAGTCCTCCGTGAGAGCCGCCTCCTCGATAGCGGCGACCCCCAGCGCTGTGACCTCATCGTCTAGGGCCGCCTCTTCGGCCAGAGCAAGCTCGGCCGCCGCAGCCGCTTCCACAGCTGCAGCAACTTCGACTATGGCCGTCGCTTCTGAAACGAGGGCTTCGTCGACGAGCTCAGCGGCCGCCTCGGTAACCGCGGCGTCGTCGGCCCCGGCGCTGGTGGCCGCAGTGCCGGCGTGCTGCGCATTGGCCTGCTCCTCGAGATAGCCGGCCCATGCTGCCTGCGCCTCGGACTCGGGTTCGAAGGCGGTGTACCCAGCCCCTATGTAGTTCCCGTGCTCGTCGTATGCATGCTCGCCGAAGGCCTCTCGGTACTCGGCCGCAACCTCGCCCCCCTCGGCTGCCTGCTTGATCGACAGGCTGATGCGGCGGCGTGCCAGGTCGATGTCGATGATCTTGACCCAAAGCTCCTCGCCCGGCGTAACCACCTGATCGGGCTGGTCGACGTGGTGCACGGCCATCTCCGAAATGTGGACGAGGCCTTCGATGCCGTCTCCGACCTGCACAAAGGCACCGAAGGGGACGAGCTTGGTGACACGTCCGTAGACAAGCTCTCCGACGCGGTGCGCATTAGCGAACTCCTGCCAGGGGTCGGCCTGAGTGGCCTTCAGGGAAAGGCTGATCCGCTCTCGGTCGAGGTCGACATCGAGCACTCGTACCGTCACGTGGTCACCGACCTGGACCACTTGGCCCGGGTGGTCCACATGCTTCCAAGAAAGTTCAGAAACGTGGATCAAGCCGTCCATGCCACCGAGGTCGACAAAGGCGCCGAAATTGACGACGGAAGAAACGACGCCCTTGCGCACCTCACCGGGCTTCAGGTTGGTCAGGAACTCGTCGCGCTGGGAACGCTGGGCTTCTTCTAGGTAAGCGCGCCGCGATAGCACGACATTGTTGCGGTTTTTGTCGAGCTCGATGATCTTGGCCTCGAGCTCCCTGCCTACGTAAGGCTGTAAGTCACGGACGCGGCGCAGCTCCACCAGAGACGCCGGCAGGAAGCCTCGAAGCCCGATGTCCAGGATAAGGCCGCCTTTGACAACTTCGATAACTGGCCCGCGTACGGTCCCGTTTCGTTCCTTGACACCCTCGATCGTCCCCCACGCTCGCTCGTACTGCGCACGTTTCTTGGAAAGTACGAGCCGACCTTCCTTGTCTTCCTTCTGCAGGACGAGAGCTTCGATCTTGTCGCCAAGCTTGACCACATCATTGGGGTCGACATCGTGGCGGATGGACAGCTCCCTCGCCGGGATAACGCCTTCCGACTTGAAACCTATGTCGAGCAGGACCTCGTCCTTGTCGACTTTGACAACCGTCCCGGAAACGATGTCGCCGTCGTCGAACTCGACGATCGTGCCGGCAATGGCGTCTTCGAAAGAGGTGGTCCCCAGGTCATCGGATACAACCTGGCGAGGTGTGTAAGCACCGGACTCGTCGAAAGTGCCCATCTGCGCCGAGTTAGTTTCTTCGGCGGTCTGAGTGGCATTTGTCGGCGGGGTGAGGTCGGACATGTGGTCAGGACTTCCTTGGAATTGGGATGTGTACTAGGGCACGAAAAAAGTTCGCGCACCGCATGCTACACCCTCGCGGCCGTGCCTCCGTCGCGGCCCCTTAGCGGTCTTGAGCAGCCATTTCAGGCTCGCCAGCCGGACCCGTGATGGCTGCGGCGTGCGTGGGTACGCAGCGGCGCCAACCCCGGGCGGTCCGCTCGGGGAGGCAATGCCCGAGGAACGCGTCCTGTTGTCCTAGCGTTAGCAGATCTGTGAAGAGCAAAGGCTTTCTCGCTTTGTCGTCTGCCTCGCTGGCGGCGGCCGTCCTAGCGGCCGGTTGTGGAGCAGGGGCCAACTCTGCTGCTAGCAGCGGCACGACCACGTCCGTCGGCTCGGTAACGGCACCGACCACCGCCCACACCGTCCCGGCGACCAATGTGACGACAACGACGACGGCCGCTGCGGGTCAACCGGGCGGTGGAGCGGTACCTGCTGGCTTCGACCCCGTCTCGTTTACCGCCATATCGGCGAGCGAGTATTGGCTTCTCGGGGACGCGGTGTGCAACAACCCTGTTTGCACCTCGATCGTGCGCACGACCGACGGCGGCGCCAAATTCGTCGGGTTGCCGGCACCGGTTGCCCCGCTCGCCACGACATCCGACGTGGCTCCGACCGCGGGCGGCATAAACGCATTGCTTTTTGCCGACACCGTGGACGGTTACGCCTTTTCGACGGGGCCCGGCGGGGCGTTTTTCGACACCCACGACGGCGGCGAGAAATGGGCTCAGCCTGACTTCCTCACGGGCCGTGAGCTGCTTGCTTTTGGCACTGGGGCGGGCTACGCCCTCGCGCTGGCGGGTAATTGCCCCAATGGCAGCTGCTCGTCGCTCGTCTTGGAGCGTTCGCCCGTCGGATCCGACGACTGGGAGGTCCTGCCTGTCCCGGTGCCGGCGGGCGCAGACCAGGTCGCGGCGATGGCCGTCCACGGGAGCGACCTGTGGTTCTCGGTCACGACGGCCGCCACCCAGTCCAACCAACTTCTCGTCGTGAGCAGCAATTCGGGCACGACCTTCGCCACCTACAAGAGCCCCTGTTTTGCGGGCCTGGGGGGAACGATCGACGCGGCCTCGCCGACGGTGCTTTGGGCGGTGTGCCCAACCGGCATGCTGGCCGAGGCGTTCCGCTCGACGGACGGCGGGGCGCAGTGGAGCACGCTGACATCCGCGGGCGAGCTGGGCAACTCGACGCAATTGGCCCCTGCGAGCGCGACCACCGCCGTCCTGGAGCAAGGTAGCCAGAGCCCAGTGCTGCGCACCAAGGACGGCGGCGTCACCTGGCAGACGGTCTACCCCTCGGCGAACGGGGCTTGGTACTGGAACTGGATCGGGTTCACCGACGACAACACAGGCTCAGCGCTCCGGTCCGAAGCCAGCGCCCCGGCCGATTGGCCTTGGCCCAACGGTCCCAGCCCCGAGCAGCTTTGGCGCAGCACTGATGGCGGGACGACGTGGACCGGGCCGGTGAGCTTCGGCTAGCGCAGCCCCGTGTAGTGCAACGCAGGGCAGAGATGGCTGGGGGCGGCCCCAAGGCTTACTGGGGTTTCTCGTGCTTCCGCTTTACCCCGGCACTAAGCCCGGCTCCCGGTCCGCCGACAGTGAAGCCATGCCCCTAATGGCTTAGGGGTCAGACGATGCACGGAGGCAGACATGTCGGTTCGCGATGGCAAGGCGCAAGGCGTCGCGCTTGCTGGAGTGGCCGCGATCGGTCTGCTTGTGGGCGGGATGGTCTTCGTACGCTCGGCCGGGACCAGTGCCGGGGTGCCGGTTAAGGCAGTCCTGAATGGCAGTGCCCCCCGCTGGGCCGATGGGTACAACCACTTCATCCTGACCATGTCGGGCCCCGTCCCACTGATTGGCGACGGGAGCGTGGCCAAGCGCTCCGCGGCGCCTACGCCTGCGGGAGCTCGACCGGAGGCTGGCAGGGCCGCTCAGGTCCCGAGCCGTCTAGGCGCCGCTAGCGCCTCCGTGCGGCTGAGCGCCGCCAATGCGCCCGGCGTTGTCACCAGAGGGGCTCACAGCGCCCAAGGTTCCGCCGGGCCCAAAGTGGCCCTGGTCCACAAAGTGCTCGCAGTTCGCAGGGCCCCTCCCAGCAGGACGGCATCCCTTGGCAGGCTGTGCCGCCCAACGCGGCAAATCCCATCGTTTGGCGCCCCGGCGAGCCGGTCTCGGTCTTGGCGCGCAACCTCGCCCGTTACCCCAAGGGCACCACGCTCCAACGCGACAGCGAAGGCAACATTCGCGCAGTGCTGCCACCGGGCGCGAATCTTGCCCCGCCGCCGCCGCCGGGGCGCTCGCGAGGTAGCCGTCCAGTGGTCAGCGTCCCCTCTCGAAGTGGCCACCCCGCGGTTATCGTGCCCAGCAAGCGACCGGCAGCGGCGGCACATGGCAGGTACCCGCCGGGCTGGGGCCCGGACAGTCAGGCGATCGCGAACTCGCTTTTGAATGTGCCGGGTGTTCATTCGGCGTCACCGGTATGGGGGACCAGGTACCAGATTGCTACCACCCTGAGCGCGGCCCAAGTAAAGGCGTTGCCGGGGGTCAAAGCCGTGGCCCCCAACAACCTGATGTCTTTTTCCTCGCTTCCGGAGACGAACGACCCGGACCTTTCTGACGAGTACTACCTGGCGAACGCGGGCCAAACCGTCCTCGGCCAGGCGGGTACTTCCGGGGACTCGGCCGACTTTTCCTATGCCTGGGCACGCTCCGCGGTTCGGGGGTTGTCATCGCCGATATCGACACCGGCGTAGATCTCACGAACCCCGACCTTTCCGGGCAAATCTTGCCCGCATCCGAGAACTTCTCGGTCAGCCCCCCGACTGGCAACGTTCAGGCCCAGGGGAGTGCGACCGGCTTTTACCATGCGACAACCGTCGACGGGGTGATCGCAGGGACGGGCGGCAACGGCTGGGGCGGTGCAGGCGCCGCGCCAGAGGCAAAGGTGCTGGCCCTCAAGTGCAGCGACGACGGTTCGTTGGCGGACAGCTGCATTTACGCCTCCGGGGAATACGCGATCACCCAGCACGTGCAGATCATCAACATGTCATTCGGCGAGGACGTGAGCTCCGACCCGTCCCTTGCCAGCCTGGTTTCGGACGCGGAGACCGCCGGCATCCTCGTCACCGCGTCGGCGGGAAATGCCGGCACCGACAACGACAGTTCCCCAGTCCTGCCGGCAAACTACGCGACCACCTACCCCAACGTGATCTCCGTGGGGGCGACCGACAACCAGGACAACCTGGCTTCCTACTCCGATTACGGGGCGACGACAGTCGACTTGATGGCCCCCGGGACCGCCATGTTCACCGATTACCCGACTTATTCGGGTTTCGGCAACGCATATGTTTCGGGTACTTCCTACGCGGCGCCGATGGTCGCCTCAACCGCCGCGCTGTTGTGGTCCATCGACCCGAACCTAACTGACACGCAGGTGAAAAACGACATCCTGACCTCTGTACACGACGTTGCGGGGTTGACGAGCAAGTGCATTACGGGGGGCGTTGTCAACGCACAGGCTGCCGTTGCGTTGGCGCACGAACCGGTCCAGTTCAGTTTCACTGGTTTTGACGAAGTCGTGCCGAGCCAGGTGGCGCAGGTAAGCATCAGCGCCAGCGCGCAAGCGGGTGCGTTGCCTTCAGCCACGCCGCTTGGGTACCACCTCGAGCTTCTGTACAACTATTCGGGGACGATGTACGACGTGGTTGGCCAGACGCTTGACTGGAGCATGGGCGGCGGCGGTACGCAGCCAGTCGCCACCGCCAGCGACGGGACGGCGTTTATCGCGCCGGCCGGGATCACGAGCACAAATTACGGGTCTAACGCGCTCGACCTCACGGTGCCGAGCCCGGGGCTACCGTCTGGCACTTACGCACTTGTTGCCTACGCTGCGACAACCGGGGCGCCGACCGTACCGATTGGTAACCGCCAAGCCGTATTTTTCAACGTCGGCCAGCCGTCGCCAACCCCTGTGCCGAGCACGACGACCACGACCGCCGGAGGCGCCACGTCCACCACAGCCGTCGGGGGGACTACGACCACAGCCGTCGGGGGGACTACGACCACAGCCGCCGGCGGCACCACGACCACGACCGCCGTAGGCGCTACCACCACGACTGCCGCCGGGGGGACCACGACCACAGCCGGCGGCGGCACCACGACCACGACCGCCGTAGGCGCTACCACCACGACCGCCGTCGGGGGGACGACGACGACAGCCGGCGGCACCACGACCACGACCGCTGCGGCCGACAACAACGCTGCCGCCCACAACGGTGGTCAACGAAACTCAGCCGTCCGTCGGGGGGGGCACCACGACGACAGCCGTCGTCGGTACCACGACAACCACATCAGGCGTCACCACGACGACAACGCCGGGCGGCACGACGACTACGACGCTCGCAGGTGCGACGACCACGACCGCTTCGACCACCACCACGACGGCTTCGTTCTCGGTCGACTCGGTCGACCCACCCACGCTGCCCCAGACCGGAGGGGACCTGAGCATCTTTGGCAATAACTTCCCGTCCAACCCGGTGGTGACTGTGGGCGCTGTCCACGAAAGCGTGAGCAGTGCCAGCTCCACCGAGATCGACATCATGGTGGCCGCCATCACGCCCGGCAACTACACGGTGACCGTCTACAACGCCACCCAGTCGCAGTCGGCTTCGTTGCCGAACGGGCTCACAGTCGACGGCGCCGGTGGCACCACAACTACGACGGCGCCGGGCGCCACCACAACTACGACGGCTCCGGGTGCCACGACGACCACGACGGCGCCCGGTGGCACAACGAGCACAACCTCCGCGGGGGGCACCACAACCACGACGGCCCCAGGCGGCACAACGACCACGAGCTCTCCTGGGGGCGCCACAACCACGACGGCCCCCGGCGCTACGACGACAACGGCCCAGGTAACGACGACAACAGGGCCTGGTGGCACGATCGCCGGCCCTGACGGGATGACGCTTGTGCCGGTGTCGGGGAGCAACCCCATCGGCGGCGTCACCGTCGGGGAATGGCCAGCGTTCACGGCCTCGCAAGTCATTTCCGACAACGGAGGCTCGGCCGGCTCCACCGTGGAGGGGGTGGACGTCTAGCTCGACTGCGATGGTGCTGAAGCCCGTCGGAGAGGCCAGCGAAAGCCTTCGCAAACATGTGTTCGATTGGTAACCTGTACACCTATGTCGGACCGGCTCATCGTTCGCGGGGCGCGCGAGCACAACCTGCAGGACGTCTCGCTCGACCTGCCGCGAGACCGCCTCATCGTCTTTACCGGGCTGTCGGGGTCGGGCAAGAGCAGCCTCGCCTTCGACACCATTTACGCCGAGGGCCAGCGGCGTTACGTCGAGTCGCTGTCCGCCTACGCCCGGCAGTTCCTCGGGCAAATGGACAAGCCGGACGTCGACTTCATCGAAGGGCTTTCGCCGGCGATATCGATAGACCAGAAGTCCGCCTCGCGTAACCCTCGGAGCACCGTAGGCACGATCACCGAGATATACGACTACCTGCGCTTGCTTTATGCCCGCGTTGGCATCCCGCACTGCCCAAAGGACGGCAGTGTCGTCTCCCGCCAGACGCCGCAACAGATCGTCGACCGCGTGCTGACGCTCCCGGAGGGCACCCGCTTCCAAGTGCTTGCGCCCATGGTGAGAGGCCGCAAAGGTGAGTACGAGAGCCTCTTCGAAGAGCTGGCGGGCCAGGGTTATGCACGTGCCCGCGTCGACGGCATCGCTTACGAGCTGTCCGAGGTCCCCAAGTTGGCGCGCTACGAGGCGCACACCATCGAGGTCGTGGTTGACCGGCTCGTCCTGCGGGCCGGCATAGAGCGCCGCCTGACAGATTCGTTGGAGACAGCCCTGAAGCTGGCCGACGGCGTGGCCGAGGTGCAGATCGTCCCCAGGGGCTCGGCCTCCGAGGAGGGCGGCGGAGCCGGCGCTGGGGGAGGCCCGGACGGGGGAGGCAAGGACGGGGGAGCCCAGCCCGAGACGCTCACGTTTTCCCAGCACCTGGCGTGCCCGGTATGCGGCACTTCCTACGACGAGCTGGCGCCGCGCAATTTTTCTTTCAACTCTCCGTATGGAGCATGCCCTCGGTGCGACGGCCTCGGGACCCGTTACGAGGTCGACCCCGAACTGGTAGTTCCGGACCCCGACCTGTCGCTCGACGACGGCGCTGTGGCCCCCTGGGGCGGGGCGCGCAGCGAATATTTCGGCCGGCTCCTCCAGGGGGTGGCGGAGACCTTCGGGATCGCGACGTCGCTGCCCTGGCGAAAGCTCAAAAAACAGGACCAAAAGACCGTGCTCTACGGTGCGGGCGCCACGCAGGTCCACCTGCACTACAAGAACCGTTATGGAAGGACGCGTTCTTATTACACCGCATATGAGGGTGTCGTCCCTTACCTGCAGCGCCGCCACGCCGAGGCGGAGTCCGACAGCATGCGTGAGCAGATCGAGGGCTACATGCGGGAGGTGCCCTGCAGCGAATGCCGCGGCGCCCGCCTCAAGCCCGAGAGCCTCGCGGTCACGGTTGGCGGCAGGAACTTGTTCGAGGTGTGCAACCTGTCGATCCGCGACTCGACAAGGTTCGTCGCCGACCTGCGGCTTTCCGAAAGGGACCACCTGATCGCCGACCGGGTCTTGAAGGAAGTGAAGGCGCGGCTGCAGTTTTTGGTGGATGTAGGCCTCGATTACCTTTCGCTCAACCGCAACGCTGGGACCCTTGCCGGAGGGGAAGCTCAACGCATACGGCTGGCCTCCCAGATAGGCAGCGGCCTAGTAGGTGTCCTCTACGTGCTCGACGAGCCGTCGGTCGGGCTTCACCAGAGGGACAACCGCAAGCTGATCGACACTCTCGTGAGGCTGAGGGACCTCGGCAACACCGTGATCGTCGTTGAGCATGACGAAGAGACGATCCGCACCGCAGACCACGTGGTGGACATCGGGCCAGGCGCGGGTGAGCACGGGGGCCAGGTCGTCGTCTCGGGCACGGTCAAGGAACTGTTGCGTACCAAGGCTTCCCTTACTGGCCAGTACCTTTCTGGCAAGCGCTTCATCCCCGTGCCGGAGCATCGCAGGGAACCCAAAGGCTGGCTCAGCGTGCTGGGGGCGAAGGAGCACAACCTGGACAACATCGACGTCCAGTTCCCGGTCGGGTGCCTGACCGTCGTTAGCGGCGTATCGGGGTCGGGCAAATCAACCCTGGTGAACGACATATTGCTGCGCGCCATGATGCAGCGGATCTACAAGTCCAAAGATGTCCCGGGCCGCCACCGCAAGGTCGAGGGGATGCAAGCCTTCGACAAGGTGGTAGACGTCGACCAGTCGCCGATAGGTCGCACGCCGCGGAGCAACCCGGCCACCTACACGGGCGTGTTCGACCACGTGCGGCGGCTATTCGCGGCGACGACCGAAGCCAAGGTGCGAGGCTACCAGCCCGGCCGTTTTTCGTTCAACGTTGCCGGGGGGCGCTGTGACGGCTGTGCCGGCGACGGCACAATCAAGATCGAAATGCATTTCATGCCGGACATCTATGTCCCATGCGAAGTTTGCAAGGGCGCCCGCTACAACCGTGACACTCTCGACGTCACCTTCAAGGGTAAGAACATCGCCGACGTCCTCGACCTGTCCTGCGAGGAGGCGGCTGAGTACTTTTCCAACCAACCAGTAATCGCGCGTCACATGCAGACCTTGGTTGACGTCGGCCTCGGGTATGTAAGGCTCGGCCAGCCCGCCCCAACCCTTTCCGGGGGTGAGGCGCAACGGATAAAACTTGCGTCCGAGCTGTCGAAACGCTCGACCGGCAGGACCCTTTACATTCTCGACGAACCTACCACCGGGCTACATTTCGAGGATGTCCGTAAGTTGCTCGGGGTCCTGAGCCGCCTCGTAGAACAAGGCAATACGGTGATCGTCATCGAGCACAACCTCGACGTGATAAAGACTGCAGACTGGTTGGTCGACCTCGGGCCTGAAGGCGGCGACGGTGGGGGGAAGGTCGTGGTCGCCGGGACGCCTGAGGAGGTGGCCAAGTGCTCGACAAGTTACACGGCTCAGTTCCTAGAGCCATTGTTGAGGAGCCGCTGACCTGAAGGTCGTCCGGGCGCACGAGAGCCCCCGAGCGCGCTACCGACCGGTGGCCGGCCTACGCTCGGGGGCCGTACCTGAACAAGGGTGAGGGGAAGGTTACCCGTTCAGGTAGAACTCGTCGATCGACCACCACCAGCTGGTGTCCGATGCAGTTAGGACAACCTTGACGTACTGAGCCTTTTGGCTCGGGAAACTTACTATCTGCGTGGTCCCGGCGCCGGCGCAGGTCGTAACCGTGGTCCATGACGTGCCGTTGTCGGAGACCTCAACCTCGTAACCCCGGGCATAGTCGTGCGGGGAGTTCGGCACGTCCATGAGGAGCTCGTCGAAAGTGGCCACCGTTCCAAGGTCCACCTCGAAGTACAGGCCTGGCTTTTGGTCCTCGTCGGAACTGAAGCGGGTCTTCAGGTTGCCGTCGAGAGCGTTGTCAGGGGCATTCGAGCTGCTGGATGGGGCGTTGCTGCTCGCGACCCAGCCTGTGCGGCTCAGGACGGTCCCTATCACGCTGGCAGAGCAGTTAGTGCTGGGTGCGGCGGTCGTGGTTGTTGTCGCGACGGTCGTGGTTGTCGTCGGGGCGACCGTGGTCGTCGTTGTGGGCGCAGTCGTAGAGGTTGTCGTGGTCGCCGGCGGTGTGCCCCGGTGCCCCCGGTTGTGCTTGGGCGGGCAACGGAAGCCGTGGCGCCGGCAGCGCGGGAAACCGTGGCCGCGGCCGTGGCCGCGGCCCGGGGAACCACGGCCGTGCTTGCCCTTGTTGGGGGCGGTTGTTGTCGTGGTCGGCGCAACGGTCGTGGTCGTTGTCGGGGCTAGGGTGGTCGAAGTCGTCGTGGTCGAAGTCGTCGTGGTCGAAGTCGTCGTTGTGGTCCCGTTCCCATGATTGTGCAGCCAGCGGAGATAGGCGTACGCGCGGTTGCAGTCGTTCCCTGCCGCCCGGACAGCCTTGTCGGCGATCAAGATGTCGGTGCCGGGGCTGGTGAGCAGGCCATGGTTGGAGCTCCAATCGGCAACCGTGTAGCCCAGCAGTTCGCCCGACAGGCCCGAGACCGCGCTTGTGGCCTTTTGTTGCTGCTGTTGGACGTTGGAGACCAGCGGCGCGAGTACGGACTGGTTGCCGGCGTTTTGTTGGCCCTGCAGGTTGGCCAGTGCCTTGGCGATGTCGGGCAGCCCGACGTTGTTGACCCAGTCGACTTGGACCACGTCGCGCACGAGAGGAAGCAAAAAGTCATAGAGGCGGTACGTAGTGAAAATCGACGCATTGTCGGCGTTCACAACGTCCAGGCTTGTTGCCGCCGCAATGGCCGCACTGAGCCCTTGGAGCCCTGTTATGTCCGCTTGCATCTGCGTTACCAGGGTGGTCCCGTCAAATCCCAGGTAATTGTCCCCCTGCACCTGTTTTATCTCGCCGTTCAACGCGTCCACGCGGTCCTTGATCAGCCACCGCCCCCAGTCCTGCGCCTTGAGCAAATCGGCCGATGGCGAGGAAGTGGTTGTGGTGGAAGCGACGGTCGTCGAGGTGGTGGACGTGGTCGATGTGGACGACGTGGTTGTCGTGGGTTCGGTAGTCGAGGTCGTTGGTGCTGGTGGCCTCGGCCTTCCCCAAGCGAATGCTGGTCCTCCGCTGGCAACAAGGGAGCCAACGGTAACTGCGAGCGTTGCGGCTAACGCGCCGCCAACTGCGTACAAGCTATGGCGGCCTCGCCCTTGGTAGGTCAAGAGTTCCTCCTCTGTCGATGGCGTCAATTGTCCCGCCAGGGATACCGTTCCCGCCGTCTATGACGTGGCGATGGTCGAGTTGTGATGGTCCTGTGATGGCCGACAAAGGAACAGGGACGCCGAGGCCCCCGGGCCTCGAGGCACATAGGGTGCCAGAGGCCCGGGGGCTGTCTGAGGAGCTAGTGGTAGCTAGTTACCGTGGCGGGTGCGTAAATAACACCCTGCCAATTAGGCGGTCGTCGTTGTGGTCGACGCCGTTGTCGAGGTCGTCGTACCACCACCACCACCACCGTTGTGATGATGGCGAAGGTAAGCGTTAGCCTTCTGGTTGTCTTTCCATGCAGTACCAAGTGCTCTGTCAGCGATGAAGATCTGAGTGCGAGCACCGTTCAGCAGACCGTGGTTCGCGTTCCAGTCCGCCGCGGTATAGCCGAGCAGCTGGGCCGAGAGCCCTCCGGTTGCGGTCGTGGCGGCTGCACTCTGGGACTGCATGTTAGACACAAGCGGTGCCAGCACTCCCTGGTTAGAAGAGTTTTCCTTGCCGGTGAGATCCGTTATCGCTGTGGCAAGGGCGGGTAGTTTCACGTTGGTGATGCTGTCGACTTCGACAACGTCCTGGACCGCCGGGAGCAAGAAGTCATAGACGCGGTACCCGAAAATCTGGCTGATATCAGTGTTTACTTGGCCCACCGTGGTGTCGCCCGAGATCGCCGTCCCAAGGCCCTGGAGCGCCGTGATGTCAGCCTGCAGCTCGGTGACGAGCGCTGTGCCGTCTGAGCCAAGGAACGAGTCGCCCTTGACCTCGGATATGGCCTTGTTGAGAGAATTGACCCGGTCCGTCACCAGTTCCTCGCCGTACGCCTGGGCTTTGCTCAGGTCGCCCGAGGCTGTAGTGGTTGTGGTGCTCGGCACGGTGGTCGACGTGGTCGACGTGGTCGTCGTGGAGCCGCCGCCGTGATGGCGAAGGTACCTGGAAGCCTCCTGCCAGTCCCGCTCCGCGGTGCCAAAGGCCCTGTCGGAAACGAGGATTTCTGCCCTTGCTCCGTTTAGCAGACCGTGGTTCGCGTTCCACTCAGCGGGAGTGTAGGACAGTAGTTGCGCAGAAAGGCCTCCGGTCGCGGTTGTGATTATCCCCGACTGCGCCTGCATGTTGACGATAAGGGGTGCGAGTACTCCCTCGTTTGAGGAGTTCTCCGCTCCTTGCAGCAGTGAGATAGACGCGGCGAGCGCCGGCAACTTCACATTTACGGCATAGTCGACGATGACAACGTCCGCGGTGACCGGCAGCATCAGGTAATAGACCCGGAAATCGCTGTAGATGAGGCGGATGCTGGCCAAGACTTCGTCGAGTGTGGTCTCACCGGCGATCGTCGTGCCCAGGGTCTGAAGCCCGGTTATGTCAGCCTGCATTTCGGACACGAGCGTTGCCCCGTCCGAGCCCAGGAAACCGTCCCCCTGCACCTTCTTTATTGCGACCTGTAGGGAGTTCAGGCGCTCCAATATGAGCCCGGCGGCGAACGCCTTAGCCCTGTTCAAGCCGCTGAAGGGAACCGCCGGGACGGTTACAGGCGGAGAAATCGGGGGAGGGGTGGTTGAGATCGTAGTGGTGGTTGAAGTCGGGTCGGAAAATGCGGGGGTTGCGACGGCAGCTAGGGACGCAGCCGCAACTGCGAGGACTATTGCGCCGCCTGTCGCAGTTTGCCAGCGCCGCCGGCTTTGGATGTGATTGGACATCTGCGCTCCTTGGTTGGTATTCGCTTCTTGTACTCATCATCTCCCCGGCTTATGACCCCCTCTTGGGCCAGCTGTGATGGTCCTGTGATGGCTACACCGGGGCAGGCGGGTTTTTGGGGGCCAATTGCGCCAGACTGGGGCCGATGCTCGAACGACCCGCCGCCGCGCTCATCCCGGACGGACCTGGCTCTTACCAGTTCCGCGACGCCGACGGGAGAGTCATCTACGTGGGCAAGGCAAGGTCTCTTCGCCAGAGGTTGTCCAACTACTTCCAGAGCCCCGGCAACCTGCTGCCTCGCACGGCTCAGATGGTCGCCTCGGCCGCATCGGTCGAGTGGATCCAGGTCCGCAACGACGTCGAAGCGCTCATGCTCGAGTACAGCCTCATCAAGCAGCACAAGCCGCGCTTCAACGTGCGCCTGCGCGACGATAAGAGCTACCCGTTCCTGGTTTTGACGATGGGGGACGAGTGGCCACGCGCGACGGTCCGGAGGGGCCGCCCGAGCGGGCGTTCCCAAAACCGCTACTTCGGGCCGTACGCCCACGCCTACGCGATAAGGGAGACACTCGACCTTTTGCTGCGCACGTTCCCCGTGCGTAGTTGCAGCGACGGGAAGTTCGTCCGCCACCAACGGCTTGGCCGCCCGTGCCTCATGTACCACATCGAGCGCTGCGCAGGGCCATGCGCCGGTCTTGTCGACCATGAGCAGTACGCGCACCTGGTGGAGGATCTCGGCAGCTTCCTGGCCGGTGACACTTCACCGGTTGTCGACAAACTTGGCGCCCAGATGCGTGAGGCAGCGACCAATCTCGAGTTCGAGCTGGCAGCAAGGGTGCGCGACCGGATCGCATCTGTCCGCAAGGCCATCGAAAGACAACAGATGGTCACCGAACGGGCCGAGGACTTGGACTGCTTCGCGCTCGCCGAGGACGAACTCGAGGCAGCGGTCCAGGTGTTCTACGTGAGGCGCGGGAGAGTTGTCGGGCGAAAGGGGTTCATAGTCGACAAGGTCGAGGACCTGGAGCCGTCGCAGCTATTGGCCGATATCGTCGAGCAGCACTATGCCGACGCCGTCAACGGGATACCTCCTCTCATCCTGGTCCCGGGCGAGGTCGACGAAGCCGATGTCCTCGAAGAGTGGCTCTCAGGGATGCGCACGGCCGACGACGGTGAAACCCGCCGGGCCGGAGCTGCCCCGCAGCTCAATGAAGAAGAGGCGCCTCGCAGCGGCGCCCACTGGAATGGTGGGCCGCAAGCGAGAAGCGCCGGCCAGAGCGCAGCGTCAACCCCCGGGCAACCGGCGCCAGCCGGGTGCACCTCCATTTTCCCCAGCGGGGCGAGAAGAGGGCCCTGGTCGAAATGGTCGCCAAGAACGCGGCGGAGGAGCTGGTGCGGCATCGGCTCAAGCGCTCGTCGGACCACAATGCGAGGGCTCGTGCGCTCAACGCCCTGCAGGACGCTCTGGACCTGCCCGAGGCGCCGCTGCGGATCGAGTGCTACGACATGAGCCACCTCCAAGGCACCGACTACGTTGGCTCGATGGTCGTCATGGAGGACGGCCTTCCCCGTCCGGCCGAGTACAGGCGGTTCAAGGTCCGCAACGTCCCTGGTAACGACGACTATGCGGCGATGGAAGAGGTCCTCACGAGGCGGCTGCAGGCATATCTGGGAGAAAAGGAGCTGCCGGTGGCCGACCGGAAGCGCCACTTTTCCTACCCTCCTCAGTTGCTCCTGGTCGACGGCGGCAAAGGGCAACTCAACGTGGCCGTCCGCGTCCTGGAGGAGCTGGGCCTGGAAGACGAGATCCCGGTCGCTGCCCTAGCCAAACAGTTCGAGGAGGTCTACCTCCCCGGGCAGGCCGACCCGGTCCGGGTGCCACGTGGCTCGGAGGCGCTCTACCTGCTGCAACGCGTCCGGGACGAGGCACACCGTTTCGCCATTTCCTACCATCGCCAGCTCCGGGGCAAGCGTATGACGGCCTCGGTGCTAGATGGCGTACCTGGCCTGGGGCCGGCAAGGCGTAAGCGCCTGGTGGCCGAGCTTGGGAGCATAAAAGCAGTCCGCCATGCGTCCAAGGAGTCGCTCGAGGCCCTGCCCTGGTTGCCAAAGGCCACTGCCGAGGCCCTGTGGGAGAAGATCCACGGCGCCAGCACCGCTTCGCCCGGCGCGAAGGCCAAGTCGTGAGCGGGGGCTCGTTCGAGGGCCCGTTCCAGGAGGGCTCGTTCCACGAGCCCGGTTCCCCGCTGCCGGCCGAAGCGGAGCAGCTGTGGGAGGTGAACTCGGCGTGGTGGCAGGAATGCTTTACAGAAGGCGCCGACCCCGAGTACACCGAGCAGATAATCCCGCTACTTCGTGAGCTGCTGGAGGGAGCGGGACCGGCAGGGGTGCTCGACATCGGCTGCGGCGAGGGCCAGCTCTCCCGGGTCGCGGCGAGCGTGCCAGGTGTACGCCGGGTCGCGGGGATCGACCCCACCCGTGCCCAGCTGGAAGCGGCCCTGCAACGCCAGCCTGTCGGGACGAGCACTCAGGTCCAGTACTCGCGTGGCGTTGCCACCGCCCTTCCTTTCCCCGCCGCGAGCTTCGACGCGGCGTTCGCATGCTTGGTCTTCGAGCACATCGAGGGGACCGCCGAGGCGCTCAGCGAGGTAGGCCGAGTGCTCAAGCCCGGCGGTACGTTCCTATTGTTCTTGAACCACCCGCTCCTCCAGGCGCCGGGCAGCGGCTGGGTGGACGACCACATACTCGGGGAGCAGTACTGGCGTATTGGCGCTTACCTCCTCGAGCACCACGGTGTCGAAGAAGTCGACAAAAACGTCTGGATCCCCTTTGTCCACAGACCCTTATCGGTGTATGTGAACGCTTTGGTGGCGGCTGGTCTCTACCTGACGGCAATGCTCGAGCCGGCGCCTCCCGGCGGTTTCCTGGACAGGGCGGAAGAGTACCGCGAGGCGTCTGCCTTCCCACGCCTGCTAGTCCTGCGGGCGGAGAAACTGCTCCGTCCCTCCACCGCGGCACAATGATGTAGTGGCACAGTTTGTCGTGGTAACCGGCCTGTCCGGTGCTGGGCGTTCGCAGGCAGGGGCGACCCTCGAGGACCTCGGGTGGTACGTCATGGACAACATCCCCACGGCGCTCATCACCAAGGTCGTCGACCTGGTTTCTAGCACCGGCCCCGAGGCCCAGCGCGTGGCCCTGGTCGTCGGGCGCGACGCCGGCCAGCTCGGTGACCTGCAAGCGGCGATCGGGCAGCTGAGAGCCTCGGGTGAACCCGTCAAGGTCCTTTTCCTGGATGCCTCCGACGAGGTGCTAGTCCGCCGGTTCGAGGGGACCCGGCGAAGGCACCCGCTCGGGCAGGAGGGTGTCCTCGAGGCGATCTTCGACGAACGCCAGCGCCTCGAAGCCATTAAGGAAATGGCAGACGTGGTCGTCGACACGAGCGAGCTCAACGTCAACCAGCTGCGCGAGCGTCTGGCTGACCTGTTCGGGGGGGACGAGGCGACTGCGATGCAGATCCTCGTCATGAGCTTCGGGTTCAAGCACGGCGTCCCAATCGACGTGGACAATGTCCTCGACGTGCGTTTCCTTCCCAACCCGCACTGGGTTGAGGAGATGCGCCCGTTAACTGGGCTCGACGAGCCTGTCCAGCGGTACGTGCTCGGCCAGCCGGAGGCCAAGGAGTTCCTCGAACGAGCAGATTACCTGCTGAGGTTCCTCGTCCCTGCCTACGTCAAAGAAGGTAAGAGCTACCTGACTATCGCAATTGGTTGCACCGGCGGCCGGCACCGCAGCGTCGTCCTGGTCGAGGAGATCGCAGACCGTCTTCGCAAGATGGGTTACAACCCGAGCACGATCCACCGGGACGTCGAGCGTTGAGCGTCCCGCTCTGCCAGGCGCAGGGCGGCCCACACGTCGTGGCGCTGGGGGGCGGGCACGGGCTCGCGATCACTCTGTCGGCGGTCTCGCGCTACGCCGGCCGTGTCACAGCGATCGTCTCGGCCGCCGATGA
This sequence comes from uncultured Acidimicrobiaceae bacterium, assembly GCA_963699075.1. GTDB lineage: Bacteria > Actinomycetota > Acidimicrobiia > Acidimicrobiales > Palsa-688 > Fen-671. Next base: position 486,911 of record CAVOTF010000007.1, on the reverse strand, counting down.
CGGCGGGTCGAGCGGCCGCCTGAGGGCCGACTGGCCCGGGCCGGCGCCGGGAGACGTTCGCCGCTGCCTGCTCGAGCTGGCCGGCACGGGGCCCGCTGAACAGGCGTGGGCGAAGGCCCTCGACTTCAGGTTCCCCGACGGTGACCTCGCCGGCCATTCCCTGGGGAACCTCGTCCTCGTGGGCCTCAGTGAGACGATGGGAGACTTCGTGGCCGCCACGGCCGAGGTCGGGCGCCTGCTCGGGGTAACGGCCACGGTCCTGCCGGCGGCTTCCGTGGGCGTCAACCTATGCGCCGAGATAGAAGGCGTTGACGGCCCAACCGAGCTGGTCGGCCAGGTGAACGTCGCCCACACTCCAGCCCCGATCAGGCGGGTCTGGCTGGACCCGGACCACCCGGCGGCCCCTCGCCAGGCGCTCCAGGCGATAGCGAGTGCCGACCAGGTGGTGCTTGGGCCAGGCTCGCTGTTCACCAGCGTGCTGGCCGTCTGCGCCGTCCCGGCCATCCGGGAGGCTCTCAACGCGCGGCGAGCAGGACGCGTCTATGTCTGCAACCTCGCGACCCAGGACTCAGAGACGAAGGGTTTCGACGCCGACGCTCACCTTTGCGCGCTGGTCGCGCACCAAGTCAGGGTCGACACGGTGGTCTGTGACCCATCAAGCGAAGTCGGAGCTCCCTCGGGCTGGCCGGCGAGGCCGGCAAGCGCTGTCTCTAACGGGGCAGGCGCGACAGTCGTGACAGCCTCAGTGGCCCGACCGGACGGCCACTCGCACGACGCGGCCCGCCTCAGCGAGGTGCTCTCGGCTTTAGTCACCCCGCCCGGCTAGGACCGGGCCGGCACGGCATGCGCGCGACCGCGGGCAGGGTACGGTAAGCGGGTGGATGTACAAAGAGGTCTCTATTTCCCGCTCGGGGCCACGCCGGTCGCGGAGGGCACCAATTTTGCAGTTGCGTCGGACATTGCCGACGCCGTGGAGGTGTGCCTCTTCGACGCGTCTGGCAAGGAAGAGCGGCTCGAGCTTCCTGAGCGGACTGCTCATGTCTGGCACGGCCTGCTCCCGGGAGTCGGCCCGGGCCAACGCTACGGCCTCAGGGTGCACGGCCCGTGGGCGCCCGCCGAGGGGCTCCGCTGCAACCCCGCCAAGCTGCTCATAGACCCCTACGCCACGGCGGTCGATGGCAGCGTCAAATGGGGTGAAAGATTGTTCGGGCATCGTTTCGCTCATCCAGAACAGTTGAACACGACCGACTCGGCGCGCGACATGCCCAAATGCGTCGTAACCGACAGGAACTTCGACTGGGCCGGCGACGCCCGCTTGGACATCCCTTTGGACGAGACCATCATTTACGAAACTCATGTCAAAGGGTTGAGCTTCAGGCACCCGGACGTGCCCGAGAACATCCGCGGCACCTATGCGGCTTTGGCGCACCCGGCAATCACCGGTTACCTCACGGACTTGGGGGTAACCGCGGTGGAGCTGTTGCCGGTCCATCAGTTCGTGCACGACGCCCACCTGCTCGAGCGGGGCTTGCGCAACTACTGGGGCTATAACAGCATCGGCTTTCTGGCCCCCCATGGCGATTACAGCTCGGCCGGGACCGCCGGTGGCCAGGTTGGCGAGTTCAAGTCGATGGTTAAGGCGCTCCACGCCGCAGGCCTGGAAGTCATCTTGGACGTCGTCTATAACCACACCGCCGAGGGGAACCATCTCGGGCCCACCCTGTCGCTAAAAGGGATCGACAACCCGGCGTACTACAGGCTCGTGGAGGGCGACCGGGCTCATTATTTCGATACCACCGGTACCGGAAACAGCCTGAACGTCAGCCATCCCGAGGCTTTGCGGCTCATATTGGGTTCGCTCCGTTATTGGGTCACCGAGATGCATGTCGACGGCTTCCGCTTCGACTTGGCGACCGCGCTCACGCGCCAGAGCGGAGAGGCGGACGCCCATAGCGCGTTTTTGACCCTGGTCCACCAGGACCCGGTGCTCGCGCCGGTCAAGCTGATCGCGGAGCCATGGGACATAGCCGGTTACCAGCTCGGCGGTTTCCCTGCCCGGTGGTCGGAGTGGAACGGTAGGTACCGCGACGAGGTCAGGGATTTTTGGCGGGGGACCGACGGCACGCTCGGCGAGCTGGCCCTCCGCCTCACCGGTAGCGGCGACATCTACTCGTCTGACCGCCGTACCCCGACCGCAAGCATCAATTTTGTTACTGCCCACGATGGTTTTACGCTTGCCGACCTCACCGCCTATAACGAAAAGCACAACGAGGCCAACGGTGAGGACAACAAAGACGGGGAAAGCAACAACCGCTCATGGAACTGCGGTGCCGAAGGCCCGACCGACGATGTTGCAATCCTCCAGCTTCGTGACAAGCAGCGGCGCAACCTTCTCGGCACCCTGCTGCTGTCTGCGGGCGTGCCGATGATCCTCGGCGGTGACGAGATCGGGCGCACTCAGGGCGGCAACAACAACGCCTATTGCCAGGACAATGAGGTGTCGTGGTACGACTGGGAGAACGCCGACTGGTACCTGCAGGCCTTTGCCAAGACGGCGATCGCGCTCAGGAAGCAGAACCCTCCTCTGCGCCCCCGTGACTACCTCATGGGCCCAGAGGGCGGCCCGGCGCAGATGGTGCTCTACCGTCCTGACGGGAAGGAAATGAAGACCTCGGACTGGCAGGACCCCCATGCCCGGGCACTGGCGATGGCCCTTGACGGCCGCCAGATCGAAGACGCCGACGGCGCCCCCACCGATGACAGGTTCTTGCTGCTGCTCAACGGGCACCACGATCCAGTCGAGTTCACAGTCCCCCGTGGCCGCGATGCCTGGTTAGCGGTCCTGACCACCGGTGAGCCGGACGACACTCCCCAGCTCAGCGCCAGCCTGAAGACGAAGCGGACGATAACCCTCGATGCCCGTTCGCTGCTGTTGCTGCACAGCCAGTAGCAAAAGTATGGAAGGGGTTACACGCGGTTAGCCTAAGATCGTCGTCAAAGACACGACGACGAGGAGATCGCTATGCCTGTCCGAGTTGGGATCAACGGTTTTGGGCGGATCGGGCGCAACTTCTTGCGTGCCGCGCTCGCCAAGGGAGCCGACATCGAGCTTGTTGCCGCCAACGACCTGGCCGCGCCGGCGGCTAACGCCCACCTACTGAAGTACGACTCGACTTTCGGGCCGCTTCATCAAGAGGTAAAGGTTTCCGAGGACACGATCTCGGTCGGGCCGCACAGCTTCAAGGTCTACTCCGAGAAGGACCCCAAGGCCCTCCCGTGGGGTGAGCTGGGTGTAGATGTCGTGATCGAGTCGACCGGCAGGTTCACCGACGGGGAAAAGGCGGTTGCCCACATCGATGCCGGCGCCAAGAGGGTGATCATCTCCGCCCCGGCGACCAATGTCGATGGCACTTTTGTGGTGGGCGTCAACGACGACACCTTCGACCCTGCGCTACACCGGGTCATATCCAACGCAAGTTGCACGACTAACTGTTTCGTCCCGATGATCAAGGTGCTCGACGACGCTTTCGGGGTCGAAAAGGGCCTCATGACAACCGTTCACGCCTACACCAACGACCAGAACCTCCTCGACCTGGTCCATAAGGACCTCCGGCGCTCGCGGGCCGCCGCCGTCAACATCGTTCCCTCCAGCACCGGCGCCGCCAAAGCGACGAGCCTTGTCCTATCCAACATGAAGGGCCGCCTCGACGGGTCGTCGTTGCGCGTACCGGTCCAGGACGGTTCCATAACGGACTTCACCGGGATCCTCGGGCGAGAGGTCACCGTCGACGAGGTCAACGCCGCCTTCAGGGCCGCAGCCACGTCCGGGCCTCTGGCCCCGGTGCTCGTGTACACCGAGGACCCCATCGTGAGCTCCGACATCGTCGGCTCGCCGGCGAGTTGCACCTTCGACTCCAAGCTCACCATGGTCCTCGGGTCGATGGTCAAGGTGTTCGGTTGGTACGACAACGAGTGGGGCTACTCCAACCGCCTCATCGACCTGGCTCTCATCGCCGGGCGCGCTTAGCGTGGAGCTCCCCGAGCTCGAAGACCTCCGCCCGGTCGGGGGCAAGCGCATCCTTGTCCGCTGTGACTTCAACGTGCCGCTCGCCGGTGACGTGATAACCGATGACCTGCGCATACGGCTCCCTATCGAGACGCTGGTCTGGCTTCTGGCGGACGGCGCCGAAAAACTCAGCGTGTGCAGCCACCTTGGCCGGCCCAAGGGCAAGCCTGACCCCAAGTACTCGATGGCCCCGGTGCGCCAGCGCTTGAACGAGCTGCTGAGCGCGGCGGGGGGCCGACACGAGCCGGGTCGAGCTCATGGAGAACCTGCGCTACAACCAGGGCGAAGAGGCCAATGACCCCGCCTTTGTCGCAACGCTCATAGCAGGCCAGGACCTTTATGTCGACGACGCTTTTGGGGCGGCACACAGGGCGCACGCCTCGATAGTCGGGCCACCTCAGTTCCTACCCTCGGCAGCCGGCCGCGTCCTGGCTCGGGAGGTGGAGGTCCTGGACGGCCTCCTGCAGAACCCCCAGCGCCCCTTCGTGGCGGTTTTGGGAGGGGCAAAGGTTTCCGACAAGCTCGGGGTGATCGAGGCGTTGATGGACAAGGTTGACGCGCTCGTCGTTGGCGGCGGCATGTGCTTTACGTTCCTCGCCGCCCAAGGCCACTCGACAGGGGGGTCACTGCTGGAAGAGAGCCAGATCGGCACCTGCGAGCGCCTGCTCGCTTCAGCCGAGGCCGCCGGCAAGAGGATCCTGTTACCGACAGACATCGTCGCCCTTTCCCCGGGAGGGGTCTTCGGCGCAGGCAGGGAGCCAGAAGGCGAAATGCGCCTGGTCGGCCCGGACGTGCCGGACGAGTGGCTCGGCCTCGACATCGGGCCCGGGTCGGCTGCTGCTTTTGCCGACGAGATCATTTCGGCTGCCACCGTCTTCTGGAACGGCCCGATGGGGGTCTTCGAAGACCCTCGTTTCGAGGCTGGCACTCGGGCCGTGGCCGATGCGGTTGCAGCCACGAAGGGGTTCTCCGTCGTGGGTGGCGGTGACAGTGCCAGCGCCCTCAAGCTTTTCGGCTTGGACGACCAGGTCGACCATCTCTCGACAGGCGGAGGGGCATCCCTCGAGTTCATCGAGAAGGGAGACCTCCCAGGCCTCGCCGCTTTACGGGAGTCAGCGGCGCGCCGTGGCAGTTGAGCGCAAGCCGCTTATAAGCGGCAACTGGAAGATGAACCACACCCACCTGGACGCCATTGCGGTCGTCCAGAAGCTCGCCTACAGCCTTACGCCGCGCGACTACGAGCGAGCCGACGTCTCGGTCCATCCCGCCTTTACGGCGCTGCGTTCGGTCCAGACCATGATCGACGCCGACTCCATCCCGATCGGCCTCGGGGCTCAGAATGTGTACCCTGCCGAGTCCGGCGCCTTCACCGGCGAAGTCAGCCCTCTCATGCTGGCCAAGCTCAACGTCCGTTATGTCATCGTGGGGCACTCCGAGCGCCGCGAGCTGTTCGGGGAGACCGATGCCTTAGTCAACCAGAAGCTCCTGGCCGTACTGAAGCACGAGATGACACCGATCCTCTGCGTCGGCGAGACTCTCGCCGAACGGGAATCGGGTGCGACCGAGACCAAGGTGCTCGGCCAGCTCGAAGCCGATTTCGGCGGCGTCTCGCCCCTGGCAGCCGCAAAGGTCGTCATCGCGTACGAGCCCATCTGGGCCATAGGCACTGGGCGGACCGCTAGCCCGGAGGACGCTCAGGCGATGTGCAAGACGGTGCGTTCCTGGATGGCCGAACACTACGGCGCCGACCTCGCGAGCACGCTGAAGGTCCAGTACGGAGGGTCAGTCACACCCGCCAACATCGCCGAGCTGATGGCGCAGGCCGACATCGACGGGGCGCTCGTGGGCGGGGCTAGCCTCGACGCCGAGCGGTTCGCTCAGATAGTGCGACTGGGCAGGTGAGCACGTCCTAAGGGGCCAGTCTCGCACCCCGGGGTGCACCCTGCCATCCGATGGCTCTCTGCTAAGTTGCACTAATCCGGCCACTCGGTGGCCGGCGCCCGAGGTAAACGACTAAAACCAACAGGAGGAGGTGCCGGCTAGGTGGTGATCACGTGGGTGGTGATCTCGGTTCACATAGTGCTGTGCATCACCCTTATCATCTCAGTGCTGCTCCACAGCGGGAAAGGCGGGGGCCTTTCAGAGATGTTCGGGGGCGGGGTTGGCTCAGCCGCCGCAGCTTCTAGCGTCGTCGAGCGCAACCTGGACCGTTTCACGGTCTTCACAGCCATCGCTTTCGCCTTCACCACGATGATCCTGGCGATCCGTCTTCAATAAGCGTCGGAGCGGTACAACTGATTGAGTCACCGCAAGCGCCGCGCTGAGCACGGGCATCCCCTTACAGGCACGTCAACCGCTCACGAAAGGCGCAATGAATGAGGTTCTTTAAAGCCGCAAGTGCAACGCCTGGCCTAGAGGCCGGCTCTCCCGGGTGGCGGGAGAGGCTGCGTACCACAAAGATCCGGACGCTCGGTGTTGTCATCGTAGCCGGCGCCATGGTTGTGACATCTACGAGCAGCGCGGGCGCAGCTGGCCCCGAATACGGCCCGACGGGTGCCGTGCCCGCCTCCGGCACCAGGATCGCCGGCGGTACCGCGTACTTCATGGAGGGCCCGTCGGCCCCCCCGACGTATATTTTCCCGTTCATAAGCCCCCAGGTCTGCTCGACCATGAACTACGGGCAGTTCACGTACCTGATGTACCGGCCGCTTTACTGGTTCGGCAACAACAACACGCCCACGGTCGACCCCAACTACAGCATCGCCAACCCGCCCACGTTCACCAACGGCGACAAGACCGTCACCGTCACCTTGAAGCACTGGATGTGGTCCGACGGTGAGCAGGTGACGAGCCGCGACGTTGAGTTCTGGATGAACATGATGTTCGCCGAGAAGGACAACTGGTGCGACTACACCCCGGGTTATTTCCCCGACAACGTCGTCTCCATCGCCTACCCGAACTCCACCACGGTCGTGTTCCACATGAAGCAGGGCTACAACCCGACTTGGTTCCTCTACAACGAGCTGTCCCAGATCACGCCGCTGCCTATGGCGTGGGACGTGACTGCGAAGGGCCAGGCGGCACCCAGCCCGACCGCAGCGGGCCTGCCGGACACCACCCCGGCCGGTGCGGCGAAGGTGTACACCTACTTGAACTCACAAGCGACCGACGTGGCAACTTATGCGAGCAGCCCCTACTGGTCGATCGTGGACGGGCCGTGGAAGCTGAAGTCCTTCACCTCCACAGGTGAGGTCACCATGGTCCCGAACACTGACTACAGCGGCTCGCCGAAGCCGTCGCTTGCGCAGTTCGTCGAGGTCCCCTTCACATCCGATGAGGCGATCCTCAACGAGATCAAGTCGGGCGGTCCGAGCGCGCTCACCATGGCCGAGCTTCCCGACGAGTACATCCCGCAGCTGAGTTCCGTGGAGGCCGAGGGTTACAACGCGGTCAACTTCACCAGCTTCAGTTTTGCCTTCTTCCCGCTCAACATGGGCAACCCGATCATGGGGCCTGTGTTCAGCCAGCTTTATTTCCGCCAGGCGTTCCAGCACCTTGTTGACCAAAAAGGTTGGGCAGACAAGATCGAGGACGGCTACGCAGTGCCCACCTACGGGCCGGTGCCCCTGGCGCCGCCCAACAGCTTCGCCGACTCGTTCGAAAGGTCCAACCCCTACCTGTTCAGCGTTTCCGATGCCGCCAGCATCCTCAAGGCGCACGGATGGGCCGACGTAGCCCCGGGCAAGGTGGCCTACTGCGCCAAGCCGGGTAGTGGGGCGGGCGAGTGCGGGGCGGGTGTGCCCCTGAACCGCCAGCTCAAGTTCGGCCTCCTGCTTCAGAGCGGCGCGGTGATCACCGCAGAGGAAATGGACGACCTGAAGTCTCAAGCCAACGAGGTAGGGATCGACCTCGAGCTGACCCAGGCACCGTTCGCGCAGGTTGTCGGCCACCTGGTCAACTGCGGCCCCGGCGGCGAAGCCAAGCCGAGCTCGCCCAAGTGCTCTTGGACCGCTCTCAACTGGGGTGCCGGCTGGATCTATGCCCCTGACTTCGAGCCCACCGGCGAGACCCTGTTCTACACCGGTGCCGGTTCCGACTACTCCGGCTACAGCAATGCCGAAGCCGACCACCTGATCCAGCTCACCACGACGGCCCCGGCCAGCCAGTCGACGGCCGCCTTCGACAACTACGAGAACTACATGGCCGAGCAGCTGCCGTTCGTCTTCTTCCCGACGGCGACCGGAGATCCGACTTCGGCCTCGGTCGACCTTATTTCCGATCACCTGGGTGGCTATATCAACAACACCGACACCAACCTGACCCCAGAGACTTGGTACCTGACCAAGTAAGCCACAACAGCTAAACGTAGGTAAAACAGCAGATGAGGTGCTCCAGTTGACCGGGTACATAATCCGGCGGCTCCTGCAGGCGCTCGTGGTCATCATTGGGGTGACCATGATCGCCTTCGGGATGGAGCACCTCCTGCCTGGTGGGATAGCCCGCGCGATCCTCGGGCCGCGCGCAACACAAGTGGCTATCAATGTGTTCAACAAGCAAAACGGCTTCGACAGCCCCATCTGGTACCAGTACTGGATCTGGTTGGACCATCTCCTGCACGGGAACCTTGGTTTTTCCTACAAGCTCAACCGCAGTGTGGACAGCATCATCGCCTCCGACCTGCCGCGCGACGTCATGCTCGTCGGGACCTCCCTCGTATTGGCGGTGCTGATAGCAATACCGGTCGGGGTGCTCCAAGCGGTGAGGCGGAACCAGGCTTGGGACTACGCAGGCACGGCGACCTCGTTCGTGCTGTACTCGATGCCCTCTTACGCCCTCGGGCTGATCTTGATATCACTGTTGTCGATAGAGATAAAGGTCTTCCCCTCGGAGGCGCCGCAGGAGTCCACCGTATGGGGCATGGTGGCCCATCCCGTTGGCATCATCCTCCCGGTGATAACGCTGACCCTTGTGACCTACGCCCTTTTTTCTCGCTACATGCGCTCGTCGGCCATCGACAGCCTCGCCCAGGACTACATAAAGACTGCCCGCGCCAAGGGCCTGTCGGAAAGAACGGTCCTTTGGCGTCATTTGTTGCGCAACTCGCTCGTGCCCGTGACCACTTTGATCGGCATTTCGTTACCGGCGGTGCTCACGGCTGGGCTCGTCCTCGAGTACCTTTTCAACTTCCAGGGCCTTGGCCTCGAGTACTTCAACGCGGCCACAACCGACGACTTCCCTGCAATGCTCGGGATCACCGTGCTCGTTGGCACTGCGACCGTGGTCGGCAACCTGTTGGCGGACATAACCTACGCGGTGCTCGACCCAAGGGTCCGTTACTGAGATGGCTCGTTACTGAGAATGGCTCATTAGATGGCACTTTTGCCGATCACAGCTGAGATTGAGCACCTGCCCGAAGCCGACGGGGGAGAGGTGTACAAGCAGGGCAGCGTCGCCCAGCTGGTTTTCCGCACCTTTACCCGCAACAAGCTCGCGGTCGTGGGAGTCATCATTGTGGTCCTCAATGTGCTTTTCTGCTTTGTGGTCCCACTTATTTACCGCACCGACCAGGTGGACACCAACATAATCAACAGCAACCTGGCCCCTTCGGGAAGTCACCTGCTCGGCACCGACAACAACGGTTTCGACATTTTGGGCAGGCTGATGAAGGGCGGCCAGAGCTCGATCGAGATCGCCTTTTGTGTCGCGATATTTGCCACGTTCATTGGGGTCGTTTACGGTGCGATCGCAGGGTTTTTCGGCAAGTACGTGGACGCGGTCATGATGCGGGTCGTGGACATCCTGCTCGCGATCCCGGTGGTGTTCCTTTTCATCTTCGTGTCGACGATCGTGACGCCGTCGACATGGCTCCTGATAGCTGTGCTGTCGGGGTTGTCATGGCTTGCGCCGGCCCGCTTGGTGCGGGGCGAGACCCTGTCGCTGCGGACCCGTGAGTACGTCCAGGCCGTGAAGGTGATGGGTGGTAAGTCCCGGCGGATCGTCTTCCGCCACATAATCCCCAACGCCATCGGCACGATCATCGTGAACGCGACTTTCCAAATAGCCGACGCGATCCTGGTCCTCGCCGTGCTGCAGTACCTGGGGTTCGCGCTCCCGTTCCCGACGGCCACCTGGGGCTCGATGCTCTCCCAGGGCAGCACGTTCCTCTCGGATGGTTACTGGTGGGAGGTCTACCCGGCATTGGTGGCGATCGTGCTCATCGTCGTAGCGTTCAACTTCATCGGCGATGCCCTGCGCGACAGCTTTGAAGTACGCCTCCAGGAGCGTTGAGCGGCGCGATGCCCCGATGAGCCTCCTGGAAATAAAGGACCTCAGAACTGAGATACAGCTTCGTACCCGCGTCGTGAAAGCGGTCGACGGAGTCACCCTGAGCGTCGAGCCAGGCGAGACCCTGGGCGTGGTGGGGGAGTCCGGTTGCGGCAAGACCATGGTGGCCAACTCGATCATGCGACTTCTGCCCCACGGTGGCCGCATCGTCGGAGGTTCCGTCCGCCTGGCAGGCCAAGAACTGACCTCCATGACCGACGAAGAGATCCGCACGGTGCGCGGCAACGAGGTCGGGATGGTATTTCAGGACCCCCTGACCTCGCTCAACCCGACGATGAACATCGGGCGTCAAATTGCCGAAAGTGTCATCCTGCATAAGAAAGTCCCCAAGGAGGAGGCGCTCGAAAGGGCCGCCGAAGTGCTCGGCCTCGTGGGCATGCCGAACCCGGTAGAACGTCTGCGCGACTACCCGCACCAGCTTTCCGGCGGTCTTCGCCAGCGCGTCATGATCGCCATGGCGCTCGCCTGCCAGCCGAAATTGCTGATCGCGGACGAGCCGACGACCGCTCTCGATGTCACCATCCAGGCGCAGATCCTGTCCCTTCTCGACGACTTGAAGAAGAACCTCGGCATGGCGGTGTTGCTGATCACCCACGACATGGGGGTAATTGCCGGCCACGCCGACCGCACCATGGTCATGTACGCAGGCCAGGTGATCGAGTCGGCTTCGACCGATCGCCTCTTCGAGGACGTCCATCACCCCTATACCGAGGCGCTCCTCGCTTCGATCCCACAGCTCGACCAGGACAAGACCCAACGTCTTTACGCCATACCGGGGTTGCCGCCCGACCTGTCCCGGCCGTTGTCGGCCTGCAGGTTTGCGCCACGTTGCCAGTACGCCACCGAGATCTGCCGGGCCGAGGAGCCACATCTGGGGGGCGAGGACATCGGCCACCCCTATGCCTGCTTCCACCCCGTAAGCCGCGCCGTGGAGGATATAGCCGGAGCGGGTGACCGCATCGGCGAAGGGGCCGAGCCCGCCTTCGCCGCCACGGCTCTCGCCGAGCCGGTATTCACGGGGCCTACGTTCGCCGAGCCCGGTTTCGTCGACCCGCTCGAAGCGGCACTCGCCGCCCTTCCTGCCGGGCCGGCCGACCTTGCGTTCGCTGGGGCGCCCGTAGCCGAGCAGGGGGCCGGTTCTCCGAGTGGGCAGGCTGCAATAATTTCGGGCCACGCGGCATGGTCGAGCGGAGGGGGCCCGGTCATCCTGGAGCTACGGGGCGTCCGCAAGGAGTACCCGGTCACGGCGGGAGCGGTGATGCAGCGCAAGGTCGGATCTGTTCAGGCCGTGCGGGGTATCGACCTGGTCCTGCGCCAGGGGGAGAGCCTGGGGGTGGTGGGGGAGTCCGGGTGCGGCAAGTCGACCCTCGGGCGGATGATCGTGGGCCTCGAGCGCCCGAGCGGCGGCCAGGTGCTCTTCGAGGGGACGGACCTCACCAAGCTGAGGGGGTCCGAGCTGCGACGGCGCCACCGCGACCTGCAGCTCATGTTCCAGGATCCATATTCCTCATTGGACCCTCGCATGCGGGTCGGGTCGATAATCCGCGAACCGCTCGTCGTCCAGGGCATCGGTAGCCCGGCTGAGCAGCGTGAACGGGTCAGTGCGCTGCTTCGCGAGGTGGGCCTGGCGCCGCACGCCGTCGAGCTTTACCCGCATGAGTTCTCTGGCGGCCAGCGCCAACGCATCGGCCTGGCAAGAGCGTTGGCGCTCAACCCTCGCTTGATCGTGACAGATGAGCCGGTTTCCGCCCTGGACGTTTCGATCCGTTCCCAAATCCTCAACCTCATGAAGCGCCTGCAGGCCAACCATGGCCTCACTTACGTGTTCATTTCTCACGACCTGTCGGTGGTGCGTTACATCGCAGACCGCATAGGGGTCATGTACCTCGGCAAGCTCGTCGAGATCGGCACCGGGGACGACGTCTACGCACGCTCGGCGCACCCATATACCGCTGGGTTGCTCAGCTCGGTCCCAGTGCCCAACCCGACCCTGCAGCGCGCCCGCGTAGCCATCCCGATGATCGGCGAGCTGCCCTCGCCGCTCCACCCTCCTTCGGGCTGCCCGTTCCGCACCCGCTGCCCCAGAGCACAGGCCCTTTGCGCGGAGGAGGAACCGGCACTCGGCCCCTTCGGCGGCGAGCACTACGCGGCCTGCCATTTCCCGCTTCAGGACCCGGTGCAGAGTCCCGCGCAGGTGCCGCCTAATACGGGAGCGGCAGTGCAAGCCGTGTGATAGAAGCTTTCGGGTGACCCGACGGGGATGGGCTCTGTTCCTGGCGCTCGGGGTCATCTGGGGCTTGCCCTACCTGCTCATCAGGGTCTCCATGCGCGAGGTGAGCCCCGTGTTCCTGGTGTTCGTGCGGACTGCCGGCGGGGCGTTGCTGCTGGCACCCTTTGTCGTAAGGCGCGGGGCGCTCGGCCCCCTGCTGACGCGCTGGAAGGCCGTCTGTGCCTACACCGTCGTCGAGATCGTGGTCCCCTGGGTGGTGCTGTCCAACGCCGAAAAGACAGTGACTAGCTCGCTTTCTGGGTTGCTGGTGGCCGCCGTACCGATCGCAGGTGCCGTCGTAGCCCGCATAACCGGGACCGACCGCATCGACGGGCGGAGGGCAACCGGGCTAATCCTCGGGCTGGCTGGGGTGGCAGCGCTCGTCGGTTTCGACGTGGGGGGGCCGCACTTGCTCGTGGTGAGCTCGTTCCTCCTGATCATCGCCGGGTACGCCCTCGGGCCCTGGGTCTTCTCGAAGTACCTGTCGGACCTGCCGGGCCCGAGCGTCGTCATCGTTTCACTTACGCTCGCCGCAATTGTGTACGCGCCCTTTGCCGTCGTGCAGCGCCCTCACCACGGGCTTTCGACCGCGGTGCTGCTGTCCCTGATCGGCCTGATAGTGGTTTGTACGGTAGGAGGCTTCTTGACCTTCTTCGCTCTGATAAGCGAGATCGGGCCTATGCGGGCGATCGTCATCACCTACCTGAACCCAGCCGTAGCTGTCCTGCTCGGGGTTGCGGTGCTGGGGGAGCAGTTCGGTCCCGCCACGGCTGTTGGCTTCGTGCTTGTCCTGTCCGGTTCGGTCCTCGCGACGCGCCCGCTTCGCGCGCGGCCCTGCCCGGTTCGGCAAACAAGCAGGTTCTGGAGCGCCCCCCCACGGTCGCTGAGCCCTGAGGGCGCGCTGCCGCTACGCTCGTGGCGCCGTGTGCCCCTCGACCCGACGGTCTCCCTCGTCTACCTCCTTCGCCTCGTTGCTCGGGGTTGCAGCGTTGCTCGGGGCGACGTTGGCCGGTTGTGGCTCGGCGGGCCCCTCAGCGGCGGGGGCGCCTTCTTCGCCGGCCTCCACGGGATCGCGTACCCGAGTAGCGGCCCCGTCGGCAACGTCGCTGGCCGCAACTCCCGCCACGCTCACGCCCGCCACGCTCACGCCCACCACCGTCACGGCTACCACGCCGGCAACCACGACGCCGGGCCAGAACGTGGAGTACGACACCAACGCAACGCTTTCGTACGCCGTCGGCTTGCAGCCGCAGAACTGGGACATCCACTCTGCCTCAGCCTCCCCCTGGTACCTCACCTTGGAGCAGGTCCTGGCCCAGGTATGGCCGTCCGCGTTCGACGTCGGGGCCAACGGCGCCCCGATGCTGGACACGTCGCTGCTCAACTCCGCTGCCGAAATAAGCTCGGTCCCGCAAATAATCGTTTACCAGATAAACCCGAGGGCCGTGTGGTCGGACGGCAAGGCGATAACGTACGCCGATTTTGCATACAATTGGCAAGCGCAGTCAGGGAAAGCGGCGTTCAGGGACGTGACTGGACGTCGGTACACCCCCTTGGACGAGGCTGGTTACGACGACATCGCCAGCGTGAGCGGGGCGCCGTCCGACCCGTACACGGTAACGGTCACCTTTTCCCACCCATATCCCGACTGGCAGTCACTTTTCTCCTACCTGGTCCCGGCTCATATAGGCCGAGCAGTCGGTTTCGACTCTGGTTTCGCCGACCCGGTTGCCGACCTCGTGTCAGGCGGCCCTTATCTCGTGTCGGAACTGCAGGACGGTTATTCACTCGAGCTCGTCCGCAATGCCCGTTACTGGGGAAGCCCTGCAAACCTGTCGACGATCACGTATTACTTCATGAGCGGTCCGGCTGAGACCATAAATGCGCTCAGCGGCGCAGAGGTGGACGTGGCGGCGTTGCAAGCAGGGTCGAGCTCGTTCAAGCAGTTGCAGGCGACGAGCGGGCTTTCGGTCGAAGCGATCGCCAGCAATTTCTACGAGGACCTCGATTTCAACGAGGTGGGCAGCCCGCTTTCTAACCCGGTGCTGCGTGAGGCGGTCACTATGGCGCTCAATCGGGCCGGGTGGGCAGCAGAGTTGCTAGGCCCTTATGGCCTGGCGCCGACGATCGTCGACAACAGGGTGTACCTCCCGGGCGAGCCCGCTTACGCGCCCGACGGGGCGAGCTATGACCAGGCGGCGCCTGCGGCAGCGGTGAAACTGCTCGAAGCCAACGGCTATACCCTCAAGGGCGACGTCCTCAAGAGCCCAAGCGGCAGCCCCGTGCAGCTCTCACTGTTCGTCGAGCAAGCCGACCAGGTGGCAACCGAGCTTGCCCCGCTCGTAGCGAGCTCTCTCGCCGCGATCGGCGTAAGCGTCAAGACCACGCTAGGAGGCCCGCCCAACGCCGACATCTTCGACGAGGCGGCGGCCCTACCCGCCAGCTCCTTACCGGCCGGTTGGCAGATGGCGATCGAACAGCGCCAGGTCCCTTTGTACCCATCACTGATCGCCAGGAGCTACGCGACCGGTGGGGCCACCAACTTCGACGGGTACTCGAGCGCCGCAATGAACGCGCTCGCCAACGAAATCCGCTCAGTGGCTCCGGCCGACCTCCCGGCTCTCTACGACGAGATCGATGTCCAGGCTTGGAAGGACTTCGTCGACATCCCACTCGTCCAAGTGCCCATAGTCGTCGCTCGTAATTCGAGCCTGCTCAATGTCGAACCGGGCCCCTATTTTGGCGACATTGCCTGGGACGAGCAGGACTGGGGCTTCCGGGCACCGTAATCTCGGTTGCGTGCGCGACAAAACTGCTGTCTCGGAACTGTTCGACCCCGCCGCCTGGGCGCCCGTTGAGGGCTTCTCATTTGATGACGTCACCTACCACCGCGCATTGGCGCACGGCACGGTACGCGTGGCGATCGACCGCCCCGAGGTGCGTAACGCTTTTCGCCCTCGGACCGTCGACGAGCTCTACCTGGCCCTCGACCACGCCCGCCAGTCCCCGGACGTGGGTTGCGTCCTGCTGACGGGTAACGGGCCATCGCGCAAGGACGGTGGATGGGCCTTCAGTTCCGGTGGCGACCAGCGTGCCCGGGGAAAGGGCGGCTATGAGTACGAACCTGCCGGAGCCGGCGACCCCACGGCAGGCGCGCCCGGCCCTTCTGAGCGGGCGCGGCTCGGCCGCCTCCATATACTCCAGGTACAGCAGCTCATTCGCTTCATGCCGAAGGTGGTGATCGCCGTCGTACCCGGATGGGCAGCCGGGGGCGGCCATAGCCTGCACGTTGTCTGCGACCTCTCCCTCGCCAGCGCCGAACACGCTCGTTTTCGCCAGACCGACGCCGACGTGGCGAGCTTCGACGGTGGCTTCGGCTCGGCGTACCTGGCCCGCCAGGTTGGCCAGAAGCGTGCGCGTGAGGTCTTTTTTTTGGGCCGGACCTACGACGCCGAGGAGGCGCACCGGATGGGGATGGTCAACGCCGTCGTGCCGCACGCGTCTCTCGAGGTCGTTGCCCTCGAGTGGGCGGCGGCTATAAACGCCAAGAGCCCCACCTCGGTGAGGATGCTCAAATACGCCTTCAACCTTGCCGACGACGGCCTCGTCGGCCAGCAGTTGTTCGCGGGTGAGGCAACCCGGCTGGCCTACATGACCGAGGAGGCGGCAGAGGGGCGAGACGCCTTCCTCGAGCGCCGGGCCCCGGACTGGTCGCCCTTCCCCTGGTATTACTAAGTTGCCGCAACCGGGCCGAGCGGCCGGCGGCGTGCCCGGCATGTCGATGTCCAGTCAACGGTCAGCCAGGTTCGTTTACCAAACGTTCATCGTGGCGTGGGTCGGCGTACACCGGGCGTGACCTTGGGCCGCTGATCCTTTGGTAGCGTCACCGCCAGAGACATCAGTGGGCCAAAAGGGCCCGATCAAGGAACACAGGAGGCCTGATGCTTAGAAAGTCGGGAGCCCAATGGCGCCGGTCCCTAGCCGCCGGTGCCGCTCTCACCACGATCCTGTCTGTCGTAGACGCGACAGGCACGATCACTACGGCCAGCGCCGCATCCTCCGATGCGTGCTGGGCCACCGCCGTTACCATCAGCGCTTGTGGTGGCATGAGCGCCCTTGTCGCGGCGGCCAAGGCTGAGGGCACACTCAACCTGACCGCAGACCCCACAACCTGGGCCAACTACGGCAATATCATCAAGGATTTCGGCGCCAAGTACGGCCTTCATATCAACGATTTCAACCCCGGTGGCACGAGCGCCGAGGAGTTAAGCGAGATCACTCTCGACAAGGGCAAGTCCGACGAGCCTGACGTGGTCGACGTAGGTACTTCGTTCGCCATCGAAGCCGTGACCGGCGAGCCCGGTGTCTTCAAGGGCCGATCTTTTCCAAGTACGAGACACAGGAGTGGAGCGAGCTCCCGGCGACCTGGAAGAACACGCAGGGTTACTGGGCCTTCGACTACAGCGGCGTTATCGCCATTGGCTACAACGCCAGCGTCATCAAGACGCCCCCAACCTCCTTCGCCAGCCTGCTGCTCCCCGAGTTCAAGAGCGCGGTGGGGTTGAGCAACAACCCAACCTCATCCAATGCCGGTTTCTCAGCGGTCTATGCGGCCGCTCTCGACAACGGCGGGTCGCTCAACAACATCCAGCCCGGCATCAACTATTTCAAGCACCTCAACTCCGTTGGCAATTACAACCCTGTTGAGGCGGGTGGCAATGGTGATGCACCCATGGCCGACAAAACCGTCCTCGCCACTTTGGACTGGACCTACAACCAGCTCTCGTGGCAGCAGGAGCTGAAAAGCCACGGCATCGACTGGAAAATAGTCGTCCCCGCCGGAACACCCTTCGCCGCCTACTACGCGATGGCCATCAGCGCCTACGCTCCCGACCCGGCGGCTGCTCGCCTTTTCCTGGAGTACATGTACTCCCCGACGGGACAAAACCTTTGGCTCGAAGGCGGTGCGGTCCCTGCGACGATAACGACGATGCAAAAGGATGGCACCGTTAACAAGGCCGCAGCATCTCTCATCCCGCCGTTCAAGGGTACGCCGGCGATCCCCACCAATGCTCAGGCCACTACGGCCAAGGCACTGGTGGTAAAGGAGTGGTCATCTGCGGTCGGCTGACGACCTAGTTGACGACGGCAACGTAAGCGTCGTGGCGGGGCCCGCGCTAGTCGCGCGGGCCCCCTAGACGTTGGCGCCGCTACCTGGCCGTGATCGGCCTCTTCCCGTTCCTCGGATACGTCATATTTTTCCTGGCGGTCCCGGCGGGGACGGTCATGGTCGAGGCGTTCAGGAACAACAACGGGCAACTTTCCTTGTCCAACCTGTCCGCGGTCCTGTCACCGCACCAACCATGGGTGCATTCGTATGTGGTGAGCCTTGAGCTCTCGGGAACATGCGCCGTGCTGGCCGGGGTCATCGGCCTTGTGGCGACCGTCGCATTGGTGAGCGCGCCGAGCATGGTCCTGCGCCGTCTTGTCACTACCGCCTGTGGCGTGCTCGCCAACACCGGGGGAGTGCCTCTCGCCTTTGCGTTTATCGCAACCATCGGCAATGCCGGGATTGCAACCCATGTGCTTGCTGACATCGGCTTGAGCCCCTACAACCACGGCTGGACGCTGTACTCGTTCAGCGGCCTGGTCGTTGTTTACCTCTACTTCCTTGTCCCGTTGGTCATATTGCTGATGTTGCCTCCGGTCGAGGCGCTGCGCCGGGAGTGGCGTGAGGCGGCGGCGACACTGGGGGCGGACAGCCGCACTTACTGGCAGAAGGTGGGTTTGCCTGTGCTCACGCCGCCTTTCGTAGCCACGCTCATGGTCCTGTTCATGGATGCCTTCGCCGCTTATGCCACCGCCGAAGCACTGACTACCGGGTCGGTCCCGCTCGTGCCGATCGAGATCGGCTCGCTGCTGGCCGGCAACGTGGTGGCCAACCAAGCCAACCTCGGTGATGCCCTGGGCTTCGGCATGATCGTCATAGTCGCAGTGGCCGGGACTTTGTACGTCTTCGTCCAGCGCAAGACGGCAAGGTGGCTCCGGTGAGACGGTCGCCCACGTTCCGCTGGGTCGTCCTAGGGCTCATCGCGCTGTACTTCATGGTGCCTATGGCCGCCTCAGTCCAGTTCAGCCTGGAGGCGGGCTATGACGGGCACCTCTCGCTGTCCGCGTACTCGCAGGCTTTGACTGAGCCTGGGTTGGGGTCAAGCCTATTGACCTCGATCGAGGTGGCTCTGGGGGCGATGGCGGTAACGCTGGCCCTCCTGGTCCCGACCGTGATATTTGTCAACCTCCGCTTCCCGCGGTGGCGGGCGGTGCTCGACGCCATCAGCCTGTTGCCGCTGGGCGTGCCGTCGGTAGTTATCGTGCTCGGCGTGCTGGGTGCCTACAGGAGCCTGCCCAATTGGTTCACGGGGAAGCCCTTGATCCTTGCCCTGGTTTACGTGATCTTGGCTCTGCCCTATTCCTACCGGGCCATCGACGCCGGAGTGCGGTCCATCGACTTGCGCACCCTCGTCGACGCCGGCAGGTCGATGGGGGCCGGCTGGGTGAGGTTGCTTGCTCGGCTGTTGCTGCCCAACCTTCGCTCGGGGATCTTGGCCGCCGCTTTCCTCACAGTTGCGTTGTCGTTGGGCGAGTTCGCAATTGCCAGCATCATGGGGTTCAATACCTTCCCGGTCTGGCTCGTCGGAGTGGAGGGCAACAACCCCTACGTCGCCGTGGCTCTGTCGATCGCCGCATTGGTGGTCACCTGGCTATTGCTGGTGGGGCTTGCACTCGCCGGTTCCGGGCGTCGTAAGCGCACACCGGGAGCTTTTGGAGGCGGCTTGGTCGGGCCCGGGCTCGGAGGCTGAGGCCCCGGTGCCGGCGGACGAAGAACCTCTTGGAGCAATTTCTTGACGAAACAACGGGAGCCCTGAATGACCACCACGTCAGCAACTTCCAGGCGCGACGGCATGGCCGCCGCTAGACAGAGCGGGGTCGGCGTCGAACTCGTCAACTGTCGCCGCACTTTCGACAAGGTTAATGCGCTCGATGGCTTCTCGATCTCGATCGCGCCAGGCGAGTTCGTAGCCCTGCTGGGGCCGTCCGGTTGCGGAAAGACCACGGCGCTGCGGGCGGTGGCAGGCCTGGAGCAGCTCGACGCGGGTCGCGTGCTCGTAGGCGGTGACGACATTACCCACGTGCCACCTCATCGTCGCAACCTGGGGATGGTCTTCCAGGCCTACAGCCTTTTCCCCAATATGAACGCATTGGAAAACGTCGCTTTTGGGCTCGAAGTCCGGAGGGTACCCCCCGCTCAACGGCGGCAGCGGGCCGGCGAACTGCTCGACCTTGTGGGATTGTCCGGTATGGCTGGGCGCTACCCACACGAGCTGTCGGGAGGTCAGCAACAGCGCGTCGCCCTGGCCCGGGCGCTGTGCGTCCAACCTCGCCTATTGCTGTTGGACGAACCGCTTTCTGCCCTAGACGCCAAGGTGCGCGCTCAGTTGAGAGACGAGATACGGCGGATCCAGCTCGAGGTCGGGATAACGACGCTGTTCGTTACGCACGACCAGGAAGAGGCGCTGTCGATGGCGGACAGGGTGGGTGTGATGCGTGCCGGCCAGCTCGAACAGCTCGGCTCGCCAGCGGAGGTGTACTCGACGCCGGCCACTAAGTTCGTCGCGGAGTTTGTCGGTTCGGTCAGCAGGCTCCCGGGCGAGGTGGCAGGACCGGGCCTTGTCGATGTCCTCGGCTCCCGGCTATCGGTCCCTGCTCGAGGCGGCGCTGAACTGGCCGTCGGGAGCCGGGTCGACGTCTTGGTAAGGCCTGAGAGCATCCGGATCCGTGCGGCGGTCAACGGGGCGGCGGTGGTGGCACGCGCTTCGTTCCTCGGGGCCACGGTGCGGGTGGTAGCGACACTCCCCGACGGCGTGGAGGTGACCTCGGTGCTGCCCGCCAGCGAGGGCTACACGTTCCCGCCTGGGGCTCGGGTGGACATCGAGCTCATGGGCGACGTCCTGTTCGTCGTTGACCGGACAGGTGTGGGTTGACGCTTGGAGCCTTGACCTTCTAAACCTCAGGCTTTGGTACCTCAGGCTCGAGCACCCGGTGCACGATCTTTCGGAGGCTCTTGGGTAAAAAGTCGTCGCCGGTATTGGAGAAGAGACCGCTCGTAATGAACGGCGTAAAGAACGAGACCGCAAACGCGGCTGCCATCCGAAGCCGGTCTTCGGGGCTCAGCGAAGGCTGGGAGAAGATCTTCATTACCTGTTCTTCGAGCTCCTGGTGCGCCCCTTCATGGCCCTCGGAGTGAACTCCGGCCAAAGCCGCCTGATTGATGCGGTGCATCTGGAACAGCTTCTGGTTTCCCTGCAGCGCGCTTATGCACGCGTCGAGGAATTGTTCCCATATTGCCACGGTAACTGTCTCGTCACCGAGGAGGCTGACGGGCTCGTCGATGATCGCATGCATCCGTTGGTGGAGCGCTAGCAACATGTCGGCCTTGCTAGGGAAGTGATAATAAAGGGCTGCTTTGGTGAAGCCCATGCGCTCGGCGATCTCGCGGAGCGAAGCCTTGTCGTAACCCTGCTCGATGAAGATGTCGAGCGCCACGTCGAGCACCCGCTCACGGGTGCTCCTCTCGTCGCTCGCGTCCCCGTCGTTGCCGCCGCCGTCGTTCACACCGTCACCGTCGACACCATTGACGTCCGCGCCCCCGCCCTTGGCGCCCCTGCCGACGGCACCGGAACTCCCTGCGCGCCCCCTGCCGGGTTTTTGCAGCCCCCGCACCTCGGCTCGCTGGGCCCGGGCTAGCTCGCGCAGCTCCCGTGCCTGTTCCCGAGCGAGCTCTCGCTGGGCCCGTGCAAGCTCTTGCAGCTCCCTCGCCCGTGCCCGGCCGATCTCCCGGAGCTCTCGCCCGCGCTCGCGCAGTTCTTGCTCCATGTTGCGTCCGCTCTGCGTTGCACCCGGCCCGCCGCGGCCCACCTTGTCCTGGCCCACCTTGTCCTGGCCCCGCACGGTCGGGCCCGCCTTGTTATGGGAGGCCTCGCTCGAGTCTGGCCCCTCTGGCCCTTCCTGTCGATCACTCATTAACGAATAGTTTACTTGACGGCCGGCAAGTAACGTTGCTATCGTTACTTACCGTGCGGCAAGTAAGACGAAAGAGAGAGGTGGTACGTTGTCTGACACCCTGATGATCGAGGCTGAGGGCTTGACCAAATCCTATGGTCCTGTCCAGGCACTGTCCGGCCTTGACCTGGCGGTAGCCAAGGGCAGCATCCTCGCGGTCCTCGGCCCGAACGGTGCGGGCAAGACTACCGCCGTGCGTATCCTGACAACACGTACGGTACCCGACGCGGGACAGGCGCGAGTCGCCGGTAGCGACGTCCGCAGCGAGGCGGCTCAGATTCGCAAGTGCATCGGCGTAACGGCTCAGGACGTGACCCTCGACGGGCTGCTCACCGGGTTCCAGAACCTCGTGATGATAGGGCAGCTGTCCGGCATGAGGCGGGGCGCAGCCGGCCTGCGTGCCAAGGAGCTGCTCGAACAGTTCAACTTGACCGATGCTGGTAGCCGGCTGGCAAAGGGCTACTCGGGTGGGATGCGCCGGCGCCTTGACCTGGCAGGCAGCCTGGTCGGTCGCCCGCCCGTGCTCTTCCTCGACGAGCCGACGACCGGCTTGGACCCGACCAGCCGCGCCGAGGTCTGGGAGATAGTCAGAGCTCTCAGCACGGAAGGCGTGACGATCCTGCTCACGACCCAGTACCTCGACGAGGCCGACCAGCTGGCGGGCAGCGTCGTAGTGGTCGACCATGGACGGGCGATCGCCGAAGGCACGCCGGCCGAGCTCAAGCGCTCCGTCGGTGGCGCCCGCCTCGAGATCACTCTCACCGCCGGCGCCCGCAACGACGGCATTGAGGCCGCGCTGGCTCCGTTCGTCGATGGGCCGCCTCGCGTGACCGAGGGAGGGCGCCATGTCTCGGCCCCGGTGAGCAGCCGCAGCGGCTTGGCGACGATGGTCGTGCGGGCACTCGACGCGGCCGGCCTTTCCGTCGACGATGTGGAGGTCCACCAGCCTTCCCTCGACGACGTGTTCTTCGCGCTCACCGGCCGCCCGGCCGAGAGCGACGGCTCCGAAACTCAGTCCCACGATTTAGAGGAGGTGGCGGTATGACAACGGTCGAGCTCACTGCGCAGGACATCGCGGCGCGCGAGAGCGCTGCGCCCGGAGGAGGCTTTCTCGGAGTGGCGGCTTCACACCTGCGAGATGTAGCCGTCATGACGCGGCGCAACCTGGTCCACATTGCCCGGGAACCAATGCAGCTCTCGGACGTAACGGTGCAACCCGTTCTGTTCACGGTCTTGTTCGTTTACGTCTTCGGGTCCGGGATGACACTGCCTAATCACGGCAGCTATACCAACTTCGTTATTGCCGGCCTGCTTTCGATGAACCTTGTCACCTCCTCGATGGGGACTGGCATTGGCCTCGCCACCGATATTTCCACTGGGATGATCGAGCGTTTCCGGACTCTTCCCATGTGGCGTGCCTCGGTCCTCGTCGGCCGCACGGTCTCTGACGTGTTGTCGGCCGCAGTCTGCTCGGTGATCGTCGCACTGGTGGGCCTTGCTGTGGGGTGGCGTCCCGAAACCGGGATGCTGTCGGTGCTGGCCGGGTTCGGCGTCGCGCTCTTGTTCGCTTACGCCCTGACTTGGCCGACCGCGTGCGCCGGCATCATTGCGAAGTCACCAGAATCGGCGATGTCCGTAGGTTTCATAATCATCTTCCCGCTCGCGTTCATTTCCAACGCCCTGGTACCTACGCGCCACATGCCGAGCTGGCTGCGGCTAATCGCCAACTGGAACCCGGTTAGTTCGGTCACTTCGGCCGTCCGTGACCTCTGGGGTAACCCCAACCCCCTGCCCCCCAGCCCTTCGTGGCCCGTGGAGCACCCGCTGGCGTCTGCGCTGCTCTGGTCGATAGCGTTGATAGCAATTGCGGCCCCGATGGCGGCTTATCTGTTCCGTCGGCGCACCACGGACTGAGGTAGGGGGGTCCCCCGAGGCCATTTGTTGGCGTTAGGCGGCTTTCGGGAACAGCGAACCGGGATGTCTTGTGGCTCCCGGCTTCGGGTGGTTGGCACACGGCCCGACGCGCCTTGGTCACCTCGTCACGAACTTCCGGCTGGTGCTAAGAATCAGCTATCCGTGAGGTGCGGCCCGAAGGAGGAAGTATGCCGAAGTACCTGCTTCAAGTGAACTACACGCTCGAGGGGCTCAAGGGTCTCAAGTACGAGGGTGGTTCGGCTCGCGTCGCTGCTGTGAAAGATGCGACCGAGGCGGCGAACGGGAAACTCGAGGCCATGTACTTCGCCTTTGGCGAGCATGACGTCTACGTCATCGTTGACTATCCCGACAACATGACTGCTGCGGGCGCTGCGCTCGCTGTCAGTGCGAGCGGCGCGGCCAGGGTTCGGACGGTAGTGCTCGTCACGGCGGATGAGATTGACGAGGCGGCGAAGACCGCGTCTACCTACCGCCCACCTGGAGGCTGATCCACCTCACGTCGCCATGGTCGCCGCCCTCGTTAGCGCGCTCCGAGCGCTTGTTGCAAACAGTGCCCTTGGAATTTGCGGGAGCGCCCTGAGGCGCCGACCGCGCGCCTGAGCGCCCCTGCACGCGGCTTACCAGGAGGTATTTCATGGCTTCCACGCCGAGGTACGCGGTGACGACGGCAATCAGGATGGGGAAGATCTGCAGGGCCGACGCGTGTCAGGAGAGCAGCCATCAGCACCATCGCGAACGGCGCAGCCGCGAGCGACCCCAGCACCGCGGTGAGCAGGCAGCCGAACGACAGTCCGAGCGGAACGCCGGGGATGGCCTGGTGGACGACGACCCCGGCGGTCCCTCCGATAAATAGCAACGGGAAGATAGGCCCGCCCACAAACCCGCTGCCTTGGCTGACCGCGTAAGTGAGCATCTTGGCCATCAGGATCGCGACGCACAGGCCCAGGCCCAGAGTGCTTGTACCTTTCAGCACGGAATTGAGCTGGTCGCCGCCCGAGAACATCGTCAGCGGGAGTGCCACGCCGACCACGCCGAAGATCATGCCGCCTAGGGTTGATTTCACGAGGGCCGGAACTTTCAGCCGGCCGAACAACTGCGACACCACCGTCGTGGACCCGGCCGCCAGGGAAGCCACCACGGCCCCGAAAAGTCCGAGGGGGATGCCAGCCAGCAGTTGCCAGTCCTCGAACGTGTACCCCGGCACCTGGTAGGCGCCTAGGAAGACGGCGCCGGCGATGGCGAAGTAGATCCCGAAGGAGACGCTCGCCGCAACGATATTCGTGGCGAGGGTCTTGCTGAACCGCTGTCCGCCCGGGCGGGCAACCTCCAGGATCAGCATCACCACGATTATCGGGCTGGAGAACAGCCCACCGAAGACGCCGGCGATGCCAGCCAGCGTGTTCACCTGGGAATCCTCTTTGCCAAGCCGTCGTCGTCGGGCCATCCAGCTGCCGGCACCTGCGCCCATCGAGGCCAGCACCTTCTCCGGACCGACGCTCGCGCCACCAATCAGTGAAACTGCCGAGACGGCGACGGTCCCCGGCAGCAGTGCCAGGTCGAAGTCTTCGGCCTGCAGGTCCTCGAACAAGCCGGGAACCTTCTCGGGCACACGCGTCAGCCGTCGCAACAGGCCGACCACGACGCCGGTCGCGGCGGTGACCGCCACCCACCACCAGTGCCCACTAAACCAGCCTGGACCGGAACCGGTGCCCCACCGCACCCCGAACTTGATTATCCCTAAGGAGACCAGGCCGGCGAACGCGCCAAACACCCCAAGAGCTGTCGCGTAACCCATGAGGGCCCAGAACTCCCGCTTCTGGGTGACCGGGGAGGCCGGGGTCGGCCTGGGCACGCCGCCCACAACGGTGACGCTAGCAAAACTAAAGCTGCTCGCCTTCGGCGATGGTGGCGAGGGAGCCCGCCAATGGCCGGCACCGGACCGGCGAGCACTCTGCCTTTGCTGAGGGGAACGTCCAGACGAATCCACGAGGACGGTGTGACGAGAACCCGGGGCCGATGTGGGGGCAGTATGCTTGCTGGCTGTCGGGGTAGGCCGGCGCCACGTCGGAGTGGCGGAATTAGGTATACGCGCTAGCTTGAGGTGCTAGTGGGCGCAAGCCCGTGGGGGTTCAAGTCCCCCCTCCGACACTCTGTTTTGTACATAGCTCGGCGGGGTTCGCCTCCACGACTACGAGCTTCTTGGCGGGATCGTAAGTGAGCTGCAACCCCAGGCGGCCATAGATCTCTGCCTTGTTGGCTGGGTGCGCGCCGCGCAGCGTTTGGAACAGGTCACCCAGCCCTCGGATGACGGCCTCGATCTCGTCTCGGCCCATGCGCGTTGGTGCCTGCCTGCAGCGGAGCACCTGCTCGGCGCGGGACCGCCGGGTTTGTGCGTCGGCGATCCAACTAGCCACCACGGATGGGTCGGCGCCGGCGTCGAGGGCGGCGCGATACCGGGCAAGTTGCTGTTCAACCTCGTCTGCGACCCTGCGGGCCTCGTCCGTCACCGTCTTGGCTGGGGAGGCGTCCGTCGACGGCGCTGAGGCAATGGCATCGATCGTGGTGTGGACGTTGCGGGGTTCGAAGAGGCGCCCGAGCCATCCGTCGAGCGACGGCAGGACGGCATCTTCGCGAAGGTAAACGCTGCGCGGATGCTCGATGCGGTTGGCTAGCGCGTACTCGAAGGGGAAGCGGCACCGGTAGTGCGGCCTGTCGTTGTTCCAAGTGCCCTCCATCCGGCGTTGGCATACCCGCACCGGACAAGGCCCTTTAGCGCGTACGGCCGCTCGCTCGAGCGTGCCTTGCCGTCGAAACCACGGCGGGCGCCTTGTCGGAGCTGGGCTTGGACCTCCTGGAAGAGCTCCACGGTAACGATCGCTTCGTGGCTCGGCTCCGTCGACCAGACCCAAGCCGTCTCGGGGTTCCACCGCATCCGGCTCTGGTGGCCGAGGGCGACGTCGTCGACGTCTATAAGCACCTCGTCGCGACGTTGGCGGTTCCAGACCTGACGCCCGGTGTAGCGGGGGTTGGCGAGGATGGCGCGTACCGCTGGCTTCGACCAAGCGAGGCCACACCGGTGGGGGTTCCTCTCCTGATCGTAAGCAGATGGGCAAGGGATGCCGTCTCGGGTCAGGCTCTCGGCGATGGCGTAGAGGCCGCGACCAGCAGCGTAATTGCGGAAGATCCGTTGTGCGATTGGTGCGGTTTCGGGGTCGACCTCGAGCTGGCGCAAGCGTTGGCCGACCGCCGCCTTGCCCGGGTTTGGGTGGGGACCGGCGTCGGCGAGGCGGTAACCGTAGGGCGGGCGACCGCCGAGGAAGCGTCCCTGCTCCTTGGCCTGGGCTGCCATTGCGGCGCGTACTCGGATCTTGATCCGGTTGCGCTCGCCCTTGGACATCCCGCCGTAGAGGGACATGACAAGGTGGTGGGCGTCGCTGCCAGGGTCAACCCTTCCACCCACCTCTGGTACCCACAGCTCGACCCCAAAGTGCTCGAACACGGGAAAAGTGAGCCCGAACTGGTTGCCATAGAACGCTCGCGCCGGCTCCCCGATAACAACGCCGCCAAAGCCGCGGTCGGCGTGGCGAAGAGCCTCGAGCAGAGCGTTCGCTTGCGGTCGCCGCTTCCACGGCAGTGACCGCGACAGGCCGACGTCGAAGAACTCGGCCACGATCAGCCCGTCGTGGGGCTCGATCAGCGACCGCGAGCGGGCGAGCTGCCATGCGCGCGACGATTCCGGGTCCTGCTGATCTTCCGTAGACACCCTGCCGTAGAAGGCAAACTGGCTCACTGTCTCACACTCCCGCTTGTTAGTTGTCCCCCATGTCCTACCTCGAATTTTCCAGGCGGTACAAGCACTTTGCCTCATTGTCAGCGCCGACGTGCTGGTGGTATGTCCGAAAGAGCAATTCCCAGAGCGCTCGGGCGGCATCGGCTGTTAGCACTGGTGGCCCGGGAGGCAGTCGCACTGTCACTCCTTGCTTGTCTTGCTTGCCAGGTGCATTCGCCGCTGACGCGTTGGCACGCCTCGAGGCAAAGGGACTCGTGGCTCCGCCCCGTTGCGGGTCAGGGTCCGCGGCCCAGTGGTCACTGGTGCGGCGTGGAGGAGCGATGGGCATGGACATGGGTGGCCCACGACGGAAGGAGCGTCACTAAAAGAACATGGGGCAAAGACCCTTTTTTCGACAAAGGTCCTTAGTCGCCCCTGCCTGGGACAGTAAACGGCATTTGTCTCTTCTGTTACCCGCCAGATGCGACGCGGGCTGGTGGGGATCGAGAGGCCCTGCGCGCTGCGGGGTAAAAACGGGGGACTCCCGGGGCTGCAGCACGCCCCTTTCGGCGGGCGAGATGAGCCTTGGGTAAAGACGGCCGCCTCGTGGGGTATTTTTAGGCGCTAAGCCTCCCATTGGGCGTCGCGAGCGAAGTTGAGATCGAGCCCGTCTGTGTCGCCGTCAGCTAGCAGAGGCGTCTCGGACGCGAGTCATGTTGCGATGACTTCGAATTGCACCAAAGAGCAATCTGTCGGATCCATCGTGTAACCCATTACCGCCACGGAGTGGTCGTCGAAATCGCCCACGAAGCACCAAGAATCCTGCGTTTGGCGGATTCGAAAAGGATGCGCCCTGCCGTCAACCAGCGTGATCGTCGGCTTCCATTCGATCGTTTCAACGAATCGCCAGGTGTCTTGAAAGGTCGATGAGTCCTCTTCCCCCACATCCCGCACGCGGCTAGCGAGCCAGAATGACGCCTGAGTCTCGGTCTCTTCCATGGTGAGCGGGCTGACGCCAATGCCCCGCACGCCGGCGGGCGGACGGGGGGTACCAGCGCGATGGATCGTCGACCTCACGATTACGAACGGGCCGCCCTCGTCGGCGTTGACGAAGTGATAAAGCTCGACGTAATCGATCGTGTTCCTCGGGTCGTCTGGCCTCATGTCTGGCCTGCGTTCCCAAGCTCCCAACAACCTGTCGCCTTCGAAATCTGGGCCCAGGCCATAGACAGGGGAGGTAGGTCGGATCGAGATCGGTGAACCATCCGGGGGCACCCGATAACCTGCGGCCGTCCAGCCGTGGTCACGCCACACTGGTTCGTTCCAATGTTGTGGGCTCCATTGAGGCCTCATCCTGGCAGATGACCACGGAGCCTGAGGAACAGCCAAGGCGCCCGATGGCTGCTGCGGAGGGTCTCCGGCGAGGGGCTCCACAGCGGGCTCCGCAGGGGGCTCCGTAAGGGGCTCCGTCCTGGAACGGAGCCCTCATTTCTGCGCGGGTGCGCTGGTTAGCACCGACGAAGAGGGCTCCGCCGGCTCGGCGGACTCATTGGGAAAATAGTTGCATGACTTCAAATATCCTTGCCCTGAAGGGTCGGTAGGGGCGAGTTTGCCGATGCGCGACGCCACTCGAAAGGGCCTTACAGCCTGGGATCTACCGGCTCGCTCTCGAGGGCAAGGACGGCGAAGACACATTCGTGGACCCTGTAGAGCGGCTCATGCGCGACGAACCGCTCGAGGGCCTCGATGCCAAGGGCGAATTCCCGCAGGGCGAGGGAGCGCTTATGCCCGAGTCCCCGTGTGCGTAGCCGCGTGAGGTTGGCTTCGGCGGTGTACTCGGCCCGTAAATGATCCGCAAGTACTCCTTGCCTCGGCATTTGACGCCGGGCTGGGCTAAACCTTTTTGGCCACGGTGGACGACGCCGATGGGCTTGACGACCATACCTTCGCCGCCAGCCTCCGTTAGCTGCTCCCACCAAACGAGTCCCTCGGCTTCGCTCCCCGCACTGGCGAGGTCGACGGTGACAGCGGCTGTGCGCCGGAACGTGCCGGGGGACGTATCGCAGAGCCGCCCAAGGACGTCGAGGTGCCAGAGATGGTCAGTGAGGGCGTGTACCTTTCCCTCGCCAGCGAGGATTTGGAACGGAGCCAGGCGGATGTCGTCGAGAGAGGAGACTTCCCAGCAGTACCGCCGGTACGCCTGGATAAAACCGTTCGCCATGGCTAGCCGACGTTGGTGGTCAGTTAGCAAGTCCCCCACATCTAGGCCCCGCTGGGCGGCTGTGTCCAGAATGGCAACTTCGACGCCCAGAGTGGAGGTTGCGGCTGCCCCGACCGAGGCGTACTGCCGACGCAGGAGCTCGCCAGCCTTGGCCGACCAGGGGAGCAGCTCGCAGTCGAGCACCAGCCAGTCGGTGCTGAGCTCCTCCCAGAGCCCGGCTGCGCTTACGCTGGCTCTCACTTTCTCGAGCAGGTCGCTCTCGTACGCGTCCTCGGTGAAGAACGGCCGCCCGGTACGGGTGACGATGGCCCCAGCGCTGTCCCCTTCGACAGAGAAGCGCCGAGCGGCAACCGATGGATCGCGGCAAACGACCACAACGGCCCGCGAACCCATGTGCTTCTCCTCGCACACGACCCGCTCGACGCCTTCGCGGCGAAAGGAGGCGAAGACCTGGGTGGGGTGCTCGAGTAGGCCGTCTTGGTCAGTGGTGGCGGGGGCCGCCATTGTCGGAGGTAGGTAGACGAGCCAACGGGGGTCAGCGGAGAAGCGGCTCATCACCTCGAGCGCTGCGATGGCGTTCTCCTCGCGGATCGTTACCGAGTGGCTAAACCGGGTGGTAATGATGCGCTTGCCGATGACGTCCTCGAGGTCGAGGTCGGTAGGGGCTCTCTCGGGTTGGTCGGCCGGGGTCCGGCTGAGGGGCCGGATGGGTTCCCAGTAGGTCTTCGTGGCCAGGACCGACACCAGCTCGCGCTCTGGGTAGCGGAGGGCGGTCAACTGCCCCCCGAACACGCAGCCAGTATCGATGCAGATCGTCCGGTTGAGCCACGTCGCCTCAGGGACCGGGGTATGGCCGTACACGACCACCGCCTCGCCGCGATAGTCCTCCGCCCAGGGGTAACGGACTGGGAGGCCGTATTCGTCGGTTTCACCCGTCGTGTCGCCGTATAGGGCGAAGGAACGCACTGCGCCAGAGGCTCGGCCTTGCATGTCGGCGCGCATACCGGCGTGTGCCACGACGAGCCGGCCCTCGTCCAAGACAAAGTGGCTTATCAGCCCGTCGATGAACTCGACCACCTGAGCACGGAACTCGGGAGGCTCGGCGGCCAGCTGGGCCAAGGTCTCAGCGAGACCGTGGCTGGTGGTCACTGTGCTTCCACGGAGGGCGCGCAATAGCTTCGCCTCATGGTTCCCCGGGATGCATATCGCGTGGCCAGCCCCGACCATGCCCATAACGAGGCGCAGCACAGCCGGGGTAGCCGGGCCGCGATCGACCAGGTCGCCCAGGAACAGGGCTCGTCGACCGGCCTGATGATGGGCATCGTTGCCATTAGTGGCGACGGCGTAGCCGAGCCTGTCGAGTAACGCCGCCAGCTCGTCGTAGCAACCATGGACGTCACCGATGATGTCGAATGGCCCGTGGTCGGACCGTCGGTCCGTCCATAGCGGCTGGCGCTCCACAGTGGCCGCGTCGACCTCCTCGACCCCGTGGAGGACCCACGCCTTGTGGAACCCCTCTCGGCGCAGGCCGCCAAGCGAACGGCGCAGCTGGGAATGCTGGTTACGCAGCACGTATGCACCGAAAACCCGGTCAGGGCGGGTGGCGTTTCGATCCGCACAAACCGCTTCGGGTACGTCGAGCACGATTGCGACGGACAGGACGTGGTACCGCTTGGCCAGTGCTACCAAGGCCTTGCGCGCCTCGGGCTGCACGTTGGTGGCGTCGACCACCACGATCCTGCCCCCGGCGAGGCGCTTGCCTGCGATGAAGTGGAGGACCTCGAAAGCCGCCTCGGTGGCGGACTGGTTGTTCTCGTCGTCGGACACGAGGCCACGGCAAAAATCCGAAGACAGTACTTCTGTGGGTGCGAAGTGGCGCGCTGCGAAACTCGACTTGCCGGAACCAGATATGCCGACCAATGCCACTAGGGACAGTTCGGGGAGCGTGATGGGGGTCATCGAGCGAACACCGCCATTTGCGTCGGCTGGCCGAGCTCGGGGTCGTCGGGGCCGATCCCGGACAGCTCGACGGTGTAGCCGTGGCGCCCGGCCACCGAGCTGGCCCAGTCGGCCAGCTGCGCCCGTGTCCATTCGAAGCGGTGGTCCCGGTGGCGGAGCGAACCCGCCGGCAGGCTCTCGAAACGGGCGTTGTACTCGATGTTCGGAGTCGTTACGACAACGGTGCGGGGCCGGGCGTGGGCGAACACGACCCGCTCGAAGGCATCCAGGCGAGGTGGGTCGAGATGCTCGATCACCTCCACCACAGTGGCTGCATCGAAGCCGGCCAGGCGCTTGTCGCGGTAGGTAAGCGCACCTTGCACCAGTTCCACTCGCTCACGCTGGCGAGGGGCCATCGTGTCGACGTGAAGGTAGCGGCTCGCTCTCTCCAGGGCTCGGTAAGACACGTCCACACCTAGCACCTTCTCGAGGTCGGTGTCCTGCAACAGCCGTCCAACCAGTTTGCCGGTCCCGCACCCAAGGTCGACGACGCGGCGTGCGCCACTGGCTCTGACGGCGGCAACCACGGCCGCAAGCCGTTGTTCGTTGAGGCTTATGCGATCTTCTACGGCCTCTTCCTCGGCGTCGTGAGCAGCCACGGCTTCGTCAGGGTTTTCCGGGGTGTCGTCGTCCATGAGCCGCGCCAAGGCGTCGGTGGTCAGCCGGCGGTCGTGTCGCAGGTAGCGCTGGGCGATCAGCTCTCGTTCAGGGTGCCCGGCGAGCCAGGTGCTACCTCGTCGCAGCAGCTTGTCAACTTCATCGGCCCCACCCAATAGTGCTTGTCGTCGTCTAGCACCGGAAACAGCACGAACAAGTGCTCGAGCAGGTCGCGCAACCGCAGGGTCGCCGTCAGTCTTACCCCCATGTAACGGCTGTCCCCCCACTCCGGGAACTGCTCGTCAAGCGGCAAGGGCGTTGCCTCGACGTCATATCCAAGAGGCTCGAACAACCGTCGGAGCACGGGTTCACCACCTCGGCACGGGACTACCGGCAACCGGGCGACCAGCGGAATTTCTTGTTCGACCAGATCGGGCCGTTCCTGGCTCCGCCCGCTCATGGCCGTCCCGAAGCACTTGTTGAGCGCCACCGACAAGAACGACGACGCCGCATAGGGACGGTCGTTCACGTACTGCTCGAGAGAGGCACCGTTGCCCCCGGGACCGCCCTTCCGGTCCCGGACGAGGCCTACGGGGTCAATGTCCACGAGCAGGGCCACCGTGCACCGCTCCGGGCTCGCTTCAGGGTAGAGAACGCGGGCGTGGCCAAACGGCAGTGAGACAGTGTGGACGCGGTCGGGGTGCTTGTGCACCAAAAAGCCCAGATCAGTCGCTGGGGCGTGCGTCGTGGTGATCGTCAGTAGCATTGGGCCCGCCTCATCACTGGAGCGATGATGCCTCAGACGCCTGAGGACCGCTACTCAATACCACGGCTACGGGGACGTGGGAGAGTATTTTTCTCATATCGGTCACAGACCGGTGGCACCCTGGTAGGGTGCCCGAGCCTGGTCCGTCAGACGCCGAGATCGATCAAATTATTCAGTTTCTTTCCCCGGGGTTAGGCTCCAAGCCCGAATGCGAGCCGTCTCCCGACCCGAACGACCATGTCGCCATGGTCCGGTCGATCCTGAAGAACCACCACCGGCAGAGCAGTGGGACCGGCATCGCCGTGGCAAACGAGGCGGGTCTCTTCCCCGATAGCGCGATTACAGACATGCCGCCGGTGGTGATCGACGCCAATACCTTGTTCAACGACGTTCTCTATGCCTGCAGTCACGGTGACCAGGCGACGACGCTTCTGAACGCTGCTAATGCTGGCCTAATCCGTCTGTTCTGCGCCAGGCATGTCCTAGAGGAAGTAGCTGAGCACTATCGTCGGCTAGCCGACCGGAAGGGGATAACACAGCAATCTTTCGTCTTATTGTGGAACAGGCGCTACGCCCGTTTGCTACGAGTCGTGGGCGTCATTCCGGACGGGTTGCTTTCCAAGGACGAGTCCGCCCGCATTGAGGAGCTGCGCGAAGTCGATCCAGACGACATACCGTCGGTAATGCTGGCGCTGGTCCTCCAGGCCTTCTATCTGAGCGAGGACGGTGCCGCCTCGGCCGCCGTGTACGGTGAAAGGCGCAGTTCCGAGGAGCTTCGGGCGTGGCGCGAGGTTCTGATGGCGGGCGGTGACGCAGGGGTACTCGGTGAAGTCTTCGAGCTGACGATCTCGGTCTCTGGGGCGATGGGCATGGGGGTCTGGACGGCATTCGACCGTGTCACGCGCTCTCTCCCTGGCTGGCTCCGCGTTGTCATCGCCGGTTTGCTTCTCGCGGGAGCCGGTTTCCTGTTCTATCGCATGTCGGATGAGCGAAAGCAGAGCGCTCGAAAATTGATGAGCGAGATCGGAAACGTCTTGGTCGCCATCATGGGGGAGTACGCGGTCGCGATCCAACGTCTGCGCTCGGCCGCGCCCGCCGTCCCTCTTTGGGTCGACCTGGCCGAATCCCAAAAGCCATCGCTTGTCCTCGTAAGAGCGTGCCTGCATACCCTTGCTCGCACGAAGTACAGCGCTCGCTCAGCGGCTGAGTTGAAGGAGCTGCTCCCGGATATCTCGGTTCCGCAAGGCGAGGCCAAGGTCCGTGAAGTCCTTCGTTCAAATGGGTGTTTCACGGAGGTTTATCCCGGGCGCTGGCAGGTCGGGAAACCATTGGTCCGCATGCCCCGCCCGCACAACCCACAGCGATGATCGAGCCACGGCGAATGCCACGGCTCTCCCAGAGCCTTTCCTGTGGGCCACCGCCGCAACCATCGCTTCTAGACGTCACTTGGGGCGTTGCTCCCAGGCCTCGCAGCGGGCCTGCCTAGGGTTGAGCACAGGGATCCAGCGGGTGGGAGACCGGCACGGGACGCTGTACGTCCTTGAAGATCCACCGCCCGCCATAAGGCCCCGGTGGTACTGCCACTGGGACGGACAGGCCGCCCCTGGCTTCGACAATGTCGACGAGGCTGTGTCCTGGGGCTTGGAACGCGCTCGATCTGTACTGGTACGCACTCTCGGATCCGCGTTCTTCGTTGCTGGCGAAGCCGTAGCAGAGTATGAGCGGGAGGCTCGGCCCTGGCCACCATCGAGCGCCGAACGCCACGCCATCGACGCCGTGGACGATGAGACCAAGTTCGCGAAGTACCAAACCGTCTCTGTGACGGTGCGCCGGCCGAAGACGGACCGGCGACCGGAGTCCTGGGCCCCTCTGCATGGCTCGATCGTGCCGACCGAGGCCCTTGGTACCGAGCACGGCTGGGCTAGGCGCAGGCACCTCGTCGAGCGCCTGGGTGAAGCCAGGATGTGCGACCTCATAGAGGCCAACCGCTCCGGCTCGGGCCCAGGGGTCCCGTCCCTCGCCGTGGTGCGGCCGGTTGAGCCGCCCACCCTACAGATAACGCCTCGAGACGAGGAGCAGCTGCGGACCTGGCGCGAGCGTGCCTCGGCAGCCGCCTCACGCCTCAGCCTCTTCGACGCCCCGGCCCGTCATAAGCCTGAACTTGAGGTCGTGCCGTGGCGCTTTCGGTACGCCTTCCACTGTTCGGCACCGAGCTGCAACGGCCACGCCCAGACGATTGTCGACTGGGAGGTGGCTGCGCTGTGGCGGCGGGTACGGCACCGGGACGATTGGATGGACGCCATGAGGCTGAGGTTCGAGCGCGACCTTTGGTGGGGGCGGGACTCAGTGCTCTTCGTGGGGAACCAGGAACAACGCCCGATCAGCTTCCTTGTCCTCGGGGTGTTCTGGCCGCCCGCTGGTCCAGCCCAACGGCTGCTTGACCTATGACCCGCCAGGTTGCGGGCGGGGGCCGACTGAGAGACGATCGTTGGGTGCCGGGCCGGATCTACAGCGTCGGCTACGAGGGGTTCGAGCTCAAGGGCCTCGTTGAGAGCCTCGTGTCGGCGGGGGTCTCCCTGGTCGTCGACGTACGCTTGACGCCATTGAGCAGGAAACGGGGTTTCTCGGGCAAGTCGCTTAGCGCGAAGCTGCATGAGGTCGGCATCGCCTACAGGCACGAGGTCGATCTCGGGAACCCGTCCGACAACCGCGACGCGTTCCGCCACGGCGATGCCGAGGAGGGCCGCAGGCGGATGCGCGCGCTGCTAGCAAACGGGGCAGAGCCGGCATTGCGGAGGCTGGTCGAGGAGGCGCGGAAGGGCAGAGTGGCCGTCCTGTGTGTCGAGAGGAGCCGCCTGCGCTGCCACCGTCAGGTGATCACCGACATGGTCCAGGAGATCGATCCCACGATCGAGGTACTTCAGAATCTTGTAACCGCTCCTGGAACTGTCCAAGGGGCCTGCCTCTCTACGCGACCAGCAGGAGCCCCCGCGGTGGAGTAACGGTAAAAGTCCCCCCTCCGACACGCTTGTTGTGTCGCGAGACACACCGGACGCATGTGTCAGGACATAGTGGACACTACGTCCCTCTCGAGTGGTTGGTAATTCTTGGCGGGGTCGACCACCACGTGGCCCAAGAACTCGCCGTCGACGGTGATGACCCGGACGTCGGCGTTGGCGATGAGCATCATGACCTTGGCCCCGGCGTAGGCGCGCCCAACTCCGATGTGGTGCAAGCGGCCCTGGTAGCGCAGCGTGACCTTGCCGGCAGTCCCGACGCGGTCCCAGCGCTGGCGGTAGTGGCCAGCGGGGAGCACTGGGCCCTTGGGGAAGGCCTTGGCCCGGGCGGCGTAGGCCTGGGCCGGGGTGCGCCGGTTGAGGGCACGGTGTGGGCGTACGTCGTTGTAATAGGCACGGAACCGGTCGAGGAGGAACTGGAGCGCGGCCAGGCCATCGGGACGGCGCTGTTTGGCTAGCCAACGCTTCAGGGTCTGGTGGAAGCGCTCGATCTTGCCCTGGGTCTGGGGATGGTAGGGCCGGCCGTGCTTGAAGACGACGCCGAGGGACCCGAGCAGGCCCTCAACTGCGCCGCGGCCGCCCCGGGACTGGGCAGTGAATATGGCCCCATTATCAGTCAGCACCGAGGCGGGCCAGCCCAGCGCCGCGCCGGCAGCGGAAAAAGTGGCCGCTACGTCGGTGGCTCTGGTGCTCGAAAATGCCACTGAGGCGACCAAGAACCGGGAGTGGTC
This sequence comes from uncultured Acidimicrobiaceae bacterium, assembly GCA_963699075.1. GTDB lineage: Bacteria > Actinomycetota > Acidimicrobiia > Acidimicrobiales > Palsa-688 > Fen-671. Next base: position 450,077 of record CAVOTF010000007.1, on the reverse strand, counting down.
GTCTATTACGTTCAGGACGTCGACGTCGGTGCCGTCAGCGAGGGCCCAGTGGGCCGTGTCGGCTTGCCACCATTCGTTGGGGAGCTCTGCGGCGAAGCGCACGAACGAGCAGCGGGGCCGCTTTTGAGGCTGGGGGGTGATAAAGCCTCGGCGCTTCAGCACCCTCCAAATAGAAGATACCGACGGGACCTCAGTTTTTCGTCGGCGATATCGGCACGAGAGGTGGTAGTGGATGGTGTGCGCGCCAGCGTCGAAGCCCTCGTCGCCAAGGACTTGCGCAGTTCGACGATCTCATCCTCGAGCGAGGTGCTGACGCGGCCCGGGGAGGACCGCGGACGTTTAGAGCGGGGCACCAAACCTTGCTCGCCCAGTTCTTAAGGCACGAAGATCGTCAAGTAGGGGGTTCACTTTCTCGTGAGGGGGTGGAACAAAACCGGCACCGCACCGGTTATAGTCGTTCCCGCCGATCCAGTTCTGTTCGGCGCGGGTTCTTTCTGCCACATTTGAATTGTGGGCGTTTGCCATGAGCGCATTGTGGATGTCGATAATGCGCGCCACCTGTACATGTTCGTCGGACGTCGCTTCTTCGACGGCCACAATCATGGCGTCTATGTTTCTTCCCCGAGAAACCAGGGTCTCCGGACAGGGAACTCGGCACTCAGCCTGATCAGCCGGTCGACGTCTAAGCCGTCCAGCCCGTCTTCGCTGGCCCAGAAGTGATACTGCCTGCGCACTAACCCAACCTGTCTTTCATACCCTCAGTCCAGCACTCTTTGCCAGACGCCTTAGCGCTTTGTCTCCGGAGCGGCAAGCTAGCAAGCCACAGTGCTTGCTACCAGGACGAGCGCGTCACCCCCGACGCGGATTGCGCGCGCCTCTTGGGTCCAACCGCGTGCTACACCATGCCGGGTCTCAATGGATGAGCTCAGTTGCCCATGGCCTGGACCGAGACGATCGCCGTTACGGTCTTCCTACCGAGTCCTGAGACGTCGGCGAGCTGGCGAATAGAGGCTCCTGCGCGATGCGTGACCCGGATCATGTCGTCGCGAATTAGCGACTCTTTAGCGGCTCGCTCCGCGCTGAGGCCAACAACCACGAGAGCTGCGCCAATCTCACCGTTTTGGGAGCCCCTGTATTTCTCCATGACGGCTGTCGCGTCGGATACTTGAGGTTCCGAATACTTCATTGTGCCTCCCGGAGGGCTTCAGCGAGTTTGTCGCGTACCCCCATCAACGGTGGGACCCTAGGCGAGAGCTCGGATTCTGGTTTCAGCGATGCTCAGGTGCGCCAGGACCATACCCAAAAGCTCTAGCGCCTCGACCCGTTCAAGCTCGAGACTGACCACTGGCCCTATTGTAGCCGGTCCTGGTCCCATTCGAACCACCAGCGGACGGCCCACGCTGAAGTTTTTTGCTCCATGATCCGTCACTGCCAACGGTGAATTAAAGCTCTGATCAGCCACTATCCACGACGAAGGGCGTGGACCTAAGTTTCGAGCCCCCCTCCGACAGCTATCTGGGACCGGTCGCGCACTTGGCGAGGTGGGTAGTAGGCCCCTCTTAGTTCGAAGGGGGCCCCTGAATGAGGCGGGCCCGCAAATGCCGTAGGGCCAGGCTCGTGGGCTGCCGACGCGGTGGTACTCGACCCCGGGGGCACCTCGAGCGAGGTACGCCTTTCCTGGTCAGGGGTGGGGTTCGGCCCGATTGGATTCGGTACCTAATGATTCGGTACGATACGATCCGTGCCCACTACATCCCCCCACACAACCGCGTTAGCTGCCGCAACAGACAAGATCCCCCGCCAGGTGTGGATCATCTCGGGCGTCGCCATGCTCGGCGCCATGATGTCGATCCTCGACACCACGATCGTCAACGTCGCCCTTGCGACGCTTGGGAAGGATTCTGCATTCTTCTCTGTCCAACATCCAGTGGGTGATAACCGGCTACATGCTGTCGCTGGCGGCGGTGATCCCGGTAACCGGTTGGGCCTCGCGGCGCTTCGGCACCAAGCCGCTGTTCCTGATCTCACTGGTCCTGTTCACCGGCGGGTCGCTGCTTTGCGGCCTGGCGACGTCTGATACCGAGTTGATTGCTTTCCGTGTGCTGCAAGGCTGCGGTGGCGGCATGCTCATGCCCGTTGCGCAGATCATCATGGCCGACGCGGCAGGCCCCAAGCGGATGGGGCGCGTCATGGGCCTGGTGGCCGTCCCTATGATGCTCGCCCCGACGCTGGGGCCGCTCTTGGGAGGCGCGATCATCCAGACGCTGGACTGGCACTGGATCTTTTATGTGAACATCATCGTCGGTGCCTTTGCCATCCCTATGGCCGTCAGGCTTCTACCGGCAAAAGCCGGCGCGCGCACCGACCGGCTGGACGTCCTCGGGCTGATCCTGATGTCGACCGGCCTTGTGGCGATCACATATGGGCTTGCTGAGACGGGCACGCTGGGGACCGTTGACACGTGGAAGGTCTACGTCCCTGTCATCGCCGGCTTGGCGCTTGTGATCGCCTTTGTGTTCCATGCCCTGAGGGTCAAGTACCCCCTCCTCGACCTGCGCCTTTATAAACGCTGGCACTTCTCAGCCGCCTCGATCGTTATGTTCTCGCTGGGTGCAGCGGTCTTCGGCGCCATGATCCTGATGCCGTTGTACTGGCAAGATTTGCGCCACTATGACGTGATCGACACGGGCTTGTTGACCGGCCCGCAGGGCCTCGGCATGGCGCTCACGATGCCGCTGGCGGCAAAGCTGACCGGGCGTTATGGCGGCGGCCCGGTAGCTCTAGTCGGCGTGTTGGTAACCGCGGTGATGACGGTCCCATTTGCGTTGATCGGCGCGCACACAAGCATTGCCTACCTCTGTGTCGCGATGGTCCTCCGCGGCGCTGGGATGGGGGCCTCGTTCATGCCGGCGATGACGGCCGCGTTCGCCGCGCTGGAGCGCCACGAGGTCTCGCACGCCACTCCTCAGTTGAACGTACTGAACCGCGTTGGCGGTTCGATCGGCACTACCGTGCTGGCGGTCGTGCTGGAGCGCTCCCTACTGCACGCCCACACCGTCACGGCGGAAGCGCACAGCTATGGAACTGCGTTCTGGTGGTCCGCAGGGCTTGCCGCGCTTTCGATCATCCCGTGCGTGGTCCTCATGCGAGCGGAGTCGAATGCCCGGCGTGCGGCTAGAGAGCGCGGCGGCGAGAACCCTGATGAAGCGGCAATAGAATCTGGAGCAGTGGCCGAGGCGCTGGCTTGAGCACCGTCGCTGACGAAGAAGGCGCACCGAGCCGCCTCAACGCGGGCCACCCGCCGCTCACACCGAACCCAGAGACGCCGCAGGCGCGGCTCGGTGCGGCGTTCAAGCGAGCGATGGGTGCGGTGCGTCGGCTGCGTGGACGGGAGACTCATCACCCGGAGCAAATAAGCTTCGCCCAGTACGCGCTGCTGTTCAGCCTGACGGGCGTGTGTGAGGGTTCGGCCCGCCAGCTAGCCGAACAGGCCGACTTGAGCCCTGCGACCGTCGCCCAGATGCTGGACAGCCTTGAGGCGCAGGGCCTCGTCCGGCGGGCTCGCTCGGATCAGGATCGTCGCGTGGTGACGAGCTCGTTGACAGAGCGCGGAGAGCACCTGGTGGCCGACCGCCACGCGCGGATGGAGCCCCGCTGGCGCGCTGCCCTTGGAGAGTTCGACGACGAGGAGCTCCTGGTCGCCGCCCGGGTTTTGGAACGGCTCGCCGACTACTTCGATGCCTTGTCGGAGGCCGAGGAGCCGTCCAGCGACAGCTAGGGTGCCTCGCCCGCGACTTCGTGCCAGCGATCGGTGTCCGGGAGCAGACGGGGCTAAATCGCTCTAGTGCGGCTGCCGTCTTCCCCTCGGATTTGGAGCGAGCGGCTACGAGAAAGGGTGTCTTCGCTCGATTTGGACCTCACTGAGGCCGTCCTCGTTCAGGAGGCTGCCTGAGGTCATGACATAGGCGACACCCTTTGCGTGATGTCGCGGGACAAACTGGCGCATGCCGAGCCGCCGTCGCCTTCTGGTTGTACTGGCGGGGTTTAGGCCAGCGCCAGATCTCCGCTGGCAGCTGCTAGCGGCTCGCGCTAGTCCTGATCGTCGACGACGTCGAGGTTGGTAGAACGTGGCGGGGCCGTCGGCGAAGCCCATCAGCTTTTCGATAGCCGATCCGTCTCTGGCATGGATCACAGCGAGCCCGAGCTCCCGCTCTGCCCGTAGCCTTTCGCCTTGGACCTCGCCCATCCACGAAGCGACTACCTCAGGCGCCCTTAGCAGCAGTAGGCAAGCTTCAGAGGATCTTCTGCCGATAAGTGCCCGAGCGGAACATTTCGAGTAGCTGTCGCAGCTTGGCGTCGGTCAGGGTGAAAAGGGCGTCACGGCTTTGAAAAAAGTCGTTGGTGCCGACGGCGTCTTGGAGGTCCCCCAGGGATGCGGTCGCCGCGCCCATCGTCCAGTCGGCGAAGGACCGCCGTTCGATGGGCTCCCGGATCAGCAACAGCGTCCGACGGTGCCTCTCATCACGCTGGATCTGGGTGAACAACTGGTCGAGGCGCTCTCGTTCTCCCTCGAGGACCTGTAGGAAGGACTTATCGGCGAAGAGCAACATTCCGGTGATTTCGAGATCGGCGTTGCGCCGGCGCGCTACTTGCAATATATTCTCGAGCTCAGCGGGAGCGAACTCCGGCGATGCGGCGCTCACGTAAACGACTTGCCAGAGATCTATGCCTGCTTCGTCTTCGGTCCTGGCGGGAATGGGGCTTCCTCCTCCCGACAGGATGCTACACCTCTGCACCTTGCCGAGCGGGGCCAGCCTGCCGGCCACGAACCAAGAGACTCCGGCTTTGCCACGAGCGGCCGGGCAAAGAGCGAGTTGGGACCTGAAAGGGTCACGGAGCCCAGCCTTTACACCGATCTAGGGTGAGCGTTGGTGACGGACCTTAGTCTCGCCGAACGTGGGCTCCTGACGATCCGTCACAAGCTCAGCGATGTCCAGCCTCGTCCCGTTGCCGCTTTGGCGGTGGTGATAGCAACCGGGGCGTTGATAGCCATAGCCGATGCCTTGGCTGACGCGTCCGCTGTTCCCGGCGCGACATTCACGTTCTGGGTCGCGTTGGCATCGGCAGGCTTCGGGCTCCCGGTGGAACTGGGTCTGGTGGTAGCCGCCCTATTGCTGGTCCTCGACAGCTTTAGCGGCGCCGCTTATCGGGGCCAGCGCACCCTTTTTGGCGTCCTGGTCGCAGTTGGCGGTGTCGGTATCGGCGTTGACCTGCTTGCAATGATTGTCGTGTTGGTGCAAGACGGAGCCCCGCCTGTGGGCCCCGCCAGGCTCGCCGCCTCGTGGGCCGCACTCGTGTGCTCCTACCTGGCGCCGGTGAGCCTTGGCGCGCTGACCTGCTTGCTCGGCGTGCACGGGGCCCGGTCGTTGACCACCAGCAAGGAGGCGCCCAGATGAGCTCCGACGAATACATCGAACCATCCGGACCGGTCCCGCGACGCCCGCCGCGTCCTGCGGTATACCCTCATGTGACCCTCCCTGCGGGTCTCGCCGGCGCGGCTGGGGCTGTGTGCATCGGGGCAGACGCACTCGTGCTCGTCCAGGCTGCGATCACGGCTATCTTGACCTCGTACTCGTCCCCGTTTTATTCACCGATCCCGTCCCCGGGCTTTGCGGGCCGCTTGGCATTGTTTACCACCGGGGGCGCAGGCTTTACGATGGCACTCGTCCTGACGGTAGGCGTTGTGATCCTGGCGATGGGGGCGCCTCAGCAAAAAGCCGAGGTGCTCGGGGGCCATCAGCGGGCCTTGGCCTTCGGAGCCTTGGTTGTTGCCGCCATCGTCGTCCTGGCCAATGCAGCCACTTGCATAGACGTCTTGGCGAACATTCAAAGCGCCCTTCGAGCCTTGGGGAATCCCAACCGGGCTTCGGGTGCTCTCGGGCTCCTTGCACCGATGACCCTTGCCGTCGGGAGCGGGCTCTACGCCGCCGGCCGGCTCCGCCGTCGCCTACCCGCGGGCGAAGAAGAGCCCGGAGAGAACATGGACAACCTCGAACACGAGCCTGATAGCAAGGGGCCGTCGCATGGCCCATCTCCCCGCAGCGGCCCTTGACCGGCGCTGGAATGGCCAATGAGCGGCTCGAAGGGTAGGTATCTTCGCCGTATGGGCTGGAGGCGGCGTTGAGCGCGCCGCGGTTGCCAGCGAAGAGTTGGCGGGCAGGCTTGGAACCACCGACCCGCCGCCCGCTTCGGGACCGGCTACGACCTCGGCTGCGTCCGCTTGGCGTCGTCGGATGCGGGCCCACTGGGAGGGCCACCATCACCGCTCTGGGCGACATTGTCTTGCGTCGGGACGAGGACAAGAAGCCGCTCCCCGGCGTGGAGCCGGGTGTGGCTCGATGCGACGACCCTCCGTGTGCCGTCAATGATGGCGGCAACGAGGGCGCCTTGGGGTAGAGGAACGTCACTAAGTTGACCTCCTCGTCCCGTGGGCACGTCCGAGATCCGGATCTCGACGAGGTCGTAACCCTCCAAGGGATTGGAGGGAATATGGAGCTGCTCTGTAGCGTCGGGAGCGGCCCACTCGGCAGCGAGGGTGCCTTTCGCCGTCTCTATCCCGGATGCGCCAATGCGATCTGCCATCGCACGAAGGACGTCCTCATGCGTGACCCAGCCAACCACTCGTTTTGGGTCGGCGGACAGTACCGGTAGGCCATTAGGACCGTACAGCACTAGCTGGCGGAGCACCTGATCGAGCGTCTCATCATCGAACAGCGCCTGTGGGTGTTGGGCCCGCCCGACCTCTGCGAAGTCAACAGTGGAAAGCGAGGTGGCGTCATTGTCCAGGTTCGTTTTTTCTTTTCCCGGCAAAACGAGGTCGCCCGAACCGTTTGGGTTGACGAGTGGCTGCATCACGTCGCCAACCGTGAGGACATGGAGCAGAGAGGCTGGCTTCGGCCGTTCGATGTCCGTGCCGCGGCGCAAGAGCTTGGTGGTGTAGATGGTGCCATAGGTCATGCGCTTCGAGACGCCCGCGGCAATTCCAACGGCGAGCATGACGGGCAAAGTAAGCGTGAAGTTGCCAGTCATCTCGACAACGCTGGCAATGGAGGTGAGAGGCGCCTGCGTGGCTCCGGCGAACACGGCTCCCATGGCGATGACGCCGTAAATGGCCGGCGAGCCGACCGGCGGGCCGAAGACGTCCCTCGCGATGATGCCCGATGCGGTCCCGGCGGCCGCTCCAATAAACAAAGAGGGGGCGAACACGCCTCCCGATCCGCCAATGCCAATTGTCAAGCTTGCCGCAAGCATTTTGCCGATCACGAGGATGATGAGGAACCAGAGCACGTACTCACCAGTGACAGCTTTGTTCATGACCGGGTACCCGACGCCGTACATCTCCGGCAAAGCGAGCAGCACCGCACCGAGGACCACGCCGCCGACGGCGGGGCGCAGCCATTCGGGACGACTGTTCCATAGCGCATCGCATACGTCTTCTGTCTTGTAGAGCACCGTTTTGAACCCGACACCGATCACGCCCGCCATGAGCCCGACCGCGGCGACCAGGAGGTAGTTAGCATCGTGCCCCAACAGTAGATTGTGTGGCATCTGGCTAAAAATTGGGCCACTTCCGAAGAAAGCCTGTCCGATCACGTCCGCCGTCATCGCCGAAAGGATGATGGGCAACAATGCGTCGATCGAAACTTCTCGAAGGATCAGCTCGAAGCCGAAGAACACCCCGGTGATGGGCGCGTTGAAGGTTGCAGATATGCCGCCTGCCGCACCACAGGCGACAAGGATCCGTAATCGGGATTCTGAGACCCGGACGGCCTGGCCCACGCTCGAAGCAAGCGCCGACCCGATCTGAACAATGGGACCTTCTCGCCCCACCGAGCCGCCGACGCCGATGCATAGAGCCGACGCAACCGCCTTGACAAATGTTACCTGCGGGCGGATACGACCGCCGTTCTCCGAGACGGCAATCATTACTTCGGGGACGCCGTGGCCCCGCGCTTCCCGGGCAAAACGCTGGATCAGCGGCCCGTAGAGCAGACCGCCGAGCACGGGGATGAGGAGGAGGAACCAGATGCCGAGCCATGGGAGATGGGGGCTCCCGACCCTGCCCTGTTGACCGAACTGCTCGTGGCCCGTTGCCATCCAGGTAAAAGCGAATACCAGCCAGCGGAACCCGACGGCTCCGAAGCCTGCTCCGGTCCCGATGACGAAGGCCAGGGCAATCGCCCCGAACCGAGAGGTTCTGGCCCACGTTGCTGCCCCCCCGCAGGCCCGGCGGGCAGCTCGCCATCGAGCAAGAGAAGACGTGCCCTGTTCGTCCGTGACAGCGTCGGTCATTGCTCTCAAGATAGCGTACACGTACGCTATCGTGGGGTGAAGGGATTCAGAAGGAGCGAGAAAGTGCAGCGCAGTCGCGCACCCAAGGGGACCATCTCACGAGAACAGGTGGTTACGACTGCGACCGAGATCGTAAAGGCGGGTGGCTATGAGGACATGACGATCCGGAGCCTTGCCGCCGAACTTGGGGTGGCCCCGATGTCCCTCTACCGCCACGTGCGGGACAAGGACGACATTCTCGATGAGGTGGTGGACCGCGTTCTAGCTCGGACCTGGCGACCTTCAGGTTCGCAGGCCGATTGGAAAGAGTGGATCATCCAGGCGGCGGACAAACTCCGTCGGTTGCTCGTCCGCCAACCCGCTGCGCTCCACGTTTACCTCCGACATCCCGTGGTGTCGCCCTCGGCGATCGCCCGGATGGACGCCATGATGACCGTGCTCCGTGAGGCCCTAACCGATGAGGAGACCGCCCGGCGCGCCTACGCTTCGATCCACACCTACACGGTCGGCTTCGCTGCCCTCGAATCCTCACGAGCTGGATGGGCGCCTCCCGTTGACGAGCCTGATGCGCTGGCCGTTCAACTCGCTGCATACACCACGCCCAAGCAATTCGTCGATGGTCTCCGCCTCCTAATTCTCGGCATACAGCAGGGTTCTCTGCCTACCGAACCGGCTGCTGAGCGCTGCTAGGGGGTCGGTAAGCCCGGTTGAGCCTTCAAGAAGACGGTTACCGGTGCCCCGCTAGCCGCAGGGCGGCGCCGATGCCGCCGATGCCGCCGACGGCGCTACGTGCACCCAGTTATCAGGCAACAGCGTTCGACCTCGTTTCCGAGACGGTTGTGATGACTTCATTCGGTTCGCAAAACCAGCGCCGCCGGAGTCCGGGCAGCAATACGTCCCGGGACGGCGGCCACGATATTGGCGAGCACCAGAGCACCGAGCGCGATGAGGATTATGGGGACAACGGGCACAGCCGGGGAGGGGACCGCATTGATCTCATGGGCAAACAAGTCCCAAAGCGCCCGACCGAGGGCAATGCCGACTGGTACACCCACGACCGTTCCGATAGCCACGGCCGCGTTCGACTGCCAGGCAACTACGGCACTTAGCTGGGAACGGGTGAACCCGAGGATTTTGAATACTGCCAGATCCCGACGTCGACGACGTACCGACGCCAGGAGCGTGAGGCCCAGAGCAGCGAGGGCTGCCGTCCCGAGAGACGCTCCCAAGATGGCCGGCGTAGTCCCCATCGACCTGTAATCCACGATCTCGGCCGGACGGAGCACCGACTGGACGACCACCCCGAAGTTGTACGGATTACTGAGGGGAGCGGTCATTTCTTCCAGCGAGCGCCGGGCCGCCAGCGGGTTGACGCCCGGACGGACATCTACGAAATAGGCCTGCGGGCCAGTCTCGGGGTCGTTGAAAGGATTGCGTTCTATTGCCGGGATAAGCGAACTAGAGACCACGGCACCCGTGCCCATTTCGAGATGCACCACGCCGCTGCCGCCAATCGCGGGCATCGTGGCCACGCCCACGATGCGAAGGAGCTGGGACTTGCCCGTTCCGTTCCCGACGGTAACCGTATCCCCGAGCCTTTTGTGCAGCGACGCCAAGGTCAATGCACCCACGACTATCTCGTCAGGTTCTTGGAGATCGTGGCCACGCAGCAGCGGGGGCTGGATCCTGGCGCCGGGGGTCGTGCCGATTACCGGGACGTCCTGGCCGTCGACTATGAGATTGACAAAGTAGACTCCCGAGTAAGCCGAGAGGTAATGATCGTGGGCAAGCAGCCTGGCTGACTGCTTTCCCGGGATGTCCCCGCCCCCGCCCCCATCTCCACCCGAAAGGGCGTAGTTCCAGTTCCATCCGTACAGGCGAGGGGTTGAAACGAGATGGTCCAAACTGGCTCCGAAGGTGGCCGTGGCAATCAGCACGATCACGGCCAACGCGGCGCCGAAGATCGCTGATCGCACTGGCACTGCGTCGGTCTCGCTCCCGGGCTGGAGGGCAAATCGGAGGCCGATGGCCGCCGGAGCCGGCAGATCCAACATTGTGTCGCTGCCCAGCAGAGCCGAGGTCCTGGTTCGCAACCGCTGACGATGGGCCACCCGCTCGGGCGAATTGCGAAGGGCGAGAGCTGTCGCGGCAAGGACAAGGCTGACGAAGATGACCCCGAACCCGCCACCGAGGACGGTCCAGTCAAAAGAGATCCCGGGGGTCGGGTAGAAGGGCCGGATCGGGCCGAGCGGGCTGATCGGCGAAAGAGCAACCGCCACGCCAACGGCGAGCAGGGACCCGACGGCGAGGGCGCCAACAATGCCGATGAGGGCGTCGGAGGCCAGGGTAGTCGGGTCGGCACCCAAGGATCGCAACACTTCCGACTCCTGCCTACGCCGGCGCAAATTTCTCCCAATGACTTGCGCTGCCGTCAGGAGCGCGGCCAGGGCGGTGATCCCCCCAAAGACCCCGAGTGCGATCGACAGCGGCTTGACCGCTCGCTCGACCTTCCCTTCATCGTCTTCTGCCGTGGCATTGAAGCTGGGAGGCATGCCGCCGGGTTCCGCTCTTGTGATGTCGTTTATCAGCCCGGCAACTTCGTCCGGTTGGGCCACCTTGATGGCGGTCTCGGTGTAGTTGACACAGCACCGAAGCAGCTCGCGGGTCAGCGCTGGGGTGAAATAGCCCAAAGCGCCACCAGCGTCGACGTCGTCGGTCACGATCTCCGTCACCGGCAATCCTATGCCAGTAACCCGCATGTCGATCCGCCGATAGGGCTTGACCATCGCCGTCCCGAACCCGGGCAAGTCGGTCTGGCTGTTGGTGTAAAACCCCATGGGGACGATCTCGCCGACGTGAAAGCCGTAGGCCACCGCGGCAGTAGACGAGGTCATGAACTCGTCCACCCGGGCCGGATCAGCCGCTCGGCCCCCACTGATGGCGAGGCGGTCTATCGCGAAGTACTCACCGCCTACGCTTCCTTGACTGGATCCTGCTTGAACTGTGAACAAACCCTTGCCGATGGGAGCGCCGTTCGGCCCGAGGGGTTCGGCGTTGATCCCCGTGGCACTCGCCACGGCCGTGACGTGCGGGGCTCGGGTAATCTCTCGGACGATCGCCGGGTCGTACCCCTGTCCGTTGCCGATGGTGGGGCTAGCGATCGCGGTGCCCATGACAATCTGGGACGGGTTGGTGGTTTCTAGCAGGGCGGAGTAGGAGGACTGGGTTCGGCGCGCTGCCGCCAGCGAACCCATCGCCACCCCCCCGACCAGGCCGAGGAGCAGTGCAATCGTGAGGTACGAGGCCCATTCGTGCCGGAAGGTTGCCCTGAACCGGTACCACGAGGCCCGAAAGACCCTGCTCACGCCTCGGTCCCACCGAGGTTGGTCTTTTTCAACCTACGAGCCTCCCCACGATCGATACGAGCTCAGATCGGTCAGTGCCTGGTCCAGTTTTTACCTCGCGGTGGGCCGCCGACAAGGTGGCAAGCTCCAATGAACAGGCTCGTGCTAGCACCCCCAGCGGCCGCAGCTTCAATGCCTTGGGCGACGAAGCTGTCGCCATCCGACCAACCCGGTTCTCGTTTTGCCGAGGCCAGAGGGCCGCGGTTTAGCGATGTGCCGGATGGGGCACTTCCCAAGGGTGACTGACCGCGCCGCCGAACCTGAGACCGAGGTCGAAACGCAACCGGAACAGGTTGGGCTCGAGCTCGACACGTTGGCCGAGATCCGGTCCCGCGCCGGCTCCGACACCACCGTCCGCAGTTTCTACGACGAGATCTCGTCAGCGCGAGAGCGAAATACTGCGGGACGAGGCCGATGTTTTCAGCGGGTTGAGGCGAGTAGTCACGCGTCCGTAACCGACATTTGCACAGTTAGCCAGTCCCGCTCTCGAATATTGTCGGGTGGCGTGCCGGTAAACAAGCCCCTCTGGTGAGATGACGACCTCGACGTCACCGCCCAGGTCGACGGTGCCGCTGCGCAGCCTCGAGGGGCTGAGCGTGAAGCTCCATCCCGCCTCGTCCTGAGCAATTGTTACTCGCACCCGCACGCCGGCAATGGTCCCATTTACGTGGTGCTCGCTCTTGGTCCCCCACGCTTCGTTGGGGTCGAACGGCACGGGTACGCGTGCCCGGTTCCTGGGCAGTGCTTCGAGCGTCGTGGTGAGTAAGCCGTTACTTCGTGAGCGAGGTCCTGCCACGGTCAGGACACGCCTCATCCGCCACCTGATCGCAGGCACGATGAGCTCCGCCCAAGCTACGGAGCAAGGCGTGGTCACGATACAGACGGGCAACCTGAAGCTGCTTGAGCGGTTCGCAGAACTTTTCCGGATCGACCCTTGAAATCATAAAACGCCGTGCCCTGGCGGATCCCTGACCAGCCGCTATTGTCGCCGCTGTGTTTATTGGTGGGTACCTGAAACGTTTATTGGTGGGTACTTGAAACCTCGATCGTGGAGAGCAACATGCCAGGCAAGGTAAGTGGACCGCAGAATGGGAGACGACCGGTGTGGGGCCGAGCGCTGGTCGTCGCTGGGCTAGCCCTGGCTGTGCTTGCGCCCTCAGCGACGAGCTATGCGGCGACCGCGCCTCGGGTTGCCACCGCTGCCGGACCGCGGTCCTCGCACGGGACCGAGCTCGTAGCTGGCACCGAGCTCATGGGTGGCTCTTGGCTCGAGTCGTCGAACGGCCAATACCGGCTCGCGATGCAGCCCGACGGCAACCTCGTCCTCTACTGGGACGGCCACCCGCTTTGGGCTTCCAACACCGCCAAGCACCCCGGGGCCGTCCTGGCGATGCAGCCCGACGGCAACCTGGTCGTCTACCAGGGCCACCGGCCGATCTGGACCTCGGGAACCGACCGCGGGGGCAACGCCCAGTACTACCTGAGCCTCCAGGACAACGGCAACGCCACCATCAACTCGCCGGCCCGCAAGCGCATCTGGGCGACGAACACCGCCGTCGGCGTGGGGCGAACAGAGCTCGTGGCCGGCACCGAGCTCGAGGGGGGGTCTTGGCTGGAGTCGTCCAACGGCCAATACCGGCTCGCGATGCAGCCCGACGGCAACCTCGTCCTCTACTGGGACGGCCACCCGCTTTGGGCTTCCCACACCGCCAAGCACCCCGGGGCCGTCCTGGCGATGCAGGCCGACGGCGACTTAGTCGTCTACCAGGGCCACCGGCCGATCTGGACCTCGGGAACCGACCGCGGGGGCAACGCCCTCTACTACCTGAGCCTCCTAGACAATGGCAACGTCACGATCTACTCGCCGGCCCGGAAGCCGGTCTGGGTGACGAACACCTCCCTCGTCGGGCTCCACCTTGGTGACATGGGCCTCGCCGTAAAGACGCTTCAGATGTACCTCTCGTCGCTCGGCTACTGGGTGGGAACGCCGGACGGTACCTTCGGCGATTCGACACAACAGGCGGTCTGGGCACTCCAGAAGGCCGCAGGCCTCAGCACTGACGGCGTTGTCGGGCTGAAGACGGTCGCCGCCTTAGCGGCCGGCGTCGCACCCAAGCCTCGCTCGAAGGCCGGCTATGTCGTCGAGGTAGATCTTCAGGACGACCTGCTGATGGTCGTCGACGGCGGCAAGCTGCTCCACACCCTGAACGTTTCGACGGGCGGCGGCTACACGTACGTCGACCAGGGCGTCACCTCAGTGGCAACCACGCCCAGCGGCGTGTTCCACATATACAACGTGATCGACGGGCTGGACGTCGACTCACTCGGAGCACTCTGGCGGCCAAGGTTCTTCGTTGGCGGTTTTGCGGTCCATGGCGACTCGTATGTGCCTCCTTTCCCGGCCTCGCATGGCTGCGTTCGCGTGAGCGACGAGGCGATCGACTGGATCTGGGATGCGAACATCATGCCCATCGGTACCGAGGTCTGGGTTTACTGAACCCCTCTCCGTCAAATAGCGACGACGTTGAGGGCTTGTCCGGCCCACCAACGGTCGGTGGAGACATGGGAGGGCCCCGCCGGACCTGGGCACACATCAGCGACCGGCGATATGGCGGCGAACGGTGAACGGTCTACGACGACGTCACTGCCAGCGCTTCCGGCACAACTGCGACCTTTGGGACGGGGACCTGTAGCACCTGTGCTCCCGTAAACCGTTCAACATGGACGAACCGCACGGTCAAAGTCGACGCAACCGAGGGAGGCTCGACGGCCAGCTGGAGACCGGTGATGCTGGTCGACCCCCACCCCACCGGCAGCTTCACCACGGTGCGGACGTGGCCGGTGCCGACAAGCGGGTAGCCCCACCCAAGATCGCTGCGGAACCACTGGTCCGAACCTGAGAGGCGGACGTCGACAGCAACCGAGGCCACCCCACGGCCCGCGGTGTCCATGTCGACTATGGCGTACTGCTCGGCTTGGCCGGGGTCAGGGGAACTAGGGCTCGTCGAAAGGTCTGTGTACCAGCGGCCCACCTCGTCGGCCATCACCTCGTAAGCGAACGGGTTGGCGTCCATCGCCGCCTCGCGGATCCCACCGGGTGCTGGAGCGGCGACCGGGGCCAGCTGGAACCTGAACGGAGTCGTGCCAAAGTCAGCGAACTGGTTATTGCCGGTAGCGTCCCGCAGGACGGGGTGTTTGCCCCACCAGACACCTGTGAAGGGCCTGTCGACCTCCCGGGGCGACGTCTGGCTATCTGGGAACCCGATCTTCTCGCCACCCCACAGGTACTGGGCCCCAGAGATGACACCTGCCGCGCTCACGGTAAAAGAGATGGCGTTGTCTATGTCGGTCATCCGCCCCCAGGTGCCCCATTCCAGGAACGGTAGGTACCCGGTCCCGCCGTCTTCGTGGCTGAAGACCACGACGTACCTCAAAAGATGGGCACCCCCACTTGCCGGGGAGACGGCCGCGTAGCTCAGCATGGGGACGTCGTGGAGGGCGGACGTAGACCGGCCGTACAACACGGGGGCGTAGGTGTAAGCGAGGTACTGAGGGTTGGTGGGGCTCACCACTTCCAGCGCGCTGGCCAGCAGGACCGCCTGAGGTGCCAGCGGGCCGGGTTGGGACAGGCCGTGCAGGGCCGCCGTCGGCTCCACTGAGATCTTGACCGAGTAGTGGTCCGAGAGGCGCACGGCGCCCGTGAAGCCGGCGTAGACAAATGGCGAGGCTCCCCAGAACAGCACGAACTGCTGCGTCCCCACAATTTCGTGGGTGCTGAGGTCGGTCACGGCAGCGTCCACCACCGTGGAACTTGGCGTCCCAGGTCCCCATGACGTGCCGGGCGCCGCCAAGGTCAGTCGCAAGAGCCCTTCACCTTGTCCCGGTAGGGCCGACGTCGTCGCGGTGGACGGGGAGGCAGATGCGTTGGCCGTGGTCGAGGAAGCGGAAGAGGTGCTTGTGCCTGAGCCCGCCAGTCCCTGGCCGGCGAAGGGCCCTGTAACCGATCCCTGCGTGGTTAGGTTCCCGGCAAGGGCTGCTTCGAGCGCTATGACCATTGGCTTTCCCACCTTGATCAAAATGCCTCCGCTACCGGTGGCGGCGCTTGTTGGGGGCGGGGCCGTCACGGCCTGGTGGCCGACGGTGGGAGAAGGACCGAGCGACGGGGCCCAGGCATCGGACGGGGTGACGCACGAACCCGGAGCCGCACAGGCTTTTGCCGAGAAGCTCAGGCCCTGCAACGCGAACGGGACTCCACCGGTGGAATGCAGCGAGAAAATGGCCAGGAAACACTTCTGCCTGCGGCAGTCCGCCGCTCCTAGGGAGGTGGTCAGAACAGCGGCTAGATCGACAGGCACAGAGGCTGAACCGTTAGGCCCGATGGTCACGACCGTGGTGTTGCGGCTATCACAGCCGTCCTGCAGCGATGAGGAAGCTTCAGGTAGCAACAGGACGGCCTTCGGGTCGCATTCGGCGACGGCGTAGGTCGTGCCGTAGGAACCTCCCGAGATGCGCACCATTACCGGTTGGCCATCGACGAGTGCCCGGTGGGGTGATACCGACACCGTCGTAAAGAGCAAGGCGGTGGCGCGGCCCCCGGCATTTGCCCCGGGCGCGGCCTGTGCCGATGGTATCCCGGTCGCGACTGTCACTCCCGCAATCGCCAGGGCACACCACGCCCGTTCCCATCGCCCAGGGGTCGCCCGCCGGCGTCGAAACCAGGAGTTCGGGTTCGGCCAAGCGCCCGTCCCGTCGCTCACGGCACAAGCCTAACGCTGAGCAACCGGCTCCTCGGCCTGGCCGTACCAGTCGCGACTCATTCGGTTTCTGAGAGCCGCGGCTACTCGGGACGGAGCGAGAGCGCCAGTCGTGGGACGACGAACGACAGTAGAAAGATCGGCAAGAACCTCTTTCCGGTGCATCGGAAGGCGACGACCTGGCCACCGGCCGCGTCGAAGCTCACGGTGCGGCTCAACTTCCGGCCGTCGCGGACTTGCAGGGTGTGGTGCCCAGGTTCGATTGGTACCTCGATCGTGCCGTTCATTTCGAGCGACCCGGCTTGCTTACCGTCGACCACTACGTCGAAAGTGCCACGGCGGACCTCCACTCCGATCGCTTTATGCGTCAGCTTGAGGGTTGCGGACATCTTCACGGGCACCATTCTTAGTGGGCTGGGGGGTCGACCAGCTGAAGGTCGCTCCAGGGTACCTGGCTCAGCGCACCCCCTTGTCCAGCACTACCCAGAGAGCTCGTGAGGGGGTCCGTGCCGCTATGGCCCTCAGTTACCCAGTCGGCGGGGTCTTCGCCTTCGAGGATGATGGTGCCTTGTGGCTCGGTGTTCCGGTCCATAATAATCATCCCGTAGTTTTGCAATGCGTAACAGACCATATATGCGAGTGGTGGCGACCCGTCATTTTGTAGGGCGTCGCAGTTTGCTGTGGACGAGAGACGGAAATAATCTCCCTCAGCCAATACCTCACCCGATTGGGAGCAATCTGGATAGGGGTCGGTAGCGGGCCATTTGTCCCCATCGCAAAGGTTGTACGGCACTTCTAGGCTTAGTGCATGATCGATACCGCCGCCGGTTTGGGACGGGTAATTTTCGGCATCATAGACATCCTGCTCGGTGATCGTAGTAGCGCCTTCGGACAAACCACTTGCCGATGCCTGGCAGCCACCTGGGAAGTCGGGCGGGTTGACGGTCGTCGTCAATTGGCCCCCGTTGCCAACGTCCCATACGTCATTGTCCGGGTTCTGTGAACCAGAGGAATAAAAAGGATCGAGGATTTTGCCTGGGTATGTTTGGTCGCCGCTGCCCGAGGGCGTGCCACCCTCGCCGAAACCCCAGAAGTCGTACTCCTGTGGCGGGTTGCTCGTTTGGATGATCGCGACCTCATCGTCCGTGCTGGCCGAGCTGTAATAGACATCACTGGGGACCGGGGCGTAGAAGATGCTGTCGAAATTGCCTACGGGTGGCACAGCGGCGTCCGCATCATTGTCGGAAAAGGACGTGGCGCACCAGTTCTGGCCGTTGGACGGTGTACCTTCGGCCATGAGCTGCTCAGGCTGGTTTGAGGGCACGATGAAGATGGGGCGGTCCTCATTGACCCAAGTGGAGATGTTGCTGTTGCCGAGCAGGGTGCTGAGCGCTAATGCTGAACTGGGATCTACAGACCAAGAGGTCACTAACTGATTAGTCACGTCGGTCGCAAAATATGACGCCGGGGTAGTCAGTTCTCCGCTCGGCGCGCCCGTTATGACCGCGGTGGGCGCAGCCGTGGTCGTTGTCGCGCCCGTGGCAGCTGCCGCACCGCCAGCAGCGGCAGAGGCGGCGGCAGCAGGCGAGTTTGCGTTTACGATACTGTTGCTCAGCGGCTCGGCCAGGGTCGGCTCGACCTCTCCCGCTATGTTGTCCCCCGTAGTTTGGTTAGGCAACAGGGTGTTGGTTGCTGTAACGCCTGTTCCCACGTAATCACCTGGTCCGGATTGGACAAGGCTGCCAGTTTCGTTGAAACCAGGGGAGGTGTTTGGAGCACTGGTCAAAAGCAGAGGTGGCTGAACCGAGAAAAACCGTGCCGTCGTAGGGTCGTAGTAGTGGCTTCGCAGATAAACGAGGCCGCTCTCGTCGTCTGTGTACTCACCCGCAAAACCAAACGCCGAAGTCTGCCCGGTCCACGTCGGCGTGCCATAGGCGTCGTAGGTTACCGACCCAACTACTGACCCGTGCTGGTCCGTCAACACTCGGACACTGCCGAACTGGTCGTGAAGGAGCCAAGTCGCGGTTGCCCCTGTGATCTGCTCGATCGGCGAGTCACCTAGCCCGTAGACGTAGCTAGTTGTCCCACCGTCGGTGGAGTCTTCGAGCAGCAAGGCGGGGTTGGCGACGGTGTCCCAGGCAAACGTGTGGGTGACCCCATTGACCGTTTTTACCAACCGCAGGCCGTCGCCGTTGTAGGCGTAGTTGGCGGTGACAGATGGGCTCGCGGAGGCGGTGGTGGGATGTTGAACAACCACTGCGCAGCTCATAACGAGCACAACTACCACCACCGGTGCTGCGGCCCCGCGCCACTTCCGCCGGCGCCCCAGCCAGTAGAGGCCGAAGATCAAAAGGCCGCATGAGGGAAGCAAGACAATGAACGGGACCTCCGGGACGGATGTGCCGGGCGACCCTGCGTCTAGAGCGGTCAAGCTGTTGGCGGCGTTGTAGAGATAACTCGCCGGTGCGCCGTCGGAGGTGTACCCCGTCACCTGGTTGCCTTCCGCGTCGTAGGTGTAACCGGGGGAAGTCAGCTCGTTGTCTGCGTTATAGGTCTGGGTGGTGCCGTCCTCGGTGGTGGTGAGGTTGCCTGCGCTGTCGTAGCGGAGGTTTGCAGTATTCACCTGGGTGAGACGACCGAGGGCGTCATAGCCGTAGGTCTCGTTCGCAGCGCCGATGCCCGTTGTCACGGCCTGAGTGATCAGGCCGTCCGCGTCGCGGGTGTAATTGTAGGTGGCGAACGGGCCACTGCTGTTGGTGTCGGTGATGCTCACCAGACGGTCGGTGGCATCGTAGGCGCTCGCCGCTGTGGTCCCGTTAGCGTTGGCCTGGTCGAGCACGTTGCCATCGGCGTCGTAGGTGTAGCCGGTGGTGTGGCCGAGCCAGTCGGTCACCGACACGAGACGCCCGGCCGCATCGTAGACGTAGTTGACGTCATCCCCACTCGGGTAGCCAAGGGTGGTGACGTGCCCGTCGAGGTCGTAAGTGTAGGTGGTGGTCTGCCCGGCGCCGTCGGTTGAGCTTGTCAGGCGCCCAAGGCTGTCGTAGCGGTAGGTCGTCGTTCCGGTCGCGTCCGTCATCGCGGTTCGTTGCCCGAGGTCGTCGTACTGGTAATTGATTGTGGGTGTGGTCGCGTCGGAGTAGCTGACACCGGTCAGCTCGCCGTCGGCGTCGTAGGTGTATGTGCTGGTTACGCCGACCGGGTTGACCTCGGTCAACAGGTTGCCGTCACCGTCGTACGCCCAATTTGTTACCCGCCCCAATGGGTCCGTGGAGGAGACCTGTTGGTTCAACAAATTATAGGAGTAGGTCGTTTTGTTGCTGTCTGCGTCGGTTTGGCTGGTGACGTTGCCATCGGCGTCGTAGCTCGTCGTGAGTTTGGTGCCGTCGGGCTCGGTTGTCCTCGTCCGCTCGCTGTCGGCGTCGTAGGTATACGTGGTCGTGTGGCCGTCCGGGTCGGTTACCGAGGTCTGGTCCCGGTCGCCGTCATAGGTGTAGGTAGTCGTACCTCCTAGAGGGCCCGTGCTGGTGAGCAGGTCGCCTAGCGCGTCATAGGTGTAGGAGGTGGTGTACTTAGCGGGGTCGCCGCCTGCGATATTGCCGTTCGGGCTGACCATAGAGGTCTTCTCACCGTCGGCGTCATATGTGTACGTTGTGGTGTCGCCGTCCGGGTCGGTGCTCGAGATGAGGTCGCCATCGGCGTCGTAAGCAAAGGTCGTGACGTCGCCATCGGAGCCTGTGCTCGCCGTCGGGTCATCGGGATGTGTGGGGTCGCCGTAGGTGTACAGAGCGGTCTGGTACTGGCTCGTGCCCGTAAGTGGCCGGCTGGTGCCGGTCAGGTTGCCCTTGGCGTCGTAGGTGTAGGTGGTCGTGACCCCCGAAGGGCCCGTCACCGATGTTGGCTCATTCAGGCTGTTGTAGGTGTATGTGGTCGTGTTCCCTAACGCGTCTGTAGATGAGAGCACATTGCCGTCGGAGTCATATGTGTAGTGGGACGTCTTCCCGTTGGGATCCGTGACAAACAGCCGCCCGTGGGTCACTGGATCGTAGGTGTAGCTCCAAGTGGCTGCCGAAGCGGTGCCTGCAGCCTCTGTGAGCGACATGAGCAAACCGCCGGCATAGTGCTGGGTTTCGATTATCCCGCGGGGGTCGGTGATCGTCGTGGTGCCACCGGCGTTCGAAAAATTGTCCCCGCTGTAGGCGAAGGTCGTCGTTCGTCCCATCGGGTCGGTCTGTGATGTCACCCGCCCGCCGCCGTCGTAGGCGTTGGTGACAGTCCCGCCATCCGGGTCGGTCATGGTGAGCATGAGGTGGCCCGGACCATAGGTGAACGACCACGTCCCGCCGCCCGGGTTTTTGACGCTGACCAGGTCGCGCCCCGAGTCGTAGGTGTATTCGGTAGTGCGCCCCAACGGGTCAACGACACTTGACACGAGGCCATTGCTCCCGAAGCTGAAGGTCAACTGGCGCCCAGGGGAGCCCGTTACTGTTGCCAGTTGGCCTGAAGCGTTGTACGCGAGCGTGGTCGTGTAACCGTTGGGATCGCTGATGCTAACCAATTGTCCATCAGCCGAGAACGTAAAGGTCTCAGTCTGGTGACGGACGAATGTCCAGGTGCCATCGCCGTTTTGGGTGAGGGTCGAGTCGGCCCATGATGGCGTGCTGTAGCTCCCGCCACCGGAGGGGGTCGCTGTGACCTGCGATCCGTCCTCTTCGGTTATTGTCACGGGCCCATCTCCGTTGACCGTGAGGTGCATGTCGTAGCTGGACGACCAGGCAAAGCCGAAGATGCCCTCGGTTGAAGCGTTGCCAGAGCTGTACGTACGGGTCAAGTCGAGCCCGGGACCGCCGCCGGCGATCTCGGAATCGGTAAAGGATTGCCAGACGTCGCCGGTGGCGTACTCAACAGAACCGCCCGTCTGTCCGGTGCCACCTGGAGACACACCAGGCCCCTGCGTCACCTGCATGTCGACGCTCGCTGAGGCCGGCGCGGCAACAACAGCCGAGCCGATGAGCGCACATGACATCGCCACGAGGACTGTCACTGCCTTGAAACTCAACGAATGGGCCAAGCCTACGGTTCTGCTCCCTGCTGGTGGGCTCTCGGACAGCCGAGAGAAGGGCGGCCCAAGGAGCGAAGTCAAGCAAACCTAGATGAAGTTCTGAGGCTCCCGAGGAGTCCGGTTGGTGACACGAAGGTGAATTCTCACGGCAGGACCGCGCTCACACGGGACTGCGACCAGCAAAAAGCCGAGCAACCCGGCAGCGCCGGGCCTGGGTAATCGAAGCTATATTTGCAGATGGGGACGTATATGAATGTCGTGGGTCATCTGGCCCGCAAACCGCTAGGAATGGACTGAAAAATGACCGGCATCTTCCTGGGACAGCCGCAGATGACTCCCGAGGTCCAGGCGCTCTATGACGACGACTTGGCTGAGAGCGGCTACGTATGGAACGTTTCCCGATTGTGGGCGTACCAACCCGACACCGTTCACCGGCTCTTCGAGTTAATGTCGCAGGCCTTCAAGGCGAGCGGGCTGACTTTCCGTCAGCGAGGGATCCTGGTCACGGCCGCCGCGTCGGCTCTCGGTGACTCGTACTGCTCGATGGCTTGGGGCGGCAAGCTCGCCGGCGCGACCGGGCCTGGCCTGGCGGCAGGCGTGCTCGCAGGGCTTGACGGCGAGCTGAGCGACCAAGAGAAGGCCATGGCGGCCTGGGCACGGAAGATCGTCAAGGATCCCAACTCAACGACGCCCGCTGACGTCCAGACGATGCGGGACGCAGGGCTCAGCGACGACGCGATATTCGCGATCACCGCCTTCGTGGCCCTACGCCTGGCGTTCTCCACCGTTAACGACGCACTCGGAGCTCAGCCAGACCCGCAACTTGTCGGGAGCCTGCCTGTAGAAGTTGTCAACGCGGTTACTTACGGTCGACCAGCATCACCAGATGATGCACGGAACTAGCGCGATGGGCTCAAGTTGCCGCAGGTCCGCCGACACTATGCGGGTGACAGAGCTGACCAC
Source organism: uncultured Acidimicrobiaceae bacterium (assembly GCA_963699075.1). Taxonomy (GTDB): domain Bacteria; phylum Actinomycetota; class Acidimicrobiia; order Acidimicrobiales; family Palsa-688; genus Fen-671. Next base: position 427,542 of record CAVOTF010000007.1, on the reverse strand, counting down.
GCGGCCTGTTGTCATCGCGGCAGTGCTGGCATCCTTCAGCTTCCTGGTGGCAGCCTGCGGGGCCACGCCGGCGCACAACGCCGTCGCCAGACTTGGCAACACCAATACCGCGACGACCAAGCCGAGCGCACCCTCCGGCTCGAGCTCCTCCCGCTCGAGCTCCTCGGGCTCGTCAGGGCCGACGGAGGCGCAGTTGCTGAGGTACGCAGTGTGCATGCGTTCCCACGGGCTTAGCAACTTCCCGGACCCCGTCCCCGCGGCAGGGGGGCGGGTTCGCCTTTAGGGTTGCACCAGGTCTCAACCCTCGGTCTCCGTCGCCGCAGTTCCAGGCCGCTACGACGGCCTGCCAGAAGGACGTCCCGCCCAGCCTGGCAAACCTGACGCCCGCCATGATGGCGGCCAACGCCCTTAAGTACAGCGACTGCATGCGGTCCCATGGCGAGCCCGACTTTCCTGACCCCGACGCGCAAGGGATGATCAAGCTCAACCCGACAGGGGTCATGAGCCCGGGTTCGCCCGAGTTCCAGAAGGCCGAGAAGGCCTGCCAACCGCTAAACAACGGCGGCTTCGACGAGGAGATGACGGCAGGGTAGCCCGAGCCGGATAGCTGTTACCGTTCGGCGGCTTTTCAGGCGCCCGGACGGCGACGCACGACGCTACGACTGTTGTCGGCAATTCCGAGCCGACCCCGTGTTCGTTCCGACAATCGCGTGGACGCCGGTACCTGGGTGGGATAGTTTCGATCGCTGGATGAGTGCTGATGCTTCGGTCGGCGCATTGCTCGGTCGGGGACGCGAAGTCGGTTCGGTGAGCCGCGTAATTGACCGAGCGCGCCATGGCGCGGGTGCGGTCCTCGTCTTGCGGGGCGAACCCGGGATTGGCAAGACAGCCCTGGTCGACCACGTCGTCGCATCGACGTCCGGGGTTCGCGTATTGCGGACCGTCGGAGTTGAATCCGAGATGGAACTGCCCTTCGCTGCCCTCCATCAACTGTGCTCTCCGGTACTAGACCGCTTGGACCGGTTGCCTGACCCGCAGCGAGCGGCGCTGGCGACCGTGTTTGGTTTGAGCGCCAACGTCCCCCCCGACCGGTTCTTTGTCGGCCTCGCCACCCTGAGCCTGCTCTCGGAGTTGGGAGCAGAGCAGCCCGTGGTGTGCGTGATTGACGATGCGCATTGGCTGGACCAGGCGTCGGCTCAGACCCTGGGCTTCGTCGCTCGGCGATTGCTCGCGGACCGGGTCGCGCTGCTGTTCGTCACGCGGCACGAGCTCGACGTTTTCGCCAGGCTTCCGGAACTGGTTCTCGAGGGACTGAACGATCGTGACGCTGGTGGTTTGCTGGATTCGCAGGTTACGTTTGTGCTCGACCACGAGGTGCGGCAACGGGTCGTTGCCGAGGCGCACGGCAATCCTCTGGCCCTCCTGGAGCTACCGCGGGTTTTTTCTGCGGCGCAGATTGCCGGCGGGTTCGCATTGCCGGTCTCGGTCCGCATCGAGGAGTGGTTCCGGGAACGGTTCAATGCGCTTCCTGAAGACGCACGCCTGCTGCTGTTGCTGGCGGCGGCCGAACCGGTTGGCAACCCCGCCGTGTTCTTCCGGGCGGCTCGGTCGCTCGGCCTTGGGATGTTGGGGCTGGCAGCCGCCGAGGACTTGCTCAGGGTCGAGGCACGGATGACGTTCCGCCATCCCCTGGTCCGCTCGGCTGCCTACTACGCCTCCTCTGAGGACAACCGCCGGGCGGCGCATCGGGCACTGGCGGATGCCACCGACGCGGAGTCCGATCCCGACCGGCGGGCCTGGCATATGGCCCAGGCGGTCTCCGGTCCTGATGAGGATGTGGCCGCGGAACTCGAACGTTCCGCGGGTCGAGCTCAGGCCCGTGGCGGGATCGCGGCATCGGCCGCCTTCCTCGAGCGGGCGACCGCCCTTACCCTCGATCCCGCCTCCCGAGGGCGCAGAGCGCTGGCTGCGGCGCAGGCCAACCAGCTGGGCGGGGCATCGACCGCTGCTCTTCGTATGCTCGCTGTGGCGGAGACGGCCCCACTGGATGACCTACAGCGCGCCCACGGCGACCTACTTCGCGCCTATATCGCCTTTCTCGGACGGGGGAGCGATGCTCCTGGGCTATTGCTGAAGGCGGCCGTCCGCCTCGAACCGCTAGACCTGCGGGCTGCCCGGGACACATACCTTGACGCCCTAATCGCGGGCCACTTTGCCGGGCGTTTGGCGACCGACACGAGCCTGCGTGACGTGGCCGCAGCGGGAGCGTCGGCACCCCGACCGCCCCAGCCGTCGACCGCGTCAGATTTGCTGCTCGATGGGCTGGCGACCTCGATCATCGGCGGGTACCTGGCCGGTGCCGCTGGCCTCAGGCAAGCGGTCGCGGCATTCCGCGGCCCGGCCGTATCCCTTGCGGAGGAACTCCGTTGGTTGTGGCCAGCTGCTCACGTGGCGATGTCGCTGTGGGACGACGAGTCCTACGAGGCCTTGGCGGGACGGCACATCGAGCTCGCCCGCCAGTCCGGTTTGCTCGCTGTCCTGCCAACTGCGCTGACCACGCGCATAGTCGCCCATGCCTTCGCCGGCAATCTCGGGATGGCCGACGAGCTCACCCACGAGCTGCAGACGCTCGCCGACACAATGGGAATGCCAATGCCGGCATACGGTCCTTTGTTCGTTGCCGCATGGCGAGGTGATGAGGCGACGGCCCGGGCTGCCCTGGGCACCGCTGTGCGGGATGCCACAGCGCGAGGGGAAGGAGCAATCATCGCGTTTGGCGATTACGCCCGGGCGGTGATTTGCAACGCTGCCGGCCGGTACTCCGAAGCGGTCGTTGCCGCCGCCGCGACAGACAACTTCGCCGGGGAGGGGATAGTGATCCATACCCAGGGTTTGGCCGAGCTTATTGAAGGAGCGGCGCTCTCTGGCGCTGCGGAGCAAGGCGCAGCCGCTTTGGAACGGCTCACGGAAATGACCCTCGCAAGTGGAACGCAGTGGGCGGCGGGGATCCAGGCTCGGTCGAAGGCTCTGCTCAGTGGGGACGATGCCGCCGGGGCGCTTTACCAGGAGGCGATCGACCGGCTCGAGCACACGAGGGTACGTCCTCAGCTGGCTCGCACTCACTTGGTCTTCGGCGAATGGTTGCGAAGGCAGGACCGTCGGATGGAAGCCCGGGCTCAGCTTCGGCTTGCCCATGACATGCTGGCGATGATGGGAATGCAGGGGTTCGCAGAGCGAGCCCGGCGGGAGCTGCTGGCCACCGGCCTATCCGCGGACCGGCTCACCGCCCCTACCCGGTCCGAACTCACCGCCCAGGAAGCTCAGATCGCACGTATGGCCGTGGCTGGGAACACCAATGCCGAGATCGGCGCCCAGCTCTTCGTAAGCTCCCGCACGGTCGAATGGCATCTGCGCAAGGTCTTCGCCAAACTGGGGGTTTCTTCACGTCGCGAGCTAGCGGGCGTGTTCCGCGACATGGCTCAGCGAGACCTCACGGCCTGACCCGGGCCTCAGCTCATCACGAGCGACCTCGGGCACACGTCGGCTCGAGCGCGGCTCGCCTATGGTCGACGGTATGGAGCTCTGGGGGGTTATCGGGTCGCAGGTCGCAGGTATGGCGGAACTAGCGGGACAGGTCCGGCGCTGGGAGGAGGCGGGGGTAGCAGGGGTGTTCGCCACCGACCACCTGTTCTTCGATATGGAAGGGTCCCGTCGCACCGCCCGACGTCAGCCCGATCCGTACATCCTGTTGGCCGCAGCGGGAGCTGTCACGCAACGGGCCAAGCTCGGGACAATCGTGGCCAACGCGGGACTTCAGCACCCCGCCTTGCTGCTGCGCCACTTTTCTCAGTTGGCTCGTCTCTTCGGTGGTGAGCGCGTTTACGCCGGCCTCGGGGCCGGTTGGAACCGCGAAGAGTTCGAGGCTCTCGGCCTCGTCTGGCAGGCGCATGACCAACGTATGCAGCGGCTCGAGGAGACCATGGTGCTCGGACGTCAGCTCTTCGACGATGGCTTCGGCCACCTTCACGGCACCCAGATCGTCGCCGACGACTTGCCGCTCTCACCGGATCCCGGGGTGCCGCCGCGCCTGTTGCTCGGTGGTGGCAGTGACCGAGCCCTCCAGATGGCGGGCCGGTACGCCGACCACGTAGACCTCAACTCGCCGACCAACTCCGGGAAGGTGAGCGCCACCATCGGGGGAGCAGTGACCGTCGTTGAGGACAATCGCAAGCGTCTCGCGGCCACGGTGGCGGGCTTGGAGGAAAGCATCAGGATCGTGGCGCAAGCAGCCTTGGAGGCAGGGCGTACGACCCCGACGAGCAGCGTGATGCTTACGCATGTGGTCAGCTGCTCGGCCGGGGAGATCGAGGAGAACGAGCGGCGCCTGTGCGAACAGTACGGGCTGGAGCCGGTGCCCCTTGGCCAGTGCCCCTTCGCCCTTGTTGGACCGCCGGAACGGATGGTCGAACTGTTGGAGGAACGCGCCGAGCGGCTCGGCCTGGCTTCGGTCATCCTGCCTGGCAGCAACGACGTCGAGGGCTTCGCCGTCTCGGTTTTCTCAGGGGTGAAGGCCTGAAGTCCGGCTCACCGGTAGCGGGTACCCGGGCGTAGCCGGCGATGTTGCGCTACGTAGCTCTCGTAGGCCGCCGTGGGCACCTTCAGCCACGAGCGCTCGAACAGCCTGTACTCGCCGGCGCTCACCAGGTGGGCGGCCAGGTCCGGGCGCTGAGCCTTGACAAAGCGCCGACCACGCGCCGCGTGCAGCGGGTCGGACACGATAGCCAATCGGCTGAAGCCCTCGACCATGGGCAGTGACAATTCGATGTTCTGCCAGGTGCTCATGGCCTTGTTCTCGGTTCGCACCGATTTAGCCGGCACTCCCAGCTGCACCGCGTAAGCCGCCATCGTTTCTGCTTCAGACGCCCGGCCCCGCGACGGCCCCCCGGAGAACACGATCCTTTCAGCGCCCAGGGTCGCGAAGGCGCGTCTCGCTATGTCCGTGCGCCATTTCTGAATAGGGTGCAGCCTCCCATCCCTCCTTGCCGGGAACCCAAGGACTATTAATGCGCTGCGCCCAGGCACGTGGCCACTGCCTAGGAACCGTTTCGACGCCCGCCAGTGCAGCACCTCGGACAGGACCACGGCCCCAAGGAGAGCGCAGAACAGGGCCAGGGCCGCCTTTGCCACCACCGTCGCCGCGCCTCGACGGCACTGGTCGTCGGCTTTGTGCCCCGCCGCTTCGTTCGGGCGGGCGGCCGTGCCGAGAGGTCCTGTCCGGTCGATTGGAATTGGAGAAGGGTACCCGAACTCGACGAGGGACAGCGGCACCTCCTGGCCTGGGATAGCGTGTCGTTTTCGACCTCTAGGAAAGGATGTCCGATGCTCTTTCACGTGACTTGGGACTTCACAGACACCAGTGATGAAGCGCAACGTGATGGCCAAGCCATGCTTGCGAAATGGCAACCACCGGCCGGCGCCGACTTCAAAGGTTTCTACAGCTTCGTCGACGGCACCGGGGGCGTCGCCATCGTCGAGGTCGACAGCGCTGCGACCCTCGCCCGGACCATCGCGCCGTGGACGTCGGCCTTGAGCTTCACGGTGACCCCGATATTGCCGGTGGAAGAGTCGAGCGCCATCAATGCCGAAGCATTCGCCTTCAGGGATTCGGTCGGCTAACGCCCAACAATGCCGGCACCGGCCCAACGGCGTTATTTCTCCAGACTGTTCCGCTTATTCAGGACTATGGGCCCTGACTATGCGGGCGGTGGTCCCAAAAGCGGCATCGTCCCTCCACGGGCCCCTAAAAAGGTCCGATCCTTGTGCTCATGGAGGACCACCCAAAACGGGTACAGACGGCTCGTCGCCGGTGGGTGATGGCTTCATGGGCCATCTTGTTGCTCGGCTCGTGCTGCTCCATTGTCGGGGGCTGGCAGTGGGGCAGCGCGGCTGACAGCGACGCACGTCAGGTGTTCGGTGAGCGGGCGGCGGCCATCGCCAGGGCCATCGACCTGGCCTGGGAACGAGACATCGACCTGACAGCTACCACCCGCTCCATCATCGAGCTGCAGCCCGGTATGGGTGACGCCCGTCTGGACGAGTGGTTCACTGCCCTAGGGGCATCGCAGGCATATCCGGGGGCACTCGGTGCCAGCTTTATCGATCGCGTGCCCCGATCCGAGCTCGTGAATTGGGACAAGGCGCTCGACTCTGCGCTGCACGTCAGTCAGGCCGGCCTACCTCCAGTTGTGCCCGCCGGCAGTCGCCCGTATTACTGCCTCCAGTCCTATCTCGCCTACCCCAACGGAGGCGCCGATATTGCCCCGACCGCTGCTCTGGCCGCCTACCTGGCCCGTTTGGACTGGTGTTCCACGCCGTTGGTGGCTCAGTACGACCAAGCCGCCGCGACAGGCGAATTTTCGGCAGCCAGCTTCCCTGTGGCCCAGATGATGGGCCTTCTCGTTGAGGCGGGCGCCGGGCGATTGGCGAACGGGGCCGGAGAAGGTGCCTTGGCAAGGGTAACGAACTCCTTGGTGATCGTTGCTCCGGTGTACCAGAAGGACAAACAGGGCGATGCCAAGGAAGTGCTCGGGTGGGTGGGCAATATTTTCGACCCGCAAGGGATCATCGGGGCTTCCCACATGAGCATCGCCCACCTGGATGTAACCCTGGGACGGGTTGGCCTGAAGGGACAGGTCACGCCCCTGGTCGGATGGCAGCACGCCCGAGGTACTACCCCGACCACCGACCGGTTCAACTTCTATGCCGACGGGCAGTGGCAGGTCGACGTGGCGGGCACGCCCGTGCCGCAAGGCCTCCCGGGAGCCTCGCAAGGCGCTGTGATCGCACTCGGAGGCCTGGCCGTCTCGCTGCTCATCTTCCTACTGCTGCGGGTATTAGTGAGCTCGCGGGAGCGAGCGTTGCTGCTAGTAGACTCCAAAACGGCGGAACTGCTCCATCGGGCCCTCTACGACCCCCTCACTGACCTACCGAACCGCGCACTCGTGCTCGAGCGCGCGGGGCAACTGCTTGCCAGAGCCCAAGGAGGGCCGGGACTTGTTGCCATGTTGTTCATCGACCTGGACAATTTCAAAGAAATCAACGACACTTTGGGCCATACCGCCGGCGACCAACTGCTGCAAGCCGTGGCCGAGCGGTTATCGTCGGCAGTTCGTTCCACCGACACGGTTGCACGTTTGGGGGGCGACGAGTTCGTCGTCCTAATCGATAACTCAGCTCAGGTCGTGAGCCCGGCCCGAGCTGCCGGCCGTTTGCTGGCAGCCTTGCGAGAACCGTTCCACCTCGGTAGGAACGGTGCCCCCTACCGTGTAACGGCGTCCATCGGCATCGCAGCAGGTCCCCGGGACAGTTGTGACGAACTGTTGCGGGACGCCGATGTCGCCCTCTACCAAGCCAAAGCGGCAGGCAAAAACCGTTTCACGACCTTCGAAACTCAAATGCAGGTAGCAGTAGAGAGCCGCCTGCAGCTAGAACGCGACCTTTACGCGGCGGTAAAAGAAGGTCAGTTCTTCCTCGTATACCAACCGACGTTCGATATCGATAGCAATGTCCCGACCGGAGTCGAGGCCCTGTTGCGCTGGCAGCACCCAAGCAGAGGGGTGGTCGGCCCGGTCGAGTTCATACCGGTCCTGGAATCCACGGGGATGATCGGCGAGGTCGGCCGTTGGGCGCTGCGCGAAGCCTGCGTAGAGGTTGCACGTTGGCGAGACGAGGGCTACCCGATCAGTGTTTCGGTCAACGTCTCTGCTCGCCAACTAGAAAACGACAGCGTTGCCGGCGATGTCACCGAAGCCCTTTCTACTTCGGGCCTGATGGCAGGGTCGTTGGCGCTCGAGATTACCGAAGGTGTCCTGATGAAGGATCCTGAAGTGATGGTGGACCGCTTACGAGCCCTCAAGTCTCTGGGTGTTCGTCTGGCCGTGGACGACTTCGGCACCGGGTACTCCTCGCTCGCTTATCTGCGCCAGTTCCCCGTCGACATCTTGAAGATCGACCGCTCCTTCGTCAGCTCCATGACCGAATCGCCGGAGGCGTCCGCCCTGATCCATACCCTCGTGCAATTGGGGAGGGATCTTGGCCTGGAGACGATAGCCGAGGGGATCGAGTTCCCGTCTCAACTGGCTCGTTTGCGCCAAGAGGGCTGCGACACCGGTCAGGGCTTCATCTACGCCCGGCCCATGACAGGCCCCGTAGCCCATGCCTTCCTCGCCGAGCGTGCCGGGTCACCCGAGGCAGCTCGCGTTGGGCTCGTTAGCTCCTAACGGGGTGTAGCCCACACGATCACATTGTCGAGGTAATGACCCGTCGCCGGGTCAAAAGGCCCGCCACAGGTGACAATTGCGAGCTTCGGCGGCCCGCTGCTCACCCACAAAGCCGAGGGCAGCTCGCTTTTGAGCGCCGTCTCGGGTTGCGCGCTCACGGTCCAGGTGGAAATGCGGCCCAGCGAGTCGACAATCTTGATCGTGTCACCCTGGTCCAAGTCCTTGAGGTCGTAGAGCGCGCCGGGGCCCGCAAAGGCTGAGTCGATATGCCCGGCGATCACCGCCACTCCTGGCTGGCCGGGGCTTGGCGCGTTCTCGTGGACGACGCGGTCGCCGTCCAAGACGCTGCCGTCCCACCAGGCCACCGTGTGGATGTTGCCGGGGACTACTAGCGACGCGGTCCCGGGAGCGCCGTCCGCGCCGGTGGGGACCAATGGCGCGCGCACCCCGATGGCCGGGATCTCCAACAGTGCTCGCGAGCTGTTTATCTCGGCGACTAAAGGTCCTGCGCCACCGGGTGTTGTCCCAAAAGGCTTATGTCCAAGAGTTCTGGGCCTTAAATGGCCTGTCGCGTGGCCGGCTGGGCGCAAATCGCCCGGAACTGGGCGCGAAGGAGACGGGCGAGAAGCCCGTTTTGTTATATGAACCGAGCGGCTGTGAAGCTCCCCAGCGGCAGCGTGCCCGACTTGGCGCCGCCCGGCAACGGGCGAGGTAATGTCGCCGCGCCCAGATGTCACACCAATCGCGCCGGCTCCTAGTACCGCGGCTATGGCCAACGCGACGGTGAAATGGCGCCCCAACCGAGGGCGGCGCCGTTGACGGGTCATACCCGCCGGCGTCGCCGGTGAGACCGGGCAAAACCGGCCCCACAGATGGTCAGGAAAGCTAAAGCGATCGTGCCGGACAGGATTGTCCCCCAGGGGGGCGCGCTCGGCGACCAACGCCCGAGGTCTGTGCCGATCAGCCCGAGGCCGTCCGGGAAAGTGCCGCCAGCCCGTGTACCGCGGGGGGCGCGGGAGACGGCGGCGGCGGCATTACCCTTGTGGGTCGCCGCACCGGCCGCGTTCGACGGCCTCGTCGCTGTTGACGCCGCAACCGCAACCTCTGTAGCGACCCTCGCCGCCCTAGCCCTAGCCGCAGCAGAAGAGGCAGCAGCCGCAGCGGCAGCCGCAGCGGCAGCAACACGCGGTGGACGAGCCGCGAGGGCCGTGGCCTGCCGGAGCTTTTCGAGCGTGGGACCTGCAGTGGTAGGCGCCACAGGGACTGGCGGAAGAGAGGTCGTCGTAACCAGGAAGCGAGCTTTGGCCATCACCCTCTGATGGGACATAGTCGGCGCTGATGTGGTCGTGAACGAAGTCGTCGATGTGGCTCGGGAGGAGGCTGTGGTCGGCGAAGGCGCCCGTGTGGGAGGAGGCCCAGTGGGAGCCGTAGTAGGAGGGGTATTCGTGGTAGGCGGCGAGCTTGGCGTACTCGACGTCTCGACCACGACGACCTCGTTGTCAGCGCCCGCCCCCACCGACGTCGCCGCGACGAAGGCGTTGCCGGTGAAGATGTCGGCCCAGCTGTAACATCCCGGGCCGGCGAGGCTGGCCGGCCCCGTAGTGAGGTTGCCGTCGGCCGTGACGGCAAGGACGCCAGAGGCGACCACCGGGGCGCCGGTCCAATGGAGGTCGACGCACGTCCCCCCGGCGGCGGGTGCCACAGGCCCAACCAGAGACCAGTCGAGCTCACCGGGGTTGCCGTTCGTCCCGGTAACCGAGACGGTGTCGAAGACAGAGCTGTGCGGCTTCTGGGTGCTACTGGACGAACGGGTCACGACCGATGCCGGCGCAAGCACGAGGACGGTCTCCGAGCTGCTCCCGGCCTGGCTGGACACAATCGTCCCGTCGGTTGCGTTCTCGAGGCTGTCGGCAAAGCTGTAGCACCCGGCGGCGTACAAGTCCTCGGAAGGCGTCGAATAAGTGCCGGCCGCTGCGACCGAGATCGTCCCGGTGGCGGCGGCCGGGGCGGCCGTCCAGGTGGCTCCGGTGCACAGGTCATTGACCGGCGGCACAGGCCCCAGCAACGTCCATTCGAGTGACGTGGAGGACGCGTTCACGCCTTGTCCTTGACCTAGTCCCGAACGGGCCACGACGACCGTGTCAGCGACCGTGTTCGTCCCCGGCCCGGCGGGTGTGAGCGCGGCTGCCGTTGACAAGGATGGTGGGTAGAGGGGGTCTTGTACCAGCACAACCTCGTTCGCTGCTCCGGCCGTTATGGCGGCACTTCCGGGGAACGTCCCTGAAAAACTGTCGGCCCACGCATAGCACCCGATGTCCCCGATGCTTACCGGGCCGGTCGTCACCGAGCCGTCGCTGGTCACATCGACGGTCCCCTGGCCCAGGGGCGTACTGGGGGAGCTGCTCCAATTGACGCCGGCACAGGACCCCCCTGGCACGGTCGGCATCGGCCCGATCAGCTCCCAGGTCAGCGTTCCCGTGTAGCCGTTCAGCCCGCTGATAGTGACCGTGTCGCTGATTTGCGAGTAAGCCGTTGCGGTCGAGGGGGCCACACTCGTGACCGAAGGAGGAGGCGGCACATCAGCCGTCTCGGTGACCACGCCAGCGGCAACGTCGTACGCTGCGCTGTCGGTCGTGGCAGCCAGGTCGTCGGCGTAGGAGTAACAGCTGTCGAGTGTGAGGGCACTGCTGGAGGGGGTGTCATATGTCCCGTTCCCGGTCACCTGGATAGTTCCCGAGGCTGCCACCGGGGCTGCCCCCCAGGCAGTGCCGGTGACGTTCCCGCACCCCCCGCTTGGCACGCTCACGGGGCCGTAGAGCACCCAGTCGATGGTGCTTGAGGTCGGCGCGCCTGTGGAATTGCTAGCCGAGATGTCAGTGCCGCTCACGACGATGGAATCGCCGACGGTCTCGGTCCCGGCGCTGACGGCAGGTTGGATGGTGGTCACGAGTTCCGGTTGCAATACCTGGGCCTGCAAGACCTCGCCCGGCGAGCCGGCTGGGAGGGTTGTCGCGCCTGGGAAAGTGCTCCCCGAGACGGCGTCGGCCCAGGTATAGCAACCCGGAGCACCGAGCGCGACGCCGGAGGCGGGCAGGGTGAGCCGGGTTTGGTCCCCGATGATGGCCTTGGTGCCAGAAGCAACCACGGCGGCTCCCGACCATTCCGCCCCCGTGACGGCGCCGCAGCCCGAGCCGGGCACGTTCACCGGTCCGAGCAGTTGCCAGCTGATACTCCCGCTGCCTCCGTTGGTGCCGGCCACGGTTATCGAGTCCGACACCGTCGCGCGTGGGTTGGGGTTGGTCGCGCTGGTCAGCGTGGACACCGTCGGCGCTGGAGGGACCTCGACAGTCTCGGAGGCTTCCCCGGCCTCGATGCTGTACGCGGAGCTGTCGGTAGTTGCCGCCAGCGTCTCGGTGTACGAGTAGCAGCTGTCCAAGTTGAGGCCGCTGGTCGAGGGGGTGTCGTAAGTGGCGTTGGCAGTTACCCCGAGGGACCCGGACGCAGCGACAGGAGAGCCATCCCACTCAGTGCCGGTCACGGCGCTGCAGCCTCCCGCCGGCAGGCTTACGGGGCCGTGAAGGGCCCAGGCGATGCTGCCCGAGGTCGGAGCTCCAGTGGAGTTGCTTGAAGCGATGTCCGTCCCGCTCACGACAATGCCGTCGTATGCGGACTCCGCCCCTGCGGTGACGGTGGCAACCGACGTCGTAGCCAAGGTCGGCTGGAGCACCTGGACCTCGAGGACCTCGTTAGCCGACCCCGCCGGCGACATGGTAGTGGACAAGAAATTGTTGCCGGTCAACGACTCCGCCCAGCTGTAACATCCGGGCGCGCCGATGATGGTCCCGCTAGCCGGCACGGTCATACCGCTTTGGTCCCCGGTGATGGCGACGCTGCCGGACGCGAAGACAGCTGCGCCCGACCACTGTGCGCCCGTCACGGTGCTACAGCCGCCGCCAGGGAGGCCGACCGGGCCCAAGAGCTGCCAGGCCAGGGTGCCCGAGTGGCCGTTCGTCCCCGTGATGCTGACCGAGTCCGAAACAGTAGTGCGCGGGTTGGGTGCGAGTTGGTTGGCCGAAGTCGTCACCTGTTGGGTGGAAATGACCTCGAACGTCTCGTTCGCAACACCCGCCGCCGAGGTGCTTACGGCGCTGGTGTCGGTGGTGGCCGCCAGGCTTTCGGTATAGGAGTAACAGCCGATGGCCGACAGTGCGCTCGACGCCGTTGAATTGGTCCCCTCGCTCACCTCGGCCGTGCCTGTCAGGACTGTTGGGGCGCCGGCCCAGCTGGAGACGTTGCCACAACCTCCTGCGGGTATGGCCAACGGCCCGTACAACGTCCAGTTGAGGACGGCGTAAGCTGGGGCTTCGTTGCTACCCCCCAGGTCCGAGCTACTCACGACCACTGTGTCGCTGGCGCTGTTGGTCCCGCTCCCAAATTGCGGGACTGCTGTTGTCGAGAGCGACGGCTGATAGGCAGTCACCTCGAAGTACTCGTTGGCAGCCCCGGCCCCCACGGTGGCGTCGCCCAGGAAATTCGGCCCGTAGATCTTCTCGGCCCAGCTGTAACAACCTGGTGGACCGATATGGGTCGCGCTCGACGGGACCGTGACAGTCTCGTTCCCGCTGAAGCCCCGCGTTCCCGAAGGAGTAGTCGCCGTGCCCGTCGGGTCTAACGCGGTGACCTGAGTGCTGGTCGCGTCCGTCCACTGCGTCGGGGTCACGTCGCTGCAATTGCCGCTGAGCGGCACTGTGACCGGCGCCCACCAGATCCCACGCAACGGTCCCGGAGTAGCCGTAGGTTGCCGACAATGTGGCGTCGTCTGTGACTGAAGTGCGCGGGTACGGGTCGGCCTGCTGGGCCGTGGTGCTGACACCGGGCGGTGGTATGAGGATGAACGTCTCGCTAGCGGCTCCTTGCGAAGTCGTCACGGCCGTGCCGCTGCCCGTCTCGGGCAAGCTATCGGTGTAGGTGTAACACCCCAACCCGAAGGTAGTGAGGTCGGTGGACGGCGTCGTGTAGGTCCCGTCTGCGGTTGCGGTCAGGGCCCCTGAGCTGATCGGGTTGGTGAAGCTGCTCCAGTCGACACCCGAACAGCTCCCCGCCGTCACCGGCGTCGCCGGGCCGTACAGGTCCCAAGACACCTCGGCCGAAGTTGGGGCACCGTTGCCTGTGCTGAGGCCGGACCCGTGCACCGTTATGGAGTCTTTGGCCGAGTTGTCGCCGCTGGTGGTGCTGTAGGAGGGTTCTGCCGAGGTTGCCAGCGTCGTGGTGTAGGGGTTCGCCTGCACGAGCTCGGAGGTCTCGTCACCGGCCGCAAGCGAAGCCGTCCCGCCCCCACTGTCGAGGGCGAGGCTTTCGGTCCAGCTATAGCAGCCTTGACCTTGAACTTCAGCCGGCCCGACGGTCACAACACCGTCTGCCGCCGGAGGGGTGATGGAACCGCTCGCAACTGTCGGGGCCGCGGCCCAGTCTGCTCCGGCGCAAGCGCCTGCCACGGTGCTGACCGGCCCTACAAAGGACCAGTCAAGGGTGCCCGAGTTGCCGCCAGTGCCCAGGACGGTCACCGAGTCGTCCACCTGTGTGGTCGAATAGGCCGTCAGGCTCGCCGTGGAAGTAGCCGTGCTCAATGAGGGGCCTGTAGGCGCTGTAAGGCCGACCTTGGGCGGCTCGGCTGGGAGCGGGACGGTACCGGGGCTCGAGACGTCGCTTGCGTTGGTTGCAGCGCTGTTCCAGGCCACTTCGTTGACGTCGCCGCTCGGCACGGTGACCGTGAACGAGACCGAGAAGCCGGAGCCTTGCGGGTACTGGTCGGTTGTATCGATGAACTCCAGGGACTTCACGTCTGAGAGGTCGGCTGGCGGGGTCAGGCTCCAGTCGGAGACGCAGCCGCTGTTGTCGCTGTCGGGGTACACCTGGTCCCGGCACGGGTTCTCTGACTGCGAGTAGTAGGCGACTACACCGGTTGGCAGCGTGCCCACGCTCGACAAGACGGGGGCAAATTGGCTTCCCCGCATTACCCCTTGCTGGCCTTGGCTGACCCCGGTGTCGCCAACGTAGGGGAGGATGTCGTAAATGACGGGGTCATCGAGGGTGTCGCTGCCGACGTTGGACCAAGTGAGCACGTAAGTGCCAGTTCCGGCACCCCCACCCGAGGCATCTCCGATCCCGAGCGCCCCCTTGGCCGCCGGGTCCAGGTTGCCTTGCACGGTCTTGGTGAGGCTGAACGCCGCCCCGGTGGGCTCGACGACGAGCGTTGCGCTGGCCTGGCAGAAATCCTCCTGGGTGTCCCCGTCACCGGCCAAATCCATCGGGTTGTAGGACTCGAGAGCGGCGGCGCTCACCCCGCCCGAGGTCTGGGTAGGCGTCGTGCAGGCGGGGTCTATCTCGGCGGGTGCGTAGCCGTACAAGAAGATCTGGTCGGTATTTGGATAGGTCCCGAGGGCAGTCGGAGTGACCAGCTCGAAGAAGTTTGTGGGTGGGTTGACTGTCCAGTAGCCGGGACCGAAATCGGCGCTCGGGATTGTGGCCCGGACCAGGTTTCGCCCGGTGCCCTCATAGTCCTGAACATACGAAACCGTGGCCGTCGCTGTGCCGGACGAAGCCCCCGAACCCTCCGTCAGCTGGAACGAGCCCGACGCCGACGGGTTGCTCCAGCTCAGCCCTGTCGGAAGCAGGTCAGTGAGCACGACGTTGTTGGACAGGGAGCCGGGATCACTTATCGCGCCCTCGATATTTAGCACCGTCGTGCCACTTGGCCCGGCGCCGAGCCCCCCGAAGCTCTTCGAAACCCCGAGCTGAGCGGTGGGACCGAGGATGTAGAGGTCCGAGCTGGCCGTCACGGGGACGAGGGGCGTACCGTCCAGGTACGGAGTTGCCGTAGCAGTGTTTGCCAGCACGTCCGGGCTCACGAGGGAGCTGTCTGCGTAGCCCCACAAAGTGAGAGTCAAGGAGTCCCCGTCGAGATAGGACGAGGGCGGCAGGTTGATGTCGGCAACCGAAGTGACATTCGCGCCGGGCACCGAGTAGAAGGCGGAAGTGTCCCCGCTAAGCACAGTCGCCGTCGCGGTGAGCGCCATTGTGGAATTGTCAATGAGGGTCGCCGTGGGGCCCACCCATTGACCACTGCGTCGCCGGTACCCGGGCCCGATACCTCGAGCACAGTCGTGTGAAAGGCCGGGTCCGTGCAAGCGGTACCGGAGGCGCTGCCGGAGGAGTAGGTGTCTCCACTGAGGCTGCCGAGACAGGGGAGTGGGTCGACCACCTGTGTCTGGTAGGTGTGCGTGAGCGGGAAGCCGACGTCCACTCGGAAAGAACCGGCGGCCGCGCCGACGGTATAGCTCGGCTCAGACGGTGAAGCGACCCAGTTGCCGGCATATGTGCCCTGGTACTGGTTAGAGGGCAAGCTGGTTATGGCCAGCGGGGCCAGCGACGACTTCGAGATGGTCGGGTAGCCGGGGCCATCGGTTGGAGCGCTCGGCGCGGTGTCTACTACGTCGATATCGGCCTCGGCGTGGGTCGAGGCTGAGACGCTTCCCGATCCGGCGTCGGGGCCCTCGCCTGAGAACGTCGCGATGTTCTCGAGAGGCTGAGCGCTGAGGGATGGGGCTGGCTCGGGCGTGGTGGCGACGATCTGGTAGCTGGTGGCTCCGGTAGAGCCCGAAGCGCACCCCGCCGGGGTTGAGCCAGCGGTCGGGAAGGTCCAAGTCACTGTGTTGGTGCCTGAGTCGAACACCCCTCCAGAGGGAGATGACGACAAGTAGGTGACCCCGGCGGGAAGGGGGTCCGTCAAGGCGCCGTCGCTCATGTAGAGGTTGCCCGTGCCGGCCGTGTTGCAATTCGCCGTGATGTCGTAGACGACGTTTCCGCCTGACAGGTAGACACTTCCGCCGTCGTCAGTGAACTTGGTTATCACCGGGACGGGCGCCGAGGTCGCCTCTCCGGCGGCCGCTGCGGGCGCAGTTACGGTCGTGATGTTGCCACCGGACAAGCTTGGGAGCAGCGACCATGTCGTGCCGTTTGGTGTGATGTTGTCGGGCGGGGTCACTTCTAGTGTGAGGGTCCCGCTGAAGCCCGATACAAAAAGGGAATTGCTCAGCCCAAGGTCGAGGTTGTACCCGCCGCTGCCGTTGGAGACGACGGTTGGGCCGCTGGTGATCAAGTTGGTTGTCCCGCTGGTGCTGGCATAAGCCCAGGTGCTCATGTCGACGGGCACGGTGTTGGTGCCCGTCAACGGGACTTCGATGGTCGCTGCCGAGGCTCCGCCGCACGACGAACCGGCCGTGCCTTCGCACGAAACCGCGATCGTGTAGGCCGTAGGCGCACCGGAGGGCTCTGCAGCCGGGCTGGCGGGTGAGATCGTGATGAGCCCCGTTTCGCCGCTTGCGCTCACAGCCCCGACGCCGATGACCTGAAGGGTGCCGAGGACAAGGGCGCACCCTAGGGCGATCGCGGCGGCACTTTGAGTAGAGCGGGTGGGTCGCCACATCTTCGGTCGGCGCCTCTCTGGCGAAGGCCCGGTTGCGCCGGGCGCGACGCAATTAGGGCTTTGGAACTTGATCGAGGTCGCGGGCTCGCAACTGCGGGAAATATCGGAAAATAAAGAAGGCGACTTTAGGAAGCGCGCTGCTTGCCCGGCTCGAGCGGGGTCAGTGGCGCGACTCCCAGGCCGCCTCTTCACCGGCCACGTCTTGGAGCAGGTTGCCGAGGGCGAGGCCGTACTCAGAGCCGTGGTAGCCCCATGCCGGGCCAGTACCGCCGAGGTTGCCGACTGCGTTGGGGTTCACGAGGGGCCGGGTGTGGCTTTTCCCCGCGAGGCTGGTGACCTGGAGCCAGGTGGCCCCGCCACCCTGTTTGCATCTCGTCGAGTAGAGGTCGGGGTAGGTGACCCAGGGGGTAGGGACAGGCTTCTTGAGCCCGAATTCGATGTACGGGTCCGGCGCGACCTGGGTGGCGGTGAGGAAATACGGGTCGAGGTTTACCGCTGCCGCTTAGGGCGGCTGGGTTGACGCATGCGACCTGCTGGCCGACCTTGGCCGTCTGGCCGGACTGAAGGCTCACGCCTTGGCCGGGCCGGCCGAACAGCGAACCCGCTGGCGGTTGCGAGGGGTAAGCAGAAAAGGCGATCGCACAGCCCGTCTCGGTGCCGGAGGTGCACAGCGGGACCCTGGTGAAGGTGGCACCGATGGTCTTGCCCGAAGGGACCTGGAGGTTGCCTCCGACGATGATGGCGACGAGGAGGCGGCGCAGCACCGATGGTTCGTGGTCCACCTCGGCGGAGATGAGGTGGATGAGCACTGCGGAGCCCTGCGAGTCCCCAACCAAGACGATCGGCCTGCCCTGGGTATGGCCCAGGAACCACTGCCAGGCAGACAGCACGCTGTCGTAGGCGACGGCGAAGGTTGAGGCCATCACCGCCTTGTCGCCGGCGAGGAATTTCTCGACAGTTGTCCAGGTCTGCGAGCGGTACGCCGGTGCCCAGACGTCACAGACCGTAGACAACGGAGCCGCCTGGTCGAGCGCCGCGATTATGTCCAACTTGGTAATTGCGAAGCCGGTGTTAGCGGTCTTGGCAAGGCTGTCGGTCGGGTGGACGTAGAAGCAGTCGAACTTCGAGGCCAGCGTGGAGCGCGGCCAGGTTGCCGGGTGAAGAGTGCCGGCTGGAGTGATCATTGTGGCGGCGAGGCTCGTGGTACAGGGATCGGCCACCTGGTTGGGTTGGCACAGCCAGATGAGGCTTGCGGTGCCGCTTGGTATCTCGCTGTACGCGCCAGCGGGCGGGCCCATCGTGCACCAGCCCATTGTCACGAGAGCCAGGGCGGCAGCGCCACATAGCGCCCTCCGCAGCATCGCCCCGGTCCTGCTGTGCTGGGCGTGGGAGTAGCCCATTTGCCTCACACAAAAAGTGATATCACTTTTGTTCGTCGGTGTCAAGATCCCGGTAATCCGGGGCGGCTCGGGGGGGCCGGCCTCTGCGTGGCATGTCGCCGGCGTTGGCCGGGAGGCGCCCGGCAGCCTGCAGTGACCTGCGCAGGAGCAGCTCGATCTGCGCCGTCGTGCTGCGAAGTTCGTCGGCCGCCCAGCGGGCGAGGGCGTCGTAAACGGCTGGGTCGACGCGAAGAAGGAGGCTTTTGCGCGCTTTGCCGACCCCGGCCTCGCCAACGTCCTCAGTCGTAGAAGGAGCCGGCATTACACAGACAGCCTAATCGTATACTGATATCACGTTTTGGGACTGGACTACGGTCGCTGCTCGGCCCGCATCAGTTACCCCGAGCTGATGCCAGGTGCAGCGGCGTGGCCTGTCCGGGCCACGTCCCAACGAGCACGGAGGTCCCGGGCGGGTTCGCCCTGGCGGCAGCGTTGATCGTGCGAAGTAATGTCAGTTCGAGCCCACCGCAACTGATGTGGGTGTCGTCGCCTTCGGTCCAGACGGTCACCGTTCCGACGTGCGGCACGGTGGAGCCGGGCAAGCCGCTCCCGGCTACCTTGGTCGTCGCTTCCCGCACTTCAAATCCTTCATCCGTCACGACTTCCAGCTCGGCCTGGGTGCCTCCGGTCAGGATGGCCGTCGCCAGTGCCTGAGCGTAAACAGCATCCCCGCAGGCGTCGTAGACCCACCGTTTGCCCAGGACGGAGTGCTCCGTTGTGCCGACGAGGGATGCCTCCGCGCCGTCCAAAGCTGCGTCGCGATAAGTCAGTGGGACCTGGAGCACCTGGCCGTCTGTGCTCCGGAGCAAGTGGGTTTCAATGCCGACTTCGCCGTCCGGGTCGTCAAAACGGTAAGCACCGATGGCCTCCAGCGTGGGCGGACCGGAGCTGGCATACCACGGCTGGAGAGGCGCCCATAGCGACAGCAACTCCATCTTGGTGGGGGTTAGTTGAGCCCTGTAGAGGATGGCCACAGACAAGATGTTAGACGGCGCCTTGTTTCTCAGCTCGAGGCGGCCGCCGTCTGCGGAGTGCCCGGCGCCCCAGTGCCAGCGTCAGAAGGGCCAGTAGTCCCAGGCGCCTAGGACCGGGGCCAGGACCTCCTCTTCGTAGGCGAGGTGCTCGAGGAGGTGGCGGGACAGTTCGTCCAGGGCGGCGACCAGGAGGGCGCGGACGGAAGCATCTTCCGGGCCGCCCAGTTGCTTGGCGGCGGTTTCGACGCCGTCGAGCAGGTCTGAGACCCGGCGGTGGTCCGCTTCGAGTTTGTCCACCACTGTCGCGAGCTTGGGGGCGAACCGACGCACGGCGGGGAACAGGGAGGCGTCTTCGTGACCATGGTGACTGTGCACGAACCTGCAGTAATAAAGGCAGTTGACCCGTAACTGGAAGAGCGGCCCGCGGGTCTGTAGCGCCTCGACCTGGGCCCTGACCTCATCGGTGGAGGCCCCGTCGGCCACTTTGGCCGCCAGCTCACGACAAGCCTGAAGTTCCCCGCGGACCAGGCTGTGCACCCATTTCAGCTGGCTCAACAGGACGTTGCCAGCTTCTTCCACGGAGGCCATAGCGACGAAGATACCGGGCGCCGGCAGGCGAGGGCCTTCTGAGCCGCTCGAAGTTGTTCCGGGCTGGCTCGGGCGAAGGGCCCGTTACGAGGGGATCGGGGTGATGTGCCAGCCCTCGTCGTGGAGCCAGCGGACCAGAGTTTGAGGATCCGGGCCGTAAGCGCCCGGTTCATTGGCCCCGAACTGCCCCAGGTAATCGGCAATGACGGCTTCCGGGTCACGCATGGGGATGCCGGCGACATCGTTCTGCGCCTGGTTGCTCATGATCAGCACCATAGTTCCCTGCCGGCCATAGTTCCCTGCCGGCCATGGCGCCCTGTGCTCCGAAAAGACGCGGGATGTCCCCGCCCGTGAAGGGGGCGGGGACGGTCGCCTCGGCCAGAAATGGGAGCCTTTAGGTGGCCACCACCAGTTGGTGGTAAGTGGCTGGTGCGCTGGCCGGGACCGGCAGCGTCCCCGAAGGGGTATAGAGCGCCTTGACCTGGTAACTACCGGCTAGGAGATGCTCACTGTCCACGACAGTGGCCTCCCCGCAGTTGGCATAGGCACTAGAGGGGACCAGAGAGGAGGTCCCAAGTACAGTCCCGGTGCTGAGGTCGGTGAAGGTAATCGTCCCTGTCGCGTGGACATCGGCCACCCGGTCGCACTCCTGGCTGGTTATCAGGAACGTGCCCTCGGCGTCGACGGGGTTGGGTGTCCCGCTCACCTCAGTGAAAGTGGGTGCGCTGCAGTCGACGATGAGGGCGGGACCGGCCACATGGGCACAGGGGTGCGGATGACCAGCCACGAACCCAGCCGCGCCATTGTCTTGAAGGTCCCAGGCGAAATACTCGGGCGATGCCAGCGCGGCGGACGCGAACTCGTACGTGCTGGGTACCAGGCGCAGGTACTGGATCTCGGCCTGGTTGAAGCTAGGCCCGAAGATGTCCGGTCCCAAGCTGAACGTACCCGCCCCCAGGCCTGTGGCGTTGACTCTTGCCGCTAGGCCGTTCACCACCAAGGTGGTCGTGCCTTGCCCGGAGAGGAAAGTGCTGTCAGAGACCGGGTAAGTGACCAGCCCGGCCGGCCCGATCCCCCAATGGAAACTAGCCACGATGGCGGCGCCTATTTGCATCGTGTAGCCGTTTGCCGCCATTAGCTGGTAGTTGTGCACAGTGGCGCTCGAGGTGAGGTCGGGCTCGAGGCTCATCGCGTCGATGACGTATTCATTAGTCGACAGCGCCCTGGCGTCGAAGGAGAACGGGAAGCCGACAAAGGTGACCGTCGACCCAGAGACGGTGGCGCTGGGGCCGCAGTGATAGCGGGTGGCGTGGCCGTTGGCGGCCAGGCCGAAAGAACAGAGGCTCGGCAGCGCTGAGCCGACCACCATCTCGACCGGCGGCTGTGGCATCAAGGTGAAGGTTTGCGTGCTCCCTGCGCTGACGACAAGGTCCCCGTAAAGAACGGGGTCAACGCCCGTAGAGAGGTGGCTCGCGTCCAGGGTTATGGGCAGGCCGGTGAGCTTGAGGGTGTTTGTGCCGGCGCCCGAAGCTGCGCCGGCGCAAGGAGCGGGGAGGCTCCACTCGCCCGTGGCTGTGACAGAAGGCTGGCAATAAAACGAGCCGCCGCCGGCGCTAAATGTGGTGACCCCCTCGGGGAGGCTGATGGTGATCTCCGATGTCGTCGGCAGGGGTGAAGTGGTGACCCCGCTGATGCTTATGGCATTGGTGGAAAGGCCGGTAGCGTCGATGTTCATAAGATGCACCGGGCTGGCGGCGGCCGCTGTGGCACCAGCTCCCACTGCGAGGCTGGCGGCGATGGCGGAGACGGCAAAAACGGCGGTATTACGGGCGGTAACTCGACTGCCCGGACGCGCACTGGGAAAAGCACGGTTAAACATGGAAATTTTGGCATTAGCGAAGAAACCGGCGGTGTTCACTTTTGTTCCCTCCTGATCGGTGGGCCGCGTTGACCCGTTGACAATGTTCTGTCAGACGTTTTCGCGGTACGAACCATCAATTTGTGATGGTCCGGTGTGCTCCCAAAAAAACCGATGGGCAGGCGTTGGCTGTGTTGGTCGAAGAACAGCCGTCTTTAGGGCTAGGGCTTGTCCTTGTCGTGCCACTGGCGCCAGATCAACCGATGGACGGGGACCAAGCGGGGTATGTCGCGCAGACCGGGGATGAAGGGAACCGCGAGCAGCAAGATGGTTGCCGCTCCCGTCAGGTAGACGGCGATCAGGTCTACGTTGCCGGAATTGTCGAAGCCGGGCACCTGGTACCACAGCGTGTAGAGCCAGAGCCAGGGCTGGCCGGGATAGCTGCCGGTCTCGTTCATGACGCCCCACTGTGCGCCGCTCAGGTGGTCTGCCGTGGCCACATTGGAAAAGTACTGCCCGTCTTCGAGGAACAGCAGCGGCTTGGTGAAATCAGTCCCGTAAAAAGATTGGTTAGAAATGAGGTCGGCGTCCAATGCCCCGCTGCGGGCCAAGGTCAGTTCGGTGGAGATCAGGACCGGCACGGGCCCGTCGGCGGCGGGGGGCACGACCAGGGTGCTGCCGTGGAAGACGAGCTTGGTGATGGCCTGGGCGTAGGCGTTGGCCCAGGAGCCCTGCCGGGCGGGGGACGCAGCGTTGTAGCGTCGTAGCGCCGCGGCCAGCGCAGGGTTGCTGGGAGCGGCCTTTTCCAACGGGGACAGCACGAAAGTCTGTGCGGCGACGATGTGCTGGCGCACCCCCACAATTGTTTCTGGCGAGAACAAGATCCGCTGCGTGCTGCCGCTCCCGCTGTTGTAGGGCGGACCGTAGGTAGCAGTCTCGCTCGTGCCGGCGAGTTCGCTGGCCGCAGTCCCGACGAAGTCGGCAGGTGCGACATTGGCCCAGGTGGCGATGGAAAGCGGTGGGACGTCGGGAGATGACAGAAGGGCAGCCAGGGCCACGACGAGGACCACCGCCACCAGGCTGGCTGCCGATGCCTCTTTGATGATGTCGTAGCGCCGTGTCGGCCCTTGCCAGTCGGCCCTATCGGCGGCGGCAGCGGCCCGCAAGGCCGCCCGACCGCGGTCTCGGCGAGCGGGCAGAGGATGGACCACCCCGCGGACGCGCACAGCCAGCACGTGTGCCCCCACGATGGCGACAAGCACGAGCGGCAACAGGACGATATGCCACATGAGCATCTGCCCGAAGTTCATGACGTTGAAAAACGCACCCACGCCGACCGCATCGAACGCGTCCTTGCCGCTGGTCGAAATCCATTGCGAGTCGAAGTTCTGCTGGGATACGTAGCCGGTAAAGCACTCGACAACCGACATCATGAAAGCCACCACGCCCGTGACCCAGGTCAAGGCGCGCCGCCCCCGCCACGCCGCCATCCAGAACTTGCCCCAAAGGTGGATGACCATGAAGGCCATGAAAGCTTCGACGCTCCAAAGGTGGAGGCTGTTGAAGAAATGCCCGACCGGGTTGGTGTGCCACCAGTCGGGGCCTCCCAGGGCGAGGCCGAGCCCGGAGGCAATGGCGATACCCAGCGCGGCCAGGGTTGCCACGCCGAACACGTATATCCACGACGCGACGTACGCCGGCTGGCGGTCGGGCAACAACTTCCCCGGGGGAGAAGTCGGAGCGCCTGGCGGCGCAGACGGGAGCTCCACATGGCGGCGTCGGCGTCCTCCCCGAGGTCAGCGCGCACAGCAGTTACCGGTACGGTCTCACGGTCGGCCGCGGATCCGGGCTCAGTGGGGGAGTCCTCGCTCACCTGCGGCGGCGGCGCGCTGCCGTGATCGGGGAAACGGATAAGGAGCGCGGCGCCAAAGATCGCCACCATGACGACGATGAGCACGAGATTGGCTTCTGAGACCGTAAAGATCGACCAGTGCAGGTACCGATCAGGGCCGTTCAGATCGACAACAGACGCGAGCAGCGAACTATTAACCACGGCCAGGGGCCTCCTCAGCTGGAACGAACTTACGCTATTTGGGGCGGCTATGACCCGGATAGGGCCTTTTGTCCCGAACCGCTCGGTCGGTCTCCCGTCCCCGTAGGCTCCATGCATGATCGAGTTGGACGTAGTCGAGGCTCGAGTGATCGGCAGCCTGGCCGAAAAGCAGTTGACCACGCCTCAGCAATACCCGCTGACCCTCAACGCCTTGGTCCTGGCGTGCAACCAGTCATCGAACCGCGACCCGGTGGTCGCCTATGGCGAAGGGCTCGTAGAGATCGCTCTGTCGGCGCTCAAGGACGCGGGGCTACTGCGCTTCGTCCACCCGTCCCATGGCCGATCGGTGACCCGGTACCGGCAGGTGATCGATGAGCGTCTCAGCCTCGGCTCCCGTGGCCTCGCGTTGGTGGCGGTCCTGCTGCTCCGGGGCCTCAGACATTAGGAGAGCTGCGTACCCGCACCGAGCGAATGGCTGACTTTGCTGACCTCGGAGACGTGGAAGCCGAACTGGCGCTTTTAAGCGAACTTCCCGACCCGCTGGTGCGCCGTCTCGCGCGCCAGTCGGGTCACAAGGAAGAACGTTGGGCACAACTTCTCACCGGCGAACCGCCCGTGCATTTTGCGCGTACCGAGGGGGCCGAGGCCGGCGGAGCAATTGGAGGGCAGAGGTCCATCGCCGTCCGCGACGAAGTCTCGTCGCTTCGCGCTGAGCTTGAGGTCGTGCGCGCCGAGGTGAGCGCCTTGCAGGGTGAGCTGGCCACCTTGAAGGCCGACTTGAGTGAGCTGCGGGCGGACTTGGGCGCAGGGTAAACCGTCGCCGAATACCCGATGTTTTTTTGGGGCCCGTGAGCAAATGATGGTTGCGCCCCCAGGCCCTGAGGTGGCGCGACCTTAGGTGTTGCCGCTGTTGGCGACCGAACCGTGGACGGTGTTGCCGGAATATACGAACACACCGGTGTTGTCGGTGATCGCAAGCGAACCGTCGACGGTGTTGTTCGTAAACGTGCAACCGCTGTTGTCCGACACAGCCGCGCTGCCCGAGACGGTATTGCCTGAAATGGTTACACCGCCCCGGTTGCTCGAAGCCGACATACTGCCGGCGATGCTGGTCCCAGTGATGGTCACGGCTCCCGCATTGCCGGAAACGCTGAGTGAACCTGTCGTTTTCCCGTTCACCAGCGAGGTGGTCCCCATGTCATTTGTCAGCGACATGCTGGCGACGGTGTCACCGCCGCAGCTCGGTCCTCCCAGCGTTAATGGCCCGCTAGTAGCCGATACCGACACCGACCCGGTAACGGTTGTCCCGCAAATCGTTATTGCGAGCGCCCCGGACGAGCTCAAGGAGCCGGTTATCGAACCGCCGCTCAGGTACAGGGCACCACCCGTGGCGACGCTGACGGACCCGGTTACCTTGCCACCGGTTGATACGCAGATGGCCTGCCCGTTGGCGACCGTGAGCGACCCGCTGTGTGTAGTGGTGATGCAGGCCTGCGAGAAGCCGACGGAGATGGTTGTAGTCGTGACCACTGAGGTGTAATCGGTCGTGTCAGTCGGCGTAAAGGTAACGGTCAACGTCGGAGTGCCGGGTTGCAGCACTGTGCCGGCTGGCGGGCTATAAGCGAAGGTCCCCGGGACGGACGCGGTCGCGTCCAGTTGGGCCGAGGTGAGCTTGGTGCCGAAGTTGACCCCGGCCGGCGTTGGCCAAGTGATGGTAGGCCTGACCTGGCTTACGGTGATCGTTGTCGACCCGGAAGCCGACGTGTAGTCCGTGCTGTCCAAGGGAGTGAAGCTGACCGTCAAGGGCTGGTTTGCCCCGGCATGCAGCACGGTCCCTGCGGCGGGGGAGTAGACGAAGCTGCCGGGCACCGATGCCGTCGCGTCGAGCTGGGCAGAGCTGAGCGCGGTGCCGTAGTTGATGGACGCGGGCTTGGGCCACGAGATCGTTGGTGTGACCTGCCCCCCCACGGTGAGCGTGAGGGTTGCCGGAGCAACAAGCACGAAGGTGGGGGTTGTGCCGCCGCCGCCATTAAAGGTCCCAAGGACGTTCGCATAGGTCCCAGCAGGTAGAACGCTGTTGGAGGACGGGTTGCAGCTCCCCGAGCCGGAGTTCGCGGCCGGTGCCAAGCTGATAGTGCAGATGGTGGTTATGCCTTGGCTCACCGTCAAGGTATCCCCGCTCGGGAAGGGAGCACTGTCACCCGCTGTGACGGTTGCTGAGAACGTCAAGCCGCTCTCTGCTCCGTAGGTGACCGGAGTGCCGGTGACGCTGAAGGAGGATACGGTGGCCGACCGCACGACACTGAGGGTGGTCGCGCTTGAGGTAGACCCCGTGAACTCGGTGTCGCCCAGGTACCGTGCGGTGATCTGGTGTGTACCTGTCGTGGCGTAGCTGACCGTGCAGCTGGCAGTCCTGGCAGCTGTAAGTGCGGCACCCGCGGCACCTCCGCAGGAAACGATAGGAGTTGCGCCGTCCAGGAACTCGACGTTCCCGCTCGGGCTGCCACCCGCGGAAGACTCCGGGTTGACTGAAGCCGTTAGCGTCGCAGGTTGGTCCACTGCCACCGAGCTCGGGCTGGTCGATACTGTCGTTGCCGTCTGGTAGGTGGTCGCGAAAGCAGTGCCCTCGTTGTTCGACACGGCGACGTTGCCTGCAGCGTCGAGCGCTTCAACGATGTACTGCACCTCCCCGCTCGCCGGCAGCGTGCCGCTGCCGGTCCAGTGCTGACCGTCGAGAGAGGACAAGGTAGCCACGGCCCAGGTCCCGGGGTTGGCCCCGTCGGTGTAGAGGACCAGCACCTGCTGCACTGGTGCTGCCGAAGGGGTCACCTGTACATCGAACCCGAGGTTGCTGCCTGAGAGCGGTGCGCTCACCGAGTCGATTGTCGGCGGGGTGAAATCCTCGGCGTACGGGCTGGCGCTGCAGCTAATAGCGTTTTGCGGGCACGACGGCACGTAGTACACCTGGGCTGATATTGATGTGAACAGGCGCTCGGTGCCGGCACCCGGCGTCGACGGGCTGGGGAGGAACTGGCCCGCGACGAGGTCGAGGTCAGCCCCCTGGGCCGTGCCAGTGTGGCTAAAGCCTCCGTAGCTAGCCACACGCTGCAGCGCTCCCGGGAACGCCGCTTCACCGATGTCGGGCGGACTGGATGCAGCCGATCCGGCCGCCGGCAACGAGTAGGCCGGCGCCGGGTCCGCCAAGTCTTCTGAAGAGAGAGCCGTCAGGAGCGCACCGTGGGGGACCAGGCCGGGTTCGGCGACCTGAGCGCTGTAGAGCGGTTCGATCGGACGGAACTCGGTCGCCTGGGTGCCAGCGCCGGAGGCGGTCCCGTTCACCTGGTAGTACTCGCCGTTGCTCCCGTTGGTTACGAGGCCAAGTTGGCCGGCACCCGAGCCAAGTGTCAAGTTCACTGCAACCGGCGAGGCGAGATCGGTAAGCCCCGTCGAATGGTTGACGACCGGCCCGATCGCCGGGCCGACCGGGGGGGCGACGGGCTGCGCTGGTTTGTTCAAGTTGTACATCGGCAAGCCGTACAACGTCGATTCCATCAGGGCCTTCAAGTCGTACGGGCTGAGGATGGCATTGCCTGCGGCGTATTGCTGCTTGGCCTCGGTGAGTGCCTCGCCGATCGTGAGCGGCCCATTGAGGTTGGCAGCGAACCCGGACATCAATTTGGCGGAATAGGCGATCGTGTCCGTGTCGGCATAGCCGTACCCGGTGTTGGCGACCCAGAGCGCCCCGGCGTCGGCGAAGGTCTTGGCCCAGTCGTCGATCGGAGCTGTAGCCCCCGCGCTGGGGTCGACCTCAGCGTCGTCGATGTCCAGCCCGGAGTGGCACCCCATGGAGAAAAGGAGCCTTCCGCTAAAGGCGCTCAGGTCACTTCGGACGTCGGTTGTAGTGAACAGGTTCGTGTCTACCCCGCTGGTGTCGTCGGACGCAGGCAGGGCGCGTGAGTAGTCGAAGTGGGCGTTAAGGCTGTCGACCGCCGGTGTTGCAGGCCCGGTGAGCGCCGAGTCGAGGTTCGCCGTAGTCCAGCTTGAACTTATGAGTGTCTGGGGGGAGAGACCGTCGCTGGCGAGGTTGGCCGAGACCGCTTCCGCGCCAGAGGTCAGGAAGGAGTACCCCGTCGTGAGGCTCGCCGTGGCATCGAGGTTCCCGCTCGAACTGAGAAAGCGTTGGAGTGCCGACTCGATCTCGGTGTCGGACTCGATGAGGCGCCCGACCGCCAGCTGCGGCGTGTACAAGGTTGCACTGCCGACGCCCAGAGGTTGAGGGGAACCATAAGGGTCGTCACTGAAGTAGTAGCCGAGCGAGAGCGCGTCGGCTTCCACATTGTTCTCGCCGACGAAGGTCGAGGCGGCATAGTCGCGTTCGTTCGACTCGCTGGCGCCGTCCGCCAACCGGGCGAACGGTACTTGGTCGTCCGCCCCGACGATGACTACGTTCTGCACCGTCGGGTTGGCAGCCACTATCTGGTCGACGACGTTCGAGATGGCCGTCACGACACCGTTCGCACCAGCGATCGAGCATGGGTTGGAGTTCCAAGCCTGATAGGCGGCCTGAACGGTGGAGTAGGAATCGAGCGGCACAATTGCGCCCGTCACACCCGCTCCGTGGTCGCCAGCTACGGCCTGAAGGAGCGACATGATCCCGGCCTCTCCCGAGCCGAGGGTGCCCGCCGAGGTCGGCGAGGCGGGTGTGCTTGGCGTGCCCGAACCGAAAGCCTCTGTGAGCCGCTGAGTGTCAAGGAGGAACAGGGTGTTGGTCCCGGTCGGTACGGTCGTCGGCCCGGTTGCGGGGGCCGGGTTCAGGTTGGAGTACGGGTAGGTGATGGCCGGGCACGACGGCGAGGTCGCCCCCGTCAGGAGGTTGGCCCGCAACAGGTACGGCTGAGAGCTGTAGACGCCGTTGTAACCGGACACCTGCACGATGTAGTTGCCGGCTGCTAGCGGGGGCGTCTGGATGTACTGGTCCTGCCCGTCCGGGTTATTGGACAGCGCCTCGAGCGAGTCGCCCGGAGGGGGCGCGACCGGCAGGTCCTGCGAGCCCGGAGTCGCCTCGCTCGTGGTACCCGGTGCCAGCGCCGGCAGGGTGTCTGTGACCCCGGAAAGGTCCTGGTTTTCGGTTCCACCGAGGGGCGCCGCCGATGGGCCGAACAGTTCGAGGTCGTAGGTGGCTGGTAGGTCAGTGAGCGCCAGGCTCAGTTCCTCACCCTGTGCCACCTGAACGGACCAATCGTTCAGGTCTCCCGGGGCAGTGAGGTACCCGATGTTGAGGTTGCCCTCGGTGAACGGCGGCGTGCCTGCGGTGAGCGGCGCAGCCGTGGCCGGGCTTTCGATAGCCGGTTCTTCCGCGTCGGTGACCGTAACGGACGAGGTGGCGGTCGAAGTCGCTTGCGCGTCTACCGAGACGGTCGCAGCGCTGGAGCCGAGCCCGATCCCCGCGTTCGCCTTGAAAGTGAGGACGTGGGTGCCCTCCGACATAGGTAGTTCCCAGGTCATGGACGTGCCCTGCGATGGGTCCGGAGCCGCTAGGCCATCGAGCGTGGTGGTGCCCGGGACATACGCGAACGACGGCGGCATCGTCGCGGACACCTGCTGGACCGACGGGGATGGGACCGTGAAGGTCGCGGTGTAGGTTTCCGTGCCACCGTCGCCGGGGATCTCATTGCCAGCCAGGGGAAGGTTGGTCAAAGAGACGGATTGCCATGGGTAGCTGGCTGGGGCCACCATCGAGAGCAGGAGGTCGCCCAGGGTGATGCTCGGGAAGCCGGGTGCCGAGGTGTTGAGGTCGGACAGGAGCTGGGCAAGGGTCATCCCGTCGTAGGTACCCAGCTGACCAAGCGTTGTCGTGCCATAGGTACCCAACTGGCCGAGGGTCGTGCCGTTGTACGTGCCCAGTTGGCCGAGCGTTGTGGTGCCGTAAGTGCCCAGTTGGCCGAGCGTCGTGCCGTTGTAGGTGCCCAGTTCGCCGAGCGTTGTGTCGCCGTAAGTGCCGAGTTGGCCGAGGGTCGTTACCGGTGTAGTTGAGTCGATTGCGACTTGGGACAGGTCGCCAAGTGTTGTGCTGCCGTAATCAGAGGCAGGGATCTCACCGAGCTTCGCACTCGGCAGGATCTCGAGGTCTGTGAACGCCTGCCCGAGCGTCCCGGTTTCGCAAAGCCCTGGGAACTGCACCTCTGCTGTCGCGCAGTCGACTATCTCGGACAAGGTGCCGATCGAGCTCAAGGGGATCGAGCTGAGCGGTATCGAGCTGAGCGGGATGGAGCTCAACGGGATGGAACTGAGCGGTATCGAGCTCAACGGGATCGAACTCAAAGGGGATGAGCTATCGAGCTGAGCGGTATCGAGCTCAAGGGGATCGAGCTGAGCGGGATGGAACTGAGCGGTATCGAGCTGAGCGGTATCGAGCTCAACGGGATGGAGCTGAGCGGTATCGAACTGAGCGGGATGGAACTGAGCGGGATCGAACTGAGCGGGATGGAGCTGAGCGGGATGGATCGAGCTCAGACGGGATGGAACTGAGCGGGATCGAACTGAGCGGGATCGAACTGAGCGGCGACGACCCCAGCGCGATCGAGCTCAAGGGGATCGAGCTGAGCGGGTTGCTGGCCAGGCTGATCGAGCTGAGCGGGATGGAACTTAGAGGCGATGAGCTCAGGTTGATCGAACTGAGCGGGATGGAGCTGAGCGGGATCGAGCTGAGCGGGATCGAACTGAGCGGGACTCCGGCGAGAGCGAGCGTGAGCAGGGTGACGCCATTGTCGTTCGGCGCGTTTGACGAATCTTGTATCCCAAAGCTTGCACATGTAAAGCCGATCGACTGGAGCTGAGAACACCATGACGTCAACGCCCCAGCGGTCCCGCTACCTGCTCCCGGGAGCGGGATAGAGCTGAGCGGGATAGAGCTCAGCGGGATCGAGCTGAGGGGGATCGAGCTGAGCGGGCTGGACGCCAGCCCCAGAGCGCCGAGGTCGACCGTATTTAGGTTCGCCAATGCCGTCGGGTTGGTCAGGACGTCTTCAAGGGTGACGCCTTCCAGGGGCGAGGAGGCATACGGCGTGCCGGCCAGGATCCCGGTCCAGCCCGTGCATGCCGCTGCCGGCGCCGCCCCGCAGCCGGCTGGGTAAGTGACCGAGAGATCAGATAGCAACACGCTCGAGAGCGCGTTTTGGGCAGCCGTGACGGCCGTGTCCCCCGAAGGGGGAGTGGCGATTGAACTGAGCGGGATGGAGCTGAGCGGGATGGAGCTAAGCGGTGACGAAGCCAGGGGGATTGAGCTGAGTGGCGCCGAGGCGGCATCGCTCGCTCCGGCACCCGAACTGCCCGTCACGGCGGAGGGTGGCACCACCGAAGCGGGGACCGTCTCGACGCCGGCTACGCTCGGCGAGCTCGGGGACAAGGTCGATTGGACCTGCGATGTCAAGTCAGCGGAGTACCACGCGGCCTGGTCGGGGACCACGGCGCTGGGGTTCGTGTCCCGCTGGCCGAGGACCACGTAGAAAGGCCCGGTCCCGACGGACGCGTGGTTGGCGCTCGTGACGCCGTTCACTTCCACGCTGGCGTCGCCCGCCGCGTTAATCGATATGGAAATCGTGTAGTTGGTGTTCTCGCTCGGGTTGGGGATGAGGTCTTCGCTGCCCAACGAACCTTGGCCCGCCGGGATGTTCCCCTGGTTGTCCCACAACCCGTAGTTGGCGCCGTTGCCCGGGCTCAGGTCCCCCTCGACGCCGACCATGTCGCTATCGCCGGTTGCGTCCACTAAGTAGACGGAAAAGGCGTTGTCGCCCGACTGAACGCCGTCGACGGTGGTCTCGAAGTCGAACGGGACAGCGAACGCGTTGGCCGACTGGATGCCGGTGAACTCGGGCGATCCCACGGCGCTCGATGTCATATCCATGCCGTTGTCAAAGCTGAGCAGGTTTATCGAATTGCCGAAGGTGCCTTGTGGCAAATTAATCGGCGCGAGGCCCAGCCCCACCTTTGCGGCGACGCTCGTTAGCACGCTTCCGGAGTTCGACCAGCAGTTCTGATCGAGAGCGGTGTCGGTTGTGAAGTTGTCGAAGAAGGAGCCGCTGCCGCCGGGCGAGCAATAATTGGGCGACAGGTCGGCGTAATACCAGGCTGTCTCCAGGTTAAGAATCCCGGTGGGCCCAGCGACGGATCCCGAGTTTTGGCTGAGCACTGCGTAATACGAGCCGAGGCCGACATTGCCCACGACGAAATCACCGAGCGGAGTAGGAGTGGTTGACCCGCTCTCCAGCACGCTGACCAACACTGACGCTTCGCCGCTGGCGTCGATGGTCATCGCTACGGAGTATTTCCCGGTCGGCGGGCTCGAGCTGATGGTAGTGGTGTTGCTGGTGGCACTGGTAGCGGTCATAAGTTGGTCCGTGGCAAAGAGCCCGGTTTCGCTGCCGACCGAGCCGGCGTTCATTTGGACGCTGAAGGTGTCTGACGGGTTAGCACCGTTGACCAGCCAGATCGCCCATGAGGTATCATTCGAGGGCGAGTTGAAGTTGTTCTGCACGGTGGTTGTGCTGGCGTCGAATTCAAACGGGGCCGCGTATTCATTGACGGACTGGACGCCTGTGAACTGGTTGGAGTTGTCGCCCCCCACGCCCTGCATGTCCATGTGATTGCCGAACATTGCGGAAAAATCGTAACCAAATTGGAGGGAAGGCGTCACTACATTGTTATCGCCCAAGCCCGACGCCACGTCCGCGATGGCCGAGCCACTGGTCGACCAGCAGGAAGACAGGCTCGAGTCGGCCGTGAAGTCGTCGGCTAGCGAGGTCGTGGGGCAGTTATTGAGCTCGGCCGAGTACCAGTCTGTCCAGTTCTGGTCCTGTGGGAAGGAGCTTTGGTCGGCGAGCACCTGGGCATTGGGCGTCCCCTCGTCCTGGCCTAACAGGAGGTAGAAGGGACCGGTGCCAATATTGCCCACGGGGTATTGGGTACTTGCCTGCTGGTCCTCGTTGGCAACGAAGGCGCTAGCGGTGACGTTGCCTGAGGCGTCGACCGATATGGTGACATCATAATTATCCCCCTCTGCTTGCGGACTAGTGACGATCTCGGTACCTTCGCCGTCGGCGGTGAGGTGGTCATTGGCAAATATCCCATAATCGCTGCCCGCGTCCGGGTTGAAATTCCCCTCCACAGAAAAGGCACTGCTAAGAGAACTGTTCACGAGGTAAATGCCGAGAGCGCTCCCGTACGAGAACGGGTCGGCACCGGCTCCGACGTTGGCGGCCGTGACCGAGAACGTGAACGGAGCAGAGAAGGCCGCCACGGACTGGATTGCGCTGAACTGGTTCACGCCTGCGGCGCCGATCATCCGCATGCCGCCCCCGCCCTGGAAGGCCAGTTGCGGTGGTGTGTCGATTGCGCCGATCTTTGCCTCGACGGCCGAGATCAATGGCGTCTCGGTCTGCCAGCAATTGCCAAGGGTGCTGTCTTGGGTGAAGTTGTCAGAAAAGGCGCTCGACGTGCACCCAGTCGGGGTGACAGCTCCGGCGGGCGAGCTGATGATGGCCTGGATGATGCCAATGAGACCGGCGACGACCACGATTGCGCCGGCACGGGCGGGGCGCTGCCCGGGGCCTTGTCGCCCACGGCTGTGGCGATAACTAGCTACGAACCGGAGAGTTAGTGGCCCAGGCATCAACGGTAGCCTCCCTCGTGCTCGTCGAGAAGCCCGTCCAGCATGCCGGGATTAGGCCCTCGCCCCTGCGGATATGCCAGATGCTAACGACGCATTGAGCCAGGTGGCAATGTGTAAAGTTACCCTTCGGGCAAGCCAACCCGGTTCACTTCGCTGAGCGGTGGCCACGTCTCGCATTGCGGCGGAGCCCGTTCGCCGCAGCGGCAGGAACTTCAGTCGTCGCCGACGGTATCGACGATCAGGACCGAGCAGTTGGCCTTGTGGGCGACAGAGTTCGGCACGCTGCCGAGCACTCGGCGCACGCCTTTCATCCCCCTGTTGCCGACGACGATGAGGTCCGCTCCCACCTGGTCTGCGACTCGGACGATCGCCTCGGCGGCGTCGCCCGCGGCAGGGTGGTACTCCGCCTCTAAGCCGGCTTTGCTGACTGAATCCCTTAGCTTCAGGAGCAAAAGGTCGGCGGGGTCGGTGATCCTGTCCATGAACTCGTCGGGCAACTTGTCCGCCTTAACCGATCCCGGATGGTAGGCGGTCATGACATGCAATTTGCCGCCCAAGGCCGCTACAAGCTCGATTGCGGTGGTCACGGCTCGTGAGGCGGTAACGGAGTCATCGGCCGCCACAAGCACGGTTTTGAACATGGCCACCTCCAGTTAGTGCAAGCCCAAAGCCGGCTTCCCCAAAAAGGATAAGGGACGCCCGGCCAGCGAAAAGTTACTATAGAGCTTGACGCCCGCGCAAACGACCTCCGTGGGACCTACCACAATTCAGTGATGACAAGCCCCTCGCAAAGCTCGGTCCCTCAGGAGACCCCTGAGCGCAGAGAGGGACCTCAGCTCCCCGGGGGCCCGGCCTCGTCCGAAGGGACCAGCGAGAACCCGTCGGACCTCCAGGCGGAGCGCGAAGCTCATCTCGCTGCCTACGTTCCACGAGTGGCGCTCGAGTGGCTTGCCGAGAGACCAGCAGAACAACATCGCAGTGTTGAGGGCACGCTTGTCTTCGTGGACGTCTCGGGGTTCACGGCACTGACCGAGCGACTTGCCGCACGAGGGCGCGCCGGCGCCGAAGAAATTACTGAGATCGTCGGTTCTACTTTCGCCGAGCTAGCTCGCATCGCCGGTGCTTACGGTGCTGACTTGCTGAAGTGGGGCGGCGACGCTTCGCTGCTGCTGTTCGAAGGGCCAGGTTCAAGCATCCGGGGCGCACGAGCAGCGTGGCTCATGGCGGGCGCGATGGGCCGGCTCGGGCGGCTTCGGACTTCTGTCGGCAAAGTGCAGTTGCAGGTGTCCGTCGGCCTGCACAGTGGCGTTTTTGAGCTGTTCCTGCTGGGCGAGTTGTTCCGCGAACTGGTAGTCGCAGGCCCGGGGGCGTCGCGGACCGCCGAGATGCAGGCTATTGCCTCGCCTGGCGAAGTTATCGTCAGCCGAGATGCCGGCGCCCAACTGTCTGCGGAAGTTCTTGGCCCGGTCGTGGGGGAGGGGATCCTTCTTAGAGGCGAACCTGAGGCGGAGGAAAGCCGGCTTATTAGTTTGCCTTCGTCGTACACGGACAACGCGGGGTTGGTGTTTGCCAAACGCGCCAAGCGCTTCCTGCTTTCTGGTGGAGAACAGGCCGAGCACAGACCCGTGGCCATAGGTTTCGTACAAGTTTCCGGCCTCGACGCATTAGTGCAGGAAGGTGGGGCCGCGGCTGCCACCACGGTCCTTGGCCCACTAGTCGACGCGGCGCAGCGCGCGGCGGAGCGCTATGACGTGACCTTCCATGGGAGCGACGTCGCTCGAGACGGGTTCAAGCTCATTCTTCTCGCCGGCGTGCCCACTTTGGAGGGGAACGACGCTGACCGCTTGTTGCGGGCCGCCCTAGAGATCGTCCAGCCTCACTCAGTTGGCTTGGCGGCGCACGGCCGTGGAGGTGTTGACTTCGTGGCCGCGGGTTTGTCAACGCGCGCCGGGGTAAACGTCGGTAAGACATTTGTGTTTTCAGCTCTCCCGCTGGGGCGCCGGCGCGTGCATTCCATCTCCGGGGACGCCGTCAACCTCGCCGCACGGGTTGTCGACGTTGCTGGCCCAGGAGAGGTGCTTTGTACCGAGGCCGCGCGGGTCGCGCTGCGTTCGCCGTTCGTGCTTCGACCGATGGCCCCTTTCGCCGCCAAGGGCAAGGCGGAGCCGGTCATTTCCTATGCGGTGACCGAAGAAGGCGGGGACGCGTCCCGCCGTGGGCAGGAGCCGATCGCTTTTGTCGGCCGCGCCGACGAGATGGGGGTGTTGCTGGCAACTGCGGCCAGGATCGGCACCGGGACCTTCGGGAAGGTCGTCGACCTAGTCGGAGCGGCTGGGATAGGAAAGTCAAGGCTCCTCGACGAGGCGGTCAGCGCATGGCGGATCCCGACTTGGCGAGTCCAGTGCGATGCATTTGGCGGAGGGCGGCCTTACCGGCCACTACGTGGCTTGGCGCGCCAGCTGCTTGGGCTGGACGACGACGCCGAGCGCTCGGCCGCCGCCGCCGCCCTGATCGCGACGTTAGAGGCGTCGGCGCCCGCTTTGTTGCCATGGGCCCCGTTGCTTGCCGATGTCTTCGATGTAGTTGTCCCCGCCCGGCGTGAGGTGGACGAGCTAGAACCGCGGTTCCGACTGCGCCGTCTCGAAGGCGCCTTCGTCGAGCTCATGGCACGGCTCGTTCACGGCCCAGCGGCATTCGTCTTCGAGGACACTCACGCGCTCGACCAAGCCTCGGCGAGCCTGGTGAAACGGATTGCCGAAGATACAGATGTGCGGCCGTGGTTGGTTGTCCGCTCCCGTCGGCCGGACGGGGCGCCTGCTGACGACACCGACCTCACGCGCAGCATTTTGTTGGAGCTAGGGGCGCTCGACTCATCTTCGTCCGAGCGCCTCGTCGCCGAGCTCGCCGACGACAGTTTTGGCCCGCGCGAGCGCAAGTTGTTAGCGGAGCGGGGGGCCGGGAACCCATTGTTCCTGCTCGAGCTTTCAAGGGCGATGCGGGCAACGGGTTCGCCTGAGGCCCTTCCGGACGCACTCGAGCCTCTGCTGGCGACCCGGGTGGACCGGCTGTCTGTCTCCGACCGCACGGTCCTTCGAACCGCAGCGGTGCTCGGGCTGCGCTTCGAGGACCGGCTGCTTGCCGCAGTCGTCGACGACCTCTCTCTTGTCGACGAAGGTGTCTGGACGCGCCTGGCGGAGTTTGTGCGAGGAGAGCCGGGCGAACGCGTCTTTACCCACGCACTCTTGCGGGACGTTGCTTATGAGGGCCTCTCTTTCCGCCGCCGGCGTGAGCTCCACGGCCGTGCTGGGATGGCTTTGGAGGGGCGCGCCGATGGCGCCGACTTGCCTGTCGAGG
Source organism: uncultured Acidimicrobiaceae bacterium (assembly GCA_963699075.1). Taxonomy (GTDB): domain Bacteria; phylum Actinomycetota; class Acidimicrobiia; order Acidimicrobiales; family Palsa-688; genus Fen-671. The sequence goes on along the minus strand of CAVOTF010000007.1, from coordinate 390,845 downwards.
TGCTGTCACTTCACTGGCTCGCGGCCGAGAGATGGGACCGAGCTTGGGATTGTGCCCGGATCGCCGGCGAGAACGCTGCGGCCCTGTACGCCAACGCGGATGCAGCGGCGCACCTTGGCCGGGCGCTCGAGGCGGCGCGCCACCTACGTGACCTCCCTGCGGCCGATGTGGCCCGCGTCGGAGAGCAGCTCGGCGACGCGGCCGAGCTCACTGGTGCCTACGAGCGGGCCCGGTCTGTTTACGACGCCGCACGTGCGCGGCTGCCCAACGGGGTCGACCGAGCGCGGCTCCTGCGCAAGATCGGTGTCCTGCACGAGCGCCGGGGCCGATATTCACAGGCCCTACGTTGCTACAGCGGTGCGCTAGGGCGCCTTGCGCCCGACGGAGCAGGTGCGAACGTCGAGCGCTGCGAGCTTCTGCTCGCGAAAGCGGGTGTGCTCCACCGCGAGTGGCGGCTCAGGGAGTCCGGCGCCGCAGCCGCCGTTGCCGGGGAGGTGGCCGCCCAAGCCCTGTACCGACGAGGCCTCGCCCACTCGCTCTATTTGCGCCACATCAACTCGGTCTACCTGAACCACTCCGATGACTCCCTGGCTCATCAGGCACTCGATATATTCGTCCAGCTCGGGGACCTGGTCGGTCAAGGCAACGTGCTCAATAATCTCGGCATCAGCGCCTACTACCGGGGCGCCTGGGACGAGGCGCTCCAGCACTATGGCGCGAGCCGCGACGTCAGGGAGAGGACCGGCGACCTGGTCGGGGCTGCCACGGAGGAGAACAATATCGGCGAGATCCTCTCTGACCAGGGCCAATTTGGTGAAGCCTGGAGCCGCTTCAAGGCAGCTGCGTCGTCATGGCGCAGCGCTCGTTACCCAGTCGGCGAGGCACTCGTGACCTCCAACCTCGGGCGGCTGGCCGCCAGGACCGGGCGTACTGCCGAAGGTGCCGAGCTGCTCGAGCAGGCTCGTGCGGTTTTCGATGCCATCCACGCCGGCACGTACGTGGACGAGACCGATGTTCGCCTACTCGAATGCGCGTTGTTCGCGTACGAGTTCAATCGGGTGGTAGCCACTGGCGCCGAGCTCGCGGCTCGTTTCGCCGGTAGAGCTGGTTATGAGGCGCTGTACGCAACGACGCTTCGCCTGCGGGGCCTCGCTCTGACCCGGCTCGGCGACTACGCCGAAGCCGAACCTTTGCTGGACGAAAGTGTTATCAGGGCTTGGGAAATGGGGCAGAACTTCGAACTGGCACAAGCCCTGGAGGCACGAGCCGAGCTATGGCTTCGTCTCGGCAGCGGCGAGGCGGCCGAAAGGGCAGCCTCCGATGAGAGCCAGTCGCAAGCACTGTTCGCCCGGCTCGGGGTCGCCCACCGTCGCTCGGGAACGAATTGAGGCGGCCTAATCCGGGCGGGCGGGCGGACCGCTTTGAAGGCCGGGGTGTTTTCTTGGTCGGCCGCGTTTTGGGACCGGCCGTTCAAACGTACCGCGGCCGTTATCGCTTAGCGCCCGACGCAGCAGGAACTCGATCTGGGCGTTTGTACTGCGCAGTTCAGCGGAGGCCCAGCGAGCTAGTGCGTCGTGTATGGCGGGGTCCAAGCGGAGAAGGACGCTCTTGCGCCCGCTCCCTGGGGCGTCGGGCACGGGCTACTGGTAGAGCGATCCGGCATTGACGATCGGCTGTGTGCCCCGGTCGCCGCAGAGCACGACCAGGAGGTTCGAGACCATGGCCGCTTTACGCTCCTCGTCGAGCTCGACAATGTTTTCTGCAGACAGGCGGCCAAGCGCCATCTGGACCATGCCCACCGCGCCGTCGACGATCCGGGACCGGGCCGCAACCACCGCGCTCGGCCTGCTGGCGCTGCAACATGACCTGGGCGATCTCGGGCGCGTAGGACAACCGGGTAATCCTGGCCTCGACGATGTTGACCCCAGCAGGGACCACTCGAGCTGCGATCTCGGTCGCAAGTTGGCCGGCGATCTCATCGGTGTGGTCGCGAAGCGACATGATGTCGCGGCCACCATTGTCGTAGGGGTGGCTGTTTGCAACGTGGCGGAGCGCGGCCTCGCTCTGGGTGTTGACGAACGCCACAAAGTCTTCGACACCGTAAGTCGCGCGGGCGCTATCGCGGACTTGCCAGACCACGACCGCTGCGATCTCGATCGGGTTACCGTCGGCGTCGTTGACCTTGACCGTCGGGGTCTCCTTGTTGCGGATCCGGACCGAGACCCTTCGGCGCACGGCGAAGAGGTTGACCCAACGAAGCCCGGTCGTGCGCACGGTCCCCCGGTAGCCCCCGAAGAGCTGGACCACGCGCACCTCGCCGGGCTTGATGGCCGTGAGCCCTGAGAAAGCGGCGGCTGCCACCGCGAACAGCCCGGCACCGGTCCATTTGCCGACCGCCCCGCCAACTGTAAGGATCACCACGACGCCTGCAATACAGAGTGCTGCGCCGCCTATAAGGACGGCTATGCCTGGTCCCGAACCCGCGCTTCGCTCATCGACCGGCACCGTGGGCTTGCCGGACTGAGTTGCTTCCCCAGTTGCTACTTGTGCTTGCATCGGGTTGCCTCCTACCTGTTGCGGCGCGTCCCGGCTGGGAGCTACCTATCAAAGTGATATCACTTTTCGATAGGGCTTGTCAAGGTCGCCAGCCGGTCCCGAGCGCAGGCATCCCTGCCCGTCGCCGGATCACCTCGCGCTGGACGCCGAGAGTAACCGCCAGGTAGAGCAACAGGCTCGATGCCCCGAGACCGACGATCTTTGTCGAATGGTCGATCCCCACCTCCATAGCGAGGTGAGCCGCGAGCGAGACCACCCAAAGTACGGCGGTAACAGGAGTCCCCTGGCTCATCGCGGAACCGTCCTGGAGCCGCCAGATCCTCGCCGAAAACGCGCGAGCAGCGCCCATCCCGCCACCGACGACCAAAGAAGCCACGATCCAGGCCACAGGCGCGGTCCCAACGGAGTGCCCCTTTGCGGCGTTGCTGAGTTCGATGATGCCGATTATCCCGAGGATCACCGAAAGGCGCGTCGCCGATCCTTCCCGGACCGGGCGCGCCCTCATCTGGCGCGCTAGCAGCAGTCCGACGACCGCGACTCCTATGACGATGTCTATCAGCGCACTGTTCGACATGGCTTGGCCCAGCTTGGCAGAGCGAAGGCTTTCCCCAACGTCAAGTCCGCCAACCGAGCAACCGTTAAATCAAAATGACGATTTCGCAGCCCTGGTGATGGCGAAGGGCTAGATGGTCCAGGCGGAGCGTTGGCGGTCGCACCGAGTGTTGGGTACGGTCCTTTCGACCACCGCGGTCGCGGTTCCCTTCGCCGTATCGATCGCTGCCGCCATGGCCGTGGGCCGCGAGCTTCCTCGCGGTGATGCCGTATTAAGGCAGGCGCTTTGGTGGATAGTGGTGCTCGGTTCGTCTGCCGTTGCTTTTGTCGGGTCTGAACATCTCAGTAGGCGCCTTCTGCCGCTGGCCGCGCTACTGAAGATGAGCATGCTTTTCCCCGATCAAGCGCCCAAACGGCTGAAGGTCGCCTGGCGAGCGGGTACGACTCGCGAGCTCGAACGCCGCTCGAGCACAGGGGCGGTTGCGGACCAAAAGGTGCCGGCGGCCGTGGCCGAGGAGATCCTGGCGCTGGCAACCTCGCTGAGCCGCCACGATCGAAAGACACGCGGGCACTCCGAACGGGTCAGGGCCTTCACCGACATGATCGCCGACGAGATGCGGCTCCCCCAAGGCGATCGAGACCGGCTCCGCTGGTCGGCTCTCCTGCACGACGTCGGCAAGCTCGCCGTGCACCCGCAGGTCCTCAACAAGGCCGAGAAACTGACGGACGCGGAGTGGAAGGAGATCCGCGATCACCCACTAGAGGGCCGCCGTCTCGTGGCGCCCCTTGCGCCGTGGTTGGGCGCGTGGGGCCTTGCCATAGAGCAACACCACGAGAACTACGACGGGTCGGGGTACCCCTTCGGTTTGTCTGGCGACGAAATCTCGCTCGGGGCTCGCATCGTCTCGGTGGCGGACTCCTTCGAGGTGATGACCTCTGTCCGTTCGTATAAGAAGGCGATGAGCCCGGTCGCAGCGCGGACCGAGCTGACGCGCTGTGCCGGCAGCCAGTTCGACCCGGTCATCGTAAGGGCCTTTCTAAATGTCTCGATCGGCAGGCTCCGTTGGATAATCGGGCCCGTCTCGTGGGTTGCCGACGTCCCGTTCGTGGCGCGCCTGGGTGTTGCAGGACATGCCCTTGTCACCGGCGCACAGGTTGCGGTCGGCGCCGCCGCATTGACCGCAGGCGGTGTCCTCGCGGCACATGCAGCGGCCTCTGCACCGCCGACAACCGAGGTTCGCGCTACGCCGATCGCCGCCAGCGTCACGACGACTGCGACAACGTCCGGGACGACGACGACGGTACCGCCCGCCGGTTTCGCTGGCCCGGCGCAGACAGTCGCGACCGCCGTGACGACCCCGCGTCGAGCGACCACGACGACAAGGCCGTCAACTGTTACCACGAGCAGACCCAAAGTCACCGCGGCATTGCGCCAAACGACCTCGACCGTGACGAAGCCGGGTGTGAGGACGACCACGAGCACTCCCGAGCCCGGAGGGGCTCAGGCTACGCAGGCCCCAACGACGACAGCGGCCACCCCGTCGTCGCAACTGCAGACGGCCCCGACGGTGCGCTTATCGACTGTCCCGCCAACCTGGCCGGCGAGCAGCACATCAGCTCGGCCGCCGACCCCAACAGGCACGACCGCTGCGGCACCGACGAGCACAACCGCCCGACCACCCGCCAGCACGACCGTGGCGCTCCCGCCGACCGTAACTGCTCGGCCAGTCACAGTCGCGACGACCTTGGTCCCCGCGGCCGCACCCACGTCGAGCACGGCAACAGCCGTGGTGCCGGCGACCACTACCACGAAGCCGCCGACCACTACGACTGCCCTGGCGGCTACGACGACGACACCGAAGGCCACTACAACCAGGCCAACCACGACCACTAGGCCCTCGACGACCACCACCACTCAGCAGACGACGACTACTCGGCCTACAACGACGACTACCCGACCCACCACGACGACCGCTCGACCGACTACGACGACTACCCGACCCACCACGACGACCGTTGGGACCACCACGACGACGGTTCCAACCACGACGACCGTTCCGCAGACGACGACGAGCGTGCCGCGCACCACGACCACCACTCAGCCCACGACAACGACGGCTGCTCAGCCAACGACGACTCAGCCGCCTGCCACAACAACCACCAAACCTCCCGTTACGACTACGACCGCGCCTGCAACTACCACCACAACCCACTGCATCCTTAATATCCTTGGAATTCGAATTTGCACCTGAGTTCCGGGGCGGGGCGAGCCGGAGGTTGGTTGGGGTGTCGCGTGGAGGGAATGGAGACGCCCTGCGCCGAAAACCACAAACCCGCTTTCGCGATGGCCCGATCGATGACAAAAACGCCGATTTCTTTGCACCAGCCTCAGTGATGTTCGCATTTCGAAACCTGATCGGTTACCCCGGTGAAAGGTTGGCGAGTTGCGCCCAGTGCGCGTCAGGCATATGGGACCGCGAAGTCGCAGTCGGGGACGCTGTCCGCGGTGATGGGTGGGGTAGCGAGGTAGGTGGTCCGGACGCCGAGGTCGCTCGGCTGGGCGCCATGGCTGGCAGCCCACGAATGCAGCGACCGAGTGACAAGTTCCCACTGGGTGGGTGGGAGATCCGCTGCAGACCTCGCTCCGATAACCGGCGTCGGCAGCTGGACGAAGGCCTCCTTGTGCGCCGGCTCGGCGCGCACAGAGAGCTCAGGGACGCGAGTGGCAAGAGCCTCCGCCTGGTCGCCAGGCACCGGCAGGCACCACTCGAGCGGCCCGTCGCTGTCGTCGTTGACCAAGCCCCACCAGATGCAGAACATGGCGCCCGCCCTTCCTTCGACCCGCAGCAGGTCCTTGCCCCTGATCAGAGAAATAAACTCTTTGCCGAAGGCCCACGCGCCCGCTTCGCCTTGGACGTTGCGCTTCAAGCATAAAACGGTCCGGTCGGGGATTTCCCTAGTAGCGACCTCGTACATGACAGTTTCCTTTCCGTTCAGTCGAGCAACCAGGTAGCCGGCCAGTTCCTTACGAGCGTCGTGCTCCACCTCGACGTCCGCCCACAGTTGCGCAATGCGCTGCGCCGAAGCCTGCCGTTCGAGGCCGATGACGGCCTTGATGTCGGCTAGCGGGAAACCGAGCTGGCGCAGCGCCGAAATGAGGAGGGCGGGCTCGAGCTGAGCCGGCCCGTAGAGGCGGTACCCCGAGCTGGAGTCGACTTCGGCGGGCGGTAGCAGGCCCAATTCGTCGTAAAGCCGCAGCGCTTTGGCTGACAGGCGGGAGCGTTTCGAGAATTCCCCGATTGTCATGCGCTCCACCGACCGGCTCCTTTTCGGTTGATTACTGCCGGTCATTTGCCGGCGGTCCCAGTCTGCGGCCTGTCCCAAGGGCAAGGTCAAGTAGCGTCCGCGCGCTGGCGGCGAAAACCGGGCAGTGCGGCCGCCAGGACCACGGCACCGACGACGCAGGCGAGCCCGCCCGAGATCACCGACGCAGTGTCGCCGAAGGCGGCGGCGACCGTGCCCGCCTCGAAGTCGCCCAAGCGGGGCCCACCCGAGACGACCGCGGTCTGGAACCCACCCAAGCGGCCCCTCAAAGCGTCAGTTACGGCCAATTGGATGATCGTGTTGCGGAACACCGCCGATATGACGTCGGCCCAGCCCGCGACGGCGAGCAGGACCAGGGCGGCGGGTAGCCAGTGGACAATCCCGAAACCGCTTATGGCCAGCCCCCACACGATCACGGCCAGGATCACGGCGCGGCCTTGGCGGTGTACCCGGCCGACCCAGCCTGTTGTAAGGGCGCCCAGCAAAGCTCCTGCACCCGGGGCGGCATAAAGGAACCCGACCGTCGTAGCGCCGCCGCCGAACACTGTTGTCGCCAAGGCAGGGAACAAGGCGCGCGGCATGCCGAACACCATGGCGTCGAGGTCGATCACGTAGGCACCCTGGATTTGCTGGCGGCCGCGGAGGAACCGGAAGCCCTCGACGATCGAGCGCAACCCGGGCGGGTCACCTGTTTCCTTGGGAGGTTGCGGGGAAATCCGGAACACCGCCGCGAGTGCCACAGCGAAGGTGGCTACGTCGACCCAGTACACAAAACGGACACCGGCACCGGCCAGCAAAAGACCGGCGACCGCCGGACCGACGACCGTGCCGACCTGGAACAGGGCCTGAAAAATGGCATTGGCCGCCGAGACGTCGGACCGCCCGACCATGTTGGGGACCAGGGCGTTGCGCGTCGAGCCATCACAGCCGCTCAGGGCCGCCCCTATCGCGGGCAGGACGAACAGGGGCCACAGCGACGGGCCTAGGTCCGCGTTCAAGGCGAGCCCGGCGCTGGTCAAGGCCATGAGCGACTCGACGGCCAACAGCAAGCGCCGGCGGTCGACCGCATCTGCCACCGAGCCGCCCAACAGCGACCCGAACAACAGGGGCAGGAGCTGGGCGAGGGAAACGAGTCCGACGTCGAACGACGAATGTGTCAGGCGGTAAACCTGCCAGGGAACCGCGACGGTGGTGACCTGGCTCCCAAGGATCGCGACGCCCTCGCCAAGGACCAGCCGGCGGAAATCGCGAGAGCGCGATAGCGGGCCCAGGTCGATTAGGAGGCTGCGCCGCGGTGGGCGCAGGTGGGCATCTTCCGGCTTCGGCACGTGAGACGCCAAACTAGCGGCCGCCCGATGGCGCGGGGACCCCCGGCAACCAGGGAACTCGGACCAGGGGAGAACCAGGGGACGAAAACCGGGGGGCGCGACTAGGTTGCCCACATGGCTGACGACCCCGTCGCTTTCCCCCTCCTTGATGAAATCGAGATCGGGCGCCTCGAGGCGGTAGGTAGCCGCCGCTCGGTAGGCCCCGGTGAGTACCTGTTCCGAGAAGGGGACCCCGCCTGCGACTTCTACGTCGTGTTGTCGGGTGCGGTCGACATCTTCATGCGTACCGACGGTGCGGACCGCCTTGTGACCCACCACGTGCCCGGGCGTTTCGTGGGTGAGCTCAACCTGCTGACCGGTCAACGAACGGTCGTGTCGGCCGTCGTCGCCGAGCCGGGCGAGGTCCTGGTGGTCGGTGCGGAGGCGTTCCGGCAGATAATCAGGACAGACCCGAGGGTCAGCGACAGGATCCTGTCCGCTTTTCTTGCCAGACGGTCGGTGCTTTTCAGTGCCTCCTCGGCCGCCATTCGTGTGGTCGGCTCCAGGTTCTCGCCTGAGTTGACGCCGATACGTGAGTTTTTGTACCGCAGCCGCATACCCCATGAGCTGATGGACCCGGACCAGGACGCCCACGTCGACGAGGTCCTGCGTGAGTTCGGGGTGACGCCGGAAGAGCTCCCGGTTGTGATCGCCACCGGCTCGGTCCTGCGCCGCCCGACCCCCGGGTCGCTGGCGGAGTACCTCGGTCTCACGGTGGAGAGCCTGCCGGGCCGTTGTTTCGACCTCGTCGTCGTTGGCGCCGGCCCGGCTGGCCTGGCGGCGGCGGTGTACGGCGCCTCGGAAGGGCTCGCGACCTTGGCCCTCGACATGATCTCGGTGGGAGGCCAGGCGGCAACCAGCTCCCGGATCGAGAACTACTTCGGCTTCCCGATCGGCATATCCGGGGGGATCTCACGCAGCGGGCCATGGTCCAGGCAGAGAAGTTCGGCGCCCACCTCGTCAACCCGTGCGCGGCTGTTTCGCTGCGCGAGAAAGCGGGACATTTGCTGGTCAACCTCACCGACGGCACCGCTGTCGCGGGCCGGGCTGTCATCGTCGCCACCGGTGCCCGCTACCGACGGCTCGACGCAACACACCTCGACCAGTTCGAAGCCAACGGGGTCTACTACGCGGCCACGGACATGGAAGCCCGCCTCTGCGCCGGTTCGCCCGTCGTTGTTGCCGGAGGAGGGAACTCCGCCGGTCAGGCATCCCTTTTCCTTGCCGAGAAAGGGTGCGACGTCACCATCGTTATCCGTGGCCCTGACCTGGGCGCAAGCATGTCGCGCTATCTTGTCGACCGGGTCGAAGCACACGAGCGTGTCCAGGTGCGCTCGAGCACGTCCATCACTGCCCTCGACGGTGACCAGTCGCTGTCGACGGTGCTGGTCACCGGCAAGGACGGCGATGATGCAATCGCTTGCGTAGGCCTGTTCTCATTTATTGGGGCTGACCCAGCGTCGAGTTGGCTGTCAGGGTGCGCCGCCCTCGACACCAAGGGCTTCGTGTTGACCGACCGGTCACTCGGTCCAGAGCACCTCGACGAGCGATGGGAAATCTTTGCCCGGTCGCCCCTCCCGTTTGAGACCAGCCATCCCGGCTTGTTCGCCGTAGGCGACGTCCGGTCGGGTTCTACCAAACGGGTGGCCGCAGCGGTCGGTGAAGGATCCGCTGCGGTTCGCTCCGTCCACGAGTACCTCTCGTTTTCCGGCTGAGCCCCACCGCTCCCGCCGGCGCCTCAGGGACGCCAGCGGGATGCAGCCGTCAGGACGCCAGCGGGATGTAGTCGTCAACCTCGATTTCGTCTGAACGCGGTCCGAGCGCCACGGCCAGGACGTCGCCTACCGTCTCGGCGAGGGTGAAGGTCATCTTCGCCCGTACCTCCTCGGGTACATCCTCGAGGTCCGGGCCATTGCGGGCCGGCAGCACGACCTCTTGCAAGCCTGCTCTGTAGGCAGCCAGCACCTTCTGCTTGACGCCCCCGATCGGCAGCACTCTGCCTTGCAGCGTGACCTCGCCGGTCATGCCGACCACCGGGCGCACTGGGCGGTCCAGGAGCAGGCTCACGAGCGCCGACACCATCGTCACGCCGGCTGAAGGACCGTCTTTGGGGACGGCTCCTGCGGGGACGTGGAGGTGGAACCGCTTGCCCGTGAACGCGTCCTTGTCGATGCCGAGTTCCGGCGCATGGGCTCTTACATGGGACAGGGCAATCTCAGCGGACTCCTTCATCACGTCGCCCAACTGGCCCGTAAGGGTCAGGCCTTCACCGCCGTCCATGGCAGTCGCCTCGACGAAGAGCACGTCGCCTCCGGCACCGGTTACGGCGAGACCGGTCGCAACCCCTGGGACGCTTGTCCGGTCGGCGGCCTCGAAGAAGAAGCGAGGCCTGCCCAGCCAGGTGCGGACATCCTCAGCACCTATGGCCACAGGCGCCTGGGCCGAGCCGGCGGCGAGCTTCGTCGCCACCTTGCGCAGCAACCGCCCGAGCTCACGTTCGAGCGAACGGACGCCGGCCTCCCTCGTGTAGTCGGCCGACACGACCCCTAGGGCATCGTCGGTGATGTCCACCTCGTCGGGCCGGAGAGCTGTCCGCTCCAATTGCCGCGGCAGCAGGTGGTTACGGGCGATGGAGCGTTTTTCGGCCTCTGTATAGCCGTCGATCCGGATTACCTCCATCCGGTCCAGCAACGGCCCGGGGACCGTTTCGGTCACGTTTGCGGTCGCGATGAAAAGCACCTTGGACAGGTCGAGCTCGACCTCTAGGTAGTGGTCTCGGAAGGTATGGTTCTGTGCCGGGTCGAGGACCTCGAGAAGCGCCGACGAAGGGTCCCCGCGGTAATCGGAGCCCACCTTGTCGACCTCGTCCAGGACGATGACCGGGTTCATCGTCCCGGCTTCGCGCAGCGCACGGGCAAGCCGGCCCGGCTGTGCCCCCACGTAGGTGCGCCGGTGCCCCCGGATCTCGGCTTCGTCATGCACTCCACCGAGAGAAACGCGCACGAACTTTCGCCCGAGCGCCCGCGCGACCGACTCGCCTAGAGACGTCTTGCCCACGCCCGGGGGCCCACGAGTGCCAAGATGGCGCCTGCGCCGCGCCCGTTAACCGGCACCAGGCCGCGCTCGACCTGCAGCGCTCGCACAGCCAGGTACTCGAGGATCCGTTCCTTGACGTCCTCCAGCCCGTCGTGGTCCTCGTCAAGGGCCTGAGCGGCCTCCTTCACGTCCAGGTGGTCTTCGGATGTCACACCCCAAGGCAGCTCCAGCACGGTCTCGAGCCAAGTGCGGATCCAGCCGTGCTCGGGGCTCTGCTCGCTGGTGTGCTCGAGCTTGGTGATCTCGCGCTCGACCGCCCTGAGCACGGCCTCAGGGAGCTCGCGCGAGGCGATCAGGCCGCGGAAGTACTCCGGAGTGCCGTCGTCAGCGTTGCCGTCGAGCTCGCCGAGCTCCTTTCTTATTGCGTCGAGCTGGCGGCGCAACAGGAACTCGCGCTGGGTCTTTTCCATGCCCTCTTCGACGCTCGTCTTGATCTGCTGGCGAAGGGAAAGGTCAGCGAGGGTCTCGCGCCCATCCCAGGACCAGCCGCAGGCGCTTCTCGACGTCGACGGTCTCGAGGACCTCAACTTTTTGCGCAAGGGACAGGTCCGGCGAATAGCCGGCCAGGTCGGCGATCTGGGAGGGGTCCGTGACCCCCCGCAGCCGTTCGGCGAACTGGCGGGCGCCGCGGGTGAGCAGGATGTTCTCTAGGACGGCCCGGTACTCACGGGCGAGCTCGACGGCGGCCTCAGGCACTTCGCCCTCGGCGATCGGGTCCACCTGGACCCAAAGGGCGCGGCCGGTCCCGGGGACGCCGGTGCCTATCGCAGCACGTTCTAGGCCGCGCACCACCATGGCGGGCGGCCCGCCAGGGAGCTCGCCGCGCTCAACGATCTCAGCGACGACCCCGACCGATGCGTACCTCCCCTCGATGCGGGGCACGAGGACCAGGCGGCCGCCGGCGTTGCCGGCCGCTTCCGTCGCGACCTGCGCGTCCTCGGTCTCCAAGGCCATCGTGAACACCATCCCGGGCAACACAACGCCCGAGGTCAGTGGCAGTAAGGGCAGGGTCTGAGTCATCTGTTCTGACATGTGGTCTCCCAGCTAAGTGATGTTGTAACAAGTTTATTGCCTGTCAGTGCAACAACTTGCCCCCCATATTCGTTCCCGGGGCTCGCGAGGGCCTCCGAAGCGGTGCTCAAGGCGTGTTTGTGCTGCTTGCAGGACCTAATTGCGTCCAGCTCGCATTTATGCCAGGCTGGGGGCGGGGTTGAAGCTGGGCTCGGACGGAGGAGAGGGCGGCCGGATGGGAACTGACGCCTCGGCGCCGCAGATGAGCACCAGGCAAATGCTCCGGGTGTCTTTCACTACCTTGAGCCGGCAGGAGCGCTTCAGGGTCAAGGCGATGTACGGCTCGATCGCCGCAATGCACGCCGTGGGCTTCTTCGTGTTTGCTGTGTTCGTGGTGCCGGCCCATTACCGGGGTCTCGGGATCGGTGTAAGCGTCCTTGCGTACACCCTCGGCCTCCGCCACGCGTTCGATGCCGACCACATCTCGGCGATAGACAACACCACCCGCAAGAACATGAACGAGCGCCGGGGCACGGACCAGCCGCGCCCTCTTGGCTTCGGGTACTTCTTCTCCCTTGGCCACTCCACGATCGTGGTCGTCATCGGGGTCGGGATAATCATCGCCGAAAAGACGGTGTTTTCGGCTGTGTCCCACAACAATTCCGGTCTCCAGCAGTTCGGCGGCCTGTTCGGCACGATCGTGTCGGCAACGTTCTTGTTCCTGATCGGGGCGCTAAACCTGGTAGTCCTGGCCGGGATCGTCAAGGTCTTCCGCTCCATGCACCGCGGGGAGTACGACGAGGCGGCGTTGGAACGTCAGCTCGACAACCGTGGTTTTTTCTATAGGTTTTTTGGGCGGTGGATGAAGGCCATCAACAAGGAGTGGCAGATGTACCCCGTCGGGGTCGTGTTCGGGATGGGCTTTGACACCGCTACAGAGGTGGCTCTCCTGGCCACGACGGCGTTGTACGCATCGCGACACGTCCCCTGGTATGCGATCATCTGCCTGCCCATCCTTTTCATGGCCGGCATGACGCTTATGGACACCACCGACGGGTTGTTCATGAACCTGGCCTACGGGTGGGCCTTTTTCAACCCGGTGCGCAAGGTGTATTACAACTTGGCGATCACAGGGCTGTCGGTGGCGATCTGTTTCTTCATCGGCGGCGTGGAAACCCTCGGGCTGCTCCCGATGGAGGTCCACAGCCTGAGCCGGGTGCACGGTTTTTGGGGCTTTATGTACAGGTTCAACATCAACACTGCGGGCTTCGTGATAGTTGGGATGTTCATAGCCACCTGGGCGGTGGCCATGTTGGTCTGGCGCTACGGCCATATCGAGGAGCGCTGGAGCGCGCGCCTCCAAACGGCGGGCACCGACGTGGACGTGGTCACCGGTCCGGTAATCGATTTGTCGCTAAGGCCCAGCGTGCCGTCCTTGAGCGAATGAGTTCGCACGGCCACCGTAGAGGGACGTGCCGAGCCGAGGGGCGCTAGTTTGAAGCCCTGACCATGGACGAACAGAGCTTGAGGGGGTTGTCCCCTGCGTCGAGCGACCTCGTCGAACGCGGGGACCTCGACGAGCTCACGCGCCACGTCAACCGCCTCGTAGCTGGCTCGGAGTGGGACGAGCTGGCCGAGCTCAGGACGCGGTGCCGGTTGGCTGTCGAACGCGGCAAACAGCTTTGGGCTGTGGCAGCTCACATCGAGTACCGCCTCGCTCTGGGCGCCCCCGGCCGTTGGGCGGCAATGGTGCTTGAGACAGGCCCAGGTCGCTTTGCGCTCGGCCCGCTCCCCGAGGTGGCGGCCTCGACACACACCTGGGAGGAGCTTTCACCTCATGTCCACGCCACGCCACAAGCCGCGATGGCAGCCCACGAACGGGTGATGCGGGGCGAGGACCTCAGCGAGGACCATGCTGCGATGAAGTTGCCCGATGTGCTCGACCTTCCTTGGTCGCTGCAATCGTGGGAGCCTTCGTACGCCCTGGCCGAGTACCGGCCCGACCGTATGGACGCTCCGGCGCCAAAGCTGCCGGCCCTGTCACTACTGGGGGGGCAGGGCCGGGGCAAGGACCGCCCCTCTCGGGGGGCCACTCCGCTCAGCCGGGGCGAGGCTGATGCGGTTGCCAGCTCCCTTGTGGAGCTGGTCGGCACCTGGACAGAGGAGTCGAACGGGCGAGCAGAGGCCGTCGGCGTGCGGGGTGATGCCCTCAGGGCAATTGAGGCGCTCGGTGCTCGGCCGAGAGAGATCTCCGAGCTCGAGCCGGCCATGGCGCTCGCAGCGATGGGGTGGGCGGCGGCCAGCGGCGGCGCGTTCGGGCGGCGGCGTGGCGCGGCCCCAGGGCGCTTTGCGGCGTGGTTAGTCCTGGTCGCCCTTGGCGACCTGTCGGCTAAGTGGCCGCTCGCTCCCGACGAAGTAGGTGATGTCCTTCATCAGGTCCGCTGGTACGCGTGGGGGGCCGGCGAACCTACGACGGGCTGGGCGTTGCGCCTCGCCGTAGAGGCCAGGGCCGGCCCGAGCAAGGACCGGGCCTGGGCCGTAAGCGCTACAGACGCTGTGTAATGCTCGGCCGGAGCGCCGGCTCCTTGGGGCGGACCTGCGCCAGTGGGGCACCGGCTGACAGGTCGGGCGTGGGGGCCAGAACAGAGGCAATGTGGTCCGAGAGCATCTCGAGCGGGGTCACGTCGTCGCTCGTCAGCTGGACCGGCCGCGAATGAGCGAGCACGATGCTGCCCAGCCTGCGCCGCCAAGCCCACAATGGGAGCACGACCACGGCGCGGGCCCCTCCGTCGCGCAGCGACCGGGTGCCGGCAAACCCCCTTCCAGATACATCGCCGGCGGTGTAGCACGACCTGATGTCTCCGACCAAAGACGACAGCGCCTCGATCTCGTCGCTGACCAGCCCTGATAATGGGCCGGCCAGAGGGCCGATCGCCGCGGTGACGTGCTTGCCCTCTGGTCCGTCAAGGACCAGAGCAGCCGAGTCCAAACGCGCCGCCGAGCTCAGGTGGCCAAGTAGCAACTTGGCTGCCTGGCCGCCCCCGGTAACGCCCGAGATCGCGACCGACGCCTTGACCGCTCGCTGCCAGGCGGAGTCGTCCAAGGTCCGACCGATCTCGCCAAGGCGTCGCGATAGCAGCTCTGCGCAGCGCTCCAGCAACTGCAGGGTCCCCGGCGGGAGCGGCACGAGCGACTCGACGTTCAGGGCGCCGAGTGGCTTTGGACCGGCGCCGATCGGCACACAGATCTCCGCGACCACTCCGGGTATCGCTTCTAGATAGTGCGGGTCAAGCCGGACGTCCGGTACCACGACGGGCTTGCCTAGCTTCCAGGTCCGCCCCGTGATCCCCGCCGAGGCGGGCATCCCGTCGAGGACTTGCCAGAGGCCGCGCTGAGCCATGCAGCGGAGTTCCCCGTGCCGTTCGAGGTAGACGCTGGGCATTATCTCGCCTTGCCTGAACAGGTGCTCCGCCACTGCGGAGCAGGCGCCGCGGCTGTCGTTGGCCCGCGCTAGCGATTCGCGCAGGCGGTCAAGAGCAGGGTTCGCTGTCGGCTCGAGCCCCTCTCCCGGGGTTGCGATGGAGGGCCACGGCGGTCCAGGCCGAGCCAGAAGGTACCCCTGGACGAGGTTGACGCCGGCGTCGCGGAGAACCTCCAGTTCTTTGGAAGTCTCGATTCCCTCGGCAATGACACTCGTGCCGACCTCGCGTGCGAAGGCTAAGACAGACCTGACGAGGGCGCGCCGAGTACGGTCTTGGTCGATACCTCGGACCAGTTCTCGGTCGAGCTTCAAAAAGTCTGGTGACAGCTCGATTACGTGGCGGAGGCTTGAGTAGCCAGCGCCGGCATCGTCGATTGCTACCTGTAGCCCTCGGGACAGCCATCGCGTCAGGTGTGCTCTCAACTCGGCGTAGTCGATCACCGCTTCCTGCTCGGTCAGCTCGACTACGACGCGCCCTGGCAGCGAACTAACCAGGGCGAGGGCGGCCGGGTCCGCGAGCGTCGATGGGCTCATATTTATGAACAGCAGCCGTTCCTCGGGGATGGGGCCGAGGTGGGCGATGGCGGCGAGACAGGCAATCTCGAGCTGGCGCCGAAGCCCGACCTCCTCTGCCCGGTCGAGCCACCAGTCGGGCGGGTGAGCGGGCTCAATGGACATGCGGGCGAGCGCCTCGTAGCCAACGATGACCTGGTCACCGGGCCTAACGACAGGCTGGACCACCGTCGTGATCGCCCCTGGCTCGCACAGTTGTTTAACGAGTTGGCGCATTCGGTCGTTTTGCGCGGCTTCCTCGGCCTGTTGCGGGGCGCGCAAGGTCACAGGTAATTCTCGGCCGGCTCTCCCGTCAGCTGAACGGTTCGCGGGCCACGGTGCGCCGTGACCTGGCCCACTGGGAGCTGTTGGGTACCCTTAGTTAATGCCGGCTGACGCAGCGGTCGAGGCGAAGGACCAAACGGGCGTGGACAACTGGTCAGGGCCAGTGCTGGAAGTGGACGGCCTGCGTACGGAGTTCCATTTGCGTCACGCCACTGCCCGTGCCGTCGATACCGTCTCGTTCTCCGTCCGCAGGGGCGAGTGCTTGGGCCTGGTGGGTGAGTCGGGTTGCGGCAAGACGACGATTGGCCTGTCTGTGCTGAAGCTCCTGCCTCAAGTCGGCCACATCACCGGTGGGGCGGTCAGGCTCAACGGCCGCGACCTGGTCAGCCTCGATGAGCGAGAAATGCGCCGGGTCCGCGGCAACGAGATCGCGATGATCTTCCAGGATCCGATGACCTCTCTCAACCCGACATGGACCATCGGTCGCCAGATAGCCGAACCGGTCAGGATCCATAGGGGGGCGACGAAGAAGGAAGCCCTCAAACGCGCTGTCGAGGTACTCAACCTTGTCGGCATGCCCCGGCCCGAGGAACGGCTGACCCAGTACCCGCACCAGCTTTCCGGCGGGCTCCGCCAGCGTGTGATGATCGCCATGGCCCTGGCGTGCGAGCCGAAGTTGCTAATAGCGGACGAGCCGACGACGGCGCTCGACGTCACCATCCAGGCGCAGATCCTCGACCTGATCGACTCCCTTCGCCAGCGCCTCGACATGGCGGTGCTGCTCATCACCCACGACATGGGTGTCATTGCTTCCCGGACCGACAGGGTCATGGTTATGTACGCCGGCAAGATCGTCGAGGGGGCGGGGACCAGCGAGCTCTTCGATACCATCCGCCACCCCTACTCCGAGGCGCTCTTCGAGTCGATCCCGCGCCTAGACCAGGACCGGGAGCGACGCCTCTACTCGATCCCGGGGGTGCCACCCGATCTTTCGACCGAGCTCATTGGTTGCCGGTTCGCACCTCGGTGCCAGTACGCCACGGAGGTGTGCTCCGAGCAGGAGCCCGTCCTGTCGCCGAGCTCCCAGCCCGCCGAGCAAAGCCTTGTGTGGCCGAGCCCCCCAACGCACGAGCCAGGCAGCGAGCACGTATTTGCTTGTCACCACCCAGTGGCGGCGACCCGCGCCGAGCGCCTTGCTTTTCACCAAGCCGGGGCCGACGGAGCTGTTACAGCGGGGTCGGCCAAGCCCGGCGGACCAGCACGGTCTGGCGGACCAGCACGGTCTGGCGGACCGGCACGGGCGTCATCTCCTCACGGCGGACCAGCCGAGCGAGAGGTGTTGCTTCAGGTAAGCCACCTCGAAAAGCAGTATGCCGTTACCGCCGGCGCGGTCGTCCAGCGCGTGGTCGGGACCGTGAAGGCAGTGTCGGACGTCTCGTTCTCCTTGCGGCGTGGAGAAACGCTCGGCCTTGTGGGCGAGTCCGGATGTGGCAAGACGACCATCGGTAGGTTGGTTGTCGGCCTGGAGCGGCCGAGCGGAGGAGCGGTCCACTTCGAGGGCGAGGAGGTCTCTGCCCTAAAGGGGGCCAGGCTTCGCCGCCGCCGGCGCGACCTGCAGCTCATGTTCCAAGACCCGTATTCGTCTCTCGACCCGAGGATGCGCGTCGGGTCGATCGTCGGCGAACCCCTCCGGATCCAGCACATCGGCACGGGCGCCGAGCGTGACCAACGAGTTACCGAGGTGCTCGCCGAGGTCGGTCTTTCGTCCAACGCCGCCAGCTTGTACCCCCACGAGTTCTCCGGTGGCCAGCGCCAGCGGATCGGCCTAGCCCGCGCTCTGGTGCTGCACCCCAAGCTCATCGTTGCCGATGAGCCAGTTTCAGCTCTCGATGTGTCAATACAGGCACAGATCCTCAACCTTGTTCGCTCGTTGCAAGAGCGGCATGACCTGACCTTGATCGTGATCTCGCACGACCTTGCGGTCCTGAAGTACCTGGCCGACACCATCGGGGTCATGTACCTGGGCAAGCTCGTCGAGATCGGCCCCGCGGCCGAGGTCTACTCGCGCGCCGCCCACCCCTACACCCAGGGCCTGATCGACACGATCCCTGTCCCAGACCCCGAGGCAGCGAGCTCGCACCGCGCTCCGGCGGTCAAGGGCGAGCTCCCGTCGTCGATTGCCCCGCCGACCGGCTGCCGTTTCCGCACCCGCTGCCCGTTCGCGCAGGCTATCTGTGCTGAGGAAGAACCCCCGCTCCGCCCGTTCGGCACAGGGCACCAAGCGGCGTGCCACTTCCCGCTCCAAACACCGCTCAGCGACGACCAGGCGGCATACAGCGCAGTCTCGTCGGCCTGAAGTTGGCTCCGGGGTCTTCTAGCGTCGCTGGAGGCGGACGTCGAGGGTGTCGCGCAAGCCGTCGCCCAGGAAGTTGAAGGCAACGACCGTAAGCACTATCGCTATGCCGGCGGGATAAAGCTGCCACCAGTACCCGTCATAGATGACCTGGGTCCCGTCGGAGAGCATGCCACCCCAGGTCGGTGTCGTGTCGGGTAGCCCGAGCCCGAGATAGCTGAGCGCCGCGAGCGCCAGGATCGAGTCGGCGATCAGGAACGAGGTGTTCACCATTATCGTCCCGATCGCATTGGGCACAATATGGCGCAGCACGATCCGGCTCTGGGTCCCGCCCGCGACTTTGACCGCCTGGACGTACTCGCGCGTGCGCAAGCTGAGCGCTTCGCCGCGCACCAGGCGAGCAGGGCCCAGCCACGAAATGAAAGCGAGCACAAGGATCATGAGCGGCAGGTTGGGGCTGAAGATCGCGGCGAGCAGGATGAGGAGAAATAAAGCAGGCAACGAGTAAAGGGCGTCGACGATACGCATCATGACCGCGTCGACGAGGCCGCCCGCGACGGCAGAAACCGCTCCATATAACGTGCCGAAGATGGCAGCGCACAGCCCCGCCGCCAGTCCTATCTCTATCGAGCTCTGGCCCGCGACCATGAGCCGGCCGAGCACGTCGAAGCCTTCGCCGTCCGTGCCGAGAAGATGGCTGCCGCTCGGGCCGTAGTTGTTTATAGCCGGGTTGAGGCTTCTCTGGTCTGTGATGTAGATATGCGGCCCGACAAAGCAGAAAAGGACGAGGAACACGAGGATCGCCATCCCGGCCAAGGCAACCTTGTTCTCGAGGAATGTCATAACCGTCAGGCGCAGCATGCTGCCTGACGACTTCGTCTCGCCTCCCTCAATGGGGCCGGGCTTCCCAGCCGCCCCGTCGATGCCGGCGGCGAAGGCGCCCGAGGCCGCTGGCGCTCCTGCCGGGAAGAACTCCGTTTTTTCCAAGGCTTCGGAGCCCTCTTCTGGACGCCGCACAATATCAGCCACTTTTGCCAACTTTTGTGGATCTCTGCAAGGTCTTCATCAGTACCGGATCCTTGGGTCGAGCACGGCGTAACCAATATCTGCCACAAGGTTGCCGACGATCACACCTACGGCGGCAACCAAAGTGAGGCCCAGTAGCACCGGGAAGTCCTCGCTCGAGGCTGACTGAATGAACAGCAGGCCGACACCGGGATAATTGAAGACCTGTTCTGTGATAATAGCGCCGGAGAGGAGCGCCGGGATCGACAACCCGATCAGGGTGGCCATCGGGATCAGTGAGTTTCGTAACGCATGCCTGAGCAATATCGCCCGCTGGCTCACGCCTTTCGCCTTTGCGGTGCGGATGTAGTCCTGAGCTAGGCTGTCGATCATCGATGAGCGCATGTACCGGCTGTAGGAGGCGATGCTTACGAGAGCCAGGGTCGTCACCGGCAGCACGAGGCCCCGCCAATCGGAGAGGATCTGTCCCACGTTGTTGCCTTGTGGCGCGAACGGAGGCAGTACGTGCAACGTGATGGCGAAGATCTCGACCAGGATTAGGCCGAGCCAAAACGTTGGGAACGAGTAGAGGACAAACGACGCGCCGGTAAGTGCGTAATCGTCGACCGTGTTGCGCCGGTACCCCTGGATGATCCCGAGGGGGATGGCGACCACAATGGCTACGACTACAGCAAGCCCGACGAGCAGGATGCTTTTCGGGAACCGTTGGGTGAAGAGAAGGGCAACCGAGGCGTTCTGGATGTAGGAAAAACCAAGGTTGCCGTGCGCCAAACGGTCGATGTAAACCCAGAACTGGTACCAAAGAGGCTTGTTCAACCCGAGCAGCTTGTCAAAAGCGGCGATCGACTGCGGTTGAGCCTTCGGCCCGAGCTCAGCCTTGGCGGGGTTGCCGGGCAAGATGTGGAACATCACGAACATGATGACGGTCACGAGCAGCAGGACCACGAGCGACTGCAGGACTCGCCTGAATACGTAGCCGGTCAACTTAGGTCCTTAACTCCGAGCGCCAATTAAGGACCGGGCCCATGAAGACAACACGGTCGTCGAGGGCCCGGTCACGTTCCATTTGCGCTTTCCCTTACACCGTCCCTACGAGGTGATGCTCCAGAACTGCGGCTCGATGTAGTTGAAGCCGCCGCAGAACTCGCTCGTCAGCCCGTACCCGGTGAGGTTTTTCGCGGTGGCGAAGATGTTGTCCGGGATCGGGACCCACACCCAAACCGCCTGCTGCACAATGAGGTTTTCGTACTGGTCGAAGGCCGACAGCGTGCTGGCAACAGTGCTCTCGTTGATGTACTTGTCCAGCGTCGGGTTCGAGTACGACCCCACGTTGAGGCCGCCGCCGGTGTTGAAAACGCCTTCACCGCTCGGGTAGGTCGAAAGTCCGATACCGCCCCAGAACACGAGCTGCCAATTGCAGGCCGGCGTGCCCTTTCCCTTGGGTAGCACGCAAGGCGTCGCCACGGATAGCACGGAGTTGAAGGTGCCAGACTTCGGGTTTATCTGCACTCCCGCTTGGGCCGCGTCGGATTGGAACAGGTCGACGATCTCCTGGCTGATCTCGAGGCCGCTGGCCCAGAGCAGGTTGATCGAGAGCTTTTCGCCGGCAGTTATACCCGCGCCACAATCCGAGGCCCGGCCCCGGGGGTCTGACAGGTGTCCACCCCGCCCGGGTCCACCTTCCAGCCGTGCGCCTTCAAGATGGACTCGGCTGTGGATACCGAATATGGGTAGGGGTTAGTCTTTTCCGCGTTGGTCACGAAGGGGTTACCGAGGGGATAGATGGGTGCCGGCCCGTACACCGGCGTGCCGTACCCGTCCATAAAGTGTTTGATCATGGTGTTCTGGTCCATGAGATGGCCGAACACTTGTCTGATGTAGAGCTGGTTCAGCACAGGCCCCACCGCCGGGTTTGCGAAGTTCGGCATCATGAAGTCAAAGCCCCAGGTGGGTACCGGCGTAACGTTATAGCCCTCCGACTTTATCGAGGGGATGGTGGGTATGTCCTGGGTCGGGATGGCCCCATAGTCCAGCGTTGACGGGCCCGCCTTCAGCGCCGTGAAAACGGCCGAATCGCTCGTGAAGGGGATCTCCTCGAATTCCGAAGCTGTCGGCTTCGGTCCCGAGTAGGTGGGGTTGGGCACGAACACGTCGGGCGAGCTGTCTCCTCCGAAGCTTTGCAGCTCCCAAGGGCCGTCGATCACCTTCCAAAGCGGGTTGGTGGAATAGGTGGTGCTGTCCTCCGCTTCCTTGGTCAGGAATGCGAGGACTGCCTTAGCGCCTGAGGCGGTCTCGTCGTAATTGCCGATCGCACCCGTAACAGAGGTCTTGTCCCAGGCGTGCTGCGGGATGACGTACATGTCGTCGATCCCGTTGTCGTCGAAGAAGGTCGGGTTAATCGGAGCCGTAAGTACGAACTTGACGGTGGTCGCACTTGTCGCCGTGCAGGTCTTGACGTTGAAGGGGAACTGCGTTGGCCCGCCGTAGCCGCCCCATGTCGGGCCCATGGCCCTCACCTCGTTGTAGAAGAACACGACGTCACGGGCGGTGACAGGGACGCCGTCGGACCACATGTAGTGCTTCAGCGTGACGGTCGCCACCGTGTCGTTGTCCGACCAGACCGGCGCGTAAGCCATCGAATGGGCATAGTCCAAGGTCGGCTCGTTCGGTGTCGGCAGGTAGATCAGCGGCCACATCAAGTTGATGAACTGGTAGATGTTGTAGAGGCTCTGGGTGGCCGAAGTCGTTAGCGGCAGTATGAAGTTCGGTGAGGCTCCCGGCGACTCAGCAAACTTGATCACACCCCCCGTTGTTGCTTGCGGGGCCCTCGCCACTGCGGAGGCGCTTGCCCCTCCGGCGCCGATTGTTGTAGCCGCAACGAGCGCCGCGCTGACTGCGACAGCGGCCACTGCGGCCCGTAAATGACCAAACCGTCTCATCCGGTGCTCCTAACTGTGCATGCCAGCACGAAGGCTGACCCTGTCAAGGGAACAATTGCGTTTTACGTTACCCCCTTCGCCCAGGTGGCACACTGCACCAGGCGCGGGTAATCCCCTAAACCCGCACTATGCGCCCTCGAGATGCCGCCAGGCTGCCGGGGCCATGCCGCGCCAGCTGCCGTCAGGCTCGCGGGGCCATGCCGCGCCAGCTGCCGTCAGGCTCGCGGGGCCATGCCGCGCCAGCTGCCGTCAGGCTCGCGGGGCCATGCCGCGCCAGATGGTTTCGACAGCTTTCTCAGCCCAGCCGGGGCTTGCCTGCTGACCGCTGACGCGCCGGAAGAAGACCGAGCCAGCCAGCATTTGCATCGCCAGCCGGAGGTCCGCGTCGCCGGCGAGTTCTCCGCGCTGTTGGGCCTGCTCTAGCAGTGAGAGCGCATAATCGGTCCGCGGCTTGACCACCCGCTTGCGGTGCATTTCGAGGGCATGTGGCGCCGACCTGTCGCCGACCAGGCCACCGATCACCTCGAGGCATGACTCAGCGAAGCGGCCGTCGAAGGCCTCAAGGAAGCGGACGAGGTCCCGGCGAGGGTCGACCGCACTGTCGCTCGCTGGTTGCACCGCGGCGGCTCCGGCGATCGCGTCGGTGACGACGTCGGCCTTGTCCCGGTAGCGCCGGTAGATGGTTGCCCGGGAAACCCCCGCTTCGAGGGCGATGCTCTCCATTGTCATCTGCCCGAAGCCGAGCCTTTCGAGCTGTCTTAGTGCGGCCTCGCTGATCGCCTCGCTTGCGCGCTCGTTGCGAGGCCGACCTGGGGGTCGGGCTGGGGGCCGGCCTGCCGGCCGGAGCCACTGTTCTTCGCCGGGCAGTGCCGTCGCTGCTGACGTCACGCCACGACTGCTTCAGGGTTGGGGTGGGCGTCCTGCCCGTTGCCTCCCGGGCCGGCGGCCCCGGGCTCGCTGCTCGCACCCGGGGCGCCGGGAGTGCCAGGAGCGGCGGGAGTGCCGGGAGTGCCGGCGCGAGCGCCGTCACCCGCAAAGCTGGGGACGAAGTCCTTTTGGCGGACCAGGGCCAATGCCAGGAGCGCGCCCAACAAAGCCACAACTGCACCGATGCGGAGCAGCTCGTTCAGGGTGCCCGAGAAGCCGACACGGTAGGCGGCGAGCAACACCGATCGAGCGGGCCCGGGCAACGCCTCCATCGCCTGGCGGACGGCCCCGGCCTGCATGGCCTGGGTCAGAGCGACACCGCCGTGGCGAGCCACTTCTTGGCCGGCGCGTGTCGCGGCGAGCACGCCGTCGGTCTTTGTCACGATCTGGTGGCTGAAGATCGCTCCCAAACCGGCGATGCCGGTCGCAATCCCGATCTGGCGGAACGTCGAGTTCGCCCCTGAGGCCATGCCACTTCGCTGGAACGGGACAACGGCCACAGATGTCGACGCCAGAGTCGGATTTACCAGGCCGACCCCTATGCCGGAGAGGATGAACCCGGGGAGCAACTCCGTCCAAGTCGACGACTTAGTGGTCATCCCCATTAGGAACATGCCTCCGCTCACCAATATCAGGCCGGCCCCCAGGAGGTAGCGGGACTGGATCCTCACCGTGAGCTTCCCCGCGGCGGGGGATACGACGAACATCATCAATGTGATCGGCAGGAAGCGCAGGCCCGCTTGGAACGGGCCGAAGCCCAGGTCGTCCTGGATGTAAAAGGTGAGGTACAGGAACATCGCGAATATCGACCCGGACAGCGCGAACGCTGTAAGGGAGACCCCGTCGAAGGCGCGGCTCTTGAACAGCGTCAGGTCCAGCATCGGCTCCTTTTGGCGCCATTCGGCGACGACGAAGGCGAGCATAAGTACGGCGCTGCCGATTAGGAGCCCGAGGATCTTCCCACTACCCCAGCCGTCGAAATTGCCGCGGACCAAGCCAAGCACGAGCAGGAACAACGACACGGAGAACGTAAGGAAGCCGACCCAGTCGATGCTCCGTGTGTTCCTCTGCGTCGAACGGTCGATCTTGCTCAACGTGATGAACACGGCAAGAACACCGATCGGGACGTTCACGAAGAAAATCCACCGCCAGCCGATGCCGCTCGTGATGGCGCCGCCGATGAGCGGACCGACGGCAACAGCGGCACCGAGCACGGCCCCGTAGATCCCAAACGCCGTGCCCCGCTCCTTGCCGTGGAACGCCGTAGCGATCAGGGCGATGGAAGTAGCGAACATGGCCGCACCGCCGATCCCCTGCACCGCACGCGAAAAGTTGAGCATGTTTGACGATGTGGCCAGGCCGCACACGAGCGAGGACAGCGAGAAGATCACCAACCCGATGGTGAAGATGGTCCGGCGCCCGAACATGTCGCCGAGCACCCCGCTTGTCAGCAGGAACGCCGCCAGCGTAAGCGAGTAGGCGTCCACCACCCACTGGAGGTCGCTGAAAGAGGAGTGCAGCGAGCGCTCGATAGACGGCAACGCCACATTGACGACGGTGATGTCCAACAGAAGCATGAACGTTGCCGTGCACACGGCTATCAACGTCCACCACTTGCGGTCGAGCGCGGGCATATTCGGCTCCAATCTGCGTATGCACGTCCCCGTGCGAGCGGTATTACGATCCGATACGTAACGTATCGTAATGGGTCGTTGGGCGCAACCGAATATCAGCCCGGCGATCGATCCTCGGGTGAGGTGAGGGGCGTGAGGGAGGGCGAAAGAGGGGAGCGAGGCGGAGCGACGGGGGAGCGAGGCGGAGCGACGGGGCAGTGAGGGGGCGCGACGGGGGGACAGAGGGGGGAGCGAGGGGGAGGGGCACGTCAGGGACCTTATTTCATGTCATTATGTGCAGTCTCACTCGCATTCTCGGCGTCGCAGGGCCTACTCGGCGCCTCCGGGGCCATATCCGGGCTCAGGACAAACCGAGGTGGCAAAACCACGCCAGGATTAGCGGACCACGCCGAGATGGTCCGACGCCGAGATGGGCAGACCGCCCGGGGCCCGCCGCGCCCCGCCCCGCGCCGGCCTGCCCGGGCCTGCCCCGGCCTGCCCGGGCCTGCCCGGACCCGCACCGGCTCGGTCCGCCCCAGTTCGACCGCCCCGCCCCGCCCCAGTCCGACCGCCCCGCCCCGCCCCAGTCCGACCGCCCCGCCCCAGTCCGACCGCCCCGATTGCCGAAGCCCGTCCCGGCCCGAACCGGGCGCCCGGGCCCGGTTCGGCTCATTTGGTCTTGAATGTCCTATCCCGACTGTAGGTTTCCCCGTACGGGCTGAACGCCTCGATCTGGTAGTGGTACAGAGTGTCCGGGTGAAGGCCGAACGCGTAGCCCGTGACTTTGATCGCCACCGTTGCGGCCGGCGTGAACTGGGGGCTGGTCTCGCCGTCCATCCAGGCGGGGTCGG
The DNA here is from genome assembly GCA_963699075.1 of uncultured Acidimicrobiaceae bacterium. Lineage (GTDB taxonomy): Bacteria > Actinomycetota > Acidimicrobiia > Acidimicrobiales > Palsa-688 > Fen-671. The sequence continues at coordinate 364,912 of CAVOTF010000007.1, read as the reverse complement.
AGCCGTCGCGCACCTTGTCGTATTTCGCCGTCAACCCGTAGTCGAAGCAGTAGGAGGTCACCGACCCGTTGGGGTTGAGCAACGCCGTGAAGGTGACGCTCGTAGCGCTCGAACCAGGACCTGAGTTGGGAGCACCGGGAGCAGCGGTGATCCACGGGACTGCCGGTTTTTGCAGCGCCGGCTGCGCCGACGCAAGGGCTCCTTGGGCGACCAAGACAACGGGGGCCGCCAATGTGGCGACCGCCTTTGAGAACAGCGTTCTGCGCCGGCGCCCTCTCGTGAGCTTCATTGGTTCCCTCCCTCTGTCCCGGTCCTCCAGCAGGCCCGCTCTCGCCTCCCGCCGGCCTGTTCTCGAAGGTACCCACGATGCGCAGGCTCGTGTTGGCGCGCAACGGCACCTTAGATCAAGGTTTGAGGCAAATTAGGGTTGAAGGCCTGGGTAGGCGATCGCGGCGAGCACGCCGCCGCCATTCAATGGGGAGCCGAGCAGAGGTGTCTCTTTTGCCGTGTTGGGGTCGAACCAGAACAGGGACTTCCCGCCTCCACATCCGAGCACAGCCTGGAGCGCCACCTGGGTGTCCCAGGCACCGATAACCCGTTCGTCGTTGGCGGCTTTGGGCACGGGTACCTGCTGCGTGGCCCCGTTCGGGAGCCGCCGCGCCAAGAACTCCGTCCCGCAGGGGCCGAGCGCCTGGAGATAGATGGCGTTGCCGACTTTCCACCCGTTGACATCGCCGTAATCCGGAGGTTTGGGGAAAGTCAGCTGGGTCGGCGCCGTCCCGTTGTCAGGGACGAGCCACAGCGCGGGCACGGCGCTTGAATTGGACGCCATCGACTCGCACGATGCGACCAGGTCCGTCGTACCCCACCACCGCTCTGGCGAGCAGGCCTTAGCCGAAGGGCCGATGTCTTTGAGGAAGGTCCCGTTGTTGGCGAACAAGGCCAGGCCCTGGTCCGCTGCCACGACCATTTCCGTACCGTCAAGGGAAGGCAGGAGCGCACTGTTGGCCGAGGCAATCGTCGGGTGCGCGACTGGGTAGGTCTGCTGGGTTTCACCGGACAAGCTGAGCCTGCTTACCGAGATCACCCCGTTGGCGTTCTGCGACGACCGCAAAACAGCGAGGCCGTCCGGCCGTGTGAACTGGTACCAGGTGTCGAAGGTGTTCGAGCCGGAACTCGTGAATTTGCTGAGGACCTTCCCGCTGGCCAGGCCGATCTCCTCGACCTGTGACTTGGGTTGGTCTCCGGTGGTCGGCGTCCCGATCAGGACGCGCCGGCCATCGCCCGACCAGTCATAGAGCTGGTAGAGGGACGGAGCCGGCAGGGTGGCGATGAGGTAACGGCCGCCTTGGGGGTCGACCAGGAACAAGGTGGTCTTCTGCTGTTCCCACTTTGTTATCGCCGGGCCGGGGTATACGGCGGCGCGTGGGCCCCACAAAGCGACGAACCACCCCGGTCCGACACTCTCCCAAGGGATCGCCGAAGCGGGCGCCTCGATGCCACTCGCAACGGGACCGCGTACGTCGCTCGCAACGGGACCGCGTACGTCGCTCGCCACGGGACCGCTCGCGAGGGTTGCCGTCTGAGCCGCCGACGTCGATGCGCTCGCTGTGCATATGCCTAGGCAGGCGACAACGCTGATGAGGGCGGTCCCGCCACCTCTTCTTGCCACCCGGCAAGCATCCCACGTCGACGAGACTGAAGAGGTGACCCGCCTTGCGGCCTAGTCGAGAGCGTCCCCTTCGAGCGAGGGTGGGCTCCAAACTCGCTGAAGCGGGGTGCGTCGCGCCTTTGGAGGAGGCCGACGAACTGATAGAGGCTTCCCGTGGCGACGACGGACTGTTGGACCGTCTCGTTGCACGGCGGGTTAGTGGAGAGCCGCTGGCCTGGGTTATCGGCTCGGTCCTGTTCGCCGGCCATCGCATTCGCGTCCATACGGGGGTCTACGTCCCTCGCTGGCAGAGCGAGCCCCTCGCCCTTCGTGCCATCGAGCTGCTCCCCGACGGTGGGCTGGCAGCAGAATCTGTGCACGGGGTCAGGTGCGATAGCGGTGGCTCTTGCACGTGGGCGTCCAGCGGCGCGGGTCTTGGCCACCGATGTCGATCCTGGTGCCTGTGCCTGCGCAAGGGAAAACGGCGTGGAAGTGTCCGCCGGCCACCTTGCGACCCCGCTTATTGCATCCCATAGGGGGCATTTCGACGTCGTGATAGCCGTGGTGCCCTATGTGCCGACCGACCAGCTGGCCTACCTGCCGCGCGACGTCCGCGAGCACGAGCCGCTCTTGGCCCTCGACGGTGGGCCGCATGGCACGGTCGTGCTCGAGCAGGCGGTTTGGGCCGGCGCAGAGCTGTTGCGCCCGGGTGGCGCACTGCTCCTCGAGCTCGGTGGAGATCAGGCCGAAGCGCTAGGCGGGGTGCTGAGGGCCGCCGGCTTCTCTCGGGCAAGCCTCTTCGAGGACGAAGAAGGCGACGTCCGCGGGATCGAGGCCAGAAAGAGCAGTGGTTAGAACCAGAGGCCTTGCTTGGAAGGCACGTTCTTTTTGGCCTGGCCCGGGAGCTCCACCAGGTGCCGAAAACTACCCGGCTGAAACGGTACCCGTAAGCGAGGTTGCCGCCCTTCTTTGTCGTGCCGCTCTCTCGCTTGTACATGGTGACCGGGACCTCTTTAACTCTGTAGCCGTTAGCGATGGTGCGGATGAGCAGCTCCGAGCTCTGGTACTGGGGTTGGACGAGGTCCAGGCTGGCGGCCACCTCGCTACGCATGGCCCGCAGGCCGTTGGCTGGGTCCGTGACCCGCACGCCAGTCAAGATACTGATGACGCGGCCGAACACCACGACGCCCCAAGCTCGTACGGAGTCAGTCGTATGGGCCTCGCCCAGGCGACGGGACCCGGTGACGAGGTCGGCCTTATCGGCAATGAGCAGCTCTATAAGGCGCGGCAACTCGGTGGGGTCGAACTGCCCGTCGGCATCGGCCGTCGCTATGTAGGTTGCCCCCCGCTCGCAGGCGAGGCGGTAACCGAGCTTGAAAGCGTTCCCCTGACCTGTGTTCTTAGCCAAGGTAGCCACGAGCGCCCCGGCTCCGGAAGCCTCGGCGGTTGTCTCGTCTGTCGACCCGTCGTCGACTACCAGGACATCGACGTCGAGACCGCACAGCTGGGATGGGACAGTCTTCACGACGACCCCAACCGAACCGGCTTCGTTGAGGGCCGGGATCACCACCACTACAGGGGAACCATGGCCCGGGTGCTCGGCAAGGAACGCCCGCGCCGCCTCTTCCGTGACAGGGGCGTTTGCCCTAATTCGAGCGGCTGTGGCGGCGTTCACGAGGGGCCTATCGTACAGCACGGCGGGCCCGGCGCTCAGCTGCCAGTTCATCGTGCCGATCGGTTGTAGGCAACGAACGCCCTAGTGGGCCGGATAGCGGAGCTGGTAAAGATGAGCGCAACTTGTGCGATAACGGACAAAACTGAGCGACGGGGCGAGGCTTCCACAATGGCGCCCCGGGACGAAATTGTACCGACCGCGACAAATTACGCCGACCAGGCCGTGCCCAGCCCCGTCGACAGAGCAGACCTGCTCAAATTCCTGAGGGTCGCCTACGGGCCGCCTCAAACCGAAGAAGAGTTGGCCGCGGAGCTGAGCGGCGACTTGGTCAAGTTCCTTCGTGATTTCGGTGCGACCGCACCGAGGCAACTGGTTGGCGGGATGGGCGCCGGTGACTACCAGGCGCCTCGGCGAGTGCTACTAAATGAGGGCACGGGCCGCCGCCGGGCACCCGCGGCGCTTGCATCCTTGGCAGCAGCGAGCTCCCTTCGCGCACTCCTTCCGACAACGGCCGCCCAAGTCAGGGTCCCGCCCTACGTGGCCGAGCTATCCGGGCGCGGATGGATTGTGAGCAGCGGGCGAGAGATCGCTGAGGCTGCCAGCTAAAGGGTAACGGTTGTCGTCCGGCCGGCCGGACCAGCCCCGGGGCCGCCGAGCAGCAGTTATCGGGAAGATTTCACCACCCGTTCGAGAGAAGTTCCCCCAGGGTTCAAGGTCTCTTATTACTTTGCTTGCCCATGACTACCGGCGACGATGGAGCTGAACCAGGGGCAACGGATGGGCGCATGAAGAGGTCGGGGCTTTCCCGCCGCGATTTCATGATGGCCGGGTGAGAGGGGCAGCCTTGCGGGGCTCTGGCTCGGTCACGGCCCTCCGAGCGGGTCGGCTGAGGTGACGATGTTGCGAGCCCCCACGGCGACACACAGGCTAGCCGATGGGCAAGAAGCCCCCCCGTGCAAATGGTTTGTTCCTTCCCCGCCTTTAAAGCTGGTTGTCCACGCCGAAGCACCTCCGGTCGGGTTGGTCGCGCTGACAATATTGGTCGCGACGTCTTCCGCCAGGCAGTAGCTCTCGCTCAGGCATGTCAGCGCTACAAGGGGCAAAGATTGGTCGACACCGTGGACGCCCTTCCATGCGCGGACGCCTCCGGTCGGGTCGGTGGAGCCGAAAAGAATGTTCCCCGCACTGCCGGAGGCAGCTGCGAGGCAGAGCTTTACTGTCGGGCACACCACAGCACTAAAGCTGTCGTCGTCAGCAGGAGGGTCGACGAGGTCGCGCGTCCAAGACTGCGCACCACCGCCTGGGCTCGTGGAGACGAAAAGGGACCCGTTAGCGTCTGCGGCAACGCAAAGCGCCGTGTTTGGGCAAGATATCGAGTCGATCGTGTTCGAACCGTCGATATTGGCCACCTTCCATTTGGGAGCCCGGGCCGCGGGATCACTCGAAGTAACGACGTCGCCGTTGAGATCTCCGGCTGCGCAGAAAGTCACAGTCGGGCAGGAAATGCCGTATATGTACTGGTTGCCGTCGACATCCACCCGGTCCCACGTCCTAGCGCCGCCAGTGGGTTTGGTCGAGATAATGAGCGAACCGTCGTCGTCTGCCGCGACGCACAACTTTATGCTCGGGCATGCCACGGCGTTGAGGGCGTTGGTCCCGTCGACGTCGACAACCCTCCAGGCTCGAGCACCCGCCGTGGGGTTGGTGGAGACGACAACGTGCCCGTCGTTGTCGACGGCTACGCACAGGTGCGCGCTCGGGCACGAGACTGCCATAAGGCCGTTCGGGCTGGGAACGTTAACGAGTTGCCAAACGGCGGGCTTGCCGGGAGTGGTCGTTGTCGTCGGTGCCGCTGTTGTCGTTGGTGCCGCTGTTGTCGTCGTGGGTAGCCGCGAAGCCGACGGCCCGGCTGTCTTGTTGGAAGGAGCCGACGAACAGCCGGCTGCAACCAGGCTCGCCACGAGAAGCGATGTCACTTTGGCACGGCGCGCCCAATGACCGTTCATATGAAGGTGGTGACTTAAAGTACCAGTTCAGGCCATGGTGACTCAGGCCATGGTGACGAGGTCAAGCAGTTCGTCGCTCCAGGTGTCTTCAGTGCCGTCGGGCATGAGCAGCACGCGGTCGGGCGCGAGCTCGCTGACAAATCCGGCGTCATGGCTGACAAGCACCATGGCACCTGGCCATTCGGACAGGGCGCGGCCGATCCCCTCGCGCGAAGGAGGGTCGAGGTTGTTGGTCGGCTCGTCCAGCAACAGGCAGTTGTGGCGGCCGGCGACGAGCTGGGCCAAGGCCAGTTTGGTTTTTTCCCCACCGGAAAGAGTGGACGCATCCTGGAACGCCTTGTCCCCAACGAGGCCGAACATGCCGAGCAAGCCCCGCAGCTCGGTTTCGGGAGAGTCAGACTGCTCGCGCACGTGGTCGATTACGGTGCGGCCGGCAACGATGCCTTCGTGTTCCTGTGCGTAGTAGCCGATCGACACACCTACCCCGCTCCGCCAGCTGCCGTCGGTCGGGTCAGCGAGGCCGGCCAGGATGCGGAGCAGGCTCGTTTTGCCTGCGCCGTTCAAGCCCATGATGAGGAGGCGCTGGCCACGCTCGACGGCGAAGGTCACCTTCTCGAAGACCGGCGGGCCTCCGTAAGCCTTGGCGAGGTCCTGCGCTTCGATCACCACGCGGCCAGTATGCGGCGGGGCGGGAAAGGTGACCTTGTAGCGCCGTTCGTGCCGGCGGGGCGCGGGGGTGGCGACCGCCTCCAACCGAGCGACGCGCTTGTCGAGCGATTTGGCAACCCGGGCGCGCTTGGCCGTCTGGTGCCGCATCGAGGCAGCGAGATCCGAGAGCCGTTTGATCTCGGCCGCCTGGTGGTCGGCGACCTTGGCCTGGCGCACCTCGTCCTTGGCCCGGGCGTCGCGGTATTGCGTGTAGGTGCCCTTGTACTCGACAAGCACTCCCTCGTCGAGGTGCATCACCCTGGTGATCGACTCGTCGAGCAGCTCGATGTCATGGCTGACCACGAAGAGGGCGCCCCGGTAGGAGCGCAGGAAACCTACGAGCCAGGCCTTGGCGTCGCTGTCGAGGTGGTTCGTCGGCTCGTCGAGGAGCAGGACGTCGCTCCCGGCGAACAGGATGCGGGCAAGCTCGAGCCGACGTCGCTCGCCACCCGACAGCACGCCGACTGGGAGGTCGAGGCGGTCGTCGCCCAACCCAAGCCCAGCCACCAGCTGGCGGACCGCGGCCTCGGCTGCGTAACCACCCGCCGCGGCGAAGCGCTCTTCTGCTCGCGAGTAACGGTGGATCGCCCGCTCCGAGGGGTCTTCTTCCATCGCCAGGCGGAGCTTCTCGAGCCGCTCGGCGGCTTGGTCGAGCTCGCGGCCAGACAGGACGTGGGCAAGCCCTGTCGCCTCCACTTCAGTGGCCAGGCGCCGCGGGTCTTGGGTGAGAAAACCCAGCTCACCGTGTGTGCGGGCACTGCCGCCGGCGGCAGGGAGCTCACCGCTCAAGACCTTGAGGAGGGTGGTCTTACCGGCCCCGTTGCGACCCACGAGGCCGACCTTGTCACCGGCGCGCACAGTGAAGGACGCCTCGGACAACGTGAGGCGCCCGCCCACTTCCACGCTCAGGTTGCGGGCCTCGAGCACTACTCCATGATGGCTGGTCGGCGGGGGTTCTTAGCGATCTTGATCGCGCAGCCGCTCCCGTGGCGCTTTCCAGGTGCCGTCCGCCTTGGCCCGCTCGACAGCTGCAAGGCCCGCCGGGGTCATCCGTGCCCGGGTTATGAGCCGCTCTGCGAGCGCCACGTTCCCTGCCGACCAGGCGCTTTTGTAGCGCCTGGGTGTGAACCGTTGCCTGTATGTGAGCTCGTCGCGGCGCCCGACCTGGCCGTCGACCCAGCCGTAGCACACGGCCTCCTCGAGAGCCTGGCCGTATGTGAGGGTCGTGGGAGTGGTCGTTGTTTTTTTTGCCAGTACCAGCCAGACCCCCGGCGTACCGGCGTGGTTTTTGTCGAGCCACGCACGCCACTCAGCGTGGTCGAGGACCAGCAGCTCGGGAAGCTCCGTCGCCATCAGGGCCAGCTTGCCAGCTGTAATCACCTTGCCGGCCATCGGTACGCCGTCCCGCACCGGCGGCGACCTTGGCGTAATCTGTCGCAAGTGCCGACATCCACCTTCAGCGAGCTCGAGCCGGTAGTAGCCAAGCTGCTCGACCGGCATCTGGCCGCCGCTCGTGAGTGGTTCCCGCACGAGCTGGTGCCCTGGGACCGAGCTGCTGAGATCGTGCCGGGCATGCCGTGGGACCCCTCGATGGGAGCGGGGCTGTCGGCGGGGGCTCGCAGCGCCATCTTCGTCAACCTGCTCACCGAGGACAACCTCCCCTACTACACCAGTGCGCTCTCGTCGGCCTTCGGGGAGCACGGTGCATGGGGTGAATGGATGTGGCGCTGGACCGCAGAGGAGGGCCGCCATTCCATTGTCCTGCGGGACTGGGTTACAGTCTCGCAGCTCATCGACCCTGTGGTTATGGAGCGAGGCCGCATGCAACAGGTCTCGGGTGGCGTGGCGCCGGACCCCTGGTCCTCGGCTCTGGGCCTCGGCCCCGGCGGCGACCCTGGTGTACGTGTCGCTTCAGGAGCTGGCCACACGCGTGGCACACTTCAACACCGCCAAGACGCTCGACGACGCGGCGGGTTACGAGATAATGAAGCGAGTCGCGGCCGACGAAAACCTCCATTTCCTGTTTTATCGCGACCTATCTACGGCGGCCATGGAGCTGGCGCCTTCGGAAATGGTTATTGCGATGGAGCGCGTCGTCAAAACGTTCAACATGCCCGGCACGGGGATTTCGGGGTACCACGACCACACTGTTGCGATTGCTGACGAAGGTATTTACAGCCTTCTTATTTTCCACGACAACGTGCTCACGCCGACGTTGCGGACCTGGCGCGTGGAGCAGTTGACCGGGTTGAGCTCCGAGGCGTCCGAGGCACGGGACCGCCTGCTCGCTCATGTGCAGCGAGTACAACGGATAGCCGGCCGCCTGGAAGAGCAACGGTTGGAAAAGCTTTCAGAAGCGCCAGCGCCTGCCAAGTAGGAACACACCGGCCAGGCTGAGCAGGCCGAACGCCCATAGCTCTGGGTACCACTGGAAGCCGCTATAACGGAAAACGATGTAGTGCCTGCCGGGCGCGAGGTTCACCCCAACGAGGGCCGGGGCCAACATTTCGGTCCGCGTCGGCCGGCCGTCCACCCAGGCGTGCCATCCCGGGTCGTATGCGACCGAGAACACCAGCGTCCCAGGCTTGTCCATCGTTACCTCGGTGCTGAAAGAGCTTTCCGGCGGGCTGGCTTGGACGCTGTCGATAGTCCCGGGTGAGGCGACGCCCAATTCCGCCTGTGCCGGCGGTACCGACGGAGCGGGTGGAGGGCCGGCCCCCGGCCAGTTCACAGCCCAGTCCTGGTTTGGTTGCAGCAGGTCCATGAACACTAAGGACTTCGAGCCTATGTCCGCCCGGTCGGCGGAAACGGTGCCTGTCACCTGAACTAGGTCGATATAGCTGTTAGAAGCGATTACCCACAGCGAGTAGTTGGCGTCGACAAGGGCCCGCTGGGCCGGGACCGGTGGGGCCATCCCGGTCGGCAAAAGCATGTAGCGGACGCCGAAAAGTGCATAATCCGCGGGGTCGTCCTCGTCGAACTCAATCTCGGGGTCCAGCATCAACGACAGGCTCGGCACCGTGTACGCCACTTCGTCGATGTCTTGGCTCTCGATGTACTTGTAGACCGGTACGTACCCGACGGTGAACTCCTGGCCCCAATTGATGGACTGGCCTGCGTAGGTCCGGCCGCCTCCATGGTCCTTTATGTAGGTAAGCAACGGGCCAATTTCGGCACCTTGGCTGGCGTCCTCGCTTCGCTGGTAGGAGATGGCGGCTGCGTTGCGTTGGTCATAGTGGGAGACGGCTTTGGCAGCGGGCCAGAAGCAAGCAACCAAGCCGGCAGTTACGGCGGACAGGGCTGCGAAGCGGGTGCGTCGGGAGGTCGCAAAAGCGCCAATTGTCGACGTGCATGTGTTCCACACCGCCACGATCGCTAGACCGGCCAGGTAGAGCCCGGCGAGCTGGCTCCCCATCATGAAGCGGCGGAAGTAGAGGTCCGCATGCCCTGGGACGAGGTCTGCGAGCGGGCCCCATGTGGTCGGGCCGAAACTGAGCAACAGGCTCGCCACCAACAAAGTGACCAGAGCGCGCATGAGCGGCTCCCGTCGCCACTTGACGATTGCCAAGACAACGCCCAAAAGGGCGGCGATGGTGATTGCGGGGATCGCGCGGTGCGCATCGAAGATCCGCCCGGTGAACAACCAAACCACCTCTTGGCGCGCACCGTAGCCCCTCACGTACCCCGTTGTCGCTAGCTCCTGGTTGATCGCCGACCACTTGGTGAACAAGATGAGGGGGACGATCACCCAGGCCGCAGCCGCCAGCGAGGCGACGAAAAGGACAGCTGCTCGCCCGAGCCGGCGCAGCAGCGGTCCCTCAGCCACCAACGCGACGACGATGACCCCTAGGAAAGCGAGGTCTCCGCTCATGAAATGAAGTGCGACCGTCAGACCGGTCAACGCTGCGGCGAGCCAGAGGTAGCGCGCATCGCGCATCGCTCTCCAGCTGGCCGCCCAGGCGAAGGGCAGAGCCCAGGAGCCGACGAGCTGGGTCCAGACCTCGGCGCCGCCGATCCAAAGGTACGCGCCTCGCTCGTAACCCACGCCAGTGAAGCTGACGACCAAAGGCGACAACGCTGCGGCAATTGCGCAGGTACCCCTTGGTAGGCCGAACAACCTTGCGGAGGAATAAATTACGAAGGGCCACAACGATAAAAGCAGGTAGACCGACCAGCGAAAGGCCGTGTCCGGCCCGACCACCACACCGACAAGACCGGTCAGTACAGACCCGAGGCTCTGGTAATGAAGGTACTGGGCCGAGCCTAAGCCGATATAGGGGAACCACGAGGTGTACGGGTCTTTGCCGGAGCTGATCACGCTGCTTGCGTAGCGAGCCATCATCTCGTGGACGGACCCGTCGTTCAAGAACACGACAGGCAGCACGACTGAACGAAGGCTCCAGAGGTTCCAGGCAACGACCGCCGTCACCGCCAACAAGGGACCAGGGGCTTTGCGCCAGAGGCGGGCGAGCTTGCTCATTAGCGCGGAATGGTTAGCAGCATATATCAGCACCACCACGCCGACCGTGCCAGAGGCTACGCAAGAGGCACTAGCGGGGCAGGCCCTCAGTTACAAGCCTTGCGCCGCTCCTCGTTCGCGCACCAGGTTGCTCTGGCTGAACCGGTCTGTCGCAATCAGGTGCTCGAGGTTCGTCGCCGGGACCGCAGGCGAGAACAGGTACCCCTGTCCCCAGCCGCACCCGAGATCGCGCAAACAGTCCTGCTGGCTCGCCGTCTCAACGCCCTCGGCGATAACGATGACGCCCAGGTTCTTGCCGAGTTGCACGATCGTGCGGACGAGTTCTGTGGTGCGGTCATCGTGGCCCAGCCCCGCGACGAAGCTCTTGTCGATCTTCAGGGCGTCGATCGGCAAGCGGTGGATCGCCTGCAGGGACGAATAACCCGTCCCGAAGTCGTCGACGTGGACCTGAAGCCCGCGCGCGTGAAGTTCATGGAGCACTATCAGGGCGCGTTCCAAATTGTCGATTATCACGCCCTCGGTTATCTCAAAAGCAAGGCGCTCGGGCAGCACTCCACTTTCGGACAACACGAGGTCGAGGTGGTCGAGCAAGCGCGGGCTCCAAAATTCTCGGTTGGAGAGGTTGAGGCTGACCCGCACGTCGGAACCCAGCAGTTCCATAGCGTCCCAAAGCGTTAATTGGCGGCATGCTTCCGCCGCGACCCAACGGCCCATCGGCACGATCAAGCCCGAGTCCTCGGCCACTTGCAAGAACTCGAGAGGGGTGACGAGGCCGCGCACCGGATGGCGCCACCGCACGAGGGCCTCGAGGCCCATTACCTCCCCGCTGCCGATGTGCACAACAGGCTGGTAGTGGAGTTCCATTTGGCTGCTGTCCTGACCACGTTTTTCGATCGCCTGCCGCAACTCGGTCTCGGTCTTCAGGCGTGCCATTGCGGTCGCGTGCATCGACGAGTCGAATATTGCATAGGTCCCTCGGCCGTTCGACTTTGCCCGGTACATCGCTATGTCGGCGTCGCGTAACACGTCGTCTGGGCGGTCGTAACCCGTCGAGCTCATTGCAACGCCGATACTCGCAGTGACCACGATCTCATGGCCGTCCACGTCGTAAATAGCGCCGAGGTTCTCAAGGAGCCTGCGGACGACCCCTTTTACCGTAGGCGTGTCAGGGATGTCCAGCAACAGTACGGCGAACTCGTCCCCTCCGAAGCGAGCGGCCGTGTCGGCCTCTCGAAGCTGGTTGCGAATGCGGTCGGCCACCTGGACCAGCAGCTTGTCACCCATCTGGTGGCCGAGGCTGTCGTTTAGGATCTTGAACCCGTCGAGGTCGAGCCAAAGCACCGTGTATGTGTGGTTGCTCCTACGCTTGGAGTTGGCGAGCGCCTGTGACAGGCGGTCCAGGAATAACGTTCGGTTGGGCAGGGACGTCAAGCTGTCGTAAAGGGCTTGTTGGCGCAGGCGTTCCTCCAGCAGGCGCTGTTCTGTTATGTCGGTGAGGGACCCGACTATGCGTGTTGCAGGCCGCCCGAGACCGGGGACCGCCAGGCCCCTGCAAAGCAGCCACAGGTAGCTGCCGTCGCTCGCTTTTACGCGGTGCTCGTGGAGGATCGAAGCCTGTTCGCCGAGTTTCAAGCCGACAAGCTCGGCGGTGAGACCGGCACGGTCCTGCGGGTGTACTCGCTCGAGCCATTCCTCGGGGCTCGTGCCGATTGCGTCCTCTGTATAACCGAGCATCTCGCTCCAGCGCGAGGAGTAATAGACGGTCCCTTTGTCGAGGTCCCAGTCCCACAGCCCGTCGTTGGCGGCCCGCGCGGCCAACGCGTAGCGCTCCTCGCTCTCACGCACGGCCTGGGCCATCTCTCGCTCACGCCGGTACGACAGCGCCAATTGCTCGCCCCGCTCGTGGAGCTGGTGGCTGCGCTCACGCAGCGACTGCAGCACGTACTGGTAGTCAAGGGCCTCGCTGAGGAGGGCCTCCCACTGGAAATAGGTGTCCTGCCCGAGGAAGCCCGTGTCGAGCGGTACTGCTACCGACAGGATCCCCCAGTCGATGTCCTCGCTCGTCACCGGGAAGTGCATCAGGACATTTCCCTGCCCGGCCATTTGGAAAAGCTCCACGGGCGGGAAGGCTTCCACCTCGTAGGACGTCGCACCCATCGCGAGCGTCCGACCCGTCGAGTCGAAGGTACCCACCACTTCAAGCTCGGGCCTACCGGGCCGCCCGTTGCTTTGGGGCTCGGGGGCGTGGCCGGCTGAGGTCAGCGCCTCGGCGCCGAGCCTTCGCAGGTCGAGGTTGGCTTTTGTCGGCGTAGCGTGCTCGTCGTCGCGGCTCGGGTCTGAGCCGTCGGCATCGCTCTTCCACAGGGCCAGGACGCCGGCTATGGCCTTCGTGCGGCCCAGCCACCCGAGCGCACGCGGGTCGGCTTCGTGGCTTCGGAGCAGGTCGAGGCTTATTTCGTGCTCGTCGCGGATTGCCTTGCGAAGTTCGTAGTAGGCGTCGTTGCGCTCATTGAGCAAGGCCTTGGATAGGCCGAGCCGTACTTCGGCCCAGCAGTTGTTGAGCCTGGCGAGAGCCTCCTCGCCGGCCGGCCCGGCGGCGTCGGCGAGCTGCGAGCTGAACTGGTTGGTAAAGCGCAAGATGGCATCGAAGGTTTCCTGGCTGCGCCGAGCCTGTACAGCTCCTGGCAGGCCTGCCCAAGTTCGACCAGGTGCTCGGGATCGGCCTGGTCAGCAGCGGCCTGGCGCAAGGTGCTCTCCATTGCGGCCACGAGCCTGGTGACCTTCTCTTCGGGGAACGCTTGCCCCGGCCCGTGCCGGGCAGCGCGATCTTGCGCAGCGCCTGGGTGAAGCTCGCAACAGGGTCCTGTCGGTCCCTGTCAGCGCCAACGTCGCGGCTAAGAGGCCTGGTGGCGCAGCCGCAGCTCTCGCGGGATATGAAAGACCCCTCGACGACATGGTGGCCAGCCGCTACCGTCTCGCCGGCGACCAACTGCATCACCAGCTGAGCTGCCATCCTGCCCATTTCCTCCAGGTTCTGAGAGACGCTCGACAGGCTGGGCGACAGCGAGCTGACCCCAGGCATGTCGTCGAAACCTGTTATCGCCTGGTCGTTCGGCAGCACGTAGCCGGCTTCTTTGAGGGCTGACATGATGCCAGCGGCGTTGAGGTCCGTCGCCGCCACCACCGCTGTCGAGGGCAGGCCGGCGGCGAGCATGACCGCCGCCGCCTGCCGTCCAGCGAACTCGTGGTTGTCTGCGATGTCGTACATGAGAGCGGGGTCAGGCTCGGTCCCGTGGGCCAAGAGCGCATCACGGTAGGCCGCGTAGCGCTCGCTCACGTCGTACTGCTGCATGCTGCCGGCAAAAGCTATCCGAGTGTGGCCGTGCTCGAGAAGGTGCTGTACTGCTTGGCGGACGCCGCCTTGGTTGTCGGGCAGTACGGCCGGGTACGAGAACCCAGGCTCAGCGTGGCCCAGGGCGACCACGGGCTTGCCGGCGTCGCGGAGCTTTTCCAGGTACTCGAGCGACACCGCGTTCGCGATTGTCACGAAGCCGTCGATGCGGTCCCATCCCAGGTGGGGGAGGTCTTCAATGACATGTTCTCTGTGGTACCCCGAACTGAACGCAGCGGTGGATATCGCCGTCAGCCGCCCTCCGACAGCAGATACTGCCTGGTTAACGGCAGAAATAAGCGAGCCGTAGTAGTAGCCCGCCATCAACGGCGACAGTATCCCGATCGTCGGACCTTCCAAAGCGGCTCCTAGCGCTGCGGTGGGGGAGGTAGGCGGCGCCTCGCTTGGTCATATATATCGTCGGGAGCTGCCCACGGTTGAATGGGACGCTAAAAGACCATGTCACGGCCCTCTTCGCCGGCATGCCCGCCGGCTCATCAGGCCGCCCTGCCGTCCGGCCCCCGAACCCCCATCCTGCTTGCTTCCAGGCTTACTGCCAGTTCAGGCCCTCAGTCAGCGCGTCCGTACGACTCGATCTCTGCCAGCTCTTTGGCGCTGAGCTGGCGCGGCGCCTCACCACGCTGTGATTTTTCCCTGTAGACCTGGCGCCGGATCCCCTCGACGACGTCAGGGTTGGCAAGTGTTGTGATATCTCCCACGTCGGCGAAATTGGAAATGCTCGCAATGACCCGGCGCATGATCTTGCCAGATCGGGTCTTCGGCATGTCGGGCACGATCCAGACGTTTTTCGGGCGGGCGACTTTGCCGATCTGGATCTCGATCGCGGCCTTGACCTTGTCCTCGATCTCGGGGCTGGCCGAGAGCCCCGGGCTGGAGGGCGACGTACATTTCGACCACCCGGCCGCGGACCTCGTCTATCACGGGGACGGCGGCCGCCTCGGCCACCTCGGGCACGGTCAGCACCGCAGATTCGAGCTCCTTCGTCCCGAGCCGGTGCCCGGCGACGTTGATGACGTCGTCGATGCGGCCGAGTATGCGGTAGTAGCCGTCCTCGGCCTGCACGGCCCCGTCGCCGCACAAGAACGGCCAGTCGTGCCAGTCGTTGCTGGCGCTTGTCGTGGCAGTACTTGGCGTAATAGGTCTGGACAAAGCGCTCGGGTTGGCCCCACACGGTTTGCATCATCCCCGGGCCACGGGTTGCGCATGCAGATGTTGCCGGCGCTTGCCGCTGCCGGCTTCCACCACTCTGCCGTCCTCGTCGTATATGACGGGGTAAATCCCGAGGGCGGCTGGGCCGCAGCTGCCTGGTTTCATTGGCTTGAGGGCAGGCAGGGTGCTGGCCAAGGAAGCCGCCTGTCTCGGTCATCCACCACGTGTCGACGATGGCCGCCTCGCCCTTGCCCACGATTTCGTAGTACCAGCGCCAGACCTCGGGCTCGATGGGCTCGCCCACCGTGCACATCAATTTGAAGTGGTAGTCGTGCTTGGCCGGTTCGTCCTTGCCGAGCTTGCGCAGCATGCGGATCGTGGTGGGGGCGGTATGGAAGATATTGACGCCCAGGCGTTCGGCGATCCTCCAAGGCCGTCCGGGGTCGGGGCTAGGCGGGAGCCCCCTCGTAGAGCACGCTCGTGGTGCCCGAGGGCCAGCGGCCCGTAGACGATATAGGAGTGGCCGGTTATCCAGCCGATGTCGGCGACGCACCAGTAGGTGTCCTCGGGGTGGATGTCGAGGAAGTACTTGGAGGTGCCGGCGACGTAGGAGAGGTAACCGCCCGTAGAATGCTGAGCACCCTTCGGCCTCCCGGTAGTGCCACTCGTGTACATCAAGAAAAGGGGCGCTTCTGCCGGCATCGACAGCGGCGGCACGACCTGGCGGAGGTAGTCGCCGATGATCTCGTCCACGAAATAGTCACGCCCTTCGACCATCGGCGTTTTGGAATGGTACTGGCCCGGATGCCTCCTGAAGACGAGGACCTTTTCTATCTCGACCCCCTCTTGCTTGGCGACAGCCACGGCCTCGTCGGCCTTTGCTTTATGGTCGATCCATTTCCCGTCCCGGTAGTAGCCGTCGATTGTCACTAGGACCCGGCTGCCTGAGTCGGCGATCCGGCCGCCGCAGGCGGTGCCCGAGAAGCCGCCGAAGACCTCGGAATGCACGACGCCGAGCCGGGCGCACGCCAGCATGGACACCGGCAGGTCAAGGACCATCGGCATATGGAACGTGACCCGGTCCCCGCTTTGCAGGCCGCAGAAACCCGACAGCATGGCTGCCAACTCGTTGACCCGCTGGTACAGCTCGCGATAGGTAACCGTCCTGGTTTCTTCGGCCTCGGGCTCTGGGACCCATATGAAAGCGGCTTTGTTCGCCTTAGTCTCCAGGTGCCGGTCAATACAGTTGTAGGTGGCGTTTAGGCGACCTCCCACGAACCACTTCCAAAACGGCGGGTCGCTCGTGTCTAGCGTTGTGTGCCAATACTGGTCCCAGTCGAGCAGTTCTGCGTACTCCCGGAAGCATTCGGGAAACTCTCCTCGGCGAACCGCTTGAATATCGCCGGGTCCGATGCGTTGGCCTGTCCAATAAAGGCGGCAGGGGGTAGAAGTACTCTTCTTCCCGCCAATGGACTGCTATCTGGGCCTCGGTCGCCGAGGACCCGGTCTCTTCGTTGTCATTAGCCATGGGCCACCCGCCTTTTGTCACGAGCTTCAAAGCGGATGGTACCAGGACGCTGAGCATCACGGCCGCGCTAGTGTGCGGTGGTGCCGTGGCCCGCTCATGGGGACGTGCTCCGGCTCGTCCCGACCACTATGGCCGCAGGCGGCGCGGCAGTGGCACGGGAGGCGACCGGCCGGGTGGTACTTGTCGACGGGGCCTTGCCAGGTGAAACGGTCGACGCGGTCCTCACCGAGGAACGCTCCAGCTACGCCCGTGCTCGCGTAAGCGCGGTCCTCGAGCCCTCAGCTGATCGAGTCGCCCCGCCGTGCCCCCATGTCGCCCGGGGCTGCGGGGGTTGCGGCTGGCAGCACGTTTCTCTGGAGGCCCAGCGCCGCTACAAGACAGAGGTGGTCTCGGAGGTCCTCGAGCGCATCGGCGGCCTCGAAGGGGCCGACGTAGTCCCAGCCCCGCCCGCGAGCCTGGCCGGCTACCGCACCACGCTGCGCCTTTCTTCCGACGGTGCTCGACCGGGTTTTCGGCGGCACCGCGGCCACGAAGTTGTCCCAGTCGACACTTGCCTGGTGGCGCACCCCTTGCTCGGCGAGTTGCTCGCGAACGGTGATTTCGGGGCGGCGACCGACGTTACACTTCGCTGCGGGGCCCGCACGGGCGAACGGCTGGCCGTTCTCGGGCCGAGCTCAGAGGGCGCCGCCTTGCCCGCCTCGGTGCGCGTAATCGGTCAAGATGAGCTTGCAGCCGGCCGCCGTGCCTGGATATTCGAGGAGGTCGCCGGCAAGCGCTTGCGGTTGTCGGCTGAGTCGTTTTTCCAGGCGAGCCCCGAAGGAGCCGAAGTTTTGGTAAGCCTCGTCGCCTCGGCCGTCACGGGTGCCCCAGAGGGGCTTTTGGTCGACGCCTATGGGGGCGTCGGCCTCTTCGCTGCGGCCATTGCCGAGGGACGTCCGGTGACAGTTCTCGAGTCCTCGGCAGCCGCAGCGGCGGATGCCAGGGTCAACCTCCCGGGTGCTTCGGTCCGACGCATCGATGTCGCACGGTGGCGAGCGTCGAAGGCCGCGGTCGTTGTGGCGGACCCCCCGCGGGCGGGCCTAGGCGCGGCCGGAGTCGCCGCCCTGGTCGCGACCAGGGCAAGCCATTTGGCGCTTGTATCGTGCGACCCTGCGTCGCTTGGACGAGACGCGGCGCTGTTGCAGGCGCGGGGCTTTCATTTGGATTGGGCAGCTCTCGTCGATATGTTCCCGGGCACGCCTCACATCGAAGTGGTTAGCCGCTTCGTCCGTTAGGCCCGGCCGCGGCCCTGGGCAGCTAGTAGCGGTAGTCAGGCGGCTTGTAGGGACCTTCTACGGGCACGCCGATGTAGGCAGCCTGATTGTCCGAAAGGTGGGTCAACTTCGCCCCCAGCTTGCCGAGGTGCAACCGGGCGACCTTTTCGTCGAGGTGGCGCGGCAGTACGTGGACGCCGATCGGGTAGCGGTCGACCTGGTTGAAAAGTTCTATCTGGGCGAGGACCTGGTTGGTAAAGCTGGTGGACATGACAAAACTCGGGTGGCCGGTCGCACATCCCAGGTTCACGAGCCGACCGTCGGCGAGCACGATAACCCCATGGCCGTCGGGGAACTCCCAGACGTCAACCTGGGGCTTCACCTCGTGGCGCGAAATGCCGGGGTAACGGGCGAGCCCCGCCATATCTATCTCGTTGTTGAAATGGCCGATATTGCAAACGATGGCATTGTGTTTCATCTGCGCCAGGTCATGCGCCGTTATCACATCTTTATTGCCTGTGGCTGTGACGAAGATATCACCTGTTGCCACCACGTCTTCCAAAGTCACGACCTGGTAGCCCTCCATGGAGGCTTGCAGCGCGCAGATTGGGTCCACCTCGGTAACCACCACACGCGCTCCCTGGCCTCGCAAGGATTGGACGCAACCTTTGCCGACGTCGCCGTAGCCGCACACGACGGCAAGTTTGCCGGCCACCATGACGTCGGTCGCACGGAATATCCCATCGATCAGCGAGTGGCGCACGCCGTACAGGTTGTCGAACTTGCTCTTTGTCACCGAATCGTTGACGTTCATTGCAGGGAAAAGCAGAGCTCCGTTCGCAGCGCGCTGTCGTAACCGGTTGACGCCAGTGGTGGTCTCTTCGCTAACCCCTTTGATCCCGGCCGCCATTTTCGTCCACATACCAGGGCGCGCGCGCAGCGTCTTTTGTAGCGTTGCGACGATGATCCCGTGTTCCTCGCTGTCGTCTGGGCCGAGGTCGGGCACCTTGCCCTCCCGCTCAGCCTGCACTCCCAAATGCACCAGCAAGGTGGCATCGCCGCCGTCGTCGACGATCATGTTGGGACCATCGTTCGCCGGCCAAGACAGAGCCTGCTCGGTGGCCCACCAATATTCCTCCAAGGTCTCGCCCTTCCAGGCAAAAACGGGCACCCCGCTTTGGGCTATTGCGGCCGCAGCGTGGTCCTGAGTCGAAAAAATATTGCAGCTGGCCCAGCGCACTTCGGCGCCAAGGTCGCGCAGCGTCTCGATCAGTACCGCGGTTTGTACGGTCATGTGCAGCGAACCACTGATGCGGGCCCCGGCAAGAGGGTGTTGGCCCGCGTATTCTTGCCTTAGGGCCATCAAACCTGGCATTTCCACTTCGGCCAGGTCGATTTCTCGCCTGCCGAAGTCAGCCACGGAAATATCGGCGACGCGGTAGTCGGCCTTTTTGGGAGCCTCGGAGAGCTGAGACGTGGACATAGTGCTCCTTTGCTGATGCTGCGCACTGGCGCGCCGAGAAAAACCGGTTCGGAGGCCGGGGCCGTCAGGCCCTTCCCCAGCGGGTCAGCCGGAGCGCATCCTACTTGCCGTTGGGGCGCTAGCGGGGCAATGGCCGTCGGGGCAGTGGTCGGGCCACGGCCCGAACACGCCCTCGGCGCGCCGTGGGCCAAAGGGTGCCGAGCGCTCTTGGACCAGTTCGCGCACCATTTGGACAAAAGCGGGGCTGGTGCTCACGGTTGCTGCCCGCACGAAATGGGCCCTCTTTGTCTCGCCACGGCTGCTGCCTCGATGTCGAGGTCGTAAGCGACCTCCATGTTGTCGCAGGCGAAGCCGATCGGGACCACAACGAACGTGCCGGCCGTCGAGGCCCGGATCACGTCGCACACGTCTGGACCGAGCCACGGTGCGCTTGGGCTGCCAGAGCGGCTCTGCCACACGAGTTGCCACGACTTGACGCGGGCGCCTTCGGCCGCGAGCCGGGCCGCCTCGGTGACATGCTCGACGTAGGGGCTGTTCGCTGCCAGCGCCACGGGGATGCTATGCGCGCTGAAGAGCACTTCGACCGCCCCGGTAGCGCTCGATCGAACGTCGGCAACATCGCGGCTATCGTCAACCACGCGGGGCGGGGCGGCCACAACATTGCAAGCCTCGAGCGCCGTGGCGAGGCTCGACACCCAGGGGCCTACCCAGCCTGGGTGGTTGTAATAGAGGCGCAGCTTTTCCACCTGAGGTGCCCGTGGCCCGACCCTTTCCCGGGCCGCAGCGATGTCATCGAGGTACTGCCGGCAGCTGCTGTAGCCACCGTAGGCTGAAGTCACAAACGCCAGGGCACGTTCGATCCCCTCGTCGCGCATCTGGGCGAGGGTATCTTCCAGCAACGGGTGCCAGTTACGGTTACCCCAATAAATCTCGAGCGAAGTACCGGCCAGTTCCGTCCGCAGGGCCTCAAGAAGAAGCCGGCATTGCGCGGGCAAGGGGCTCAAGCCTCCGGCGGCGTAGTAGTGCTCAGCGACTTTGTCGAGGCGGCTTTCGGGGACGTCTCGGCCCGCCGTAACGCGCCGCAAGAACGGCTTCACGTCCTCCGCCCGTTCCGGGCCGCCGAAGGACACAAGGAGCAGTGCTTGGTAACCATCCATTGCTGCGGACCCTAGCGCGCGTCAGCGAAGCCCCGTCGTCGCGTAGCTACGTAGCCATCGCCTACCTACCCAGTAGGAGGAGCCGCCATAGGGACCTGGTGCTTTGGCTCACCCGATAACGCTGTAGACAGCTCGTTGCTGTGCGCCCCACGCCGCACATTGCCCGAAAGTGGGTTCCCATATGTCGACATGGTCTCCAACGATCGCGCCGCCTGTGTCGTCCGCAGTCCGAACACCAATCCCGTCGACATAAATCTGGGTGCCGAGCGGGATCACCCCCGGGTCGACGGCTGCGCTTTGAGGGCCTGCGATGACCCCGCTTTTGGTAACACCGTTGAGGTCATAGCAAGTGACGAGAAAATCGCCCAGAAAATTGAGATGACGGCTCGGTGCGGTTGGCCTCATCGTCACCACCACATAGCCGGCGCCGTTGGGCGTCGGTGCGAGGGCACTGGCCCGTACCCCCGGGCCGGTCGAGGCCGATCCAAGGTTTTTGGCTGCGCCGAAGCCGTGCACGCTCCCGCCGGCAGCGAGGAGCCAGTAACCCTGTCGCGGACCAGGCGAAGCTGCGATCGCGGTCACGTTCAGGTGCTTGTTCAAAAGCGACCCGTGCTCGGTGGCGTCGCCGAAGCTGAACACAGTTCCCGTTGCGGTCGCTAGCCAGTAGCCGCGGCCGGTCGGTGAGGCGGCGATGCCAATTATTTCTCGTTTCACAACGGTATTGCCGAGGGACCCGTAATAACGGGCATCCCCGAAGGTATAAACCCCACCATCGGCAGTTGCCAACCAATATCCTCGCCCATTCGGGAGAGAGGCGATCCCGACCACTGTCGTTTTCAGGTCATCATTACCAAGGGAGCCGTAGAACTTCGCATCGCCGAAGCTGAAAACGTCCCCGTCCTTGGAAACCAACCAGTACCCGTTGCCCGATGGTGTCGCAGCAATCCCAGCTATTTTCCTGGAGCGGTGGTCATTTGCCATGGAGCCGAGAAACCGAGCGTCACCATAAGAAAATACGCCGCCCCCTGAACCAACGGCCCAGTACCCCCGCCCAAGCCCTGACAGCGTTATGCCGACGATGTCTCGCGTATGTTCTCCGGGTGCACCCAGGAACGTGGCGTCCCCAAAGGCGGCGATAGAACCCGGTGCTGCCAGCTTGACCATGGCGGGGCTCGTCCTCTTGACCGGCAACTCGGGGTGGTAAGTGCCATCAAAAGGGTAGGCAGTACCTCCAGAGAGGTAGTCATGAGCGCCGAGGGGGCGGTCAGCAACGCCAAAAAGGTAATCAGCGCCGCCAAAATGAGGGCTCGGAGGTGAAACAGCGTGGTCGACGCGGCTGAGACCTGCGAGAGTGGCGGTCGCCCCAGTTCGGGCACCCAGCTTGTCCCGGGTCGTGCCTACGGGTTTGGGAGACGACAAATACGAACCAGCGGTCGTCGGCCCGGCAGCCGCAATGGTTGCCGGCAGGCCCAGCATGGAGATCGCGGCCAGGGGCAGGGATAGTGTGGCCAAGACGGTCGATGACGTCCGCAAAGTCCCGACGGGACGGAAATGGCGCGGTCGACGACGTAGGTAGCCTGCTCGGGGTGTTTGGCGAAAATGCAGCCCGTTGGCTGCAGTTTTGCCTGGTCCCGCCGCGTGAGCGGGATTTCGGGATGGCTCGAGAGCAGGCCGGCCGCCACCTGTCGGCCGTGGACCGGGACGAGCCGGTTCGGCGCGTAAATGCATAGGTTGGTGACGTCGGACCATTCAGTCTCCTTGGTCGCGTACCATCTGCCCGCCGCTCGGTATCGGTGGGAAGTACCAGCTACGAGCAGGAAATAGGCACGTGGCCCCGCGAGCAAATAACCCGGACGGGACGATTGCTCTCAGTCAACTGTGGCCTTCGGCACTCAGCTCTTCGGACCACGGTGAAGAACTTTAGTGTTGAACGCCATCTGAGAGCGTTTGTTATTGAATCCGTAACATTAGGGTATGTTTTGGTTCTAAGTCAAGCCTGGGCGCATTTTGGTGCGCTGACCAGCATTATCACGCATTCTCTAACCGACACATTGACGCAGGTGTTGCTCCCAGGGATATTTGACGCGCACAAAGTGGGCGCCCGAAGCGATTGCGTGGCCATGAAAGCGCGGCCGGTGGCCCAGGGCTGGTTGTGGGCGCGAACGCGAGGCTACGGAGTGCGCCTTGGCACACGAGGCGGCCCGACCCGCGAGGGGGGATGGGCGGGCCGCGAAGAACTTCGAGGGAGTGTGGTCGGAGGCATCAGCCCCAGCCGAGCGGCCCGAGCCGGCAAAGCCGAGCGTCCCCTAGCTGAGCGGGCAAAGCCGAGCGGGCAAAGCCGAGCGGCCAGCCGAGCGCCCCGATCGCTCTAGCAGACGAAGCCTCGAGGAGCGACGGGGCCGGAAATGAAGGAACCGGTGCGCCGTTTTGGGCGACAGTCGACTGCCGACAGTGGCCGAAGGTGTCTTTTGGGGCAAAAGGGCACTTGAGCGCCGGTTGCCGCCCTCGCTATGTCCCTGGGGTGTCATATGATTGGTACATGACTGAGACCGGGGAGAGCGTGGTTGGGCCGGTAGGTGTTGACGCAGCGGACAGCGCGATCAGCGACGGGGGCGAAGCGGAGCTGGTTACGAGTGCTGTCGAGGTGGCCGAGGCCTGGTTAGCGCAACTTTCCGATCAGATCGCAGTGCCGGCTTCGGACGTCCAGGACCACCTTTTGGACCTTTGGGGCGTCCTGAACGAGGGCCCTGCTCGCGAAGAGGTCGAGCGTTGGCTTACCGAGACACTCCGCCGCAACCTGTACTCGGTGTCAGACATCAACGAGCGGCTCGAGACCTTCCTGCCCGTCTGAGCTCCGGCTGCAGTTGCTGGCCGGTGGCCACTAGCCGATGACCTCGGTGAGAGGGCATGGCCCGCAACCGGTACCACCTGGCGAGCCCGCTGTTGATGCTGCTGTCCGCGTGGTCCGGGAGGCCGGCGGGCGAGCGACGATTGCCTTGCGCTCTGTCGTCGCCGCCCTCGTAGAGGCCGAAGGGCACCGCAGCGTCGAAGAGATCGTCGCGGTGGTCGCCGCAGAGTACCCCGACATCAGCGAGAGCACGGTTTACCGCACGCTCGAACGCCTCGAAGAGCTGGACATCGCCTATCACGTGCACCTGGGCCACGGGCCGTCCCAATGGCACTTGGCCGGCTGGCGTTCGCACCAGCACCTCATCTGCCGCAACTGCGGTGGCGTTATCGAGGTTGCCCCTGGCTTGTTCGAGCCTCTCGCTAGCGAACTCGAGGCTCGGTACGGCTTCCGCGCCGACGTAGGTCATTTCGCCGTAAGCGGCACCTGCATGCCCTGTGCAGCAGCGGGCGCGAGCAGTCCCCACCCGGCCGGATAGGCACCTGTTGCGGGCGGTCAACGGGTGCGGGCGGACCGGCTGCTCCATCGGCCAGAGTCATGGCGGAGCTCGAGGGGCAATCCGAAACATTCGCTGAGCGCCTTTGCCGTCAGCGACGATGCAATCGGCCCTGCGATCAACGAGCTCCCGGCGTTTAGCAACAAAACGTGCGTAAAACCTTCAGGGATCTCCTCGACATGGTGAGTGACCATTACCATCGGCGCTGATCCTGGTCTCGAAGCCAAAAGGCCGAGGCGGCCCAGCAACCGTTCACGGCCTCCCATGTCGAGCCCGGCACATGGCTCGTCGAGCAACAGGAGCTCCGGGTCGGTCATTAGGGCCCGCGCCAGCAAAACCTGTTGGCGTTCTCCCTCTGAGAGCACGCCAAAAGCGCGCTCGGAAATGTGGCCGAAGCCAGCGTTCACGAGGAGTTCTTCGGCTCGCGCCCACTCCGCTTGGCCGTAGGTATGCCACCACGGCTCCAAGGCGCCCTGGCGAGCGGACACCACGACTTCCTTGGCCGTCAACCACGGCACTATGACCCGGGCGACACTGGCCGACACGGTGCTCACCCGTTTTCGCAAGGCTCGCACGTCGGTACGGCCCAGGCGTTGCCCGAGAACTTCTACGGTCCCTCGCGTCGGGTGCAGGTAGCCGGACGCCAGCTGCATCAGCGTGGTCTTGCCGCTGCCGTTGGGCCTATCACCGCCCAACGTTCGCCAGCGCTGACCTGCCAGTTGACGGCTCTCAGGACCGGAGTTGCCTCCCGGTCGAGGTCGACATCAGCGAAGCGAAGAGCGGGTGATGTGGCGCTGCGATCCTCGGGTGCCATGGCGAACCAGGCAACGGTAGCGCGAGCGTTCACCGCGGCACCCGGTGGGTTGGACCCATGGGCCAGTGCTTTCATATAGTTATATGGCTTTGCATGCATTATGCGTACCGGTTCTAGGCGTCGCCGAGGGTTTCTCGGCGTCGACCGGGCCACTTTTTGGGCGGTGGCACGCCGACAAAGGTGGCGCCACGCCGAGAACCCCCAGGGAATTATCGGTTGGCTCATGCGCCGTCGGGACGCGACGATGGGTAGGTGCCAGGCCTACTAGCCACCGTCGACGCCTTTTTCGCCCCAGTTTTGGAGGAGCTGCAACCGGGCGCAGCAACAGCGCTGCGTCCCTCGCAGCACGCCGACCTGCAAGTGGACGGCGTTCTCGCCTTGGCCCGGGCTTTGGGGCGGCCCCCCCGCGAGGTTGCCGAGGAGGTGGTGGCGAGGGCCTGGCAGTTGGGCTTGGCCGACCTTTGCGAGAGCGCCGAGGTGGCCGGTCCAGGTTTTATCAATTTGACCCTGTCCGGCGAGTTCCTGGCGAACGAACTTCGAAATATGTCCTTGGATCCGGCGACATTGGGCGTCCAGCCGGCGAACCCTCCCAAAAAGGCGGTTGTCGACTACGCGGCACCGAACGTCGCAAAACCGATGCATGTCGGTCACCTGCGTTCCACGATTATCGGCGATTGCCTGGTGAGGTTGCTCGAACTTGTCGGCCACAGCGTTATAAGGGAGAACCACGTCGGGGATTGGGGTACTCCGTTCGGGATGCTTATCGAGCACCTCATCGATATTGGCGAGGACGAGGCAGTCCACGAACTCGGGCTAGGGGACTTGGAGCTCTTTTACCAGCAGGCTCGGGCGGCTTTCGACAACGACCGCGCTTTTGCCGAACGGGCCAGCGCCCGCGTGGTCCTATTGCAATCGGGCGACCCCGAGACCCTCCGGCTTTGGCAGTTGCTAGTGGGCCAAAGCCTGAGCTATTTCGACGACATTTTTGGTCGGCTGGGCACCAAGCTCACACGACAGGACGTGGTGGGGGAGAGCTATTACAACCCGCTCCTGCCAGGGGTAGTCGATGACCTCGACAAAATGGGGCTTCTCGTGGAAAGCCAAGGGGCCCGCTGCGTCTTCCCGCCCGGGTACACCAACCGCGAAGGCGAGCCTCTGCCGCTCATTGTTCAGAAGTCCGACGGGGGATATACCTATGCCACGACAGACTTGGCTGCAATCCGCGACCGCGTAGGCCGCCTCGGCGCTGAATTGCTCCTCTACGTGGTGGGCTTTACCCAGTCGGAGCACCTCGAGATGGTTTTCGCCACCGCGCGACTGGCACACTGGCTACCTCGGGAGGCCCAAGCTGCTCATATAGGCTTCGGCAATGTCCTCGGGCCGGACGGGAAGATGTTCCGGACCAGGCAAGGTGCCACCATAAAGCTGGCGGAGCTGCTCGACGAGGCGGTCGAGCGAGCCAGAGCATTGATGGTGGCGCGCGCGGAGCAAATTGGCCAGGCCGTTGAAGGGGATCTTGAGGGTATCGCCCGCGCAGTAGGGATAGGCGCGGTCAAGTACGCCGACCTTTCAACGGACCGGGCGCGCGACTACCGTTTCGACTGGGACCGGATGCTGGCTTTCGACGGCAACACAGCTCCCTACATCCAGTATGCGCACGCCAGGCTGCGCAGTATCCTCCGGCGAGCCGCTCGGTCCGACGCGGCAGGCACGTCCGGCGAGCTAGGAGGAACCGGCGTCGCAGGAAGGGCCGGCGGGGCAGGTACCGCCTACGATGTCGGGCCAATCCTCGCGCCGAGCGAACCTGCCGAGCGCGAGCTTGCCAAGCGCCTCCTCGGGTTCGCCGATGCGGTCGCCTCCAGCGTCGAAACCTATAGCCCCCACAAGATGTGCGGTTACCTCTTCGAGTTGGCGAGCACCTTTACGGGCTTCTACGAAAACTGCCCCGTTCTCGGCGCGCCCGGTCCGGCGACCAGAGCGTCCAGGCTTGGGCTATGCGCACTTACGGCCGCGGTGCTCGAAAAAGGACTTGACCTACTTGGTATCGAGGCGCCACAGCGGATGTGACCCTTAGGCCGTTGCGTGTCTCGTGGTGCGCATGGCTATGCGGTCCGACTAGCAGAAATGTCCTGCCTCGCCAGAGGCATCCGACTGGGGCAGAAAATGCCCAGGCGGGCCTCTCCAAAAACGACGTAGTTACCGTGTCTTCCGTATCTTCCAGTAGTGCTGCAGAAAAGTAGGCAAGGCCAACTCTCTGGGTAGCGTTCTTGCGTTCCACTGGCACAAGGGCCACGGACAGTGGTCGAAATGCTGGACGGAGATGAGGGCGACGGGGGAGGTGGCTACGGCAGAACGACCTTGGACAAGCAGGCGGCGCCGCCCGATGGCAGCGTTCGCCCTCTTGGCGGCCAGCGTGCTGGCGTGGCCCGTTAATGCCTGGGCGTCTCCGGGCAGGGTAGCCGGCGCCAACGGGCCCCTTGTGACTACATCGACGGTCGCGAGGACGCCCACGAGGCCAGGGATGGGGGCGGCCACCGTGGGGGCCCCGGCAATGACGACGGCGCCAACAACGACCGGGCCCGGCGCAGGCGACAGCTCGGTTAGCGACAAGGGGACGCGGACCGGTCCCGACCACTTGCGGTTCCCGGATGAGGCGGTTTCCCCAGTCGCCATAAAAGTCCCGCCCGGCGAACGGCTAATCGACGGCCAGCAGGTCATCTCCATCGGAGCGCCGTGGGACGCCAGCTCCTTGAACGCCTCGACCAGCCAGCGCGTGCCGTTCGCGCTGGGAGCCCTCATTTTGGTTTTTGTTCTCGTCCAGTGGCTGATCGATAGAAGGGACCCGAAGTTTGTCGAAGCTCCTGCAAGAAGACACGAGGATTCAATTGGCTTCGAGTGAGCCGGCGACGGCGCCGCGTAGGTGGTTGCCTCTACCCAGGCGGGGCCGCGCGAGCGGCAGGGAGCGAACAAGGCGTGAGCTCCGCGGCGGTGAGCTCGGTGAGCTCGGGAGCCTTGTCGGTTAGGGCCAGCCAGCAGGGCCTGGCGCTGCCCGAGCACACAAGCCTGGACCAGCGGCTGGGCGCCTTGCAGATGGTCCGGCTCGTAATCGTCGGCCTCGTGTGCGCCGCGGCCGCCTCCTTCCCCGGCGAATTGGGCCTCCGTTTCCTCCAGGTGCTCCCGTTGAGCGCCGCTTACCTGGCGGTCTGCCTTGCCGGGCAACTCGCCGACTACGTCATGGCCAAGGCGCCGCCTGAGCGGCGTAAGGCACGACGCTCGCGAGCGCCTATGCAACAGATGCTGCTCCCGGTGGACTCGGCCTACCTGGCGTTGTTGATGGTGCCCGCCGGTGCGGCCCAGAGCGACTTCGTACTGCTTTTCACCGTGCAGCTCATTGCCGTCACGCTCTTAGCCAGCCCGCGCACGGGGGTGCGCCTTGCCATGTGGGACTCTGCCCTCCTGCTGGCTATCTCGGTGTTGCAATTGGGCGGCCCTGTTGGGAAACTCCTGGGCACTCCTCAGGTTGTCAACCCCAGTTCGGGGGCAGTGGCGCTGCGAATTGTCGGGTTCTGGGCGGTAGCGCTAAGTACGGCGTACTTCTCGACCCTCAGCGAGCGTGAACTGCGGCGTTCCAAAGCCCAGCTCGACGCGCTGACGAAGATGGCTTCTGAGATGGAGCAGTCGATGGAGGCAAGCTGCGGCGCCGACGAAATAGTGGCCATTTTGCTGAGGAGCGTCGCAGGCGCGTTCGCGTTCAAGCGGGTCGCCATCGTGTGGGAGAAAAAGGGCCGGGTCGTTGCTGCAAAGTTTGCCGTTGGTGACACTGAGGTTTCCCCTGCGCAAGCCGCACCACCGGGCAAGGAGGGCAAGCGCGCGCTGAGCGGCGAGGTGGCGGCCCGGGCGCTCGCTACCAACGCTCCGGTGCTGGTGCGCAGCCTTTCTGCGGATGCAGACCCTTCGCTCGACGAGATCGTGCCCGGAGCGACCAACCTGATCGTCGTGCCGCTTAGGGCGGGTCACGACCGCCTGGGCCTTCTCCTGGCCGAAGCCGGCCCTCCCTTTGCCAGGCGAGTGAGCCGGCGGTCGCTCGACATGCTGAACCGTTTCGCGGTCCATGCGGCCTTGACGATCAACAACGCGCACCTCCAGGCCGAGGTAGCGAGGCTCGCGTCGTCCGACGCCCTTACGGGGTTGGCGAACCGCCGCCAGCTCGACTTTGCGCTCGGCCGGGAGGTGGCGCGAACGGGACGGACGAAAGAGCCTCTGTCGGTAGCGCTCATCGACATTGACCACTTCAAGGACGTCAACGATACGTTCGGGCACGTCGCGGGCGACGAAGTGCTGCGAGAGGTTGCCGGCGCGCTGGCCCGGAGCGTGCGCGATGTCGACTTGGTAGCGCGCTACGGAGGCGAGGAGTTCGCCATCGTGCTCCCCAACTGTGCGAGCGCGGGAGCCCTGGTGGTGATCGAGCGAGTGAGAGCCGCAGTGGCTGGTGTAGGGGGCGTGGTCAAAGTGACCGTGAGTGCCGGCATTGCAACCGCGGCGGGGGAGGGAACAGACGGCGACAGCCTCATCGCCGCTGCCGACGAGGCTCTTTACGAGTCAAAACGGGCTGGCCGTGACCGTGCCACGGTTTCTTTGCCCGACGAGCCGGTATTGGTGCTGCCTACGGCTGCGGCGCCAGCGGCTGTCGACACGGTAGCGGTCTCTACGGCGGCACCAGACACCCCGGGCGCGCCACGCCCGCCACGCAATGCGCGTCGGCGCCAGAGAAGTGCCCTAGCCCAGGGCGCTTCTCAGCCGCGAGGCCAGCTCGGCCGCGAACCCCTCACTCTCGTAGATGTGGCGAGGCCAGAGGAAGCCCCGCAGGCCGTCCCCAGCGCGCCGGGGCACGACGTGCAAGTGCACGTGGGGCACGCTTTGGCTGACCGTCTCGTTGAGAGCGAAGAAGGCTCCGTGTGCCCCTAGAGCGGCCTTCTGCGCGGCTGCCACACGCCGGCCGAGGCCCAGCATGGGCCCCAGCAGGTTCTCGGGGGTCTCGGCAAGGTTTGCGTAGTGCACCTTGGGTACCACGAGGGTGTGGCCGTCGAAGACGGGCCGGTAATCCAAGAACGCGATGAACTCCTCGTCCTGAAAGACCACGTGGGCGGGGACGTCACCGTTGATGATCCGGTCGAAAATGCACTCTGCCGTGGGCTCGAGATTACGCTTTGACGAGATATGGCTGAAATCCCCCTTGGCTCCGCCCCTCCCGAGACCGTGCTCCCGGGCCCTCCTGCCGGAGCCGAGGAGGCTTTGTCCGACGCAATGTCCCCGTCTGCGCCGTCAGGAGACCTGCTCGCAGTGGCTGGCCACTGGCCCCGGTACATGGCGGCTTGGGCCACTCTCTCCGAGCAGTGCGAGGTACCCGTGACCGCTTACGCCTACGCCCGGACCGGTTACCACCGCGGCCTGGACGCACTGCGGGCGGCCGGATGGCGGGGATCGGGGTACGTTCGCTGGCGCAACCCTTCCAACAGGGGTTTCTTGCGTTGCGTGGAGGCCCTCCGGCGCAGGGCGGGGGAGATCGGCGAGGAAGACGAGGAGCAGCGATGTGCCCTTTTCCTCAGGCAGTTGGACCCTGACTGGGACAGACGGGGAGGCTGAGCCTTGTCGTGGGGCCAAGAGCCTGAGGGGGCGGCCTGACGGTGGGACTGGGTCTTTGACGTGGCCGGCCAACTCGTAGGGCCGTTCCCACCGGGCGCTGACCCGGACGCATATGACCGGTTGCGGCGGCGAGTGCTCTGGCGAATGCCGGCGGGTATCTATCTCCTCGGTAGCGCGGCACACGGGCGCCGCAACCTGATGACCCACAACCTGGCGATGCAGGTCGCAACCGAGCCCAAGCTGCTCGCCGTGTCGGTGCGCGTTGATGCGTTGACACACGAGTTGGTCCGAGAGGGACGTGTCTTCAGCCTGTGTTTCTTGAACAGACAGGACAGGGCCCTCGTGAGAGGATTTACAAAGCCTGCAACCGAAGGCCCCGAGGAGGGCATGCTGGGAGGCGTCGCAGTCCGGGTGGGGACGACTGGGGCCCCGCTGTTAGCCCAGGCGGCGGCATGGTTGGAGTGCGAGGTGCGTGACGAGCTTGCGCTGGGCGACCACACGCTTTTTGTTGGAGAAGTGGTCGACTGTGGCGCCCCCGATGAGGGCTCCGATTTGCTCCGCATGGAAGATACGAGGCTCAACTACGGCGGCTAGTTAGGCGCCAGGCAACGCTAGTTTTGCACCGGGGCGCCTGCGCGATAAACGCGGAAGTCCGAGGTCACAGCCAAAATGAAATAGATCTCGTCGGGGCAAGGCCGCAGCATTGCCAGTAAGCTTTTGTTCGTGGCCACACCCGCAGCTGCTACCACCGGGTGCGACGAAACGACGGACCGGCGCCGCCAGGTCCGCCAAGCTCTTGTCGCCTACCACGAGTCGCGCGACGGCGCTGCGCTCAACTTCATTGTCAACTCCTACCAGGGCTTGGCTTACTCGCTTGCAAGCCGCTTCGCTCAACGTGGCGAAGACGTGGAGGACCTCAACCAGGTAGCGCTCATCGGTCTGCTGAAGGCGATTGAGCGCTACGACCCGTCCAGGGGCACCGAACTGACTACCTTCGCCACCGCCACGATCCTGGGCGAGCTGAAGCGTCATCTTCGCGACCGCGGGTGGTGGGTGAGGCCGCCCAGGCGGGTGCACGACCTGTACATCAGTACCCAGCAGGCGATCGACGACCTGACGCAGCGCTACGGGAGGTCACCGACGGTCGCCGAGGTGGCTCACTATGTCGGCTCTCCCGTCGAGGAGGTCGTGGAGGCGCTCGATGCGGGCGGTTTGCGCAACAGCGCCCCCCTCGACACGATCGGCTCCTCCGGTGACGACGTCTACGTGAGCCGCAAGCTCGGAGTCAAAGACGCTGGTTTGGCCGAGGTCGAGGGCCGGCTCCTGTTGAGCCCCCTTCTGGCCCGGCTCCCCGAACGGGACCGGTTGATCATCAACCTTCGCTTCGTCGCCGGTTGGTCCCAGACCCAGATCGGTACGCTCGTGGGCGCCAGTCAGATGCAGATATCGCGGATGTTGGCTCGCAGCCTCGCCCAGCTTCGAGCGTGGTCGGAGCCAGAGAGCCAGTAGGTGGCGACCGCAGGCCAACGGCTGCGCACGACCGAGCAGGCAACCGCCGGCAGGTCTCCAGAGGCCGCCGGCCCCCCGGAGATCGTCACAACTGAAAGTGCCCTGGCAAAGCTCATCGGCGAGCTGAGCGAGGTACCGCGCTACGCCCTGGACACCGAGTTCCACCGGGAGAGGACTTATTGGCCGCGCCTTGCCCTGGTGCAAGTGGCATGGCGGAGCCAGCCAGAGGGTAACCCGAGGGTCGCATTGCTGGACCCCCTTGCCGTCGACCCCGAGCCATTGGCCAAGGTGCTCGACGGGCCTGGTGTCATGGTCGCGCATGCGGCGAGCCAGGACCTCGAGGTACTGGGGCGCGCCTGCCAGGTACTGCCTGGGAGGTTGTTCGATACGCAGATTGCGGCGGGTTTTCTTGGGTATGGGTCCGCATCGCTCGCTTCTCTTGTCGAACGTTTTCTTGGGTTCCGCCTCGCTAAAGGTGACCGGCTCACAGACTGGAGCCGAAGGCCGCTCACGGCCTCCCAAGTTTCGTACGCGGCGTCCGACGTCGCCTACTTGCTGGAACTTGCGGACGTCATTTCAGAGCAGCTTGAGCTGCGGGGCCGGCTGGGTTGGGCCGAAGAGGAATGTGCGACCCTGTTCGACCGCCCTCTCAGCCCGACCGAGCCGCTGGAGGCATGGTGGAAGCTGCGCGACAACCGCCAGCTGCAGGGGGTGTCAAGGGCGATAGCGCAGGAGCTCGCTGCCTGGCGAGAAGACAAAGCCAGAGTGCTCGACCTCCAGCCCCGCATGGTGCTGCCCGACCTCGCGCTGCTCTCGATCGCACATTCGCCGCCCGCCAGCGTTTCAGCGCTGCGCGAGACCAGGGGCATCGACGTTCGCCACCTCAGGGCCGGAGCCGAGCAGGAGATCATGGCTGCCGTCGAGGTGGGTAGGGCACTTCCTCCTGGCGCATTGCACGTCGCCCAAAACGAGCAAGTGAGCAAGGAACTGCGGCCCGCGGTATCCCTTGCCTCCGCCTGGGTTGCCCAGCTGAGCCGTGACGAGGATGTGGACGCCGCCTTGCTCGCTACCCGCACTGACATTGTCGACTTCCTCTCGGGCAGGCCCGGCGCCCGGCTCGGGGAAGGCTGGAGGGCGGGCCTGGTCGGGGTGCCCTTGCGCCGGCTTGCCAATGGCGAAGCCTCGCTCGCCCTGGACGGGCATGGCCGGCTGCTCCTTGAGGACCGTCCTGTCGTGGCCGGCGGCGGAGCGAAGGCTTAGCCGCGGGCGCTCTCAGGGCGCAGGTCGACCCGCAGGGTCAGGATCCCGTTTTCTAACGTGGCGGTGGCGTCGCCGATCATCGTGTAGTCCATATAGTCAGTGCGGGCCTGGTCCATGAACCGCTTCCGCTCCGCACCCTCGATGGGGGGGAGCCCCCGTTGGCGTACGGCTCGCGCTCGCTCGCGGAAGCGGTTCAGCATGGCATCGATGTCGAGGTCTTGGGCCATAGAGCCCATCGTACGGGCACCGGCCGCGCTGCCACCTTCTCGCGGGAGATGGCTGTAAGCTTTGCTTTCGTACTAGCACGTCTCGGCTTGGGAGTTCATCGTGAAAAAGGGACGTCATCGCCGCTTCGAAGAGGCGCGTGATTTGAAGCGAGCCGTGAAGACGGTCGAGACAGAAGTCGAGCCGTGCGCTGAGTGCGGCGCAGAGCCGGGCAAGGAGCACGCCTCGTGGTGCCTGGCCATGGAAGACGACGAGTACGAAGACGACGATGAGGAAGCCCTCGACGAGAGCGACAGCCCCGGGAGCGACGTCCGCAACTGACACGGTTGTTGCGGACCGGACGCCGAGCCGCGAGCACCGGGGGCGCAGGGCGGCTCGGACCGCCACGCCGCCGAGGTCGGCACGGAGCGGCTGGAGCGGACGTCCCCAGGGCACGGCCGGCAATTGCGCCGAGCGGTACGAGGCCCGTCCCATAGCATGGTGATGTGCCAACCAGCTCCCGAGCGCCCGACCGCCTTCCCTATCCCCAGGTGGAGGGCAGCCCTGATTTCCCGGGCATAGAGCGCGAGGTCCTTGCGTACTGGGATAACGACGGCACCTTCGAAGCATCGGTGAAGGCGCGCAGCGCGGCCAACGAGTACGTCTTTTACGATGGTCCGCCGTTTGCCAACGGGATGCCACATTACGGGCACCTGTTGACGGGGTTCGTCAAAGACGCCATCCCCCGCTACAAGACGATGAGGGGTTGGCGCGTAGAGAGGCGCTTTGGCTGGGACTGCCACGGTCTGCCAGCGGAAATGGAAGCCGTGAAAGAGCTCGGCCTTCCCACGCGCAACGACATCCAAGAGTACGGCATCGACCGCTTCAATGACTACTGCCGTACTTCGGTGCTTCGTTACACCGGCGAATGGGAGCGCTACGTCGCGCGCCAAGCGCGTTGGGTCGATTTCTCCAACGATTACAAGACAATGGACCTTTCCTACATGGAAAGCGTGATGTGGGCCTTCAAGCAGCTGCACAAAAAGGGCCTGCTTTACGAGGGCTTCCGGGTGCTGCCGTATTGCTGGGAGTGCGAGACGCCCCTGTCCAATTTCGAGACGCGCCAGGACAACGCGTACAGGTCCCGCCAGGACCCAGCCGTCACGATCGCCTTCGAGCTGTTGGCCCCGTTCCCCGGGGGCCCGCTGGGGCGCTTTTTGAGGCTGGGTTGCCAGTGCGCGCACTGGTTTGGACCACCACTCCTTGGACATTGCCTTCCAACCTGGCATTGGCGGTTGGACCTGACATCGACTACGCAGTTCTGGAGACCAGCGATGCGCGCTACCTCGTTGCGCAGGCGCGTCTGCCAGCGCTGGCCGATGCCCTCGAGGCGGCTCTGCCAGGCGCGCAGCAGGTGGCCACGGTGCTAGGAAGCGAGTTGGTGGGTCTTGCGTACCGTCCCCTCTTCGATTTTTTCGCCTCTCAGCCCGGTGCGTTCGTCGTGCTTGGTGGTGACTTTGTCTCCACGGAGGAAGGCACCGGCATAGTCCACATGGCACCGGGCTTCGGGGAGGACGACCAACGGCTCTGCGAGCAGGCGGGCATAGCGGTGGTGTGCCCGGTTGATTCACGGGCCCGCTTTACGGCAGAAGTACCCCCATATATGGGCGTCCAGGTCTTCGAGGCCAACCGCGCCATCATCGGCGACCTCAGGGAAAAAGGCGTCCTCGTGCGCCATGAAACCTACGAGCACTCCTACCCGCACTGCTGGCGGACGGACACGCCGCTCGTGTACAAGGCTGTCAGTTCTTGGTTTGTGCAGGTTACGGCGGTGAAGGACCGCATGCTTGAGTTGAACCAAGAAATAAACTGGGTACCGGCTTACGTGCGCGACGGCGCTTTCGGTAAATGGCTCGAAGGTGCCCGAGACTGGTCGATAACTCGCAACCGTTTTTGGGGCGCGCCCGTGCCTGTTTGGAAAAGTGACGACCCAAGATACCCGCGCCTCGACGTCTACGGCAGCCTTGACGACCTCGAGGCCGATTTCGGCACCAGGCCTGCTGATCTTCATCGGCCCGCGATAGACAACCTGTCGCGCCCCAACCCCGACGACCCTACCGGGATGTCTACGATGCGCCGCGTCGAAGACGTGCTCGACTGCTGGTTCGAGTCGGGCTCGATGCCGTTCGCGCAAGTCCATTACCCCTTTGAAAATGCAGAGTGGTTCGAGGGCCACTTCCCGGCCGACTTCATCGTGGAGTACGTGGGCCAGACGCGGGGCTGGTTCTACACCCTGCATGTCCTTGGGACGGCGCTGTTCGACAAGCCGCCGTTCTGCAACTGCATGGCCCATGGCATAGTGCTGGGCGAGGACAAACAAAAGCTCTCCAAGCGCCTGCGCAACTACCCTGACCCCGACGAGATGTTCGACGTCTACGGTGCGGACGCGATGCGCTGGTTCCTGTTGTCTTCCCAAGTGATGCGTGGTGGGGACCTGGTCGTCGAACGCAAGGGGCCGGGCGAGGCGATGCGTTCTGTGCTCAACCCGCTTTGGAACGCTTGGAAGTTCTTTGCCACCTACGCCAATGCCGATGGGTACCAAGCGACCTGGCGCACCGATGCGACCGATGTGCTCGACCGTTACGTGCTTTCCAAGGTTGGCGCGCTCGTCGATGACGTCACGCGCTCGATGGACAATTACGACCTTTACGGCGCTTGCGGGGCCATCACCTCGTTCCTCGATGCGCTGAACAATTGGTACATACGCCGCAGCCGGGACCGTTTCTGGCGCGGGTTCGGGGCCAGCCAGCAGTCTGACGATGCCAAGGCCGCTGCCTACGACACGCTGTTCACGGTCCTGCACACCGTTTGCCTGGTTGTGGCACCGCTGTTGCCGATGCTCTCCGAAAACGTGTACCGGGGCCTGACGGGGGAGCGCAGCGTCCATCTCGCCGACTGGCCCGATGCATCCTCGCTGCCACGCGACAACGAGCTGGTGGCTCAGATGGACATCGTCCGTGAGGTCTGCTCGGCGGGCCACTCGGTAAGAAAGGCAAAGGAACTGCGCGCCCGCTTGCCGCTGGCTTCCGTGACCATTGCCGGCCCGCGAGCGCTGTCCCTCGAGCCTTACGACGCACTGATAGCCGACGAGCTCAACGTCAAGGAGGTGTACCTCCTGAGCGACGTCAGCGAGGTTGCCGACCACGTCCTGCAAGTCAACCCGTCGGCGCTCGGCCCTCGGCTTGGCGCGGCTACCCAACAGGTTATAAGGGCTGTACGCGAGGGCTCATGGGCACGCACGCCCGAAGGGGACGTCGCAGTGGCGGGGCACGTGCTGGGCGCAGACGAGTACGTACTTTCATTGGTGCCCAAGGACTCGGAAGCGAGCCGGGCGCTGCCTGCCAACGACGGCGTCGTCAGCCTGTCGCTCGAGGTCACTGCTGAACTCGAGCGCGAGGGCTTGGCCCGCGACATGGTCCGCCAGGTCCAGGTGGCGCGTAAGACGGCGGGGCTCGACGTGTCCGACCACATTCGCCTCGTGCTCTATTTCCCTACCCATGAGCCCGAGCTGCGCCATGCCGCAGAAGCGCACCGGGAACTCATTGCCGGTGAAACGCTGGCTGACGAAATCGTATTCGCGGACGGGCCAATTTCTGACAGTTTCCGCGCTACGGTCGCCGACGGGCGAGCGTTCCATTTGGGCATTGTGAAGTTGCCGAGAGCCCGGTAACCGCGCGCGAGGGCTCGCACTGCGCGAAAATCTCGCGATATGACAGCTACTGATGTAACAGCGGAGACCAAGGCACGTCACAGGCCGACGTTCGGGTTCACCAAGCACGGCCACCCGGTGCATGGCAAAGTCACGGACCACCTCCCGACCCATAACGCTTACGCACGCTTCAATAAGCGGATCGCACTTCTCATCACCAACAACGTGGGCACCATGACATGTTTTTGGTTGTTCTGTGTCATAGCGCTTCTTGCGCTGCCGGCGGCGTTGGTGGAGGCGCACGTCATTTCTCCGACAATCGGCCTGATCGGTGAGGCGGGTTTCGTCATCGTCGTGGAGTGGATGGCCCAGAGCTTCATCCAGCTCGTCCTGCTCCCCGCGTTGATGGTGGGCCAGAACCTTCAAAACATCGCCGCCGATGCCCGCTCGGCCAAGACCTTTGAAGACGTCGAGCGCGTCCTGGACCTGCTCGACTGCCGGACCCAGGGCGGCCTGCATGACATCCTCGCCGCGATTGAGGACTTGAGGGGCCAGGTCGTCGCGCTCGGCGGGAAGGGCTAACTGGCGACGCCCGCCCCGCCCGGCACGCGAGCACCGAGCAGCATCGCCGTCCCGGTGAGCGAGACGGCGATGCCCCCGACCAGCGCTACGGCATCGGCCCCCCTCGGGACGGCCTGGCCGTAGAGGGCGAAGCCGGCGCCGATCAAGCCGAGCGAGGCCACGGACGTGTTTGCCGCGGACACGGTTGCGGCGTTGGCCTTCCTGAAAGCCTGCTGCAGGAGGCTCTGGGACCAAGCGGCCATCGCCAGCATCAGCCACAGCCCCGAGCTAGCGGCTACAGACGGGAGCCCGCGGGCACCGTACAGGGCGAAGCGGTCCCCGATCTCTTTAGTGAACACACCCGTGCCGGCAAAAAGAAGGCCAACGGCGGCCCCAGTCGCCACACCAGACGCCCTTGTTCGCCCCGGGTCGCCTGCTGCGAGCAAAGTACCGCACCATGCGACCGCGCCAGCAGCAACGAGGCAGGTTAAGCCGACGGCAAGCTCGCTAAGGTTCGATAGCGGCCGGCGGGTGACTGCCGTGTGAGCGGCGCTTAGGGTCGTGAGAGCGCCGCCGGTGCTCGCCAAGGCGACGCCGGCGAGCTCCAGACGGGTGAAGTGCTCGTCGAGCCATCGGCCTCCTCCCACAACGAGCAGCCCACGCCCGGCGTTGCGCACAGTCGCCACGACCGCCACAGGAGCTAGGGCGAGGGAAGCTGCTTCGCCGACCCATGCCAGCGCGCTGAGCGCCATTGCCAACAGCCAAAGCGGTCGCCTAGCCAGCACCGCAAGCAAACGGAAGCCCTCGTCGCCCGTCCCGCTGCGCATCCCCTCCCGCTTCTCGAGGGCAGCGGCCCCGGCATTGAACATGCCGGATATGAGCGCGAGTAGGCTACCGATGACCAGCATGGCTTCCGGAACTTAGGGTCGTTGGCGGGGACAGGGGACAGATGGCGACAGTAGGACAGAAGAGGGTGGATGACCGTCTTAGACGATAACGTCCCCGATCGCGTCCTCATCATTTCGGCGGAGATGGGCGAGGGCCACAATGCGGCGGCGAGTGCTCTCACCGAGGCCATCCAGGACTCGTGGCCACAGTGCAAGGTGGAGAAGCTCGACACCATGGAGCTGCGCGGGGTGCGCTTCGCCCGGGCTGCCAGGTGGGCGTACGGGTTCCAGCTGAAAGCCGCGCCATGGACCTACGAGATGTTCTATGACCGGCTTTCCCGTTCGGACCGCTTCGCAGGGGGGGCCAAATCGGCAGTCGGCGCGTTCTTTGGGCGCCAACTCGCAAAGGTGATCGACGGCAGGCAGCCGGACCTCGTTATATCGACCTATCCCTTCGGCTCGGCCGCCCTCGATTGGATGCGCGAGAAGAGGGGTTTCTCGACGCTCACGGTCACTTATTGCCCAGCTTTCCACGTCCACCCGTTATGGGTTTACCCACGCATAGACCTGCATTTTGTAATGTACGACACCGCCGGCGAGCACGCTCGCATGCGAGGTTTCGACCAAACGATGCGGCTAGGCGCTCCCCCCGTCCGAGACGGGTTCGGCAGCATGAGCCGGAGCGCCGCACGTGAGTTCCTCGGGTTGCCCCCGGAGGGGTTCGTGGTCCTGATGACCGGCGGCGCTTGGGGCATTGGCGACATCGCGCCGGGAGTCGAGGCCCTGTTGAAAATGGAGCCCCGTGTGCATGTCGTTGCGGTCTGTGGCAAAAATGCAACTCTCGAAGCGGAGCTTCGTAGCGCGGCAGCCGGTTCCGATGGTCGCCTGGTTGTTTACGGGTACGTGTCGACGATGCCCGAACTGATGGCTGCGTCCAACGTGGTCGTCACCAACGGCGCCGGGGTGACCGTGCTGGAAGCCCTCCGAACGCCTCGGCCAGTCGTGGCCTTTGCACCTCTGGCGGGTCATGGGACGGCGTCGACCACCGAGATGGTACGGCGCAACCTTGCTGTTGAAGCGCGCGATGTCCCGGGCCTGGTCGAGCAAATCCGCCGCCTGAACACGGACCCCGACCTGCTCCGCACCATGGAACTCGCAGGGGAGGCATGGGTGGAGGGACGTGACCTGCGGCGCAGCATCGGTGAGATCCAAGCGCTTTACGCGCTCCGCCACGGCGCCCTCAACGGGAGCAGCGCCGACAACGGGACCAGCGCCCTCAACGCGACCAGCGTCGACAACGTGGCGGCCCAAGGGTAGCGAGCGCCGCCGAAATGGGCTGATCGCGAAAAGTCGCTAACAGCTCCCGGTTTTCAACTGCCGTTTGGCCCACTTTTATACAGCGCGCAGGCGCCTGGCGCGACTTTTACGCGTTTTTCGACCAAAACTCGCGCCAGGCGCGAGGCGAGAGTATGCAACTGGACCAGACGGCGCCTCGACACCAGCCGTCTGGCGCGACTTCTACACGTTTTTCGAGTGGACCGGCCCGGAACTGATCAGAGGTTCGTGGGGTCCAGGGGGTCGGGTGGCCCGACTCGCTCGATGGCGGTCACGACCCATCCATGGTGAGCGAAAAGCCAACCTTTCGGGTTGGCCACCGTGATCATGTGCTCACGGTCCACCGATGCCGCATCTTGTGCTGGGTCCCGCCAGAACGACCAGTTCTCGTCCCACTCGTGTTCGGTGAGATCACCTGCCAAGACCGCGCCCGAGTCGGCCCGGTCGAGCTCTTCCGACGAGAGATGGAACCTCACGACGAGCGTGAACTTCCCGCCAGTGACGTCAACCGACCCGATTACGGCGGACCGCACCTCGAGCCCCGGGAGCAGGTGATGGCGGTGCGATGCGACATCGCCTTGGACGACGTCGCGCAGTTGTGCCATAAGTTCCGCGCTGAACTCGGCATCAGCCAGCGAGGGTTTGTCCGAGCCCCGAGCTTCACGGACGGAGTAGAAGCTCTCACGGGCAATGGTGAGGAACTCCTGGTCATCGAACGAGGGATCGAGCGCTTTGACGGCCGAGACGTCGACTCCCGGGGCCTCCGCCGAGGGGCGGTTGTCCATGAGCGCTTTGCTCGGTGTCGTACATCCTCTGCGTTGCAGCGGCCTCGGCGTCTATCGCTCCCAGGACGTCGGACACCTTCTTGTAGTACAGGCTGTAACCCAGAGGGCCCATGTCACTCCTCGACGTCGGCTCCGGCCTCAATAACACTACCGAGGGCGTTACCGCCCCTCCAAGGGCCGAACAAACGCGACCCAGCCACTCCCACCCATCGTGGCGGTCGGGTCACGGCCCTCAGGATTGGCCGTTCGCAGTGCGGGTGCCGCAGGGTAGCTGCAGGGTAGCCGCCGGGTAGCCGCGGCGGTCCCAAGCCCTCAGGGGCCGGCCCAGGCGAGCAGTTTCTTTCGGTCCAAGCGGTCCCATGCGCCCGTCCAAGCCAAGCGTTGGGTGCGCTGGCGCTCCCGCGCGGCGGCGATGAGCTGGCCAGCCGCGACTCCTGTGGCGACCAGAGTTTCCGCCTTGGCCCGGGCGGGGCGCCGAGAGGCGGCATCGCGCAACCATTGCTCGCTCACGACAGCGTCGTGTAGCTGGCCGAGAACGTCTTGCAGAGCAGTTGCCGCCCGGGCCGTCGCTTTTGCCGCGCGGCGGTCCTCGGGGCGGCGGACGACCGGGGCAGCAATCTCGGCGAGGTAGCGCAAACGCTTGGCCCGGATACGCACCCGGTGTAGCTGTTCGTCGCTTGGTTGGTTGCCGAGCCGGCCGACCACCTTTAGTGTTGTGCGCCACTGCCGGTGCGCCAGCGAGGGCATCTCAGTCGCAGCGGGCCGGGAAAGTGTCGCCCAGAACTCGACCGCCGTCTCGGCGCCTCCCGGGCCGGTCGGCGAGGAGAGCGTTTCGAGGGCTCGCAAGAGCTGAAGGTAGCGGCCCTTCGCCATACTTTCGAGCAGGTCGGCGTGGTTGGCGGCCTGCTGGTCCCTGGCCGCGTCGAGCAGGGTCGCGCTGCCCGCCGCGTCGACACCCGGGAGGGCGGAACAGTCTTTTTCGAGAGACTCGAGGCGCACGTCGGAGTCCCGTGCCGCGCCGAGCATGCCGCCAAACCATTTCAGATCCTCGCTCAGTTCTGCGAACCAAGCCGGCGGCCCGTCGCCGGGTGTGGCCGGAACTACAGGTTCGACGGCCCGCAGGACGGTGCGTAGGCGCCTCGTGGCAACCCGAGCGCGGTGGATGTGCTCGAGGTCGGCGTCCCCGGAGCGGATGGCTGGGTCATGGTCCAGCAACGTGTCCAGGCACGAACCGGCTTGTACCTGCAGCAAGTCGGCCATCCGTGGGCCCTGGCGACGCTTGCGCGAAGCGTTGGGGCCAGCAGAGAGTTGCAAAACAGTTGCCAACTTGCTCCCACCGGAGGTCGCGCGGGCCCCGGACTCCTGAAGCTTGTCGACGACGGCGTCGAGGATCTCGAGCGAGCTGCCCTCGGCCAGTTCGACTTCGACCTCGCTGAAATGGACCTCGCCCTGGTCAGCGCCGAGGAGGCGCCCTTCGGTGGCAAACGCCTGGCCGCTCACGGTGTCGTGGTCGATCTCTGCAAGTCGCCGCCCGTCGGATGTCCGCAGGTCGGTCCGTTGACGGGTGGTAACCAGGTGCGCCACTGCGACAAGAGGGCGGCCGAGGGCGATCGCGTGGACGAACGCGGCCGCTTCGGGGTGCACGGTTCGTGGGAGGCCATGATGTCCCCGGCCGCTTACCCGGCTGCTCACCGGTGCGGGCCCAGTGCTTGTCGGTGCGCTCCGGGAACCGGCCCTCGCACCGGCGGTCCCGGAGGGGCCTGCGGGCCGGGCGGTCGAGGCCACCCACGTGAGCTCGGTCCGGCTGAGGAGAGTCCCATCGGACGACGACGGGAGCTTGACCGTCCACACCTCGCTCGTGCGCGCCTGAGGGGCCGGGCCGTTGCCCCTGCGACGGCTTCGCGGGACCGCTTCTGTCTCCCTCCGGAACCGCAACGTCACATGCCGGCGGGCAAGGCGTAGGTCAGGGGTGTCGAAGTAAGTCGTCTCGAGCGCCAAGTCAGGCATCGGATGGGCCCGCACCCCGGGCAGGACACCGGAGAGGTCGGGCAACGACCAGTCGGCGCCAATTTCCAACTTGACCTCTTGTTCGAGCTGCTGCATAGCGACCCCCGCTGCGGCACCGGCGATGTGCCGCGTAACCGT
Source organism: uncultured Acidimicrobiaceae bacterium (assembly GCA_963699075.1). Lineage (GTDB taxonomy): Bacteria > Actinomycetota > Acidimicrobiia > Acidimicrobiales > Palsa-688 > Fen-671. Next base: position 322,154 of record CAVOTF010000007.1, on the reverse strand, counting down.
CAACACGCGCAGGCGAGCCCCTCAGTGTACCCCCTGCACCAGAACGGGCCCAACGGCGCGACCAGGAGAGGCCAGCGAGCGCTTGTCCTATACGCTGGCGGGTCAGCGATGACCGATCGAGCTGGTGCCGGGGTTACGCCCCAGCCACGTTTGTCTGACTGGACGACGTTGGGGGTCGGCGGGCCCGCAGACGCATTTGTCGAGGTGGCTGACGTGGCCTCGTTGGCCGACGCGCTGGCCGAGGCCGAGGGCCATGACAGCCGCGTGTTGGTGCTGGGAGGCGGGAGCAATATCGTCGTCGCCGACGAAGGTTTCCGGGGGACAGTGGTCCACATCGCCATGAAAGGCTTTCGCCTCGAAACACGGGGCGACGTGGTGCTCGCGCACGTGGCGGCGGGGGAGGACTGGAGTTCGTTCGTCAGCCGCTGCATAGCCGAGGGCTTAGCGGGCATCGAATGCCTGAGTGGTATACCCGGTCTCGCGGGTGCAACGCCTGTGCAAAATGTCGGCGCGTACGGACAAGAAGTTTCCGACACGATCGCGTCGGTAAGCGTATGGGACCGCCGGGACCGTTTGACATTGGAGATGGCTCCCGACAATTGCAACTTTGGTTATCGAACGAGCATTTTCAGGGCAACGTCGCGTTATGTTGTGACAAACGTCACGTTCAGCTTGCAACGGTCGCAATTGTCTATGCCGCTTCGGTACAAGGAACTTGCGGAGCGCCTCGGGACCAAGCTCGGGAGCCGGGCGGGTCTGGCCGACACCGCACGCGCTGTGATCGACCTGCGGACGTCCAAAGGCATGGTCCTAGGTACAGGCGGCCCGGACAGCCGCAGCGCTGGTTCGTTTTTCGTGAACCCGGTGTTGGGCGAAGTTCAAATGAACGAGCTGATGAAGCTGGCCCCGGACGTCCCGAGGTTCCCAGCTGGCCCAGCCGGTGGAGCTTCGGGTGCAGACGGAGGGGGTGCTCCGACAGAGGCGTCGTGGAAGGTGCCGGCGGCGTGGTTGGTCGAGCGAGCCGGCTTTGCGCGGGGTTACCGAAAGGACGGCGCAGCCATTTCGAGCAAACACACTTTGGCGTTGACAGTGTGCGAAGGCGGCAGCGCCCGAGAGCTCTTGGCGCTTGCGCGCGAGGTCCGCGACGCTGTGCGCGAAGCGTTCGGAGTGTGCCTCGTCCCCGAGCCGGTGCTCGTCGACGCTCATCTGTGAACAAGATACTGATAATGAAATAAAACGATGGAGACCAACGTGTTAATCCGGGTATAGTCGAAACGTCGCTGGAGGCTCTCCCTGCCAACAGAGGACCTAGCTCGGGGCAGGTTCCCCCCCTTCCGGCCCCTTGAGCTTTGACAGAAGGACCGGCGTAACCCGCCGGTCCTTCTGTTGTTTTTAGCTCCGTGTGCCGCCTTCAGCCTTAGTTGGGTTGGGTTCTCAGCGAGAGTTCTGCGTTGGGCTCTCAGCGAGCTTCGAGCAGGAGGCCCAGCGAACGGAGTTGGTCCGCGGGGCGGTGATATCCCCGTTCCAGGTGACGTACCCCGTGGATCAGCGTGGGGCCCGAAGCGGCGGCTGCAGCGATAACGCTAGAAAACCCGGCCCGTACGTCGGGGACGTCGACCTCTGCGCCCTGCAATTTCGACGGCCCTCTGACGACCGCGGAGTGGAGGTAGCTCGTGTCGTGGAAGCGGCACGCCGGGCCGCCGAGGCAGGTCGCGAACAAGCCGATCTCGCCCCCCATCGCCTTCAGGGCCGGGACGTACACGAACCGGTCCTCGTACACGGTCTCGTGGAGCACGGACATGCCGTCGGCTTGGGTGAACAGGACCATTAGCGGCGTTTGCCAGTCCGTCACGAAACCCGGGTGCACGCCAGTCGAGACGGCCGCGGCGTGGAGCCCGTCCGGCGCGAAAGCTGTGATCCCATGTTCGTCGATGTTGACTTCGGCTCCCATGCGCAGCAGGGTCGTGATGGCTGTAACCAGGCGGTCCTGCCCGCACCCGATGACGCGCACGGAACCTTTGGTGATCAAACCCGCCACCAGGTAGGAGAAGGCCTCATTGCGGTCACCCTGGAGGCGTGTGTTGGCGCCTCTCAACGTCGGGACGCCTTCTATGACGACGCGCCGGTCGGGGGAAAGTTCGATCCTGGCTCCCATTCGTTGGAGGAACAGGGCGAGCTCCAGCACTTCAGGTTCTGTGGCCGCGTTGCGGATCACGGTCTTGCCCTCCGCCAGGGCGGCCGACAGCAGGGCCGACTCCGTGGCGCCGACGCTCGGGTACGGGAGCTCGATGATCGCACCCCTGAGGCGGCTGCAGCGGGCGCTGATCCCCTCGTTGGTCACCTCGACCTCGGCACCCAGGGCCTCCAGAGTTTGCACATGGAAGTCCACAGGGCGCCGCCCTATCCGGTCGCCGCCGACCATGGGTACAAAGGCTTCCCCTGTCAGGTGCAGCAGCGGGCCGAGCAGCAGCACAGGGATGCGGTTGAGCCCGCTAAACGAGAGCGGCACCTCGGACTTGGCCTCTTCCGGCGGGGTGATCTCGAGATGCCCGTCCGACTGGGTGACCCCGGCACCGATCGCCCGGAGGATCCCGGCGGTTATCTCGACGTCGCCCACGTGGGGGACGTTGGCGATAGTGCTTGGCCCCTGGCCCAGGATGGCGGCGACCATGTGTTTGGTCACGGCGTTCTTGGAGCCGTAAACCTCCACGTCGCCGGTGAGCGGGCCGTTGGGCTGTATGAACCATGTGTCTGACACAGCTCGATCTTCTCAGAACTAGCCCGCTAGGGAGTGTGCTGGGAATGGGTAGCGTTGGCCAAGCAGCGGAGCGCCAGCCTTCAAAGGAGTTGAATTGGGACCAGGTGAGCTGTTCAGAGATGCTTTCGGCCGGATCCGGGACGAGGTGCACCGCGTTCTCGACGGTGTTGGTACGCAGGCACTGACATTCCGGGCCGACAGCGAGGCCAACTCCATTTCCTGGTTGGTCTGGCACCTCACGCGGGTCCAGGACGACCATGTCGCAGAGGTCGCAGGAATCGAACAGGTGTGGGTCGCAGGCGGTTGGGCCGATCGGTTTAACTTGGGGCTCGACGTCCGCGACATCGGCTATGGGCACAGTGCCGATCAGGTTGGCCTGGTAACAGCCGGGGCCGAGCTGCTCGCCGGCTATCACGACGCAGTCTTCGAACAAACCGTCGAGTACGTCACGGGCCTTTCGGACGATGAGCTCGACCGGGTGGTGGACCGGCGCTTCGACCCGCCGGTGACCCTTGGCGTCAGGCTGGTGAGCGTTGTTGGCGACGACCTGCAACACGTCGGCCAGGCCGCCCTGCTACGCGGCATCGTCGATCGAGCGTCCTAGGCGCCATCAGCGGCCGACCGCCAGGCCCTCACGAGCCTGGCGAGCTCCTCAGGGCTCTCGACGTTTGCGGCCCCCAGGATCTTTCCCGCCTCTTCCCAGGGCGGGGCCCGCCGCGGGGGCTCGTAACCAAGGCGAAACTGGCAGCCCGCCCGATGCCGTACTCGAACCAGGTCTCAGAGCCCATGTGCAGGTGCACCCCCTCTGGCACGAGCTGTTTCGCGAGGCGTTCGTCCTCCATGGACGGGCTTGGCGTCACGACGACCACCGGCGCTCCCAGGGCTTCGCTGGACGGCGCACCGGCCAACATTTCCCAAAAGGGCTGGCACTCGGCGCAGGATGTAGTCAAGAAAGCGAGCAGCGTCTCGGTGGTGCCATCCTCGGCTGCATCGTCCGGCGCGTCGGCCACGGTCCCTGACCGTAGCACTCCTCACCCCTTTTTACCTGCGTGTTCGCTGAACACCACCGCCGCATGCAAGGCTCATCAGGTGCGTATAGGAGTACTTGGTGGCACAGGCCCGGCCGGATCGGCTGTGGCGGCGCGCTTCGCGGCTGCCGGTGTCGAGGTGGTGCTCGGTTCTCGAGACCCCCAAAAGGCCGCGACGGTGGTGGGAGAGCTCAAAGAGCGCTGGCGAAGCGCCGGTATCCCCCTCGTTCCGGGCAGCAACAGCGAGGCTGCCCAGGCAGATCTCGTTGTCCTCGCAACTCCGTGGGAGGGCGCCGTTACCACCGCGAAGGAACTGGCTCCCGAGCTGTCGGGGAAAATCGTCGTGAGCATGGTCAACGCAATGACCCGATGGGGGGACCGTTTTGTGCCGTTGCTCCCTCCGACCGGTTCGGTTGCGGTCGCCGTGGCCAATGTGCTGCCCGCCAGCCGCGTGGCAGGAGCGTTCCACCATATTCCCGCCGGGCCCTTTGGCAACCCCGACCATATGCTGGGGTGCGATGTCATGGTGTTCTGTGACGACCGTTCGGCAACCGCCGAGGTGATCGAGCTGGTGGGCAGGATCCCTGGGCTGCGGGGGGTGGACGTTGGGGGTTTGGGTTCGGCGCTGGCCGTCGAGGCGCTCACGGCGGCTCTCGTGGAGGTCAACCGCCGCTACAAGGCGCACGTATCGCTGCGGGTCACCGGTATCGAGTGAGCCGGCCCGATGAAGGCGGCCCCATGATGCCAGGCAAGATGCGTCTTTACGACACGGCGCGACAGGAGGTAGTCGACTTCGAGCCTGCTGGCGGGCCCGGTGGGACCGTAACGATTTATACCTGTGGGATAACACCTTACGACGCGGCCCATCTGGGCCATGCCGCCACCTACCTTGCCTACGATGTTGTGCAGCGGCGGCTCCAGGACCTCGGCCACCGCACAATGCTTGTGCGGAACGTCACTGACGTCGACGACGACATCCTGCGCAAGGCTCGCGAGCTCGGGGTCCACTACCTGGACCTTGCAGCCGAAGAAATGGCGAGGTTCTCAGCTGACATGGACGCGCTGGGCCTCCTGCGCGCGGCGAGTGAGCCCCGTGCTACCTCGGCGATCCCAGACATCCTGGGCTTCGTCGGGATGGTGCTCGCTAGCGGTCACGCGTACCAGGCTGGGGGGGCCGTTTATTTCGACGTGTCGTCTTGGCCCGGGTTCGGCTCCATCAGCCACTACGGTCGGGACAAGATGTTGCAACTGGCCCGCGAAAGAGGGGGCAACCCGGGCGACCCGAACAAGTCCGACCCTCTTGATTTCGTCCTCTGGCAACCCTCGGGCCCCGGCGAGCCGGCGTGGGATTCCCTATGGGGCCGTGGGCGACCCGGCTGGCATATCGAGTGCTCGGCGCTCGCGGTGCGAGAGCTAGGGATAACCGTCGACTTGCATGGGGGCGGCTCCGACTTGATCTTCCCGCACCACGAATGCGAGGCCGCCCAGTCGGAGGCGGCTACCGGGGAACTTTTCGTTCGTCATTGGGCCCACGCCGGGATGGTCCGCTATGAGGGCACGAAGATGTCCAAGTCACTCGGCAACCTGGTGTTCGTGAGGGACCTGCTCAAATCCTGGGAACCGGCCGTGATCCGCCTTGCCGTCTTGGCGCACCACTACCGATCGGATTGGGACTGGCACGAGGGCCTCCTTCCCGATGCCGCCGACCGGCTGGCACTGTGGCGCAAGCAGGCCGATGCCGAGGGGGTGGCGGGTACCGGGCGGTCCGGCCCCGGGCAGGCTGGTGGCGGCGAGCACCCGGAGGAGCAGGGTGGCGGTGGGGTGCTCGACGAGGTGAGGACGGCCCTCGACGACGACCTGTCTACCCCCAGGGCGCTCGCGGCCATCGACGCTGTCGCCTCCGACCCCGCCGGGGAGGCCTCACGCGGTCAGGTCCTCCAGGCGGCCGCGCTACTAGGCGTAAAGCTTTAGGGATCCCGGGAGCTCACGCGGTCCCTATCATTGGCGGGATGCCCACTGCCGATCCCTCTGCCGGCCCGAGCCCGATATCTGTGACGCTGCCCGACGGCAAGACGCGCGAGCTGCCAGCGGGTTCCACCGGAGCGGACCTCGCAGCTGCGATCGGGCCGCGCCTGGCCCAGGCCGCGATCGCTGTCGTCGTAAACGGGGCCGAGCGCGACCTCGGGTCAGTGTTGCCGGGTGGTGCGGCTGTGAGCGTGGTCACGGGGGCTTCGGAAGCGGGCCGGGCGATCCTGCGGCACTCGACATCGCACGTCATGGCGCAGGCGGTCACGCGGCTTTGGCCCGGGGCACGTTATGCCATAGGCCCGTCCATCGAAGACGGTTTTTATTACGATTTCGAGCTGCCTGGCGGCGCCCACTTCAGTGAGGACGACCTTGCACGCATCGAGGCGACGATGCGCGAGATCATCTCCGAAGACCAGGAGTTCGTCCGGGAGGAACATTCGGTCCACGAGGGCCTCGACATTTTTGCGGACCAGCCCTATAAGCGCGAAATTATCGAGGGAGCCGGGGCGGCACAGAAAGCGGCAGCGAGCCAGGCCGGCGACGGGCTCGAGGCCGAAAGCGAGGGAGCCGGTACCAGCGGGGTTAGCACCTACCGTAACGTCCGCCAGGTACCGGGCGAGTCTTCGCTTGGTGCGCAGGACGAGTTCGTTGACCTCTGCCGCGGCCCCCACGTGGCGTCCACAAATAAGCTTGGTTATTTCAAATTGACCAAGGTGGCAGCGGCTTATTGGAGGGGCGACGAACGCCGCCAGCAGCTGCAGCGCATTTACGGCACAGCATGGGAGTCGCAGGCCGCTCTCGACCAATACCTGGTTCGCGTCCAGGAAGCGGAGCGGCGCGACCACCGCAGGCTCGGAGCCGAGCTCGACCTGTTCCATTTTCCTCCAGAAATAGGCCCCGGGCTCGTCGTGTTCCACCCCAAGGGTGGCATGGTCCGAAAGACCATGGAGGACTATTCCAGAGCGGAGCACGAACGAGGTGGCTACGAGTTCGTGTTCACCCCCCATTTGGCGAAGTCCACCCTGTTCGAGATTTCGGGCCACCTCGGTTGGTACGCCGAAGGGATGTACCCGCCCATGGAGCTGGAAGGGGCCACTTACTACCCCAAGCCGATGAACTGCCCGATGCACATCCTGGTCTACAAGAGCCGCCAGCGCTCTTACCGGGAGCTACCATTGCGGCTCTTTGAGCTCGGCACCGTTTACCGTTTCGAGCGTTCCGGAGTGCTGAACGGCCTTTTGCGCCTGCGCGGCTTCGCCCAGGACGACAGCCACATCTTCTGCACGAGTGAACAGCTGGAAGCAGAACTGGCGAGCCTGCTCGCATTTGTGCTGAGGCTTTTGCGCCGGTTCGGCCTGACGGAGTTCGAGGCGGAACTGTCGACCCGTCCGGAGAAGTACCTCGGCACGATCGAGGAGTGGGACCAGGCGACCAACGCCCTGCGGGCGTCGCTCGACGCGGCCGGCCTTGAGTACACAGTTTCTGAAGGCGGGGGAGCCTTTTATGCCCCCAAGATCGACGTCCATATCCGCGACGCCATCGGGCGAAAGTGGCAGGTATCGACGATCCAGGTGGACTACATGCTCCCTCAGCGCTTCGAGATGGAGTACGTAGGCGCCGACAACGCGCGCCACCGTCCCTACATGGTCCACCGCGCACTGTTCGGCTCAGTAGAACGCTTTTTTGGCATCTTGGTCGAGCACTACGCCGGCGCATTCCCTACTTGGTTGGCGCCCGTGCAGGCAAAGGTGCTCCCCGTTCGCGACGACCACGAGGCCTATGCCACGTCGGTCGTCGACGCCCTGAGAGCGGCCGGGTTCAGGGCGGAAACCCTGCCGGCCGACGAACCGCTCGGGGCACGGGTGCGGCACGCCAAGCTGGAAAAGGTCCCTTACGTTCTCGTGGTAGGCGACGACGATGTGGCGGGCGGTACGGTCGGGGTCAATGCGCGCGGGACCGACCGGCCCGAGCGCGGTGTCGCTGTCGGCCAGTTCATCGAGAGGCTGCAATCCGACGTGGCCGCTGACGTGGCCCCCGACGAGCAGGCTGGCTGAGAGCCGACATGGGCAACCTCGACGTCATCTGGGCGGGCTGGCGGTCCGAGTTTGTCGTCGGCGCTGGTCAGCCCGGCAAAGTCGAAGGCGATCAGGGTTCGTGCGTGTTCTGCCGGATCCTGGCGAGCGGGCTGGCGGACGAGGAAGCCCATGTCGTTTGGCGCCACTCCTCCGGTCGGGCCGTGGCGCTGCTCAACGCATACCCCTACACGAGCGGCCATTTGATGGTGATGCCCACTCGTCACGTCGCCGAGCTGGAGGACCTGGCCCCCGAGGAGGCAGGCGACATTTGGGAAGGTGTCATTGCCGGCGTCCGGGCGGTCAAGGCGGCGTACAAACCTGACGGGGCCAACCTCGGGGCCAACCTCGGTAGGGCCGGCGGTGCGGGGGTACCGGGTCATTTCCACATGCACGTACTGCCGCGATGGGCCGGAGATACCAACTTCATGACATCGGTGGCCGACGCGAGAGTACTGCCCGAACCCCTTTGCGAAAGCTCCGACAAGCTGCGCGCCAACTGGCCCGAGCCGTAGCCGTCACTGCTAACTAGTTACTGCGGGAGCGACGCCGACAGCCCCGCAGGCCAAGAGGTATGATCTCTAATAGTTGTGTGCCGGGTGGGCCAACGTCGTCCCGATCTGCACCAGTAAGACCGTAGGACGTTGGAAGACTACTTGGGAGGCGCACGCCATGACGTCAATACCTCAAGGTTCCCGGCTGGGCCGACGGCGACCACATGATGGGCGAATGCAACCCGATGCTGCCCTCGGTGTGCCGGGGCTCGGCCCCGGCCTGTACCGGCCCGAGATGGAACATGACTCCTGCGGAGTCGCGTTCGTGGCTGACTTGCGCGGGCGGCCGAGCCACGAGATGGTCGAAATGGGCCTGGCGAGCCTCTGCCACCTCGAGCATCGCGGCGCCAAGGGCGCCGATCCCGACACCGGCGACGGCGCTGGTGTGTCGGTCCAGGTCCCGGACCGTTTCCTACGCGCCGCTTTCGAGCTAGAGCTTCCGCCACTCGGCGCCTACGCGACCGGGATAGCCTTCCTTCCCGTCGACGAAGGGCAAGCCGGCGAGGCTTGCCGGAGGTTCGAGGCGCTGGCACCCGAGGAGGGCCTGTCGGTCCTCGGGTGGCGAGAGGTGCCCGTTGACCGCAACCTTCCCGGTGCGAGCGCGCGAGAAGTCATGCCGCGCTTCCGCCAGGTCGTTGTAGCTGCCGCTGCCGGCCAGGTTGGGTTGGAGCTTGACCGGCTCGCCTTTGTCTTGCGCAAGCGTGCCGAGCACGAGATCCCCGGCATATATTTCGCTTCGTTGTCGGCGCGCACCGTCGTCTACAAGGGGATGTTGACAGCTCCGCAGCTCCCGAGGTTTTTCGAGGACCTGTCGGACCCGTTGTTCGAATCAGGGCTCGTTCTCGCGCACGCGCGTTTTTCCACCAACACATTCCCTAGCTGGCCGTTGGCTCACCCGTACCGTTACGTCGCCCACAACGGCGAGTTCAACACCGTCCAGGGGAACCGCAACTGGATGCGTACCAGGGAGGCAATGCTGCGGACCGATCTGGTCCCTGGCGACCTGTCCCGCATCTTCCCGATCGTCACGCCCGGGGGCAGCGACTCCATGAGCTTCGACGAGGTGCTCGAACTTTTGCACCTGAGCGGGAGGTCGCTCCCGCACTCGGTATTGATGATGATCCCTGAGGCATGGGAGAACAAGCAGGACATATCCCCTGCGAGACGGGCTTTTTACCAGTTCCACGCCTGCATGATGGAACCCTGGGACGGCCCTGCAGCTGTGGCGTTCACTGACGGCACGCTGATCGGAGCCCAACTCGACCGCAACGGGTTCCGCCCGCTGCGCTACTGGGTTACCGACGATGACATCGTGATAATGGCGTCCGAGGTCGGAGTCATCGACGTGCCTGCCTCAAAGGTGGTCCTGCGGGGACGCATCCAACCGGGCCGTATGTTCCTCGTAGACACCGCCGCCGGCAGGATCGTCGACGACGACGAGATAAAGGACGGCCTCGCCGCAGAGCACCCGTATGGGGATTGGCTCGCGGCGGCCCGTATCGATCTAGCAGACCTGCCCGTGCGCAGAGCACTGACGCCCCAGTACTCGAGGCTCGTGAGTTTCCAGCGCCAGTTCGGCTATACCGAAGAAGAGATCCGCCTGGTCATCGAGCCGATGGTCAGGACCGGGAGCGAGCCGGTTTCTTCCATGGGCGACGACACCCCTCTCGCGGTGCTGTCGCGCCGCCCGCGCCTTGTTTACGACTATTTCCGCCAGCTCTTCGCTCAGGTGACCAACCCGCCGCTGGACGCGATCCGCGAGGAGCTCATCACTTCTCTTTCGTCCTCGGTCGGGCCAGAAGGCAATTTGCTGGAGCCTGGCTCGCAGTCGTGCCACCAGATAATGCTGCCGGGGCCGATCCTGAGCAACGACGAGCTCGCGACCCTGCTTTACGTCGACGAGGACGGCGTTGTCCCCGGGTGGCACACTTTTGCGATCGACGGCCTCTTCGCGGCCAAAGGCTTGGACGGGAGCGCTGGCGAGCGGCTGCGTGACGCATTGGGCAAGGTCTGCGAACAGGTCGAAGAGGCGGTCCTTTCCGGGGCGAGCGTCGCGGTGCTCTCGGACCGCCATGCCAACGCGGACGCGGTCCCAATACCGAGCTTGCTGCTCGTGTCGGCGGTCCACCACTTCCTCGTTGACAAAAAGCTGCGCACCAAGGTCGGCCTCGTTGTAGAAACCGGCGAGGCGCGCACCGTGCACCACATGGCCTGCCTGATCAGTTACGGTGCCGCCGCGGTCAACCCGTACCTAGCCTTCGACACTGTCGTCGACCAGGTGCGAAGGGGAGCCATCACCGACATGTCGGCGCGCAAGGCGCTCAACAATTACGTGAAGGCAGCCGCTAAGGGTGTCCTCAAGACGATGTCCAAAATGGGGATATCGACCGTAGCCTCGTATACCGGAGCTCAAGTCTTCGAGGCGGTCGGCTTGGCGAGCGACGTTGCGCAACGCTATTTCACGGGGACTGCCACCCAGGTTGAGGGGGTCGGACTCGAAGAAATAGCCGCTGAAGCGCTTGCCCGCCACCGTGCCGCCTGGCCGGACCGGCCGAGCGAACTTGCTCACCGCGACCTCGACCCGGGCGGTGACTGGCAGTGGAGACGCGAGGGCGAGTACCACCTGTTCAATCCCGAGACCGTCTTCAAGCTCCAGCACGCGACAAGGTCCAAGAGCTACAAGATCTTCAAGGAGTACACGAGTGCCGTCGACGACCAGTCGCGCCACCTTGCCACTCTGCGAGGCTTGCTCGGCTTCCGCGCCCCTCACGAGACAGGCCGCAAGCCCGTGGCCCTTGACGAAGTCGAGCCGGTTTCAGAGATTGTCAAACGGTTCTCGACCGGTGCGATGTCCTACGGGGCTATATCGCAAGAAGCCCATGAGACCCTCGCCATCGCAATGAACCGCCTCGGGGCCCGTAGCAACAGCGGCGAGGGTGGAGAAGACCCCGAGCGCAACGTGCCGGACGACAATGGGGACAGCCGCCGCAGCGCCATCCGCCAGGTTGCCGCCGGGCGCTTCGGGGTCACCAGCGAGTACCTCGTCAACGCCGACGACATCCAGATAAAGATGGCGCAAGGGGCCAAGCCAGGCGAGGGCGGCCAGCTGCCCGGCAAGAAGGTCTACCCCTGGATCGCCAAGACCCGCTACTCGACGCCAGGGGTCGGCCTGATATCGCCGCCTCCCCATCACGACATCTACTCGATCGAAGACCTGGCGCAGCTGATTTACGACCTGAAAAACGCCAACCCGCGGGCACGAATTAACGTCAAATTGGTGTCCGAAACCGGCGTGGGCACTGTCGCTGCCGGGGTAGCCAAGGCTCACGCCGACGTCGTGCTCATCTCGGGCCACGATGGGGGCACCGGGGCGTCGCCGATGAGCTCCACTCGCCACGCAGGCGGCCCCTGGGAGCTCGGGCTCGCCGAAACGCAACAGACCTTATTGCGAAATGGTTTGCGCGACAGGATCGTGGTGCAGGTCGACGGGTCGATGAAAACCGGCAGGGACGTGGTAATCGCCGCGCTGCTCGGGGCCGAAGAGTACGGGTTTTCCACTGCCCCGCTAGTGGTTGAGGGCTGCATCATGATGCGCGTGTGCCATCTCGATACATGCCCGGTCGGGGTGGCCACACAAAACCCAGAGTTACGCAAGCGTTTCAGGGGGACGCCCGAACTCGTGGTGAGGTTCTTCGAGTACATAGCCGAGGAAGTCAGGGAATGGTTGGCAACGCTCGGCTTCAGGACGGTGGCCGAGGCGATCGGGCGGAGCGATGTGCTCGAGGAGCTAGCTGCCGACGAGCACAGCAAGGCCGCGACACTCGACCTTTCCGCCATCTTGTACCCGCCACCGGAGGGGGTGGCGCTCAGCTGCACCCACCAACAAGACCACCATCTAGAGCGCACATTGGACGCCAAGCTGATCGAGGTGTGCCGCCCGGCCCTGGACGAGGGCCTCGCGGTGTCGAGCTCGTGGCCGGTCGCAAACTCCAACCGCGCCGTCGGCACCATGCTCGGGTCCGAGATCACCCGCCGCTATGGAGGTGCTGGCTTGCCGGAAGGCACCATACAGCTCGAAATGACCGGCTCAGCCGGCCAGAGCTTTGGGGCTTTCGTGCCTTCAGGGGTCACGTTGCGCCTTTTCGGAGACGCAAACGACTACCTGGGAAAGGGTCTTTCTGGTGGGCGGATAATCTTGCGGCCGCCGTTGGACGTGCCCGCCGGTTTTGTCGCGGAGGCCAACATAATCGCCGGCAACGTGATCGGTTACGGAGCCACTAGCGGGGAGATCTTCATAAGAGGTGTCGTCGGGGAGCGCTTTTGCGTCCGCAACTCAGGAGCTCTTGCCGTCGTTGAAGGCGTCGGCGACCACGGGTGTGAGTACATGACTGGTGGGCGGGTCGTCGTGCTCGGCCCGACCGGGCGCAATTTTGCCGCCGGCATGTCTGGTGGTTTCGCGTATGTCTACGACCCCCACGGGCGGCTGGCGGAGCGTCTCAACAAGGACATGGTGGAGCTGGACATTATGAGCGACGACGACGTTGCATGGCTTCGCCTCGTGCTGGGCAGGTACGTGGCCGAGACCGCCTCCGGTGTAGCCGAGCGGATGCTCGACAACTTTGAGGCGAATGCCGGGTCGTTCGTAAAGGTTGTGCCGACCGATTACCGCCGCGCTCTGGACGCGGCCCGCCTTTCGGAGGGCGAGGCCGATGAAGCAGCAGCGATAATGATGGCCGCCGCGCATGGCTGACCCCGACGGCTTCCTGAAGCACAAAAGGCTCGAGGCGGAGCACCGGCCGGTGCACCTGCGCGTCCGCGACTGGGCCGAGATGTACGAGCGAGCAGATCTTGCGACAATCCGCAACCAGGCCTCGCGCTGTATGGACTGCGCCATACCGTTTTGCAACAGCCTCAACGGGTGCCCCCTCGGCAACTTGATCCCGGACTGGAACGACCTTGTCTTCCGCGACCGATGGCGTGACGCGATAGACCGTCTGCACGCCACCAACAACTTCCCTGAGTTCACCGGGCGAATGTGCCCTGCTCCCTGCGAGAGCGCCTGCGTTCTTTCCATTAACGACGACCCGGTCACGATAAAGCAGGTCGAAAACGAAATAATCGATTACGCCTGGGAGCACGGCTGGGTCACGCCGGTGCGCCCGAGCGCCAAGACCACAAAACGGGTGGCCGTCGTCGGGTCCGGTCCGGCCGGCATGGCGGCAGCCCAGCAATTGACCCGGGCGGGCCACGAGGTCGTCGTCTACGAGCGCGACGACAGACCTGGCGGCCTGATCCGCTACGGCATCCCGGACTTCAAAATGGACAAGGCACTGCTGGACCGACGGGTCGCGCAGATGGAGGCGGAGGGGACCGTGTTCGAATGCGGGGTCGACGTCGGGGTTGACCTTTCGGTTGAGGACCTGCGCTCCAGCCACGACGCCGTCGTGCTGGCGATCGGCGCTCTTTGGCAAAGGGAGCTCGACATCCCAGGGCGGCACCTGGGCGGCGTCCATCTAGCCATGGAGTACCTAGTCCCGTCCAACAGGGTGCAGGCGGGTCTCCTCGACCGACCCCCAATTGATGCCGCGGGCAAGTCCGTGATCATTATTGGCGGCGGCGACACCGGCGCGGACTGCCTCGGCACGGCTCACCGCCAGGGCGCTGCGTCGGTGCACCAGTTCGACATCCACGAACAACCTCCCGACGAGCGCCACGAGAGCACCCCCTGGCCACTGTGGCCCTTGGTGCTGCGGGGCTCGCTCGCGCACGAAGAGGGCGGCAAACGGGTCTTCGCGGTGCAAACCGACGCGTTCGTGGGCGACGAGGGCGGGCATGTGCGGGCCTTGCGGGCGCACCAGGTGCGCGAGCTAGGGAGGCGCAACTACGAAGATGTCCCCGGCAGCGAGTTCGAACTGGAAGCCGACCTCGTACTGTTGGCGATCGGATTTCGCGGCCCCGACAGCCAACTTCTCGGCAAGCTGGGCACCGAGGTGACAGAGCGGGGAAATGTCGCCCATGACGGGTCCTGGTCTACGACTGTCCCGGGCGTGTTCGCCTGTGGCGATGCAACCAGGGGGGCGAGCCTGATCGTTTGGGCCATTGCTGAAGCCCGCGGAGCTGCGGCTGCCGTCGACCGCTACCTGGTCGGCGAGACGCTGCTCCCGGCCGCGCTCTAGGTACGGGCCGCCTGCCCGAGGCGCTCTGTAGGCTCCCAGCGGTGAGCGACCCGAGCGACCCCTGGCTGACCGGGGTGCTGAGAGCGGCGTTCTCGCCCTTGGCGAATGAGGACCGTTGGCAACTCGCGGCAGTGGCCATGGCCGGAGAACGGACCGGTGTGTGGCTTTCCGGTGCTTCGATGGCGTCCGGTTTCCACATCGGCGCTGTTACCAAGACCTTTACCGCACTCTTGCTCGCAACAATGACGAGCAACGGGCAAGTCGCTTTGGAGGACCCCGTGAGCCGCTACCTGCCGGCTGCTGCGGGTTCGGGCACGAGGCTCGTCGACCTTGCTACGCACACCGCGGGCTATCCCAGGATCCCTCGGGGTGTCAAGGCGCGAATGCTGCTGCGGCTCCGGGACCCGTACGCCCTGGTGCGAGACCGCCACGTCGATAGGTCGTTGCGGAAACTGAGCCACAACCTTGGCCCCGGCCCCCACCCGTTCCAATACTCCAACTTCGGCTACGGAGTGCTCTCACGTGCGCTGGCGGCGGCTAGTGACCTGCCCTTCGGCGAACTGCTGCGCCGGGAAGTCCTGGGTCCCCTCAATCTCGCGGAGTTGGCTCTGGAGACCGATCCTGACCCGGACCGGCTCCGCCTCTTCGGCCATAACGAATCGGGCAACGCGATGGAACACTGGCACAACCCTGGGTTGCAGGGTGCGGGTTTCCTGTTCTCGTCCATCGAAGGCATGCGCCGTTACCTCGTAGCCAATCTTTTCCCCGAGTCGACGTCGCTGCGGGTGCCGTTGGACCTGGCTCACCAGGCCCGCTACCCAGCGGGCCCCGGAATGGAGGTGGGCCTGGGCTGGTTGGTGCGTGATAGCGACGGTGGCCGCGTCTACTGGCACAACGGGGGTATTGCCGGCTTCGGCAGCTTTATCGGTTTTGACCTCGAGCGGCGCCTCGGTGTGGCGGTTCTCATAAGCCGAGTTCATACACCTCGGCTCGACGAAGCCGCTATGACCGTGATCTCGGAACTGAGGCAAGAGCCCTAACGCTGCGTCCCCGCGTCGAACAATGATGTGGCTGGAGGTATTGATGACTGTCATGGACGAAGAGCTGGTGGCGTTCCGAATTGAAGTCCCCGACGACGACATAACCGATCTTCACAACCGGCTTGACAATGCCCGGTGGGCTCCCCAGCCGCGGGGGGGTGACCAGGGCTACGGCGTCACCAACGTGTTCGTTCGGGAGCTGGTCAGGTACTGGCGCGAAGAGTACGACTGGCGGGCGTGGGAGAGCCGGCTCAACGAGCACCCGCAGTTCACCACCACCCTCGACGGCGCCAATGTGCATTTCTTGCATATCCGCTCGCCAGAGCCACACGCACTACCGCTCATGCTTGTCCACGGTTGGCCGGGCTCGGTGGCCGAGTACCTGGACGTGATCGGCCCTCTGAGCGACCCGCGCAGCCATGGCCTGGGCCCCGCGGTTGAACGCCTCCTATGGCCACGTGCAGGCCGAGCAGCCCCAGACTCTGGCTCACGCCTTGTCTGATTCCCCAGTGGGGTTGCTGGCGTGGAACAGCCAATGCATGGGTGACCTTGACCGAGACGCACTGCTCACCCACGTAACGGCCCACTGGGTGACGGGCACCGCCGGGTCGGCTCCGCGCATCTACGCCGAGGAGGACCGCCAACAGCCCCCGAGCGGCCCGACGACCATCCCGCCCGGGTTACCCGTCCCGTTCGCACTGGCTCAGTTCCCAAACGATTGGCCGTCGGACCGAGCGCTGGCCGAGCGCCAGCACGCCAACATCGTTTCCTGGAACACCTATCCCCGCGGCGGACATTACGCCGCTCGGCAGGCCCCGGACCTGCTGGTTCAGGACATACGCGGGTTCTTCGGAGGTTTGACTGCCAATCAGCCGTAGCCCGCGCCGCAACGGTACGAGCTGGCTGTTCCCGCGTTGGCCGCCGGCGTCGGTATCGTCGGCGAGTGAAGATCGCGTACTACCCCGGCGTGTGCCCGTCGCCCCCGGAAGGCTCTGTTGTGACGATCGGGGCGTTCGACGGCGTGCACCTCGGCCACCGCCGCCTCATCGAACGGGTCAGGAGCACCGCCGCCGAGATCGGTGCGGCGTCGGTCGTTGTCACCTTCGACCAGCACCCGGCGAGCGTGGTAAGGCCGGGGTCGGCGCCGCTGTTGCTGACCGACCTCGACCAGAAGTTGGCGCTCCTGGAAGCCTCCGGGGTCGACATCGTCTTGGTCGTACACTTCGACGCCGAGCGCGCCGCCGAGCCTGCAGAAGCCTTTGTAGACGAGATCCTCGTCAACTGCTTGAACGCGCGGGCCCTAGTGGTTGGCCACGACTTCCACTTCGGCCGCAACAGGGAAGGCGATGTGGCCATGCTCCAGCGCATCGGGGCACTAAGGGGTTTCGATGTGACAGGGATCCGGCTGGTCAGCTCCGCCGGGCCTGGCGGGCCTGGCGGGCCTGGCAGCGAGGCCACCAACGTCGGCGAGCTCGGCCCGATCTCGTCCACGGGGATCCGCCGCCTTATCGGGCAGGGCGATGTGAGGGCGGCCGCGCGCGACTTCTTGGCCGCTGGCACCAGCTGCGGGGGATAGTTGGCCACGGCGAAAAGCGCGGCAGGGAGCTCGGCTTCCCGACGGCCAACTTGGAGGTCGACAAGGCGATGCAGATCTGCGCGGACGGCGTGTACGCGGGCTGGTACCTCCGGCCCGACGGCACCCGGCACCAGACGGCGATCTCGGTTGGGCGCCAGCCGACCTTCTACGACTCGAGGCCCGTGTCGCTCGTCGAGGCCCACCTGGTCGACTTCCAGGGTGACTTGTACGACGAAGTCGGTACGGTCGAACTGGTGGCCAGGCTGCGGGGCCAGGAAAAGTTCGCCTCGGTGGACGCCCTGGTGGACCAGATGACCGCCGATGTAGCGCAGACGAGGCTTACTTTGACGACCGCGTCCATCTAGCCAGCACTTATTCCACGGGTGAGGCGAAGGCGGGAGTGGTACCGCTATCCAGCTGCTAGCATGAGCGGCGGCGTTGTGCCACGTAACTGCTCAGGCGACCGGGGCCTTTTTGTCCCGGGCGGGGGCGGCCCTGTTTCACGGCGTCATTGTCCTGTTTTAAGCCAGCCCCATTCCAAGGACCTACCAAGCATGGCCGAAAAAGCACCGACCATCGAGGCGTACCGCCTCCATGAAACGGACACGGGTTCGCCCGAGGTACAAGTTGCCCTGTTAAGCGAGCGTATTGCCCACCTGACCGAGCACTTGAAGGTCAACAAGCACGACCATCACTCCCGACGCGGGTTGATGGTGCTCATCGGGCGTCGCCGTCGTCTCCTCGATTACGTGAGGAACAATGACGTCGAGCGCTATCGAGAGCTGATAGGTCGGCTGGGGCTGCGCCGCTGATCGCGAGAGCCGAGGGGCAGGCTGTTGTCAGCTGCCAGTCGAGGACTTCCCGCCGGGCACGCTGCGCCGGCACCGGGAGGTCGTCAACTGACAACTGGCTCAGTTCCGCCCAGCGGCCTCAAGGGTCTTCATTGACTGAAGATCCTCTATCTGTGGTAGCTGGCAATGCCGGCTCCCACGGGCCGAAAGGAGAACACCACCTCTATGGGGGAGCCTTTTTCTGTTGAAGCGCCGGTGTCTGGCACCGGCAAGTCCATAAGTTTTCAAACTGGCCTATTGGCCCAACAATCTCAGGGTGCGGTCGTAGCACGTATTGGCGACACGATCGTGCTGGCCACGGCCAATGCGGCCTCTCATGCACCTGAAGGCATAGATTTTTTCCCGCTCACGATCGATGTCGAGGAGCGGATGTACGCAGCCGGCAAGATACCGGGGTCTTTCTTCCGTCGTGAAGGTCGGCCCTCCGAGACCGCCATTCTCACTGCGCGCCTGATCGACCGGCCCTTGCGGCCTTCTTTCGCCGATGGTTACCGCAACGAGACCCAGGTGGTCATAACGGTCCTCGGTGCTGACCAGGTCAACCCTCACGACGTGATTGCGATAAATGCTGCGAGCGCCGCACTTATGATCTCCGGGCTGCCCTTCGAAGGCCCGATCGGAGCGGTGCGGGTCGCTTACACCCAGGAAGGCAAATGGATCCCCCACCCGACCTATGTGGAGGGCGACGACTCGACCTTCGAGCTAGTGGTTGCAGGCCGGGTGCTGCCCGATGGCGACGTGGCGATCATGATGGTCGAAGCCGGCGGGACCGAAAAAGCCTGGTCCTACTACACCCAGGGAGCCCCGAAGGTGACCGAAGAGGTCATCGGCGAAGGCCTTGAGGCTGCCAAGACCTGGATCAAGGAGTCCGCTGAACTTCAGCTCGAGCTGCGGGCCCGTGCTGGTTCGCGCGAGCCGCTCGCCTATGTACCCCGCCGCGACTACGCGCCGGAGGTCTTCGAGCGCGTAGAAGCCCTCGGCGCCGAGCGGATAGGCAAGGTGACCACCATCTCGCTCAAGTCCGAGCGGGAGGCCGCACTGGCGGAGACGGCTACCTCGCTAATCGAAGAGCTTTCAGAAGAGTTTGCAGGGAGAGAAAAAGAAATATCCTCAGCCGTCCGCTCCCTCACCAAAAAGCTGGTGCGCAAGCGGATCGTCGAGGAAGGCGTACGGATTGACGGCCGGGGTACTCGTGACCTCCGGCCGCTCAGTGCCAGGGTGGGCATACTCCCGACCGCTCACGGCTCGGGCCTGTTCCAGCGGGGCGAGACCCAGGTGCTCAACGTGACGACACTCGGGATGCCGCGAATGGACCAGATGATCGACACCATCGGCACCGAGGAAAAAAAGCGCTACATGCATCATTACAACATGCCTCCTTCTGCCAACGGCGAAGTGGGCCGTGTGGGTAGCCCGAAGCGGCGCGAGATAGGCCACGGCTTGCTCGCCGAGAGGGCGCTGTTGCCTGTGGTGCCGTCTTTCGAGGAGTTCCCTTACGCGCTGCGGCTGGTGTCGGAGGTGCTCTCGTCCAACGGCTCGACTTCGATGGCGTCGGTGTGCGGTTCGAGCTTGTCGCTGATGGACGCAGGGGTGCCGATAAAGGCTGCTGTTTCGGGCATCGCGATGGGACTTGTCAAAGAGGGCGACCGCTACGTGACGCTCACCGACATCCTGGGCGCCGAAGACGCTTTCGGTGACATGGACTTCAAGGTGGCCGGGCCGGCCGACTTCGTTACCGCCCTTCAGCTCGACACCAAGATCGATGGCCTTCCGGCAGCAGTGCTCGGCGACGCGCTCCGTCAAGCTCGCGAAGCACGGCTCGCGATCCTCGAGGTCATGAACGCCGCAATAAGCCATCCGCGCTCCGAGGTAAGTGACACCGCCCCCAAGATCATCACCCTTGAAATCCCGATGGACAAGATCGGCGAAGTCATCGGCCCAAGGGCAAGATGATCAATTCGATACAGCAGGAAACCGGGGCCGACATAAGCGTGGACGACAACGGGGTCGTTGGCACTGTCACGATCGGCGCACGCGACGGCGCTGCCGTGAAGGAAGCGTTGAAGAGGATCGAGCTGATACTCGACCCGCCCAAGGCCGAGGTTGGCGCGACCTACCGCGGCAAGGTGGTCAACATCACCAAGTTTGGCGCTTTCGTCAATATCCTCCCCGGCCGGGACGGGCTCGTGCACATTTCCAAGCTCTCGAAGTTGGCGCAAGGCAAGCGCGTCGAGCGCGTTGAAGACGTGCTTTCCCTTGGCGAGGAACTCGACGTGCACGTTGATGATATCGACCCGATCGGCAAGGTTTCGCTCTCGATCGAGGATGGTTCAGGCACTGCCGGCCCCGTAGCGGCCGCGAGCTCCGTACCAGGCGAAGCAGCCAACGGAGCGGGCAGCGAAGGCGGCGGTGGCCTCGAGACGGTGTCGTTCGAAGACACCTGGGAACAAGAAGCCCGTTCGACCTTTGGGGACCTCGGCCCATCGGCAGGCCTTGCCGAGCAAGCCGGAGGCGCCCCCGGGGGCCGCGGCGACAGGGACAGGGCTGGAGAGCCGAGGGGCCAAGGCGGTCCACGTCGCAACCCCCGCCGGCGCCACTAGCCGGTCATGGCAGGGGAGAGCACAAAGCAGCGAGCGCGACCCGCTCGGGGCCCCCGCGACGTCGTAGAGACGACGGTCGTCGACGGGGGCCTGACGATAGTCACCGAGCATATGCCTGACGTGTTATCGGTCAGCCTGGGGTTCTGGGTCGGCACGGGATCGGTCGACGAGCCCGAACCCATCGCCGGGGCCTCACATTTCCTGGAGCACCTGCTCTTCAAGGGGACCGCTGAACGCGGCGCACGTGAGATCGCCGAGCTTGTCGACGCGGTGGGGGGCGACCTGAACGCGTTCACGACCAAGGAGCACACGGCGTTCTACGTGAGGCTCCTGGCCGAATCGGCCGACCTCGGCCTGGATATCCTGTCGGAGATCATCTGGGGCCCGGCGCTGCGCAAGGACGAGCTGGAAGCCGAACGGCAGGTGATCGTCGAGGAAATACTGATGCACAGCGACGAACCGGCCGAGGAAGTGCACGACCTGTTCAATGCGGCCATGTACCCGGGTCATCCCCTCGGGCGCGACGTCCTGGGGCTCGAGGAAACCGTTCGCGCCACAACGCGCGACCAGGTCGCCGCGTTCCATCGCAAGCATTACCGCACTGCCAACGTCGTGGTAACCGCGGCCGGCAGGGTCGAGCACGGCGCCATCGTGGAGGGCGTGGTACGCCGCCTCGACAAGGCGGCTGACCAGATCGGCCGCGATGTCCTCCTCGGTGGGGCGCGGCCTGAGCGCGTGGCTCCTTCCGCCCCGGCGCAGCGGCTCATGGTCCTTAACCGGCCCACCGAGCAGGCCCACATCATGATCGGGATGCCGGCGTTCGAGCGGGACCACCCCGACCGCCAGAATCCTCAATGTGCTCGACCACATCCTGGGTGGTGGCATGTCCAGCCGGCTCTTCCAGACGGTCCGAGAAGAACGCGGGCTCGCTTACAACGTCTACTCGTACCGCTCCGGGTACCAGGGCGCCGGCGACCTTGCGGTGTACGCCGGGACCGCACCGAGCAGAGCTTCCGAGGTCCTGAAGATCGTTGTAGAGGAGCTGGACAAGATGGCTGCGAGCGGGCCTACAAACGACGAGCTGACGGCGGCGAAGAGCCATATCCGGGGTGCCACCGCCCTTGGCTTGGAGGATTCCGGAGCCCGGATGAGCCGCCTCGGTCGGTCTCAGCTTGCCCACGGCAGGGTGCCGTCGCTTGCCGAGCTGGATGCCCAGGTTGCGGCCGTCACCCTTGATGACCTTGCCCGAGTCGCCAAGACCGTGCTCGACGGGCCACGGAGCCTTGTGGTGCTCGGGCCTTTCGACGACGACGCCTTCCCTGACTGGGACGGCCGGGCCAACCGGCACTGAGCCAAGTGCTCCGTGTCGGGGTCTTCGGGGCCGCGGGCCGGATGGGGGCAACGGTGTGCGAAGCCGTCGCCGCCGAGCCCGGCCTCGAGCTCGTCGCCGTGGTCGACCCGGCCCACGCCGGCGAGAAGTTAGAGCCTTCCGGCCTCGTCGCCGCAAGCGGACCGGAGGCGATGGCCGAGGCGGGAGCAGAGGTTGCGGTGGATTTCACGGTCGCGGCGGCCGCTCAGGCCAACGCCTTGTGGTGCGCCGACAACGGTGTCCATTCCGTGGTCGGCACTACCGGGTTCTCTCCCGCCGTTCTTGCCGAGATGAAAGCCCGTTTCGAAGGCGGCGTTGCCAACTGCGTGATCGCTCCCAATTTCGCGATCGGTGCCGTGCTCATGATGCGTTTCGCCGAGCTGGCAGCGCCCTTTTTCGAATCGGTCGAGATCGTCGAACTGCACCACGACGGCAAGGTCGACGCGCCCTCCGGCACAGCGATGTTGACCGCGCAGCGCATATCCGCCGTCCTGAAAGACCAGGCCGTCCTGAAAGACCAAGCCGCGGAAATGGACCACGGCGCAGAAGCGGCCCGAGGAACAGAAGCGGCGCCGGGAACAGAAGCGGCCCGAGGAACAGAAGCGGCGCCGGGAGTCCGGGTTCATTCGGTTCGCTTGCGAGGCCTTGTCGCCCATCAGGAAGTCCTTTTCGGCACCACGGGCCAAACGCTGACGCTACGCCACGACTCCATGGACCGAAGCTCTTTCATGCCAGGCGTGCTCCTCGCAATAAAACAGGTCCCGCAGCGGCGGGGTTTGACCGTCGGGCTCGACGCCTTGCTCGGCTTCTGACATCTCCCGGCGCCTTGGTCGCCTAGGCTTGCCGTACATGCACCCTCTAACGGCTCGGTGGGAGAAGACAGGCTGATGCCGGTACCCGGGCGATTTGGTGCTGTCATCTGCGCCATGGTGACGCCCTTCGACGACGATGACCGTCTCGACATCCCCGGTGCGGTGAAGCTTGCCCGCTGGCTCGTCGACAACGGCAACGACGGCCTTGTCCTAGCCGGGACCACGGGTGAGGCGCCGGCGCTGTCTGACCAGGAGAAGCGCACCCTCTGGAAAGCGGTGCGCGAGGTCGTAGGTGTACCGCTGATAGCCAATACAGGCACCGCGAGCACTGCGCACTCGGTCGAACTGACCAAAATGGCGGCTGACATTGGTGCCGACGGGGCACTGGTCGTAACGCCGTACTACAACAGGCCTTCGCAGGCAGGCATCGAGGCACATTTCCGCGCCATCGCCGCGGCGACCGACTTGCCCGTTATCGCCTACGACATACCGAAGCGGACCGGGCGCGAGCTGCGGGCTCCTACTCTCGCGAGGCTCGCGGGCGATGGGGTGCTCGCCGGCCTCAAGGATGCTTCCGGTTCGACCGCCGCGACGGCGGCCCTGATAGAAACGGCACCGCCGAGCTTCGAGGTCTACAGCGGAGAGGACGCTCTCACCCTCCCGTTACTAGCGGTCGGAGCGGTCGGCATCATAAGTGTGGCCTCGCATTGGGCCGGGCCGCAGATCAGCGAGATGATCGCCGCGTACTCTAAGGGCGATACAGAAGCTGCCATGGCGCTGAACGCCCGGCTTATCGAGTCCTGGGACTTCGAGGGAAGCGACGATGCCCCAAATCCCGTGCCGACCAAGGCGATGCTGAGGGCGCTCGGCTTGCCTGCAGGCGAATGCCGTCTGCCGATGGGCCTGCCCCGCGGGCCTTGCCGAGCGCGCCAGGGAGGTCTGGGGCAATTTGCACTCCCAGGCTTTCCGGCAGGCTGTTTAGCCCATGCCAGCACCCACATCCCCGGTCCGGATCGTCTTCCTCGGAGGCCTGGGCGAGATAGGTCGCAACTGCGCCTGGTTCGAAATGGACGGTAGGGCCATCCTCGTGGACTGCGGCATCATGTTCCCCGAACCAGAAATGCTCGGCGTCGACCTGGTCCTGCCTGATTTCACCTACATCATCGAGAACAAGGACCGTCTCGAGGGCTGCGTGCTCACCCATGGCCACGAAGACCACTGCGGGGCTCTGGCTTATCTGCTCCGCGAGCTGAGCATGCCGATATATGGCTCGGAGCTGACCCTTGGCTTGGCCCGGAACAGGATCGAGGAAGCCGGCCTGCTGGACCGGACCGAGCTGATCTCGGTAACCGATGGTGAGACAAGGAAAATTGGCCCTTTCGACGTCGAGTTCGTCCCGGTGGCGCACTCGGTCCCGCACGGCTTCGCGCTTGCTTTCCACACTCCGGTGGGCGTGATACTCCACACGGGCGACTTCAAGCTGGACCTGACGCCTGTGGACGGGCGCAGGACAGACCTTGGCCGCATCGGCGCGCTGGCCGCGGGCGACGGCATCCGCTTGCTCCTTTCGGACTCTACGAACGCCGAGGAAGAGGGCTACACACCCTCCGAGAAGGCGGTCGGCCGGGTACTCGCCAGCTTGTTCGAGACGCACCCGGAAAAGCGCATCGTGGTCGCCTGTTTCGCCAGCCACATCCACCGAGTCCAGCAGGTGGCCGACGCGGCGATCGCCTCGGGGCGTTTTGTTGCCACACTCGGTCGCTCCATGGCGAGGAACGTGGCGTTCGCCCGTGACCTCGGGCTGCTGCATATACCCGAGGACCGGCTTATAGATATCGAAAAGACTTCAGCCCTGCCCCCGAACAAGATCTGCATTATTTGCACCGGTTCGCAGGGCGAGCCGATGTCGGCGCTTTCGCTCATGGCTGCCGGCGAGAACAAATGGGTAAAGGCGCGCGAAGGCGACCTAGTTGTGCTGTCCTCGCACGCCATACCAGGAAATGAGACCAACGTCGGCAAGGTTATAGACGGCCTCTGCCGCTCGGGTGCCGAGGTAGTCCACTCGGCGCTTGCATCCGTGCACGCCTCGGGACACGCGATGCGCGACGAGCTCAAGTTGCTGATCTCGATTGCAAAGCCTCGAGCTTTTATCCCGGTGCATGGCGAGTACCGCCACCTGATGCACCACGCCCGTCTGGCCACAGACCTGGGGGTGCCACCAGGATCGGTGTTGTTAGCCGAAGACGGCGACGTCGTCGAGCTCACTGCGGACACGATCGAGTTCGCCGGCGAGGTGCCGGCCGGCTATCTGTACGTGGACGGGATAGTCGGCGACGTCGGGCGGGGAGTGCTCCGCGACCGCAAGCTCCTCGCCGAAGAGGGTGTCATCGTCGTCATCGTGACCGTGGACTCGCGCACAGGTACCGTACTCACCGGCCCCGAGATAATTACCCGCGGGTGGGTGCACGCACCTGAGGCAGAGAAGCTGCTCGACGAAGCCCGTGAAGTGGTGCTGGCAGCGATCGAAGCGTCTGAGCTCGACGAACCGACCAGCACAGATTTCGACACCCTGAAGCGCAGGGCGCGCTCGGCGCTCGGCCGTTTCGTCCAAGAGAGGACCAAGCGGCGGCCGATGATCGTGCCCGTTGTGATGGAGGTTTAAGCGGAGCCACTGTTGTTGGTGGGGCTGGTGTTAGTTTTGAGGTTGCTGTGGCAACGAAGACGACACGTGGCGGACCGCCGGGGCGCGGGCCGGCTGGATCTCGCGTGGCCCCGGCGCGCGCCCGCTCCGGGAACCCTGCCAGGCCCACTCGTGCTAGCCAGGCGGCGCCAAGGCGAACCGTGCCACGGTGGCGGCAAACTCTGTCCTCGATGGTCGAGGACCAATCGGACGACCTTTGGGGTCTTGCCTTTTTGCTCCTTGCCGTCCTTGCGGGGCTCGGTATTTACGCGGGGGTCATCGGCCCGGCGGGCCACGCGCTGCGGACAGGCACCGCCGACTTGTTCGGGTTGGCTCGCTACGGCCTCCCGCCCGGCTTTGCGTTGCTCGGCGGTTACCTCATCTTGCGGCACGCCCGTTCCGAGCCTGGCCGAGTCGCTGTCGGGCTGGCACTGGCGCTGTTGGCTTCAGCAGGCATGCTCGCGGTCCTCACCGGAAAGGACACCCTCCACCAGCCTTTGAGCGCAATGGGCAGGGCGGGCGGCCTTGTTGGTGCGGCTGAAGGGGTGCCGCTCCAAGCCGGCCTGGCAAGCTGGGGTGCCGGGCTCGTCTTCGGGGCCGCGGCCTTCGTCGCTTGCCTGATCGTCACTGCCACACCGGTGAGGGCGGTCGCAGCGAGGCTGCGGTCGCTGTGCACGGCGGCCTGTCGTGCGGCCCGCTGGTCTTGGTACCTCTGCAAGGATCTCGCCCGCGGAAGCCAACGCTTGGCTTCGGCAACTCACCACCCGAGCGTCAGAGGCCCCGGGCTCCTGCGCCGGGTAAGCCAGCCGAGCCGCGACGTGATCGACCTTGTCGAACCGGCCGATGCCCGGGCCGCTCTCCCGGTCACCTCCCACCAACCCGAGTGGGCACCCCCCGACGATATAGATGACGACGACGCCGGCGAAGAGGGCTTCGGCGGCGAAGTGGGCCTCGGCGGCGAAGGACTGGACGAGGGCGGGGGCGCCCGTGGCGGTGCCGTCGAGGGAGCCCTCGCCAGAAGCGGGGCCGTTGTCGTGCCACCAGCGCAACCAGTCCCCGCGCCCATCGCAATCACGGGCCTGGCGAACCGAGCGCCCGCGGCTGCGGGCAGGGCGCAGCAGCTCGACCTCGGCCTACCTCGCGAGATGGCGCCGGCGTGGCGCTTGCCACCGATGGCGCTGCTCAGGCGGAGCAAGCACACAGAGGTCGACCGCCGCCAGATCGAGGTGTTGGGCCAGACCCTCGAGAGCGCTCTGGCCGCCCACGGTGTCGAGACCCGGTTGGTGGCGGCGACGGTGGGCCCGAGCGTGACCCGCTACGAGCTCGAGCTAGGCCCGGGAGTCAAGGTGCAGAAGGTCACGGCTCTGCAGCGTGACATCGCTTACACGCTCGCGGCCGCTGATGTGAGGATCCTCGCGCCCATCCCAGGCAAATCGGCCATCGGGGTCGAGGTCCCCAACCGCCAGCGCCAGACCGTGACCCTCGGCGACATCCTCGGTTCGCCCGAAGCCACGGCGGCCCGGCACCCTCTCGAGGTCGCCGCCGGCCGGGACATCGCGGGTCGCCCGGTGCTCATCAACCTCGGCGAAATGCCCCACCTGCTGATCGCCGGCGCCACCGGGTCGGGCAAGTCGTCTTGCATCAACTCGATGCTCACCTCGATACTGATGCGCGCCACTCCTGAACAGGTGCGCCTGATCCTGATCGACCCGAAGCGCGTAGAGCTCGGCCATTACACGGGCCTGCCGCACTTGCTCACCGCTCCGGTGACCAACCCCAAGAAGGCAGCCAACGCCTTGCACTGGGCCGTGCAAGAAATGGAGCACCGCTACGACTTGTTGGCCGAGGTCGGCATGCGCGACATCACCGGCTATAACGCCGCCTTCGACAGGGGCGAGCTGTCGGACGGGCTGGAGGGCGGCCCGCCGGAGCTGGTGGGCGCAGCGAGCGAACCTTCCGATGAGGGAACTGCCGCCGGGCCGAGGTCATGGAGGCGGAGCGCCCCGTTGCGCGCTACACGCGCCTTCCGTTCATAGTGGTAGTCGTCGACGAGCTCAACGACCTCATGATGGTGGCTGCTCGCGACGTCGAAGAATCCATATGCCGCATCGCACAGATGGCCCGCGCCGTCGGAATACACCTGGTCCTGGCGACCCAGAGGCCGTCCGTCGACGTGATAACGGGCCTCATAAAAGCCAACGTCCCGTCTCGCTTGGCTTTTGCCGTGTCTTCCCTGGCCGACAGCCGTGTCGTCCTCGACCAACCGGGAGCAGAGCGCCTGATCGGCAAGGGCGACATGTTGTTGCTCACCGCATCGTCCTCACAGGCGAGACGCATCCAAGGCCCCTGGGCAGACGAGGAAGACATCCGCAAGATCGTTGGCCATTGGAGACGCCAGGCTGGCCCCTCTTACGTCGATGGCGTCGACGGCCCCGAAGGAGCCCCCGGAGCCGCAGGCGAGGATTCTGACGACGACGAGCTCCTGACCGCTGCGATGCAGCTGGTCGTACGCAGCCAGCTCGGGAGCACCTCGATGCTCCAGCGCAAGCTGCGGGTAGGGTTCGCTCGCGGGTCGGCTCATGGACCTTCTCGAGCAACGAGGCGTCGTCGGCCAGTCCGAGGGCTCCAAAGCCCGGGCGGTGCTCATGACGGTGGACGAGCTCGAGGGGCCCTGAGCCTGACGATGGGCAGCCCGCTTTTGAAGAGGCCGTCCGCCACCTACTAGAAGTTGTGGGATGCACCGCATCGCGAGAGCTCCCGCGTCTTCGGCCAACCTCGGGCCAGGCTTCGACACACTGGCCCTCGCTCTGGCCCTGTACGTCGAGGTAGAGGTGATGCCCCGGCCCGCCGGGCTGCTGGTGGTGGCTGAAGGCGAGGGTGCCGAGCTCCCCGGGGGCCAGGCGCACCTGGCGGCACAGGTGGCGAGCCGGACCGCGGGCCACGACCGGCTTGAAGTGCGGGTGCGCTCCGAGATCCCGGTTGCCCGCGGGCTCGGGTCTTCGGCAGCCATAGCAGTAGCAGCGGCAGCGGCAGCAGGCGCTATCGACCCGTTCGAGGCTGGTTTTGTTGTTGACGGCCACCCCGAAAACGCGGCAGCGTCGGCCCTCGGCGGCCTGGTTGCTGCGGCGGTTGTCGACGGGCTCCCGGTAGCCCGGCTTCTCCGCCTCGACCCGGAGCTGCGCTTCGTCGTCGTCGTGCCCGACCGGGAACTTCCTACGTCGTCGGCCCGGGATGTCCTGCCGCCCACGGTGCCCCACGAGGACGCGGCGTTCAACCTGAGCAGGCTGAGCCTGCTCATCGCCGGCCTCGCCGATCACAACCAGCTCCTGGCGACCTCGGGTGACGACAGGCTCCACCAGGGACCGCGCTCGGCGCTGTTCCCCGAGGCGCCGGCCTTGTTGGACGGTTTGCGACAAGCGGGGGCCCTTACTTCATGCTGGTCTGGTGCAGGCCCGAGCCTGCTCGGGATTCTGTGCCGCCGGCGAAGCTGAAGCAGTAGCGGGAGAAGCTAAGGCTTTGATGGGTGAGCACGGCGTCCCTGGCAACGTGCTGCTTCTCGAAGCGGATCTATTTGGCGTCAAAGTTGAGGAGATCGGCTGAGCGCCTGAGACCCGCAGCTCGTGCCTGTACGCTTGGCAGATGGCCCAGCGGTACTGGTTGGAGACTCTTGGGTGCCCCAAGAACCAGGTCGACTCCGACAAGCTCGCCGGCTTGCTCGAGTCCCAGGGCTACGGGCTGGCCCGGCGGGCCGACCAGGCGGACCTTGTGGTCGTGAACACGTGCGCCTTTATAGAGGCTGCCCGGGAGGAATCGATAGGTACCGTGCTCGAGCTGGCGGCGACGAAGAAGCAGGGAGCGAAGCTCGTCGTCACCGGCTGCATGGCGGAGCGCTACGGCGACGAGCTTGCGGCCGCGCTCCCAGAAGTCGACCGGGTCGCCGGCTTCGGGGTGCCGGTCGATTTCGGGCGCACCCGGCTCGTCCGGTCTGGCATTGCGGCTGGTGTCCCGGCGAGTGCCCAGTCAGCGGGCGCCCTGTTGGCGAATGCCCGGTCAGCGGGCGCCCTGTTGGCGAATGCCCGGTCAGTGGGTGCCCGGTCAGCGGGTGCCCCGTCGGCGAATGATCCCGCACTGGGCCGGGCCAGTCCCGAGCTTCGACCTCTTGAACCTGCCCAGGCCACCTGCCCGGGCACCTTGGGCCTACGTCAAGATTGCCGAGGGTTGTGACAGGCACTGTGGCTTCTGCGCGATCCCCTCGTTCCGCGGCCCCCAGCGTTCGCGCACGGCTCCTGACATCCTTGCCGAAGTCGACGCGCTCGGCGCGGCCGAGGTCGTCCTCGTCGCCCAGGACCTCGTTTCGTGGGGCCGCGACGTCACCGGGGGTGCCGCGGCGAAGTCGCCCGAGGCTGGTTTAGTGCCACTTTTCCGTGAGGTCGCCAAGCGCGTGGACCGCGTGAGGTTGCTGTACCTCTACCCGTCGGGACTAAGCCAGGAGCTCATCGAGGCCGTCGGCACAAGCGGGTGCCCGTACTTCGACCTGTCGCTGCAACACGTTTCGAGGCCTCTGCTGCGTAGGATGCGCCGCTTCGGCGACGGTGAACGGTTCTTGCGGAAAATATCAAGCATCCGCCGGAGTTTCCCAGACGCCGCACTTCGCTCGTCGTTCATCATCGGCTACCCGGGCGAGACCGAGGAGGACCACGATGCCCTCCTGCGCTTCCTAGAGGAGGCGCAGCTGGACTGGGTCGGTTTCTTTGCGTTCTCCAAGGAGGACGGCACTTACGCCGCGGGTCTGCCTGAACAGGTACCTTCGTCTCTCGTGGTGGAACGCACCAAAGAGTGCTCCGAACTGCAGGACGCGATCACCGCGAGCACCAGGTCCGGGCTCGTAGGTACCACGTGCCAGGTCCTTGTCGATGCACCCGGCACCGCGCGTAGCCACAGGGAGGCACCTGAGATCGACGGTGTCATCCACGTGCCGCGCGACCTCGAGGTGGGTTCGTGGGTCGAGGCAAGGATTGTAGAGGCCGAAGGGCCGGATCTCGTCGCCGTCCCGGTGGCCGCATGAGCGGTACAGCTACCGCTGAGGCGCCCTCTCCGTGGCGGCTCAAGACGGCCGCAAACGGCATCACCATGACGCGTATCTTCGCTACGCCGCTGCTTATTTTGGTCGTCGTATGGGCTACACCTTCGTGGGGGGCGCTACTACTCTGGACGGCGCTGGCTTTTAGCGATTACGCCGACGGCTGGTTGGCGCGCAGGCGCGGGCCGAGTGCTTCAGGGGCTTTCCTGGACCCGCTCGCGGACAAGTTCCTGGTCCTCGGAGCCCTGATCGCCATGGTCGCCATCGGCGACGTCGGCTGGGCCCCCGTGGCGCTTCTCGGCGGACGCGAGGTCGTGATCACCTCATACCGCGTGATAGTGGCCCGCCACGGTGTCAGCGTCCCGGCACGTGTGGTGGCAAAGGCCAAGACCCTCGTCGAGTTCTTTGCCGTCGGCCTGGTGCTCTTGCCGGGCTGGTCCTCCCATTTGACCGTTGCGCATATTGCCCTGTGGGTGGCTGTTTTATTGGCTTGGGTAAGCGCGGTGCAATATCTCGCTGACTCGCGTGCCGGCCGGCGTGCCGTGGCCACCGGCGTTTAGGGAGTACGCCTGTGGACTGCGAGGTCCTGGCCATCGGGACAGAGCTCCTGCTAGGCCAGATCGTAGATACGAATTCCTCCTGGATCGGTGAGCAGTTGGCGGCGGTGGGGATCTCCTGCTTCCAGCAGACCAAGGTGGGCGACAACCATGCGCGGATTGTCTTGGCCCTTCGCGCCGCCCTCGAGCGAACGGGGGCGGTCATCTGTTGTGGTGGCCTCGGCCCAACTCAGGACGACATCACGCGCGAGGCAATCGCTGAGGTGATGGGTGTGCCATTGCTGAGGGACCCGGCCCTTGAGGTCCGGCTGAGGGAGCGCTTTGCCGGCCGGGATATCCCCGACATCAATTACAAGCAGGCCGACCTCCCCAAGGGTGCAGAGCCGATCCTGGCCGACGTCGGTACCGCCCCTGGTTTGGTCTGTCCCGTGGGCGACAAGGTCATTTACGCCGTGCCTGGGGTCCCTTCCGAGATGCGCGAGATGCTCGAGCGCTCCGTGTTACCCGACCTCGTTCGCCGATCTGGCGAGAACGCGATCATCCGTAGCCGGTTCCTGCGCGTTTGGGGGATGACCGAGTCCAAAGTGGCCGAGGTCGTCGGCCCCCGTGTGACAGCCTTAGAGGGAACCAACACCACGATCGCCTTCCTTGCGAGCGCGACCGAGGGTGTGAGAGTGCGCATCACGGCGCGTGCCACTGGCGACGGCGCCGAAACCGCTGTGCTGCGTTCACTCGACGCAGAACAGGCGGAGCTCAAGGCCCTCTTGGGTGACGCAGTCGGCGGCGTGGACGACGAGGGCCTCGAGGTGGTCGTCGGGCGCTTGCTCGTTTCCTACGGGCTTCGCTTGGCGGTCGCCGAGTCGCTGACAGGGGGCATGCTGTCAGCTCGGCTCACTTCAGTCCCGGGCGCGAGCAACTGGTTCGCCGGTGCTGTCGTCTCGTACGGTGAGGATGTCAAGCGGGCACTGCTGGGGGTGGGCCCGGGGCCGGTAGTCAGCGCCCAGGCGGCAGTTGAAATGGCGCAAGGTGCTGCGAGCCTGTTGCACGCGGATATCGGGCTTGCGCTCACCGGCGTCGCCGGGCCGGCAGAAGCTGACGGCCAGCCGGTTGGGACTGTCTTCGTCGGTCTTTCGGGCATCGCTTTAGGCCTCCACGCAGATGCAGTGCAAACCGAAGTAGCCCAACTTTCGCTTGGTGGAAATCGCTACTTAGTGCGCGAGCGAGCCACCACGTCGTCGCTTGACCTGCTACGTCGCAGGTTGCTCCAAAAGGGGACCGGTCAGCCGAACCAGTGAAGAGCGAGCACCTCGGCGACGTGCTGACGCACGCCAGCGCGGCGTTCAATGAGGTGGTCGCGCTCTTGGCGCAGGTGGTCGGCGTGCTCGCCGGTCTGCCAACTCATGGGCATGTCCAGGATCGCCTCGGCTTCCCGGTTGGAGTAGCCGAACGGCTCTTGTTGCAATTCAACGAGAGCCGAGTTCCTGTCGCCTGCGAGCTGGATGACCTGGTTTATGTGGTCCAAACGCGACAGGGCGTCCAAGAGCCCGGTGAGCACCCGAAGCCGCCCTTCCAGCTCCGTGAGCTCGCTCGCCAAACCTGGTGACGTTAGGTCCAGCACAGCGCCCAAGTCCTCGTCGGTCGGATAAAACGTCGTCATAGGACCTCCGCGGGGCCAGCAAGCCGAATCGTTATTAGTGACGACCAACTAAACAAACAACTTGTAATCACGACCAGTCAAGTATTGCACAACAAGACTCTGAACCGGAGGATCGTTGCGGAAATTTTGGCAACGCTGCGTCTTTAGCGTCGTCCGTTGCCGAGCAAGAACCAGCAACGGCAACGTTAGTTTAAGACTGCTCTTCGAAATCACGCGTGTGAGCGTGCACATAACATATGTGAGCGTGCACACTGGCGGTCCGCTTCGCCGACGTCGTCAGGCTCGTTCGTACGAAGTCTTTTGGTGACGAATCGCAGAACGTCTCAGGCCGGCCTGGGGGGAACTGAGGAAGCTCCCCCCAGGGGATCTTTGCGTACGGTGTTCTACGCACCGGGCTCTACCTAGACGCCACAACCTGGGCCGGCGAGGGTATTGCAACCCTTGGTTGTGTGTAGCGGGTCTCGAGAGCGGCTCAGTCTTCGAGGACGAGAGGTTCCTCGTCCGCCTTATCCTCAGCGCTGTCGGTACCGGGAGTACTAGTGGTACCCACTTTTTGACGCACCTTCTCGGAGATCTCGATCACGAGCTCGAGGTTCTCTGCGAGGAACGCCTTGGCGTTTTCACGCCCCTGGCCTATCTGCTCGCCTTCGTAGGTGTACCAGGCGCCAGACTTGCGCACTAGGCCGAGGTCGGTGGCAACGTCGAGCAGTGTGCCTTCGCGGCTGATGCCCTTGCCGTACATGATGTCAAACTCGCACTGCTTGAAGGGCGAGGCGCACTTGTTCTTGACGACCTTGACGCGGGTGCGGTTACCCACGACCTCGGCACCGTCTTTTATGGACTCGATGCGGCGGATGTCGAGGCGGATCGACGCGTAAAACTTGAGCGCCCTACCACCAGGTGTCACCTCGGGGCTGCCGAACATGACACCGATCTTCTCCCTGAGCTGGTTGATGAAGACGGCGATCGTGTTGGACTTGTTGAGGTTGGCGGTCAGCTTGCGCAGCGCTTGCGACATGAGGCGTGCCTGCAGGCCGACATGGGTGTCGCCCATTTCGCCTTCGATCTCAGCTCGAGGGGTGAGAGCCGCGACGGAGTCGACGACTATAACGTCGAGCGCCCCAGAGCGTATGAGCATGTCGGCGATCTCCAGGGCTTGCTCGCCCGTGTCGGGCTGGGAGATGAGGAGGTCGTCTACGTTGACCCCGATTGCCTTGGCGTAGATGGGGTCCATCGCGTGCTCGGCGTCGATGTACGCACAGATGCCACCGTTGCGCTGTGCCTCGGCGACGACGTGCATGGCCAGGGTGCTTTTACCTGACGACTCTGGTCCGAACAACTCCACGATGCGGCCACGGGGCAAGCCGCCTATGCCGAGGGCCAAGTCAAGCGAAAGAGCCCCTGTCGAGATCGACTCGATCTGCATGTGGGTGTTCTCGCCCATGCGCATAATGGCGCCCTTGCCGAACTGTTTCTCGATCTGGCCCATGGCCATTTCCAATGCCTTGTCTCGCTCCACCAGGACCGTCCTCTCGGTTTGTCTGTACGTGTACTGCATGTCGGCGAGCAACCTACGCGCCGGGTGTGACCGAATGGCCGAACCGGTTGAGCAGGTGCCAAAACCCTCTACGCTTGACCAGGCCCTATATGGGGCTTGGTACTTCCTCTGTCTAACACCACGCGTGTAACTTCCCGAATGTTACTACCAAACGTATGTTCGGTGGTGGACCGGTGGCCAGCTGTTGGGCATCCGTTATGAGCCCACCTACGGGTGCCGCTTGCGGGTGGCGCGGGCGAGGGCCGCTGCTGGCGCGGGCGAGGGCCGCCGCGGGCGAGGGCCGCGGGCGGTGGCGCGGGCCGCGGGCGAGGGCCGCCGCGGGCGAGGGCCGCGGGCGGTGGCGCGGGCGAGGGCCGCGGGCGGGTGGCGCGGGCGGGTCGGGCGGGCGGGTCGGGCGGGCGGGTGGCGCGGGCGGGTCGGGCGCGCGGGTGGCGAGAGCCGCGGGCGGGGAGCAGGCTCGGCGTTACTCTCGGCGTCCACGAGCTATCTCGGCTGTGTAGTCCTACCCCGGCGTGCCACAAGCCGGCGGCTTCATCCCCGCACGCCCGGAACGCACGGACCACGCCCAGAACGCCCGCCCACGCCCAGAACGCACGGACCACGCCGAGAAGGCACGGACCACGCCGAGAACGCCGGCACCTGCCGGCCCGCAGCCCGTCGAGTTGTGGTGAGTCCGGGGGTTGCGCGGCCGCTACCTGGGCCGTGGCGCTGCTCTGCCCGCTCGGCTGGTGCCCGCTCGGCTGGTGCCTGCTCGGCTGGTGCCCGCTCGGCTGGTGCCCGCTCGGCTGGTGCCCGCTCGGCTGGTGCCCGGAGCGGGCCCTAGGAAGGGCAGGACGTTGGCAGACCGGGAAGGGGAACTCCTCCAGCACCCCGTAACGGGCCCCGTCGGGATGAAGCTGGCTCTCGACAAGGGTCAAGGAGGTAGCGGTCCAGGACACCGCCAGAGGGGCCAGGAGGTGTGGCGCGCGGCGAAGGTCCACGCCCTGCCGCCCCCGAGCCAGTGTCAGGTGCCCGTAAAAGCTCCGCGACGCCGGGGGCTTTCCTATCGTCGCGGTCAGGTGCTCGAGCGCCATGGCCACATGGGCCAGACCCTCGACCGGCCAGACGACAAGGCCAGGACCAAGAAAGTGCGTCTGCGGACCGCCTTCCGCAAGCGGTGCCTGGCGGGCGCCATGCGCGGCGCGCGCTAGTGCTGCTGAGGCATTTGTGATCGATTGGGCATCGATGTCCCCGAAAAACCTGAGGGTAACGTGCCACTGTTCCCTGGACGACCACCGCAAAGCGGACATCGTGGGTCGAGCAAGACCCTCAAGGGCGGTGACGACGTCAGGGGTCGGCCACACAGCGACGAAACAACGCATGACTAGCCCACTTTAGGTTCGGGCGGCCGAAGGGTCATCGACCATCATTTGCGGGTTGAGGTAACGAGCACCGTCGAAAGTGCAAATGGTTCATCGCGAAGACGGTCGCCGTTCATGCCGTGTTCGGTCGGTCCCGGTCGATACGCGGTCGATGCGCAGTCGACCCCCGGTCGATGCCCAGTCAACCCCGGTCGATGCCCAGTCGATGCCCAGTAGACGGCAATCGACTATGTGGACCACCATATTTCCACCTAGAGGTCGAGCTAGTTGAAGTTGCCGCAACCAAACCTCAAGGGAAAAGCGGTTAATTCAGATGTCCGTCACCAGCCGACGGCGCCATCGAGCATTTCGCGGATGAGGTCTGCGTGGCCGTTGTGACGGGCATATTCCTCGATCATATGGGTGTATATCCAACGGAGGGAAACCGGCTCACCGCGACGTTGGCCGGCGTCGTCGAGGCTTTGGCTAGCGGCAGCCAGACGGCTCGCCTCGCACTCGGCTCGCCAGATGGCAAGGTCGGCGTCCCAATTGGCGTCGTCGAGGGGTACGAGGTCCTGGTCGTCCCACTCTTGTCCGGTGAAGTAGATGTGGGGCAGGTCCGGTTCGCTTAGAAGGCAACGCCGGAACCAAGCGCGCTCCACCTCAGCCATGTGCCGCACGAGACCGTGCAACGAAAGGAGCGAGGTGGGTACCGGTCGGCTCTTTCGAGCGACGTCGTCGAGCCCCTCGCATTTGAGGAGCAGGGTTGTGCGGTGGAACTCGAGCCACCCTTCGAGCATGTCGCGTTCGCCGAGAAGGTAACTCGGCTCGACCCGACGCGGATCCTGCAGATCTTGCACTGCTGAGACCATCTTGGCTCCTTCGCCTATTTCAAGGTCACCCCGGGAGCAGGCTGGCGGGGACCCGCTCAACCGAGGCGACCGCGCCCATAGTAGCTAATTCGTACTAGCGGCGTCCTGCGCCCCCTCGTTAGCGCTTAGGCTTTGACGGTGACCTCAGATCCCGAGCGCCCGCCCGCACAGAGCGTGGCTGAAACGCCGCGCAGTTACCTTGTGCGCACTTTCGGCTGCCAGATGAACGAGCACGACTCCGAGCGCCTGGCCGGCCTCCTCGAAGCCCAAGGTATGGTCCCGGCGCAGGATCTCGAGGATGCTGACGTCGTCGTTTTCAACACCTGCTGCATCCGAGAGAACGCAGACAACCGCCTGTACGGCAACTTGGGCAAGCTGCGCGCGCTGAAACAGGAGCGGCCGGGGATGCAGATCGCCGTCGGCGGTTGCCTCGCCCAAAAGGACCGGGAGAAGGTACTTGAACGAGCCCCATGGGTGGATGCCGTGTTCGGGACTCACAACGTTGGGCATGCGGGGGACCTCCTCGAGCGTGCTCGCAGGAACGGCCCTCAGGTCGAGATCCTCGAGTCCGCTCCTGCAAGCGCAGAGGAGTTCGCTTCTGCTCTCCCCGTTCGTCGCGAGCTGCCGTTCGCCGCATGGGTGACGATCCAGGTCGGTTGCGACAACCATTGCGCCTTTTGCATCGTCCCGGCGGTAAGGGGCCCAGAAATTAGCCGGCCTTTTGCCGAAATCGTGGCCGAGGTGCGCGAGCTCGCTGCGCGGGGTACCGTTGAGGTCACCCTGCTGGGCCAAAACGTCAACTCCTATGGCCGAGATCTTGCACTCCAGGCGCGCGGGTCGCAGGATTGGCGGGCGCATGCGTATATCACAGGTGACGAGTGGGCCGCGGCCACTGAGCCGCGGGCGCGGCCCCTTTTTGCTGACTTGCTGCGCGCTGTCGCAAGGGTGGAGGGCATAAAGAGGGTCCGTTTCACGAGCCCGCACCCCAAGGACCTGCGGCCCGAAACGATCGAGGCGATGGCAACCGAAACGGCAGTGTGCTCGCACTTGCACCTGCCGCTGCAGTCAGGTAGCGACCGGGTCCTCGCCCTGATGCGCAGGGGCTATACGGCGAAGCGTTATCTCGAAAAACTGCAAGCTGCGCGGGCAGCGGTTGCGGACCTCGCTGTTACAACTGACATAATCGTTGGGTTCCCGGGTGAAACGGAACATGATTTCACGCGAACTCTGGAAGTCGTTGCGGAAGCGGAGTACGACAGCGCTTATACGTTCATATTTTCCCCGCGTCCTGGCACAGAGGCTGCTGTGCGCACCGAGGACTTTGTGCCGCCGGAGGTGATTGGCGAGCGCTTCGAACGCCTACGGCAAGTTGTCGAGCGCAGCGCTTTGCGTCGGCATGAGGCGCGTGTGGGGCGCAGCGAGGAAGTCCTTTTGGAAGGGCAGGCTAAAAAGGGCGGCCCGGGTGTGTACTCGGGTCGGACCCGCCAGAACAAGCTGGTCCATGTAGAAGCCGCCGGCCTGCGCGCTGGGATGGTGGTAGAGGTTGTTGTCGAGTACGGGGCCCCTCATTTCCTCAAAGGAAAGTTCGTGCGCGTACTGGCGCAACCTCGGCATCGCAACCTCATCCCAGTGGCGGCCGGCTGAGCCTCACAACCTCACCAGGGCCCTTTGCGTTGGTAGGGCCGACCGCCTCAGGAAAATCCGCGCTCGGGGTCATGGTGGCGCTCCAATTGGGAGACATCGAAATAGTGGCTGCGGACTCGATGCAGGTGTACAGGGGGATGGACATCGGCACTGCAAAGCCGGGCCTCGAAGAGCGAGCCGGCATACCCCACCACATGATCGACCTAGCCGACCCGTCCGAGGCCTGGGACGTGGCCCGTTTTGTTAGCGAGTCCAACAGGGTCATTGGCGAGATCGCGGCCCGAGGTAAGCGTGCCCTTTTTGTGGGAGGCACTGGCCTTTACTTGCACGCGCTCGTCGACAGCTTCGCCGTACCGGGGAGGTGGCCGGAGATAGTCGCCGAACTCGAGCAGACCGAGAACACCTCGGAGCTGCACCGCCGCCTCGCTGAACTCGACCCTCTTGCAGCAGCGCGCACCGGGCCGGTCAACCGCCGGCGCGTGCTGCGAGCGCTCGAGGTCACAATTGGCAGCGGACGCTCATTTTCTAGCTACGGCCCCGGGGTGGGTGCGTTCCCTCCGACGACCTGGCGGCTGGCAGGTGTGTGGTTACCGCGCGAGGTAGTGGCGGGGCGGATTGAGCGCCGGTTCGCCTCGATGATGCAAGCCGGTTTCGCCGATGAGGTCCAGCGCGTTGGCGGCCCGCCCGGCTGGCTTGTCACGCACGGCTCGTCAGGCGCTCGGGTACCGGGAACTGCTATCGCACGTCGAGGGTGGCGTACCGTTGGACGACGCTGTTTTACAAGCGGTGGCCCACACCCGCCAGTTCGCTCGACGGCAGCGCATGTGGTGGCGGCGAGACCCCAGGGTGCGGTGGTTCGGAGCACCGGAAAACCCTCTGGCAATACTGCCCGCACTGCTGGGAGACTGGGGTTGATGGAAAAGACTGAGGACGACGCGTTGGCTGGGGCCCCACGGGCACCGTGAGCACGCGAAACGAACTTGCCCTTGCCAAGTACGAAGGGCTGGGCAACGACTTCCTCGTTTTGGTCGACCTCGCGGGGCGCCTCAGGATCGACGCGCCATTGGCGCGTTTCGCGTGCGACAGGCATCTTGGCTTTGGTGCTGACGGCCTGTTGCGCGGCGGGCCGCCCCCGGTTGGTTCTTTGGACGGAATGACCTTCGAGCTCCGCAATGCCGACGGCGGCGAGGCTGAGATGAGCGGCAACGGGCTGCGGTGCCTCGTCCACGCAGCGATCGACTCGGGAGCTGTCAAGATCGGGCCGGGGGGCAAGTTGGGAGTCCTTACTCCGGCCGGTAGCCGTGAGGTCCGCGTGCACACATTGGAGGACGGTTGGATGTGGGCGAGCACGGAGATGGGTGAGCCCAAGGTCCTTGGCTCTGCGGAAAACTGCAACGTAGGCAACGGGCAGCTTTTCGTGGATGTGGGCAACCCGCACCTTGTTGTCCTCGGGCCTGACCCCCGGGCCCTCGATGTGGCTTCGCTCGGCTCGGCCCTGAGCGCCGAGATGGGAGCCGAGGGCGGGGTCAATGTCGAGTTCGTAACCCTTGGCCCGGGCGAGACGAGCTGACAATGCGCGTGTGGGAGCGAGGCGTCGGCGAGACGCGGGCCTGCGGGACGGGTTCCGTCGCCGCTGCGGCGGCGTTGCACCACTGGGGAAGGGTGGGCACCAAGGTGACCGTGAACCAGCCCGGAGGGGCAGCCGAGGTGGAGCTCCGCCTCGACGGGACCGCGGTGCTCAGCGGTCCTAGCCGCCGGGTCGGGACGTGCCGGCTCCTGCCGCCTGCGATCGGCCGAATTGGGGTTGACCAGCGCCAATGAGCCTGATCGAGCGCGGCTTCAGAGAAAAGATCGTCCTCGTCGGGGTCACGCTGCCGGGCGATGACCACGCCTGGGCCGCCGGCCCGGGGGAGGAGGAGACGGAGCGCCATCTCGATGAGCTGGCGTTGCTGGTCGGTACGGCCGGGGCGGACGTCGTCGGTCGAGTCCTGCAGCGGCGGGACCGCCCCGATCCCGCCACCTACATCGGTCGAGGGAAGGCCCAAGACCTTCGGGTGGTCTCGGAATCGACAGACGCCGACACCGTCGTATTCGATGACGAGCTTTCACCCGCGCAGTCGCGCAACCTGGAGAAGATCCTGGGGCGCACTGCGATCGACCGGACGGCTGTGATCCTGGACATCTTCGCTCAGAACGCCCGCAGCGACGAAGGCAAGGCGCAGGTCGAGCTCGCGCAGCTCCGCTACCGCCTCCCGCGCTTGCGGGGACGCGGGCACTCGCTTTCTCAGCAAGCGGGTCGCATCGGTACCCGAGGGCCTGGCGAAACCCAGCTCGAGGTCGACCGGCGCCGCCTAGTTCGCCGAGTGCACAAGCTCGAGTCGGAGCTCGCCCAGCTCGAGCGGCGTCGTAAGTTGCAGCGTCGCGGCAGGCGCGGTAGCCGTCTATCCTCGGTGTCGATCGTCGGCTACACCAACGCAGGCAAGTCGACCCTGCTCAACGCCCTGACCGGAGCCGACGTGGTCGCCGACGACCGACTTTTCGCCACCCTCGACCCGAGGACCCGCCGCTTCGCACTGCCGGGCGGTGAGCCGGTACTGGTCTCCGACACGGTGGGCTTCGTGCGCAAGCTGCCCCATCAGCTTGTCGAGGCCTTCCGCAGCACGCTCGAGGTTGTCAACGAGGCAGACCTGCTTGTCCACGTGGTGGACAGCTCGGCACCCGAGCCCGAAGGCCAAATAGAGGCGGTTCGGGCGGTGCTGGGCGAGATCGGCGCCGCGGACATCCCAGAGCTGCTCGTGTTCAACAAGTCGGACCTTGCCCCTGCGGCGGCTGAGGATCTGCTTCGCCGGTACCCGGCGGCGGTGGTGATCTCGGCGGCGACAGGGCAGGGTATCCCCGAGCTCCTCGGAGCGGTAGCTCACCAGCTCCGCCTGGCGAGCCGAGTCGTGGAACTGAGCATCCCCTATAGCCGCGGCGACCTCCTGGCTGCCCTGCACCGGGAGGGCGAGGTGCTGAGCAGCCGCGAGGACGGCGAATCGATGATCGTCCAGGCAAGATTGCCGAACGCCGTGCGGTCGCAATTCGCGCAGTGGGAGCGGGAGGCCGGACAGTTGGAATCGGGGGCCGAGTGAGCGCCGCCGCGAGGGGTCTGCCGGTCGACGGCTCTGGCGCCAAGGCCCCATCGCATCGCTCAGGGAAAGGACGGGGTTTCCAGCCCCCGCCGTACCCGTATGGACGGTTGGGCCCGCTGCGCGAGAAGGCGGCGGCGTTGCCCGGCGGCGCGGTCGACCTCTCGGTCGGGGACCCCTGCGACCCTCCGAGCCCGGCGGTTCTTGCTGCGCTGAGCTCCGCCGACGAGACCCGCGCAACTCGCGGGTACCCGTCCTCGGCCGGCTCTCCGGCCGCTCGCGAGGCTGTCGTCGAGTGGATGGGACGCCGTCTAGGGGTCAGCGTCGACCCGTCCCTAGTGGCGCTTTGCATTGGGACCAAAGAACTGGTGGCTGGTCTTCCAAGTTGGCTGCACCTACGCGACCCGTCGAGGGACACCGTGCTCTACCCCGAGCTCGCCTACCCGACTTACGAGATGGGTGCTCTTTTGGCAGGCCTCAGGGCTGTACCAGTCCCTGTCGACGAGCACTTCCGGCTGAGGCTGACCCCTGACGCCGTCAGCGAGGAAGACGTCGATCGCTCTCTGCTGTTGTGGGTGAACAGTCCCGGCAACCCGGCAGGGCAGCTGGACGATCTCGCGGCCGCCGCAGCCTGGGGCCGCCAACATGGCGTGTTGGTCGCCAGTGATGAATGCTACGCGGAGCTCACATGGAACGGCCCTCCGCGGACAATCATCGGGGGCGGCGTGGGAGCCGACGAGCCCGACGGGGCATTGGCCGTCCATTCCCTTTCCAAGCGGAGCAACCTGGCCGGGCTGCGATTTGGTTGGTACACCGGTGACGCCGAGGTGGTTGGGTTCGTGCGCGATGTCCGCCAACATGCTGGTTTTATGGTGCCCGGGCCGGCCCAACTTGCCGGGATCGCCGCCCTAGCGGATCAGGATCACGCCGATGCCCAGCGGCAGCGTTACTACGAACGTTTGGCCCGCCTGCGCGAAGTCCTCGCAGCGGTGGGGGTGCAGGCAGCGATGCCCGAGGGTGGCATCTACCTCTGGGCACCGGCCCCCGGTGGGGACGCGTGGGCGTTGGCAGCCCGGTTGGCGGCCGAAGCAGGCCTTGTTGTCTCACCGGGCGAGTTCTATGGTCCTGCCGGTTCAGGGCACATCAGGATTGCGGCCGTTGCCCCGATGGAACGCATCGAGCTCGTCGCCTCCCGTCTCGGCGTGTAAGTCCTGAGCCGAGCTAGCATCCGCCACCTGTGGACCTTCAAAACGAGATAGACGCTCTTTGGGAACGCCGCGACCAACTTGGCCCTGATAGCAAGGCCGAGGCCGACCTGGTCCGCGAGGCGATCGGCTTGCTCGACTCCGGACAGGCTCGCGTCGCCGAGCTTCCGCCCGAAGGTACGGAAGTCAGGGTCAACGAGTGGTTGAAGCGGGCGATCCTGTTGTTCTTCAAGGTTTCGGCGATCGAGGTCACCGAGCTCGGGCCCTTTGAGTACGCCGACCGGCTGCCCCTCAAGCACGGCTTTCAGGAGGCCGGGGTCAGGGTGGTCCCCGGGGCCTCGGCGCGGTGGGGAAGTTTCATTGGCCGGGGCGCAGTGATGATGCCGAGCTACGTCAACATCGGTGCCCATGTCGGGCCAGGGACAATGGTTGACACATGGGCCACGGTGGGCAGCTGTGCCCAAATCGGCGCCGGCGTCCACCTCTCCGGAGGCGTCGGGATCGGAGGTGTGCTGGAGCCCCCCCAGGCTGCACCCGTAATGATCGGCGATAACGCGCTGATCGGCAGTCGTTGCATGATCACGCAGGGGGCTCAGGTGGGCGCAGGCGCAGTCCTTGGAGAGGGGTGCATCCTCAACCCCGGGATCCCAGTCATCGATGCTGCGACCGGCCAGGAGCTCTCGCGGGGCGTAGTCCCACCTTGGTGTGTCGGGATCGGGGCGACGCGGCCGCGCACTTATGCCGGTGGCACTTTTGGGTTGCCGTGCATTTTGGTCGTCCGCTGGCTCGACGAAGGCCAACGGCACTCGACCGCCGTCCTGAACGACGTGCTTCGCGAGCACGGGGTGAGCGTTTAGTGGCGCCGCGCCTGTGAGCGACCTGCTCGCAGCCACAGCCGAGCTTGTGGCGCTGCCCTCGTTGTCTACCGAAGAAGGCCTGATCGCCGACCATGTCGAGGCGCTCCTGAGCTCTTACTCCTGGCTAGACGTGGTGCGTGTCGGCGACAACGTAGTCGCCCGCACCGATCTTGGCCTGGAAGGCCGGTTGGTGCTCGCCGGCCACCTCGATACCGTCTCCCCGAACGGAAATGCGCTCCCGAAGATCGACGGGACGACTTTGTGGGGCCTCGGTTCTACCGATATGAAGGGGGGCCTGGCAGTCATGCTCGACCTGGCTCGCTGCGTGCGACGGCCCAACTGCGATGTGACTTACGTCTTCTATGTGGC
Organism: uncultured Acidimicrobiaceae bacterium; assembly: GCA_963699075.1. Classification (GTDB taxonomy): domain Bacteria; phylum Actinomycetota; class Acidimicrobiia; order Acidimicrobiales; family Palsa-688; genus Fen-671. The sequence goes on along the minus strand of CAVOTF010000007.1, from coordinate 278,343 downwards.
CGAGGAGATCGCGCGAGAGCACAATGGGCTCCTCGCGTTGGCCAATGCGGAGCCTGGTCTTCTTGACGCCAGCGCCGCGATCGTGTGCGAGCCGACCAACTCCCGGGTGGAGGCTGGTTGTCAGGGAGTCCTGAAGGCCGATGTGGCCATGGTCGGCCAGCGAGCGCACGTCGCAAGGCCATGGACAGGGCGCAACGCCATCCATCGTCTCCCTCCTCTGCTCGCAAGCGTGGCGGGCTGGCCCGGTCGGGAGGTCGAAATCGACGGTTGCACCTACACCGAGTCGCTGCAAGCCGTCGGCGTGCACGGGGGTGTGGCGTCCAACGTTTTGCCGGATCGCGTTGTCCTCCAGCTGAACTACCGATTTGCCCCCGACCGGGACGCCCAGTCGGCCGGCGAGGCGCTAAGGCAGATCGTTGGCCCTTCACTGGAGGCCGGGGACAGTTTCACCGTCGCCGACACCGCTCCATCGGCCCCCCCTTCGCTTAGCCATCCATTCCTCGCTCGCCTCGTAAGCGCTGCGAGCGGGCCCGTCACCGGCAAATTGGGCTGGACAGATGTGGCGTTTTTCGCCGAGCGGGGCGTCCCGGCGGCCAACTTCGGCCCCGGCGACCCAGAGCTTGCGCACACGCCGGGCGAAATGATTACTAGAGAATCGCTCGACGAGGCACGCGGGGTGCTAGGTCGCTTGCTCGGCGAATGACAGCCAGCTTGTCCTAGAGCCGGCGCAAAACGGTGACCACCTTGCCGAATATGGTCACCTCTGACGCCGGGAACACCATCGGCCCCATGGCGGGGTTCGCCGGGAGCAGCACGATTTCGTCCCCACGGCGGGAGAACGTCTTGATCGTCGCTTCCCCGCCGGGTATGCCGGCCGCCACTATCTCCCCGGTATTGGCGTCGGGCTGTTGGCGGACCACCACATAATCACCGTTCAGAATGCCTGCTTCTATCATTGAGTCACCGCGCACTCTCAGCATGAAAAGGTTGCCCCCGCCGGTGAAATCTTCGGGAAGCGGCAGCAGTTCCTCGACGCTCTCGGAGGCGAGGACGTTGGTGCCGGCGGCGATGTCTCCCACGAGGGGCACCAAGCGCGCCCGGCCGCTCTCGATCGCTGCACCTGATGTGGCGTCATAACGCACTTCGAGGGCGCGTGGCTTAGTTGGGTCCCGGCGTAGGTACCCCTGCTTCTGAAGGGTGTTGAGATGGGCCTGCACAGTTGATGTCGAGGCAAGGCCGACCGCCGAACCGATCTCGCGGACAGACGGCGGGTAGCCGCGCTCGCGAACCTCTTGGGCGATGAAATCGAGGATCTCTCTGCGCTTTCCGGTCAACAGAGTTTCGCTCATGTTGCTTGCCTCCCTTAGGGGGTTGCGGTCCTAGCGGCGTCACGTCGGTGCCCCGGCGTGCCTTTGTCTTGCTCGGCATCATAGCCCCGCTAGCAGCGCGAGTCAAACATATGTTCTATTGGTCACAGGCGGTCGCTATGATCTTGACGCAGAACACTTGTTCGTGTAGACCTGGTAACGTTACGAACGTACGTTTGTGACGCCCGGAGCGGGAGGCACGTGATGGTAGCGCTGAGATGGTGTGAAGAAGACGAGGCAGAGCAGCAGCGAGAGCCGATGAGCCGACCAGCCGGCACGAGCCGCGGCCCGTCGGCGCAACCGGGAGCCCTGCGACTTGTTACGCGGGAAAACCCCTGCCCGGGCGCCGTAGCGGGCTCAGCGGCGGGGCGCAGGCCCCGGACTTTCTTTTGGCGCCGTGCTTTGGTGGTCGTGGTGGTCGCTGCGCTGGGAGCGATGGCTTGGTTGGCGACCGGCAAGCTCGTTTCAGCGGCAGGCGCCCCGGCGCCGCAGGGCCAGAGGTGCTTGTCGGGCGGGGTGCCGGGTGGGGGCCAAGGTGGCGGGTCGTGCGGGCAGATCTATGTCGCTAGGCCGGGGGACACGATCTGGTCGATCGCTGTCTCGTACAGCCGGGGCGGCGACCCCCGACCGCTTGTCGCCAATTTGGAATCCGAGATCGACGGTGGTGTGCTCCAACCAGGCGAGCGCTTGGTGGTCCCCTAGTTAGTCAGCTCGCCGCGGTGAGCCGGTGAGCCGGTGAGCCGGTGAGCCGGTGTGCTGGTAGCAGGTGCCGGCACATGGGTTGTAGGGTCGGCGTTGGTGCGATGCCCACGCTGTTCAGGAGCCGAAGACCGGGTCATCGATTCGCGAACATCAGAAGACGGTACGGCCATCAGGCGTCGCCGCGAATGTCTTGCTTGTGGCCGGCGCTTCACAACATATGAGCGGCTCGAGGAAGTGCCCTTTGTGGTGGTGAAGAGGTCGGGCCATCGGGAGCCCTTCGAACGGGCGAAAATTATCGCGGGAATGAAGGCCGCCGCCAAGAACCGACCGCTCCCGCTAAGCGCGCTCGAGCAGATCGCCGTTGAGATCGAGGAGGGTTTGCGTCTGGTTGGCCCGGAGGTGGGCAGCCAACAGGTTGGTCTTGCTGTCCTCGAGGCCTTGCGGGGCCGGGACCACGTCGCCTACCTCCGCTTTGCCAGCGTCTACAAGGATTTCACGGACGCAGGCGACTTCCAGCGAGAGGCGGGGCTGTTGACCAAGGTCACGACGCCTAAAACGGGAGCGACAAGGTCGCCAGATTAGGCAAGCGCTTACCTTTCCGGCTAGCTTTGAGCCAAGGACAGCGACAAAAGGGGGTTTCTCCGTGCGCATTGGCATGCTGACAGGTGGAGGCGATTGCCCCGGCCTTAACGCTGTTATCAGGGCTGTCGTCCGCAAGGGTGGGACGAATTACGGCGACGAGTTCGTGGGCTTCATGGACGGCTGGCGTGGGTTGATCGAAAACACCACGATGCCTCTCGATTGGGAAACGTGCCGTGACATCCTGGACAAGGGAGGCACGATCCTCGGCACCAGCCGCACCAACCCCTACAAAGTGGAAGGTGGCGTCGACAGGGTGCTGGCAACTCTGAAAGACCAGCAAATTGATGCACTTGTCGCGATCGGGGGCGACGACACACTCGGAGTGGCTAACAGGTTGCTTGCTGAAGGAGTTTCGGCCGTCGGGGTCCCTAAGACGATCGACAACGACCTGTCGGCTACCGAGGTCACTTTCGGCTTCCACACTGCGGTCCAGATCGCGACGGAGGCCATCGACCGGCTCCGCACTACGGGCCAATCCCACGGACGGGTAATTGTCTGCGAAGTGATGGGCCGTCATGCGGGTTGGATTTCCCTGTACTCCGGCATCGCCGGGGGAGCGGTCGACATCTTGATACCGGAGGAGCCCTTCGAGGTGGAGGCGGTCTGCGCCAACGTGAAGTCGCTCACTGCTCAGGGAAGGCACGCCGCGATTGTCGTCGTAGCCGAAGGTGCAACGCCGAAGGAAGGGTCTTTTAGTACGACCTCGTCGGAGGTGGACCAGTTTGGCCACGCCCGCCTGGGCGGCATCGGCAACGCTCTGGCCGCACAGATCGAGCAACGTACGGGCCTCGAGACGAGGGTTGCCGTCCTTGGCCATATTCAACGGGGTGGTAGCCCTACTGCCTTTGACCGGGTGCTCGCGACGCGCTTCGGGGTGGCAGCCATCGACGCCGTCCACAACGGGGGGATCGGGACGATGGTTGCCCTGCAGGCGGACAAGATCGTACTCGTCGCCCTCAACGATGCCGTTTCGGAGCCCAAGCTCGTGCCGCATGCATTTTACGAAGAGGTGGCCAGGCCGTTTTTTGGTTGATTACCCGGACTTCAGGTCTGTTGCAACGGGCCGCCAGTACCAGCGTCGGCGTCGGGGCGGGTGATCCCGGCAGCATCGTGGGCCTTGGTTAGGAGCTCAGCGAGGGGGCCGGTCAATTCTCGCGTTGAAGCCAATAGGGTGTCGCCGAGCAGCACCGTCACCTGACCACCGGCCTCCTCGCATATGAGGCTGCCGGCGGCCGAGTCCCAGGCGTTTAGGCCTTGTTCGTAGAACGCGTCGAAGCGACCGGCCGCCACCCAGCACAGGTCGAGCGCTGCAGACCCAAACCTGCGGATATCGCGGACAGCCGGCAGGAGGTAAGGCAGCATGGCCGCTTGCTGCGCTCTCCGCTCGGTGCTGTAGCTAAAACCGGTGGCCACCAGAGCCGTGGCCAGGACGCTGCGCCCGCTTGCTACGTGGCAGGGGGAGCCGTTGCAAAAGGCGCCGCGACCGACCGTAGCCGTCCAGGTCTCCTGCCTTTTCACGTCCACGACGACGCCGACGACCGAGATGCCGTCGTATTGGGCGGCCAGGGAAACCGAAAACGCAGGTACATCGAAAAAGAAATTCGTGGTCCCATCCAGCGGGTCGGCCACCCACGACACCCGCGAAGTCCCTCTGTAGGAGGTCCCCTCCTCGCCGACGAACGAATCGGACGGCCTGGCTGACTGCAGCTGCGACACGATGTAGGCCTCCGACGCCCGGTCAGCCTCCGAGACGAGGTCGGTTGGCGAAGACTTGGTCGAGACCTCCCTCAGCCGCTCTGGCGAGTACTGGCTCAGTACCTGAGCCGCCCCGGTCGCGACTTCAAAGGCGACACGTTGCAGCTCGTCGAGAAGGTCCTGTGGGACAAGGGTGGCGGGCGCGTTCACCCCACCCTTCTATCACGAGGCCGGCTGCGTCGGGCTGGCCGTAGGCGTGAGTTACGGTCACGGGCCTGAGTTAGCCTGGGCTCGTGAGCGTCGACGCCGGCGACGGCCTGACCGGCCGGGAGCTCGGTCCAGTTCCACCGCTCGCCCTGGCGATCTACGCGCACCCTGACGACCCCGACGTTTCGTGCGGCGGCACTCTCGCCCAATGGGCGGCGGCGGGCAGCGAGGTTCACGTGTGCCTGTGCTGCGATGGGGGAAAAGGTTCCTTGGACCCGGCGACCGATGAGGCCCAACTGGTGCAGGAGCGGTACCGGGAGGTCGAGACAGCCGGGCAGCTGCTCGGAGTCAAAGCCCACCACTGGTTTGGTTACCCTGACGGGGAGCTGGAAGACGGACCTTCGCTACGGGCCCGTGTCGTCGCCTTGGTGCGCGAGCTGCGACCGCATGCGGTGTTGGCGCCCGATCCGACGGCGGTTTTCTTCGGCTCCAACTACGTCAACCACAGGGACCACCGAATGGTGGGTTGGGCGGTCCTCGACGCAGTGTCCCCCGCCGCGGCCAACCCTCACTACTTCCCCGACCTGGGCCAGGCGCACCAGGTCCCATTGCTATACCTGTCAGGGACGTTGGAGCCAGATACATGGGTAGACATCACCGAGACCATAGACATCAAGGCCGCTGCGCTCGCATGTCACGCGTCCCAGATCGCCGAAGGGGGCGAGTGGCTCCGCAGCGTGGTGCGCCGAGCGCGCCGAGGAGGCTGGCCAGGATGCCGGGGTGCGTTATGCCGAAGCGTTCCGCAAGGTGGTCCTCGCTTGAGCACGCGCTCGGTCCTGCACGTCGACATGGATGCCTTCTTTGCTGCGGTCGAGGTCAAGGAGGATCCCTCCCTGGCTGGCAAGCCATTAGTCGTGGGTGGCACGGGCACCCGAGGCGTGGTTGCTTCTGCTAGCTATGAGGCGCGCGGGTTCGGGGTCCGCTCGGCTATGCCCGGTCGGGAGGCCCGCCGGCTCTGCCCGCAGCTGGTGTTCCTGCCCGCCCGCTTCGAGCTGTACCACGGCTATAGCGAGCTTCTTCACGCCGCGTTGAAGACCTTTACGCCGCTGGTGGAAGGCATTGGGTTGGACGAAGCTTTTCTCGACGTGAGCGCGGGTGCGAGCCTGTTCGGCACTCCGGCGGAGATAGCGGCGCAGGTACGTGAACGCGTGTCCGCCGACCTCGGTCTCGCGTGCTCGGTTGGCGCGGGGCCAACAAGCTCGTCGCCAAGCTGGCGTCGAAGGCGGCTAAGCCGCGCGCCTCCCGGCGCGGGCCTTCAGCCGGGCCAGGAGCTGTCGTGGTGACAGAGGACGAGGTTCTCGACTTTATTTGGCCGATGCCGGTCGAAGCGCTCTGGGGTGTCGGCCCGGCCAGCCGCGACCGCTTGCACAAGGTCGGCGTGACAACGGTAGGTCAGCTTGCGGCGCTGCCCGAGGCGACAGTGGTCGCTGCGCTCGGCAAGGCGGCAGGGGAGATGGTCCATTCCCTGGCCTGGGGCCGCGACGGGCGGGCGGTAGTGGCAGACCGCGAGCTCAAGTCGATCGGCCACGAGGAGACCTACCCGACGGACCTCGTAGACCGCGCTGAGCTAGAGCGGCGGCTGGTCGTGCTGGCCGACTCCGTCGCCGCCCGGGTCCGCCGGCATGGTGTCGTTGCTCGCACGCTGACGCTCAAGTTCCGCTACGGAGATTTCACGACCCTAACCAGGAGCCACACCTTCGCCACCCCACAGATGAGCGGGCCTAGCTTGTGGACGGCCGCCAAGGAGCTACTTGGTTCGCTCGAACTGAGGGAGGGGGTGCGTCTTCTCGGTCTCAGCGCTTCGGGGTTAGTCCCGGTTCAATCGGCGCCTGGTGAGCAGCTCCAGCTGGAGCTGGGCGCGGCGCCTACCGGTTCACCCGGCGAAGCGGCCCCGTCCCAAACACGTGGTGGCCCCGAGGATCCGGGCGGCGTCATCGGGACCAGTGCCCCCGGCCCCCGCCAAGCTGGAAATGGCCCCGGGCCAGGTTGGGAGCGGGCCAGCCAGGCAATCGACGCCGTGCGCGCCCGCTTTGGCGACACCGCCGTCGGCCCAGCCACATCCCTAGGTGAAAAGCCGAGGCCCCCGAGCCAGCACGACCGTAGCCCGAGCCCTCGGAGAGGCAAGCCGTCCCGAGGATGAGGACGGGCTCCCTGGCCTACTTTCGCGACTTCTGACAACAAAGGGCTGTGCCGGGCCGGCGCTTGGTTATAGGTTCCACGTGTGAGTTCTGGGCGAGCGAGATCCGCTTCAGGGCGCTCAACCGGGCTGAGGCTTCCCCGTTGGGCGGTGGCCTTGAGCGCTGCGGCGTTAGTCGTGGCCCTTACGGGCGCCCAGAGCCCCCAGCTCGCCCGCCAAGGGCCCGCACACGCTCGAGGTCCCGCAATCGTGGGCCTGCCTAGGGACGAGACTCTCTACACCACGGGCACCGCTACGTCGGCGCCCAGCAACTTCAACCCGCTGGACCTCATTGGCGCTTACACGGGCACCCAGGGCTTGCTTTACGAACCGCTGTTCCTATATGACCCGGTGCACGGCCGCTTCCTGCCTTGGTTAGCCACCAGCGGGAGCTGGGAGGGCCCGACGACGTACAAGATCGAGGTCCGCAGGAACGTGGACTGGACGGCGAGCCCGAGCGGGGCGGTAACGGGCTCCCTGAGCGGGGCCGATGTCGCCTATACCGTCAATCTCGCCGTAGGGGACAAGGATGATCCCTACAACGCCGATGTGGCCAGCGTGACCAGTGCGACTGCCGCAGGCAGCACCGTAACGGTCAAGTTCCGGGAACCTGTTGGGTACGCACAGTGGCAGGATTTCCTTTGGCACTCGCCGGTCCTACCCAAAGCCACATGGTCGGCACTTGCCCCCTCGGCGCAGCTCACCGGGGCCAACAAATCGCCTGTATCGACCGGCCCGATGCTGCTGCGTTCTACGAGCTCGAGCGAGGCCTGTTACCAGGACAACCCCCACTGGTGGGGTAGGGACCAGCTCGGGTTGTCGTTCAAGTTCAAGTACCTCTGTGACAGGGTCAGTGCTTCGAGCGGGGCGGCCTTGTCAGAATTGCTCGAAAGCCGGACCGATTGGAGCAACGCACTGTTAGAGGGTGTAACGAACCTCGCCGGCGGCAAGACAGCGACTTATGACATCAAGACGTATTACCCAGGAACTCCGTACATGCTCCCGGCGGGGACAGCTTGGCTCGAAATGAACACTGCCAAGGCCCCCATGAGCGCTACGGATTTCCGGAAGGCAGTCGCTTATGCGATTGACACGTCGAAGGTCATCTCGTCCGCCTATGCCGGCACGGTGAAGGCCGCCAACCCGACCGGGTTGCTCCCCTACCTGAGCAGTTACATAAGCGGCAGCACGGTAAAAAAGTACGGTTTTTATTATTCGAAATCCCTAGCCAAAAAGTTCCTCGAGCAATCGGGCTACCGGGGTCAGCAACTCACATTGGAAGTGCCCCTAGGCGGGACCGACTGGATTAGCGCGGCAGCTACGATTTGCCAGCAGTTGGCGGCTGTCGGCATCCATGTTTCGCCGAAAGTAATCCCTCCGCAGGAGCGTGACGCCGACATTGTCGATGGCAAGTACGACATGGTGATCTTCAACGCAGGCGGTGTCGGGCCTACCCCGTGGGCATACTTCGACAATGTCTACCAATTACCGCTAAAAACGGAGCACTTCTCCCGTGCCAACACCGAGCGCTTTGTTGACCCGGCCGCCTGGTCGCTCGTGGAGCGTGCTGCGGCAACACCGATCACTGACACTGTTTTGCTTCGCCCTATCTATGACAAGATCGAAGCGGACTTTCTCCAGGACCTGCCGGAGGTGCCGCTTTGGTACAGCGGCGCCTGGTTCCAGGCGAGCACGACCTACTGGGAGGATTACCCATCGAGCACGCGCGGGGGGACCAGTTCACTCCGATGATGGGGCCGGGGTGGTTGGGCGCTACGACTACGGTTTACGCCCTCGCGCAGCTGCGGCCCCACAAATAGGTCCTCACTAGTGGAGGTCCTCACTGGCGTAGGTCCTCACCAGTGCCACGAAGCGGCGACGTCCTGGACGCAGCATTACTGAGCGTAAAGTAGTTCGACCTCGTAAGGGGACAGACGCAGAGTGCCCAGTCTCTCGCCGTCGGGCGACGACGCCAGGGAAATGGATTTGTCGGGCGCAACCACGTTCGCGTCGACGGTACCCGGCGACACGTTCAACGCGACGTACGCATCCCTTTCACCGACTTGCACCGCCCCGATAATTATTCTGGGGTCATCCACCCTGACCGGGCGGCCCACGCCGGCGAGCTCGGCGAGAGCAGAATAGAGCCGCCAAGTCGGCTCAGGGTTTGCTGCGGGGCGCGACGCAGCCATGTACTCGAGCGGGTAAGTGCACAACACCATCCACCCGTCTCCCACCCGGTTGCGCAGTAGCGCCGGCCGGCCTTCGTTGTCGACGGCGAGGACTTCGGCGTCCGTGGCCTCTACCGGTATGTAGGAGCGGCCAACACCTTCGCCGCCCACCGGGAACTCGAGGCGAGTGCCGCTTACCAGCTCCCCGACATCGGCGAGTAGAAGGAACGTGACCTCGCGGCTCGCGATCGTGTCGGCGACGCCGTAGCGGAGATGGTGCGACACTCCGAAGACCTGCTCGAGCCAGGGCGCCCAGGGACCGGGCTGTTCCCTTCCCGTGCCAGCGAAGTACGACGCGTAGACGGTGGCGCCCTCGCGTGCGTGGGCCAGCATGAGCTGTAGGCCTGGAGCGGTGATGAACTTGGCGCAGGGCATGAGGTAGAGCTTGATTTGCTGAGCCTGGGCGCCGTCTTCGCCGCTAGGAGGTTCCGCACCGCTTTGAAGAAGGTCGCGTTCGCGTACCAAATCGATGGGGAGGTCGGCTTCTCGGGCCGCTATGTACGACTGGAAAAGGTTGGAGCGCATGTCGCCCCGGTAGACCGCCGACCAAGCGGGCTCCGTATGCTCGAAATGTTCAGGCACCAAAAGGGCGACCTCCCCAGCCGGACGGTGCCATCCGGCAGTTGCCAACTGGGCTACAAGCCCAGAAAAACGCGCCAACTCGCGGGCTTGAGGTTTGGGTTGCCCTGCGTGGTCGATGATGCCGAAGTGCATTTCGAAGGGGTGGTGGCGGTAAGGGTCTTGATGGGCGAGGTTGTCGAAATCGCAGTTGTTCCAGGCGAGCCATCCGCGCGCTCCAGCAAGCAGGCTCGAATGGAGCACCTGGCGGTAGTAGTGGGCTGCATTTTCGCCTGAGGCCATGTCTGAAGAGAGGCCGAACTCCTCGAGGACCACCGGTTTGCCGAAAGCGCCGCACAGCTCGCAGGAAAACGCGGCCGCCAGCATCTGACGAACCGGGTCGTCCGACGACGGGTACACATGCGGCCCGATGAACTCGACCATCGGTGCGATCCGGCGCAGTGAAAAGCCGTTGTCGTTGCCGGTTACCTCGATACCCCAGGCTCCGTCCCCGGTCCCCACGGGCTGAGTCGCACCACCTGCACGCAGCGCATGGATGAGCAGTCGCACCCATGCAGTGACGGCCGCCTCGTCGCCGTTGCGGCCGTAAAGAGGCATCTCGTTGCTCAGTAACCATGCAGCTATGGCTGGGTGAGAAGCCGTCCTGCGGGCGACCTCGGCTACGAACCACGCTTGCTGGGCGACAAACGAAACGTCGCGGTACAGGTCCCGGCTCGCCCGCCAAGCGGGGTCCCAGTTCTCCCCTGACATGTGCCCAACGATGAAGGTCGGGACGGTCCAGAGCCCTGCCTGGCGGTGCAGCTCAAGGAAGTCGACGAAGCGCTCCATGACCTCTTCGTCCAAAGTGTCGGGCTCGGGCATGAAGTCGGGCCAGTAGCAGAACGAGCGGGTGAGGGTGCAGCCGAGCGCTGCCAGGGCGTCGAGCTCCTCCTTGACGACGTCCCCGTCGTAACGTGACCACATCCGGGGGCCGCCTGCGCGCGACCAGAAGTTCGTCCCAACCCAAATTTGAGGGCCTGGTGGCCAAACTGGCCGCAGCGCCCGCTGGTCGCTCGTCGTGATGCCGTCCTTTGTTCGGGCCCGCTGCTGGCGAGGCCGCCACGGCAGGAGGGGCGAGGTCAAAAACTGACCCGGTGGGTGTACCTTAGGCCAGGAGGCTTGACTGCCGAAACGAGCTGTAACGAGTGCCGCGATGGAAGAGCAACTAGCACCGAGAGCAGGCACGGAGGTATAGGGCTTTGCCACTTTCGGACCACGAGCAACGGATGCTCCGCCAGATCGAGCGCCAGCTACAGCACGAGCGAGGGCTGGCTCGTATCTTGCGCATGCCCGCGAGTTCACGCGAGGCGGCCCGCAACGCACGCCGAGCCTCGATCGCTTTCGTTGCGGGCCTGCTGCTGCTTTCGATCGTCTTCTCGTCGTATTGGGTCATCGGCCTGGTCGGCTTCTTCATCATGCTCATGTCGGCCGTGACCTTGGTGCAGAGCCTGCGACGGCTCGCTCGGGACCGGTGGGGCCAGTCCCTTGCGGAACATGACCTGAGGGCCGGGGCGGAGCCGATGAGCGGGGGCGGCCCGCGCCCCGGCCACCCGCCCGGGGGCAAATGGTGGACCGGCAGGAGTGGTCGTGGCCACGGCGGCGACGAGGATGGCCCCGGCCGGTCCTGACCTGCACCGGGCTTGAGCAGTACCGGGCTTGAGCAATACCGGGCCTGAGCAGTACCGGGCCTGAGCAGTACCGGGCCTGAGCAGTACCGTGGCTGTCGTGAAACTTTATGTCCTGTTGGCGGACAGGGGCACCCATAACCCCCAGAACGGCACGCTGAGCCTTCTCAACGTGGGCTGGGCCGTCACCCAGCTCAGGCGCCACATGAACCAGGGGCCAGCTGTCCCCGGGCAACCGCTCATGACTGCCCCTTATGTGGTCGTCGTGTTCATGGAGGCCGAGCTCGGCATGTGCAACAAGACACTGACCCTCGAGATGGAGCTTCTGACCGAGGACGGCGACGTCGTCGAGATCCCTGGTCCTGCGGGCCCTCAGGCTGTCCGGCTCGAGCAGCCCATAATGGTGCCGAGCCCGCCGGGCGTGCCGACCGGTTTCCCTGGCCACGCCACCGCGATGATGGAGCTGCCGACAGGGCTGCCGCTGCCGCCTGGTATTTACCGTTGGCAGGCCAGGGTAAATGGCAAGGAGGACGACGACTGGTCGGCGCACTTCTACGTTGCGGCGCCTCCTCAGCAGGCGACGTTCGGGTTCTCGGCGCCGGCTGAGTGAAATGGCGGCCCGGATGGTCCCTCTCGAGAAGGGGGCGTTGGCGGCTGTTGTGCGCCGTCCGGCTCTCTGGCCAACCGCCCTGGCCGAAATACGGGCGCTCGCCCTCCCGGGCTGGTGGGCCAAGTGGCCGCCACTGCCCCTGCCTTCGCCCGGTTACCTGAGGTTCAGGCTTGAGGCGATGTACGGGCCGCCAGGCGCCAAGGTGAGCGCTGCGGAGCTCGTTGGCTACCTCGAGTGGTGTCGTTGGATGAGGGCGCTTGCGCGCTAAGTTCGTGTTGTGCCTGCGGAGACCGTGGCAGCCAGCGATGGCAGCCCTTTCTTGATACACCTCAGTCAAAGGTAGGCCGGGGAGCATGTCGCGAGCCCTCGTCCTGAATGCTTCGTACGAGCCGCTCTGCGTTGTGCCCACCAGACGAGCGCTGCTGCTCGTGCTCCAAGCAAAGGCTGAGCTGCTGGCCGGGACGGGCCATGTGTTCCATTCGGCCCGCGTCAGCGTCGACGAGCCATCGGTTGTGCGCCTCGCTTACTTTGTCCGCGTCCCGCACCAGGCCCACGTTGCCCTCAACCGGCGGGCGATATTTGCTCGTGACGGCCACCGCTGCCAGTACTGCGGCGCCCAGGCCGAGAACATCGACCATATCGTCCCGAGGTCGAAGGGCGGCCAGCACGCGTGGGACAACGTCGTGGCGGCCTGCCGGCGCTGCAACGCCCGTAAACGGGACCACCTCCTCGAAGAGACCGGTATGAAGCTCCGCCACCAGCCTTTGGCCCCGCGGGGCAGGGTTTGGGCGCTCGCTGCTCTTGGAGCTGTCCTGCCTGACTGGGAACCGTACCTAGGGTTGCCGGCTCAGGTTGTACCGCTGACAGTCCTGGAGGAGGGCGCCGCAGCGCTGTCAGCGTGATGCCCTGGGCGGTTGAACACCTGGGCGGGACTGTCCGGGAGCTGCACGAGCGCTCCGCCGCTCTGCTGGCCGGCACAGGTGAAATGGCCCGCGTCGCGCGTATCCTCCAGCCGGTCGACCAGGCGGTCGTGCTCGGTAGCACTCAAGCTTTGACGTCGGTGGACCAAGGTGCCTGCGCCGCCGCAGGAGTTGATGTCGTGCGGCGCCGCAGCGGTGGGGGTGCAGTCCTTGTTGATGCGGGATCTCTGCTTTGGGTCGACTTGGTCGTCCCTGCCGGTGACCCGCTGTGGTGCGCCGACGTCGGGCGCGCCGCTTGGTGGGTGGGGGAGGCCTGGTCCGAAGCCCTCTCTCGGACCGGGGTAGGCGGGACGCGGGTTTGGAAGGGCGCGCTCGTGCGCAGCGATTGGTCGTCGCTCGTGTGTTTCGCAGGGCTAGGGGCCGGGGAGGTGGTCGGCGCTGCCGGGCAAAAGGTGGTGGGCATCTCTCAACGCCGGACGCGCCATGGGGCCTTGTTCCAATGCGGGTGTGTTTTGGAGTGGGAGCCACGGAGGCTGCTCGGCCTGCTCAGCCTCCCCGCCGACGAGCGCTCCGCCGGCCTGGAGGCGCTTGGAGCAGCAGTGCTCGGTGCCGGCGTCGAGCGGGCAGAGGCGCTCGAGGCGGCAATTGTTTCTGTGTTGCCCTAGCCGCGTGAGATGATGGCCCATGGCAGCAAGCCCGAGCGGGCCGAGCGGCCAGAGCCGTGGCCGGCGCTCGTTACCCGGGGCACCCGTCATCGCGGTTTGCGTTGTGATCGCTGTGGTCGCGTCTGCCCTTAGTTCACTGACTGGCTACGCGGGCGCTGTAGCTCCGGCACAGGTGGTCCGGGGCGGCCTGGTCCGGGGCGGCGCCCCGTCCATCCGGCCCGGCCAGTTGGGCGGACCGTTCACCGCTGCATCGGTTAAATCGGCGGAGGAAGTACTGGCTAGGAGCGGGGTCGCCACCGTGGCCAAGGAGGGTTCCAAGGTGGCCCTCGTGACGGTCGTCGGGCCGGTGAGGGAGCGCTTCACTCGGTCCCAGGTCGAAAGCATGGCTTTGTCGGCCGCCGATGGAGGCGGGATAACCGGCGCCGCACTTGGATCGGCCGTGAGGACAACAAAGGGACTGGCCCCGTTCAGTTATCTGCTCGCGTCCTGGGTGCTGAACACGCGCACGCCGGGGTCCGAGGCCGTGCGTCGCATTATGGGTACCCAGGACTGGCGCCGGGCGCCGTCGATCGTGTTCCCTATCATCGCCCTGCCGCTGTTCGTGTCCGATGTCATCGCCAACACGCCACAAAGGGGCCGCCATGCGGCGGGCGTGCCAAGCGTCTTGATGATCGCCTCTGTGAGCGCGCCGACAACCGCCTTGCGGCCGATGGGCTTTTTGGACGCGCCGTGCTCCACCGTCTCGAATTTCGTCCAGAACACCATTGTCAGCGTGTTCAACGCCTTACAGCTGACCCCTGTGCCCGGAGGCGGCGCCGCGGTGGGCATTGCCAACTTCTTCGTAAGACTCTGGAACGGTGCGCTGGCGCTGGCCCAGCAAGTCGTCCAGGGCCTGATCAACAAAGTCTCCCAATTCGTGGTTTCCAAGAATCCGCCTCGTCGCCGGGACCGCCGTTGTCATTGCCAATATCGTCAGCTACCTCAACCCTTGGTCGGTGAAGGTGACCGCCCTCCCAAGCTCGGTAGTGGCCGGTGACATCGGGGAGTTCCGGGCCAAGGTGGACACCTCCAACGGCATTTCGGCGTGGCCACCTGCGCTACTCGATTGCCTCCCGGCCGGTGTCGACCTGCCGCCCCTCGACGCAGCCAACGCCAAGGCCACTTGGTCGGTGACCGCTCCCGTGTTCGCTCGCAGCTCCACCACCACCGTCCTGGACGGTGCCGGGCAGGCCACGCTGGGCTACGGCACCACGCCGGCCCCAAGCAGCGGTGCGGGGTGCGCACCGGCTGGCGGGCCGGCCAAGCCGCCCGCCCTCGCCTCGGGGTCGTTGACCGTCACCCGTCCTGGCGCCCAACAACTCAAGCAGCTGGTCGACAACATGATCAGCAATGGCTTCGGGCTGGCGGGGAGCATCGTCGGACCGCCGCTACAGGCGGTCATCGACCCGTTGCTCGCGCAGGCCCTCGGCGCTCTGTCGGACCTAACTTCTGTGAGCGGCAGAGCCTACGTCATCGTCAACTACACGGCCACGGCCAGCTCGCGCTGCACCACCACGTCGGCCGTCACGACCTCAACAACCACGGCGACGAAAGCTTTGTCGTGCCCCAACGCCGGCGTGACCCAGGCCGAGCTCGGCCTGACTTATCCGCTCGCCGAGTTTTACTACTTGTTGAGGGGGCCGACGTACGTATCGTGCATCTACACCCCTGTCGCGCCAACAGTCAATTGCCCCGATGGGGACGGCAGTTTCGTAAACGGGGCTAGCGGCGAGTGCGAACTGGTGGAGGTTTCTGAGCTCACGGGCGCTTCGGGCTCGCTCAACACGAGCACATTTTGCGCCAGTCACGCCCCTTGTAAGTCCGAGGGCCCGCTCCCGCCCGACGCCGTCGACGGGGGAGCTGCCTACGAAGCGATGGGCCCGAGACCGACGCGGCCGCCATCTACATCGTTGCTCGTAAAGACGGCTTCGAGGTCGACCTCGGGGTGGGATGGGAAGCCAGCATCGCGCGGTCCGAGGCCCTGATCAGAGCGATCTTCGCCCAACATTTCGGGACTAGCTGAGGCAGCGATAGGCCCCGAGAGCGACGCGGCCGCCAGCGCAAGCGAAGCCGCGAGCGCCGAGTCATTGGTGCAGGTCGACGCCCGGGAGCCGAAGGGCTTGGTCAGCGGCCGCCAACACCTCGACAACCTCGAGCCCGAAGCGGGCGTCGCAACGATGGGCCCTTTCTCCAGACTCGATCAGTCCTGCTAGCTCGTTGATGGCGATGCAAAAAGCGTCCACAGCGTCGAAGTTTCCTTCCGGGCGTACTCGTGCGCCGTGCTCGCCGTAGAGCACAAGCTGGCTGTTGGTCGCGGCGGCCGGCATTGTGAGGCTTAGCGACAGGGTGCTCGTGGCCGACAGTGGCTCATGGCTAAGTACGACTTGTACGGTGTCGCTGCCGTTGGGGCCGCAGCGCCCCACCACCGAGGTCACCTTGCCCATGAGGGGCACGAGGGCCGCCAGGCTGTGTGGGCCGACGTCCCAAAGGGCTCCGTACTGTTTTCTCCACTCAGACGTGGAGTAGGGGCTCCCCGGGCCGAAGATGTTGGCGTAGTGGACTAGACGGGCGCTGTGCCACGGGCCGGCCCCAGCGGTGGACGTCATCCAGTCCTCCATGTCCGGGCGAAAACGTTGGGTGAAAAACACGATCGCGGCGACCCCTGCCTGCTCGACAGCGTCAACCACGGCTTGCGCCGAGCTGACATCGAGGGCGAGCGGTTTGTCCATCAGGAGGTGGCAGCCTGCTCTGGCAGCGCGCACGGCCAGGCCCGCTTGGACGTCCGGCGGGACGGCGATGCAGACAGCATCCACCGAGCCCAACAGCTGATCGAGGTCGTCATAGCCCTTTGACCCCAGGCGGGCCGCTAGGTCATGGGCTTTGGCCGGGTCACGGCCCCAAACCCCCTCGAGGCTCGCTTGAGGTGACGCAGCAAGAGCCGTGCCGTGGACGTGCAACGCCCAGTAGCCGGTGCCAAGGAGACCAACGCGAAGTGGGGCCACGACCAATCCTGCCTGTTTAAAGTCCCTGCGCGCTAGCGGCCGCTTGCGCGATCGCGACCCGTCCGCCGCCTCTGCACCCTGATCTGTAGCCCAAGAGCGGTAGGATTCTGTTTGTGCCACGAGCCAGGGAGGCGCAGCCTCCAAGTACCAAGCCGCCTCGTGCCGCGGCGGCAGATGGCCGACCGGCGGGTAAGGGGCGGGGCAAGGTTGGAGTTCCGCTGGCCAAGAAGGCGACGTGCTCCATCTTTCGTGCGTCCTCGGGATCCCCGTGGTTGCGCCTGACGGCCACAATGCGGGGAGGTTGGCGGACGTAATCGCCCGTTTAGCCGGCACCTCCGGGGAGGGCGCCGGTGCCACCTGGCACCCCCTGGTTACTGGGTTGGTGGTCGATTTCGAAGGCCAGGAGAGGTTCGCTCACGCGTACCAGCTGTTAAGCCTCGACAGCGAAAGTGCGAAGCTGTCGGTCGACCCGAAGGACCTGGGCTTATTCGAACGGCGACCGGGCGAGATGTTGTTGGGCCGCGATCTTCGCTCGAGGCATTTGATCCATCTCGAAGGCGCTCGTCTTGTACGGGCTAACGAGATCGAGCTCGCCAAGGTCGGTCCCACCTGGCAAGTAATGGGTGTGGACACCGGCTCGCGCCCTGTTTTGCGAAGAGCTCTGCCCAGAAGGTTCCGCCACCTCGTGAAGGCGGGACGCGTGGTCGACTGGTCGGACATCGAGCCTTTCGTGGCCCATGTACCGACGGCTCGCCTGCAGATCCCCTTCCGCAAGCTGCGGCGGATGCACCCGGCCAAGCTCGCAGAATCTCGTGGAGGCGGCCTCTCATGATGAAGGCGAAGAGATCATAAGGGCCGTCGGCGTGGACAGGGAACTCGAAGCTGACGTGTTCGAGGAGCTGGACACAGAGCACCAACTGGAGTTCCTCCGCGCCCGCTCGGACGACGAGGCGGCGAGGTTGCTCTCCGTCATGGCTCCCGACGACGCGGTCGACCTGCTCACCGAGCTCGATCAGGAACGACGCCTCCCGATCCTGCAGCGCCTGCCACCGGCCTCCCAAAATAAGCTGCGGCGCCTGCTCAGCTACAACCCCGAGACGGCCGGCGGCCTGATGAACCCCGATTTCATCGCCGTCGCGGCCCGGTCCACGGTGGGCGACGCGATCAAAGCTGTTCGGTCCTCGCCGGCTCCGCCCGAAGCCGCCGGTGTGGTGTTTGTCACCGGCGACGGCGGGCGCCTGGCCGGCACGGCACTTCTTGTCGAGTTGTTGCGGGCGGACCCCGCCGACAGCGTCGCCGTGGCAATGAGGCCGGATCCTGCATCGTTGCCTGCCGACGCGGACATTCACGAAGTCGTGCGGAAGATGACCGACTTCAACCTGGCGGTCGCGCCCGTGGTAGACGACGACGGGCGCATGCTGGGCCAGATCACGGTGGACGACGTGCTCGAGTTATTGCTCCCCTCCGGCTGGCGGCGCCAGTACGGGATGGCGGCGCCCGAGTAACGCCCGCCCCAGCGTTGAGTGGTGACCACCTAGAGGGGGGTATTTAGATGCGAGTCACGGTTGTCGGGACTGGTTTTATTGGCGGCGTGCTCGGCCGGGCGCTCGCAATGAGCGGCTACGACGTGACCTTTGCGTCACGGCATCCCGAAGTCGACGCCGTTGCGGGCCAGAGCGGCGCCCAAGTGACATCTGTAGCGGAGGCCCTTGCCTCGGATGCGGTCGTTATCCTGGCTCTGCCTGGGGCGGCGGTGGGGCAGCTCGTGGCCGACCAGGGGCGTGCCTTGGGCGGCAAGCTCGTCATCGACGCAACCAACCAGATGGGCCAAACAGTCCCCAATGCCCGCGCGTTACTGCCGCCAGACGTGCGTTACGCCCGAGCGTTCAATAATCTCGGAGGCGAGAACATGGCCGAGCCCGTGTTCGCTGATGGTCAGCGGGCTGACATGTTTTTTTCGGCTCCCGAACAGGACCGCGGGACTGTGGAAGCGGTCATTTCCGCCGTTGGCCTGCGGCCCGTGTACCTGGGCGAGGACCAAGAAGCGCTTGTTGATGCGTTTTTCCAAGTGTGGGTGACGCTCGCGATCAAGCAGGGACGCGGCCGCCGGCTGGCGTTCAAACTTCTCGAAGCGTGACCAGCGACAACTGCGTAGGTCTCCTGTAGCTGATCCACCAGAACACGTCAAGAAAGTTAACGGTCACCGAACTACTGGTTACAAGTGCAGGACATGTCGCCACTTCGATTGCGGCGACCTTTTGCGCAAAGTAGAAGTGTCCCGTGGTCCATGCCATCGAGATCGCTGGCCTCAGGAAATGCTTCGGTGACGTAACGGCACTGGCTGGCGTCGATATGGTCGTTGAGGAGGGAGAGGTGCACGGTCTGCTCGGCCCGAACGGCGCCGGCAAGAGCACGCTGCTGAGGATCCTTTTTGGGCTCGTACAACCCGACGGGGGCGACGCCAAGATATTCGGTCGTGAGCACTTGGTCGACGGCCCCGCGGCGACCTTGACCGGTGTCGCGGGCTTCGTCGACCGGCCCAGTTTTTACCCGTACCTGACGGCACGCCGGACCCTCGAGCTGCTTGCCCGCGCGGACGGTATGGCGAGCCCCCCGATAGATGAGGTACTCACGGTGACCGGTATTGCCAACGCCGCCAATAGGAAAGTGAGCGGCTGGTCGACCGGTATGCGCCAGAGGCTCGGTCTGGCGTGCGCCCTGGTGCGCCGACCGAAACTCCTCCTTCTCGATGAGCCGACCGAGGGCCTCGACCCTTCCGGGACACGCCAGCTGATCGACCTTCTCCGAGTGGTGGCGTCGGATGGGGTCACTGTCCTTGTCTGCAGCCACGACATGTTGGAGGTCGATGAGCTCTGTGATAGCGCGACTGTCATCAACAGTGGCGAGGTTGCAATGTCGGGCTCGCTCCCGGTCCTGAGAGCCTCAGCTCCCGCGGGGCAGCTCAGGGTCACCACAAGCAACGACGACGCGGCTGTCGTAATCGCTGGGCGCTTCTCGTTGAAAATCGGCCCGCACCCCCGCGGAGGTTTGGCTGTGCACGCAGCGGCGGGCGAACTGCATGACTTCGTCTGCGAAATGGGCCGGCGGGACGTCTCGGTGACGCTGCTCGAGCAGGACGTGCACCCTCTCACGGCGCTGTTTTACGAGCTCACCGAACAGAAGCTTGAGCCGGTGGGAGCGTTATGAGCCCGAACCCGATCACCCGGGGCCAAGTTGTCGCCCAGCCGAGGTCGGCATCACCCAATCCGGCCGCGCGGGCCGCCGCGGTCGATCGTGGCTGGTGGGTTATGTGGCGCATCGAGATGGGCAAAATGCTGGCCCAGGCGAGGGCGCGCGTAATGCTCTTGGCCTGCTTGGTGGGGCCTCTGCTGTTCGTCCTGGTCGAGTCGGTCCAGTCCGGTACCCCCGGCGATACGCTTTTCGGGCGCTGGATCCACGAGTCGGGCTTTGCAGACTCCTTGCTAACCCTTGGTTTCTCAACCGAGTGGCTCATGCCCTTTGTCATCGTTGGCGTCGCAGGTGACATGTTCGCCGAAGAGGACCGTCTTCACACCTGGTCTCTGTTGCTTACGCGGTCGCGCAGCCGCCAGGAGGTACTCGCCGGGAAGTTCTTGGCTATCACCACTTATTCGCTGGGGGTCACGATCATGCTTGCGCTCAGCGCGACGCTGTCGGGTGCGGTGATCGTGGGCACTCAGCCGTTGGTAAGCCTCGACGGGACAATCCTGTCGCCGTCCACTGCGTGGGCCGTCACGGCCGAGAGCTGGGCAACGGTGCTGCCACCGGTACTGGCGATCATGTCTGTCGCGGTACTGGTGTCGGTGATCAGCCGCAACAGCTGGGTTGGTGTTATCGTCCCATTGGTTATCGTTTTTCTCTTCAACGTGATCTCGCAGCTGAGCGCGATCGACCCTGTACGCCCGTTCCTGCCGACCACCGGCTTCGACTCTTGGTACGGGTTGGCGTGCACGTCTGTGTACACCAACCAGATATGGGCTTCGCTCGAAGTGAGCTCCGCCTGGG
This sequence comes from uncultured Acidimicrobiaceae bacterium, assembly GCA_963699075.1. Lineage (GTDB taxonomy): Bacteria > Actinomycetota > Acidimicrobiia > Acidimicrobiales > Palsa-688 > Fen-671. Next base: position 257,740 of record CAVOTF010000007.1, on the reverse strand, counting down.
TGGTAGTGCTTTTAGTGGCATCTTCGCTGGTCTTTTTGCGCCGAGACGTGGTGGATGCATGAGGCGCGTCCTCGGCGTTGCCGTCGCGTCCGTAGCGGCCGCACTTTCATTGGCCGCCTGCGGGGGGCCGGATATCACGGCCGGCAGGCTCGACAACGCGATCGCACCGACGTTCGCACGTCTCTACGCGCGCCAACAGTCCCTACTGGGTCGCTCCTTACCCTCTACCCCTCAGAGCTCTGCGAGCTGCCACCGCAGCGGCCGCGGCTCCCCGACAACGGGCGCCGGCGCTGACTGGCTATGCCAGCTGTTGCTCCAAGTAGGCACTTCCTTGACCCAGTACACATACGAGCTCACGGTCCAGGCCACTGGTTGCTACACCGCCGATGGGCCGCCAGGTTTGGTCGGCCAAGTCACGCTGACCACCCGGGCTGGGGTTACCCGGGTCAACCCTCTGTTCGCGTTCGACGGTTGTTTCGACTCCTGGTAAGCAAACCTCAGCTGAACGGGTCGAACTGTTGCGGGGGCAGTGGGACGAAGTGGTGTTTAGTAGCGACCTTGGGCAAGGCTGAAGCCGGGGCCAAAGCATCTGGAGGGAGAACCCCGAACGTAGTCCCGAGGTTCTCGTAGGTGCCGTACTGCGACGCGATGGTCACCTTCTCGATCCCCAGGTGAGTCGTAACGATGTCGTCGACAACATCGGTGTAGGGCTCCAACATCTCCGCGATCACACTGCCGGATACCGCTGACAGCGGGTGGATGGTCCGCGACGTAACCGTGAGCACGAGGCTCTTGCCGTCGTGGCGCACTGGGCTTGTGAGCGCGCCAACTGGAAGGTGGCTCACGGCCGCGGCAACCCAAGGCGTCCAATCCGCCATTGGTGCACATCCCTCGTTGACTGCCGTCGACTGTGGGCCGCTCCCTGCGGATTTGTCAACCCGGCGCAGGCAAATGTTCGTGAACTGGCTGAGCGCTACCCGGAAGTAGTAGGCCTCGACCTCTGGCACTGTCACCGCGTTCGGTCCCGCTATCGACAACGCGAGGGCCTCGACGTCGGAAGCTCGGTTAGCCAACTCGTCCTGGTACCACGAAGGCAGGGTGTTGTAGATACTTGCACCAGTCGTCGTGAAACCTGCTTCGACCCGTGCTTGGGCGCGGCCGTCGGCGGTCTCGCCTGCGGTGGGCACGATGTGCCGCTCGGCGAGGACCTGCTGTAGTGAAGTCACGTAGAGCAGGCGTGTAAGGACGGATGCCGCCAAGTCAGCCGTGGTGAAGCGACGTGTCGTCGAGGTTCCCTTGGACGGTGCGAAGGTGATCAGGAGGTCGTCGGGGTCGCCGGTAGCCGAAGCCACCGCCTTTGGGCTGACCGGTGCGGACAAACTCAGGGTACCGAGCCCCTGGACGGCGTGCCTGTACGTCGGGACGCCCAAGATGGCGTCGACTTCGCTTTGCACTTGGGCGACGGTTATAACGGAGGGGCCGACCCGAGCGGCAACTGAACCGCTGCCTATCGATGTGGTCGTCGACGATAGCGACCAAACAGCGGCTGCTGCGACGCAGGCAGCCAACAGGATAAGACCCGAGGCCCAAGTGGTCGGGCGGAACAGGCGGGGATGGCGAGGACGGCGTACCCTGTCGTTACCCGCCGAGCCGCGGCTCTTGGTGCCGACAGGGCCCCGCGAACGATCGATTGTGCTGACCACGGGGCGAGGCTAGTTCGCCAATCGTTAGGGAAATTCTGTGCAACTGCGATTTGGCTAGTTGTGGCCTGTTTTTAACCGTCCGTTGGTCCTATTGTCGGAGAAACGTAAGGTCCGGGTTGCAGGATTCGAGCCGAGCTTCTGATGGCTACGACCTACAGAAAGGGGGCCGAGCGTGCCCGGCCGATCGATCCTTCTTAGAATTGCTGGAGCGGCTGCGATTTGTGCGACCTCCCTCAGCACCGTCGCGACGTCGTCGCAGGCGGTCGCTTTACCGGGCGACAACGAGGCGCCGGCGGGCGCGAACGCGGCCCTCTCGTCGAATTTCGCCCTCGCCGTGGGCCCATCGCAGCTTATGGGCACGTCCAGCGGATGCCAGCTGGCCAACGGCGTCAAGCAAGTGTTCTATATCGGTTTTGACAACTTCCATCTTCGGCGCGACAACGACAACACCGTGGCCAACGATGGTGACGAGAACAACAACACGGACACGAACATCCCCTCGGACCTCGAGCAGGTGCCGGCCCTGTACAACTTCCTCAGGGGTACGGACAACGCCGGGACTGCAGGGACCTTTGACACCACCAACTGGGCAGATGGCCGCAACACGACTTACACCAACGGCACGGCGTACCCGGGTGGGACCTTGCTGACCAACGAGCACACCCCGCTTATCTCCCACACCTCTGTGGACTTCACATCCGAGTACACCTCGGTGTACGGGGACCGCAACGGCATCGCCACTTCGCAGAACAGCGAAGCGGCCTACACCAACGCGCTCACATCCGGCGATGACGACCTCCCGGTCGGTTACTCGTCCGGCTTCGCCTACTGGACAGACCCCGTAAATACCAGCTTCATCCCCGGTGACAACACCACCGTATTTACGACTCAGGGTTCGAGCGGCCCGGTGAACCCGCCTGCGCCATGGGAACCCTTCACGAAGGCGGGCTGCGATGTCGGGGCAGTCGCCGCCACCGGCTTCGTGATGGAGAACAGTTCTTCTGTGAGTGACGCGAACGCTGCGGCTAAGGCTGCGGGCGTCTCGGTCAAGTACACAACGGGCGACGAGGGCTTGGCTATCCACTCCGCGAACCCGACCGTCAACCCCGACACGATTTGCAGCCTGGCCGGCGACGGCACTTCGGGCAGCGGTGTTGACCCGAACGTCTATGCGATCCCCGATAACGTCACCGGCGACCCCAGCTACACCGGTTACAGCGCAATCTTCGGCCAGCGGTTCATCGCTCCTGCGGTCAACGACCGGCTCAACGAGCGCGACCAGCGGCGGTTCGACCACGCTCAGCCTGTTGCCTGGCCGCCCCACCACGTCGTCGTTTCCCGGGTTCAACGGAGAGGACGGCAACTACACGCTGGGATACGCGCTCGACATGGCAAAGGCTGGGGTACCGGTGGTCTTCGGTTACCTTTCTGATGCGCACGACTGCCACAACGCCCTGTACCCCGACTACGGCGACACCAGCGCCCCGGCGGGTACGTCCGAGTGCGACTACAGCGATGCCCCGGGGACTGTTGACCCGCAGTACGACGGTAGCCCGAACTACCAGGCCTTCGGCTCGGGTGAAGCGGGCTATGAGAATTACCTGAAACAGCTCAACAGCGATTTCCAAAGCTTTTTCGACAATGCTTCGGCCGACGGCTACAACGCCTCCAACACCGAGTTCGTCTTCTACTCGGACGAAAACGACGACGCCTCGGAGGGCACACCCGCCAACCCGACATGTGACGGGGTCACCGTGGCGTGCGAGTACGACCACAGCGGCGTAAGCGACAGTTCCTCGGTTGTGTCCGCCTCAGGCAGCCCGGTCGCCGGACAGCTCGGCGAGGTGTTCGTCAACGTCGACCAGACGCTGCCGACCGAGTCCCAGTACTCCCAGCAGCCCTACTTCATCAACCCCGACTCGGCGCCGGAGTTCTACCTCGAGAACGGCACCGGTGCCGACCTGGCCCTTGGTACTCCTGCGCAGACGGCACCCAACGTCCGTCAGTTCGAGCGCGACGTATCGGCTGCCACCTATACCGACCCGTACACCGGGACCTCGGCACACGTCGTCAGCTATGCCGCCGACCAGGCCGAACTGACAGCCCTGAACATGGTCACGGCCGACCCCCTGCGGACCCCGACTTTCGTGGTGTTTTCACCGGCAGACGACTTTGTCAACAGCGTCCCGGCTGCCGGCGCGGACAACAGCAGCGCTGCGACCGAGCTGCCGGAACCCACTGCCAACTTTTCTAACGGATGCTCGGCCATCGCGGGCGACCCATCATCGTGCAGTCAGTCGAGCTACGCCTATGTGCACGGCGACTTCGCTCCCCAGACTAACGACACCTGGGCCGGCCTGGTCGGCCCCGGAGTGCTCAACCTCGGGTCCTACGGCGGGGTATGGACCGACCACGTGGACATCCTGACCACGGTGCTCGATTTGGTCGGCCTCCACGAGTCTTACACCCCCGACGGCCGCGTCATCACGCAGATAATCGAACCGGGCGACACGACCGACCCCGAGGACACCGCCGCGCTGCAGTCTTCGGACGGCCAAGAACTGGGCCTCGACCTGAAGGAGCTCTACGCACCGGTTTATATGTCGAGCGAGGGTGCCAACAACGGTTTCGGCCCGGCCACACTGGTAGCAGACACCTCTGCATTGGCTAGTGGGAACTCCAGTAGCGACACTCTCTACACCACGGTGGAGGGGGATATCGCCCACATAACCGCCGAACGCAACGTCGTTGTGAGCGATATCCAGTCGCAGCTTTTGGCGGCCGAACTGGACAACACGCCAACAAACGGGGCAACCGACGAGGCCGATACCGCATGCATCCTGCTGTACGCCAACACGCTCAAGGCCTATGCCCAAAGCGGCGGGACCAGTGCGCCCCCGACTGACTGCGGGATCAGTGGCCCCACTGGAGGCGAGGTTCCCGAAGCTCGCTTCCCAGCACTTCTGATCCTGGTCGCGGGGGCCATCCTGGCGGCCGGCATCTTCCTGAGCGGCCGTCGGAGGCGGCCGCTCCTCGGCTAAGGCGGCCGCCACTCGGCTAAGGCGGCCGCCACTCGGCTAGCACGCGGCCGCCACTCGGCTAAGGCAGCCCATCGATTCGGGCTTTGGCCCGGTGCAAACCACCGTCCCAGGGTGCGATGTCTCTCAAGCGGTAAAGCGGGCTGCCTCCTCCGACCCGCCGGTGGCGTCGCCGGGCTTGTAGCTATGGGCCCCGGTCCCTGCGAGTTCGCCACCCTGCACAATTAGGTACTCCTCGCGAATTGGCCTCTTTTCGAACCAGCATTCAAGGATCTCGCGAGTGCCCGCGGCATAGCGGGCTTGTGCCGACAGTGACGTGCCCGAGATGTGGGGGGTCATACCGTGGTGCGGCATCGTGCGCCACGGGTGGTCCCTCGGTGCGGGCTGAGGGAACCATACGTCGCCCGCGTACCCAGCTAACTGCCCGCTCTCCAGGGCGCGGACGATGGCGTCACGGTCGCAGATCTTTCCTCGAGCGGTGTTGATGAGATAAGCGCCGCGCTTCATTGTCGACAGCAGCCCGTCGTTGAACAGGCCCTCGGTGCCGGGGTAGAGCGGGGCGTTGATAGTCACGACGTCGCAGTGCGGCACCATCTCCGCTGCGCTGGGGTAAAAGGTCAGCCCAAGTTCGCGCTCGACATCTTCGGGCAGCCGGTGCAGGTCCGTGTAGTGGAGCTTGACGTCGAACGGCTTGAGCCGCCGCAGCACCGCTGAGCCGATCCGCCCAGCGGCAACCGTTCCCACGGCCATCCCTTCCAGGTCGTAGGAACGCTCGGCGCAGTCGGCGATGTTCCACCCACCCTTTGTCACCCACTCGTAAGAGGGGATGTAGTTACGCACAAGCGACAGGATCATCATGACCACATGCTCGGAAACGCTGATGCTGTTGGAGTAGGTGACCTCGGCGACGGTCATCCCCGCCTTGGAGGCGGCAGCGAGGTCGACGTGGTCTGACCCGATCCCAGCGGTGATCGCCAACTTCAGGTTCTTCGCCTTGGCGATCCGCTCGCTCGTGAGGTAGGCGGGCCAGAACGGTTGGGAGATCACGACGTCCGCATCGACGAGCTCGCGCTCGAACACAGACCCGGCACCGTCTTTGTCTGAGGTAACGACGAAGGTATGGCCGGCGGCCTCGAGGAACTTACGGAGCCCCAGCTCACCTGACACGCTGCCCAACAGTTGCCCGGGAATGAAGTCGATAGCGCGCGGCGTCGGGGTGCTCTGCCCGCCCGGATAGGAACCGATCGTCGGTACCTCGTCGCGGGCATAGGCCGGCGGGTAGCCGTCGACCGGGTCGTCGTAAAGCACACAAAGCACCTTGGCCATTGGTCTTTCCTTCCTCTGTGGGTTGTGGTGTGCAGCAGGTTCATCGTTGCACAGGACTTGGTGGCTCGCATCGCCCGATGCGTCAAGACCGTGCCGCGCGTGATGAGCGCAGTCAGGTCGTCGACGCGCCATGCGCCGAAAACCGCAAACGCGAGACCGAGATCGGTGGATCGAGCACCAAAGCGAGCATTTTGTTGCACCAGTGTCAGTGATGCGGCCCTTCCGCCAGGCAGATCGGTTACCTTCATGCAAAATTGGTGCCGTCGGCGGGCTCGAGGGCCCACCAAGGGATATGACCGGGACCGAGTGCCGCCGCAGCTGCGCAAAGCACAGACAGACGCCGGACGCCGCGACAGCTTGCGCTCGGGCTGGATCGCCGGCATGAACGTGCTGGCGGCCAAGAAGGTCGGTGAACTTCTCGCGTCGAGCGGACCTCCGACCTTGCGGGCCCCATGTGGCGCTCTTGCTCCTCCCGCGGGGGGTCGGTGCTCGCGAGAGACGGCCCGGACATCAAGGTGCTCGTTGAGGCTGAGGCGCCCGGCCTAAGGCGACCGCCGTAACCAGCGTTTAGCCAAACGGCGGGGCGCCGCCGACGCCCCAGGTCGCCGGGCTAGTACCCCGCTCGCAGTCTGGTCTGGGCCTCAACCCGGAGTGGTAAAGTGTTTGGGTAAGGCAGTCCCACCTAGCCATTACGGCGGAGGTGTGCATCGGGCCACCTGCCTCCTTGAGGCGGGCCCCCGGTTTGCCCGGTTAGCCCGCCGGGCATCGCAGACCTTGGTGTGACCGCATGTTGGGCAGCGAAAGGGAGCAACACTGAGCGCCGATAGAGGTTCGCCTTACCAACCTCAGGCGCGCATGTTGGTACCGGGCAAGGCCGCCTAGCCGGGGCCCGGGCTGGCGTGGGCGCCACCAATAGCAACGCGTCCGCCCTACAAGCCCGGAGGTCCATCGGCCATGGCCAACGACACGCGTGACGGTGCAGCGCCTGCTGCCCGCGCTAGCGCTACCACCGCTGTCCTCGACGAAGCACACGTCGGGGATATTCGTGGTGCTCTCGGCACGATCAGCCAGCACGATGTCGGAGCGCGCAAAGGTTGGGGTGCACGGCTGCTCACTCTCGCCGCGATTATCGGCCCGGGGATCATCGTCATGGTGGGGGACAACGACGCAGGAGGAGTTGCTACCTACTCCCAGGCGGGCCAAAACTACGGCAACAGCCTCTTGTGGGTGCTGCCGCTGCTGATCCCTGTCCTGGTTGTCAACCAGGAAATGGTCGTTCGGCTCGGAGCGGTTACCGGAGTTGGGCACGCCCGGCTCATCAAGGAGCGCTTCGGCCGCTTCTGGGGGATGTTCTCGGTGGGCGACCTGCTCGTCCTGGACTTCTTGACGATCGTCACCGAGTTCATAGGTGTCGACCTCGCCCTGGGCTATTTCGGGGTGAGCAAGTACATTTCCGTCCCGGTCGCAGCGGCGGGGTTGGTTGTGATGACTGCGAGCGGCAGTTTCCGGCGCTGGGAACGCTTCATGCTGCTCTTTGTCGTAGCGAATTTCCTTGTCGTGCCGCTTGTGATCTTTGCCCACCCCCACGCAGGCCCGGTCCTGCGCGGCTTGACAGTCCCCGGCATAGCCGGTGGTGCCAATTCAACTTCGGTGCTGCTCATAATCTCCATAGTCGGCACCACAGTCGCGCCCTGGCAGCTGTTCTTCCAGCAGTCCAACATCATCGATAAGCGGATAACGCCGCGTTGGATCAATTACGAGCGTGCCGATACCGTGCTCGGCTCCTTCGTAACCGTTATTGGTGCGACGGCCATGGTGGTCACCTGTGCCTTTGCGTTCGCGCACAGCCATTACTTCCGCGGCTTCACCAACGCGGGCGGCGTGGCCTCGGGCCTCGAGCACCAGCTCGGGCATGCCGCTGGCACCCTTTACGCTCTCGTGCTCCTGAACGCTTCGATCATCGGAGCGGCGACTGTAACCCTAGGGACTTCATACGCCGTCGGCGATTTCTTCGGAGTGCACCATTCCCTTCATCGCAACTTCTTCGACGCGAAGGGGTTTTATGCCAGCTTCGCCGGGCTGGTCGCAGTGGCGGCCGCTATCGTGCTCGTCCCGCACGCCCCCCTCGGGTTGATCACCTTGGCGGTGCAAGCATTGGCAGGAGTCCTACTGCCTTCGGCGGCTGTGTTCTTGTTGTTGCTTTGCAACGACCGCGACGTCCTTGGGCCGTGGGTGAACAGGCCTTGGCTCAACGCTGTCGCGTGCTTGATCATTGGCGTGTTGCTCGTCATGTCGCTTGTCCTGGTGGCCACCACGGTCTTCCCGAAAGCGAATGTCGGAGCCTTGTGCCTTGTGCTGGGTAGCGCCTTGGTGTGCGCCCTGGTCGTCGGCATGGTCTTGGTCTTGCTGCGCAGGCGAGCGCTGCCAGCCGGCCAGAAGGTCGCAGTGCGCCGCGATCACCGCGAGAGCTGGCGGATGCCGTCGCTCGCTCTGCTCGGGAGGCCAACGTGGTCTCGCGGCCGTCTTGTCGGCATGTGGGCGCTCCGGGGCTATCTGGTCGTAGCGGTCGCGTTGCTCGTCGTGAAGGCCGTGCAGCTCGGTAGCTGATAAGCGGGCCCTTTATGCTCGAAGTCAATGCCGCGGGCGCGCCGTCAGGGGGAGGACCGTGTCCTCACAGTTCCCAACGGCCTGACGGCTCTGCGCCTCGTCTGCTTGCCCGTGTTCCTTGTGCTGCTCGCCCAGCCTCACGGGCGAGACCTGGTTGCAGCCGCATGCATGCTCGGCGCACTGGGTGTCACCGATGGGCTCGACGGCTACATTGCAAGACATTTTCACCAGGTCAGCTCGCTCGGCAAGCTGGCGGACCCCTTCGTGGACCGGGCGCTCGTTCTCTCTGCGGTGATCGGAGCGGTGGCGATCGGTGCCGTGCCTGCATGGCTCGTGGCGATAGTCCTGCTCAGAGAAGCCTTGGTATTGGTTGGGGCCGTGGTACTGGCACTGGCCGGCGCGAGGCACCTCGACGTGAGCCTGGCCGGCAAGGTGGGCGCGTTCGGGATGATGGTGGCGCTCCCGCTTTTCCTTTTGGGCCACGCTCCCTTCCGCTGGCACGATCTCGCCGGCTCGGCGGCGTGGGTCGCGGTTGCGTGCGGTCAGGTTTTTGCGTGGTACGCGGCGGCCCAGTACATCCCGACCGGGCGAGCCCTTCTCGCCGAGGCCCGCAAGGGCCAAAGTCGCGGCCAAGACGAGCCCCTTGTGGCCCACTCCGGCGATGGTCGCCCATGAGGGAAGTGAAGTTGACGAAGGGGTGCCAGCCAGGATCTCTTCAGAACGCACTCCCGTCGAGGGTCTCAGGCCAGTATGGTCTCCACCGTGAACGTTCCAGATGACCTTCGCTACACCTCGGACCACGAGTGGGTGCGCCTCGAGGGCGATCGTGCCCGGGTTGGGATCACGGACTACGCCCAAGACGCCTTGGGGGACATCGTCTATGTCCAACTGCCGGCTTCCCAGGCGGCGGCAACGGCGGGCGAACCGCTCTGCGAGCTAGAATCCACGAAGTCCGTCTCGGATCTATACGCTCCGCTCGACGGGACCGTAGTGGAAGTGAACAGCGAGCTAGTCGATGCGCCCCAGCACGTCAACGAGGAGCCCTACGGAAAAGGGTGGATTTGCGTGATCGAGCCCTCCTCCGCCGGGGCCTTCGAGGGATTGCTGAGCGCTGCGGACTACCGGAAGCTTCTCGAGGCCTGAGACGTTGTACTGCAACCGCTGCGGGCACCGCAACCCCGTGGGGGCCAACTTCTGCTCCTCTTGCGGAGCTCCCCTGGAGCGCCGCGGGACGGCTGTCGAGCCTGACGCCCCGGAACATCAAACTTCGGCCACACCAGCGGTTGTGTTGTTCCCTGGGGATGGGTCGTCCGAGCCTTTTTTGCTCGAGCCGAGCGACCTATTGCACGGGGTACCGGCGGGCGGTGCAGTCCTCGTGGTGACTCGCGGCCCAATTCCGGCTCCCGGTTCGTACTCGGGCCGGAGAACGCTGCAGTCGTCGCGATCGGCCGTCATCCCGAGAGCGACATTTTCCTCGACGACATCACCGTTTCGCGCCGCCACGCGGAGGTGCGCTACGACGACGGTGCCTACCGGGCCCACGATGTCGGTTCGCTCAACGGCACGTACCTCAACCGCGAACGAATAGATACCTCCCCTCTGGTGAGCGGGGACGAGCTACAGGTCGGCAAGTTCCGCCTGCTGTTCCTCGCTCCTGGCCAAGGCGCTGGCGCCGGCCATGCAGCTGGCACGTCCTGAGCGACAGAGGGCTTGAAGGCAACGCCATGGTCGGCCGCGCTCACCTTTCGATAGGCGAAGTACTGTCGCTCCTCCACGAGGAGTTCCCGGACGTCACAATCTCGAAGATCCGTTTCCTCGAAAGCCAGGGCCTCGTCGACCCCGAGAGGACACCTTCGGGGTACCGGAAGTTCTACGAACCGGACATCGAGCGGTTGCGCTGGGTCCTGCGCCAGCAAAGGGATGCCTTCTTGCCCCTGAAAGTGATCAAGGACCGCCTCGAAGGACAGGAGGGCCTCGACGACGAAGATGGTACTGGCGAGGCCGGCGTCGAAGTTGAAGAGGGCTATGTGGAAGTGGAAGTCGCTACCGAGGTGCTCTATGGCAACGGAGGCGGCCCGCCAAGCAGGCCCGGCCAGCTGTTTGACCTGGCCGCTCGTCTGGCGGCTCCGGCGGCTCTGGCGGCTCTGGCAGCTCCGGCGGCTCCGGCGGCTCTGGCGGCTCCGGCGGCTCCGAGCGACGCCAGCGAGCCGGCCATCGCGAGCCGCCCGAGGGCCGGCCGGGCACATGCGGCCGAAAGCGCCACCCTGCCGGTGCAAGCATCGCCGGTAGCCCCCGCCGTCGAGGGGGAGCCGGCTGAAAATGCAGATGCCCCGAGGTCATCGCGGCCCGTTCGCCCACGCGAGGTAAGAGCTCCGGCCGACGACGAGCTGGCTCTGGCGGAGCTAGTCGACGAGGCCGGCGTGGACGTCGAGACAGTCAGGGACCTCGAGCAGTACGGCCTGATAGCACCGAGGGTCATCGGGGGTGCGCCCTATTACACCCGCGAAGCCGCCGTGATCGCCCGCTTGGCGTGGGCCTTTGCCCGCCATGGCGTCGAGGCGCGGCACCTTCGCGCCTACAAGGGGGCGGCCGAACGCGAGGCCGGGCTGGTGCAGCAGGTGATAATGCCGCTCCTGCGCCAACGAAACCCCCAAGCCCGCGAAGCTGCTGCCCACGCCGTCGACGAACTGTCCGAGCTGGGCGGGGAGCTGCGCGCAGCCCTGCTTCGCGCGGCGCTCGCCGACCTTCGCTAGGGCGCGCGCCTGGCGCTTGCGTGATTTTCCTGCGGGCCCGCATGCGCCTTGCCTGCACGGCCCTAACCGCCTGTCGGGTTGGGCGTCCGCGGTTGTAACGTTCAAGGATGGTCGAGATGCACCTCTCTGCCGTCCGGGTCGAGCTCCCTGCCAACACCCCGATCCTGTTGTTGCAAGAAGCAACCGGCGACCGGACCCTGCCGATCTACATCGGGCGCCCCGAGGCCGAGGCGATCGCGGCTGCCCTGCAAGGCGTCGTCACCAAGCGGCCGATGACACACGACCTGATGCGCGACCTCCTGACCGAGGTAGGCGTCGTGTTGGACCATGTGGTGATCACCGAGCTAAAGGACCAGACTTTCTATGCGGAGTTGCGCCTGCGGCGTGGCGGGAACAATTACGTGGTGTCTGCGAGGCCGTCCGACGCGATCGCAATCGCGATACGAGCGGGAGCAACGATCTATGCCGAGGAAGCCCTTCTCGACGCCGAGGGCATTGTGATCACACAGCATGACGAGCTCGACGACGCACCCGAAGGCGAAGAGCTGGTGGCGCAGTTCCATGAGTTCATCGAAGGCATCAGCCCAGAGGACTTCGAGAAGTAAGCCCCGGGGGTGGTGGGGAGGTGGCTGCGAGCCGGCTAGTGCCGTCCGGGCTCCCTCGGCTCGCGGCCCATCGCCTGATCAGGGCGTCTAAGGCGGCCCGGTTCTTGCAAGGACGGCCCCGAGGGGCCACACTGGTGTAACTACCTATCTGTGACATCTGCCGAGGAGGGCAAATGGAGCGTCAACAAACCGGGCAGGCATCGCCGCCGGCGGAAGACGGGCCTGAGGAAGGCTTCAGGGGGCCGCAGGTTTGCAACATCGTCGGGATCACGTACCGCCAGCTCGACTACTGGGCTCGCACCGACCTTATGCGGCCCTCGATCAGCGACGCGCAAGGCAGCGGCACGCAGCGCGTTTATGCCTACACGGACTTGTTGCAGCTGAAGGTCGTCAAGCAGTTGCTGGACGCCGGTGTGTCGCTGCGCAAGACGCGCAAAGCCATCGAATGCATGCGCGCTTCGGGTACCGACATTGCCAGCGCAAGCCTGGTGATCGCCGACGACCAAACCGTGCTGGCAAATTCCGGCGAAGAGCTGTTCGATTTGCTCCGGGGTGGCCAGGGCGTGCTCTCCATAGTGCTCATGCAGAAGATCTTTTCAGAGGTAGATGCCGGGATAACCGAGTTCCGGGGCCGAGCGCGCAGGGCCACCCAGCGCATGGGGCACCTGCTGGTGCCGGCTTGCCGAAGGGACCTCCGGGGCCGGCAAAGAAGATCGCTCGCTGAGGGGTCAGCACAAGCAGCACTAGTGTTGGGCCGTGACTTTTGGCCCGGTGAGCGCGCGTTGAGTGGGCAGCCCGGGCCGACCGAGCTAGAGGAGCCACGCCATAGCCCCTTGGACGCTTGGCACCGCAGCAACGGGGCGCGGATGGTGGCCTTCGGTGGCTGGGAGATGCCGCTCGAGTACGAGCACGGCACGGTCGCCGAGCACATGTCTTGCCGTTCGGACGCCGCTATTTTCGACGTGAGCCACCTGGGCACGGTGCGGCTGACGGGACCTGACGCCAAAGCCACGCTCCAGCGGGCGCTCACCAACGACCTCGCTAAGATCGCCCCCGGCAGGGCTCAGTACACGCACCTGCTTGACGTCGATGGATGGGTGCTCGACGACTTGATCATCTGGTGGGCGGGGGAGGAGACCTTCGACGTCATGCCGAACGCCTCCAACACGTCCCGGGTTCTGGGTGCGATCGGTGGCACGGACGTCACCGGCGCCCGGGCGGTGCTAGCGGTGCAGGGCCCGCAGTCGCGCAACGTCCTCGCCAAGGCCTTCCCAGATGCTGCCGCTGTTGGCCGCTTCCGGGTGGAACAGCTCCAGTGGCAAGGCGTCCCCGTGACGGTGGCAGGCACGGGCTACACGGGAGAGGACGGCGTCGAGTGCTCAGTTCCAGCAGAACGTGCAGCCGACCTGTGGGAAGCGCTCGTAACTGCGGGCGCCTCGCCCGCCGGTCTTGGGGCGCGCGACACCCTGCGGCTCGAGTCGGGCCTGCCCCTGCATGGCCACGAACTGGGCCCTGGCATCACCCCGCTCGAGGCGGGGCTCTCGTGGGTCGTGGCTTGGGACAAGCCTGGGGGCTTCGTGGGCCTTGAGGCCCTGGTTGCCCAACGCCACGAGGGCTTGACCCGGGTGCTGCGAGGGGTCGCCGGGGAGGGCAGGCAGCCTCTCAGGGCCGGTTATGCCGCCCGCGTGGACGGGGTGCTCGCCGGTGAGCTGACAAGTGGTAACTTCTCGCCGGTCCTTGGTTGCGGGATAGGGATGGGTTTCCTCCAATTGGGGCTACCGGACGGGGCAGAGCTCGAGGTGGACGCAAGAGGCCGCTCTCTTACTTGTCACATCGCCCGCCTACCCTTCGTGAAGAAATCCGGTACAACAAACTGATGGCTCATTTCGTCCCCCACACCGATGACGATTTCGCCCGGATGCTGGGTGATTTAGGCCTGTCCAGCCCAGCCGAGCTGTTCGAGTGCATACCCGAGGCGCTGCGACTGGTGAGCGGCCTCGACCTGGCGCCAGGGATGTCCGAACCCGATGTCGCGGCCGAAATGTCCCGGTTGGCAAGGCGCAACCGCGCAGCCAGTGAGCTTGTCTGTTTTGCGGGCGGGGGGGCTTACGACCACGACGTACCGGCCGTCACGCGGGCGCTCGGGGGCCGCTCCGAGTTCGTCACGTCCTACACCCCCTATCAGCCGGAGGTGGCCCAGGGGGTCCTCGAGGCCCTCTTCGAGTACCAGACGCTGGTTTCGCGATTGGCCGGGCTGCCCATCGCCAACGCCTCTGTGTATGACGGCGCCACGGCGACGGTCGAAGCGGTCAATCTCGCGATCGCGTCGACGGGACGCAGGACCGTCTGGGTCAGCGCAGGCCTGAACCCGCGATGGCGTGAGGCACTAGCGACCCTTTGCGCTGGCGGGGGTACTCACATAGTGGACGTACCTCTCGTCGAAGGCCGTACGGCATGGGAGCAGGCGGCGGGCGCCCATCTCGCAACCGGTGCTTCGGGTGAAGACGGTCCCGACGGGCCTCCGGCGGCCCTGGTGGCGGTTTCCCCGAACTACCTCGGCTGCATCGACCCCTTCGGGCCGGCGCGAACTGCGGCAGATAACCTCGGCGCCCTTTTGGTCGCTGCGTTCGACCCGATAGCCGCGGGTCTCCTGCGCACGCCGGGCGAGCAGGGGGCGGATGTGGCTGTGGCCGAAGGACAACCGTTGGGAATGCCGATGGCGTTCGGAGGCCCGTACCTCGGGATGTTCGCCGTGGCCGGCGCGCACACCCGCCGGTTGCCAGGACGCCTGGTCGGCCGCACCGTCGACCCAGAGGGGCGTACGGCCTATGTGACGACGCTGCGTGCCAGAGAACAGGACATACGCCGTGAGCGTGCTTCGTCCAACATCTGTACGAACCAGACCCTGATAGCCATCGGGGCCATGGTCCAGATGGCATGGCTCGGCACCTGGGGCCTGCGGGAGCTCGCGCTTCGGTGCGCCCGGGGTACTCGCTATGCGAGGGACGCCCTGAGCGCATTACCGGGCGTCAAGCCCCTGGTTGACGCGCCCGTTGTGCGCGAGTTCGCGCTCGAGCTCCCGCTGCCGGCTGACCTCGTCGTCGATCGCATGGCTGATGAAGGTTTCTTGGCCGGCATACCCGTGGAAGTGGGGGACCGCGCCGGCCTGCTCGTGGCGGTGACCGAGAAGCGAACGCGTGCCGAGATCGACGCCTACGTGGCTGCCATGGAAAAGGTCGTCTCGTGAGCAGCCTTCGCCACAAGGCCGCACCCGGGGGCAAGGCAAGCTCAGCACCGCTGCTCGGCCACGACGAGGAACCGACGATCTTTGATTTCTCCGTGCCGGGCCGGCGTTCGGCCTCGTTCCGCACCACCGGCGTCCCCGAGTGGGGGGCCGCCGAGCTGCTCCCAGCCGAGGAGCTGCGCGCCGAGCCGCCCGAGCTGGCCGAGATTTCCGAGCGCGACCTCGTCGGGCATATGACGCGCTTAGCCCACCGGCAGTACTCGGTCGACCTCGGGGCCTACCCGCTCGGGTCGTGCACGATGAAGTACAACCCCAAGGTCTGCGACGAGGCAGCGGCATTGCCGGGCCTTGGCTACGTCCACCCGGCTACACCGGCCCCCTATGCCCAGGGATGGTTGGAGCTGCTTTGGGATTTGACCACCGCCTTGTGCAGCATCACGGGCATGCACACCGCCACACTGCAGCCTCCCGCCGGCGCCGCGGGTGAGTTGACTGGGCTGCTGATAATGCGTGCCTGGCACCAGGGGCAGGGCCGCTCGCCGACCAAAGTGCTGATCCCGGACTCAGCGCACGGGACTAACCCGGCCTCTGTGAGCCTCGCCGGCTACACCACGGTCAGCATCCCCTCCGACGAGCGCGGGCTCGTCAGCCCAGCGGTCTTGCGCCAGCACCTCGACGGCGACGTGGCAGGGATCATGCTGACCAACCCGAACACCCTCGGGCTGTTCGAGGAGGACATCGCGGAGCTGGCTGGTGCGGTCCATAACGAGGGCGGCCTGCTCTATTACGACGGCGCCAACCTGAACGCGATCCTCGGGGTGACAAGGCCTGGGGACATGGGCTTTGACATCGTCCACCTGAACCTCCACAAGACCTTCGCGGTGCCGCACGGCGGCGGCGGGCCCGGCGCCGGCCCGGTGGCCGTTACCCGGGCCCTAGCAGACCTGCTGCCCGGCCCGGTCCCCAAGCGCCTGGATGACGGCACCTTCGCCTGGGAGACCCCGTCGCGCTCGATCGGGCGGGTTCACGGCTGGCACGGCAACGCCCTCGCGCTCGCGCGGGCCTGGGCGTACATCCTGTGCAACGGCGGCGACGGCTTGCGCAAGGTCTCCGAGGCCGCAGTCCTGAACGCCAACTGGTTGCTCGCCCAGCTGCGCGGCACCTACCGGATCCCTTACGACCGCCCGGCGATGCACGAGGTTGTTGTGTCCACCCACGACGCCCCGGGTATGGCCCACGAGCTGCGAGCGTTGGACGTCGGCAAACGCCTTCTGGAGAAGGGTTTCCACGCCCCGACCGTGTATTTTCCGCTGGTCGTGCAGGAGGCGCTCATGATCGAGCCGACCGAGACAGAGAGCCCAGAGACGGTGGCCGCGATTGCCTCGGCCTTGCTGGAGATCGCCCAGGAGAACCCCGAAATGGTCGCAGGCGCTCCCCGGACCACACCGATAGGTCGTGCGGACGAGGCCCGCGCTGCTCGCTCGCTCGTGCCGACCTGGGACGCGATCAGCCCAAGGTGAACTGCAGGTTGAGCGGCACGGCAACTGCAGCCCCCGGGACAGGCATCTTCTGCCCGTTCACCCGGACTGCCACCTCGGGAGGGTCACCCACGCGAAGCCACGCTGGGCCGGTCACCGAGGACTGTTGGCCCGCCTCGAGGATCCCCTCGTAGACGATCTGGCCGAGCGGGCTGTTGGCCCTGACCTCTAGCCAACAACGGCCCTTTGCCCTGACGACAATCGAGGCTGAGGGCGAGCTGAGCTGGTATGTCGCGGTGCCGCCGCTGGACGAAAGCAGTACCGCCGGATAGGACGCGACGGTGACGGGCGCAGCAACGGGGACCGGTGTCGTGGTGGGCGGGACCGCTTTGCGCTTTGGGGCTGGCACGGTCGTCAAGGGTGTCTGTTGAGCTGCAGTCTGTAGCTGGGAACGGCTTGGGCTTGGTGAGGATCGCAGGTCGAGCGCTATGCCTACTGCCGCAACGGCCACCGCTACGGCCGCAGCCGCCAGCACCACACCGGTGACAGAGGGGCGCCGGCCGATGTGGCGAGTTGCCAGTCGCAACTTGCCGAGGCGCGCGGCATCGCCGTCTTTTGCAAATTTTGGGCGCGCCGGCGAAAGGTCGTCGAATTGGAAGACTTGCGGCTGGACGACGGGCACCGGCCTTGTCGGTTCACCGGACAGCCCAGGCTCGGCCACGGCGTTGTCGGAGAAGGGGTCGGGCTGCGGCGGCAATCCTGGCAGTGTCGCCTCGGCGGGCTCGTGGCCTGGAAGAGAGCGGACCGTCGGGCGAGCCGAGCCGCTGTGCAGGACCTGGGCGTCTGGCGAACGCCCGAGGTTGGCCGAAGTGGCGACGGCGTCCATGGCTGCGACCGAAGGGGCGGTACGGGAGGGCCGCCGGAACGGCGAAGCGCTGCCGCTGCCCGGCGACGACAGAGCGCGCGGTGGGGGCAGGACTACACCGCTGTTAGGCGAAATCTGGCCGCTGGGCCCGATCACTCGGACGTGAGCCTGATGGTCTGTGGGGTCCTCGGGCCAACCGTGGGCTCCATCGGGGCGTTGCGTTATGTCAGCCAGGGTGCCCAGTGCCTGCTGGTGACGTTCGACGGTCCGCGAGCGCGCGCGAAGTCCTCTTGCGGCATAGGTCACCGATGCCAACGCGCCACCGATCACCAAGACGATGAGCAACGGGTCCATCTGTGCTCCTTAACGTCGGTCCGGGCCGTCTGGGTTTAACAGTACGGTAAAGGCGGCGAGTTTTGGCGTATCCTCGCACCCGCGACGTCCAACGGTCGTCCGAGGAGTTCCTACCCAGTGCCTTATGAAATACAACGTGAGCGAGCGTGGCCCGGCTTCGCTCGGTGATCGCCGTCGCGGCCGGGTTCGGCGCGGGGGCGGTCCCTTTTTCCAACATTGCAGCGCGCCGTCGCGCTGGAGTGGACCTGCGGACAGTGGGCAGCGGCACGGTTTCCGGCAGCGGGCTGTACGCGGTGGCCGGGACCGGGCCGCTCATTGCAGTCGGCCTCCTCGAGTTGGCTAAGGGGGCCATTGGGCCCTTGCTTGCGGGACGTCACCACCCAGTTGTGTCGGCACTGGCGGGAGGTGCCGCGGTCGTCGGCCATAATTGGTCACCGGTCCTTGGCGGCGCCGGGGGTCGCGGGATTTCGCCTGCGATAGGCGCCTTGCTTATCACCGCTCCGGTCGGTTCCGCCGTCTTGGTGGCCGGCCTGGCGCTCGGCAAGATAGCTGGGGAAACGGCGATCGGTAGCTTTGTCGCCGACTTGATCTTGGTACCCGTCGTTGGCCGGGTACACGGACGGACGGGTTTTATCGCTGCTTCGGCCGTGCTTGCGCCGATCGTCGCCAAAAGGCTGTTGGGCAATTCGCCACCCCGCCGACCGGGGGCTTCGGTGTACCTCAACCGTCTGCTGTTGGACCGCGACACCCGCGAAAAGCCGGACGGGGACCGGCCACGAGAGGTTACGAACTGACCGTCGCCGTTGTGACAGACAGTGCCGCGTCGTTGCCCACGTCCCTGGCAGACGCCAACGGGGTCACGGTGGTGCCGATGTGGGTGACCATCGGAGGCGAACAATCACGCGACACCGAGCTAGACATGGCACGGGTCATTGCAGGTCTCGGAGAGGGTTTTAGCACTTCAGGTCCGGCACCGGGTGAGCTGGTCGATGCCGCGAACCGGGCCGACCAAGGCGACGGGGTCGTGTTGCTCACGATCTCACGGCGGATGAGCGGTTCGTACGAATCAGCACGGCTGGCAGCGGGCCTCCTCGAGGAGCAAGGTGCCCGGAAAGAAGCCGGGAAAGAAACGGTGGCCGTCGTGGACACCGGGACCGCCGCCGGAGCAGAGGGCCTCGTGGTGCTGGCCGCCTCCAGGGCCGCCCATGAGGGTCTGCCCGTCGAGGGGGTCGTGGCAGCGGCCGAGGGTGCCGCACGGAAAGTGCGGCTGGTGGCCACGTTGCCCTCCCTGGAGCACCTGGCTCGTGGCGGGAGGGTGCCAGGCATCGCTGCGTTGGGAGCCCGCTGGCTCGGCCTGCAACCAGTTTTCGAGTTCAGGCAGGGCAAAGTCAAAGCGCTGCGACCGGCACGGGGCCGGCGCTTGGCGTGCCAGAGGATCGTCGCCCTCTGGGCAGCCGACCTGGACGAGCAGCTCAGGCGCGGGTCAATGTTGCACGTGTCAGCGCTGCACGCCCTCGAGCCCGAAATAGCCGAGGATTTGCTGCGTCAGGTCCGAACCTACGTCGAACCAGCGACTGCGTTTGTGGGCTCGTTCAGCCCGGTCATGGTCGCCCACACTGGGCCCGGCCTGGCAGGGCTGGCGTGGTGGTGGGAGGCTAAGCCTCGGGAGGAGCCAGACGGCCCCGAGAAGTCCAACGAAACCGGCGCGACCGGCGCGCGCTCAGGCAGCCGAGGCGGCTAGAGCGACTTGCGCGACTGAGCCGGTGGCGGCCAGCTGCTCTTCGCTCAGATCTGGCAAATCCGCTCCGTGGCGGCGCAAGCCGCGCCGGAACCACCATGACGAAAGCAGGATGCCGCCCAGGGTGAGGGCGCACGATACGCCTGTTTTCGCTGCCAGGTAGGTCGCAATCGGAACATTCAGGAGAAGGGCGATCGTGGCGCCGGCGTTGATCAGGCTGACGAGCGCCCAGAGCAAGCTGATCTTCACGAACAGCTGGCGGACCTTGGGCCCTTTGAAAAACGACGGAGGCATCGGCACAAAGTCATGGGCCAGCTTCGCGGCGAGCGGGCGACCGAGCGGGACCGAGAACAGGAACGCCCCGCCCACCAAGGCCGTTGCCAGAGAAGGCTGGAGAAAGTACACGAAAAGGCCGCTGCTACCACTTGCCAGGGCGACCACCGAACGTGCCGTTAAGCCAAGAGCCGCTATCACCAGGACGCCGGGGAGGCGATCGCGTCGCCAAATCCTGCGCAGCAGGGCGAAGTACGTCCAGCCCAGTGCTGTGCATATCGCACCTTTTGCCCCGAGCGCCCACAGAGCCGCATAGAAAAGGGCGAGCGGGATGATCGTAGCCTCTATGACCTGGGGCGCGGCCCGCTTCGCCAAGTCGCGCAGACGTGGCAGCTCGATGTGGTGCTGGTGAGGTTCCACACTATTGGCTCGGCGCGCACGCCCCGTCCTTGAGGCACTGATTGGCGCTCTGAACTTCCCGGACGGCATAACTGCTGGCAGGCTCATACAACGATCTCGGTCACGGTTTCGGGGGCGCGCAGCCCACTGTGCGCTGTTTTCGGCTGGCCCATCGCCCCACCAGAAAAATGGTGAGCTCGGAGTGCTTTCACCTTATACCCGGCCTCCCGTCCCCTACCCATCGGGCGCAGCCCGTGGCCGTGGGGAGAGCTACCCAAGCCCGACATGTCCCGGCGTGGTAGCGGCCCGGCGCTAGCGTGCGTGTCGAAGTGACTTCCCCGCCCGTCGAAGGCGTTGGGGATCCTGATCCCCGCGCAAAAAGGGCCCCGCTGGGCAGCGTCTTGCCGGCGGGCAAGCGCGCGCGGTCCCTCGGCATGCTCGCGGTAAAAAAATTGCCCGCTTTTTGGTCGAGGCCGCGGTGCTGGCGGGCGGTGCGGTGTTCGTCGTGCGGCGTGCCGGCGACATGGCCACCGTTTCGGCCACCTTCGACCGGCTGCACTGGCACTGGCTGTTCGTCTCGGTGGCTGCTGAGGCCGGCTCTATAACGGCGTTGTCGTGGTTACAGCAGAAGTTGCTCCGGGTCGGTGGCTTACCTGTCCGGACATCCCACTTGGTACCTGTGACGATGGCGAGCAACGCCGTGGCTCAGTCCCTACCGGGCGGGACGCTGTTCGCCGAGGGTTATGCGTTTCGCCAGTACCAGCGGCTGGGCGCGAGCCGCGTCCTTGGGATTTGGGCGGAGCTATCGGCTGGTGCGCTGGCGTCGGCGGCCCTCGCCGCCGTGGCGGTAGCCGGAGCGGTCGTCGTCGGGCCCGGCCTCCGGCTAAAGCTCTTGCCCGGTCTGTCGGTGGTGCTCGCCGGCGCGCTCGTTGCGGCAGCCCTGTTCCAGCGCGCCCCACTTCTCAGCAGCCTGATCTCACGCGTCGCTCGGCGCTTGGAGCGCCACGTGCCCGCTGGCCTGCTAGACCACCTGCACTCAGCACAAGATTCCACCCTCCGGATGGCGGAGTTCAGGCCCTCGAGGCGCCTCTGGTTGCTCTGCCTCGCCGCCGCCGCCCTCAATTGGGGCCTGGACGCCGTCGTGTTGACGATGGGCCTGCTGACCGTAGGTGGCCCGGTGCCATGGAGGGGGTTGCTTCTTTGCTACGCGGCCGCTCAACTCCTCGTCGAACTGCCGTTGACGCCAGGAGGCTTGGGACTCGTCGAAGGAGGGCTGGTGGAGGTGCTCATCCGGTTCCATGTGCCGGCGTCGCGCGCTACCGCCGGGACGCTCATGTACCGCGCCGTCAGCTACTGGCTGCTCCTAGTGGTCGGCTGGGTGGCCGTCGGGTTCCTCGCCTACCGCAACCGCCGTACCGACCGCAACGCTGCCGCCGCCTCGCGAAGCGTGATAGCGCAGAGCGACACCTAGGGGACGTCGGGGCCCGCACCCGCGGCTACGGCACGCCTAAGTGAACTTGCCCGTCGCGCTCGAAGGGGCGAGAAACCGGGTGGGGTGGTAGTACGACGTAGCAAGTGCAGCTAACCACCTCGACAGCTCCCACCACGGGGACCAGACTCCGCCCGTGACGCCTGTGACGCCTGTGACGCCTGTGCCGGGGCGTGCTGAAAGCCCGTTGGTGCGATGAGCCAGGTCCTTCCAGTTGCTTGGTACCGCTTCCGTGCAACCTTTGCCCGCCGCTGGGGCGGCTACCTGGGCGTGGTGCTGCTGATCGGACTACTAGGCGGGACCGCCATGGGCTCGATCGCTGCCGGGCGCCGCACCCAGTCCTCGTACCCGACGTTCTTGGCGAGCACGAACCCATCGGACATGACGACCTCGGTCTACTCGCCTAACTCCTCCGGCGGCGCGGTCGGCTCGCTAACGGCCAGGATCGCTCGCCTGCCGCGGTGTGAAAAGGGTCAGGGACGTCGTGGCGCCAGACTTCGTGGCCCTAGCGCCCAACGGTGCCCCACGCCTGAACACGCTTGGCGACGTCTCAGTCCTATCGAGCCTGGACGGTGCCTTCTTCGAGCAGGACCGTCCGGCCATTGTGCAAGGTCGGCGGGCGGTCCCGGGTAGGGCCAACGAGATGGTGATGACGGCCAGCGCGGCACGGCTCCTCGGTGTACGCGTCGGCCAAGTCGTGCCCATGGGCTTCTACACCGACGCTCAGGAGGCGCATCCGGGCTTTGGGACACCAAATGTGGCGCCCCGGCTCCGCGCCGACGTCAAGCTGGTCGGCATCGCCGTGTTCAACAATGGCGTGGTCCAAGACGACATCGACGGGGCCTATGGCTTTGTCATCGTGACGCCGGCGCTGCTTCGCGAAGCCGTATCGGTGTCGCCTGCTGCCGGCGCCCCTGTCGGCTATGCGCTGCAGCTCGACCATGGCGGCCTGGACGTCCCGGCAGTAGAGCAGGAAATCCCGCGCCTGGTCCCGCCGGGGGCGGTCGTCGAGTTCCATGTGACGGCGCGGCGTCGTGACCGAAGTGGAGCTCGCTCTCAAGCCGGAGTCGGTGGCGCTCGGCGGCTTCGGGGCGATCGCCGCCCTGGTCTGCCTGGTCCTTGGGGCACAGGCCATTTCCCGCCAAGTCCACTGGGGCGATGACGACCGCCGAACAATGCGGGCGCTGGGGGCCAGTCCTGCTGTCACGGGCGCCGACGGCTTGATCGGCATCTTGGGCGCTGTGGCGCTCGGCTCATTGTTGGCTGTTGGCGTAGCAGTGGGGCTATCGCCCCTTTCCCCCTTGGCCCGGTGCGGCCCGTTTACCCGGACGGCGGGATCGCTTTTGACTGGACGGTCTTCGGCATCGGGCTGGCGGCACTGCTGGGCGGGCTCGGGGCTGGCGCGGTCGCGCTGTCTTATCTGGCGACGCCTCACAGAGCAGGCCGGGGCGTGGCTCCATTGGCTCGCAGTTCGGTCGTCGCGAGGCGAGCCGAGTCCGTGGGGATGCCCGTGGCCGGCGTGGTCGGGATCCGTTTTGCCCTCGAGCCGGGGCGGGGCCGTAGCGCGGTGCCGGTGCGCTCTGCGTTGGTGGGCACCGTAGTCGCCGTTGCCTTGGTGGTGACCAGCCTCACGTTTGCCAGCAGCCTGAACACCCTGGTCTCGCACCCCGCGCTGTACGGATGGAACTGGAATTACGCCCTTAATCCGTCAAACGCGGTCCCGCCACAGGCTCTTGACCTCCTGAGCCACGACCCCGACGTCGCCGGATGGGGCGGTTTCGACTACAACGACGTGGAGATCGACGACCAGACCGTCCCCGTCCTCATGGCACGCACACCGACCGAGGCGGTGTCGCCTCCTATCCTGTCCGGCCACGGTCTTGAGGCGAGCAACCAGGTCGTTGTGGGAGCCGCCACGCTGGACGTGCTGCATAAGCGGGTCGGGGAAACAGTGTTACTGAGTTACGGGACTCCGGCAGATAGGCCGCTCTACATCCCACCGACGCGCCTTGTGATTGTTGGTACGGGCACATTCCCTGCGGTCGGGTTCGAAAGTTTGGTCGCCGACCACACCTCAATGGGTACGGGCGCCCTGTTTTCGGAAGCGATCTTCCCGCCGGCGTTCCAGCGAGCGATTGGGAGCGGGGACCCGAACCAAAACGGGCCCGAGCTCGTGTTCGTACGGTTTAGAAATGGCGTAAGTCCCGTGGCCGGTCGGGCCGACCTGCAACGGGTTGCCGATGCGGCGGACAAGGTCCTCGCTGCCGACCCCCACGCGCACGGTCAAGACGTCACGGTGCTGGGCGTTCAGCGCCCGGCGCAGATCGTGAACTACCGAAGCATCGGCTCGACGCCCGTCATCCTCGCGGTCGGCCTCGCCGCCGGGGCCGTCGCAGCTCTGGCCCTCACCCTCGCCGCTTCGGTCCGCCGGCGTCGGCGCGACCTGGCGTTGATGAAGACGCTCGGCTTTACCCAGGGACAACTGGCTGCAGCGGTTGCGTGCCAGGCAACCGTCGCGGCAATTACCGGTGTCATCGTGGGGATCCCGCTTGGCATCGTCGCCGGACGTGAACTGTGGATCCTGTTCGCCCACAATCTCAACGCCGTCCCCGATCCCAGCGTGCCGGCCTTAGCGGTGGCAATCGTGGCCTTGGGGGCTCTTGTGTTCGCCAATTTGGTGGCCGCGCTCCCTGGGCGCAGCGCCGCTCGAACCCCGACGGCATTGGTATTACGGGCTGAGTGACCGTGCCGGGTCGCCTTGGCGCAATGTGTGGGATGCGCGGGAGAGGAGATGGTGGCGGCCTGCACCGAAAACCACAAACCTGAAGTCGCGACCGCTCGATCGGTCACCAAAAGTGCCGCTTTTTTTCACCAGCGTCAGTGATGTCCCCGCATCGGTCACCGCCGTGCGAAAGCTGTGACTGACAGGGCCGCAAGGAAGGAACTGACAGGGCCGCAAGAAGGAGAGGCCTAGCGCTCCTCGACAAGGGGGAGCACGCTGACCAGGGTCTGGGACCCGTCGGCACCCACGAACTGCACAGCCAGAGGCAGCAAGGGCGGCGCTGAGTCGGTGCGAATTGCGCTCGGGCGCTTGATCGAGTGCCGGAGGACCACCGGGTAGCGGCCGTCGCGCCCACCCACACCGACCGAAGCTTCGTCGGCGTGCTCGTCGTACTCCAAGTAGGCGAGCGGCATCCCCTCGGCCTCGAACTCGTCGCCGAACTCGCCGTCCAGTAGTTCGATCGTGACGTTGTCGCCGGCCCGCGCCTTGGTTAGTTCGTCAAGCAGCTCGTGCCATTCTTGCTTTGGGCGCTCGTGGACGATGTCGGGGCGCCGTCTACTCCTATTATTTGCCACGGAGTCATTCTCGCGCCGTACGGCCTGGACGACTAGAGCCACGGGGACCACGGGTCGTGGACGCCCGGCGACGGTGAAAAACGCCTCCACCGCTGGCGTCGTGTGTGCCACGAGTCGTCACCGAGCGCTTGCAGCAAGGCGCCGCTTGGTGTGCACAATCTCGGTCTCGAGCCAAAACCTACGAAAAGGAACGGGGTGGGGCGCATGACGAAGCATGCGGTGGTGATCGCCGGAGGCGGTCCGACCGGGATGATGCTGGCGGCCGAGTTGGCGTTGGCGAAGGTCGATGTCGCGGTCGTCGAACAGCGCCCGGACCACGTGCTGGCCGGCTCACGCGCCGGCGGCTTCCACTCGCGCACGATCGAGGTGCTCGACCAGCGCGGCGTCGCTGACCGGTTCCTAGCCGAGGGCAAGGTGGCTCAAGCGGCAATGATCGGCTCGACGGTGTTGGACATGAGCGACTTCCCGACGCGCTATCCCTACTCGCTCGGGATCTGGCAGAACCAGATTGAGCGGATCATGGCGGACTGGATAGCCGAGCTACCGGTTCAGATTTACTACGCGTCTGAGGCGAAGGGCTTCGCGCAGGACCAGGACGGGGTCGACATCGAGCTGTCCGACGGCGAGCCACTGCGGGCGCAATACCTCGTCGGGTGCGACGGAGGACGCAGCGTCATCCGGAAAGCGGCGGGCATCGAGTTCCCAGGGTGGGACGCGACCAGGAGCAACCTGATCGCGGAGGTCGAAGTGACCGAGGAACCGCCAGGCGGTACCCGCCACGATGCAACGGGCATCCACGGCCTCCACAAGTTGGAGGACGGGCGGACGTTCCGGGTCATCGTCACCGAACAGCAGCTCGGGCCGACCAGCCAGCCGACCCTGAGCGACCTGAGCGAGGCGCTCGTCGCCGTGTTCGGCACCGATTTCGGGATCCACGCCCCCACGTGGATCTCCCGCTTCACCGATATGACGCGACAGGCGGCGACTTATCGCGTCGGGCGTGTCCTACTTGCAGGCGACTCGGCTCACATCCACTACCCGGCCGGTGGTCAGGGCCTTAGCCTCGGCGTGCAGGACGCGGTCAACCTGGGATGGAAGCTCGCCCAGGTAATCAAGGGCACGTCTTCTGAGACCCTCCTGGATACTTATGAGGACGAGCGCCACCCCGTCGCCGCCCGCGCGCTTCAGCACACGATGGCTCAGGGAGTGCTGCAGCGCCGAGACGACCGCACCAAAGCTGTGGTCGATATGGTGTCCCACCTGGCGAGCATGGACGAGCCTCGCAAATGGCTGGCCGGGCTGATATCCGGCCTGGACATCCACTACGACCTCGGCGAGGGCCACCCGCTCCTCGGTCGTCGCATGCCCGATCTGGACCTCGTGGTCGGCGACGGCACGCTGCGAGTTTTCACCCTGCTACACGGAGCCAAGGCGGTGCTGCTCAATTTTGGTCAGCCTGCGATGTTTGACATCGCGCCATGGGCCAACCGCGTCAAGCTGGTCGATGCTCATTATGAGGGGCCCTGGGAGCTCCCGGTGATCGGCGAGGTGGAGGCCCCTGCTGCGGTGCTGGTCCGGCCCGACGGGTATGTCGCGTGGGTGGGCGACGGCACCGACGTCGGGTTGAGTGATGCCCTCACGACTTGGTTTGGCGCACCCTGACGACACGCTGGGCGGGCGGGAAGGAATTGGAGAAGGCCTGCCCCGAAAACCGCAAATCGGGGCCGGCGATGGCCCGATCGGTGAGCTAACCGGCCAATTTTTTTCACCTGCGTCAGTGATGTACAACTTTTAGAGCCGGATCGGTGACGGCCGTGCAAAGGTCGGTGGCTGGGCAGATGGCGAGAGCTATAGATAAGAAAGAGAAGAAACTCAGTGAAGCCCCCCTTTACAGGCGAGGGCGCAGCCGACCGCTAGGCGCTCCCCGAGCGCTACGGGGTGGGCGAGTGCTCTTGCGAGAGGCCCTGTGCGCGTCGCTTGCGGTCGCGGGAGTTGAGGACGGCCGCAGGCACAGCGATCAAACCGACGAAGACAAAGCTCGCCGCCGCGCCGAGGGCCCAGTCGAGAGGAGCATTGTCAGTGACAGCCAGAATTGCCAGGACGTCTGCCATGAGAACGAGGCTAGCCGTTCTGCAGAAGCCTTCGCCGCAGGGTGGCGGCGCTAGAGGGGGCCGTAGCCGGGCGGGGTTGTAGCGCCAGTGCTGCAGCGACCAGGTTGGCATAAACGACCTGGCCTTTCGGGTCTGGGTGCACCGCGTCCGGCCAAAGGACGCCCGGGGCCGCCGAGGCGCTGTACCAGTTGACCACCGCGATGCCGGGCTGGCCGGCGACTGCGGCGAGCGATGAGTTGGTTTCGGACTGCCAGGGCAGCGGTACGCGGACGTTCACGAAGACGAGGAGCGGGACCCCTACGCTCAGTGCACGAAACTGCGCGACGTCTTGGGGGGTCATTGGGCCGTTGGTCCCGAGGTCGATCACGATGGCCTTGAGCCCGACGAGGTCGCCGGCGGCCTTGTAGGCAGCGAGGCGGGCGATCCCGCTCCAGACCTGGCGCCCTACGACAGCGTCGACGGTTATGTCGCCGTGCAAGCGCTGTTGCAGAGACGCCGAGGCCGCCACAAGCACCGAGTCGCCAATCGCGAGTACGTCGTGGCCAAGTTTGGGACGGCTAGGGCCGACCTTTGCCGTGCTGTGAGGTGCTGGGACATGGCTGGCCCGCACGGAGGTCTTGGACGACAAAGCCGGCGTCGTTGAGGTTGTCGTGGCCTTGGGCACAAGGGGGGCACCGTAGCGGACGCCGGGCGACAGCCCGGTCAAGTCGAACGCCAACGCGGCCGTGCGCAAACCCGTACTGGGGAAACCCGTGCTGGGGAAACCTGTGATTGGCAGCCCTGCGCCCGAGGAAACGGTGCTCAGCGGACGGGTAGTCGGCGAACCGGTACTCGGCGAACCGGTACTCGGCGCCGCAAGGCTCGCCAGCGCGATGGTCGGCCATCTCGTGGGCCTCGGGACCGTGGTGAGGTTGGGGGCCGCGACGGTCTTGGAGAGCTTCGTAACCCCTGGCAGCGTGGCGGTCGTCGGGACCTTTGTGGCGGTCGTCGGGACCTTTGTGGCGGTGGCGGTGGAGGTGGAGGTGGGCAGCGTCGTAGTCGTCAGGACCGTCGTGGCCGCTCCAGTGGTCGCCGGCAGAGAGGTTGTGCCAGGCGGTCGCGCGGTCGTAGCCGGTCGCCCGGTCGTAGCCGGTCGCGTGGTCGTAGCCGGTAGCGCGGTCGTAGCGGGTCGCGTGGTCGTCGCCGGTCGCGTGGTGGCAGTCGGTCGAGTGAGGCTCCTCGTCAACTTCCCGTTCGAGTGCTGGCCGGCGCTCGGGCCTGCGGGCAGGAGTGTGGCACGCGCTGCGGGCGTGGATCCGATCAGGAGGGCAGCGGGCAGCGGGGGTGGGTTGACCACGGCGAGCAGGACCACCGCGGTCGCCCCGCACAGGCCGATCGAACTGACGGCCGCTTTCCTGCCGGCCCCGGACAGGGAGCGCAGGGCCGCTTGGGCGCGGCCGGTGCGGAACGGTTGCTCGACCAGCCTGTAGGACGCATCGGCGAGGACGCCGATAAGGGTCAACCGCAGGACGAGGAGCGGCCAGCCCGAGATGGGGACGTCGACATCCGGGCGCGTCAGGCAGATGATCGGCCAATGCCAGAGGTAAAGGGAGTACGAACGCTTGCCCAGGTAACGCAGCGGCCGGCAACCGAGAGCTTTTTGGACGATCCCGGGTTGTAGGGACACGAGGAGCGCGAGGCCCGTCAGTGCCGAAGCCAGGAATATCCCACCCCTGTAGGCGAAGGTGGAGCCGGCCCCCATCAGCACGAGAAGCATCCCCAAGCCGGCGAGGCTGAGCGCCCCGGTCCAAGCCCTGGGGCCTGCGCCGGGCGCCGGACGGGTCGGGTCGCCGGCACGCCCCGAGTTGAGCAAACCGAGGCGGTTGTGGACGGCCCCCGCCAGTGCCGCCCCGATCATCAGGCCCGACGAGTGTGTGAAGGTGTCGTAATAGACGCTCGAAGGGTCGTGGCCGGGCACGAAGAACGCCGCCATCAGGAATGCCGAAAATGCAGCCCCTGTGCCGGCAACCAACGACATCGCCCTTTCGGGGCGGCGCGACAAACGCAGGACAGCCAGGACGACGAAGGGCCAAATTAAGTAGAACTGTTCTTCGACGCCGAGGGACCACAGATGGAGCAGCAGCGGCGGCCGTCCCATCGATTGGAAATAGCTGTCGTGGTGGAACAACAGCTGCCAGTTGGCGACAAAGCCGAGCGCCGCCGGGATGTCCTCCCTGAGCAGCGGTACCGAGTCCCTTGCAAAAAAACTGGCGAAGAGGGTTACGCAGAAAATGACGGCGACGAGCCCGGGCAGCAGCCTGCGGGCCGCCGCGCCCAGAACTGGCGCATGGCCGGCCCGATCGGCCCGCTGGCACCGATCAGGTCGAACAGCAGACCGGTGATCAAAAACCCTGATACAACAAAGAAAATGTCTACGCCAAGGTAGCCACCAGGAAGCCAGGAAGGGTCAAGGTGGTAGACGACGACGGCGGCGATCCCGATACCGCGCAAGCCGTCCAGCGCCGGCAAGCGGTGCCCCGTTTGCCGGGCGCGAGCGGCACCGCGGGCGTGCTCCGTCGGCCCGTCTCTATTGATGTTTTGCTGCGTCGTCCGCTTCATCACCCACCACCGAGGAAGACACCTGGGGGAGACATTTGGTTCCGCTTTGATCGGCCGTTTCCTTCGTTTGCCCTGCCCTTGCCGTTGCTGACTGGCTCAACGTTTTTGGTGGTCGTATGATTGCTCTACGTGGTTGATGGGTACGTAACTCTAACGGCTGGTCACTTGGAAGAACAGACAGGTAGGCGGGAGGAGTGGGCCCGGCCGAACCCCGAGGCAGCAAGCGCTGGGGCGGGCCCTGGGCTGGCGATGGTGGACGCGGGTGGCCGCGTCGTTTTTGCCAACCTCGACCTTGCGAGCCTCTTCAACCAGAGCGTCGACGAGCTAGTCGGCCAGGATATTTTCCGTTTCGTCGACGAGCCGCAAAGGGCCGCGGCGCGCCAGGCCCTGCGTCGGGCCGTCCGCACGGGTAGGGCCCTGCCGCGATGTGGCGCGTCAGTGCTGTCGGCAGGAGATCGTTCCACGTAGCCCTCCAGTCGCGACCTCTCGAGGGCGCCGACGGGCGGCGGTTGTACGCGATAACGGCCCGTGCGCGCCCTCATCGTTCGGGACCGGTGCACCGCCAGCAGCTCCTAGCCACGATCGCCGAGGAATGCGACGAGGCGATCTTGACCACGGGGCCGGGTGGCGTGATCGAGATCTGGAACGTTGGCGCCGAAGAGCTCTTCGGTTGGACCGAGAAAGAAGCCGTCGGTTCGCAACTGGACATCCTCGTGCCGTCCGAGCGCCGTGCTGAGTCGTCGGAGCTGTTGGAGCGCGTCTGGGCTGGCGAAGTCCTCACCCGCGTTGAGACGGTCCGGGTCTGCAAGCACGGCTCGCGCGTCGAGGTCTCAGTCAGCCTCGCGCCCTTGCGCGACCGCATGGGGCAGGTCACGGCGGTCTCCCAGGTGGTCCGCGACATCACCCAGCACAAGGCCTCCAAGCGGGCGCTCGCTTACCAGGCAATGCATGACCACCTGACCGGGTTGCCGAACCGAGCTCTCCTGGAAGACAGGATGGGCCACGCGCTCGAGCGGTCCCGCCGTGAGGGGCGAGGGATCGGTGTCATCTTTTTCGACCTCGACCACTTCAAGACCTTGAACGACAGTGCGGGCCACGATGTAGGCGACAAGCTGCTGCGGGCGGTGGCAACGCGGCTGAGGCAGTCCGTGCGCTCCACCGACACGGTGGCGCGGATGGGAGGTGACGAGTTTGTCGTCCTGTGCGAAGACATCACAGACGACTCGCAACTGGACCTGGTCGTCTCGCACATCATGGCGACTTTTTCGCAGCCGGTTTCGCTACCTGACAGGCAGCAGTGGGTGAGCGTTAGCGCCGGGGTGGTGCGAGGGGGGCCATCTTCCTCGGTGGCCGCCTTGCTGAGCCAGGCGGACGCAGCGATGTACCAGGCCAAAGGGCGAGCCAGAGGGAGTGTCGCGCACTACGACCCCAAGACCCGGCCCGATCTCGAAAGGCGAGCCGAAGGCTCGCGCGTCTTCCGGGCCGCACTCAAGGCTAACCACCTGGTCCCTTATTACCAGCCGATCGTCGACCTCCATACCGGCCACCTCGTCGGGGCGGAGGCCCTGGTCCGCTGGCATGACCCGGAGCGGGGCCTTGTGCAAGCGAAGGACTTCATGCCGCTGGCCGAGGAACTGGGGCTCGTGGCCGAGATCGGCGACATCGTCATCGCCGACGCGGCGCGCCAGATGAGGTCATGGCTCCAGGTTGCGCCGGGCTTAAAGCTTGCGGTCAACATCTCGGCGCTCCAACTTCGCGGGACCGGGCTTCTCGGTAGCGTCGGGGTGCTCCTCGAAGGGGATGTAAGGGCAAGTTCGATCGTCCTGGAGGTCACAGAGACAGCGCTCATGGAGGACGCGGCAGCGAGCCGGTCTGTCCTCGGCGAGCTCCGCAACGCAGGCTTTGGCATCGCAATAGACGATTTCGGCACCGGTTACAGCTCTCTCGCCTACTTGAAACAGTTGCCGGCGACGGTCATCAAGGTCGACCGGACGTTCACGTCCCAGCTGCCCGACCCCCACGACCTTTCGGTGGTCATGGCCATACTTGCTATTGCCGATACCTATGGGCTGGAAGTCGTAGCGGAGGGGATCGAGACGGCACAGCAGGCCGACGTCCTCAGGTCGCTCGGCTGCGAGCTCGGGCAGGGTTACCACTTCGGCCGCCCGGTGCCCCCAGAACAGTTCGCCCGCCTGCTCGAACTGCGGAAGTTGCCGGCGCCAACGTAAGGGTTCGAGCGCTTTCGACGCAACCCCGTGCGACGCGAGCGCCTGCAACGCGACCGCAGTGGCCTATCATTCTGTCCGCGATGGCCGCTGACACGCTCCGTTCCCGGACAAAGGCAAACCGCCGCCGGGCCGTGGCGCTGGTCATCGTTGCGTCGATCCCGCTCGGTGTGATAGCCGGGCTGCTTTTTTTGTACTACTCGGGCTGGCCGGCCGGGATTGCAGCGCTCTTTGCTGGGACAATCCTGTTCGGCATCATCATGTGGTGGGCCGCTGAGCCGGCAGCACGCAAAGCTCTCGACGGTCGCCCGGCCGACCCTGTCGCGGAGGCACGCCTGTTCAACCTGGTCGAAGGCCTCTGCGCCACCATCGGCGCCAGCAAGCCCGAGCTCAGGGTCCGCGACGAGACGACTCTCAATGCCGCTGTCTGCGGGCGTCGCCGGCGCACGGCCACTCTCGTTGTGACCGAGGGCCTCCTGGCCGAGCTGACCCGAGTCGAGCTCGAAGGCGTGATCGCACAGCAGCTCACCCGGATCCGTTGCCACGACATGCTGCCTGCGACCGTAACGGTAGCGACGATCGGGTTTTTTGCCACACTTCTCTCGCCGCCTGAGCCGGTGACCGCCATGGACCGTGCGGCCGTCAGCTTCACTCGTTACCCGCCGGGGCTCATCGGAGCGCTCGAGAAGATGGAGGCCAAGGGCACCGAGGTCCGCGGCGGCTCCCGAGGCACGGCCCAGCTGTGGTTCGCAGATCCGGGCGGTACCCGCGAGCCGCAGACGAGCATCAAGGACAGGATCGAGGCTCTCCGGGAGCTGTAATGGGGCGGGCCTCCGAGCTGAAGGGGGCTGCTGGGGCCGCTGGGAGCTGTCCCCGGGCCGTGGGCGCCACTTAGAGCCGACGGGGTGCGCTGCAGGCCGCTGTACCATTGGAACGAGTCGAAGAGATGGGCGAGCGCCCGGTTATGAGGGAAGAACCCGGTTATGAGGCAAGAAGATGTCAGGGCACTCTAAATGGGCCACTACCAAGCACAAAAAAGGTGCTTTGGACAAGGCCCGCGGCAAGCTGTTCGCAAAGATAATCCGCCAGGTCGAGGTGGCAGCGCGAGAAGGCGGTGGGCACCTGGACGACAACCCGACGCTGCGGACGATGTACCAGAAGGCCCGTGACGCATCGGTCCCGATGGAGACGATCGAACGTGCCATAAAGCGAGGTACCGGCGAGCTTGAAGGCGTTCGTTACGAGCCCGTCGTCTACGAGGGCTACGCGCCTTGTGGGGTGGCCGTAATCGTGGAATGCCTGACGGACAACCGAAACAGGACGGGCGCAGACATCCGTGCCACGTTTTCCAAGAACGGTGGCTCGATGGCGGAGCCTGGCGCGGTGGCGTGGCAGTTCGAGCGAAAAGGTATCCTCACCGTCCCCCAAGACGGCAAGCTCTCCGAGGACGACCTCACGCTGCTTGCTGCTGACGCGGGCGCCGAGGACGTGCGTGACGATGGCGACAGCTGGGAGGTGCTGACGCCCCCGAGCGAGCTGGCGGCGGTGCGCTCGGCCCTCGAGTCCGGTGGCTGGCCGGTGTCCTCGTCCGAGCTGACGATGCAGCCGTCGCAGTCGGTGCCGATCGACAGCGAAAGCGATGCCCGCAAGGTCCTGCGCCTCATCGATTTGCTGGACGAGCACGACGATGTCCAGAACGTCTATGCGAACTTCGACATCCCTGACTCAGTAATGGAGCTCGTGGAGGTCTAATACTCCAGGCCGGGACGGGTCCACCAGGTCTTGGGCCCGGGTGGTAAAGTACCGAACTAATGTTCGTATTGGGCATCGACCCGGGCCTTACGAGGTGCGGGTACGGGGCGGTGCGTCAGGAAAACGGCCAACCCGTCGCCGTGGTGTCGGGAGTGCTGACGACCCCGACCACCAACCCGCTAGCAGAGCGTCTGGCCGAGCTTTTGAGGGAGCTCCGGCTGCTTTTTGCGAGGCTCTCACCGGAGGTCGTTGTGGTCGAACGGGTGCTCTTCCAGACCAACGCTAGGACAGCGATGTCCGTCGGCCAAGCGAGCGGGTTGGCCCTCGCCGCCGCTGCCGAGGCTGGCATCCCAGTAGTCCAGTACAGCCCGAACGAGGTGAAGCAGGCGGTCACGGGGTGGGGTAACGCCGGCAAGGACCAGGTGCAGCGGATGGTGCAGGTACTTCTGGACCTGCCCGAAAAGCCGTCTCCCCCGGACATCGCTGACGCCCTGGCACTGGCGCTGTGCCACCTGGCCAGCGCGCCTCTTATGCGCGCAGCGGCCGTGGCCAGGGGAGGCGCTTCTCACCCAAATCCCCACTCAGCTCAACCCAGGGCCGCCCACAAAGCGGTGCCTCGCCTCGAACAGGCAGGCCCGGGTGAGGTCCCGGCCGTTACGGGGGTGAGACGGTGATCGGGTCGCTGCGGGGGACCGTGCTCGACCGCTTGCTTCGCGGCGACCACCAGGTCGAGCTGTTGGTCGAGGTCGCCGGCGTGGGGTACAGGGTGCTCGTCCCGGGCGGGAGTGCCGGGCGCTGCGGGCAGTTGGGTGCCCCCACCTTCCTGCACGTCCACACACACGTGCGGGAGGACGCGATGGTGCTCTACGGCTTCCCGTCGCGCGAGGAGAGGGACTGCTTCGAGCTGCTGCTGGGCGCACACGGGGTCGGCCCCGCCGTGGCGCTGGCGCTGTTGTCGGTCCTTTCGCCGGCCGCGCTGCGCCGAGCCGTGCTCAACAATGACGAGGACGCTTTGACCCTGGTGCCGGGTATCGGGAAAAAGACCGCTGCCCGCTTGGTCATGGAACTGGCCCCTCGTTTTGAGGCGGCGGTCATGGCTGAAGGCAGTGGGTCGCCCCACCCAGTCTTCGGCCCTGGGGGCATCGGCCCAGCGGGCCCGCACGAAGCAAGCGCGGCGGACCGTGCAGCGCAGCGCGAGGAGCTGAGGGCCGCCCTTGGGTCGCTTGGTTATGGCAACGACGAGGTGCGCCAGGTGCTTGCGCGGCTACCCGTGGAGGGATCGACCGAGGAAATGCTGAGGTACGCCTTGAGGGAGCTGGCGGGTAACCCGTGAGCGGGTCGGGCGAGGACCAGACCAGCCCTGAGCTCCGACTATTGGCCCCAGCAGCAGACCCGGTCGAAATCGCAGAGGAGGCGACGTTACGGCCGCGCCGGTTAGCCGAGTTCGTCGGGCAGGCGCAGTTGAAGGAACACTTGTCCATCATGATCGAGGCGGCGCGCCGCCGGGAAGAGCCTGCCGACCACATGCTGTTCGCCGGCCCGCCGGGGCTCGGCAAGACATCGCTCGCTGGGATAGTGGCAAACGAAATGGGTGCCTCGTTCCGGGTCACCTCCGGCCCGGCGCTCGTGCGAGCCGGTGACCTGGCAGCGTTGCTAACCAACTTGTCGGACGGCGACGTTCTGTTTGTGGACGAGATCCACCGTCTGGCGAGGCCGGTGGAGGAGATCCTTTACCCCGCAATGGAGGACTTCCAGCTCGACATAGTGCTCGGGAAGGGCCCAGCAGCACGGAGCCTCCGCCTCGACCTGCCGCGCTTTACCTTGGTCGGTGCGACGACCCGGACCGGGCTCATCACGGGGCCCTTGCGGGACCGCTTCGGCTTTGTCGCCCGGCTCGACTACTACGAAGTCGCCGACCTCGAGGTGATCGTCCGCAGGTCAGCGGGGGTCCTGCGAGCGGTGCTCGACCGCCAGGGCGGGGCCGAGATCGCGAAGCGCTCCAGGGGCACACCGCGCCTCGCCAACCGGTTGCTGAAACGGGTACGCGACTACGCCGAGGTCCGGGGCGACGGGACGATCAACGAGGAAGTGGCGAAGTTCGGCCTGGAGCTGTTCCAGGTAGACGAACTGGGCCTCGACAAGGTGGACCGGGCGATCTTGGAGGCGACCTGCTTGCGGTTCCGTGGCGGTCCCGTCGGCCTCAGCACCCTTGCCGTTGCCGTCGGCGAAGAGCCCGAGACCGTCGAGGATGTCTACGAACCGTTCTTGTTGCAGCTCGGCATGCTCATGCGGACTCCCCGTGGCAGGGTGGCGACGCCACTCGCCTGGGAGCACCTCGGGCTTTCTCCGCCGGCAGGGCCCCTTGCGCCGCCTGGGGCCCAGGTCGAGGCGCACGACGGCGACGGGCCTTCTCCGACGCTTTGGAGTTAGCGGCCCATTGGGGTTAGCGGCGTCGGGCAAACTGGTTGGGCTTTGCAAGTCCCCAGCTACGACCTCCCTGAAGAAGCGATCGCCCAGGTCCCCGCCGACCCGCGGGATTCGGCGCGCCTGCTCGTGGCTTTGGGCCGAGCCGGCGCACCTCCGGGTAAGGGATCTCCCGAGCCTGCTTCGCGAGGGAGACGTTGTGGTGGTCAACGACTCTCGCGTCGTGCCGGCCCGGCTACAGCTGCACAAAGCTAGCGGCGGGGCTGCGGAAGTGCTGCTCTTGGAGCCGTTGCCCGAGCGGCCTGGCAGCTGGGAAGCCCTCGTGCGCCCGGGCCGGAGGTTGGCGCCCGGTACCTTGCTCTACGCAGGCGAACTTGCCGTGTTGGAGGTTGGGCAAGCTCTTGCGGACGGGTCGCGCGAGGTGCGGAGCCTGGTCGAGGACTTGAGCGCCTTCGGGTCGCTGGCGCTGCCTCCCTACGTGCACACCCAGCTCGCCGAGCCGAGCCGCTACCAGACGGTTTATGCCGACAGGCCCGGCAGTGTCGCAGCCCCCACGGCTGGGCTCCACCTGACCCACGAGGTGCTTGAGGAGTGCACCATGCGTGGGGCTAGCGTCGAGCGACTCGAGTTGGCGGTCGGCCTCGGGACGTTCCGGCCGATCAAAACCGGACAGGTCGAGGGCCACATAATGCATTCCGAGCGGTATTCGGTACCGGAACGGACCTGGGACGCTTGCAAGCGCGCCAAGCGCGTCGTAGCGGTGGGCACGACTACGGTGCGGGCCCTGGAGTCTGCCGCAGCCACCGGGGCTCTCGACGGCCGGACGGAGCTTTACATAAAGCCGGGCCACGATTTCTCGGTGGTGGACGTGCTGATGACGAACTTCCACCAGCCGCGGAGCACCTTGCTCGTCATGCTCGAAGCCTTTACCGGGCCAAAGTGGCGAGCCCTGTACGCCACCGCGCTCAAAGAGGGCTACCGGTTCTTGTCCTTCGGCGATGCGATGGTGGTTGGCCGGCATGTTCCACGTTGAGGCGACGGCCGGCAAGGCCAGAGCAGGGTGGGCGGAAACTTCGCGAGGCAGGATCCTGACACCGTGTTTCATGCCGGTCGGTACCCGGGGCGTCGTAAAAGCTATGTCGGCCGAGGACATGGACCGGGTCGGGGCGCAGGTCCTGCTGGCAAACGCCTACCACCTGATGCTGCGGCCGGGCGCCGACGTGGTCGCCGAGATGGGTGGGCTGCACGGCTTCACCGGTTGGCAGGGGCACTTCCTCACAGACTCCGGGGGGTACCAGGTGATGTCCCTGCCGTGTTCGGTAGACGACGACGGGGTGACCTTTCGCTCCTCCTACGACGGGTCGCTCCAGCGGCTCACCCCTGAGAGCGCCGTGGCCGTCCAAGAGGCCCTCGGCGCGGACATCCAGATGGTGCTCGACGTATGCACCGAGCTACCCGCGGGTCGAGACGCGCTGTTGCGGGCAGGCGAGCGCACCTTGGCCTGGGCTAGACAAGCCCGCAAGGTCCACTCACGGGCCGACCAGTTGCTCTTCGGGATCGTCCAGGGGGGCGTCGAGCTCGACCTGCGCGCCGAGTACGCCGCAGCATTGGTCGATATCGGCTTCGACGGGTACGCCATCGGTGGCCTTTCGGTTGGGGAGGCGCCGGGCGAGATGCTGGCGGCAGTCGATGCGGCGGTCCAGCACCTGCCCTCCGACAGAGCGCGCTACCTGATGGGGGTCGGCGACCCAGCGGCGATCATTGCCGGGATCGGGCTGGGGGTGGACATGTTCGACTGCGTGCTGCCGACACGCCTCGGCCGCCATGGCACGGCACTCACCAGCGCCGGCCGCTTGCCGGTGAAGGCGGGCCGCTTCGCGAGGGATGGCGCCCCGATCGACCCCACGTGCAAATGCGCGGTCTGTGGGCGCCACAGCCGGGCCTACTTGCGCCATCTTTTCAACGTCGGCGAGCCGAGCGCCGGCCGCCTTGTCAGCCTCCACAACCTCGCCTGGCTGGCAGACCTGGTGGGCAGGGCGCGCCAAGCCGTGCTCGACGGGACCTTCGCCGAGATGTCTGCGGAGGTCGCCCGCACCTGGGCGCACGACCTGCCCGTGTCGGAGCAGGCGGAGCCGCTAGGCTAGTCCTTTGTCCTTAGTCGAGGGGCCCGCCTTCGGGCCCAGGTAGCGATCGCCGGATGGGCCCCGTCTTCATATGCATCTCATAAATAGCGTCTCAGTTCTCGTCGCATCGACGACCCCGACTACCGCGGCTAAGTCCACATCTTCGACTTCTTCGTCGGCTTTTCTGTTCCTGATCGTGATCGTCGCGGTCGCGTACTTCGTCCTGATCAGGCCCAGCCGTAACCGCCGCATGGCGGCCATGCGGGCAACCAAGGCCTTTGACCTCGGTGACGAGGTCATCGCCGGGGGCATGGTCGGCCATGTCGTGCACCTCGGCGAAGGCGATGTCGACATAGAGGTCGCAGACGGCGTTGTGGTCACCTTCGTCAACGGCGCAGTCCAGTCGCGTACGGCCTACGAGGCCAGGCTCGCCCCGAGAGGTGGCGCCCGCGGTTTCGGCGGAGGGGGACTGGGCGCGTCTCGTGCCGCACGTCAAACTGCCGACGTCACTGACGTGCCGTCGTCGGAAAGCGACCCCTGGTCGTCGGACGGCGCCGACGCGGACGCCCACGAAGCTGGTGATGGGGATGCTGGCGGGTCGGGCGATGCCGACTGGGCCCATGGGGACGGCGGTGCCGAGCCTACGGGCGGGGCCAAGTAGCAACCGTGCGAACCCGAGCGCTTGTTTATTCGTTTGTTGCGATGGTCCTCATTGCGGTGCTGAGCGTCGGCGCGACCGTCCTCACAGGTAAGAGCCCACTCCTGGGCCTGGACCTGAAAGGTGGCGTCTCTGTGACCGAGAGGCCCACGGGCGCCGTCACTTCCAACATCTTGCAAGAGGCCGTCGACATCATGGACAGGCGCGTGGACGGCACGGGCGTTTCTAACTCGAGCGTGGCCGTGCAGGGCGGCGACATTGTGATCGAGCTGCCGGGCGCGAAGAACGACACCCAGGTGTTGAGCTTCCTCGGCGAGACGGCCCAGTTGTTTTTCCGCCCCGTCGATTGCATAATCCCGGCGCTTTACGTGCCGCCTTCGACCTCCACCGGCTCTACGTCGACGGGCACGACTACCACCGTCCCTGGTAAGGCGAAAGCCAAGTCCAACGCCAAGTCCAATGCAAACACCAAGTCCAAGACCGCATCGACGGCGCGCACTACGACGTCCAAGCCCGCCAAGTCGGCTGCGGGCTCCCTTGGCCAGCTCCCGCTCGCCCATTTGACCGCCCACCTCGCGTCTGCCAGCTACCCGGTCGCCGCCGCGGCAAGCCACACCTCGCTAACCTCAGCCAAGAGCGCCGCCACAACTTCTTCGACCGTCGCGACCACGACTGTGCCGAAGAGCGCCGCCCCGACTTCTTCGACCGTCGCGACCACGACTGTGCCGAAGAGCGCCGCCGCACCGACCACGACGACAACGACTCCGGCAAACATCTGCAACTCCACCAACACGACGGCGCAAGCCGAATACGACCCGCCCAACGGCAACAAGTACGGCGTTACGCCTCCCCAAGACGACAACGCAGGCGACACGGTGGTCCTGCCCAACTACAGCGGCTACTCAGCCGGGCGCTACGTGCTGGCTCCGGCAGAGATGTCGGGGAACATAGTCAAGACTGCCACCGCCGACCTCGACTCGCAGACCGACGAGTGGGAAGTCGTCTTGGACTTCACCGGATCTGGTTCCACGGCGTTCAACAAGTACGCAGCGAACCACTACAAGTGTTACGAGGAGGACACGGCCAACCCCCCCTACTGCGCACTGCAGGCAATCGAGCTCGATGGGACAGTCGAGTCGGCGCCTTCGATCGATTCCAACAACTTCCCGGGGTCGGCCGAGATCAGCGGTTCTTCGTCGGCACCTTTCACCCAGCAGGAAGCGCAGAGCCTCGCCCAGGCGCTCAGCTACGGGTCACTGCCGGTGCGCTTTGTGGCCCAGGACATCGACAACGTCTCGCCTCAGATCGGGACCGACTCGCTCAGAGCTGGCGCGATAGCCGGTGGCATCGCGGTTCTCCTGGTCCTCATCTACCTGATCATTTACTACCGGGCGCTCGGCCTCGTCGTGGTGATCGGTATATTCGTTTCCGGTGCCCTGCTGTACTCGATCACGACCTTGCTCAGTTACAGCGATAACCTCACGCTGAC
This sequence comes from uncultured Acidimicrobiaceae bacterium, assembly GCA_963699075.1. GTDB lineage: Bacteria > Actinomycetota > Acidimicrobiia > Acidimicrobiales > Palsa-688 > Fen-671. Next base: position 217,131 of record CAVOTF010000007.1, on the reverse strand, counting down.
ACTCTCGGGGGTGATCGGATTAATCGTGTCCGTTGGTGTTACCGCGGACTCCTGCGTCGTCTACTTCGAACGCCTCAAGGAAGAGATCCGTGCCGGCCGCACCGTACGCACCTCGGTGGAAAAGGGCTTCAAGCGCGCTTTCAGGACGGTCCTTGCAGCAGACTTTTCTTCTTTCATCGGCGCGCTGATCCTCTACACCCTCACAGTTGGCGACGTCCGTGGGTTCGCTTTCTTCCTCGGGCTCGCGACCCTGCTCAACGTCGTTACGACGTATTTCTTCACGCGCCCGCTCGTGGTATTGATCGGCCGGAGATCGTCTGTCGGCGACGCCGGGTTCCTTAGCGTGAGCCGCGGCCTTGGGGCCGGCGCAATAGCCCAATGAACGACGAGAGCCAATGACCACGACAACCCAGCACACCCCCGGCGGATCGCTCGACCGGCCCATCGGTCGCGGCCCGTTCCGGCGGCTTTATAGAGGCCAGACGCACTACGACTTCATAAACCGCTGGCGCTACTGGTTCGCGATCTCTGGCACAGTCATAGCCCTTGGGATTATCGCCCTGTTTGTCAGCGGGCTGAACTTCAGCATTGACTTCAGGGGCGGCACAGTCTGGGAAGTGCCCACGACGGCATCGGTGGCCACGGTGCGGGCGGACCTCGGCAAGATCAGTTCGACACTCGACCAGTCGACGATCGTGACGCTTACGAACCGACAGACGGGAAAGGTCAACATCGAAGTCGAGGCGTCGTCGACCATAACGGGTAACTCGAAGCTCGTTGCGGATGTCAGCAACGAGCTTGCGGTTGTCGCCCACACTTCCGTTGACAATGTCTCGATCGAATCGATCGGCCCCTCCTGGGGCAGCAACATCTCTGAGAACGCGATCAAGGCAGTGATCGTGTTCCTCGTGCTGATCTCCATCTGCATCTCGATCTACTTCGAGTCGAAGATGGCCATCGCCGCGCTGGTAGCTCTTTTGCACGACATGTTGGTCACGATTGGTATTTACGCGCTATCGGGGTTCCAGGTGAGCCCGGACACCGTCATCGCCTTCCTCACGGTGCTCGGCTACAGCCTCTACGACACGATCGTCGTGTTCGACAAGGTGAAGGAAAACACGATAGGTCTCGCTTCGACCAACCGCGTCACGTACACCGACGTGGTCAACCTGTCGATGAACCAAGTCCTTGCGAGGTCTATCAACACGTCGTTCGTCGCCATCATGCCGGTGTTCTGCATATTGGTCATCGGTTCGTGGATCCTTGGGGCCTCCGCCCTGAACGACTTCGGCCTGGCTTTGTTCATCGGCCTCATGAGCGGGGCCTACTCCTCCATCTTCATTGCCTCGCCGATCCTTGCCCTCCTGAAAGAGCGCGAACCGCGCTACACCGAAATCCGCAAGCGGTTGGCGGCGTTCCCCCAGTCGCGCCAGTTCCTCACCCCTTCCACGGTGGCAGGCGGGATCATGTACGGCACGAGCAGGACCGCCCCGGCCGCAGGCTCGGGACGCGCCTATGGCGGACCGAGCGGGTCGGGCGGGCCCGGGGGCTCAGGCGGCCCCGGGGGCTCAGGCGGACTGGGCGGCACGGGCGCGTCGGCCGGCGCGGGCGGCTCCGGGAGGACCGGCGGCGCCGGGGCGGGCAACTCGAGGCGCACGGGTGCTGGGCCTGCCGGGAACGGCGGGGCCAGTCGAGCCGGGAACGGCGGGGCCAGTGGAGTTGCCGCAGGTGGTGGAATTGCTGCGGGCGCTGGAAGCACTGCCCCGACCTGCTGGTGCTGGTGCTGGTGCTGGAAGCGCGGCCGGCACGGGAGGTGCTGGACCTGCGGAGGATCTCGCAGGGCCCGACCGGCACGGGGAGGACCTGGCCGACGAGCCGATCATAAACCCAGGCCCGTCCGCGCTCGGTGAGCCGGCCGTTCGCAGCGCCCCAACCGGTGCAAGGCGGACGCCGCCGCGGCCTCGCAAAAAGGTCCCGCGCCGGCGCTAGTGCCCGGGCTGCTGCCCGCGCTGCTGCCCGCGCAAAGTTGGGCTCGGCCTGCGCCGGGTGCCTCTGGGCCCAGCCTGATCGCCTTGGATCGGGCTAAATAGCACTTGATCGTTGAGGTGGGGGAGTGCCAGCGCCTATGACTGGCCCTTCTCGGCGTAATCTGCCTTTCTTGGCGTAGGCCGGTTTTTCTCGGTGTCAGCGGGCTGAAGTTTGGGCTCGTGGCGCACCGAGGTCGATCGGAGCACGCCCGGGTGCGGGGAACGCGCCGAGTTGCGGGGAGCGCGCCGAGTTGCGGGGAGCACGCCGAGTTGCAGGGAACACGCCGACTTCGCGAACCCACCCAGCCGCCAGGCCCTCTGACCTGGGCGGCATCGGCTGGCCGGCAGTGCGCAGTACGCTGGTTAGCATGGAGTACGAAGTCGCGGGACTGAAGGACCGCATCAGGGAGATCCCCGACTTCCCGAGGCCTGGTATCGGCTTCAAAGACATCACGCCGCTGCTGGGCGATGCGACGTGCCTCTCGACCTGCGTCGACGTGTTGGCCGACCGGTTTTCTGGCGAGCGCATCGACAAAGTGCTCGGGGTTGAGGCGAGGGGCTTCATAATTGCCGCTCCGGTCGCGTACCGACTCGGTGCGGGCTTCGTGCCCGTGCGAAAAGCGGGCAAGCTGCCTTTCCAAGTGCTCTCGGTAACTTATGAACTGGAGTACGGGTCCGACACCCTCGAGGTCCACGCCGACGCCCTCGAGCCGGGCGAGCGGGCACTGGTCGTGGACGACGTGCTCGCAACCGGAGGTACAGCCTCGGCTACCTGCAGGCTTGTCGAAAAGTTGGGCGCAGTAACGGTTGGTTTTGGTTGCATCATCGAGCTGAGTTTTCTCGGCGGTCGCCAGCGCCTAGACGCCGGCCTGCCCATCGAAGCGCTTGTAAATTACGAGTAAACCGGGGACCTTAGGCAAGAAAGGAAAGGACATAGCGTGACCACTGTCGAGCGGGCCCCTCGGGGACGGGCCGCGGCAACGGTAGAACGCGTCCTGCCCTGGCGACGGCAGAACCCCGTAAGCTCGGATGCACTGGCGCCGCTGCTGGCTGCGTACCGGGAACGCCACCCTAAGGGTGATGCGAGCCTGATCCTGAGGGCCTACGAGACGGCCGAACGCGCCCACGAAGGACAGGTCCGTCGTTCTGGAGAGGCCTACATTTCCCACCCCGTAGCCGTGGCCACAGTCCTGGCGGGCCTAGGGATGGACGATGTAACGCTCGCGGCAGCCCTGCTCCATGATTCGGTCGAGGACACGGCCGTGTCGTTGCCGGAACTCGAAGCAAGCTTCGGTCCCGCCGTCGCCCAGATCGTCGATGGGGTCACCAAGCTGGAGCGCGTCTCGTTTGACACGCGCCAGGCAGCGCAGGCGGCGACGATGCGAAAGATGCTCGTCGCGATGGCCAAGGACCCAAGGGTCCTTCTCATTAAGCTGGGCGACCGGCTGCACAACATGCGCACGGTGGCGGCGATGCCAGAGGCCAACCAAAAGCGCACAGCGCAGGAAACCCTCGACATTTACGCCCCGCTCGCGCATCGTTTCGGGATTGCCAGCATCAAATGGCAGCTGGAGGACCTCTCGTTCGCCGCGCTCCACCCTCGCCGCTACGCCCAGATCGAACAAATGGTGGCCTCCCGTGCACCCGAGCGCGACATTTACCTCGCCCAGGTCGAAGAGCAGGTCCAAGAGCGCTTAGTGGCGGCCCGGATCGAAGCGCAGGTCACCGGCCGGCCCAAGCACCTTTACTCCATATACGAGAAAATGGTGTTGAAAAATAAAGAGTTTGACGAGATTTACGACCTCGTCGGTGTCCGCGTGATCGTCAGCTCGGTGAAGGATTGCTGGGCTGCGCTGGGGGCGATCCATGGCACGTGGGCCCCCATCCAAGGGCGCTTCAAAGACTATATAAATACGCCGAAGTTCAACCTCTACCAGTCGCTGCACACGACCGTGGTCGGGCCGCAGGCCAAGCCGCTCGAGGTGCAGATCCGTACTTCGGAAATGCACAACCGGGCGGAGAGAGGCATTGCGGCTCACTGGGGGTACAAGGAGAACGCCTCCTCCGCCGACGTAGCATGGCTGCAAAGGATCGTGGACTGGTCGGCCGAAAGCACCGACCCTGCTGAGTTCCTCGAAGGTTTGAAGCTGGACCTCGAGACCGACGAGGTCTTCGTGTTCACCCCCAAAGGCGACGTCGTGGCGCTGCCAATTGGCGCGACACCGGTCGATTTTGCGTACTCGATCCACACCGAGGTTGGGCACCGTTGCATCGGGGCGCGCGTCAATGGGCGGCTCGTACCGCTCGACTCCAAATTGACATCGGGCGACAGCGTCGAGATCTTCACATCGAAGGTACCTTCCGCCGGGCCGAGCAGGGACTGGCTCAACCTTGTCGTGACGCCGCGGGCGCGCAACAAGATCCGCCAGTGGTTCAGCCGGGAACGGCGCGAGGACGCCATGGAGAACGGCCGGGAAGAGCTCATCAAGGCGCTGCGCAAGGAGGGCCTCCCGCTGCAGAAGCTGATGGGCAGCGAGCAACTCAAGAGCGTAAGCGACGCAATGCATTACCTCGACCTGGAAGGCCTGTACGCATCGATAGGCGAAGGCCACGTGTCAGGGCAGGCTGTCGCCCAGCGCCTCGCCCGAGAGCTAAGGGGCGGCGACCAGGACGTCCAGTTACCTTCTACGGTCCGCCAGCCGAGGCGCGCCGCCAGCCGTCAGGGGATAGGGCTCCACGTCGAGGGCCTCGACGACGTCATGGTCCGGCTAGCCCGCTGCTGCACACCGGTGCCGGGCGACGAGATCATCGGCTTTGTGACACGGGGCCGGGGCGTAAGCGTCCACCGCAGCGACTGTGCCAACGCGGCGGCCCTCGCGGCGGGCGAGGTTGGCCGGCTGATAGAGGTCGAGTGGGACCGGGACAGGCCCGGCAGTTTCCTGGCAGCCCTGGAGATAAAGGCGCTCGACCGGACCCGACTCGGGGTAGACGTGTGGAAGGTCCTATCGGATCACCACCTCAATATCTTGCGAAGCGAAAGCCACACGGGAGCGGACCGGGTAAGCAAGATGCGCTTCGAGTTCGAGCTGGCCGACCCGGCCCATCTCGAATCGGTCCTCGGCGCCCTAAAACGCATCGACAGCGTCTATGACGCCTTCCGGGCCCTTCCGGGTTCCGGCAATGGCGGGCGAGGGCCTAGCTGACGGCTGAGCGGCCAGACCTTTTCCAAGCCGCCATGGAACGGCGCCTCGCCGAAGGTGGCCCCCTGGCGGCCCGCATGCGCCCGCAGTCCCTCGACGACGTGGTGGGCCAGGGCCGCCTGCTCGGTCCGGGACGGCCACTGCGGGCGTTGATCGAAGCCGACCGGTTGAGCTCGGCAATTCTGTGGGGACCTCCCGGTACGGGCAAGACGACGATCGCGAGGCTGATCGCCGGGGCGACAAAGCGGTCCTTCGTTGGCCTGTCTGCGGTCTCTGCGGGGGTAAAAGACGTCCGCGAAACCGTCGAAGTCGCCCGGAGGTTGCTCGGGGAACAGGGGAGGGGGACGGTGTTGTTCCTCGATGAGGTGCACCGCTTCAACCGCACGCAGCAGGACGCCCTCCTGCCTTCGGTGGAGGCAGGCGAGCTCACATTGATCGGCGCTACCACAGAGAACCCGTTTTTCAGCGTGAACGGGCCCTTGCTGTCGCGCAGCACCCTGTTCCGTCTGGAGCCGCTGTCGGACAAAGAGCTCCTCGTGCTGCTGAACAGGGCGCTTGTGCACGAGGGGGGATCGGTCGAGGCTGGTGTGCTCGAGTTCCTGGCCGGCCTCGTCGAGGGTGACGCACGGGCGGCTCTAAACAGCCTCGAAGTGGCTCTCGCCCTGGCCGAAGCCGGCGGTCGTAGCGCGGTGACCATGGCCGATGTCGAGGCCGCTCGCAGTACCCGGGCGCTGCGTTACGGCGAAGACGAGCACTACGACGTGATCAGTGCGTTCATAAAAGCCATCAGGGGCTCGGACGCCGACGCTGGCCTCTACTGGTTGGCGCGCATGCTCGAAGCCGGCGAGGACGCCCGCTTCATAGCTCGTCGCCTCGTCATACTGGCGAGCGAGGACGTCGGGATGGCTGACCCTCAGGGACTGCTCGTCGCCGACGCCGCGGCCCGCGCCGTCGAGTTTGTCGGGTTGCCCGAAGCGCAGCTCAACCTCGCTCAAGCGGTGGTCCACCTTGCCAATGCCCCCAAGTCCAACTCGGTAACCGCCGCCCTCGGGAGGGCCAAGGAAGACGTTGCGTCGCTGGCGGCGGGTGCGGTCCCCAAGCACCTGAGAGACGCTCATTACCCCGGCGCGGCCCGCCTCGGCCACGGCAAGGGCTACGTTTATCCCCACGACGAGCCCGGGGCATGGGTCGAACAGCAATACCGGCCGGAGCACCTGGAAGGCCGCTCGTACTGGGAGCCGACCGGACGTGGCCAAGATGTGCGACGGCAGGTGCGGGGCGGGCCGGATGAGCCGGCCGAAAGCAAGGAGCCCGGGAGAACTGCAACCTAAGGCTGCCGGCTGCACTCCGACCTAGGTACTGGGGTACGGGCGATGGGCCTTCGCCTTGAGCAGGACGCGATGAGTGCCGATGTTTTAGATCGTGCGCCGGGTGGACCGAAGGATGCCTGCTATACCGCCCGCACTCACGGCTAATGACCGCGACGCCAATCGGTGGCGGGCGAACCTGGTATGGGGCGTGCTCTTCATCGGTGGCTATTTTTGTTGGTCGTTCCGTCTGCCCTTGCTGTGGGGACATCACGCAGCCTGGGACGTGCCGGGCGATATCTGGGAGGTTTACACCTCGGCGATTTATGTCGTCCACGGGGGGTACGCATTTCTTTACGACCCGGGTACGGGTTATGCCTCGCTACCCCTCCCCGCCATCATCGTGGCGCCATTCGAATGGGTAGGCGAGCGCTTGCATCTTGTTGCGGGTGTTCCCTCGTATCTCCGGCGCCCGAGCATGTGGTTGGTCCTGGCCCCGGTCGTGGCATTGGGGTGCACCCCCGTGATCTGGGCGGCGCGTTCGCTGGCTTGGGAACTCGGCGTGCGCCAACGCCTGTGGCTAGTGCAGTTGAACACGCTCCTCGTTGTGTCCCTGCCGTGCGCTCTGTTCGGGCACTTCGAAGATGCCCTTGCGGTAGCCGGGATCTTCATGGCTTGGCGGGCAGCAGAGCGCAGTAAGTGGGTGGCGACGGCGATCTGGTGTGCCGTCGCAATTGCGTCAAAGGAGTGGGCCGTACTTGCGGTGCCAATAATGCTTTGCCAAGCACCGCGTGGGCAACGAGTTCGGCTCGGTGCTGTTGCCGTCGGGATCCCGCTGTTGTTGGTAGCCCCATGCCTTGTGCGCGACTTTAACAGCACGGTCAATGCCATCTTTATTGCTTCGTACGCCCACGCCGCGCCGGGCAACGGGCATGCTGGGCTCCTTAATGCCTTCGTCCCAGGTAAATTTACTCAGGGCGGAGTGCTCGTCCTCGCCGCTGTATTCGCGCTGTTTCGCAAGTGGTCCTTGCCGAGGGCGATGTGTGCAGTCGGTGTTCTGTTTGCGCTTCGAGTGATCGCCGAACCCGTGGCTTTCCTTTACTACTTCTCGGCACCGCTCGCTGTCCTGACGATGATCGCCGCGACTTCGCGACGACGGGTGTCCCTCCCTCGTTTTGGGTTGGCGCTGGTCCCGTGGTTATGGGCGTGGCAATTGCCCGTCAACCACGTTGTCTGGTGGCTGGGCATGGCGCTGGCGAGCGGGGCCCTTTTCAAGGTTGTGAGAGACGCGCTTAGAGACGACAGCGGGCAGCACCTAACCGCGGCTCCAGACGGCCAGAGTGACCTTGGAGCTCCGGTACTCGTCTCCGGGTGACCGCCTATGGTGCAGCCTGGCGCCGGTACCTAAGCTGAGGGCCTGATGCGACTCGCACTGTTGGCCACGGGTACAGACAGTGTTGCTGTGGGCGTCACGGTGGTAGCCACCCTGGTCGTCGTGGCGCTCGCAGTTGCGGTCGTGTACCTCCTGAAGGCTGTGCGCGAGATCCGCCTCGAGGCCCAAGGCCTTGCACGCGAAGCAACCGAGCTGCTCGACGAGCTCGGCAGCACGGTCCGTCAGGCAGGGATGGAGGTCGAGCGGGTCGACCGCATGGTGGGCAGCGCCGAAGCGATCAGTGACGCTGTGGGTTCGGCTTCCAAGCTGGTCGGAGGCGCAATGGCCGGGCCTCTCATCAAGTTGGTGGCATTCGGTTCAGGCTTAGCCAGGGCCGCCCGGCTCGTGCGCGGAGGCCCGCCGGCGGACCGAGACGCTGGCAGAGCCGTCAAGGATGGACGGCGGCGAGCGCGCCCAAGAGGCAGGGCCGCCGCGCGGGCAACCTCTCGTTCCGGAGGCCGCGGCCGCAGCAGCCTCAAGGCGAGCTGATGTTCCGTCGCCTGACCTGGTTGGGGGTGGGCGTCGTGGCGGGCTTTGGCGCGTCCAAGTGGGTCGAGCGCAAGGCCCGCCAGCAGCTGGCCCGGTACTTACCGGTGAGCCAGCTGCCTCTGCGGGCCGGGTCCGAAATAGCAGACCGGGCGCGTGACAAAGCGGCCGGCAAGATCGTCGACCTGCGCATTGCCGTCGAAGGCGGCCGCAATGCGATGGCTTCCAAAGAGGCTGAATTACGCCGGCAGCTTGGGTTGGCGGAGAGCGCGGGGCCAGATGGGTTTACCCAGGGCCCGGGCCATGAGGGACGTAGCGGGGACAAGCACAAGCGCGGCCGCTAGTTCGACCGCTAGCGCAAGGTAACGAACAGAGGCACCCTCGGCTCCTGCGACCGAACGGGCCGTAGCTGAATTAGCGCTCGGATTGCGTTTCGGCGGGATCCATTCCTGTCGCAAGGACGTATTACCGAGACCTGGCTTTAACGGCCAAGGTCTCAGCCGAAGGCAGGGACCGCGGCAGCGGCGTCAGGGCACGCTTGTCACCCCGAAAGTCTCCGCTAAGCACCAAGACAAAGGAGTAATCATGACCATTCAGGCGCGCAGTTCCACAGAATCGTTTTTGGATCTGGGCAACAACCACAAGGGCAGAGGCCGTTCTCACCGTGCTCTGCTCGCCCGTGTTGCGGCAACGACCGTGACTGTCGCACTGGCCTTCGGCTCTCTGGTGGGAGCTGCATCGTCGAGTTCCGCGGCGACGGCAAGCGCCCACGACCCGGCGCTGCTGCAAGCTGCCAGCGTTGCCCGCTTTGGCGAGATCCTCACCAACGCCCATGGGTTCAGCCTCTACGGCCTCTCTAACGAGTTAGGGGGCAAGCTCGCGTGTACGGGGGAGTGCCTCAAGTTCTGGCCGCCCGTGCTCGTGAGCAAGGGCACGAGCAAGGTTTCGCTCGGAGCAGGGGTGACGGGGAAGATCGGCTTCGTGGCCCGGAGCGCCACTACCAAGCAGGTCACTTTCGACGGCTACCCCCTCTATACCTTCGTGAAGGACACCGCACCGGGCCAAACCCACGGTGAGGGTGTGGCCGCCTTCGGCGGCACCTGGGGGCTGCTTCGGGCATCGAGCCTGATCCTGCCGGCAAAGGCAGGGGCGCCGTCGACAAGTACGACCGCAGCGGCGACCACGACGACCACAGTGCCGCCGACCACAACCACGACTGCGCTCACGACGACGACTGCGTCAGCGGCGACGTCGACCACGAGCACGACCGCTGCACCCGGGTACTAAGGCCGATGTTCCCCCGGACCAGCCCGGTCCGGGGGAACTTTCTCCATTCGTTCATACGTTTCGTTCATTCGTTGTGCGCTCGGTCTGCCGTTTGAGGCGAGATGTCTGCGGCCGCCCCGGGGCTCGGGCGTGTGGCCGCAATCCATTTCGGGGGTGCGGACGTAACCTCCTTGTGTGCTACGGCGAGCTATGACTGACGCGGGCGTGAGCGACGACGCGCTGCTCGCCGGCATGGCGGTCGGCGACGAACGGGCGGGCGTAGCCTTTGTCCGGCGTTACCAGCGGCGGGTTTACGGTCTGGCGCTCAGCATGGTGGGCGACGCGGCGCTGGCCCAGGACATCGCACAGGAGGCATTTCTGCGGGCCTGGCGCCATGCCCTCGTCTTCGATGGCCGGCGGGCCTCGGTCGGGACATGGATCCTCACGATTACTAGGAACCTGGCAATCGACTCGTTGAGAGTGCGCCGCCCGGTGGTTACCGACCCCGCCGACCTCATGTGGGTGAACCTGGCCACCCGCGGCCCACTTCCCGAGGAACAAAGCGAATCCTCCGACACCCGGTCCCGCCTCGTCGCTGCCCTGGCTTCGCTGCCGCCCGAACAGAGCCGAGCGCTGGTCCTCGCCGCGGTTTACGGGTACACAGCCGCGGAGGTCAGCGAGGTCGAGTCGGTCCCGCTAGGGACCGCCAAGACCCGCATACGCCGCGGGTTGATGAAGCTCCGCGCCCTCAACGCCACTCACGACCTGGCTGGGGGAGGTGCGCTACCTTGACCGCTGAGATGAGCGACAACCTCCGCCCCGAGTGCGCAGCCGTCGACGAAGACCTCGTGGCGCTCGCTCTTGGCTCTCTGACAGGTATGCAGCGCGTCGCAGCAGTGGCGCATATGGAGACCTGTGCGCGCTGCTCGGCTGAGGTCGACGAGCTGTCCAAGGCTGCTGACCAGCTGCTCCATCTCGCTCCAGCGTCCGAGCCCCCGATCGGCTTCGAGGCGGGCGTTTTCGAACGCCTTGGCCTGAACCCCCGCCCGCCCGGGTGGCGGTCGTGGTTCGCGCTGAGGCCGAAGCTGGCCATGGCGATGGCGGCCTGTGCTTTGGTCGTTACGTTCGGCCTTGGCGCCGTCGTAGGCCACGGCACCGGCTCCGGGACCGGCACGGGGGGCGAGCGGTACGGCGCTCCCTCGCCAAAGGCCGCCGCCCGGGCCGAAGGCGCCGATCGAGACTGCCGCGCTCTACTCGGGCCGCCAAATGGTCGGGCGCGTCATGGTTTACGCCGGCAACCCCACGTGGCTGTTCATGTACATGGACGACCCTGCTTGGCAGGGCGCGATCCACTGCGAGGTCGTGGTCGACCAGGGCCCCACGTTGCAGCTTGGGAAATTCTGGCTGTCCGAGGGCAAGGGTGCCTGGGCGGCGAGCGTGGGCCAACCAGCCGGGCGCCTGAGCCAAGCACGGATCGTCGGCGCAGACGGCAAAGTGCTGGCCACCGCCACCCTGTCCTGAGTGCCACGTCTCGCCGGTGCGTCGCGACGTGCGGCACAAACAGGCTGGTGAACGCGCATATGAAGGACGAGGCTGGACCCGCCGGGGGAGACCGACAGCTGCGAGGTAGGCACGTTCTTTTAGGCGTGCCTACCTCACAGTGGCGGCCCCTCGTCTCCCATGGTGCCGGCTCGTCGCTCGTCAAGGCCGGTAAGTCTCCTGAGTGGTCGGAGGCGGCGGGATAATCTGGCAGGCGATGGATGCGAATGGGCTTCGCCGCGCCTTTGTGGACTTCTTCGTCGCGCGCGGCCATGTGGAGGTACCGTCTGAGGGCCTCCGGCCTCACCACCCGCGGGCGCCCCTTTTCACCAACGCCGGCATGAACCAGTTCCTGCCCTATTTCCTGGGCGAGGAGGTGCCGCCGTACAAGCGCGCCGTAAGCGTGCAGAAATGTGTGCGGGTCCGCGGCAAGCACGACGACATCGAGCAGGTTGGGCGTAGCCCGAAGCACGTGACGTTTTTCGAGATGCTGGGCAACTTCAGCTTCGGCGATTATTTCAAGGCCGAGGTGATCCCTTGGGCATGGGAGCTACTAACCGAAGTTCTCGGTTTGGACGGGGACAGGCTCTGGGTCACCGTCTACACGACCGACGACGAGGCGGCGGACATTTGGGTCGACAAGGTCGGGTTCCCCAGGTCGCGCATACAGCGCACAGAAGAAGACAATTTTTGGGAAATGGGTGACACCGGCCCGTGCGGCCCGTGCTCTGAGATCCACCTGGACCGCGGCCCGCAGTGGGGCGCCGACGGCGGCCCCGTGGGGGGCGGCGAGGCGCGCTTTGTCGAGCTTTGGAACCTCGTTTTCCAGAGCTATGACCGCCAAAGCTCCGGCGAGCTCCTTCCGCTGCCAAAACAGGGCATCGACACCGGCGCTGGGTTCGAAAGGCTGCTAACGATATTGCAGGATGCGCCCACCGTGTGGGAGACCGACGTGCTCCGCCCGCTCGTGGCTCGCGCCGAAGCTCTTACAGGGCGCAAATATGGTGATGACGCCGAAGCCGATGTGGCGCTGCGCGTCGTGGCCGACCACGCCCGGACGATGTCGTTCATGATCTCGGACGGTATTTTCCCATCGAACGAGGACCGCGGGTATGTGCTGCGCCGGATAATCCGCCGCGCGGTCCTGCGGGCCAACATGCTCGGCACCTCACGGCTGGTTTGCCCCGACATGGTGGAAGCTGTCGTGGAGGTGATGGGCGACGCGTACCCCGACCTGGCCAGGAACGCCGATTTCGTCGCGAGCGTGGCCGGCAGGGAAGAAGAGCGGTTCCGCTCCAGCCTGCGGGCGGGGATGGCGCTTCTCGAGACCGAGCTCGCTGCTGCGAGCGCCATTGGCGGGGAGACAGCGTTCAGGCTCCACGACACGCACGGTTTTCCAGTCGAGCTGACGCGCGAAATTGCAGCGAGCCGCGGGGCCGTGGTCGACGAGGCGGGATTTGCCGTTGCAATGGGCCGCCAACGCGAGCAGTCACGCGAGGGGGGGAAAGGAAAAGCCGGCGCGGGGCACGCAAACCTGGCTGAGTACAAGGAGATCCTGGAGCAGTTCGGGCCGACCACGTTTATCGGGTACGAAGCACTCGAGGGTGACGTGAGAGTTTTGGCAGTGCTCGAGCTGGAAAAAAAAGGGCAGGTGGAGATTTTCCTAGACCGGACGCCCTTTTATGCGGAGTCGGGCGGTCAGGTCGGCGATACAGGCCTTATTTCTACTGGTACCGGACGCGTACTGGTCCTCGACACGACCCTTGCGCTCCCGGGCCTGCACCGCCATCTCGCCGCGATCGAGCACGGGTATATCTCCCCTGGGCAGGAGGCGAAGGCTTCTGTGGACGCCGAAAGGCGAGCCGCCATCCGGCGCAACCACACGGGGACCCACCTCCTCCATTGGGCGCTGCGGGAGGTGCTCGGCAAGCACGTTAAGCAGCAGGGGTCGCTCGTGGCCCCCGACCGGCTCCGCTTCGATTTCACCCACTACGCCCCGGTGACGAGGGCCGAGCTGGACCGGGTCGAAGACCTCGTCAACACCGAGGTGCTCGAAGATATGAAGGTGTTGACCGAGGAGCTGGCCCGTGCCGAGGCGGAAGCGAAGGGGGCAATAGCGTTCTTCGGGGACAAGTACGGCGAGCGAGTCAGGGTTGTGCATGCCGGCGAACGCTCCGTCGAGCTGTGCGGCGGGACCCATGTCGAGCGGCTCGGGATGATCGGGCCGGTCGAAGTCATTTCCGAAAGCTCAATCGGGTCCAACCTGCGCCGGGTCGAGGCCCTGACAGGGACGGCGACTCTGGAACGGCTGCGGTCCAACGAAGCGCGTCTTGCTCATGCCGCCGAGCTGCTCAAGTCGACCCCCGAGGATCTGGCGGCGGCTATCGAGCGGCGGCTCACTGAACTGCGAGAGGCACAGGACGAGCTCCGGGCCGCTCGCCAAGCGGGCCTCGGCGGCGAGGCCTCCACCCTTGCCGCGGGCGCGCATGGCGGCACTGTCGTGGCGCGCCGCGACGGGCTCAGCGCCGACGGGTTGCGGGAGCTGGCCTTGGCCGTGCGTTCCCAGCCGGGGGTCCGCGCCGTCGTCCTCGGCGGCTCCCCCGAAGAGGGGAAGGTCACCTTGGTGGCAGCCGTCGAGAAGGGCTACCCGCTGGACGCCCCGCAGTTGGTGGCGCCGGCCGCCCAAATGCTTGGGGGCGGAGGGGGAGGCCGTAACGCGGAGTTGGCGATGGCGGGCGGCCGGGACGCCAGCCGCCTGGACGAGGCCCTGGAACACGTGCGTGCCAGGCTCGCCGAGGTAGGCCGGTGACCTGGGAATTGGATGAGCAACTCCCTGCCTCGCGGCCTGAGGGCCGAGTACTCGGCGTCGACCTGGGCAGCCGCAGGATTGGTTTGGCAGTCTCGGACGACCAGCGGCGCGTCGCCAGCGCCTTGGTGATGTTGCCCCGAGGCGGCTCCCGTGAAGGCGACCACTCCAGGCTCGAGGCGGTGGTTCTCGAAACAGGTGCCAACATGGTCGTGGTGGGTTTGCCGCTTTCGTTGTCGGGCGGGACAGGCCCCGCAGCGCGGGCCGTGGAGGCTGAGGTAGCAGAGCTGCGCTTGGCGCTCTCGGTCCCGGTCGAATGCTGCGACGAGCGCTTCAGTACCGTCATCGCACGCCGCGCGCTGGTCGCCGGTGGGCGGCGGCCCGCAGCGCGCACGGCCGTGGTTGACAAGATGGCAGCCGCAGCGATCCTGCAGACCTGGCTGGACCGACGGCGCGCCTGGCCTGGGCCAAAGGAGCCCCAGGCAGGCCCGGCCAACCCTCAGTGACGCAGCCTTACCTCGGCGGGAACGGGGAGGATCCTGGCGTAGTGGCACGTGCCGGCGCCGAAGGGCCAGGGCCCTGCAGCCCCGGGAAGATGTGGGGCCCGTTCAAGTCGAGCCGGCACCAGTTGGCCCCCAAGAAGGGGCCGGGCCGCTAGAGACCGAGCCAGTCGAAGAAGCTGACCCTGAGCTCGATCTCGAGGATGTCGAGGACGCGGAGGACGCAGAGGACGCGGAGGGGCCGGGCGCCGGAGCGCTTTCATCGAGCGGGACCGAAGACCCTTACGACTACTTCGCCGAAGTTCGTACCGGAGGTCGCGGCGGGCGACGCGGCGGCCGACGTGGCCGGCGTCGCAGATGGCCGGTGGTCCTCCTGGCGTTGGTCGCGGTCGTGGCGGTCGTCGCCTTGGTTGGTTTCCTGCACGTCAACAGCGAGATCAACCCCTCGGGAAAGCCGGGCCGCACGGTGATGGTGGTGGTGCCGGCGGGGGCATCGACGTCGCGGGCGGCGGACGTGCTCGCCAAGGACGGGGTCATCCACGGCTCGACTGTGTTCGACTGGTACCTGAAGCTGAAAGGCGTGGGTGCTGTCGCCTCGGGCACGTACCAGATGGCGACCAACGAGCCCTACTCGACCGCGCTGTACATACTGCAACAGGGCCCTCTCCCGGTTACCTACCAACTCGTCGTGCCGGAGGGCTTCACGGTCCACCAGATCGCGGCCGCGGTCGGCCACATCAAGGGCGCTGGTATCTCAGACAAGGCGTTCCTCCAGGCGGCCTTGGGCGGGCAGGTCCGCTCGCCCTACGAGCCGGCCGGTTCAAACGACCTGGAAGGGCTCCTTTTCCCTGCGACGTACCCAATCCAGCAGGGCGAGACGGCGGACGAGCTGGTGCAGTACATGGTCGCCACCTTTGACACCCACGCAGCCGCACTGGGCCTCAGCGCGGCAGCCCAGAGGCTTGGTTATAGCCCCTACAAGGTCGTCACCGTGGCGTCCATCGTCGAACGGGAGGTCAAGTTCGAAGCGGACCGCGGCGGGGTTGCCAGCGTCATCTACAACCGGCTTGTCCGGGGTATACCGATAGGTGCCGAGTCGACACTCCTGTACGGGCTCGGCGAGCCCAAGGGCCCAGTTGTGATCACCACGCCCAACCCTTACAACACCCTTGTAAACAAGGGACTGCCACCCACTCCGATCTCAAACCCCGGGATACCCTCGCTCGAGGCAGCCATGCACCCCCCTAAGACGACTTACCTGTACTGGGTCGAGATCAACCCCGACGGTGCGACCAGCTTCGCCTCCAATGAGGCCCAGTTCAAGCAGCTTCAGGCCGAATGTCGGGCGGTGCGCCTCGGGTGCTGAGCTCGTCCGGACGCCGTGGCCCGCGCCCGGGTGGGCGCCTCGGTGGCACGTGGCCTGCAGCCACGACGGTGGTCGCTGGTGTCATCGGCGACCCGGTCGAGCATTCGCTGTCGCCCGCGCTCCACAATGCGGGGCTCGTCGAGCTCGGCCTGGACTGGGCCTATATGGCGTTCCCGGTCCCAGCCGGCAGAGGTGAGGCGGCGGTGGCCGCCATGGTCGACCTCGGCATTAAGGGCCTGTCGGTGACGATGCCCCACAAGGCAGGGGCAGCGAGGGCTTGTCACCAGTTGAGCCCGCTCGCGGAGCGTCTAGGGGTGGTCAACACGGTTACCAACGTGGCTGGCCAGCTGGTTGGCGACAGCACGGACGGCCCTGGTTTTGTCGACTCGCTGGCGGAGTTGGGATGGTCCCCGGACGGGAAGCGTTGCCTGGTCCTTGGCGCTGGTGGTTCTGCGCGCGCAGTCGTGCTTGCGCTGGGCGCCGCCGGGGCGAAGAGCGTCGAAGTCGTCGCCCGACGGCCCGAGCAAGCACTCGAGGTGGCCAAACTGGCCGGCGGAGCCGGCCTGGCTGCCACGGTGGATGCTGTCGACGAGGCAGACCTGATCGTGAACGCCACCCCGGTCGGGATGGCCGGTGTAGCCGTAGACGCGAGTGGTGAACTTCCTTTCGGTATCGAACCGAAGAGACTCGGGCCTGGCCAATTGGTAGCGGACCTGATCTACGCGCCGGCCATGACACAGCTGCTCGTTTCGGCGCGGCGCACGTGGGGCCGGAACCTGCAATGGCCTGGGCATGCTCGTCCACCAAGCCGCACGCCAGTTGACGATTTGGACCGGCCGGGACGCCCCCATCGAGGCGATGTCAGCTGCGGCGCTGCGCGAGCTGGGCAAGCGGGCAGAGATCGGAAAGTTGAGGGAGTTGCCACAGCGTGGCGAGACAGGGGCGCCCGGATAAAGGGCCCTCTTACCACATGGGAGGTCCTCCCCGGTTGCTAGTTCCCTCAACTTCGTTGACGAAGATGCCGAAGTACAGGCCATAAGAACCGGAGGTTGCCGTGTCGCTTGAAGGTACGCTCGAGACAATTGCACTGCCCGACGTCCTCGCGCTCCTTTCCGTCACAGCGAAGACGGGGGAGTTGCGGATCGAGTCCCGCGGTGGCGTTGGCAGCGTGTGGTTCGATGTCGGACGCCTGGCAGGTTTCGACGTCGGCAACAACACGACCGCTGTCGATTCGCTGTTTGGCCTGCTCCGCTTGGACGAGGGTCATTTCAAGTTCTACACGGGCACTAGCCCGGTACATGCCGTAGAGCCGCAGGACGTTGCGCCCGTGCTCGACGAGGCTGAGAGCCGGCTGGTCCAGTGGGCCGCTATTGCGGCCGCGGTACCGTCGATGTACTCACAGCTCAGCCTGCAAGGCTCGGCCGAGGGCCCCGTCAACCTGACCGCAGACCAGTGGCGACTGGTCGCGACCATCGGTGGTGGTAGGTCCGTCGCCGACGTGCTCAATGCGCGGGGCTTTGGTGAGTTCGAAGGTTGCAAGGCCGTGAAGGAACTGGTGGACCTGCGCTTGGTCCACGTCGACAGTTCCGAGGTACCTCCTGCCCAACAACTTCTCGCTCCAGCATCCGATCGCTCGCCAGAACAGGTCGCTGAGCACAGCTCCGACCAGGGCTCCGAGCACAGCTTCGAGTACTCGGACACTTCGGGCATGTCGGACAACGGCTCCGAAAATGGCTCCGAGCACACATCTCAGCACCTGGACCACACCTCGGGCAACGGCTCCGAGCCGAGCTACGACCGCTCGCCCGACCTCTCGGAAGCTTCTGCCGAAACGGTCGAGGGGGCCGGCGTCGCTGCGGGAACTGCGACCGACGAGGTCGGCGACCTCTCCGAGGTATGGCGCGAAGACGACGTGGACGTCCCGGTCGACGAGGAGCCGGTCGAAGCCGTTGCTGCGCCTGCACCGGAACCGGTCAACCGCGGCCTCCTGCTCAAGTTCCTCGGCTCCGCGCGCAACTAGTCCCCGGGCCAAGTAACTGCGCTTCCCCGAGAGGGAGCGCGGCAGCGTGCGGTCGAGGTAACTGTGGCAGATATCACGCACCAAGTCGAAGTCCTCAGGCGTGCCTCAATTGCGGGCCGCCAGATGCCGACGATCAACGGGATGGTGGATACGCGCGCCGGGGGAGGCCATGGACACAAGAGTGCGTGACCGGGAGGGCGCTCTCTCCGAGGACGAACAGCTCGGTGTCGTGCTGGTCAAAAGTGGGATCATTACCATTGACCAGCTCGGCCAAGCCTTGGGCCGCGCCAAAGAGCGGGGGGTCAACCTCGCCCGGGTACTGATCGAGGACAAGCTCCTCACTGAGGAACAGTTCGTCGGCACGCTCGCCGAGCAGCTGGGCCTCGAGTTCGTAGACCTGGCCACTTACCCCGTAGACCCGGCGGCTGCTGCGCTCGTGAGCGAGAACCTCGCTAGGCGCTACCTCGCGATGCCCATCGGCTGGTGGGAGGGCCGGCTCATCGTCGCGATGGCCGACCCCTCCAACGTCTTCGCAATCGACGATATCCGCACCCTGACGGGCGCCGAGGTGCGCCAGGTTGTGGTGACCGCGGAGGCAGTCAGCGCGGCGATCCACAAGTACTACCGCAAAGACAGCGAGGCGGAGCATGTAAGCGCTGAGGCCGCTGCCAACAGCGCGCCAATGGACGACGATCGCGACCGCCTTACGAACATCAAAGAGGTCCGCGAGGACGCGCCAATCGTGCGCCTTGTCAACTTGCTCATCACCCAGGCGATCACCGACCATGCATCTGATATCCACGTCGAGCCGACTGGCAAAGACGTGCGCATCCGTTACCGGATCGACGGTGTGCTCCACGAGGTGATGCGTTCGCCGCGCAACATCCAAAACGGCATGATCAGCCGCCTCAAGGTTATGGCCGATATAAACATCGCTGAGCGCCGCATACCCCAGGACGGCCGGATCAGCACCACGATCGACGGACGCCAAGTAGACCTGCGCGTCGCGACTCTTCCGACGGTCAACGGTGAGAAGGTCGTCATGCGGATCCTGGATAAGAACCAGGCAGAGCTGCGCCTGTCCGATCTCGGCTTCCTACCGGACAACATGAAACGGTATGAGATCTCTTATACCAAGCCGTACGGCACGGTGCTCGTTACCGGCCCGACCGGTTCTGGCAAGACGACGACGCTTTACGCCACCCTCAACATCTTGAACCAGGTTTCGAAAAACGTCATCACGGTCGAGGACCCCGTTGAGTACCAGCTCGACGGGATCAACCAGATCCAGGTCAACAATAAGGCGGGGCTTACCTTCGCCTCCGCGTTGAGGACAATCCTGAGGGCGGACCCGGACATCATCCTCGTCGGCGAAATCAGGGACCGCGAGACGGCCGGGATTGCCGTCGAAGCCGCCTTGACCGGCCACCTCGTGCTTTCCACCATCCACACCAACGACGCTTCCACGACTCCGAACCGGCTTATCGAAATGGGAGTCGAGCCGTTCCTCGTCGGCAGTGCGCTTGACTGCATCGTCGCCCAGCGCTTGGCGCGCAAATTGTGCGACCGGTGCAAGCAGGAGTTCCCTGTCGAGCCGGACAAGCTGGAAGGTCTCGGGTGGGACCTCGAGGAGCTCGTTATCCCCGACCATTTCTACCGCTCGGTGGGGTGCCACCTCTGCGGGAAGACCGGTTATGCCGGACGGTTCGCGGTTCACGAAGTGCTAAATGTCAACGAAGAAATAGAGCGCATGATCGTCGAACACGCCCATGCCGACGAAATCCGCAAGGCCGCGGTAGCAGACGGGATGCTGACGCTGCGCCACGCCGGCCTTATGGGGGCGGCAGCCGGGATTACCTCGCTCGACGAGGTCCTCAGGGTGATCGCCTAAGTCGCGAATATGAACAACGAGCGCACTCTCATAAGAACGGGGCCATGAGCGCGTTCATGCTCGGCCGACAGCCGATATTCGATGCGGACCTGGACGTCCGTGGCTACGGGCTGGCTTTTAGGGGCCCGGGCGCCACGACGACCGGCTCGGACGTGATGACCGCTGAGGCCATCGAGCGAGCGGGTCTGGGCAGCGGCCTTGCAAGCATCGTCGGGGACAAGCTCGCTTTCGTGAGGGTTGGGCGGCCGTTCCTCGTCGGCGAACTGACGGTCCCCTTCGCGGCGGAGCAAACCGTCGTCGAGGTCCCGGTGAGCGCCGGGCGTGAGGAGGATGCCCTGAGCGGTTGCCGCCGCCTTGTCGAGCAGGGCTACACGCTGGCGCTGGATGGCCACCGCTTCGGCGAGCCCGGCGACCCGCTCGTCGAACTGGTCTCTATCGTCAAGCTGGACGTACCCGCGCTGTCAAAGCTTGAGATCGCGTTCGACGTCGAACGCTGTGCCGCCCTCGGCTTGAAGCTCGTCGCGGAAAACGTCCAGACCCACGACCAGATGAGCTACTGCGGGGATCTCGGCTTCGAGCTGTTCCAGGGGTACCTGCTCTCACGAGCGGAGGTCGTCGAGGGGCAGGCTCTTACCCCCGCTCGGGTTACCTGCTTGAACGTGGTCAGCCAGCTGTCAGACGCTAATGCCGACGCCAACGACATCCAACGCATCGTGGAGACCGACCCGGCCCTCAGCTACCGGTTCCTGCGGCTCGCGGGCGAGGGTGCTTCAGGTGGGATGTACCGGCGGATCAGCTCGGTCCGCGAGGGAGTCGTCCTGCTCGGCCACCAGCGGCTCCGAGCCTTGGTGACGCTGATGCTCCTCTCCGGGACCAGCGGCGGGGCGACCGAGCAGCTGAGCATAACTATGTCGCGCGCGCGCATGTGCGAACTGATCGCGACAAGGATTGCGCCGAGGTTGTCCGACTCGGCGTTCACCGTGGGCCTCGTTTCGGGACTGGACCTGCTCCTAGCCGCGCCCATCGCCGGGATCGTGAGCACACTGAACATGGCCGACGAGCTTGTCGACGCGGTCCTAGAAAAGGCCGGGCCCCTCGGGGGCATCCTCGACGATGTGCTCGCCTGGGAGATTGGCGGCGAGGACCTGCACCTGCGGAGCGGGCTAGACCACGCGAGCCTCGAGCAGAGCTACTTGGAGGCGTTGGCTTGGGCAACCGGGGTGTGCGGGCTACTCGACGATAGCGACGTGAGCGCCGCCGTCTAGCTCGTGAGCGCCGCCGTCTAGCTCGTGAGCGCCGCCGTCTAGCCCCGGGCTCCTGGTCTTCTCAAAAGGGACGACGTCTATCAAGGTCATCTGAAGGGAAGCCGACAAGACAGTGATGCAGACTGCCTCGCGCAAAGTCGGCGAGTTCCTAGTGAACCGCAAAGTCCTCTCCAAAGACGCTCTCGAGTACGCGTTGGCCAAGGAGACCGATACCGGGGTCCCTCTCGCGAAGATCCTTTCGACCGAGGGCCTCGTAAGTGAACGTGACCTGGTGGCGGCCGTCGCCGACCAGCTGAACCTGCCCTTCTGGGACCCGACCACGACCCCCGTGTCGCCGCTTGTCGACTCGGCGATCCCCGCTGACGTCGCTCGCAAGCACATGGTCGTCGGGTTGGCACTCGAGGGTGACTCCCTGCTTGTCGCTACGGACAACCCACTCGACGAAGCGGCCATGACACTGGTTAGCCAGGTGACGGGCTGGAAGGCCAAGCCTTGCTTGGCGACCCGGTCCGACATCTCGGGGGCTATCTCGGCAATGTACGGCCAACCCGGCGACATCGGCGGCCAGTTTTGGCGGCGGCCTCGACGAACCGGCCCAGCTGCACGTGAACCAGATGCTGGTGCAGCTCGTCGAGTTCAAGGGCTCGGACCTCCACTTGACCTCTGGTTTGCCGCCCATGATCCGTGTCGATGGCGATCTCCGGCCTTTAGAGGGTTTCGAGGTCCTGATCCCGTCCAAGGTGCGCGACCTCGTCTATGAGATCCTGTCGCAGAGGATCAGGACACGCTTCGAGGACGAGCTGGAGCTGGACACATCCCATGTCGTCCCGGGTGTGGGGCGCTTCCGCGTCAACGTGTTCCAGCAACGGGATTCGGTCGGCGCTGTGTTCCGTGCGATCCCCTTCGAGATCATGTCGCTCGACGAGCTCGGCATACCTGCCTCGATCCGCCAGTTCGCGGACTTGCCGCGCGGCCTGGTGCTTGTCACTGGCCCAACAGGTTCGGGCAAGTCAACCACTTTGGCCTCTCTGATCGACATCATCAACGCGACCAAGCCCCTCCACATCATGTCCGTCGAAGACCCGATCGAGTACCTGCACACCCACAAGCGAGCAGTCGTCAACCAGCGCGAAGTGGGGGAGGACACGAAGGGATTTGCCGAGGCGTTGAAACACGTTTTGCGCCAGGACCCCGACGTGATCCTTGTCGGCGAAATCCGCGACCTCGAGACGGTGTCGACAGCCCTTACAGCGGCCGAGACCGGTCACCTTGTATTCGCGACATTGCATACCCAGGATGCACCCCAGTCGATCGACCGCATGATCGACGTCTTCCCTGCGCACCAACAGCAACAAATCCGTACGCAGCTTGCGGTGACCCTCCAAGGCGTCGTAACCCAGCAGTTGCTCCCCAAGGCGAGTGGCAAGGGGCGGGTTGTCGCCTGCGAGATACTCGTAGCTACGCCGGCGGTGCGCAACCTGATCCGAGAAGGCAAGACCCATCAGATTTACAGCGCGATGCAGGCGGGCGCGAAGTTCGGGATGGTGACGATGGACCAGATGCTCGCGCACCTGGTCAAGCGGGGCCTGGTTACGCATGCCGCTGCAGTAGAGCGGTGCGCAAACCCCGAGGATCTCCGCCGCCTCATCGAAGCCGCCTGAGCGACCGAAGGTTTGGAAAGGAACGCACCATGGCTCAGATGACCTTTGCGTACAAAGTCCGCGACACGGAGGGCAAACTCCTCGAAGGGACGCTCGACGGCGATAATCAGGGGCTCGTCGCAAACCGCTTGCGCCAGATGGGGTACACGCCCATCAAGGTCGAGGCCAAGAACGCCCGCACGATGAAGAAAGAGATCCGTATCCCGGGTTTCAGCGGCCGCGTCCCGTTGAAGGACATCGCCATCTTCAGCCGGCAGTTCGCAACGCTCATCAGCGCCGGGCTAACCCTTCTGCGGTCGTTGACCATTCTCACCACGCAAACCGAAAACCCAGAGCTGGCCAAGGTCGTCACCGATGTGCGCGGCCAAGTCGAAAGAGGCGTCTCGCTCTCTCAGGCCATGGCTAGCCATCCCAAGGTCTTCGACAGGCTCTTCGTGTCGATGGTCAAGGCCGGAGAAGCTAGCGGTGGTTTGGACCAGTCCTTGATCCAACTGGCCAACATGTTGGAGACACAAGCCGCCCTCCGTGGCAAGATCAAGTCGGCAATGGCCTACCCGGCTGCGGTGCTGTCCCTGGTGGTACTGATCGCTTCCGCCATCATCCTGTTCGTGGTCCCGGTGTTCAAGGGGATTTATGCCGAATTGCACGGCACTCTGCCGCTGCCGACGGAAATCCTGATCCAGATATCGAACATCGCGGTGAAAGCTCTTCATCCCTATCCTGATCCTGGTTGTCATCGGGGTGTTCCTCTTCCGTCGTTGGATAAAGACCGACCAGGGCAGGGCACTTTGGCACATAACGTTGCTCAAAGTGCCGATCTTCGGGAGCCTGATACGCAAGACGGCAATTTCCCGTTTCTGCTCGACGTTTTCGTCGCTGCTGAAGGCCGGCGTGCCGGTTCTCGAGGCGTTGGACATCACGAAGATCGACCGTCAACAACGTAGTTGTCGAACGGGCCGTCGACGCCATGAGCGACGGGGTGCGCCGTGGCGAACCCATTGGTGCGAACCTCGTGGCGCACCCGGTGTTCCCGGCGATGGTGACGCAGATGATAGGTGTTGGCGAAGAGACGGGTGCGCTCGACCAGATGTTGGGCAGGTCGTCAAAGTTCTTGGAGGAAGAGATCGAGCGGATGGTGGAGTCGCTCACCTCCTTGCTCGAGCCCATGCTCATCGTGATCCTCGGTGGCGCGGTGGGGTCGATGGTGATCTGCCTTGTACCTGCCGATGTTCAAGGTCGACACCCTGATCAACAACGGGACAAATGGCTGACACTCGGCAAAACGGGCAATGGCGGAACGCCTAGCTCAAGTTCGGGCCCGCGCGGCCGACAACCAAAGCAGCGAGCACCAGAGCAAGGCGAGCCCGTCACGGTGGGGGAGCCAGGCACGCAGCCCAGCGTCGTACGACGGGGGGTCTGCTGGCCGGTCTGGCTGCAACCCCGGTGATTGGCCGGGCTGCCTTAGGGCGGAGCTCGCAACCAACTATTAGTAATTATAGAAAGGAAAATAGTGCTCAAGCACCTGTCCGAAAAGAAGCGCCAGGGTGGCGAAGAGGGCTTCACCCTCATCGAGCTCATGGTCGTCGTCCTCATCATGGGTATCTTGGCCGCCATAGCCATCCCGACATTCCTAAGCACAACCAAGAGCGCAAAGAACACGGCCGCTTTGTCCAATGCCGTGAACGCCGCGACTAGCGAGATCTCCACCTACTCCACCCAGCAGTCGTTTGATTCGTCTCAGTACGCTTTGGCCCAGAACGTAGACCCGGCCCTGCCCTGGGACACCACCGGCGCCGGTGTCTCTCAGGCCAAATCCTTGTCCTGACCACAACCGCATGGGGCACTGCTTGGACTGACGGTGCGACGGGCACTGGCCCCCTCATGGCCTTGGAATCTCAGCCGACCAACTCAACTCAGTGCTACGTCCTGATCGACGACCAGGCTGATGCCACGCCAGTGGTGGCTTACTTCGTCACCACGACTACCTGTGCGAACATCACGACACTGCCCATCGCGACGGAGCCGCAGGTGGCCCGCCGGCATCGGGAAGCGCATCTGCTTCCGGGCACCCTGGCCAGCTTCAT
This sequence comes from uncultured Acidimicrobiaceae bacterium, assembly GCA_963699075.1. GTDB lineage: Bacteria > Actinomycetota > Acidimicrobiia > Acidimicrobiales > Palsa-688 > Fen-671. The sequence goes on along the minus strand of CAVOTF010000007.1, from coordinate 192,281 downwards.
TGCCCGGTAGCTGGAGCAACTGGTATCCACCTTCTAGTCAGTAACTGCCGACCGGCAGAGCAATGCACACAAGGGCCGGCCTTCGGGTCGGCCCTTGTGCCGTTTGGGTAGGTCCGCTGCCGGGCTGCCTTAGGGCGCGAGCTCGCAACCGCCTATTGGTAATTATAGAAAGGAAAATAGTGCTCAAGCACCTGTCCGAAAAGAAGCGCCAGGGTGGCGAAGAGGGCTTCACCCTCATCGAACTCATGGTCGTCGTCCTCATCATGGGTATCTTGGCCGCCATAGCCATCCCGACCTTCCTAAGCACAACCAAGAGCGCAAAGAACACAGCGGCCTTGTCCAATGCCGTGAACGCCGCAACTAGCGAGATCTCCCTCTACTCCACCCAGCAGTCGTTCGATTCGTCTCAGTACGCTTTGGCCCAGAAGGTTGACCCGGCCCTGCCCTGGGACACCACCGGTGCCGGTGTTTCAGGCCAAATCCTTGTCCTGACCACAACCGCATGGGGCACCGCTTGGACTGACGGCTGCGACGGGCACTGGCCCGCTCATGGCCTTGGAATCGCAGCCGGCCAACTCAACTCAGTGCTACGTCATGATCGACGACCAGGCTGATGCCACGCCAGTGGTGGGTTACTTCGTCACTCACGACTACCTGTGCGAACATCACGGCACTGCCCAACGCGGACGGAGCCAACAGGTGGCCCGCCGGCATCGGGAAGCGCATCCGCTTCCGGGCACCCTGGAGCTTCATCGCCCGGTAGCTGGAGCAACTGGTACTCCACCTTCTAGTCAGTAACTGCCGACCGGCAGAGCAATGCACACAAGGGCTCGGCTCTTGTGCTGTTTCGGGGCTCGAAGAGCGTTACAGGCCCCATGAATCATTGCCGATAACTACGGAGTTGAGCGATTTGTCGAGTGAACTGGTGAGGCGCTGATGTCAAAAAGCATGAGTATTGGTCTCGACATCGGGTCGTCAGCGGTGCGTGCTGCCGAAGTGATGATTGATGGCGACCGCAAGGTGTTGCGTCGATTTGCACAGGTTGGCCTGCCAGCTGGCGCCGTGATCGAAGGTGAGGTGCGCGACCGCGAGGCTGTGGCAAATGCAATCAAGCGGCTCTGGCAACATGGGCGCTTTAGCAGCAAAAAGGTAGTTGTCGGGCTGGGGAGCCAGCGAGCTATGGTCCGCCAGGTGGAGATGCCTCCATTGCCCGACTCCGAGCTGCGTTCAGCGCTACGCCTCAAGATCGGCGAGTTCCTGCCCATCCCGGTAGAACAGGCCGTAGTCGACTTCGCGCCGCTTCCCAGTGCAGGTGGGGAAGCGTCGGAGCGGCGCCTCCTACTTGTGGCCGCTCAGCGCGATGTCATAGCCGACGAACTTGGGTGCCGTCGATGCCGCTGGGCTAAGCGTCGTGGCTGTCGATTCGTCTTCGTTGGCCCTGTTGAGGGCCGTAGCGGGACCGAAGTCACCTGGCGGCGGCCCGTCCGGCGGGCTGGAAGCAGTCGTAGGTATAGGTGCCGAGTTGATCACGGTGGCAGTCCGAGACGGTGGTACGCCCAGGTTCATGCGAACCGTCGCCCTCACCAGCCCGGGAGGTCCAAGTGCGAACGATCCTCTCTCGCCCGCAGTGAGCCCAGGCGACCGCTCTAGGCCGCCGGCGCGAAGCCTAACTGCCCCGGTTGTTGGGGCTGCGCAACGCCTTGAGTCGATTGTCGCCGAAGTCCGTAGTTCCCTCGAGTACTTATTGTCTCAGAGCGGGACGGGGCATTTCGAACAAGTGCTGCTCACCGGGGGCGGTGCAATGCTGCCTGGTGTCACCGAAGCCCTCAGCAGTTCGCTGGGATTGCCGGTAAAACTTGCGGAACTCCCGTTTGAGGTAGACCACAAGGAGCTAGGGCTCGATAAGGACGCCCTCGACGAGGCTTCCTACAGGTGGCTAAGTGCAGTGGGGCTCGCCCTTTGGGGTACCGACACCTATGGCAAGCCATCGTTGCTTCCGCCCGAAGTGGCCGCCAAGCGGCAACAAATGAAGGTAATGCAGGCCGCTGCTGCTGGAGTTGTCGTAATTGCGGCCGCCCTCGGAGTGACATCTATAGGAAAAATCGACTCTGCACGGGCCATAAGCAACCAGATCAGGAGCGACCAGACCAGTTCTGCTGCGTTTCAGGTCAAAATCAACGGGCTTGGCTACGTGCTCAAGATCCCAGCCGAAGTGCAAAGTAGGCATCAGCTGGCACAAGAAGCATTGAGTGGGGACGTCGATTGGATTGGATTGGTCAATCGCCTGGAGGCGGCTATGCCTCCAGGCGTGAAGCCCGAGTCGATCACATTGAACAAGACAGAGGCTGTGACGCCTGGGGGCGGTCCGGTGGTCCTCACGCCGGGCAGCATCGTTGGCTCCCTGACGATGAGTGCGGAGACAACCGGCGGAGCGCCGGCAGTGGCTCAGTTCATCGACCGGGTATCGCGAGTAAAAGGGCTTTTTGCCCTGTGGGTGTCATCAACAACAAAGGCTTCTGGGCAAACGGATGTAGATGCCAGTGCTGAGTTGACTACGGCTGCATTGAGCGACCGAGCAGCCGCACTGCCAGGGGGTGCCAAGTAATGCGACGCATAATGATCGTAGCGTTCATTGCAGTTCTGGTTCTGTTCGCAGGCTGGTACGAGGGCCTGTACCGTCCTGAAGCGTCCCACATCACAAAACTGAAGGCCACAGAGCAGACCGCGCAGGTTGCCTTGCTTACCTTGGAAACCCGCTATGTGGACCTGATAAAAAGCAAGAAAGAGCTGCCCCAGGAGCGCGCGGCTCTCGCGAAACTTGAGCAGGCAGTGCCGAACGACCCGGAGCTCGACAGCCTCGTTAAGACCTTGTTCAAAGCAGCGGCGCAGACCAAGGTCCAACTGACCAGCATCGGGTCCCCACCGCCGCCAGATTTTGGGCTGCCCGTAGCGGCAGGCGCGACCGCGCAGGTCGGGCCCGTTGTGTTGCCGCTGAGCCTAAGTGTAACTGGGACATCCGGTGCAGTCGAGAACCTCTATCGTGTACTGGACGCCGAGCCACGGCTGTTCGTTATAAACAACTTCTCCGTGGTACCCGGTGCGCCAAGCACCGAAGCTTCTCTAAGTATCGACGTGTTCTACGCCTTACCAAACGCGACCACTGCGGCTTCCTAGGCCGATGCGTTGTCCATAAGTTGAGCGGCAGCGGCGTGCCCGGTCCGCTCCAATTCGAGTGGTTTTGTGCCGGGCTTCCCCTTATTCCGCTTTGACTCAGTTCGCTCATAAGTAAAGAGGGCTAGCCCAAGTGCCGACTAAAGCTCATGTGACCCCGAACTCGTCGCGGTTGTCTAGTGGGGGTCGCCTGCGGCCCATGCGCCGGAGGGCTCCGGTACCTGTTTGGGCGAGGTACAGCTCGTACCCGGGACATTTGACATGGGGAAGCCCAGTCGGCGTAGTGCCTGTTGCCGCTTGGCGAGCCCGCAACGCTGCCTCGCAGGATGGCGGCTTTGCTCTCATCGAGGTCTTGATCGCTATAGCGCTGCTACTCGTAGTGCTCGTGCCTTCAACGGAGCTCATTGAGACCACGGTGCAGCAGTCGATAAACACGAGGGACCGGGTGGCTGCGCTCGAAATGGCTGAGCAAGGACTGGAACAGATATCGAACGACTCGATCACCACCCTTGAAGCGGATCTCAACACAAACTGGGCCCTGAACAGTGCAACGGTTGCTGGGGTCACGTACACAGTCACTGGCTACCTAACATGGCTGGGGGTGGGTAATAACCCGGACCTATGCGCCGCAGGAAGCCCGCCGCAGGTGATGAGCGCGACTGCGACGGTGACGTGGGGAAAGAACTCCAAACTGGCTGAGAGCGAAGTGATAAACCCGCCCTATGGGCTGGCTGTCTTCTACCTGGCGGCGGCGCTCACGCAAAATCAGCACAACATCACCACTCTGACCTCGACCACAGCTGAGACAATCGCGGCAGGGGCAACTCTCACGATCGGTGCTGACACGGCCGATTCCCAAACGGTCACAGTTAGCTCCGCCGACAACAACACAACGACAATTGATGTCACCAGCTTCACGGCTCTCTACAACTTTCCAGCCAACACGACCCCCGTAGCCCTTCCGGGGGAGGGTTACCTGGCGGTTCAGGTCTACGGCGGCGCCGCAGCAGGAGGACCCCCGGCTGATGTCGGCGATGTAGCCGTCACCGTGACACCCGTGACGCCGGCGGGTCCCGCTCAAACGTTTTACCCCGACAACACCGGGTGCGTGTACCAGCAGGAGTTACCTGGGACCTACGACGTTTCGCTGGGGACCGGTACTGTTTCGCCCCCACCCGAGCCGTTTGTTGACGTCGGCGAGGACCTGACGCCGCTAGCGCCACCCCTTTACTGGCCGACAAACGTCGCTACCGCCATGGTTGTGACGGCGAACACCACTACCTCGCCGGTCTTTGACTATGACGAGGCGGACCTGACTACATTCGTGCCTGCCGGTACCCTTCCGGTGGCAACGGGCACCCCGGTATCGGTCGACAACACGCAAATGCCCGGTGGCCACTGTGATAACTGTGATCCCGGTCGGGCTCGAGTGCAACCACCGCGTACCTGTACCCGTTCTCTGGTCAGTACACCTCCATCTGGTATGGGGACTGTACCCCGACGAGTTCCCACGCAACCTTCACACGCTTACGCCGACAGAGGGCGGCACGCCGCTGCTTTCGATGGATGGCCTCGACGACCTTGCCTACGAGGTGACCAAGACCGCCGGTGCAAACACCGCCCTTGTCGGGTGCAACGGCTATCGCAACCATGGTGAACGACGATCCGAACTGCACGAAAACGACACGGTCACACTTGTTCCCTCAGGAACGCGCCAAACGCTGCGGGGATCAGTCAGTCCGGCGTCGTCGTGGACTGGGAGGCCGAACCCGCCTGCGTACTTCTTACGGAACCCGATGTCTGCGCCGGTCCATAATGTCCCGCGGACGATGGCAAGCAGGTCTGGTACGCCGGATCGCCGTCGAACGCTTATGTGTACAGTGCCACAGCGGGCCAACTTTACGCTCTCCTCTTCCCCGGTGACCTCTCAGCCATTTACATTGCGCCAGCGATAACCAACTTTGACCTTGTCGGCGAGACGTACGACGTGACCGTCACAGATCCCGGCCCCCCCGTGCACGCTGCGACGGTCCACTTGATGGTGAACCCGAATGGGGTCATCAAGTGGGGCGTTCTGCCGGCGGGCACATTTTCCCAGTACCCCCTTACGGGGACGGCAGTTACGATCCCGGTCGCATGAGCGGTTCCTCGTCCTACACAACGAGCTGCAAGCTTGCCGATATGCGCCGCGTCCCATCTCCTCGTCGTCGCAATGTGTGCGCCCAGCCCATTGGAAAGGGCAGCAAAGCCGACGAGAGCGGGTTTACGATTATCGAGCTGCTGCTCTCGGTGCTGATCCTGTCGATCATCATTGGCCTCTCGACAACTACGGTACGCATGTTCTACGCCCAAAGCGCGAACGTCCAGAACACCTACGCAGCGACGAACCAGGTCCTGCTGGCCTCGGAGATCCTGACCGAGTACACCCACGACGGCGTTGCCTCCTGCCCGGCCCCGACAGCTTCACCCGGTGACGCTGCGTGCACAGTCGCTAACGGCGAGCAGCCTTTCGTCACTGCCACATCGAGCTCGGCGACGTTTTTCGCCGACACTGATGACGTAAGCAATACGTCTGGCCCGGTCGAAGTGTCGATCAGCCTCAGCGGGACCACGCTGACAGCCACAGTCGCCCAGCCGACCGGCGGGTGCCCGCTAACCAGCACACCGACAACGGTCTGTAGCTACGGCACTGCGAGAACTATCGCGACCGTACCGAACGAGACTAACGCGACCCCGCTTTCGTACCTGATCGGGACGGGTGGGCCGCCGCCAGACTCCGACCGGTGGCTCGTGTTCCAATGCCAGCGTCGCCAGCCCAACGGCCGCCCAGATCACCGAGATTGCCGCCGTGTGCATCGACCTCGATTCACAGCTGAAAGGCGGCCAAACGGCCGGCTACCAGTCTCTCGCCTACTTGCTTTCGCCCGCCTACACCATGAATGCCGGATGACGGCAGTGGGACGGGCTTGTCGTGTTACGACCAGAGGAGCCGCAATGAAGAGAAGGCAAGGCCGAAGCCCCTCCTACTTTGCGAAGCGCTCGCGAGACGAGTCTGGAGTGGCTCTGATGATCGTCATGGGCATCATCCTGATGCTCAGTTTGGGTACTGCCGTGATGGCGCAAAACGTCATCGCGCACGTCCCGATCGTGCAGCAGGACCTAGCTCAACACGAGGCTTACCGGGCGATGCAATCCGGCATAGACGAGTACCTTTACGAGGCAAACGCGAACCCGAACTACATAATGTGCAACGATGCTGACGTTTAGACCGGCTACCCCTCTTCTAACCCGGCTACTTGGAACAATACCGGCTACGCAACCTTACCACTCGGGACTGTGTTCGGGCTTCGTGCTGACAAACTGGACCCAGGTGGCGGACCTCTCTTCAACCGGCGACGTGGCATCGTGGTTCACCTACGGCACGCCCGCGGTATACGAGTGCAACAACTCGTCCCACTGCACCGCGGGTGATACTTGGGAGCAGATCGAAGTCGTCGGCTACGCCACGTCGGATGGGCAAAACGCGTTCCAGCAGGCGACGATAGTCATCCAACCGAAAAATGACTTCCTACTGAAGCTGTGGTGGCTCAATTATGACCAGAGCGACCCGGCGACGTTGAACGGCGACCCGGCCTGCACGTACTACCACCCGACCAATACGCTGGTGAGCGGTTGCCAAGCCATCGACCTCATCACCGGAGAAACGATCACAGGAAATATGTGGGTCAACGACTCGGTGTTCATATGCGGCAGCCCGACGATCAACGGGACGATCTATACGGCCGGGACCCTCGTGGCGGACCCGGGCGGCGGTGGGTGCACCCAGGGTGTCCCCGCGGCAAACTGGGTACACGAGGCGCAGACCGAAACCGCGCCTACGGACGACGCCGTGCTCGGGTCGGTGGCGGAACAAAATGGCTGTCTTTATGAGGCCCCACCGAAATCGACCTACTTTCAACTGGCGGTTTTGACGTTTACAGCCCGGACACCCCGGCAACGGGCACTACCGACACCCTCAATGCCACCACTGACACGAGCACATGTATACCGGCCGGAGGCTGGGCGGGCGGGGGAGGAGCTGTGGCGGCCCCGACAAACGGAGTTGTCTTCGTGCAGGGTTGTTCACCTGCGTGCAGTACGGGCTACGAGCCCCTCGGCGCATCGCTGGCAACCAGCGTGTACGAACCGGACACCCTTGGGGAATCGGTCGGCCCCAGGAAGGCGACGCAATAGTGGAGGGCACGGACTATGGCCCGCTCACCATCGGTGCTGCGGACAACGTGGTTATCGATGGCGACATCTGCTACCAGTCGTGGACGAACAATTGCACCACCCCGCCGGCGACACCTGGAACTGCCGACGTGCTGGCCCTGGTGGCGTACAACTTCGTCGAGCTGAACCACCCGATGACCTCGAGCCACGGGAACTGGGTTAACGACTCGCTCTGCACTGGGACGTCGCCGAGCCAGTACGCGCCCTTCGGAGCAGGTACAACACCCACGTGTGACCTGCAGAACCCGATAATCGATGCCGCCATGTTGGCGCTGAACCACCAGTTCGACGCTCACAATTTCGACCAGGGCTCTGCGCTGGGCAACATAAGCATCGAGGGAGCGATCTCGGAGGACTGGAGAGGCCCCGTCGGTACCAGCGGCGGCGGCAACACCGGCTACGTGAAGCAGTACACCTACGACGCGAGGCTGACTTATCTTTCGCCGCCCGACTACCTGAACCCGGGTACTTCGTCCTGGGGCCTCGGTGCAATCGCCGCGACGCTGGGCGGCTGCCCAGTTGCTGTGACCGCGTACCAGTGCGCGCATCTCCCCTAAAAAGCGAACCTGCCCAAGCCGCCCGAGAAAGCGCCAGGCGCTTGGTGTTGTTGGAGCGGCACTCCTGAATGCCTACGTGCCTTCGCTGCGCGAGCCGTTACGATCGTTGCCATGCTGCGGTTCCTGACTGCCGGAGAGTCTCACGGCAAAGCCCTCGTCGTCATCATCGAGGGCCTGCCGGCTGGCCTCGCTGTCAACGCTGAGTACATCTCGGACGAACTAGCCCGGAGGCGCCTCGGGTACGGCCGCGGCCCACGGATGCGGTTCGAGGCCGACGAGCTCACGCTGTTGGGCGGCATCCGCCACGGGCGCACTCTCGGCTCCCCGGTGGCGATCGAGGTCGGGAACTCCGAATGGCCGAAATGGACCGAGGAGATGTCCCCGGCCCCGGGCGAGACGACCAAGCCGCTGACCCAGCCGAGGCCCGGCCACGCCGACCTGGCAGGTATGCAGAAGTACGCCCTGGCGGAGGCCCGCGACGTGCTCGAGCGGGCGAGCGCCCGGGAGACGGCGGCAAGGGTGGCGGCAGGGGCGGTGTGCAAATTGCTGCTCCGCGAGCTCGACATCGACATCGTGAGCCACGTGGTCCAGCTCGGGCCGGTACTCGCTAAGACCGGTCGCCGTCCGCTCCCGGGCGACCTGGAGACGGTAGACCTTTCCCCGGTCCGCTGCTTCGACCCCGAGGTCGAGGCGGAGATGATCGAGGCCATAAAAGCGGCCGCCAAGGACGGCGACTCGCTCGGGGGCGCTGCCGAGGTGATCGCCTATGGCGTGCCGGTCGGCCTCGGGAGCCACGTGCACTGGGACCGCAAGATCGACGGCCTGCTGGCCCAGGCGCTAATGAGCATCCATGCGGTGAAGGCCGTCGAGATCGGCGAGGGCATCGAGGTGGCCGGCCTGCGCGGTTCGGTGGCGCACGACCCGATCGAGTGGGACCCGGCGGGGCGGACCTACCGGCGTCCCTCCAATCATGCTGGCGGTGTCGAGGGTGGGATAACCAACGGGGAACCGGTTGTCGCCCGCTGCTACATGAAGCCGCTTTCCACCCTCAACCGGCCCGTCCTCAAAACGGTCGACGTGGTGACCAAGGAAGAGACCGTCTCGTTCAAGGAACGCACGGACCACACCGCAGTGCCGGCGATGGGCGTCGTTGCGGAGACGATGATGGCCTGGGTCATCGCGTCAGAGGCCCTACGAAAGTTTGGCGGCGACTCTGTCGCCGAGATGACCCGCAACAAGGACGCTTACCTGGCGATCCTGCTCCAGTGACAACTGCGCCCGCAACTACTGGGCAGGCAGTTAGCTACCCAGATAGCCGGCTAGTTGGCCGGGAGGACGCTTTCGTCGGGACCGGCGGGCGTCGTGTCGATCTTCAGTTCGTCGGGCGAGAGGCCGTGCGCCCAACCCGTACCGAGGACGAGCAGTTGCACCTCCATCAGCACCATTTCCTCTAAGGGGTAGTCCAGCTCCCCGTTCAGCCATGACTGCAGGAGCGCAATGTGGGCGCCGGCGAAGACCCGCGCCATTACCTCTTCCGCGACACGGGATGGCCGGCCGAGGCCGCGGCTGCGATCGGAGAAGTTGGCCTCAACCGAACGGACGAGCGCCCTGAAATAGGCGTCGCGCGCCCTTCCCTCGCCGGCCCCGCTGAGACACACACGGTAGAGGTCGCGCAGCGTGTCGGCGTGACGGTAGGACTGTTCGACCATCCGGGTGCGCATCGTGTCCCATGGCCCTTCGCTAAGCGTCAGGCGGCCCATAACGTCGTCAACGAGTTCGCTGAACACCGCCGTCATGAGGTCCTCCTTCTTGGCGTAATGGGCGTAGAAGGTGGCCCGTGCCACGTCTGCTCGGCTGGTTATGTCCTCGACGCTCACCTGGTCGTAACCACGGTCAAGCACCAGCGCGATGAAAGCCTCTTTCAGCATCCGCTCGGTCCGGCGAACCCGCCGGTCCACCGTCGCCTTCTTCAGATCTGGCACGGGTGCTTAGGAGGAGCCGGCCTGTTTGGCAGCCCGGCTCACCTGCCCCCCGGTAGACGCGTAGCGGACTTCTTGGCCCATGAGGCATATAGTACAGTTTGACTGCTACCAGATCAAGTGTATGATAATAGACATGATGTTCGGTAGAGAGGCTGCGCCGGCGGCGGTGTACACGGTGCCAGCCGAAGGACCTCCGCTGAAGGGTTGCCGTCCGGATCTTGCGACGTCGCCTCCTTGCTTGGACGGACCAGTCGCGGTCCATGGTGCTCCTAGCTGCGTTGACAGGTGTATTTGCCTTGGTGATAACGACGCGGGCCTTTGGGGGCAAGGCGACGATGGCGGTGGACGACGTCGGCCAACTCTTCGCCGCCCTCGCCGCTGCCGGGGCGACGGCGACGGTTGCTCGCAAGTCTTCGGGCACCGCCCGGCTCGGTTGGGCGTTCATGTCCGCAGCGGGTCTGGTGTGGGGGCTCAGCGAAGCCGCACGGACCGTGGCTGAGGTCGTCCTCGGCGAGCACCTCGGCGCCGGTTCGATAGTCGCGGTCGGGTTTTTGGTCGGCGGCTCCTTTGGAAGTCGCCGGGGCAATGTCGCTCGCGGCCGTGGCCCGCCGCGGTGACGCAGAACTGACATCGCTGCTGGACGGGCTGCTCATCGTCTCCTCGGTGCTCATAATCGTGTACCTGCTCGTCCTGCACGGGCTCACATGTGCCACCCGGCATTTCGGGGCTCAGCGTCGCGGCGAACGTGGCGCGTCTGGTGGCTGACCTGGTGGCCGCGACGACGGTGTTGTTCGCATTGAGCCGGGCCACGGCGCCGGCCCGGCAGGCTTTGCTGGTCCTAGGGCTAGGGTTCGCAGTCCTGGCTATCGGCGATGGCCATTACTTGAGAGACGTGCTTGCGGGCACGTTCCACACAGGCCATTGGGAGGACACCGGCTGGTTTGCCGGGTTCGGTTTGGTTGGGCTTTCGACGTCGGCTCCACGCGTTGCATGGTCCGACCGGCGAGACCAGTTGGAAGGACAGCTGCAGGCCGTGGTGCCGTACATCGTGTTGCTGAGCGCGGTGGCGGTCGCGGTCCAACTATTTCGCCCGGGGAGGAGCGCCCAGCGGCTTCGTGCGTTGGACGTCGATCGCCGCGTTTGTCATCGTCAGCGCCTGCCTGATCGCCCACCGGGAGGAACTGCTCAGGCTCATAAGGCTGAACGGAGCCAGCGAAACTGTGCTGCGCGAGCAGCGCTTCCGTCTCAAAGAGGCCGAGCTCCACTGGCAACTTGCTTTCGACCACAGCCCGATCGGCGCCGCCATCCTCGACCCGAGCGGCACTCTTGAGCGCTGTAACCAGTCCCTGGCGGACATGCTGGAGCGCACTCGCGCCGAGATCGAGGGCCTCAACTTTGCCGAGGTGCTCCAGCCCGACGACGCCGCGGCTCTCGGCTTATTGTTCAGCGACCTCGCCCGAGGGACCCGGGACAGCCTCACCTTGGAGAGGCGGTTCCAGCGGCGGGAAGGTGGCGGGCTCTGGGCGCATATCGAAGTGGCAGTCGCCCGCGACGAGCACGGGGTTCTCAGGCGCCTAGTCGCGCAGGTGCAGGACATAACCGAACGCAAACGCGCCGAACAGGTACGTGCCTACCAGGCGCTCCATGACCCTCTCACCGACCTGCCCAACAGCGCCTTCATCGACAACTACATCTCAGAGCTCCTGCGCGTCAACCGCTCTTTCGGGGTTGCTTACTGCGACCTCAACCGCTTCAAGACCGTAAACGACAGCCTTGGGCGGGGCGCCGGGGACGAGCTCCTCCAGGCGGTGGCGAGGCGCCTAACCGGCAGCTTGCCGCGGCGGTGCACCCTCGGGCCGTTTCTTCGGCGACGAGTTCGTCCTCGTGTGCCTGGACTGCGCGGACCCGGCGGGCTTGCGCGAGATGGCGGCGGAGGTGGTCACGATAATGGCCGCCCCGTTCGACGTCCGCGGGCACCAGCACGCTGTGGGTGTGAGCATCGGCGTCACAGCCAGCAAGCCGTGGCACCACCATCCCGACGAAGTGTTACGGGAAGCCAACGAGGCGATGCTGCGGGCCAAGGCTCGGGGCAGGGGCCGGGTAGAGGTTTACGACCCGGCGCAGGACAACCCCACCACGGTGGCCGACCTCAAGTTGGAAGGTGAGCTCCGCTCGACGCTCGAGAACCGGCGAGGCCTCGTGCCGTTCTTCCAACCAATCGTCGAGCTGTCGGACCTGAAGGTGGTGGGCCACGAAGGTCTGGTCCGCTGGCAGCACCCGCAGCGGGGCCTCGTGGCGCCGGCGGACTTCCTGCCGCTTGCGGAGCGCTCGGGCCTCATCGTCCCCCTCGGTTGGTGGATGCTGGACGTTTGTTCGGAGGCTCTTCGCTGGACCGAGCGGCCCGGCCGGCTTCCCGGCTTCATGTCCGTCAACGTGTCGGGCAGCCAGCTCGGACGTGGCCAACTGGCGCCGGCGATAGCGCGCGCTGTCGAGGCGAGCGGCATCGACCCGTCCAACCTGCACCTCGAGATCACCGAGTCGGCGCTGGTGGAAACCACGACGACGGTCTTGCGGGAGCTGGCCGAGGTGACGAGCATGGGCGTGTCGATCGCCCTCGACGACTTTGGGACCGGCTATTCGTCGCTTTCGATGCTGCGGGACTTGCCCGTGAGCGTAGTGAAGATCGACAGGAGCTTCGTCGAGCCGATCTCGCGCGACCAGGGCACCACCGCGATCGTGCACCGCGTGGTCGAGCTGTGCCGCGACCTCGGCATCAAGTCGATCGCCGAGGGCATAGAGACCGACGAGCAGGCGGAAATGCTGCGTGACCTCGGTTGCACCCATGGCCAGGGCTACCTTTTCGGTTTCCCCAAGCCATGGGACTGGGCTTCGGTCAAGCCCTAACAGGCCCAAGCCGCTTTGCTCAGTATGGCAAGCTGCGATGGTGACGGCGCCTGATGGAGCGGCCCTCCACGGCGCTCGGCGTGTGGTGCTGGTCGGCATGATGGGGGCAGGCAAGTCGACGGTCGCAAGGTTGCTCGCCGAGGCGCTCGGTTGCTCCTCGTTCGACACCGACGAGATGGTGGAGCGGCGGGCCGGCCGAACGGTCGCCGCGATGTTCGCCGACGAAGGCGAAGAGGCGTTCCGAGCCGCCGAGAGACAGGCGATCGGGGAACTGGGCGCCATCGCCGGGCCCTTGGTTGCGAGCGTGGGCGGCGGGGCCGTACTTAGCGAGGCGAACCGCGACGCTCTGCGCTCGCTTGGCACGGTCGTTTGGTTGCGTGCCCAGCCGGCCACTCTCGCCCGCAGGGTCGGCAGGGGCACCGGGCGGCCCTTGTTGCGGCGGGCGGGCGGTGGCCCGCTCGAGGCCCTGGCGCATATCGCCGAGGAACGCCAGGCTCTCTACCTGGAGGTTGCGGACCTGGTGGTCGACGTCGACGGCCTTTCCTCCCGGCAAGTGGCGCGCGAGTTGGTGGCGTTGCTGGCGCCGGTCTGACGCTGGGCCGCATTACCGTTGGGGTCCTGTGAGAGAGCTGACGGTAAGTCTGGGAGAAAGGTCCTACCCCGTGCTCGTGGGGCCTGGTGCCCGCCACGAGCTGAGCACAGTGGTACCGGGCCGCTCCACGAGAGCCGCGATCGTCACGCAGCCGGGAGTGGGCGTGGAGGTCGACGCAGGCGTCGAGCAGCGTACGTTCCTCATTGGGGAGGGCGAAAAAGCCAAGTCCATGAGCACCGTCGAGGAGCTCTGCAGCGGTTTCGCCGAGTTCGGGCTGACACGAGCAGACGTTGTTGTTGGTGTTGGTGGGGGAGTGGTGACCGATGTGGCGGGGTTCGCTGCCGCCGTCTACCACCGTGGAGTCGCGGTGGCTCACGTCGCGACAACCCTGCTCGCCCAAGTGGACGCCGCCATAGGCGGCAAGACCGGGGTCAATTTGCCCGAGGGGAAAAACCTGGTGGGAGCCTTCTGGCAACCGTCGGCCGTGATCTGCGACACCGAGGTGCTCTCCAGCCTGCCGCCCCGAGAGTACGGCTCCGGCCTCGGTGAGATGGCTAAGTACGCCTTCCTGGGCGTGCCGGGCCTGCCCGAGATGGGCCTCGAGGAAGCGGTCGCAGCGTGCGTGGAGTGCAAGGCGAGGGTCGTCGCCGGCGACGAACGCGAGACCGGGGTGCTGGTCGGCCCCGCCGGCCCGGCCAGCCCCGTGGGCCGCCGCCGCACATGGGCCTCGGCACCGTGGGCACCGTGCCGGCTGAACCCGGGACCGCAGGCGTACGAGGGACGGGTGATGAGCCCCGCAACGCAGGGCGGGCGCTGCTCAACTACGGCCACACTTTGGCCCACGCGCTCGAGACATCAGGCAACTACGACCTGCGCCACGGCGAGGCGGTTGCCATTGGCCTGGTGTTCGCTGCCCGTTTGGCCCGTCAGCTCGGCAGGATCGACGACGAGCGGGTAGCCGAGCACTACCGCGTGGTGTTGGGGTACGACCTTCCTTCGACGCTCCCCCCGGGGGCCGACTTCACGGTGCTCTTGGCCGTGATGGGACGCGACAAGAAGGTGACCGGCGGCGGTTTGACGTTCGTGCTCGACGGCCCAGTCGGGCTCGAAGTTGTGCAAGGTGTACCCGCTGAGGCCGTCCTGGCAACATTGGCCGAACTTCAATAAACGACGATGGGCCCTGTAATTAAGTCGCCGAGCGGATCATGCCGATTACCAGTGGTATGAAAGCGTCGTCCGCACGCGCTCAGGGCGCTCAGGGCGGCCTCTGATGCTCCTTGCCTCAGGGGCCCTGGCTGCCCTCATACTCGGGGTCTTCGGCTTGCTGGTCGGGTCGTTCGCCAACGTCGTCATCTACCGCGTCCCGGCTGGGCGTTCTGTCGTAAAACCGCCCTCAGGCTGCTTGAGCTGTGGCGCCAGGGTGCGCTCGTTCGACAATATCCCTGTGGTTTCCTGGCTTGTCCTGCGAGGGCGTTGCCGGGCCTGCAAGGCGCCCGTCTCGCCCCGCTACCCGGCGGTCGAGGCACTTGTCGGCGTGATTTATGCCGTTATCGGCTTGCGCTTTGGCATCTCGTGGACCGGCGTGGGGGAGGCGGTGCTGGCTGGCGGCCTGGTCGCTCTTGCGTTCATCGACCTCGACCACCTGCTCCTGCCTCGAAAGATCGTCTACGCGACATTGACCATCCTCGCTGTGGTCCTCGTAGCCGGGACCGTAAGTGGCAACCAGTGGCACCGCCTTTTGATCGCCGCGATCTCGGCGGTCGTGCCCTGGGCGCTGTTTTTCGCCATCAACTTCATGTCACCCAAAGCTCTTGGTTTTGGCGACGTCCGCCTCGCCCTGCTGATCGGCTTCGGGCTCGGCTGGCTGGGAGCGGGCTACGCTTTCTTGGGCTTCATCATCGCCAGCGTGCTCGGCTCGTTGGTAGGCGTGACCATGATCGCGCTCGGCAAGGCGGGCCGGCGCACCCCGATCCCGTTTGGTACTTTCCTGGCAACCGGGGCCGTCCTTTCGGCTCTTTGCGGCGCCCCGGTTGTCAACTGGTACCTCTCGACGATCCAAGTGCACTAGGTCCTCGGTCCTCGGTCCTCGGTGGGCCCGCAGGGCTGGCCCGGCGTTTCTCGGCCTGGCGGCGCGTTTCTCGGCGTGGCGGCACGGTTCTCGGCGTGGCAGCAGGTTTCTCGGTGCCCGCGGAGGGATGTCAGGGCTTGTGGCACGCCGAGGTAGGAAAGCACGGCCGAGATGGGCGAACCACGCCTAGAACCGGCCCCGGCCCCCGGCCCCGGCCCCCGGGCACGGTCGCCGCTGGCCCCGGGAGCCGCTGGCCTCGGGAGCCGCTGACCCCGGGAGCCGCTGGCCCCGGGAAGCTGCGAGCCCCTCCAGCGAAGGGCAGCCTGGGGAAAGGGAGGCTACGAGGGGGACTTGGCGCTGAGGCGGGCGACGAGCAGCTCGAGAAGCACCAGGAGGGCGTCCCGGCAGGATGCCTTGTCGCGTGCGTCCATGTCGAACACGGGAGTACCCGCCGGGATGCCGAGGGCCTCGCGTATCTCGTCCAGGGAGTAATGATCTGCGCCGTCGAAACAGTTGACACCGACGACGAAGGGTAGTTCCTTCTTCTCGAAATAATCGACGGCAGCGAAGCAGTCCTCGACCCGGCGCGTGTCGACGAGCACGACAGCGCCCAGGGCGCCGTTGATCAGGTCGTCCCACATGAAGGTGAAGCGGCCCTGTCCAGGAGCGCCGAAAAGGTACATGACAAGGGACTCGTCGACGGTGAGCCGACCGAAGTCCATAGCGACTGTGGTCGTCAACTTGGTCGTCTGCGCCACGGCTTTGTGGTCGTCGACCCCGGTTGCCACGACCGTCATAGCCGCCTCGGTCGTGAGGGGTTCCACCTCAGAAATGGCGCCGACGAATGTCGTCTTCCCAACGCCAAAACCGCCGGCGATGACGAACTTGACCGCCATGATATGGCGACTGGACGTTTCAGAGAGCACGGACACGTTCTATCATCCTTGTTAGGGCGGACAGTTCGATCTCGACGGGGTCTGTCTGGTGGATCCGGATAGCACCAGTGTCCAGTAGATCCCCGACCAGAATTGCGACTACCTGGGTCGGCAGGTGCATATACGCTGACAATTCGGCAATCGATATGGGCCGTCCTGCTAGGGATAGGACCGTTCGCTGCTCTGTGGTTTTGGCAAGCCTGGATTTGTCGCCGAGGACCTCGATGAGGGTCTCCCAGCGCAGTCCGGGCCGGGTCGTGGCTGTACGGCCGCCCGTCATTATGAACGGGCGGATGAGACCCAACTGTCTTGGTGAATCTTGTCCGCTCACTGCGGCCCTTTCGTGTCGCTCAGTGGATAAGAACTTGCGCGCGCAGCTGAGCGATGAGCGCGGGGGTCAGGAGTGCACCGATCTTTTCCAGGAGCAGGTTGGTCTGGTAGCCGACAAGCCCGATGTCGCAACCCGCATTTGCGACCACGCCGAGGTTGCTGCCGTCGGAGATAGAGGAGACGAAAAGGTAACCGCCGTCCATTGCGATGATGATCTGTTGTACCGGCTGCCACCCGAAAGCCTTTGCAGCGCCTCGGGAAAGACCAACCATGCCGGAAATGATAGCGGCCACTCGTTCGGCGCCGGCACGGTCGAGCGTATGCGACATTGCCATCAGCAACCCGTCCGAGGAGACCGCCACGGCGTCACAGACACCGGCGCTGCTCTGGACGAAGTTGTCAAGCAACCAGTTGAAGTTTTTGACGTCCGTGCTGAGCGTGTCTGAGCTCATCTTGCGTTGTGCTCCTTTTCGGGCCGGCCCTCATTAGCGGTGGCCGATAGGTATTGCGAGAGGGCTCCTGTCAGCCCAAGAGGGTTGTGGGCGGTCGACGTTGGGGTGGGCCGGCGTAGTGAGCCGTCCTCCTGGGGCAGCGATGCGCCCGGGACACGCCGGGTTAGCCGGCGCAGGCCGTCGGCGGTGTTGCGAGCTTGTTCTGCGGGGCCGACGGCGTTGCTCGCATTTGGTACGGCCTCGCGTGGAGGCACGGTGTCCCACGAGGGCGCAGCCGAAGGTGGGGCGGGAGTTGCAGCAACGTTTGGCGCCTCGGCGGAGGCCCCCGCGAGCGGCTGTGCGGGCGCCGTGGGCTGGGCCCTGGTGTCTGTACTGGGCCCGGTGACGAGCGTGGAGGCGATACCCAAATCCGGCGCCTTGGGAGCGAAGGTTGCGGGTATCAGCTCGACCGGCGATGTCGGCGCGAAGCTGGCGGGGTTAACCTCGGGCGAAGACGTCGGGGTGAAACCTGTCGGGTTGATGTCCCTAGAGGCCGTGCCAGACAAGGGCTTTGTCGGGGGGGCAGGGTCCCAGGCTCCATGCTCAGGGTTTGAGCGGGCAGAAGCTATCGACACGCCATGGTCGATCGAGGACGCCCACGACGGCTTGGCTGGAGCGGAGCCCGTGGGGGAAGGGGCGCTCAGCGGTTCGTCATCGAACGGTTTGCTTGTGTCCTTGGCCATCATCGGGTCCCAGACGTGGTCCGGGGCTGGCACAGCGTGCGGCCCGCCCGCGGTGTCCCCGTTGGAGCCGGAGGGCTTTGCGGGGGTTGGGGCCGCGCTCTCAGGCGCCGCCCAGTCGAAGGGAGCGGTAGTCGGGACGGCTCTAGGAGCAGCAGGGGCGTCGGTCGCTTGGGCGGTACTTGCGTCTAGCTCGGCGTCGTTGTCCTCCCAGGAGGGCTCGGAGATGTCGCCGGCCCAGTCCGGCAGGTAGCCGGCTTCCTTGTAACCGCCGTCTGCGGCCCGGGCACCCGCGTCGAAGTCCTCTTCGGGCGAGGTTTGCGCCCTGAATGCAATTTCGCCGCCCACCTCGAACGAGGAGGCGCTCGCAGTTGCGGGGGGAGCCTGGACGACGGCCTCGTCTGCCTGAGCTGCGCCAAGATCGCGTGGTCCGGTGGCAATTTCTCCATCAGGCTCGTGTTCAAATCGGTTTGCAGCAGCGGGCGTTCCGAAAGCACTGGCGAAAAATGGGTCTGCCGGCGGTGCACCCTTGGCCTCTACAGGGGCCGTCGGGTCTGGTGCGCGCATCGCAGCTTCGAAATTTGCAAGGGCCTCGAACACGGCCGGAGTTTCGTACGAACCGTGACTTTCGAATGCGGCCGGCGATCCCGAGTCAACTGGGGCAGCGAGTGCCGGCGGTGCTGCCGTCACGGCGGGAGCCTCTGGCACGGCGGGCGCCTCTGGGACTGCGGGAGCTTCGAAGATCGACCGGATCCTCCCGGACAACCGGAGCTTCGAACACGGGCGGCGCTTCGTACACGGGCGGCGCTTCGTACACAGGCGGCGCTTCGTACACAGGCGGCGCTTCGTTCACAGGCGGCGCTTCGTACACAGGCGGCGCTTCGTACACAGGCGGAGCCTCGAACACGGGTGGAGCTTCGAAAACGACCGAGGCTTCGGCAGAGATCTCCGTCTCCTGTTTGTCAGGGGTCACCGGGGTGAACGGAGGCTCGAAGACCCTGTCCTCGAAGGGGGTAAGAGGGGACGGCGCGGCCTGCTCGTAAGGAGAGGGCAGCGTCGCCGAACGGACCTCGGCGACGGCCGAGAGGTCGGGTACCGGCTCCTCGATCAGCGAGGCGGGGATCTTCACCCGGGCGACCAGGCCCCCCGAATGTGAGGATTGGAGCGAGATGGCAATGCCGTGGCGGGCCGCCAGGCGCCCGGCGACGAAGTGGCCCAGGTAACGGCCCGGGACTTCGCTTTCGGATCCTTGGCCTCCGAGGCGATGGTTCGCGAGCTCGAGGTCCTCGACCGACATCCCGATCCCCGAGTCGACGATGACGATCACGTAACCACCTTCGAGGAACCGGCCGTAGACATCCACAGGGGATCCCGGGGGCGAGAAGGTGAGCGCATTTTCTACGAGCTCGGCCATGATGTGCACGAGGTCCGTCGTGACGGCCCCTGTCATCATCGCTGGGTCGAAATGGTGCAGCCGCAGGCGTTTGTAGTCCTCGACTTCAGCGGACGCGGCGCGCGCCACGTCCATGGCGGGGACAGCGGCGCTCCATTGGCGGGCGGGCCACTTCCGGCGAGGATGAGCAGCGACTCGGCGTTACGGCGCATACGGGTCGCAAGGTGGTCGAGGCGGAAAAGCTCCTCGAGCGACTCGGGGTCCGCTTCTTTCAGCTCGATCTCGCTGATGTACTCGAGCTGCCTGGTCACCAGGTTCTGGTTACGGCGGCCGAGGTTTACGAAGGCGTCGGCAAGGTTGCGCCGCAGGGCGGCCTGGCCAGTTGCCAGCTCGACGGCGGTCTTGTTGACCGCGTCCAGGGCCCTTGCCATTTCAGAGACTTCGTCTCGGCTATTGACAACGACCTTTGGCGGCTTGGGCGGTTCGGCACCCGAGTTGGCCGCTTCCAGAATTGCCTTTACTGTGGCGGGAAGCGTCTCGGTGGCGAGCTTGTCCGCCTGGTTCGCGAGGTCGATAAGAGGCTTGGAAACCGAGCGGCTGACCAGTGCGATGAGCAGGAAGCCGAGGATCGTCCCGAGCGCCCCGAGGACGGCGAACTCGATCGCCGCTATCACTGCGTTGTTGTGCAAGGTATTGGCACGGTCGTTGACGATTGCAGCGATCTGGTTCTCCCCGAGCTGGGTGAACGTGACGTTCACCGTCGCAGCAGTGTTGCCGGCGGGCGCGGTGAACGCGTCCAACACGTTCGTAAGCGGTGGGATAGCCCCTGTTTGTATGAGACCGATGTCGAACGCGAGCGCGCTGCCGACCTGGTCCTGGTCCAGGTTTCCGATGGCCGCTCCGTACGTGCCAGTGCCGAGCGAGATGAGGCGCTGCGACCACGAAAGGTCTGCGCCCCAGTCCTCGTTGGTGGCGGCGAACTGTGCGGTCTGTGCCGAGCCCGATTCCCACGAGGCGATTATCAGATCCTCCACAACTTGCCAGTCGGATTCGGTCTTTTGAAGGCTCGTGTAGAGCGCCTCAACGCCGGTACGCAAGGTGGTGTCGTTGATGAGCAACGGGACCTGAGCCGTGGCGTCGACGAGCGCGTTGATCATCGCCGTGTAGCTCTGGTAAGTCTTTGTCGCCAGGCTCTCGTAGTCGACGATATTGGTTGTCTTAGCCGTTACGTCTGCGGCCGCCGGCGCCCAGTAGTCGCGGGCGGTCGGTAGGGAAGCCAACGCGCTGAAGGCTCCGGTGTAGATCTGCTCGGCTTGCGACCCAGCGTGGTCGACGGTCGAGCGGAAGCTGCTGAGCGCGACGTCGGTTTGGTCGAGGATTGCACTGGGCGTCTGGTTGAAGCCGCCAGCCGACGGTGACAAACCGATAAGCGCCGACGCCGGTTTGTGTGCGGCCGCAACTATGGACAGCTCGGCGAACTCACGCTCCCTCTGCAGGGCCTGCACCACGCCGCCGGGCCCTACCGAGGCTGAAGCCAGCGCAGTCTGGTGGTCGACGCTGTTGACCTGGCCAAGTGCGGATACCGATTCCAGCCCGGCGACCGCAACCAAGATGGCGAGCGGCACGGCGAAGGCGGCAATTAGTTTGGATCTTATATGCCGGAACACGTTTGCCTTTCCTGGTAATTCAGATGTGTTGTAACTCGAGTGTTTGCTGTCAAGGGTGGTTAATCGCTAACCAGTACTGGCCTACGAGCACG
This sequence comes from uncultured Acidimicrobiaceae bacterium, assembly GCA_963699075.1. Taxonomy (GTDB): domain Bacteria; phylum Actinomycetota; class Acidimicrobiia; order Acidimicrobiales; family Palsa-688; genus Fen-671. Next base: position 171,147 of record CAVOTF010000007.1, on the reverse strand, counting down.
GGAGTTGGTTATCGTCGTCGCGCCGCCGGCTTCGTGGGGCAGGCCGATCGCCCAGCCGAGCACCTCGGCGTCCTCCGTGAGATAGATCACCTGGCACCCGCGCCCTGCCAGGCTCGTGACGAGGGCCGCCACGCCGTCTGAGTCAAATCGGGCAAAGGCGTCGTCGGCAAACACGGCGTCGTCCTGGTTGAATGTTTCGCTGCTCATCCATTGTGCGATCGTGCCCTTGGCATCAAGTTGAACTGCGCCGGTGGCCTCGAGAGCATCGAGGTCGTTCCGGTCGGTTTCGAGGCGGTTCCTGGCCGCACGCTCTACGCCCTTGGCATGCGCCTCGGCCGCCTGCGTGCCGGCTACTGCCGCCGCCAGGCGGTCACGGTAATTGGCGACTAGACCGGGCAGCGGCACGCCCGGGCCCCAATCGGGGGCTCCCGAGCTTATAAGGGCCATCCCGCTGTGAAGGGCCGTGTGGGCTGTCTCCAGCGCCACGAGCGCATCGCGGCTTGCTGCTCTGGCTGCCTGGGACGTGTCGTCTGCCTGTTGAACAGACTCGTGCTTGTCGGCCTCGGCCTTTGCCAGCGCGGCCTGAAGGTTCATGGCTTGCTGGAGCACGGCCTCAGGTACCCCACGGTTGTCGCGGGACTTGCGCGCCTGCTCGAGCGAGGTGCTCGCGCTGTGACGTTGGCCGAGGATCCTGTCCAGTTCACCTAGAGCCGCGGCGAGCGAGCGAGCGGCTTCGGCGTCAGCTCGTACGGCGGATTCGTAGGACTCTTCGGCAAACGCTAGTCGGCTGGCCAAATCGTCGAAACGAGCGAGGTCGCCGGTGGCTACGGTGCTTTCGCGGGCGGCAGCTGCAGCAACGTCGCTTGCCTCGGCGAGCGACTTTTCTGCTTCGGCCACTTTGCCCTTTTTCTGCTCCACGGCGGATTCATGCTGCTCGACTGCCGTCACCGCGGCCCGCTTCAACTCGTCCTCTATGTCCGAAGGGCGCAGGACCTTGCACCCCCTGGTCGACACCACGGCTGTAATTGCAGCGGCGCGTGCCGCGGCACCTGCTGCGACTACTGCAATAGCGGGGTGCAGGCCTTGAGCGAGCACGATCCCGTCTACGTCGCGAAGTTCTTGGAAACGCACCTGGTGTACTCCGTCTGCTAATGGGCCAGCCGGACCGAGCGTTAGCTCTGACCGGCCTCTGGAAAGCTGGATGATCTCCCGTGAGTAGTCGGCTCGGAAGAAGACGAACTTGAGTGCAAAGGATGGCGCCAGGCCCTGCCTTGCCTAGTGGGTGGCCTATAGTGCATCGACCAAAAGGGCTGCGTACTGGGGCTCTGGTTCTGCTAGGCAATTAGTGCACGCCTGCTCAGCACGCAAGGAGCCTGATGCCCCCCCAGGAACCGCCCGCCCGGCCCGAACTCACAGTCGTCACCGGGACAGCCGACACCGTGACGGAGTGGACCGGACGGCGCCAGGACGAGGTCCCCGAGCGTCTCCCGGACGCGATCGTGCTACTGCTGTCCGGGCCGAACCTCAACTTGCTGGGCCAGCGCCAGCCGGAGATCTATGGCCGCGACACACTCGCCGACCACGTCGCCAAGGCGACCATGGCCGCGGCCGAGCACGGCCTCGCGCTCGAGCATGTCCAGTCCGACTATGAGGGGGCACTCGTCGAGGCAGTACACGAGGCTCGCGGGCGGGCTGCCGCGATCGTCGTTAACCCGGGGGCGCTTACCCATTACTCGTGGTCGCTGCACGACGCCCTGGCGACTTTCGAAGGGCCGATCGTCGAACTGCACATCAGCAACCCCAAGCGCCGGGAAACCTGGCGGCAGGTTTCGGTCGTGAGCCCGGTGGCAACTGGGGTGATCGCCGGGTTTGGCGGAGACGGTTACCGCTTGGCGGTCGAAGCGGTTGCGGCGATCCTGCGGCCCGGCCGCCACAGCCGGTAGTGGCTGCTCGGCGGTGCTTCAGCCCGCGCTCAGCAGAAAAACCGGTAACGAGGAATGGGACCAAGAACTGGGGGTAAGTACCCATCATGCGTTTGAGCTACAGCAACCTTGCTTGCCCCGAATGGCCTTTCGAACGCACAGTCGAGGCGGTTGCGACCTATGGCTTTGATGGCATCGAGATCCGTCTTTTCGACGGCGATGTGGTCACGCCTTCGCTAAGCCAGTCCTCGCGCCGGCGCGCCGAGTCGGCTCTGCGCTCGAGCGGTGTGAGCGTCGCTGCCCTGGACACCTCGCTCCAGCTCGTAACGACGGACCGGCGGGCCTTCCTTTACGACCTCGACGCGATGGCCGAGATGGCCGCCCAGTGGGGAGCGCCTTTGCTGCGAGTTTTCGGCGGCGCGCTCCCGGCAAACCCTGATTCGAGGCGGGACGCGATCAAACAGGCGGCGGAACTGCTGGCGGAGGCCGCTCCGCTGGCCGGGTACTACGGTGCCCGATTGGCGCTCGAGACTCACGATGATTTCTCGAGCGCGCACGTTGTGGCGGAGGTGCTCAACTACGTCGGTGGGAGCGCGGGCGCTGTTTACGACTCGCTCCATCCCCACAGGATGGGTGAGGGCCCCCCAGAGGTGCTTGAGACTCTGGGCCGCCACATTTCGTTGGTCCAGGTGAAAGATGCACGTCGCGACCCGAGCCGGGAGGACCAGTGGCAGCTGGTCCTCATGGGCGAGGGCGAAGTGCCGGTACCCGATCTGTTGAGCCTTCTGAGCTCAGCCGGGTACGTGGGGTGGGTGTCCCTCGAGTTCGAGAAGAAATGGCACCCCGAACTGGCCTCGCCCGAACAGTCCCTCCACTCTCAGGCGCAGACCTTGCGCAGGTGGATGCAAGCTCTTCCATAAGCCCTCCGCTCGGTTAGCCTCCACCTTTGGTGGCTGAGCGAGGGCGATTGGACGCAGGCGGCGGGCACTCAGGTCGGCTTGGAAGCACCCCCAGGCCGGCCTGAGTGGCAGTACAACCCGGTCTTGGGCAGTCCGGCCCCGGCGTGGTTGGCCGGGACCCGCTCGGCTTCGGCCTGGTCGGCTGCGGGGCCATTGCGGCAACTTATGCTGCGGCGTTCGCCGGGCTGGCTGAGGCGCGCCTGGTGGCGGTCACCGATCTCGACGGAGCGCTAGCGGAGCGCTTTGCCGCTGAGCACGGCGTTGTGGACGCATCGGGCCTTGACAACATGCTGGCCATGCCAGAGGTCGAAGCCGTCTGCGTCCTGGTTCCAAGCGGTTTGCACGGCAAAGTCGGGCTCGCAGTGGCCGAGGGCGGCAAGCATGTGGTGGTCGAGAAACCGATCGAGATCTCCCTTGCGGCGGCGCGCAGCTTGATCGACGGCGCGGCGGCGCGCGGCGTAAGCCTCTCCGTCATCTCCCAGCAGCGCTATAACCCCGGCGTGCAACGTGCCCGCCGCGCTGTTGGCCAGTGGCCGCCTGGGGCGCTTGGTCGAGGTCTGGGCGAGCGTACCGTGGCACAGGACGCAGGCCTATTACGACAGCGGGTCGTGGCGCGGGACGTGGGCCCTCGACGGGGGCGGGGCTCTCATGAACCAGGCCGTCCACTATGCCGACCTCGTTTGCTGGCTCTGCGGCGCTCCCGAAGTGCTTTCGGCCACCTGCGCCACCGTGGCTCATGACATCGAGGTCGAGGATCTCGCCCTCGCGCTGCTTCGCTTCGAAAGCGGGGCGCTCGGGATGCTGGAGGCGAGCACGGTTTCCTTTCCCGGCTTCCCGACGACGCTTCGCGTTAGCGGCACGGCGGGGACGATTGTCTTGGAGAACGGGGAGCTTGTCTCGGCTCAGGTCCAAGACGGCGACGAGAGCCTGACCGAGGGCGACGTCAGTGCCTTGGGTTTCCCAGGCGGCCACCGCGCACAGCTGGCCGACATCACCTCTGCCATCGTCGAGGGCCGGCCACAATCGGTGAGTGGCGAGGACGGTTACCGGGCGCTCAAGCTCGTCCTCGACGTTTACGAAGCAGCCGGCTGGGGGCCACCGGCTCGGTAGGACCTCTATAAGCTCGCCATTCCCATGCCTGGCGCAAGATCTCTGTCCAGCTCTCAGCTGTCGAACCGTGAGGCCCGTTGGTTGGCCCTGGCCGCCCAAGGCCTGAGCGAGCCACGGCCGGCAACGCCTGCAGGGCGGCGCACGCCGGCAAAAACAAGGGCTCAGCTGCGCAGCCTCATGGGCCAGCTCGGCACCATCCAGCTCGACGCCGTCAACGTCTTGGCCCGCACCCAGTTCTTGGTCCCTTTCAGCCGCCTGGGGCCTATGACCCCGCAGTCCTACGTAGCCTTTCCGGGCCGCAGGGTAGCTGGTTCGAGTACTGGGGCCATGCCGCTTCGCTCTTGCCGGTCGCGCTCCACCCGCTCTTGCGATGGCGGATGCAACGATGGCGAGATGACCTGGTGGACAGTGGAGCCGTCCAAGAGAGGCGTCGGGCTTGGCGAGCGGATAACTCCGCATACATCGCCTCGGTCCTGGCCGAGGTCACCGAGCGCGGCCCGCTAGCCGCCTCGCAGCTCTCGGAGCCGCGCCGCCAGAGCGGGCAGTGGTGGGACCGCCGCAGCACCGGGCGCCGCGCGCTCGAGCTGCTTTTCGGCGACGGAGTGCTGTCGGCCTGGCGGAGCGCGAGCTTCGAGCGCATCTATGACCTCACCGAGCGGGTGGTGCCGGCGGCCGTGCTCGAAATATCTACGCCCAGCGACGAGGACGCCCAAAAGCAGCTGATCGTCCTGGCCGCTCGCTGCATGGGTGCCGCTATCGAGGCCGACCTCGCCGACTACTTCTGGTTGAGGCCGCAGCGCGCACGAGTGCTGGTGGCGGACCTGGTGGGGGAGGGCCGGCTGATCCAGGTTGCCGTCGAGGGCTGGCCCCAGCCCGCTTACGTTGTACCGGGCGTGCGCCCCAGGCCGCCGAAGCGCGAGAGCGCGACCCTGGTCTCTCCTTTCGACTCGCTCATATGGGCCCGTCCTCGCGTCGAGCGGCTCTTTGAGTTCCATTACCGCATCGAGATCTATGTCCCGGGGGAGCTGCGGACGCACGGCTACTACGTCATGCCGCTGCTGCTTGGCGATGCGCTAGTCGCCCGCTTTGACCTGAAGTCCGATCGTCATGGGGATGCCTTGTTGGTGGTCGGTGCCTTCGCTGAAGCTGGGCAGGCGAGCGGCGCTGTGGCCGAAGCGGCTTTCACCGAGCTGCAGCGCCTTCGCGACTGGCTCGGGCTATCGAACCTCCTGGTCGCTCCCAAGGGAGATCTCGCCCCAAGGCTCACCGCCTTGGGACGTCCGGCAGGGCTGGCAAAGAAGGTAGCTACCAAGCAAATCGTCCGCCCGAGTCCGGGCCGCCCATCACCTGGTCCATAGAAAACCGATTGCGCACCCGTCAACGCATCGCGGAGGTTCTTGCGTCGGAGGCTTGCCTGAGAGCCAAGACCCCGGCCGTTGTCCGCCGCCAGGCGCGTGCCATGTGCCGTGCCCGGGGTTGGCGTCCACGCCCGGTCTGCTGACCTCTTACCGCTGGAACAGGTACACCCGGCCAGCGTGTTCGGCATGACCATCTGCGCCCACGACGATCGTGCCAAGCGAGGCCGCGACCGGCAAGCCGAAGGCGTCACCGCCGACGGTGTCCGAGCCCTCGAGCTCAGCGATCTGGTGCCAGCCGTGGGCGCTCCGCGTGAACACGTAGACCCGGCCAGCGCCTTTGGCATGGCCATCTGCGCCCACGATTATCGTGCCAGACGAAGCTGCGAACGAAGCGCCGAAAAAGTCACCGGCAACGGTGTCCGAGCCCACGAGCTCAGCGGTTTGGTGCCAGCCGTGGGTGCTCTCCGTGAACACGTACACCCTGCCAGCGTATTTGGCATGGCCAATTGCGCCCACCACGATAAGACCAGGCGCGGTCGCGAACGACGCTCCGAAGTAATCGCCGGCAACGGTGTCCGAGCCCACCAGCTCAGCGCTTTGGTGCCAGCCGTGGGCGCTCTGCGTGAACACGTACACCCGCCCGGTTTCCTTGGCCGGGCCGTCTGCGCCCACGACGATCGTGCCAGGCGAGGCCCCGACCGAAGTACCGAAGCCGCTATCGGCAACCGTGCCCGAGCCCACCAGCTCAGCGGTCTGGTGCCAGCCGTGGGCGCTCTGCGTGAACACGTACACCCGGCCAGCGCCTTTGGCATGGCCAATTGCACCGACTACGACCACACCAGGCGCGGCCGCGAGCGAAGTACCAAAGTAGTCACCGGCAACGGTGTCCGAGCCCACCAGCTCAGCGCTTTGGTGCCAGCCGTGGGCGCTCTGCGTGAACACGTACACGCGGCCGGCGTCTTTCGCATGGTTATATCCGCTGACAACGACCATGCCAGGCGCAGCCGCGAGCGAGAACCCGAAGAGGTCACCGGCAACGGTGTCCGAGCCCACCAGCTCAGCGCTTTGGTGCCAGCCGTGGGCGCTCTGCGTGAAAACGTACACCCGGCCAGCGTCTTTGGCATGGCCATCTGCGCCCACAACGATCGTGCCAGGCAAGGTCGCGACGGTGAAACCAAAGTCGTCGTTGGCGACGGTGTCCGAGCCCTGTAGCTCCGTTACCTGATGCCAAGTGCCCGCCCACGCCGGGGCTGGCCCCGGAAATGTGGCCCCAAGCATCGCCGCGCCCGTAACCATTATCGCGCCTATCTTCCTTCTCGATGACATTGCCCTCCTCAACGGGCACTCGGGAGCCGTCAATTATCCCAACATTTATTCCCTCGGACCAGGCGCCAACGGGAGCCGTGCTTCAAGGACTCGAGAACGTGGAGGCTTCACTTGCCAGCGAAGCGTATTTAGCGTCCACAGTAGCCGTAAGACTGTGGCAGACAGCCGCATCCCGCCTATGAAAGATGCAGATCGTGAAAGGACTTGGGCCGGTGGCCAAACGCTGCATGGGATCTGAGGGGCTTGGCCAAAGCCCGGCTGCGTCCTATTGAGGGCCAAGTGACGGCCCTGTCAAAGGAGCCCGAGCTCCGAGCCGCGGCCGCATAACGGAGGGATAACCGCAGAGATCCCACCTAAATAACCGACGACGTCCCACCGCTTCGACGCATTCGACGCGTTCGACGCGTTCGACGCGGCCAACCCATGACGGTAGTTACCTACTTGACATTCTTGACAATGAGATCTATACAATTCAGAAATTGAGGTTGGTCAGTGGTTGTTATAACACCACTGCGCGGGGCCCAACCGAAGGTCGCCGCCCACCGAAAATAGTAGGTCAATTGGAGAAGACATGATCTCACTTCTAGTTGCACCAAGAGTGCTGTGCGTGTTGCCAGTCCCGAAAAGCCAAGAAAAGACTTGCGTCGTTGCCCCACAGAATGGATAGGTCAATTGGAGAAGACATAGTCTCACTTTTAGTTGCACCAAAAGTGCTGTGTGTGTCCGCCTGCCCGAAAAGCTAGGAACTGACTTGCGCATCCAAGCGTGGTTGGCTAGAAGTTCTGTTTTGCTAATTGTCTCGCGTCGGGAGCTCGAATGCCGGACGGTGTTGGCCAAGAGGAGCCAGGGAGAAGTGTCGAGGGTTACGTCTCCTCGTGAGCTCAACTTCGTGTAAATATCAGGAAGGATTGTCAAGCGGTCCTCGGATGGGTCGGGCTCGGCACTTCTGCCACAGGCAGCGGCAGGGAATTCGGCGCCGCGTCTCGGCCCCGGCCCTGCACCATGCGACCAGCGACAGCGTCGTGAAACTCGCCGCCATTAGCGCTCAGGCCACCTCACGTTCAAGCACCGTCGACGTCAGCATCACGACGCGGCGCAACTTCGGCGCCACTATTCAAGCCGACCGCTCTAAATACCCCAGCCCCCTCCTGACGGTTAAGTCCATTAGTCCGACGGCCAGTCGGACGCCCCGCTGCCTCTCGGGGGCCCTCGTCGTCCCATTGAAGTTCGCAGGTGGTTGGGCGACGGGACGGTCACCTGAGAGCCGACGTTAGTCATGCCGGCATTGGGCTCCCGCGTTTATTATCCACGCCGGCCACGCCGTCGCCGCCCGCGTGGCTGGGCTAGCTGGGGAGTCGCCGTCGCGTCCGTACTAATGAGCCTCGTAGCCGTCGTTCCCGGAGCGTTTTCTCCAAGTGTCGCCGCGGCTGGCCCCAACTGCAATGGTTCCACTTCGGGCGAGACCCAGCTCAACGAATCGGCGTTCAACGGGAGCTCGACCACCAGCGGCTCCAGCGGCGCCCAGTACCCGATCACAAACGTCCTCAACGGCAAGAGCTCAGGCCGTTTCACCACAGGCGCGGCTCAGGCGCCGGGGATGAACTACGAGGTCAACATGGCGTCGGCCCAGTCGTTCAACGAGGTCTCCCTGAACGCCCCCGACTACTCGGGCAACTATCCCCGAGCCATAAACGTCAACGTTTCGGCCAACGGGACCCACTGGACCACCCTGGCCAGCTGCAGCCCGGCCTCGTACCCTGTCACGGTCAGCTTCCCGGCCCAGAGTGACCGCTACGTCGAAGTGGTCCTCGCGGCCAGATCCAGCCAGTTGTGGTCGATCGAGTTCTTCTACGTTTACAACGGGGGCTCGGGTACCACCACGACGACCACCGGTGGCACCACGACGACTACTCGGCCGACCACAACGACTACCGGGAGCACCACCACGACCAGGCCCACTACGACGACGACCACCCGCCCCACTACAACGACGACCGTACCACCACCACCACGACCGCGCCCACTACCACCACGACCGCGCCCACTACCACCACGACCACCCGCCCCACTACAACGACGACCGGTACCACCACCACCACGACCGCGCCCACTACCACCACGACCACCCGCCCCACTACGACGACGACCGGTACCACCACCACCACGACCGCGCCCACTACCACCACGACCACCCGCCCCACTACGACGACGACCGGTACCACCACCACGACCGCTCCCACCACCACGACGACCGGGCCCACGACCACGACGACCACCGGTGGCACCACGACGACGACTCGGCCGACCACGACGACAACCGGCGGTACCACTACGACGACCGCGCCACCACGACGACCACCGCGCCCACCACGACGACCACCGGCGCCACCACGACGACCACCGGCGCCACCACCACGACAACCACCATGCCGACCACCACCACGACGACGGTGGCCTCGGGTTATAGCTGCTCTGCCTCTACCTCTGGCGAGGCCCAGCTCAACGAATCGGCGTTCACCGGGAGCTCTGCTACGAGCGGCGCCAACGGCGCACAGGACCCGGTCACCAACGTCCTGAACGGTTCGAGCACAGGCCGCTTTACGACCGGCATGGCTCAGGCACCGGGGATGGACTACACGCTCAACCTGGCCTCAGCCCAGTCGTTCAACGAGGTCTCCCTGAACGCTCCTGACTACGCGGGCGACTACCCCAGAGGCATAAACGTCAACGTCTCGGCCGACGGGACCAACTGGACCACGGTGGCCAGCTGCAGCCCGGCCTCGTACCCGGTCACGGTGAGCTTCCCGGCGCAGAGTGACCAGTACGTCCAAGTGGTCCTCACCGCCAGCGTCAGCCCCAACTGGTGGTCGATCGAGTACTTCTACGTGTACGGCGCGAGCTCCGGCGGTACCACCACGACCACTGGCGCCACTACGACGACGACCGCGCCCACCACGACGACCACCGGCGCCACCACGACGACCACCGGCGCCACCACGACGACCACCGGCGCCACCACCACGACCAAACCACCATGCCGACCACCACCACGACGACGGTGGCCTCGGGTTATAGCTGCTCTGCCTCTACCTCTGGCGAGGCCCAGCTCAACGAATCGGCGTTCACCGGGAGCTCTGCTACGAGCGGCGCCAACGGCGCACAGGACCCGGTCACCAACGTCCTGAACGGTTCGAGCACAGGCCGCTTTACGACCGGCATGGCTCAGGCACCGGGGATGGACTACACGCTCAACCTGGCCTCAGCCCAGTCGTTCAACGAGGTCTCCCTGAACGCTCCTGACTACGCGGGCGACTACCCCAGAGGCATAAACGTCAACGTCTCGGCCGACGGGACCAACTGGACCACGGTGGCCAGCTGCAGCCCGGCCTCGTACCCGGTCACGGTGAGCTTCCCGGCGCAGAGTGACCAGTACGTCCAAGTGGTCCTCACCGCCAGCGTCAGCCCCAACTGGTGGTCGATCGAGTACTTCTACGTGTACGGCGCGAGCTCCGGCGGTACCACTACGACGACCGGCGCCACTACGACGACGACCGCGCCCACCACGACGACCACCGGTGCCACCACCACCACCACGACGTCAGTTCCTTCGGCCCCGACCGTGAGCGGAGTGAGCCCAGCCTCGGGGCCGAACGGCGCCCTGGTGACTTTGGCCGGGACCGGCTTCACCGGGGCCACCGCAGTGGACTTCGGCAGTAGTGCGGCTACCTTCACGGTCAACAGCGACGCCATCATCACCGCCATTGCCCCGCCTGGCACCGGCACTGTGGGCCTGACCGTAACAACCCCCGAAGGAACAAGCGCCACCAGTCCTGCTGATCAGTTCACCTATACAGCTGGCACAACACCTTTTTCCGTCCCCTCGCCGGTTTCAGGAGGCTGGCAGCTGAACGGCTCCGCCCAGCTCAATACGACCGCCTCGCCGGGCAACCTGCAGCTCACCCCGGCGGCAAGTTACCAGGCGGGGTCGGCCTTTTACCCCACGGCGGTGCCGGGGGTGGGCATCACCGCCAGCTTCGACACCTACATTGGTGGGGGCAGCGGTGCGGACGGCCTCACCTTCACCTTGGCTGATGCGAGTGTCACCCAGCCCACGGCTCTGGGGGTGAACGGTGGCGGCGAAGGCTACTCGGGCATTACCGGGCTCGCGGTGTCTCTGGACACTTACCAGAATGCCGTCAACCCCTCCGACAACTTCGTGGGCATCGCCAATGGTCCCGTCCCCGGAGCTGGCAACGAGCTCAACTACATCGCCACCAACACGAACATCCCGCCGCTGCGCAACACCGTGCACCACTTCGTGGTGACGACCACCTCGACGGGCATTACCGTCACCATGGACGGCACGCAGGTGCTCAACTACCTCACCATGCTGCCGGCCTACGTGCTGGTCGGCTTCACAGGCGGCACCGGCGGGGGCGACGACATCCATCAGGTCCAGAACGTGGCCATTACGAGCGGTCCTCCTCCGTCCGCCCCGACGGTCGGCAGCTTGACGCCAAACTCAGGAACGAGCGCCGGCGGCACCATGGTCACCCTTACCGGCACTGCGTTCACGAGCGCGAGCGCTGTCGACTTCGGCCAACGCGGCGACCTTCACTGTGACCAACTCGACCACTATCACCGCCACTGCCCCTGCTGGGACGGTCGGTACCGTGGACGTGACCGTCACCACCCTGGGAGGCACCAGCGCCACCAGCACCGCCGACCAGTACACCTACACGCCACCGGCTGTCCCGACGGTTAGGGGTGTGAGCCCGAGTTCGGGGCCGAACACGGGCGGGACGACCGTCACCATCATCGGCACCGCCTTCACCGGTGCCACGGAAGTCGACTTTACTAACGACGTCAGGACGCATGTTCTCCCGACTACGTTCACCGTTGACAGTGACACCATGATCACCGCCATCACCCCCGCATTCGCAGACTTTGTCGGCACCGTCGATGTGCAGGTCGAAACTCCGGGGGGAACGAGCATCGAAACCGCCGACGACGAGTTCAACTACACGGTTCCCCCGCCGCCCACCGTCAGCGGCGTGAGCCCGGCCTCTGGGACGAGCGTCGGCGGGACCACGGTCACGATTAGTGGCGCAAACTTCCTGGGCGCAACCGCAGTGGCGTTCGGTCTGACGGGCACTGCGTTCACCGTCACCAACCCGACGACTATCACCGCCACCTCCCCACCCGGGTCGGTTGGCACGGTCGACGTGACTGTCGCCACCCCAGGAGGTACGAGCGCTACCAACGCCTCGGACCAGTACACCTATTTCGAGCCGCCTCCGCCCACGGTCAGTGCTGTGACCCCGACTGGCGGCTTTACCATCGGCGGGACGACGGTGAGCATTACTGGGAGCAACCTGTTGGGCGCCAGTGCAGTCGACTTCGGCAACCAAGCCGCCATTTTTACCGTCACCAACTCGACCACTATCACCGCCACCTCCCCACCCGGGTCGGTTGGCACGGTGGACGTGACCGTCACCACGCCGGGAGGCACGAGCGCCACCAGCTCGGCCGACCAGTACACCTACGCCGTAGAGCCTCCACCCAGCGTAGGTGGCGTGAGCCCAGCCTCGGGGCCGAACGGGGCCGAGGTCACTATCACTGGCACCGCCTTCACCGCCGCCACCGCGGTGGTCTTCGGCACCACGGCGGCAACGTTTACCGTCAACAGTGACACCCTCATCACGGCCATTGCACCAACTACTGGTAGCGGGACGGTGGACGTGACCGTCACGACGCCAGGAGGCACGAGCGCCACCAGCCCGGCCGACCTGTTCACTTACGCGGCCGGCTCGGCGCCTTTTTCGATCCCCTCACCGGTGTCCGGAGGCTGGCAACTAAACGGGTCGGCCCTGCTCGACACCACCGCATCGCCCGCGAACTTGCAGCTCACCCAGGCGGTAAGTTACCAGGCAGGTTCAGCCTTTTACCCCATCACGGTTCCGGGAGTAGGCATAACGGCCAGCTTCGACACGTACATCGGCGGGGGTAGCGGAGCCGACGGGCTCACCTTCACACTTGCCGATGCCAGCGTCACGCAATCCTCGGCCCTCGGTGTAAATGGTGGCGGTGAAGGTTTCTCGGGCATTACCGGCTATGCGGTGTCCTTTGACACTTACCAGAACTCGGTCAACCCCTCGGACAACTTCGTGGGCATCGCCAACGGACCGGTCACCGGGGCTGCCAACGAACTCAACTACCTCGCTACCAACACGGCTATCCCGCCGCTGCGCAACACGGTCCACCACGTAGTGGTGACCACCTCCTCGACTGGTATCACCGTGACCATGGACGGCACCCAGGTGCTCAGCTACGCCACGGCACTGCCGCAGTACGTCCTAGTCGGCTTCACCGGGGGGACCGGCGGCGGCAACGACGTCCATCAGGTCCAGAACGTGTCGATCATGGCCACAAGCTCAGGGTTCCCAGTGCCCATCGTCACCGGAGTCAGCCCGAACGTTGAGACTGCCGGCGGCGGCACTGCAGTCACGATCACAGGGACCGGTTTCACTGGCGCCAGCGCAGTGGACTTTGGCGCCAACGCGGCGACGTTCACAGTTCTCAACTCAACTACCATCACTGCGACCTCCCCTCCAGGCAGCGGTACCGTCGACGTGACCGTCAGCACGCCCGTCGGGGGCACGAGCCTCACAAGCAGCGCTGACCAGTACACCTACGTCAACGACCCCACCGTTACCGCCGTCAGCCCAACGTTTGGCCCGGCCACGGGTGGCAACACCGTGACCATCACCGGGACCAGCTTCGTCGACGTCACGGGGATCGACTTCGGCGGGGAGAACCCGACGACGACATTCAGCGTCATCAACCCGACCACCATCGTTGCTACAGCGCCAAGCGGCGCTCTTGGCACGATCGACGTGAACGTCTTCAACGTCGCGGGCGGCAGCGGCGCTAGTCCAGCCGACGATTACACCTACACCTCCCCACCCGTACCCACCGTGAGCGGGGTCAGCCCAGCCTCGGGGCCGACCACCGGCGGCACGACAGTTACGATCACCGGCACGGGGCTCTCAAACGCAACGAGTGTCGATTTCGGCCCCGGGAACACCTCGCAGAACTTCACAGTCAACAACCCCACCACTATCACGGCCGTCGTCCCCTCGGGCGCCCTCGGCAATGCCGATGTGACCGTCACCACCAGCGAAGGCACAAGCAGCACGAGCGCGGCCGACCAGTTCACCTACACTGCGCCGCCCGGGCCCGCCATCATCTCCGTCAGCCCGGGGAACTCACCCAACGGCAGTTTCGTGACGATCAGCGGCAGCGGCTTAGCCGGGGCTACTGCCGTCGATTTCGGGGCGGGCAACCCGGCCGCGACCTTTGCGGCAAGCAACGCCACGACCATTTATGCCACCGCCCCGCCAGGCAACGGGACGGTCGACGTTACCGTCACTACGCCCGCGGGCACTAGTGCGCTGAACCCGGCCGACCATTTCACTTATACCGTGCCGCCGGCGCCCACGGTCACGGGGGTTAGCCCGGCCTCCGGCTTCAGTGGCTTTTACGTGGTCGTGACCGGGACGGCATTCACGAGCGCCAGCGCCGTCGACTTCGGTAACGCTCCTGCAACTTTCACGGTGAACAGCGACACCAGCATCACGGCGACGGCACCCGCTGGCTCGGGCACAGTCGACGTGACCGTCACGAACTCGGGGGGTACCAGCGCAGTGAGCGCGGCCGATGAGTTCACCTACAGCACAGGCACCCCGCCGCCGACGTTGGTCTCGACGTACCGGGGTAACCTCGCCCGGACTGGCTACTACCCGTCCCAAACCGGGATCACAGCCTCCAACGCGGCCACGGTCCATCTGTTGTGGACCACGACGTCTGGCAGCGGCGGTGATTACTCTCAGCCCGTCATCGCCAACAACCTCGTGTACTGGGGGGACTGGAACGGTTACGAGCACGCCGCGACCATTTCGGCCGGGCCTCTCGGCCCCGCGGGCACCACCGTTTGGAGCACGTACCTCGGCCTCCTCACAGGCACCACGTGCAACCCTCCGACGGCAGGCCCAAGCGGCACAGGGGTGGCGGCCATGATGGGCGGCACCCCGGTGCTGTACGTGCCAGGGGGCGACAATCTCACGAATGGTACGAGCGGCATGGAAAGCTTTTATGCCCTGAACGCACTTACCGGGGCAATCATCTGGAAAACGCCGATCGCGCCCTTGGACTCTCAGTACTTCCTGTGGGCCTCGCCCTTCCTCTACAACGGGAGCATCTATCAGACGGTGGCTGCGTTCGACGGGTACGACCCTGGCTGCCCGGACCCCAATGGGGAAATGGTGAAGATGGACGCGAACACAGGGGCCATCCAACAAACCTGGAACGCTTCGCCGCCTGGCTGTACGGGTGGCGGGATGTGGGCTTCGCAAGACGTCGACACCAGCGACGGCAGCATCTTCGCAGTCACGGGCGACCCGGACGATTGTGCCACTGGGGCCGAGTATGCCCCTGCCATCGTGAAACTGAACGCCAGCAACCTGTCAGTCGAGTCGAGTTGGACGATCCCCCCCCCAGATCAGGGCGGCGATGACGATTTCGGTGCAACGCCAGTCCTCTTCACGGCCATCATCAACGGCGTCCAGCGCCAACTGATCGGTGTGATCAACAAAGACGGCATGTTCTTCGCCCTTGACCGCTCCAACCTGGCAGCCGGCCCGGTGTGGCAAACGAGGATAGGCTACGGGACCGGGAGCCCCCTCAATATCGTGTCGGCGGCCTGGGACGGCTCACGGCTGTACGTCGGTGGCGGCGGCACCATCATCAACGGCTCATTCTGCTTCGAGAGCCTCGCTGCGCTCAACCCGGCGACGGGCGGCTTCATCTGGAGCACGTGTGCGAACGGAGAAATGAACTCCGGCATCACCGAGGTACCGGGCGTCGTGGTCATGGGCACCGGAGCGGTTGGGAACGTCCTGTTCCTGAACCCGGAGAACGGCATTATCCTGAACAATGTTTCGGTGGCATCGGCGGTGCTAGGCGAGACCACCGTGTACAACGGTGTCGTGTACGTCCCGGTCGACAACGGGAACATCGAGGCGCTCGGCCCGTAGCCGCGCAATTGGCCGGCCCGGCCTAGGTCACCCTCGCTTGGCAGAGAGAACTTGACGTAGCGAGATATCCCTTCCCGGCCGCCGTCGCTTGCAACGAAACGGTTTTGCCTACGAGACCGGCCGGCAACCGGTACATGATGTTCGCTTTCCCAGAGACCACTTCGGCACTGCCGAGCACATGGTGGGTCACTGAAGCGAAATTGCCCTTCCACAGGCCATAAAGATTGACGATTAGGCCCCGACCCGTTACCGGCCGGTCCTCAGGGGTGCGCACGGTCACCGTGAACGTGCCCGACAACCTTAACCGAGCCGATGAGGGGACGTAGAGATCGACTTCTAGCGCGATGTAGACGGAGAACTCGACGGCACCGCATGCACGATTACGGTCACACGTCACCTCGAGCGGGTAGGTTCCAGTCCGCGGTGCTGCGAACCTTATGACAGTGTTCAAACCGGCTTGATCGAGAGGTGCTTTCCTCGCAACAGATGCGTCATCGGTACCCGCGGGGAACAGCTTTACATCGAGATAACGAGCCTCTCGGTCCGTCGTACCGTCGAGTGAGAAATAGTCTCCCGCGACTAAGTACACTCGCCAAAACTCGGTAGTTGGGTTATGACGGTAACTCCTAGGAAAAGTGGCGAAGTACTTTGCGCCTGAGGTCAGTTGCGGGGCGTTCGCTATAGATGTGCCGCCCGCGGCGCTCGCTGTCGGTGCGGCGACAAGCGATGCGCCGGTCAAGACGGTCATTGCGGTAGCCAGTTTCTTCCTCACCCGACCACACCTCATCGACGCTTGCCGGGGGCCCTGCTAGGCCTGCTACGGGCTGAACCGGTGTCGCTCCGCGGTCGAGCCTCCGTGTTTGGCGCGGTGGCGATCGCCGCTTTTGCGACCGGCATGCCTCTACAGTACTAGGTGAACTGACCGCCGTGCTGACGGGCCGGAATTAAGGGCCCAAAAGGTCGGTCGGTTTAATTCCCCCTCGCCGCCTTGTCCGCCAGTACACGGTGCACCGGCCGCGGCTAGTCCATCAGGGGTAGCTGACGAGGTTGACCGGTAAGGTCATCGGGTCAGTCGGCGAACCCCCAACGGTCGGGCCCCCGGTGGAATTGATGATGTTCTTGATCACCCCGGTGCCGTCCAGGGACACCGTGAGCAGGTCCACCCACTGCACCCCGGGGCGGTCCGGGGACTCGAAGGCATCCGCGACCTGGACCGCCGGGACGGCCTCGCCAGGCGCGTCCGCGTTGTAGAAGAAGCAGTAGCTGCCGACGCCATAAGCGTGGAAGCTGGTCACGTTGGACGTGACGAGGAATGCCGGAAAACCGTCCGTCGTTGGGCCCTCCATCCAGGCGGACTGGTTGGGAGGGTCGTACGGCATCTCGTTCTCAAAGAAGACCTCAGTTCCGCCCTGGCCCCGCCAGATGACCTCGTACTTCTGGTAGTGCTCGACGAAAAGTCCATAGGCATTTACATAGCTGCCATTGACGATCAACCCCGTGCTGCCCCGGTTGAGCATCCAGCCGGTGCCGTCGCGGGTAATGGCATGGTCGGCCCGCCAGGCCCAGACGTTGTCGATGATCGAATAGTCCGCGTTGTCGACGAAGCTGACGGTAGCGCTGCCCACCGCCTCTCCGCCGACGCGGAAGAACGTGTCCTGGACCAGGTCAGGGTCGTCGGCCGGGTTGGGGCCTGGTTGCGCTGTCCCCACCGTGAGCAGGACAGGCGAATTGGCTGGGCCGGCGTCGAAGATAAGGCCCGACAGCCTCACCCCCACGTTGGGCAGGACCGTCATGGCCGAGTTGCCGCGCTCGGGCACCAGTGTGGCGAAGCCGAGGCCCATCACGATGGTGCCCGGCCGGCTCACCACAATGGGCGACGCGAGGTGGTACTGGCCAGGTGTGAACATGAGAATCCTGGCCCCGGGACAGGGCGGCGTTGATGTGGGCCTCGGGCGTGCGCGGGAACGCTATGAAGAACTTAGAGAGAGGGATTAACGCGGCTAGGTCACCCCTGGCCCACGATGGCCCAGTCGCTCCCCGCTCGAGCGCCGAGACGGCAACGTCGTAGCGGCCGTTGGACCGCCGGTAGAGGAACGGTTCTTCCTCTGACTCGGGGGTCCGGGGCAGGGTTGTGTACGGCTCCGGGCCTTTGTTCTCGGCTGACAGCGCGCCGAAGCTCTGGGCCGGGACCGCATTGCCGTTGTCACCCATGAATACTTGGTTCCACACCCCGTTCGCCCACGAACTGTCGATGGTGCTGTTGCGCACGAGGAACTGCTGCTGGCTGCCGTTGAGCGTCCCGCCGTTGAGCTCGGAGTCGGCAATGAAGCCGCCGCTGGCGTAGTTCTGGTCCCCGCAGTAGTCGTCCAGCGTCAAGAAACCGTTTATGACCACCCGCCTCATGGGTGCCGCCTGCGACGTCGCCCAGAACTCCTTGCCCTCGTTGCACGACGGGTTGAAGACATTCGCACCATTTACCGTGCTGTAGTCGAGCGTATCGGGCACGGCGGGCGAGAAGCTGGGAGTCGCGCTCGCCGCGGGAGGGTCCAGGGTCAGGTTGTAAAGTGACCGCCAGAAGTTGTCGAGACCGTTGCAGTTGCGGCCCCCGCCGTTGGAGTTGGGAGGCCCGAAGCATTGGTTGAACACGTCGGCCGCCCCGTTTATGACCGTGCTCCGAGGCGTCTTCCCCAAGCCCGCCACCTCGGTGTAGTAACCAACCTGGAACACCAGCGGCACTGCCGGGGTGCCATAAGTACCGGGCTCGAAGAAAACCGCGTACCGTTGCGGCCCGAACTGGTTGGGCACCTGTTGGCGGGCCAGAGCGTCAAGGTCGGCCTGGACGGTCGCTTCGCTCATTTCTGGTGTGAAGACGCATACATCTGGCCCGAGAAGACCGATGTTGGCCCCCGGGCACATCGACGGCACTGCTTTAGTGTTGGGCGCCCTCGTAAGCACCAGCACGGGGGAGATAACCACCAGGGCGCCGGCGAAAACGGTCGTTACCACGAGGGCCGGGGCGCGTCGCCGCCGAGTGCTCGCCACTGCCGCTGCCGGCGTGTAGTGGGCCATTGTGAGCCACGTTACCCGGCCCTAGCTCCCGTGACGTAGGCCCCGGACGGCGCTCTCTCTGAGAGTGCGGCCAACCTCACGTACTGGGGTCAATAAACTTCGGAGGGTTGACGCCCCCTCACCACGTGTACAAGAAAAGCTAGGATATGACGATACTTATTGGGTAAACAGCTGGGTAGGAAGGCGACACCGAAGGGCGTCACT
Source organism: uncultured Acidimicrobiaceae bacterium (assembly GCA_963699075.1). GTDB lineage: Bacteria > Actinomycetota > Acidimicrobiia > Acidimicrobiales > Palsa-688 > Fen-671. The sequence goes on along the minus strand of CAVOTF010000007.1, from coordinate 152,104 downwards.
CTAGCGACGGAGCAAACATCACATGGTCGAACTCCCGCAGCCCCGCCCGGGCCCCGACGCATCGACCTGGTGGGTTATGGGACCAAGCGGCTTGGTAGCCGAGCTATGCCCAGCTTTGGGTACCGGCCGATGCCCGAGGCGTTGAAGTGGCACCCCGTCCTGCCCCAGAAGCGACCGTTCCAGTGGTTGGGGACGGTAATAGTGAGAGACTCGCCGGCAAGAAGGGCCAACCGGTCGTGTGGAGCTGGGCCGGAGCGTTGCCCGGAGAGGCTGCGACCCAATGCGCGACGCTCGCAGGCCAAAGCTAAGACGGGGCACCGTGTCGCCGAGCATCGCTTGCTTGATAACCCAAACTCGTTGAGGAGGAGACAATGAGGAAGGTCGTCGCGTTTATTGGTACGGTCGGGCTGGCGCTCGCCGGGACCAACCTGGCGACCGCAGAAGGTACCGATAGCAGCCAGGTGCACGCCCTGGCAAAGACCGAGTCACAAGTTGTGGCACTGCTCGACGGGTTCAAGGACACTGCCTCCTGGAAAGCGCAATACCTAGCAGATCTCACGGCGCAAAGTGCGGCGGTCGCCAACCTCAATGCCGACCTGTTCCCGGTCGCGGAGCAGAACACCTTGACATGGAGCACAGATAAGTCGACAGATACCCGGCCCTTCTCGGTCAACGGGGCGTTCACGCTGAGCTGGACGACAAGCCCGCAAAGCGGCACCAGTTGCAACCAGGGCGTCTATGTGCTCGTGTTCCTTTTCCCTGAGGCCACTAAGGTTTCAACGGGCGACTTCAGTGCCGGGCCTTTCGAGCAAGATGATTGCCGCCCGTTCAGCACTCAGGTCAGTGGCATTTCAGGCAAGCAGTACCTCGACATTTCGCTCGGCAATGCCTCGGCCACGGTGACCGTGTCCGGCCCCGTTGCACCCTAGTTGCTGCCACAAAATTCCCGTTAGGTGGTCACCGACAGCAAGTAGCCATGGTGATGGTACCGTTTGTGGAAGGGATGTCACGACACTCGCGGGGCCAACCGTATTCGGTGAAGGTGTTCTGGTCGGCCGTAGCGGCCATCTTGGTCGTCGCTACTTGTGTTGTCGCTGTTGTGGCTACGAATCGGGCGAGCGCCATCAGGGTCCGCCTTCTTCCATATACACCTATCAACAACGGCGCCTGGAACTGGACTGCCGAGTGCTACCTTGTTCCAACCACTGCGACAGCGTGCGCCAGTTCTGACCCCAACTTTGGGCATGTCCAACTGGACGGGGACATCTGGAACCTGGGAGGCGGCCGTGGCGGCCCGGGTCCGTCGATATGACACTTGGTACCTCGGGGTCATTGTTGATCCGCGGGATGCTCCCGACCGCGCCTCCATGCACGGAGCCAACATGCATTGCGCCGAGCGCGAATACCTGGGTGCGCGGGTACCCGAGCGTCGTGTACGGCCTTGACCAGTGCGCCACCAGCACGTCGCCGCCGGCTTCTACTAGGTTCGCTCTTCCGATGAAAGTGAGTTCCATCCCCGCCGACTTGGTGGGCTCCACCACCTATTCCGCGCAGGCTCAACAGGTCACTTATGACATCGCCTACGACATGTGGCTGAACGATTCGAGCACCCGGGCCCCGTGCCACAAAGATGGCACGATCGAGATCATGGTCTGGACTGATTATGACGAGCCCGCGGTGCTGCCCCCGAGCATGATAGCGGCGACGGCGTCAGTCCCGTTCGCCGTGAATGGAGTTGAGCGTGCCGGGAAGGGTGCCTGGTCGGTCTATACGAGCAATATTTTCCCGGCCGGCCGGACGGCACCGTGGGGCGGCACGATCTGGTTCGTCTTGGGGCAGTCCGCCATCCAAACTGCAGGCACCATAAGCGTCGACCTCAGCTCCGTGCTGTCCGCAGCCGGCCAACTGCTTGAAAGACAGTACGCGTGGTCAAATTTCGCTGACCACTACTGGCTCGACACGGTGCCTTTCGGGATCGAGTTCGGTCCCCAAAGCGCTCAGGTGGGCGCCACCGGGCCCTCGTACTTCTCGCTGGAGATCTCGTCGTTCTGCCTTCAGCTCAAGGCAGCAGTGACGGGCCATTGTTGAAGTCCTCAACAGGCTAAGGGGCGGCCTTCTTGTCAACTTGCCCGTGCCCGTGCTGGGGTGCAGATGAGGCCGCGGGGACCTGGATCTGAGCCGCGCCGGGGGCTGGACGAGCCTGCGAGACTACTCCGCTCAGGAGGTTGGCGGGAGCGGTGAAGGCTGCTACGCCGAGGGCCACGGTGGCGGTTGCGAGAACCGTCGTGACCAGGCGAGCTATGCGTGGGCGCCTACGTCTGGCCATCGCGCGTAATTGCTGGCGCTCATAACGACGGCGGTACTCGGTGGTCGGGACGTGTTGGGCAAAGACGTTCCACAGGGCCACGATGGGAGAGCACATGTACACAGTGCCCTGGAGAAAGGTAATGAGGCTCAGGACGACCAGTACGTGGGGCCTGGTCAGCAATATTGCTGTGGCAGCGTAAAGAGCACCGCCCAGGACCGCCTCCGAACGGGTCAGTTGGAGGGCCTTCCTGATGCGGTGTTTAGGGGAAATTGATTTCGAGGTCCGGCGGAAGACCCCTTCCCTTTGCATCAGACCGGTAACGCAAGCGACCCCTGTTACCCAACACGCGGACAGGCTGACTACGAGGCTCAACAAACATCGCCGGAAGGACATACCCGTCCAGTGAACGAGCGTGACCGTCATGCAGGTCACGGCGACGATGATGAGCGACATCGGTAGCAAAGACCGGTCGCCGCCGAGCGGCGTCAGGACGAAGCCCGAACCTGATACCAACAGCCCGGTGACCACCAAGAGCAGTAGCGAAAACCCGACCATGATAAGGTCCCTCCACCAACCCAAGCAGGCCATGAGGTAATCGCGGCGCTGGCTGGGGGACAGGTGGTTGTCGGGAGAGCGGTCCCATGGCATCAGGCTTCGCCAGTGGAGCCGGAAGATCTGCATAGCGCCGAAACACCACCGGTAACGCTGCGTGTTCAACCCCGCGTAGGACGGCGGTACAATGCCCCGGCCAAAACAACGCGGGAGGTAAAAGCCCGACCATCCAGCCTTCAGGACGCGAAGCGATGCTTCGGTGTCCTCGCTGATGCACCACTCGTTCCACCCCCCGACCCCTTCGAGAGCACTCCGGCGGAACAACCCCATCGTCCCTACGAAGGGGACTGAATCGCGTTCGTTGCGAGACGACATGATTGCTACATAGAAGCCTTGATAGGAGTCCACACACGCTTGGTAATAGGAGCTGCCGTGGTAATCGCGGTTGCCCTCGAAGCTCTGGACGAAGCCGACCTTAGGGTCGCAGAAGTAGGGTGCCGTCTCCTTCAAATAGTGCGGCTGGACTATGTCATCGGCGTCGACGATACCTATGATCTCGGCTTTCGGGTCTGTGTACTGGCGTAGAGCGAGGTTGCAGGCGCCGGCCTTGAATCCCGGCCAGGGCGCGACGTGGACGAACTTGAGTCGTGGACGGTCCCGGCAATACTCCTCGATCGGCTTCCACACAGCCGGGTCCATGGTGTTGTTGTCCACGACGACCACCTCGAAGTTCGGGTAATCGATGCGTTCCACGGCCTTTATCGTTTCAATGAACAGTTCTGGGGGTTCGTTGTAGGCCGCTAGGTGCAGAGAGACCATGGGTCTGTAATCTGGGTCAACTTCTGGCAAGGGACGTGAACGGCGCGCGCGGCACAGCACATCGCTCACGTAGTTCACATTCGAAGTCCAGACAACAAAGGCGCTAAAACCGAGGAAGAGCCATAGCGATGCCGTGAGCCCCTCCAAGATCGAGTGGGTCGAACCGGCCGCGACCCGGATAGCAAAGGCGAGGAAAGCGAGGCCGGCTGAGGCATATGAGGCGTAGAAGATCTGGCCGACCACGCGGCAATCCGGGCGCAGCGCCATGACTACAACCGACGCCAGGACAAGGAGCAGGCCGGCCGTCTCGACCGGGCGCGCGCCAAGCCCCCAAACTTCCACGGTGACTACGCTCGCCGCCGCAGCGACCGCCGTAGCGGCGACGGTGCCTACCAGGATCTCTGTCACCCTCGAGCCTGTCCATCGCAACTTGGTGTCTAAGTTGCGTGCCGGGCTTAGCACCAGGGCAGTTGACAGGAGAAGCTGCACGAACGACATGACGAAGAGGTCATAGAGGTTGAACGGGAACACTCAAGGGCCTCCTTTTTTCTTTTTTCCGCAAGTTCCGAATTTGGGCGAGCCTCAGAGGTGGGTTAGGACCACCGACCAAAAAGCTTCAGCAAACGATAGCCCAAAGGGCACCGCGAAACCCGCTCCGGTGGCGGAAGAGCACCCTTAACTTGCGAGGCGAAACGTTCTGGAAATCAACCGCCACTTGCTGCGGCGCCCCCGCCACGCCTCATGATTTCCGCTGGAAAACCCGAACGTGCCCTTCCACTTCCAGCACCGAGATAACCTCGCTTAGTGGCACAATGGCATCTTTATGCCGGCGCTCGTTTACGATGTGGCGAACCGGGCTGATTTGCCTTGGCTAAGGCTCTTGCTTAGGACGCCAATGCCCGAAAGGAGTCGAGTGTTGTCAGGCGAGGCGCGGTACCTGGTGTTGCCCGCGGGGGAAGCCCCGTACCTGTTGGCGCGGGTTCGCTGGCCGGACATTGCTCATGCGATCAGCCCGGCCCACCCCGATTGGCTAGATGACCCGGGCCTTTTCGAGTTGCCCTATGAGCCGAGCGCGAGTGTTGTCAGTTTGGCTGAGGCGGCCGCCATTGCCGCTAGCTGGGGCGCCAGCCTCCCCGAAGGCCCCCTTCACCAGAGCGCGCCAGCCCTAATAAGACGAATGCCGGCGGACTGGTCGAAGTTGACCCCGGCCGAAATGGAGTTTTGGTCCCTGCAACTAGTGGTCAACAGACGACACGCGCGACGCCGTTCGGCATCTGTGGGCCCCCAAGGTGCGGCGGACAGCTCGGTCGTCGGACGGGCACCTCGGCGGAGACTGCTCGCTGCCCTGACGTGGCCCTTCCGCCGGCGCCGGGACAAGATTGGCCCCATCGTCATCGACTTGACGGAGGTCGAAGGTGGGGCTTCGAGCGTACAAGCCGTAGAAGCTTCGAGTGTACAAGCCGTAGATTTTGCCAACCACGCTGAGCCGGCTTTGGTGGACATTGAAAGCTCCAATGGTCACTGGTCACAGATGGGGCCTGGAGGGCAGTAGTGCTTGACACGAACGGAGGTGCCGGTCCGAGCACCTCGGTGGACGGCCTGGTGCCGCCGTCCTCAGGTGACGAGGTCGCCCGCTTGAGGGCCCGAAGCGATCATCGGCTTAGGGGTCTCGACCTCACTGGCCCCAGTTACGGGCCGCTACCTCCGCGCAAGCGCCCGTCAGGGTCGTTGCGCCGGCGTCACCGGCGAATTGCGACTGTGAAGTGGCTGGCGGTGGTCCTAGTCGCGGCCGCCGCGGCCGTGGGTTTGCGCGCGTCGGTCGTGGAGTCCTTTACCGTACCTTCGGCCACGATGCTCCCGACCCTCCAGGTAGGCGACCGGATCCTGGTGGTGAAATCGGAGTTTTTGACGGGGCCGATCAAGCGGGGAGAGATCATCGTCTTCCGCCGTCCGGGCCTGAACACGTGTGGCGGAGGCGGTGCGGGGGATCTCGTGAAGCGGGTGGTGGCTCTTCCCGGAGAAGTGATCTGGTCCAGCGATGGCCGGCTCTTTGTCGATGGCTCAGCCCTGAGCGAGCGTGGTTGGTACGACCCCAGATTTGGCCAAGTAGGCCCGGTCCCGATACCGCGGACGAAGGTCCCAGCACGCGAGTACTACGTAATGGGCGACAACCGGTTGGATTCGTGCGATTCGCGTTCCTTCGGCGCAGTCCCGAGGTCGCTCGTCGTGGGCGATGTGGTCGCGATCCTGTTGCGCGGCAACCATCCCCACCTCAAGATCCTCTAGGCGAGTTTGCCGCCCGGGGCCACCTAGAAAACCACGGTCTTGTGGCCGTGCACGAGGACACGGTCGGTCAGGTGGAGCCGGACCGCCCGGGCTAGTACAACGGTCTCGAGGTCCCGGCCGGTCTGGGAAAGGTCGCCCACCCCGTCGCGGTGGGACACCCTCGCCGTGTCCTGCTCGATTATCGGGCCCTGGTCCAGCTCGGCGGTGGCGTAGTGAGCGGTAGCCCCGATCAGCTTCACCCCCCTGGCATGGGCCTGGCGGTAGGGCTGCCCACCAGAGAAGGCCGGCAGGAAGGAATGGTGGATGTTGATCACCCGGGACGGGTAATCGTTGATGACGCGCTCGGAGAGGACCTGCATGTAGCGGGCCAGCACGACCAGCTCGACGTTCGCCTCAGCGAGCGCCTCCAGGAGCGACTGCTCCTGGTCGTCGCGGGTGTGCTTTGTGACGGGCAGGTACTGGAAGTCGATGCCAAAGCGGCTCACAAGCTCGGCGTGGTCGCTGTGGTTGGAGGCCACCAGCACCGGACGGCCCGGGATCTCGTGGGCGTACCAGCGGCCCAGCAGGTCGACCAGGCAGTGGGGCTGGCGTGAGACCAGCACTGCGACGCGGCGGTCCTCGTCGGAGTAGCGCACGGACCATTTCATCTGTAGCGGGGCAGCCACCTCGGCGAGGGCCTCCGAAAGCTCCTCACGCGACAGTTTGAAGCCGGCCAGGCGGAACTCGACTCGCTGGAAGAACATCTCCTCTTCCTCGTCGGTGTGCTGGTCGGCCTCGGTCACGTCCCCGCCGTTGCGGTAGACGAACTCGGCGATCGACGCCACAAGCCCGGGACGGTCCGGGGCCGACAGCAGGAGCCGGGCCGTCGGCCCGCGCGTCGGCCCGCGCGTCGGCTCGGTGGAGGCGGTTCGATCGTGGTCGCTCATCGGTTGACAAGCGTGCCACGATGGCGGAGGTGAGCGCCCGTCCACCAAGATCTGCCCCGACGCCCCGTGCCCCGACGCGCCCGGCCCGAAGAAACCTGGACCGAAGCAACCTGCCCCCGATGGAGGTGCCCGGTCGCATCGGGCGCCTGCGGGAGCTGCTGGAGGGGGCCGGATGCGACGCGCTCCTCGTTTCAAGCCACTCGAACATCCGCTACCTCACCGGCTTCACCGGTTCCGCGGGCCTCCTCATGGTGAGCGCTGAGGACGCTGTCATCGTCACCGATGGCCGCTACCGGGCTCAGGCGCCGGCCGAGCTGGCCATTTCGGGTGCCCCTGCGCGCGCCGAAGCTATGGCAGCAGCCGAGCAGATGGAGCTGCTGGCGGGGCTCATCAAAGGCATAGGGCGCCTCGGCCTGGAGGGCGAGCACATCAGTTGGGCACGCTTGCGACGCTGGTCGCAGGGTTGGGCCAAGGATGTCGAGCTGGTGCCGACGAGCGACCTGGTCGAGGGGCTGCGGGAGCGCAAGGACGCCGGCGAGATAGCCCGCATCGCCGCCGCGGCCGCCATTGCCGATGCCGCGCTCGCGAGCGTGCGGCCGATGCTCGAACGCAGCCCGACCGAGGTGGAGCTGGCTCTCGCCCTTGACACCGAGATGCGCCGCCTGGGGGCCGAGGAGCCTGCCTTCGAGACGATCGTGGCAGCAGGGCCCAACGCCGCCGAGCCCCACCATCACCCCTCCCAGCGAAGGATCGGCACGGGGGAGCTCGTTGTCGTCGACTTCGGGGCGAGGCTCGACGGCTACTGCTCCGACATGACCCGGACCATCCGTACGGGCCGCGCAAGCGACCTGCCGGCGGAGCTGGCACGTGTGGCCTCGGTGGTGCTCGCGGCTCAAGACGCCGGGCTTTGCGCCGTGCGCGACGGTGTTGGCGGGGCCGAGGTCGACCGGGCCTGCCGGGAAGTAGTCGACGCTGCCGGCTTGTCCGAGCTGTTCGTGCACGGTACCGGCCACGGGGTGGGCCTCGACATCCATGAAGCGCCCGCCCTTGGGGAGCGGTCGGCGGATATACTTTCTATTGGTCAGGTGGTTACCGTCGAACCCGGCGTGTACGTCCCTGGGCTCGGCGGTGCACGCACCGAGGACACTGTCTTGGTTACCGGCGCCGGTTGTGAAATCCTGACCCTCTCGCCAAAGGCGTGAGGACCGGAAGAATTCCGAGCGACGCGAGTTCGATAAAGGGGTTGCCACCAAATGGTTGCTGTATCGACAAACGATCTGAAGAACGGCATGACCCTCAACCTGCCCGAGGGCCTGTTCTCCGTGGTTGAGTTCCAGCACGTGAAGCCCGGCAAGGGCGGTGCGTTCGTGCGCACAAAGCTGAAGAACATGCGTAGCGGCGCCGTCATCGACCGCACCTACCGTGGCGACGAGAAGCTCGACCAGGCGATTATCGACAAAAAAGAAATGCAGTTCCTGTACACCGACGGTGGCGCGTACGTGTTCATGGACAACTCCGACTACGAGCAGATGACCTCGCCGCGCGAGGCGCTCGGCACTGCGGCGAACTTCTTGAAAGAAGGGGATTCGGCGCTCCTGCAGTTTTACGACGGCGAGATAATCGGCGTCGACCTACCGGCTGCGGTGGAGCTCACGGTGACCCAGACCGAGCCGGGCGTGCAAGGCGACCGGGTGTCGGGCGCACGCAAGCCTGCCGTGCTGGAGACAGGGATAAGCCTTCAGGTCCCTCTTTTCGTAAACCAGGGCGACAAGGTCAAGGTCGATACCCGTACCGGTGAGTACTTGACTCGCGTCGGGAGCTAGAACTGTTCGGCCTGGGGGGCCGGCGAGGGGCGCGTGAGCGCGCTCTCGAACTGCTCTACGAGTGCGACTTGAAAGAGCAGGCTGTTAGCGACCTGTTGGCGGAACTGCCGGTTGCACCGCAGCCCTATGCCACAACGCTGGCAAGCGGTGTAGAAGCCCATCAGGCCCGCATCGACGAGCTGCTGGCTAAGCACGCGATCGACTGGTCGCTCGTGCGCATGCCGGTGGTGGACCGGGCGGTGCTCCGGATGGCCACCTTCGAGCTGGGATGGTGCCCCGATGTGCCGACCAGCGTCGTGATCTCCGAGGCCGTCGAGCTGGCGAAGGAGTACTCGACCGACGAGTCTGCGGGTTTTGTGAACGGGCTGCTCGCAACAATTGCCCACGAGCTACGGCCCGACGAGGATAAGCTTCCTGCTCGACCGTAAAGCCAGTCCTGTGAGGCTGGCACGGGAGAGAGGAGCAGTTGTGGGCCAGCGCGAGCGCACCCTGGTGTCCCCTGTTGGGGGAGTCTTCCGGGGTCGTGCCGTAGTGATGGACGGTGAAGACGTCCGGCGGGCCACCTGGCGGATAGCTCATGAGATCCTCGAGCACAACCGTGGAGCGGGCAACCTCGTCCTTGTCGGCCTGCAGACCGGGGGAGTCTGGATCGCCTCGGCCTTGGCGGACGTGGTCCGTTCAGTCTCGGCTACCGATGTGCCGGTTGGGGCCCTCGACGTCGCTTATTACAGAGACGACATCGGGTTGCGGCCGGTGTTGCCGGTGGCGGCGACCGAGATCCCTGTCGACCTGGGCGGGGCGGTGGTGGTGCTCTGTGACGACGTGTTGTTCACCGGTAGGACAGTTCGGGCGGCACTCAATGCGCTTTCGGACCTCGGCCGCCCAGCAGTCGTCCAGCTCGCCGTGATGGTCGACCGTGGCCATCGTGAGCTGCCCATACGTCCCGACTACGTCGGAAAGAACCTCCCCACTCGCCGCCTCGAGATGGTGGATGTCAGCCCCGAGGGCGTCGTGCTCGGGGACATGGTCGCCCCCGGGGACATGGTCGTGCCGGAGGGTGAGGCTGTATGACAGCGCGCCACCTGCTCAGCGTCTCCGACCTCGGGTTGGAAGGGATCGACGAGGTCCTCCGTTTGGCGGACACCTTCGTCGAAGTGGGCCGCCGGCCAATCCCTAGGGTGCCGGCATTGCGCGGCAAGACGGTCGTTTCTGCCTTCTTCGAGGACTCCACGCGCACGAGGCTCTCTTTCGAGACGGCCGCCAAACGGCTCTCGGCTGACGTCATGACCTTCACCAGTTCGTCCAGTTCACTCAACAAGGGCGAGTCGCTTCGCGATACCGTCCTCACCCTCGAGGCCATGGGTGTCGACGCCTTCGTCGTGCGCCACTCCTGCGCTGGGGTGCCAGCGCAGGTGGCCGGATGGTTGGAGAGCGATGGCGGCGCCTCGGTCCTAAATGCGGGAGACGGGGCCCACGAGCACCCAACTCAGGCGCTGCTCGACTGTTTCACGATCAGCAGGGAACGCGAGCGCCGTTTCGGGCACTCCCCGGCCAGGCCGGCGGTGCTGTCGGGGCTGCGCATCGCGATCGTCGGTGACATCCGTCACAGCCGGGTCGCCCGCTCCAATGTGATCGCCTTTTCGGTCCTCGGTGCCACCGTGACCCTGGTGGCGCCGCCGACGCTGTTACCGCCTTCGCTGGTGGGCTGGCCGGTCGAGGTAAGCCAGGACATGGACGGCGTCGTGGCCAAATCCGATGTGGTCTACCTGCTGCGCCTGCAGAGCGAGCGCATGAACGAGCAATTTCTTCCCTCGCTCCGCGAGTACACGGCTACCTTCGGCCTCACTGCGGAGCGTGCCCGGTTGCTTGGCCCATCGGCGCTCGTGATGCACCCGGGCCCGGTGCGCCGCGGCATCGAAATCGCGGCCGAAGTGGCCGACAGCCCCGCCTCGGTTATTACGGCCCAGGTGGCCAACGGGGTAGCCGTCCGCATGGCGGTGCTCTACCTACTACTCGGATCGGGGGCTCAGGTTGGCGCGTGAACGGCAGGTACTGCTCCAAGGCGGCACGGTGGTCGATGCCACCGGGAGCCGGCGCGCCGACGTGCTGGTGAAGGGCGAGGTCGTGGCCGCCGTCGAGCCGGGGCTGAGCGGCGGCGGGCCCGGGACCGTCGTGCTCGATGCGGGCGGCTGCATCGTCTCGCCCGGCCTGGTCGACCTGCACGCCCATCTGCGCGAACCCGGGGCCGAAGAGGCCGAGACGATCGAGACCGGCGCGCGTGCTGCGGCGCTCGGCGGTTACACAGCGATCGTCGCCATGCCTAACACCCAACCGGCGGCTGACTCGGCATCGGTGGTCCGCCAGGTCCTCGACCTGGCCAAGGGCGCCTGCTGCGACGTCCGCCCGGCAGGGGCGATAACGGTCGGGCGGGAAGGCAGGATGCTCGCGCCGATGGCGGAGATGGCTGCGCTAGGAGTGCGGATTTTCACCGACGACGGCGACTGCGTCCAAGACGCCTCGGTCATGCGCAGGGCTCTCGAGTACGCCTCCGGCCTCGGCGTGGTTATCGCCGACCATTGTGAGGAGCCCACATTGGCCGGCGCGGGTTGGATGAACGAAGGCGAGCTGTCCAGCCTCCTCGGCCTGCCCGGCCGCCCCGCGGTGTCTGAGGAGATCATGGTCCGCCGTGACCTGGCTCTCGCTCGCCTCACGGGTGCCCGCTTGCACCTGCTGCACCTGTCCTCCGCACTGGCGTTGGCGGCGGTGCGCGAAGCAAGGGCCGAGGGGGTCGCCGTGACGGCCGAGGTAACCCCACACCACCTCGTCCTGACCGAGGAGTCGGTGCGCTCCTACGACCCGGTGTTCAAGGTCAACCCGCCACTTCGCAACACGACCGACCTGGCAGCGCTGCTTTCGGGGCTCGTGGACGGCACGATCGACGCCATTGCCACCGACCATGCGCCGCACCCTCCCGAGGCCAAGCAAGTGGCGTTTTCGGAGGCGGCGCCAGGGATGGTGGGCCTCGAGACCGCCCTCGGGATAGCGCTCTTCGAGCTCGGGTTGCCCGCGGAGCGGGTGCTCGCGCTGATGTCCTGGCAGCCGGCCGCGATCGCAGGCCTGTCGGGCTTGCACGGAGGGCCCATCGTGGTGGGTGCGCCGGCGAACCTTTGCGTGATCGACCCGGCTCGGCGCTGGAAGGTCGTCGCGGCCGCCCTTGCGAGCCGTAGCCATAACACCCCCTTCGCTGGCCGCGAGCTCATGGGCAAGGTACGGCACACGATTTTTGCCGGCGAACCCGTCGTAATTGCCGAGGAGGCGCAGCGATGACCGCTCCCGGGCTCGGCTTGGCGCGAAGGGCTGCTCGCTCTGGCGGACGGCTCGGTGTTCGAAGGCGAGGTGCTCGGTTTCGGCCCGCCCGAAGGCCCCACCCCTACCCCGACCGCAACCCCTGTCCCTGCCCATACCCCGGCCGCCGCCGGCGAGGTCGTCTTCAACACCGTCATGACCGGTTACCAGGAGGTGCTCACCGACCCGTCCTACGCCGGCCAGATGATCGCCTTCACCTACCCCCACATTGGCAACTACGGGGTCGCGCCGGACGACTACGAAAGCCGCCGCCCCTTCTGCCGGGGAGTGATCGTGCGTGAGCTCACGGGCCGCCCCAGCAACTGGCGCGCCGTCGAGCCCCTGGCCGGTTTCCTGCGCCGCCATGGCCTGCAGGTGATCTCCGGGGTCGACACGAGGCGCCTCACCCGCCAGATACGCGACGGTGGTGCAATGCCCGGGGCGTTCGGGCCGGTCGACGCGGCGCCCGGTTCTTATGACGAGGCGGACCTGGTGGCTCTCGCCCGCGCCGAGCCGACGACGGACGGGCGCGACCTCGTGGCGGAGGTCACCTGTGCGAGCCCGTACCGCTACGGCGATGGCCCGTTCGACGTGGTCGCCTACGACTTCGGTATAAAGCGCAACATCCTGCGCAACCTGGCCCGGATTGCGACCGTCACGGTTGTCCCGGCGAGCACACCCGCGGCCGAGGTCATCGACATGGCCCCCGACGGGGTGTTCCTTTCCAACGGCCCGGGAGACCCTGCCGCAGTGGTAGGCGCGACCGAGACGGTCGGTGCGCTCCTCGGGCAACTGCCGGTGTTCGGCATCTGCCTGGGCCACCAGATCCTCGCCCAGTCCCTCGGCGCCTCGACCTACAAACTGCCCTTCGGCCACCACGGCGGCAACCATCCCGTCCGGCGCCTCGCCACCGGTGCAGTGGAGATAACCAGCCAGAACCACAATTACGCGGTGGCCCCGGGCTCCTTCGGCGAAGCCATCCAGGTCAGCCACATAAACCTCAACGACGGCGTAATCGAAGGTTTCGTCTGTACGGAGGTCCCTGCGTTCTCGGTGCAGTACCACCCCGAGGCCGGCCCGGGGCCCCACGACGCCCGCTACCTCTTCGGCGAGTTCGCAGAACTGATGCGCCGATGTGGTGCCACCGGGGCGAGCGGCGCCGGCGGGGCCACCAGCGCGGCACGAGGGAGCCTCAGTGCCTAGGCGCGACGACATCTCGACGGTGCTCGTGATCGGGTCCGGCCCGATCGTGATCGGCCAGGCATGCGAGTTCGACTACTCGGGGACCCAAGCGTGCAGGGCGCTGTCCGCGGAGGGCTACCGGGTGGTGCTGGTGAACTCCAACCCGGCGACGATAATGACCGACCCCGAGATTGCCGACCGCACCTATATCGAGCCTCTCGAGCCCGAAATCCTCGAGGCTGTCATCGCCCGCGAGCGCCCGGACGCACTCCTGCCGACCCTCGGCGGCCAGACGGGCCTGAACCTGGCGATGAAGCTCCACGAGATGGGGGTGCTGGAGCGCTACGGGGTCGAGATGATCGGTGCGAATGCGCTCGCTATTGCGACCGCCGAGGACCGGGGCCTTTTCAGGGCGGCGATGACCGAGATCGGCCTGGCGGTGCCCGATTCGGGCTTTGCCAAGGAGCTCGACGAGGCGCTCGAGATCGGGGAAAGGGTCGGTTTTCCCGTGATCGTCCGCCCGTCTTACATATTGGGCGGCGGCGGCACCGGGATAGCGAGCGACACAGAGGGCCTGCGCGTGGCTGCGGCGAACGGCCTCGACGCGAGCCCGATCCGCGAGATCCTGATCGAACGGTCGATAGCAGGGTGGAAGGAGTACGAGCTCGAGGTGATGCGCGACCGGGCGGACAATTGCGTCATCGTGTGCTCGATCGAGAACTTCGACCCGATGGGTGTCCATACAGGCGATTCGGTGACGGTCGCCCCGGCTCAAACCCTCTCCGACGTCGAGTACCAAAAAATGCGCGACGCCGCCTTCGCTTGCATCCGCCGCATCGGGGTGGAAACCGGCGGTTCCAACATCCAGTTTGCCATCAACCCCGTGAACGGCGACATGGTCGTGATCGAGATGAACCCGAGAGTTTCGCGCTCCAGCGCCCTCGCTTCGAAAGCCACGGGTTTCCCGATCGCCAAGATCGCAGCCCGCTTGGCGGTCGGCTACACCCTGGACGAGATCCAAAACGACATTACGGGTGAAACCCCGGCAAGCTTCGAACCGACCATCGACTACGTGGTGACAAAAGTCCCCCGGTGGGCCTTCGAAAAGTTCCCCGGCGCCCCCGAAGCGTTGGGGACCCGCATGCAGTCGGTCGGAGAAGCGATGGCGATTGGCCGCAGTTTCCCGGAATCGTTGCAAAAAGCCTTGCGATCGCTCGAAACTGGCCGGGCGGGCCTCAACTGCGACCCGGCCGAGAAGCTCTACGATCAGCTCACCGACGAAGAGCTGGTGGCAAAAGCTGCGGTGGCGACCCCCGACAGGCCGTTCCAACTGGAGGCGGCTCTGCGCCGAGGGGTGACCGCCGAGCGCCTCCACGCCGAAAGTGGCGTCGACCCGTGGTTCTTGGACCAGATATCGCGCATTTCCGACGAACGAGCGAGCCTCGCAGCGATGGGCTCGCCTAGCGCCCTCACCCGGCGCGACTGGCGACGGGTTAAACGGCTCGGTTTTGCCGACGCCCAGCTCGCTTATCTCTGGGGCACCACCACCGGAGAGGTGCGCTCGGCTCGGGTCGGGCTCGGTGTACGGGCGACGTTCAAAACGGTCGACACCTGCGCTGCAGAGTTCGCTGCCCGGACCCCTTATCACTACTCGACCTACGAGGACACCGACGAAGTGCTGCCCTCGACAAAGCCCAAGATCGTGATCCTTGGGTCCGGGCCAACCGGATCGGCCAAGGCGTCGAGTTCGACTATTGCTGCGTGCAGGCGAGTTTTGCGCTCCACGACGCGGGTTTCGAGACCGTCATGGTCAACTGCAACCCTGAAACCGTCTCGACAGACTACGACACGAGCGACCGCCTCTATTTCGAGCCGGTCACTCCCGAAGACGTGCAGAACGTCCTGGACGTCGAGTCCGCCTCGGGGCACCTGGCGGGGGTAATAGTGGCCTTGGGCGGCCAGACCCCGCTCAAGCTTTCTTCGGTGATACCTCCCGAGCTGGTGATGGGTACCAGCCCCGCCTCGATCGACCTGGCCGAAGACCGCGAGCTTTGGAACGCGCTCTGCGAGCGCCTCGGCATCCCGCAGGCGGCGGGGGGCACGGCCACCGGCGTGGAGGAGGCCCTTGCGATCGCCGCCAAGGTGGGCTACCCGGTCCTGGTCCGCCCGAGCTACGTGCTCGGCGGCCGGGCGATGGAGATCGCCTACGGCGACGAGGACCTGGAGCGGGCGATGAGCGCTATGACGGCTGCGGGGTCCCTCGGGCGGGAGGGCGGGCTGTCCGCGGAACGGCCCGTGCTGGTCGACAAGTTCCTCGAGGACGCCATCGAAGTCGACGTGGACGCAGTGCGTGACGCAGGCGGCGAGACCCTCATCGGCGCCGTTATGGAGCACGTGGAAGAGGCCGGGGTGCATTCAGGCGATAGCGCCTGCGTGGTGCCGCCGCCGACGCTCGGGGAAGCGACTGTGGCTGTGATCGAGGCCCACACCCGGGCCATCGCAGATGCCCTCGAGGTGAAGGGCCCGCTCAACGTGCAGTTCGCCGTGCAGCGCGGTCCCGCCGGGCAGCCTCAGGTATTCGTGATCGAGGCCAACCCCCGCGCAAGCCGGACGGTCCCATTTGTCTCAAAGGCCACCGGCGTGCCGCTCGCAAAGGTGGCAGCCCGGGTGATGGCCGGCGCCACTCTCGCCGCATTGCGGGCGGAAGGGCTGCTCAGGCCCCCTGTTACCGGCTACGTGAGCGTCAAGGAGGCTGTCTTGCCGTTCGACCGTTTCCCCGACGCAGACAGCTTGCTCGGGCCTGAAATGCGCTCGACCGGCGAGGTCATGGGCATCGATAGGACCTTCGGGCTTGCTTTTGCCAAGAGCCAGCTCGCGGCGGGGGACAACCTGGCCGACGGCGGCACCGTTTTCTTCTCGGTCGCCGACCGCGACAAGCCGGCCGGGCTCGAGGCGGCGGCCCGCTTTGTCGCGGCGGGCTTCACGATCGCTGCTACCTCCGGGACGGCGCAGTACCTCGAAAAGGCCGGGGTCCCGGTGGGGACAATTGTGGGGAAGGTAACCGCGGTCGGAGCGTGGCCGGCGGCCCTGCGGTGCAGGCCGGCCCGGCGGCGCAGGCGGGCGGGTCGGTGGCGCCCGCTGGCGCCCTCGGCGAGGCTGTCGACGCGGTGGATGCCGTAGAGCTGATCCGGTCCGGCAAGGTGCAGCTGGTGGTGAACACCCCGCGTGGCCGCGGTCCTAGGGCTGACGGTGCTCGTATCCGGCGGGCTGCCCACCAGTACAAGGTCCCCATCGTCACCACCGTCGCGGCCGCCAGAGCCGCCGCTACGGGAGTCTTGGAGCGCGCCAAGCAGCCGTTCACCGTCAAGTCCCTCCAAGAGCACCACGGCCGAGAGCGCGGCGTTCCGGACGTGCGCGGCGTTCCGGACGTGCCCGGCGGTCAAGGGCCGGATTGAGGGCAATGGCGACCCCGACCGACTTGGCCGCACGGGTAGGCGCACTGGTCCTGCCCAACCCGGTCATGACCGCCTCGGGGACCGCCGGCCACGGCGCCGAACTGGGGGCTTATTTCGACCTGTCGGCGCTGGGCGCTGTTGTCGTGAAGTCGCTGTCGGCCGAGCCATGGGCCGGGAACCCTGCTCCCCGCCTGTTGCCGGTCGCAGCTGGGATGCTGAACAGCGTCGGGCTCCAGAACCCGGGGGTCGACGTTTGGGCACGCGACGACCTGCCGGCGCTGGCCAAGGCGAAGGCGAGGGCCGTCGTGAGCGTCTGGGGACGCAGCGCCGGCGAGTACGCAGAAGTGGGCCGGAGGCTCGCGGAGGCCCTGGCTCGTGCGCCGGTCGGGCAACGTACGACCGTCGTCGCCGTGGAAGCCAACATCAGCTGCCCGAACATCGAGGACCGCCAACGGATGTTCTCGCACTCCGCCGAAGGAGCCGCCGCGGCGCTTGCCCCCCTTGTCGAGGCGCTGGAGCCGACGGGTTTGGCGGTTTGGGCGAAATTGAGCCCCAACGTCACGGACCTGGTCGCCATCGCGGGCGCTGCGCTGGCGAGCGGCGCGAGCGCCCTGACACTTGTGAACACGCTGATGGGCCTTGCCGTGGACCCTGCCACTGGGTTGGCGCGCCTCGGTGGAGGGGGCGGGGGGCTCTCGGGGCCGGCGCTGCATAGCGTGGCCGTACGAGCGGTGTACGAGTGCCGCCGGGCATTCCCAGCTGCCGCCATCGTCGGCGTCGGCGGTGTGAGCACCGGTTACGACGCCGCCGAGCTGCTTGCAGCGGGAGCCGACGCGGTCCAGGTCGGCACGGCCACTTTCGTAGACCCGAGGGCGCCGCTGCGGGTGCTCGAAGAACTAAAGGCATGGTGTTGCCTGCAGGGCGTCGCGAGCCTCTCCGAGGTGGCGGGCGGGCCCTCGTCGGTTGCACGCCCGGGAGCTGGAAGTCCTGCGAATGCAGTGATTGCTGCGAACCGAGCGGACGTCGTGGGGGTTATGAAAGCAGGGAAAGCGGGGACCGAGGTAGTGACAGCCGAGGCGCCCTTTGGGTAGGTTCGGCCCTAATGAGCGATGACAGCGTTATAGATATCCGGCGAATAGGAGAGGCTGACGTGGTCGAGTTGGGGATAACAGGCCCGGCCCTGCCGAGCGAGTTGGAACAGTTCCGCCAGCGGCTGGTGCTGGCCTTAGACATGGACGATTCGGTCCTTGCGATGCGGTGGGCTGCGCGGATGCAACCCTGGTTCGGAGTGGCCAAGGTCGGCTTGGAGTTGTTCAGCGCAGCCGGGCCGCCGGTTGTCGCAGAGCTCATGGAGGCCGGTTTCAGGGTCTTTGTCGACCTGAAAGTGCTGGACATCCCGACCACGACGCGAAAGGCGGCGAGGGTGCTGGGCGCCCTTGGAGCCTCTTACCTCACGGTCCATGCCTCAGCCGGTACCGCCACGCTGGCTGCGGCGGCGGAGGGGCTGGCCGAAGGGGCAGGCAGAGCTGGTTTGCCCGCTCCGGCCGTCCTGGCTGTCACGGTGCTTACAAGCGAAGTCGAGGCGCCCGCCGACCTGGTGCGTTCCCGGGTCGAGGCCGCCCGCGAGGCGGGGTGCGGCGGCTTCGTCTGCGCAGCCTCCGACCTCGCTCTGGCGAAGGCCATTGCGCCCGGCTTGCTCGCAGTGGTGCCAGGGATCAGGCTCGCCGGCACTGGCAGGGACGACCAAGGCCGCGCGGCTACGCCTCGCGAGGCTCTCCTCGCCGGCGCGGACATGTTGGTCATCGGCAGAGCGGTGACCGCCTCGGCGGAGCCGGAAGCCGCCGCCGCCTCGATTGTCGAGGAGCTCGCCGCCGCCGCGGCAAGCGTCTAGCTCGCCCAGCTCTCAAAGGGGTGCTCTCACCGGTCCCAAACGGGCCCGGTGAGGCCCGCGAGAGCCTAAACGGTGCCCCGAGAGCTGCCCAAAGGGGTCTCAAGGGGGCCTCGGTGAAGTTTTGGGGCCAGGATTTCACAACCTCGCGTTGCAACGCGCTAGGGTGCGCACCATGCCTTTGCCGCCCACTCTTTCCGCAGAACAACGCCAGGCCGCCCTGGAGAAGGCCGCTGCCGCTCGTAAGCAACGAGCTGAGCTCAAGGACCGCCTCAAGATGGGCTCTGTTTCCTTGAAGGAGCTTCTCGATCAAGGTCAGAACAACGAAGTGATCGGCAAGATGAAGGTGCTTGCCGTCCTCGAGAGCCTTCCCGGGCTTGGGAAGGTCAAAGCTCGCCGTGTCATGGACGAGGTTGGCATCAGTGACACCAGGCGAGTTCAGGGCCTGGGGGAACAGCAGCGCCGCAAGTTGCTCGAAAAGCTGAGCTAAGACCCGGCCGGGGTGGTCGCGCGCCCGTTCGCGGGCCGCTTTCCACCGCGATCTTGTCTTGGACCGCTGGGAGCCGGGTGTCCCGTTGACCAAGACCGTCCCGGCTGATGGGGAGGGAGCGGGTGAGCCGCGAAACCCTCTCATTTTCGTCATCTTCGGAGCTGGCGGGGTGGGAAAGGGAACGCTTGTCGATCGGCTCCTCAAGATCCGTGACGGCCTGTGGTTGTCGCGGTCATGGACGACCAGGCCGCGGCGGCCCTCTGAGCCCGAAAGCGCCTATGTTTTCGCCACCCGCGATGAGTTCATGGCCCGCGTGAGCGCCGGGGGCTTCGTCGAGTGGACCGAGTTCGCGGCCAACGGCCAGTTGTACGGCACCCCGACGATGGAACCACCCGACGGCAGTGACGTCGTGTTGGAGATAGACCTGGACGGGGCCTCGCAGGTGAAGCGCAGGTACCCGGCCGCCGTGCTCGTTTTCATTTCGGTACCGTCGGTCGAGGTACAGGCGCAGCGGTTGCGCCGGCGCGGCGACGACGAGGCCAGTATCGAAAAACGCCTGCTGGTGGGCGCCGAAGAGGAGCGCCTCGGGCGTGCCATGGCCGAACACGTCGTAGTGAACGATGACGTAGAGCGGGCTGCAGCAGAACTCGCAGGTATAATCGACATCTGCCGCCAGGTAGCCCGGTGATTTCAAGCGTGCAAATGACCCGATATCTGGCTGACCCGATAGGAGCTGGGCTGAATGGCTGAACGAAGGCCGACGATGATGGACCCGCCGATCGAGGCATTGCTCGACAGGGTCGACTCCAAGTACACCCTCGTCAGCCTCGCCGCCAAGCGTGGCCGAGAGGTCAACTCCTATTTCAACCAGCTCGGCGAGGGCCTGGGGTCCATCGTCCCCCCGCAGGTCACCTCGATCTCACGGAAGCCTCTGTCCATCGCCCTGGACGAGGTGGCGGCCGGCAAGATCACTTACCATCGCATCATTGACCCGGACGCCCCCGAGGGCGAAGAGGTCGTGGAGGAAGTACCCGCCGTCTGATCGGCATTCGGTCAGGGTGTGATTGGCCTCCGGTCAGCCGTCTGAGCTGCTCGGCGGGCTAGCCTGCGAACGATGGGCACGGCCACGTCGTCACTTTCGGGTTCGCCACAGCCACTTTCGGGCAAACGGGTCGTCCTCGGGGTGTGCGGGGGTATCGCCGCCTATAAGGCGGTGGAGGTGTGCCGGCGCCTCAGCGATGCGGGGGCTCTCGTGAGCCCCGTCCTTACGCAGTCAGCGACACGTTTTGTTGGCGCCCTCACCTTTAGTGCCCTTGCGTCCGAGCCCGCCCGGGTTTCCCTCTTCAGCGATGGTCCCGCCGCTGGGCCCGGCGCCGCTGGGGGCCCGGATGGGGACGCAGTCCCGCACGTCCGGCTCGGGCGGAACGCTGATGCGATCGTTGTGGCGCCGGCCACCGCCCGCCTGATCGGCGTTTACGCGGCCGGTATTTCGTCTGACCTGCTGAGCGCTACCCTGCTTGCCACCCGCGCCCCGGTCCTGGTGTGCCCGGCCATGCACACCGAGATGTGGGAAAACCCTGCGGTGCAGGACAACATCGCGACGCTGCGCCGGCGGGGCGTGCACGTGCTCGACCCGGCCGAAGGCCGCTTGGCGGGCGGGGACTTCGGCTTGGGCCGCCTGAGGGAGCCCGAAGAGATTCTGGGCACGCTCGCAACGATCCTGGCCGGCACTGCGCAGGGGGGCCAGTTCAGCGGGGTGCGGGCCGTGGTCAGCGCCGGAGGGACCCGTGAGCCGCTCGACCCGGTGCGCTACATCGGGAACCGCAGCTCGGGCAAGCAGGGCTATGCGATCGCATCGGAGCTGAGGGCACGGGGCGCGCAGGTGACCCTGGTGACCTCGAGCGACCTGGCCGCTCCGGTGGACGTCGACGTCCTGGAGGTCGAAACGGCAGCGGAAATGGCAGGAGCAGTCCTCGAAGCAGCTGTTCATGCTGACGTGGTCGTGATGGCTGCGGCTGTGGCGGATTACCGGCCGGCGGTTGTGGCGCACAGAAAGCTGAAGAAGTCCCCGGAGCCGTTGGCGATCGAGCTGGTGCCGACCCTTGACATCCTGGCCGAGCTGAGCGCTCGCCGCCGGCTTGGCCAGGTCCTCGTCGGTTTCGCCGCCGAGACAGCCACCGGCGCGGAGCTTGCCGAGCTCGGCAAGCACAAGCTTATTTCCAAAGGGGTCGACCTGATCGTCGCGAACGACGTTACGGACCGGGCGCGCTCCGGGTTCGGCCAGGACAGCAGCGACGCTGTTATCGTGTCCGTCGGGTCGAGCTCCGAGCTCGGTTTGGCGGACAAGCGAGCGGTCGCGGCCAAGCTGGTGGACGCGATCGGCGATTTGTTAGGCACTAACGGCACGCTGTCTCACAGGAAGGGGCCGCCAGGATGACACGCTGGGACTTTACGTCGGAATCGGTTACGGAGGGCCATCCGGACAAGATGGCCGACCAGATTTCCGACGCCATCCTCGACGCCATATTGGCCCAGGACCCGCTCGCACGCGTCGCCTGCGAGACCCTCCTCACGACCGGTTTGGTCGTTGTCGCCGGCGAAATAACCACGAGTGCTTATGTCGAGATCCCTCAGATAGTCCGCGAGGTGATCTCGGGGATCGGTTATACCAGCTCGGAAATGGGCTTCGACGGGCTGACCTGCGGCGTGGCGGTCTCGATCGGCCAGCAGTCCGCGGACATCGCCATGGGTGTAGATAACGCTTACGAGGTCCGCCAGGGCACGAGCGGAGAGGATGCCCTTTTCAGCCAGGGTGCCGGCGACCAGGGGATGATGTTCGGCTATGCGTGCGACGAGACCGACGACCTGATGCCGGTGCCGATCTGGTTGGCGCACCGGCTCGCCCAACGCCTCGCCCAGGTGCGAAAGGTCGGCGTCCTTCCGTACCTGCGACCGGATGGGAAGACCCAGGTCACGTTCGAGTACGAAGACGGGCGGCCTGTTCGGCTGAAAACTGTGCTGGTGTCTACCCAGCACCGGCCGACCGTGGACCTCGAGACTTTACTGAAGCCCGATCTGCGCGACCACGTCATCGCACCGATCGTGCCGGCCCAATATGCCGACGACGCCTACGAGGTCCTTGCCAACCCGACTGGCCGCTTCGAACGCGGTGGGCCCAGCGCCGATACCGGCCTGACCGGGAGGAAAATAATCGTCGATACTTATGGCGGGTCGGCCCGGCACGGCGGCGGGGCTTTTTCGGGTAAGGATCCTTCCAAAGTCGACCGCTCCGGCGCGTACGCCGCGCGCTGGGTCGCCAAGCACGTCGTCGCCTCGGGAGCGGCGAAGCGCTGCGAGGTACAGATCGCATATGCGATCGGGGTAGCCCGTCCGGTGTCGCTCATGGTCGAGCTGTTCGGGACGGAAAAGGTCGCCCCCGCCAAGGTTGTCAAGGCCGTGGACGAGGTTTTCGACCTCCGCCCGGCAGCGATCATCCGGGATCTCGACCTGCGCCGCCCGATATACCGGCGCACGGCCACTTATGGGCATTTCGGTCGCTCGGACAAGGAGCTCACCTGGGAGGTGACCAGCCGGCTGGCCGAGTTCAAACAGGCAGTGGGCCTTTAGTTGGTCTTTGGGGCCCTGCCTCAGCTGGTCGGCGCCACCCTCGTCGCACGGGTGCTGCCCGACGTCGCCGGCTTCGAGCGAGAACTGGACTACGAGGTCCCCGTCAAGTTTGCCGCCGAACTTCGGCCCGGATTTGTCGTGCGCGTGCCGCTGCAGGGTCGCGCCGTCCGCGGATGGGTGGTCGCCTACCCGGTGCAGCCGCTCGAAGGCTTGGCACTGCGGCCTATTGCGAAGGTGACGGGTTGGGGCCCCGAGCCGGAGCTGTTCGAGCTGGCTGAATGGGCCGCCTGGCGTTGGGCGAGCCGGCGCCGCTCCTTGCTTTTTACTTCCTCGCCGGAAAGCGCTGTGCGGGTTCTGCCTCCGCCGGCCACGAGCCGTCCGCTGGCAGGGACTGGGGCGGGGTCGGTCCGCTCGCTGGTCGAGGAGGCTTGGAGCCCCGGGGCCCATCTGTTGCGATTGCCGCCGGTCTATAGCGCCACCGAGGTCGTGATGGCGGCGGTGGAGCACGGTCCTGTGCTCGTAATCGCTCCAACCACCGCGAGAGCAGAAGCCGGGTGTGCGGCGCTGCGAAGCCGAGGAGTTCGAGTCGCTCTGCTGCCGGAGCAGTGGGCGCAGGCCCGTGCTGGCGCAGACGTGGTGATCGGCACACGGGCGGCTGCCTGGGGACCGTGCCCAGGAGCCGCCTCGGTTGTTGTCCTGGACGCGCACGACGAGGGCCTGGTCCAAGGGGCGGCACCGACCTGGGACGCGCCGTCGGTGGCCGCCGAACGCGCCCGTCTCGCCGCAATACCCTGCCTCTGGGTTACCCCTTGCCCGACGGTGGAATTACTGGCCGCAGCGAAGCGGGTGCACGTGGCGAGCGTGTCTGCCGAGCGGTCGGGTTGGGCCGCCCTCGATGTGGTCGACTGCCGGCGCGAGGACCCCCGCGCCGGGCTCTACTCGGCGGGCCTTGTCTCCGTGCTGCGCAGCGATTATCGCGTGGTATGCGTGCTGAACCGGAAGGGCCGTGCCCAGTTGTCGGCCTGCGACGCCTGCGGGGAGCTGGCTGCGTGCGAGCAGTGCGGGGCGGCGGTGGCCGTTGTCGGCGAGGGCATGGTCTGCCGCCGTTGCGGCACGTCACGACCGATGGTATGCGCCTCCTGCGGCTCGAGCGTGTTGCGGCTGCTGAGGGTCGGGGTCAGCCGGGCAAGAGAACAGCTCGAGGCGCTCGCTGGTCGCCCGGTCGGGGAGGTGTCTGCGGGTTCGGGACCTCTCCCGGCGACGCCGGTGGTCGTCGGCACAGAGGCTGTCCTGTACCGGGAGGGCGAGCTGAGAAAGGGTGGGGGAGTGGGAGCCGTCGCGTTCTTGGACTTCGACCAGGAGTTGCTCGCTCCCCGGTACCGCGCCGGGGAGGAGGCGCTGGCTCTTCTCGCACGAGCCTCGCGCCTGGTCGGCGGTCGGCAACGAGACGGCAAGGTGCTCGTTCAGACCAGGGTTCCCGGCCACCCTGTGATCGAGGCGGCCCTGTTGGCAGACCCGGGCCGGCTTGCGGCCTCCGAGGAGGCCGTGCGAAAAGCGCTCCGGCTCCCCCCGTTCGCCGCTTTGGCAGTGCTGTCCGGCCCGGGTGCCCGCGAGCTGGCCGACGCGCTGGAGAAATTGGATGTTGCCAAGGTGACAAGGCACGGCCAAACAGCGGCGGAGCGGGTCGAGCTGAGCGAGGTGGGAGAGGACCGTTGGGTCGTGCGAGCCTCCGACCATGCCAACCTCGCGGACGCTCTAGCAGCTGTCGGCCGGCCCAGCGAGCGGGTTCGGATCGACATCGACCCGGTCCGTTTCTAGTCCCGGTTCAATCCGACCGGAGCGCCGCCGCTATGTGGGTTGGTCTAACAACTGCAGCACTGCGTCTTCGTTTGCGCTTAGCGCCTGAGAGGATTCGTACACGGCAGAGTCAAAGCGGTTCTCGAGCAGGTCGAGCAGCCCGTTCGCGGCCCTCGCCCTGCGGAATGCCCTGACGTAGTCGAGCTGAGTAGCAGTGCCTTTGTCCACTGCCTCCTGGAGCGCCCAGGCAACGTCGTCAAGCGACCAAACGAGCGTGTTCACAGCGGCCGGGCTCCTGTCGGTGACTTGTACGCCAGTTGCGGTCAGCGCCGACTCGACGATCCGCCCCACGGTGGTTTGTAGGTCGTCGCCCGGGAGCCGCTCGAGCTCGGCAGCCAAGCGGGGGAACTCGAAGGCTAACCGGTTAAATGCCATTGCCGAATTCTTTCACCGCGCAGCGAAGAAACGTCGTCGGGCCAGGCGTGCCCTAGGGAAGGTCGACCAAGCGACAGGGGATAGGCTCGTCCTCGTTCAGGTACCAGCTCGCGGAAATCCGGTGGTAACCGTCGGCGATCGTAAGGTGAGCCCCGCGGGAGGCGTCGCCGGCAACGAGCAGGACCGGCGACAGCAGTTGGCCTTTTTTGACCTTTGCGAGGTCCTTGACCACGTGGAAATTGTTCTCGGGAAGCAGGGATAAACCGCTTGCGCGGAGCAGGTCTTTCGCTGCCCTGTGGAACAGGGGGGCTTTTTTTAGCGCCTCGACTAGGCCGGTAGCCGCTGCGGGCGACATGACAAGAGTCAGATAATCTTGAGCTGCAGGGTAGTCGTGCTCGTCAGGCTGGGTCCTCCAGTGCTCCTTGCGGCTCATTACCTTGATTTTACCCCCGTTGGCGCACCGTTGGGTGGGGGAGGAGGGCGCCGGACGCCTCCCGGACCTCCAGGTACGGCGCCAGCAGTGCGAAAACGGCTGGCCCCACCATGGCGCAGAGCTCATCGCGCATCTGCCGCCACACCGGCGTCCCGCCACGGAAAGCCTCAGGCGCTTCCGTGCACCACCACGCAAACTCCTCGCCCCCCGGGCCCCAGTGAACCCTGTCCCATTCACCGACCACCGAGGTCACAGAGGCGTCTGGATGGACCGTGTCCTCGCGCCGCAGCGGCAATTGCCAGCACACATCAGGCTTGAGATCCATGGGCTTCTCACCGCGCTCGAGGGCGGCTCGGTGCAGAGCGCAACCAGGGCCGCCTGGGAACCCTGGTCGATTGAGGAAAATGCAAGCGTCTTCCACCAACCTCGTGACGCTGACGCCCGCGCTGCCGCGCCGTGCAACGCCTCCACGACGTCCCTGTTCTGCAAACTGCCACTGGTCGTTCGTCAATGTCTTTGCCGCCGCTTTCACGCGGGCGACATCATCGTCGCCGGTCATATGCGCGCCGTAGGAGCAGCAGCCCTGCACAAGTTCAGGAGCCGGCGCGGTCAGTACGCCCTGGCATCCTTTGCCGTAAATACATTCCCAATGTGAGAGGAGGAACGTTACGTCGAAACGCCATGTGCGCGCCTCGGTCGGGTCCTCGAAGCTCACCCATTCGTGAGCGTCGGCCGGGCTGAGGCGCCAACGCTTGGCGCCATTCGCGCCGGTGGCGCCATTCGCGCCGTGCGCATTCGCGGTGGCGCCATTGGCTCGGCTGGCACCCCTGGAGCCGTTCATTTCGGGGACCTTGCCCGGTCCGTTCTTGGTGTGTTTGTCTTGGTCTTTGGCGCGCCCGTGCCGGCTCATTGGCCGACCTTCATTGTGCCGAGGTCGAGGAGAAGCTCGCCGGCCGCCAACACGCCCCGCCACAGTTGGTCGAGCTCCAGGCGTTCGTTGGGTGCGTGGAAATTATCGCCGGGAAGCGCAACGCCAAGAAAGGTTACCGGGGCTCCGAGCACTCTGCCGAGCGCCTCTTCGGGCCCGCTGCCCCCGCTCCTGGTAAATAGCGGCTTCTTACCCCACACCCGCTCCATCGCCCTGCAGACGGTCTGGACCGCCGGATGATCGAACGGCGTGAGAAGGGGCGCCACGGCCCCACACGCGCTAACTGTTGCCTCGACCCCGTCAGGGATATGTGAGCCGAGCCAGGTGCGGAACGACGTCGCGATTTCTGCGGGGTCTTGGTCTGGGACGAGGCGAATTGCAACCTTGAGATTGGCCGTTGCTGGAACGATTGTTTTCATACCCGGGCCGCCATAGCCCGAGTGGAAACCGGTGACCTCTGCGGTCGGGCGGGTACCTGTGCGTTCGTACGGGGTGCGGCCCGCCTCGCCCTCGAGGTAAGTAACGCCAGCCTGGCCGCGGAACTCCGCCTCGTCGAAAGGTACCGAACCGAGCGAGCGGGTCTCCTCCTCGCTAAGTTCTTTGACCCGGTCATAGAAACCGGGGAACGTGACGCGGCCGAGCCCGTCGTGGAGGCTCGTCACCAGCTGTGCGGCCACCACGGCGGCGTTCGGCACGGTCCCTCCCCACAGCCCGCTGTGCAGGTCGGACTTTGCAGTGCGCAGGGCCACGTCGAATGCGACGAGCCCACGCATGCTGAGCGTGGTCGAAGGGATATCGGAGGCAACCATTGTCGTGTCCGAAACCACGATCACGTCGCTGGCCAGCCGCTCGCGCTCGTGCTCGAGCAGGTCCTCAAAGTGGGGGCTGCCGAACTCCTCTTCGCCCTCGATCAAGAACTTCAAGTTGACGGGCAACGCCCCCATCTCGCTGAGCAAGCCGCGCACCGCCTCGGTCTGCATGAGGACCTGGCCCTTGTCGTCGGAGGAGCCTCGCGCCAAGAGCTGGCCATCTACGACGACGGGTTCGAAAGGAGGGGAGGTCCACTCGTCGAGCGGGTCGACGGGCTGGACGTCGTGGTGGCCGTATATGAGCACTGTGGGCGCCCCCGGGCCTGCCCCCAGCCACTCACCATAAACCGCCGGGGCCGAGCCGGCGCCGTCCGTCGCAGCAGAGTTTGCTGCGATGACCTCCACCTCGTGGAGCCCGGCCTCCCTCAGCAGCCAGGCGCAGAACTCCGCAGAGTTGGCGACGTCACCGGCGTGGGCCGGGTCCGCGGAAATTGAAGGGATCCGAAGCCAATCACACAACGTCGCCAGGATGCGGTCCTTGGAACGTTCGAGGTAACCGGCGAGCGCGAGGTTCTCCACACGTTGACACTAGTGCCCACGACCGAAAGTAGAAAGTGGCTGGCGGGTCCCTTGCCACCCCGTTGACGTCGGGCTTAGGATTATAAGAGGAGTTTATCCACTCACTGGATGAAGTCCGGCGACGGCAGGAGGGCGGACGGTGAGCACCGTGTCACGCAGGCAAGGATGGTCCTGGGGCCGCGCCGGCGTACTTGTGGTGGCAGCCCTTGTAATCGGGACCATGGCCACCAACACGAGCGGGCAGGCGTCGGGCCGGCTGGCGAGCGACTTGCAGGCTGCGCTCGCATCGACGAGGGGCGCACCAACTATTGGCGCACCACCCAGTAAAACCTCGAGCAGTGACACCTCGAGCAGTGACACGCTCCCGTCGACGACCTCAGCCGCCAGCATCTACCTATCGAACTGGGACAACATCCAGGCCATCTGGATGGCGCCGTCGCTCAACCGGCAAGACAAGGCGACCTATGGGCCGCGCATCTCGCAACTGCATTATTCGGGCAATTGGAGCGTGAACCAGGTCAAGGACTACACGGGCTTCTACATCGACGCGACCGACGGTATGAAATACGACGAGCCCCAAGAGTTCGCCACGAGCGGCTACCTGGACCAGGACGGTGTGCTGAACGGCAACTATGGCACCTACGACGGCTCGCCGGTACCGATAGAAATGAGCCGGGACTTCGTGTTCGTCCCTCACGAACCGTTCCTGGTGACTCGGTACACGCTCACAAATGTGTCCACGACGAAGTCCTACGACTGGGATGTGCTCGACCAGGTGCGTGCCGACAATACCGGTAACGGCGACAACGTCGTTGGTTTTTACTCGTCGCGCGACCACACGCTATTTGCGAACATGACCGCTTCCGGCCAGTACGTCGTGTTCTTGGGCGCACTGCAAAAGCCGTCTTCATACCAGGTGGGCGACGACGCCGACTGTGCGGCGCGCGCGACCAAAGCGAGCGGCCCGACGGCCAGCCCCTGGTGCCAGTTCGACGCCCGAGGCGCCCTGAAGGACAATGGCTCGCTTTCCGCCCCCGATGTAGACCTCGGCTTCCAGGACGAGGTGACCATCGCCCCGGGCTCGACGCAAACCCTTTATTTCTATATGGGGATCGCGTCGACGTTGTCGGCTGCGAGAGCGGACGCGCGCACCGCGAGCGGCGAAACCGGCCCGTACTGGTACACCACGACCGCTGCCGACTATACGAAATGGCTCAACGGCGGCAAGACAATTTCGACGAGCGACACCGGTGTCAATACCGCGTACCTGCGCAACCTCGTCGTCATCAAGAACTCCCAGAACCCCAGGAGCGGGCTGTTCCCTGGGTCCACCAACCCGGGGGCCTTTGGGTACAAAGCTTGGGTGCGGGACTCGGCGTTCGATGCCATGGCGCTGGACGCATCGGGCCACTGCACCGAGGCTCAGCATTACTGGAAATGGATGGCGAGCAAACAGTTGCCGGACGGCACCTGGGAGACTACCTATAACCTCTGGACAGGTGCCAACGTCGCGTCGGTCCAACCCGAGTACGACAGCGTCGGGGAGTTCCTGGTCGGTGTGTACCGCGATTACCAGCTCTGCGGCAACGCGATCTTCCTCAGCGGGGTGTGGCGGGCTGCTGAACGGGCCGCCACTTTCATCGACGACAACGTCGGGAGCAACGGCCTCGGGCCTGAAGACAACAGCATATGGGAACAGACTTTTCAGTACAACACCTTTACGGAGGCCTTCTACATCGCCGGCCTGCGCGCTGCCGCCCACCTGGCACTGATCGAGGGCAACCCGAGGGACGCCGACGCTTGGGACAGCGCCGCCAGCACGGTGCTTTCGGCCGTGCAACGGTCTTACAGCGCCGGTATGGCGGGCGAGCTCAACGACACGACGGGTTATTACGACGAAGGTGTCACCTCGTCGGGCTCGCCCGACGTGACGATCGATTCCTCTGGCGACGAGCTCATAGCGCTAGGTGACGTCGACGCAGCTTCGGAGCAGGCCGCCAGCCAGATCTCGGTCGTCGAGCAGGCGTTGACCCACGACACCTGGGGCATCGCAAGGTATAGCGGCGACCATGATTACTACACGAGCATCTTCAGCCCTGCCGGCAACGAGGCCGGATCGGCGGAGCCGGTCTGGCCGAACATGACGATGCTGGTGGCGCTCTATGAGGTGTACACCGGGGACCTGGACGCCGCGTTCAGCCGGCTGCAGTGGTACGCCGGCGTCTCAGGGGTGGGGTACATGCCTCCAGGCCAAGCGGTCTCATGGCAGAGCGGCCAGCCCGTTGTGAGCACGATGAGCGCTCCGGCAACGGCGGCCAGCTTCGTCATGACTGCGCTCGCCTACACGGGCCAGTACGACGAGCGCGTCTACCCGTCTAACGCCGATGCGAGCGCATACGCAACAATCAATGAAACAACGGCGCCGTCAAACGATTGGCCGCAGTGGCGGGCCATCCCCTTCTACGACGCGAACCCGGCCAGCGCCACGGCGGGCAGCGCACCCGGCTCGCAGATGACAAGCATCGAACGGGTCTACGCAGCCAACGACCGGACCGAGCTTTACTTGCGAGTAGACAACGCACTCGGGACCTTGCCGGCGTACGACGCGTCGCCGGAACTGGCGGTCCTGGTATATGCCCAGGACTTCGACCACTCGGGCTCGCTCAACAGTACGCGGACCGGGTATTACGGGGGGAAGCTCGACCATCCCATGAACTACCTGTTCGCGCGCTGGAGCGACAGCAAGGTGTTCTCGATGTTCACCGCCAACTCGAGCGGGGGGTGGACGTTGGACAAGGACTTGAGCACGCAGGCTCCCGAGTGGGACACGGCCACGGGCCGCGTAGAGATGGAAATACCGCTGGCCGACATGGCCAGTTCCCGTGCCGCTGTGGGCGATTGGTCGTATACGGACGTCGAGATCGCCCATGACAGTTCAGGCACCTGGCAGCACGACGACGTCATGGGGCTCCGTTACACGATCGCTCGCCCGGGTCGAGCCTGGCAGTACGGCAGCACGCTCGGCAACGAGATCGAGAGCCTCACGACGAACGCATCGCGGTATTCCCCGGGCACCGTCGTCACCATCAACGCAGACATCGTCAACCCGCAGGCTGTACCCGAGGAGAACGAGACGCTCAGCTTGGCCTTCACCCATGACGGGGTGGCAGCCGGACCGGACGAGACGACAGCAGTTTCGCTCGCTGCGGGGCAATTAGAGGACTACCAGTTGCCATGGGCGCCGCCCGGGACCGACTACCAGGGCTACCTCGTCGAGGCGACGCTCACCGATGTCAATGGGCACGTTTTGGATACCGCTTACACGGCAGTTGACGTCTCGCAGAACTGGGCGAAGTTCCCCCGCTACGGGTTCGTGACGAACTTCGGGGACAACTACGAGCAGACGTTGATCGCCAACCGGCTGAACCTCTACCACCTCGACGGTGCCCAGTTTTACGACTGGGAGTGGGAGCAGCATGTGCCCTTGGCCGGGACCGTCTCGCACCCCGCCTCCACCTGGATGAACATCGACGAAGATCCCAATTACGAGCGCTCGGTCAAGACCCTTATCAGCGACGTTCACGCGAGCTCGGCGGTCGCAATGGACTACAACCTCATCTACGGTGCTTGGGAAGGTTACGGGTCGGACGGCAGTGGGGTCAGCCCCCGCTGGGGCCTGTGGCGGAAGAAAAATTGCACTGACCAGGTCGATTTCCCGCTCACCGACCTGGAGACGAGCAACCTGTACGTCTTCGACCCCGGGAACACCTTCTGGCAGAAGTACATTTTTCGCCAGGAAAAGGCTGTCAACGACGTTTACAATTTCGACGGTTGGCAAGCTGACCAGTTGGGCGACCAGGGCACGACGTACACCTGCAGCGGCACCCCGGTCACCCTCTCGAACGAGTTCAACAGCTTCCTGACGAACGCTTCCAGCACTATCGGCGGCGAAATCGTATTCAATGCCGTCGGCCAGTACGGCCAGCAGCAGGTGGCCATGAACCCCGACCTCGAGTTCCTATATACGGAATGTTGGCCGGCGAACGGTCAAAGCACCTATGCCGACCTACAAACGACGATCGACGACAACAACTCCTGGAGCGACAACGAGAAGTCGACGGTGCTCGCCGCGTACCCGGACCAGGCTTACGGCGACGACCACAGTTCCACGAACCCGGCGTTCTTCAGTGCCCCAGGCGTACTTTACGAAGATGCCGCTATCTTCGCTTCGGGGGGTGACCACATCGAGCTCGGTGACGTCGACCACATGCTGGCCGAACCGGACTACGTGTACGACGGCCTGTACATGCCGGCGCCGCTCCAGCAGGCGATGGTGAACTACTACAACTTCCTGACGGCCTACGAGGATCTTCTCCGCAACGGTGAGACCCCGAACTCCAACGTGATCGACCTACCGGGGGGGCCAACGGCGAGCACCAACGGGCTCGCCGGGACGGTGTGGACCTTCGCCAGCTCGACTTCAGGTACTGATGTTTTGCAGTTCATCAACATGTTGGACCTGACGAGCGACGATTGGATGGACACGAGCGCCAACCAGCCGGCCCCGACCGTGCAGAGCAATGTGGCCGTGAAGTACTACTACACCTCGAGCGTGGCGCCGGTGAGCGTCTATGTCGCATCTCCGGACCTGAACGGCGGTGCGGCGCGAAGCCTTTCGTTCACAACCGGCACCGACGGGAGAGGAAAGTACGTCACGTTCACCCTGCCGTCGCTTGACTACTGGGACATGGCCTGGGTCAATTATTGAGCTGAAGGGGGCACCCGAAGCAGACTGGTCGCCATGGGTGACGACCAGCTGGAGGATTTGCGCTCGAGGCTCGACGATATAGCCGAGGAGATTGCCGATATCGGGCTCGCCAAGCTCAAGGAGGCGGTGCGCCAGGACGACGCCGAGGCCGCGGCCCAGGAGCGCCGCCTCGCTCGTGCCCGGCGCGCTGTCCTGAAAGCCGCGGCCCTTCTCGGCGGCGGGACCGCCGACGACGGTCCCGATTAGGGCCGCGTAGGCGGCCGGTACCCACCGGGCCGGGTATGGCCCTATTAGGCCTCCGCCTTGACCTTGACGGCTTCGACCTCGAACTCGAGGTTGACCTTCTCGCTCACCATGACGCCGCCAGCCTCGAGGGCGGCGTTAAAGCTCACGCCCCAGTCCTTGCGGTTGATGGTGGCCTGGCCTTCGAACCCGACACGGAAACCGCCCCAGGGGTCGACGACGCTCCCGTTGAGCTCGAAATTGATGGTTACGGGCTTGGTGGTGCCGCGGATTGTGAGGTCGCCCGTGACATCGAACTTGTTTTCGCCTACCGCTTCGACACGGGTGGAGCGGAAGGTTATTTCGGGGTACTCGTCCATCGCGAAGAAGTCGTTGCTGCGAAGGTGGGCATCGCGGTCGGCGTTGCGGGTGTCGATGCTGGCGGCCTTGATGGTGATCTCGACCTTCGAGTTAGCCGGGTTCTCGGCGTCGAGGAAAGCAGAGCCGTTGAACTCATTGAACTGCCCGCGCACCTTTGTCACCATGGCATGTCGGGCTGAGAAGCCGATACGCGTATGGGCAAGGTCGAGGGTGTAGTCGCCAGTTAGAGTCTCTTGGGCTACAGAAGTTGTGTCGGTCATTTCGAGCGATCTCCTTGGGTAAGTGGTGTACCTGTCACCTACTTCACAACATAGGGGATATATCCACTATTCCGGTACGGTGAAAGTAATGAGCGAAGTGAAATGGCTCGACGAGAGGGAAGAGCGTGCCTGGCGCTCGCTGCAGCTCATGCAGATGCGCCTCAACGCGCAGCTGGCCAGGGACCTCGCCGCCCGCTCCGAGCTCAGCTACCAGGACTACATGGTCCTTGTTGCCCTAACCGCCCAGCCAGAGGGCCGGATGCGGCTGTTCGAGCTCGGCCACCTTTTGGGCTGGGAGAAGAGCCGGCTCTCCCACCAGGTGACCCGTATGGCCGACCGCGGGTTGGTCGAGAAAATTAAATGTGCCTCCGACCTGCGTGGAGCAGTGGTCGGCGTGAGCGCGCATGGCCGGGACGAGATCAGCGCGGCCGCCCCTGGCCACCTGGAGGCGGTAAGGCGCCTGTTTATCGACCTGCTGGCCGCAGAACAGCTGGACACCCTGGCGGAGGTTTGCGAAAAGGTGTTGGCAGCAGTCGCCGAGGAAGAGCTCCGGACATGCTCGCCTTGCAACGAGCTCGCCGCAGAGCCCACCGGCGCTACGGCCGGCCAGTGCGACGAGGGTGGCTCAGCGCTCGCGGATTAGGTGGCGCGGCGGGACCGGTAGCCCAGCGGGCGGCGGAGGAGCGCTTGGGAGGGCGTTCAGGGCGTCGATCAGTTGCCGGAGGTGGCTGTAGGACGTACGGTCGAAGCGGAGCGCGATCCGCGGTAGGTGGACCTGGTCGTCCTCGCGAACCTCGCTGGGGAGCGGGCCGGGCAGGATCTCGATGGCCCCCCGCAGGAAAATGTGGCCGAACTCCTCGGACAGGGCGGCCATCTCGCCAGGCGTCGGCTGAGCGAGCAAGCGGATTACGAGGCGGTCGCCGACCCATCGGAGCGAGTGATAGTTGCGGTAGAAGCCGAGGATCTCGGCGGCCGCTTCGGCGACATCGTCGGTGATCAGGTAAAGGCTCGCGTCCCCCGGCGAGATGAGGCCCCGGGCTTCGACCTCCTGGATCACAAAATGCTCCCATGCCCGCCAGTAACTCCCTCCGGGCACTTCCAGCAGCACGACCGGGGAGGGTTCCGCCTTGCCGGTCTGGAGAAGGGTGAGCAGCTCGAAGGCCTCGTCGAGGGTGCCGTAGCCGCCGGGGAGCACCGCGTAGCCGTCGGACTCCTTCACGAGCAGCAACTTGCGCGTGAAGAAGTACTTCATCGAGACCAACTTCGGGTCTGAGGAGATGAACTGGTTCGCCTCCTGCTCGAAGGGGAGCCGGATATTGATCCCGAACGCATGCTCCGGCCCGGCGCCCTCGAGCCCAGCCGCCATGATCCCCGGCCCGGCGCCCGTGACGGTCGACCAGCCCATCGACGACAACAGCGACGCGAGGTCGCGTGCCTGGGCGTACAGCGGGTCGGTTGGCAGGGTCCGGGCGGAGCCGAACATGGTGATCTTGCGGACGTTCCTGTACGGCGCGAAGACCTCGAAACCCTCCCGCATCTCGCGCAGGGCCGCGCTTGCGATCTTGAGGTCGAGGCGGTCGGGGTGGCCCTGGGCGAGCCCGACCACAGAAATGAACAGCTCGCGGATCTGGTCGCGGTTGGCGGTTACCGCGAGCTCGTCGAGCAGGGACTCGAGGCGGGTGTCCAGTTCCGCGTCGCCCGTGCTGGCTGTCCGGCCGTGTCCCTGGTGCGAGGAGGGGAGGGGAGGAGGGGGAGGGGAGGAGGGCTCTGCCACGGGCCCGGGGGAAGTCACAGGTTCCGGGGAGCAGCGTCCTGGTCGACGAGCCACAGGATGCGGCCCGCCCGGACGCGCGCTGCCGGGATGTCCTTGCCGGCGACAAGTGCCTCCATTGCGGGCCGCTTGGCCTCGCCGGCGACCGTGAAAATAACAAGCCTCGCCCTGGCTATGGCGGAGTACGTGAAGGTCATCCGAGGGTGGTTGTTGACGCCGTTCGGGTCCTCGCTGAAGGTGACCAGCTGGCCGGGGTCGGCGTCAACTGCGGCTGACCCCGGGAAAAGGCTGGCCGTGTGCCCGTCCGCCCCCATCCCGAGATGGACGAGGTCGAGCTGGCCGATCTCGCCAATGCGCAGTTGGTAGGCGTCAAGGCCCTCGTCGCAGCGCATGGGGTAGACGGCGTTGGCTGCGCCAACCCTTTCCAACAGGGCCTGGCGCACGAGCAGTTCGTTCGAGTCAGGGTCGTCGGGCGGGACGCAGCGTTCGTCGCTCCAGTAGAAGTTGACGACCAGCCAGTCGATCTCCTGCGCGCCGTCGAGCGCGAGACGTTCGTAGCAGGCTCGTGCTGTCGCGCCGCCCGAAAGCGCGATGTCGAACTCCTCGCCCGGGCGGTCTGCGAAGGCTGAGATCACCTCACTGGCGAAGGCACCGGGGAGGTCATCGGTTACAACAAGCTCTCCGTTCACGGCCTAGACCCTAACGCCTAGGACGCGAGGGCTGCGGCGGCAGCCAAAGCGCGTTCCCATACCCGGTCGGCCCGGAGGTTGGCTATCGCTGAGGACAGTGCCGAGGTGAGGGAGTCGTCGGGCAACGGCATGGCCTGGCCGTGCGCCATGCCACCAGACAGGGAAGCCTTCGCCCAAACAGCCCGGGCCCCCCGTCGCGGCTCACCTGGAACCTGCCCTCTTCGCCGTTATAAGAGGCCTCGAGGGTTATGTCGACATGCTTGGAGTCGGTAAGCACGAGTTCGCGGGCGCGCAGGTCGAGCTGCGCCATGAGCCATCCGCCGAGCATGTGGCGGGGGCCGGGCTTACCCTGCACGGCCGCGAGGCGGACGCCCTGGAGAAAATGCCGGCTGTGCTCCGGTTCGAACAGGCCGGCAAGCAGGTCGCGCCAGGGTTGCAGGCGCACCCACGACAGGTCGACGACCGGCTGGTGGTTGGCCAGCTCGAGCAGCGTCCGGTAAGCGTGGCCGATGTCGACCAGCCCGGGCCCTACTAGGCGTGTGTCGACCATGAGCACCGATGCGAGCCGCAGCAGCGGGTCCGTCGGGTCGGGGAGCTCGGCGGGGAACCACATGGCAACTGGGAGGTCGGCCAGGATAAAAGGCCCCACGATCGACGAGAGGTGAGAGGCCGCCTGGCCCCCCACGTGCAGGTGCAGCTCCTCGAAGAAAATAGGGTGCCCCCCGGCAGCGGCCGCGGAGGCGCGCCACAGCGTGGCGCTGGCGTCGATGACGGGGATGCTGTCGGGGTCGGCGCGCAACACGACCGCCCGGCAGGGATGGTGGGCACCAATTGAGCGCACCGATTCGGCGCAGGCGACCGGGTCGTCCTTCGGCCCAATTACCATGACGATGGTAAGGACGGCGGTGCGGGTGGCGGCTTCTCTGCCTGCGGCCTCGCGGCGCAGCTCGGGTAAGGCCGTTACAACCTCACCGAGGGTGACGCCGCGCTTTTCCCAGGTCTGGACAACGACAGGGCCGTCCTCGCCCGGGCGCGCTGAGGCCGTTACGGTGTTCGCCATTTCCGCCCGTCGCGCTCTATAAGGGTGTCGGCTTGGCGCGGCCCCCAGGAACCGGCCGCATAGCCTGCGAGAGGGCCCCGTCGTTAGCCCAAGCGTCGAGCAACGGCTGGACTATCCCCCATGCGGTGTCCACCTCGTCGCTGCGGATGAACAGAGTGGGGTCGCCGACCATGGCATCGAGCAGGAGCCGTTCGTAGGCATCCGGTGGTTCTTCCAGGAACGCAGCCCCGTAGGAGAAGTCCATGAGCACGTCGCGCACCATGAACGCCTGCCCCGGGACCTTCGCCCCGAAGCGCAGCGTCACGCCCTCGTCGGGCTGGATCCGCATGACCAGGGCATTGGGGTTGAGGCCGGTCGCAGCCGCCTTTGGGAACGCGAGATGTGGCACCGCCTTGAACTGGAGGGCGACTTCAGTCACTCGCTTCGGCAGGCGCTTACCCGTGCGTATGTAGATCGGGACGCCGGCCCAGCGCCAGTTGTCGACCGTGAGCTTGAGTGCCAGATATGTCTCGGTCTGGCTGTCGCGGCTCACGCCCTCCTCCTGGCGATAGCCCGGGACGGCATTGCCCTCCACCCAGCCGCTGTCGTACTGGGCACGCACGGCGATGTTGGCCACCTGGTCCACGCCTGGCACGACGACCGAGCGAAGGGCCTTGACCTTCTCGTCGCGGATGCCGTTGGCGTCGATCGAGCCGGGCGGCTCCATGAGGGTGAGGGAGAGGACCTGCATGACGTGGTTCTGCACTATGTCGCGCAGCGCCCCCGCCTTTTCGTAGAAACTGCCACGCTTTTCGACGCCCACCGTCTCCGCGACGGTCACCTGGACGTGGTCGATGTAATTGCGCGACCACAAAGGTTCGAATATCGCGTTGGCAAAACGCAGGGCGAGCACGTTCTGTACGGTCTCTTTGCCGAGGTAGTGGTCGATGCGGTAAATCTGGTTTTCGGCGAAGACCTCATGCAGCGAGGTGTCGAGTTCGCGGGCGCTTTGGCGGTCACGCCCGAAGGGCTTTTCGATGACCAGGCGCGAAGCGCCGCCCGGCTCGGGGTGGTTGAGGCCGACCTTGCCGAGCGCGGCGGCCACCTCTGCGAACACGTCAGGCACCGTGGCCAAATAGAAGGTCCGGTTGCCACCCGTCCCGAGAGCTTCGTCGATGCTCTTCAGGCGGGACTTCAGTTGCTTGAAGGTGTTCGGGTGCGAGTAGTCGCCTGCGATGTACGCGCTGTTCTTGATGATCTCGGCCCACCCCGGGCCGGCATTGGGGACCGCTTCGGCCATCATGCCCTTGAAGCCGTCGTCGGACATCTCGGTACGCGCAACGCCCACAATGGAAAAAGCAGCGGGCAGCAGCCGCCGGCGCGACAGGTGTTCGAGCGCCGGCAGCAACTTGCGATGGGTCAGGTCACCTGATGCGCCGAAGACCACCAGGACGCCGGGCGGGGCGCGGCGGACGGTTTCCATGCCCTCTGCAAGAACGTTGGGGGGCAGGGCGGCGTCGCTCACGACTGGTTGTCAGCCTTGTGCTCGTTGGCCTTGTCTTCGTTGGCTTTGTCCTCGAGCGCCTGGAGCAGTTCGTCGTAGCTCTTGGAGAAACCGGCCACGCCTTCTTCTTCGAGCTTGCGCGAGACGTCGGCCATGTCGACGCCAACTTGGCCCACGGCGTCGATCTCAGCGCGGGCCTGGTCTGCGCCCTGGTCCACCGTGCGGGCCACGGTGCCGTGGTCCAAGAACGCTGCGACTGTGGCGTCGGGCATCGTGTTGACCGTGTCCGGGCCGATCAGGGAGTCCACGTAGAGAAGGTCCGGATATGCGGGGTTCTTCGTGGACGTGGAAGCCCACAGCGGTCGCTGGACGTGTGCGCCCTTAGCCTTGAGAGCCTCCCAGCGAGCCCCGGAGAAGCGCTCGAGGAACAACTGGTACGCCAACTTTGCTTGAGCGACAGCGGCTTTGCCGCGAAGCGCGAGGGCCTTGTCGTTGTTCAAGGACTCGAGGCGGTGGTCTACTTCAGTGTCGACACGGCTCACGAAGAACGAGGCGACGCTGTGCACACGCGAAAGGTCCCCGCCAGTGCCGGCGAAGCTTTCGAGACCAGAAATGTAAGCCTCGATAACATCGTTATACCTGTCGATACTAAAGATCAACGTGACGTTTATGTTGCGGCCCTCGCTGATCATCTGGTGTATCGCTGGCACTCCGGCCTCGGTGGCCGGGATCTTGACCAGCAAGTTGGGCATCGCGATGCGCTCGTGGAAAATGCGGGCATCTTTGATGGTGCCCTGGGTGTCGTAGGCGAGGCGCGGTGAAACCTCGAGGGAGATAAAGCCGTCCCCACCACCACTTTGGACATACAGCGGATGGAATATCTCGAGAGCGGCCGTGACGTCGGCGGTGGCCATTTCCCAGAAGGCTTGTTCGACGGTGCCACCTTCGATGAGGCGGGCGAAATCGGCGGAATAGGCGTCAGTGCCGGTCATCGCCTTTTGAAAGATTGTCGGGTTGGACGTGACACCACGGATGCCCTCGTCGGCCAAGTTCGCGAGGTGCCCCGAGCGTATGGAGTCACGTGAGAGGTTGTCGATCCACGGGCTTTGGCCACCTTCGGTGTAGAGCTGTTGGAGTAGCGTCATCTATTTTCCTCCTGGTCTTCGTCAGTCTTTTGGAGCAGGGCCCGCGCGTTGTCAGCCACATTTTCGGGGGTGAAGCCGAAGTGGGCCAGTACCTCAGCGCCCGGGCCGGAAGCGCCAAAGTGGTCTAGGGAAACGGTGGCATCAGCCCAGAGCGACCAACCGAAGCTGCTGGCGGCTTCGACCGCAAGCACAGGTGCGCCGGCGCCAAGGACTTCGTCTTGGTAGTCCTCGTCTTGGTCCTCGAAGAACTCCCAGCTCGGCATGGAGACCACGCGCACATGAAGACCGTCGGCCTCCAGCAATTTGGCTGCATCGGCGCAGAGCGAAACCTCCGAACCGGTGCCCACCAGCACGATGTCCGGCCCCGGTTCGTCCCCGGAAAGCACGTAGGCGCCCCGCAGCAGCTGATCGGCTCGCTGCGCAGTGCCCTCGAGCACGGGTAGGTTTTGGCGGGACAAGATGAGGGCCGTCGGGCCGTCGTGTTCGATGGCGGCGCGGACCGCCTGGGCCGTCTCGTTGGCGTCGGCGGGGCGGATGACGAGCAGGTTGGGCATGGCCCGCATCGCGGCGAGCTGTTCGATCGGTTGGTGGGTAGGGCCGTCTTGGCCGAGGCCCACCGAGTCGTGGGTCCAAGAGAAGATGACTTTTGTGTTGGAGAGAGCCGACAGCCGTACCGAGCCCCTCATGTAGTCACTGAACACGAAGAACGTGCCGCCCACCGGCAGGATCCCGCCGTGGCGGGACATGCCGACCATTGCGCCGCCCATCGCGTGCTCGCGGACCCCGTAGGCCATCTGGCGTCCCTCGGGGTGTTCCTTGGACTGGACAGGCTGGCCGTCGAGCATCGTTCCCGTATTGCCAGTCAGGTCGGCGCCACCCGAAACGAGCCCGGGCACGTCAGGCGAAGATGGCGTTGAGGCTGGACTTGAGGGCGGCCCTTGTGGCGAGGCTCTGCCCGGCCTCCCAGGTCGGCAGCTTCTGCTCGAAACCGGGGAGCGCTTGGCCGCTCCATTGGGCGTCCCAGCGGGCCCGGGGAGCACTTCCCGAGGGCAAGCGGGCCTCGAGCTGTTTGGCCCACGCGTCCCGGTCGGGGCGCCCGCGGGTGCCGGCGGCGCGGTACATGGAGAGAACCTCGTCGGGTACCCAGAAGCTCTCTTCGGGGGGCAGACCGAGGATTTCTTTGGTGGCTTTGATTTCCTCCGGCTCGAACGGGTCACCGTGC
Organism: uncultured Acidimicrobiaceae bacterium; assembly: GCA_963699075.1. GTDB lineage: Bacteria > Actinomycetota > Acidimicrobiia > Acidimicrobiales > Palsa-688 > Fen-671. The sequence continues at coordinate 111,421 of CAVOTF010000007.1, read as the reverse complement.
GCCTTGGGGGTGTCGGTCATATGCGGCGCCGGCCAACCGATGTGGGAGCGCAGTTGGAGGAAACTCGGGCGGTCCTCGACGGCCATGGCACGGCGCACCGCGTCCTCGAGTGCTTGGGTGTCGTTGGCTACCTCGCCGAGGTCCTCGGTGTGCCAGCCGTAAGCGTCGAAGCGCTTTATCGCGTCGTCGTTGAGGGCGATCTCGGTCGGGCCGTCGATGGTGATGTGGTTGTCGTCGTATACATAAATGAGCCGTCCGAGCCCGAGGTGCCCGGCCAACGAAGCAGCTTCGTGGCTGATCCCTTCCATCAGGTCGCCGTCGCTGCAGATAACGAAGGTGTGGTGGTCGACGAGGTCCGGCCCGTACTGGGAGCGGAGGATCCGCTCCGCAACGCCCATCCCTACACCGTTGGCGAAGCCCTGCCCGAGCGGGCCGGTCGTCACCTCGACGCCTTTCAGCTCGTGCGACTCCGGGTGGCCCGGAGTGCGGCTCCCGAGCTCGCGGAACTGGGTGAGGTCATGGAGGGTCAGGCCGTAGCCCGTGAGGAAGAGCATCGAATAAAGAAGGATCGAAGCGTGCCCGCAAGAAAGGATGAACCTGTCACGGTTCGGCCAGTCAGGATCGGCCGAGTCGTAGCGCATGATGCGCGTCCAAAGGACATGGGCCAGCGGGGCCAATGCCATCGCGGTGCCGGGGTGGCCTGAATTGGCGGCCCGGGGCCCGTCCATGGCCAACCCGCGGATGACGTTGATGCCTAGTTGTTCGGTCGGGGATGCGGGCTCTATCGGCACCTAGACCTGCCCGGTTGCCGGCTGTCCTGCCGGCTTGTCGATATGCGGGAGGGGTGCCCTGAGTGCCGGCGGAGCGGCGATCTGGGTCATGGGGGCCAACCTACTCTGTCTTCGAACGTAGGCCTTCGAACCTAGGCAGGTCTTCGGGCGCAGCCCATGGGCGTTAGGGCAGAGCCCTTGGGCGTTAGGGCAGAGCCCGTGGGCGTTAGCCCCCGAGCGGAGCGAGCATTGTCAGCGGCACGGTCGTCGTCTGGCCGTCGGGCAGCAAGCGACAGTGGGCCTCGATGGTCCCCAGTTGTTTGTACTCCAGTTCGCCACGCACTAGGCGGTAGGTGAACTTGCCCGGCTCGACGTTGAAAGGTGAGACGTTCCGTGCGACCTGTTCTCCCGCTTCGTCACGGAAGACGACCTCCAGCACTCCGTTCGGCGGGTCGTCGCGCCTCGAACGGATGAGCACGATGAGGTGCGGTGTGACCGTGACAGGCGGGGCTTGCGGTGCAGCCATGGAGAACATGACGCCCGAGATGTCCACTCGGGTGGCCGGCCCGGGGACCTGGCGCATCTCGAAGCTCTCGATAAAGAGAGCAGAAACTATGTCCATTGTGGCAAGCCGCTAGCTCCTACGACCTCAGACAAGCTCTGGCTCGGGCTCGCGTTCATCGGCCGGTGGTAGCGGTCCTTGGCCGCCCTGGCCTGCTGCTTGTGCCGCGGCCGTCAGGTGGATATCGGTGTGCCGGACCTGTAACCAGCCGAGCTTTTTGAACAGGCTGATAACGAGCCACCCGTGGTCGAACTCGCGGCGCGTAAACGAAAAGCGTGCAGAAGTGGGGGCGGCGTGGTGGTTCGAGTGGAGCCCCTCGCCCCAGGTGATCAAAGCCAACCATTGGTTGTTCGTGGAGTAACCCGGGTACTTGGCCTTGCCGAAGCGGTGCCCGATGGCATTGATCGCGGAATTGATGAGGAGATAGCTGACGATATGAACGGCCGAAGCCACGAGGGCCAAGCGCCAGCCGAAGAGCGCCCAAAAAACGCAATAGCCAAGGGCCAGGCCGACAAAGCCACGGTCGAACAGGAACTTGTCCCACTTGTCGACCTTGATGTCCCGGCTGTACTTGCGGAGCGTCTCGGCGTCCTTGGCGGCCTTTTTGTAGAGCCCTACGTTGTAGATCTGCACTTTCCAGTAACCGTCGAGGACGGGAGAGTGCGGGTCGCCGGGTACGTCGGTATAGGCATGGTGGCGGCGGTGGACGGCGGCCCATTCACGCGGTTTGATGCCTGTGGAAAACCAGACGATCGCGCGGCAGGCGAAGCTAAGGCCAGAGCGCATGGTGATCGCACGGTGCGTGACAGTGCGATGGAGGTACATGGTGGTGAGGAGCAGGGCGAGCTGGGAGGTGAGCAGGCCCGCGAGCACGGCGAGCAGGACTTTAGGCACGCGCCAACCATATCGTACTTCCCTGGTGGGAGCCGGGTCCCTGCGGTCCCACCGCGCGACTTTTCTGCGCAGCCAAGCGACGGCGGTACCGTACTTCGGTGGGTTTGCCCGTCCGTCCGCCCTCCCCTGCGCTCGCCCGCTTGGCCTGCCGCTCGCACCGCGGGGCGTACCGCCGGGCGCGCCGGGCTGCCTTCACCGCGGGCCTTGCCGGCCTGGCGGTCGGGCTCCCAGTGGCGAGCGCGCCGGCTTCGAGCACTCCGGCGATCGTCGGCACCTCGTTGGCCACCGGAACGCCGCCGGCCACCGGAACCCCGCCGGCCACCGGAAACCCGCCGACGACCCGCACCCCGCCGGCCACCGGTGCGCCGACCGGGTTGTTGGCGACGCCGCTACTTTCGCCGGCACGCATCCCGATCACGTTGCAGTCACTGACCGCCGGCCAGTCTCTGAGCGCCACACTGGCAAGGGCGATGTCGCCCAAGGCGATAGGTGCGGGTGCGGCAGCGGCAAGTTGCGCCGAGGTGGTCCAGGACGGGGTCGTCCTCTACCAGGACCATCCTGATCTCCCGGTGCTGCCGGCCTCCAACATGAAGCTGCTCACCGCCACGGCGCTCCTGGACAAGCTCGGCCCCAACTACACCTTCACCACTGAACTGCGGGCGCTTCATGCGCCGGTGAACGGAGTTGTCTCGGGGGACCTCTATTTCGTCGGGGGCGGAGACCCGCTGCTACGGGAGCCGAGCTATGCCGCCTCGGTTTTCCCCCCAGGTTCCACCGAGGGCAAACCCGTCTTTACGAACGTAAACGAGCTGGTAGGGGACCTGAAGGCGCTCGGGGTGCGCGACGTCACGGGGGGAGTGGTCGGAGATGATGCCCGCTACGACTCGCTGACCTCGGTGCCAGGGTGGCCTGCTCGCTACGGGGAGGAGGGCGACGTCGGTGCGCTTTCGGCGCTTGGGATCGACGACGGCTTCGCTGAGGCCGGCCCTCCCGTACCCGAGGGCGCCGCGCCTGCGGTGCAGTCCGCAGGAGTGCTGACCGACCTGATGAGCTCGGCTGGCATTGACGTCGAAGGCGCTCCGACGGAGGGCCAGTTGCCCGCGGGCACTCGCCTGATCGCCAAGTTGGTCTCGCCCCCGCTCGGCGCGATCCTCGGGGAGGTGCTGCGCGAGAGCGACAACACCGCCATCGAGCTCTTGACCAAGGAGCTTGGCTTGAAGGAGTACGGGTCGGGCTCGACTGCCGCCGGGCTGCGGGCGGTCCGGGCGGACCTGGCGAGCGACGGTCTCGCGCTCCAGGGTTTCGTAAACGCCGACGGCAGCGGGCTCTCCCGCTCCGACAAAGTCACGTGCGCGCTGCTCCTTGGTGCCCTACGCCGGTCCGGCCCCAACGGGCTGCTCGTGCGCGACCTGCCTGTGGCCGCGCGCACCGGCACGCTCGCCGAAGAGATGCACGGCACGATTGCGGCGGGCCGGGTCCGCGCCAAGACCGGGACCCTCGACGACGTGAAGGCTCTCTCTGGTTGGGTGGAACAGGCCTCCGGCCAGGGAGCGGGCAACCCGCAGCTTTCATCTCCGGTCGCCTTTGCGACCGTGCTGAACGACCTGGCCACGACGTTGCCCAATCCGGCCCAGTCCCCGGCCGACCTGACCTCGCGCGTGGCGGTAGATATCGCTGGGTACCCCAAGGTGCTGCCGCTGGCTCGCTTCGGGCCTTGAGCGGTTGGGTGGGCGTCAGGCAGGGCGGCGGGCACGGCGGCAGCTCGGGTTGGCGGAGCTAGCGGGGCCGTCTGGTCCCTCTGCATACCGAAAAACGACCGCAGATGGACCAGACGGTCGGCCGAGGTGGCCAATTGGACCAGACGTGGGTTCTGGACTGCGCGATTGGCGCGACTTTTGCGCGTCAGGGACGCCGGCGGAGCGGTACCGGGGCGCTCAAGGACGGGCCTTAGGCGTGCGTTCCCGAGTACCAGCGGTTAGCTTCTAGGGGATGCCTGGTCGCAAGCGTGAAGGTGGGCGCCGGAAAGTCGGCGGCGGCGCGAGGGACGGCGCGGGGGACCTGCTCCAGCTCGTCATCGCCTACGCCAAGCAGGAGACGCTGGACCCGGTCATGCGCCAGCTCAAGAAGCTGGGTTGGGGTGTTGCCGGCGGTGCGTGCATGGCGCTCGGCACCGCCTTCTTGGCTCTCGGCTTTGTGAGGGCGCTCCAGACCGAGTTCGGTAGTTCACGGCTGCCGGCCCTCGCCAGCTTGAGGGCGGTATCCGCGCCAGCGACGGTCGTCCACTCCGCAGCCGTGTCTGGCAGGTCTGTGACTTTCCGGGTAGCGGTGCCGGACAATCGCTTCATCTTCGGGCAGGAACCGGGTTCACCCTTCGGCGTCGGCGCCCATCTCTCGGGGGACTGGTCGTGGGTGCCTTACATGGGGGGCGTGCTGTTCTGCCTGCTAGTGGCGGGCTTTTGCGTGTTAAGGATCGTGAAAGGGGTCGCCCGGTGAGTGCCGACAAGCCGGAGGGCAGTGGGCCGGACGGGCGTATAACCCCCGAGGACATCCGCGCCAAGGCAGAGTCGCTGGCCGGCGGCGTGGAGGGCTCGGTGCAGTCGGCCAAGCCCATCCTGATGTACGCAGCGGTGGGTGGGGCGCTGTTCATCGTGCTCGTTTCCTACTGGCTGGGCCGGCGCGGAGGCCGGCGGCGCTCGACAATCGTCGAAATCCGCCGCGGGTAGACGAGCTGGGTGGCGTAGATGAAGAGCCTGCTGGCGTGGGCGATCGGGCGGGGCTGGCGGCGCGGCCTGGTCGGCGGAGAGAGGATTTGGCTCGTGTTGGGCGCGGCCGCCCTGTTGTTGCAGTGGGGCCTGAAGGCGCTCCGCAAGCAGGACGAGGTGGTCTTCTCGGAGAAGTTAGGCCTGGGAGAGCAGCTAATCATCACTCACCGCGCTCCCAGCGGCCACAATGGGCGGCGTGAAAGTCCTGCTTCGTAACCCTCGGCGCGAGGTCGAAGTCGCCGGCCCTGTCGGCGTCCTCCCGCTTCTCAACAAGCTCGGTTACCAGCGGGAGGCCGTTCTCGTTATCGTCGACGGCGCGCTTGTAACCGGGGACAGCACCATCGCCGAGGGTTCCGAGGTCGAGATCCGCCCGGTCATCTCGGGGGGGGCCGTGGAGACTGGCCCGGCCTCTGCGCCGCAGCCCGCAAGCTCATGAAGTGCCGCGTTTGCCGCGAGCCAGCGGTCATTGAGGTACGCCGCCACAATGCCGGCTTCTGCCAAGGCTGCTTCCTGACCCACTGCCGCAACCAGGTCGAACGTGTCATCAAGGAGCACTCGATGATCGCAACGGGCGACCGGGTGCTCGTGGCCGTCTCGGGGGGAAAGGACTCGCTCGCGCTTTGGGACATCCTGCTGCGCCTGGGCTACAGCACCGATGGCCTCTACATCGGCCTGGGGATCGAGGGCTACAGCGAGGACTCCGGTGGCTACGCCGAGCGCTTCGCCGCCGAGCGAGGCGCCAAGCTCGTGGACGTCGACCTGCCCCGCGACTACGGCTACGACGTCAAGACCGGGGCGGCTGCAGACCACCGGGTGCCGTGCTCTGCCTGCGGGCTGTCGAAGCGCCACATCTTCGACCGAGTTGCGCTCGACGGGGGCTACGACGTCGTGGCGACGGGGCACAACCTGGACGACGAGGCGGCCGTGCTGCTCGGCAACGTGCTCCACTGGGACCTCGCCTACATGGCGCGGCAGCGGCCCGTCCTGCCTGGCGGCGATGGCTTCCCGCGCAAGGTGAAGCCGCTGGTACGCCTCGGCGAGCGTGAGACCGCTGCGTACTGCGTGCTTTCCGGCATCGACTACCAGGTCGAGGAATGCCCGATGTCGGTCGGCAACCGCCAGCTCGGCTACAAGGACGCCCTCAACGCCATCGAAGAACGATCACCCGGCACCAAATCGGCCTTCTACAGCGGGTTCCTCGAGCGGGGTGCTGAACTCGTGGCCCACGCCGACGTCGACGGGCGCGAAAGCCTCCACCCTTGTTCGAAATGCGGCGCCCCGACGACTTCGCGCGAGGTGTGCGCGTTCTGCCGGCTCGTCGACCGTGCGACGAGCGAGCGCCGGCGCCGGCTCCCGGTAGGCACCCCGTGAGCTCGGGAGGGCGGCCCTTCGAGCCTGGTGAGAGAGTGCTCCTTTTCGACTCCAAAGGTCGGCGCTACCTGGTCTGTTTGGAAAAAGGAGGCGAGTTCCACAGCCACACGGGAACCGTCGCCCACGACGCGATCCTTGGGCAGGAAGATGGGTCCACAGCCCGCTCGAGCCGCGGCTCGCGCTACATAGCCGTGCGACCGACGCTGGCCGAGGTGGTGCTGAAAATGCCCAGGGGTGCCCAGGTCATTTACCCGAAAGACCTTGGGCCCATATTGGTCATGGCCGATATATTCCCTGATGCGCGCGTCCTCGAAGCCGGCCTGGGCTCAGGCGCCCTGTCGATGACGCTCTTGCGCGCGGGTGCCGACGTCACGGGGTACGAGCTCCGGGATGATTTTGCCGCGCGGGCGGTAGCCAACGTGACGAGCTTCCTCGGCGAGGGCGTGCTCAGCCGGTACCGCGTGCAGGTCCGCGACGTATATGAAGGTATCGACGAAAAAGGGCTCGACCGGGTGCTCTTGGACCTGCCTGAGCCGTGGCGCGCCGTGAAGCACGCGGCGGGGGCGTTGCGCCCAGGGGGCATCATCCTTTCCTACCTGCCTTCGGTGCCCCAAGTGATGACCCTGCGTGAGGCCCTCGACGACGCTGGTTTTGCGATGGCGGAGACGGTCGAGGTCATGCAACGGTCGTGGCATATCGACGGCCAGGCTGTCCGTCCCGACCACCGAATGGTCGGCCACACCGGCTTCCTGACCTCTGCCAGGTTGTTGGCGCTGGCCCCGTGAACGTTTTCGACATTGGCATCCTCGCCTGCGTCGTCGTTGCCGCCTGGGCGGGCTGGCGGATGGGTTTCCTGGCGCGGATCTTCTCCTGGGTCGGCCTAGCGGCCGGGTTGTACCTGGCGGTCGTGTTCATGCCCAACGTGTTGGACCTCTTGGGGCTGTCGTCCGCCCGAGTGCAACCGGCCAGTTCGACGGTCCGTGACGCCACCATCGTGCTCGCGGTGGTGCTGCTGCTCGGGGGTGCGTTCGTCGGCCAGGGCGTGGGCTTGTTCGTCGGGGCGAGGTTGCACTCGGTGCTCCCGTTCGGGGGGGTGCGGACCGCGGACCGGGCGGTCGGCGCCTTCGTCGGCATCCTCGGGGTTTTCACGGCCCTCTGGCTGCTCGCGCCGTCCCTCGCCGCAGCGCCACCGTGGATTTCCCAGCTCACGACGCATTCTGTGATCGCCCGCTGGGTTAGCAACGAGACCCACGACCACGGCCTTAGCCCCCCCAATACGCTCCAGGCTCTCCGGCGCCTCGTCGGCGAAGACGGGTTCCCTCAAGTCTTCAACGTGATCGAGCCGGCCCAGAACGTGGGCAAGCCGCCGTTCCTCGACCCGCTGGAACGATCTGTGGTCGGCCTCGTGTCGGCCTCGACGGTAAAGGTCGAAGGGCAGGCCTGCGACCGGATCCAGGAGGGAAGCGGATGGACCGTCGCTCCTAATCTCATTGTCACCAACGCCCATGTTGTTGCCGGTGAGCCGGCCGGGGACACAAGTGTGCTGCTGCCCGACGGGCAGATCAGGCAGGCGACGGTCGTCTTGTACAACCCGGACATCGACCTGGCCCTGCTCTCGGTGCCTGACCTCGGCGAAAAGCCGCTGTTGGTCGGCAAGGGGACCGTCGGCAACAAGGGGGCCGTTTTTGGCCACCCGAACGGCCAGGACCCCCTGGCTGTGCAGCCGGCACAGCTTGCCGAGGAAGTCACGGCGGTCGGGGAGGACCTGTACAACAACAAAAGCACCCAGCGTGACGTGTTCATCCTGGCTGCCGACCTGACCTACGGGGACTCGGGTGCGCCAGTGGTCACGACCGGCGGCAGGGTGGTTGGGATCGCCTTCGCCATCGCCCCTGACCGGCCCACCACGGCCTACGCGCTCAGCACCTCTGAGCTGCTCCCATTGCTGTCCGGCCCGCACTCGCAGGCCGTGTCGACCGAGGCGTGCGTCGACGGCTGAGTAGCTACTCCTCGATGAAGATGCACTCTCCGGGGCACTCCTCAGCGGACTCCCGGGTGGCGTCTTCCATGTCCTCAGGTACCAGCGCCAGACCGGCGTGGCCGCCGGGATCGCTGAAGATCTTGTCGCCCTCTTTGACGTAGGACAGGCCATCGTCCAGCAGCGTGAACACTGCGGGGGCAATCTCCTCGCACAATCCATCACCTGTGCAAAGATCCTGGTCGATCCAGACCTTCATGCTCTCTCGGTTCCCTTTTGGTCGTTCGAAACGGGCGTCGTGCTGTTCCCACGGTACCGGCGAGCACGCGGAAGTGTCAATCACCCACCGGCTACCCACCCGGCTCGGCGCTGGTCGAAAGCATACGCCAGGTTCGCCCCCACGCGCAGTAACGTCAAAGTCCAAGCCGGGACCGAGCCAAAGTTGTTGTTCACTTTTGGCCGCGGACCGGACGATGGTTGTTAGAAGGAGGTGGTCCGCTTGGCAGAGCACAACGAGCCGCTCGCTCGAGGTAGTGCGCAAGAGCGGGAAATGGCTGAACTGCGCTCCCAAGCCGGTTCGCTTGAAGAGCAGGTAGCGGTACTGGAAGAGGAGATCGCAGCGCTGCGCCGGCGCCTCGCGGATGCACCTAAGAGGGTGCGGACGCTCGAGGAGCGGCTGCTCGAGACCAAGGGCCAGCTCCAGCAGGCTCTGTCGCAAAACGAGAGGCTCACCTACACCCTGCGTGAGGCGCGCGAGCACATCGCCTCCTTGCGCGAGGAAGTCGACAAGTTGACCCAGCCTCCCTCGGCTTACGGGACCTTCCTGAAGCTGAACGAGGACGGGACCGCGGACGTGTTCTCAGGCGGCCGCAAGATGCGGGTCGCGCTCCATCCGGGCCTTGAGTCCAACGAGCTGCACCGTGGCCAGGAAGTGGTGCTCAACGAGTCGTTAAACGTCGTCCTCGCTCGCGGGAGCGACCTGTCCGGCGAGGTCGTCACGATGAAATCGGTCCTCGAGGACAACCACCGGGCGATAGTGGTCGGACGGGCCGACGAGGAGCGGGTGGTCGAGATCGCCGAGGAGCTGATGGGCGAAAAGCTGCGGTCGGGGGACTCGCTCCTTATGGACTCGCGCTCGGGCCTCCTGCTCGAAAAGCTGCCGCGGCCCGAGGTCGAAGAGCTCGTGCTCGAAGAGGTGCCCGACATTTCGTACGAGGATGTCGGCGGCCTGGACTGGCAGATAGAGCAGATAACCGACGCCGTCGAGCTCCCGTTCCTCTATAAGGACCTGTTCATCGAGCACAAGTTGCCCGCGCCGAAAGGTGTCCTTTTGTACGGGCCGCCCGGCTGCGGCAAGACCTTGATCGCCAAGGCCGTTGCCAACTCGCTCGCCAAGAAGGTCGCCGAGGCCAACGGTGATTCCAACACGCGCAGCTATTTCTTGAACATCAAAGGCCCCGAGCTGCTCAACAAATACGTTGGCGAGACCGAGCGCCAGATCCGCCTCGTTTTCCAACGGGCGCGGGAAAAGAGCGAGGAGGGCGTGCCGGTGATCGTCTTCTTCGACGAAATGGACTCGCTCTTCCGCACAAGAGGAAGCGGGATCTCCTCCGACGTCGAGTCGACGATCGTGCCCCAGTTGCTGGCCGAGATCGACGGCGTCGAAGCGCTCAAAAATGTCATAGTCATCGGCGCTTCCAACCGGGAGGACCTGATCGACCCTGCCATCCTGCGCCCCGGTCGCCTGGACGTGAAGATCAAGATCGAGCGCCCCGACGAGACGTCCGCGGCTCAGATTTTCTCCCGCTACCTGACGTCGTCGCTGCCACTTGACGAGGACGAAGTGCAATCGCTCGGTGGCGGCGACAGGGAAAAGACAGTGCGGCTGATCATCGAGCGGACCGTCGAAGAAATGTACCGCGACGACGAAGCGAACCAGTTCCTCGAGGTCACCTACCAAAATGGTGACAAAGAGATCATGTTCTACAAGGACTTTTCCTCAGGGGCCATGATCGAGAACATTGTCCGCCGCGCCAAGAAGCTGTCCATCAAGCGCCAGATCGCCGGCGAAGGCAAGGGGATCCGGACCCAGGACCTCATCGACTCCATCAAGCAGGAGTACAAGGAGCACGAGGACCTGCCCAACACGACCAACCCCGACGACTGGGCGAAGATCTCCGGCAAGAAGGGCGAGCGCATCGTCTACATCCGCACGATCACCTCCCACGGTGACGAGACCAAGGGCGGCCGTTCGATCGAGCGTGTCGCAACGGGCCAGTACCTCTGAGCCTGGGATTAATGGGCCGGGGCCGGACGTCTTATGGCCGGCCCGCCTAAAGGAGCGGGCACGTCCCTCAGACATACGGCCCGCCCCATCGGCCTGAGGGTTGTCGTTGCGTTGATATTGCTGGCGATGGCTTTGTCAGGAGTGGGCGCGGTCCCCGCTGCTTCGGCCGGGCCCATTGGCCATGTGAAGGTCCTGGGATGGGGCTTCGATAACCCGTCGGCCGTCGCGGGTGACGCCCATCAGCTGTACGTGGCCAACCTCCTAGGTGACTCAGTAGACGTCTTGGATCTGAGCAACGGCTCGCTTTCAACACGGGCTAGTACAAAAGTACGAGTGTGGTACGGGGCTCAGCACGGCTTTGCCTTACCCGACGCTCTCGCGCTCGATGCCGGCCTCCTCTGGGTGCTCAGTTATGGGCCGGACGCGTTCGCGCCCGGTCACCACCCCATTACCCTTACCGCTCTTGACGGCGCTACGGGCAGGGTGGAGCACGTCGTCAAGGTTCCCAGTCCGAGGGGCTCCTCCGAGCCTCTCGCCGGCCTCGCCGGCACCGGCGGGGCCATGGTCGTGGACGGCCGGGACCTGTTCGTTAGTAACCCTGCTTTCAACGATGTCATAGAGCTGGACGCACATACGGGCGGGCTGGTCAGGGTGATCGCCGGGGCGCCTTACGACTTGCGGGGGCCCTCTGCGTTGGCGAGCATTGGGCCTGATCTCTTCATCGCCAATGAGGCGGGCCAAACGGGCGGCTCAGTCACAGAGGTCGACGCCGGGACGGGCGCACTCGTACAGGTCATCGCCGGCAAGCAGTTCCATTTTGTCCGTCCGATCGCTCTTGCTGCCTCGGGCGCGTTCCTATTTGTCGTCAACGCCGGCAAGCCGTTCAGCGGTCTCAGTACCACCCTTCCTTTAGGCTCGGTAAGCGAGGTGAGCCCCTACGCGTCAGCGGTTTCCGCGCCGACCTCGACCCCGAGCACGACGGTGGTCTCGACCAGCGCAACGGGTGCCGAGCCGACAACCTCGACGTCAACTACACCCAGCAGCACACTTGGCACGACGACGCTGCCCGCAACCACGACGCCTCTCACAGGCACGAGCACGACAACGACGACGCTGCCGGGGAGCACGACTACGACAACGACGCCCTTGTCCGCAACGCCGCCGACCGCCACTTTGGTGCGCGTCATATCGGGCCCGAAGTTCCACCTGGAATACCCCGCAGCAGCAGTCGTGAGCGGTGGGGCGCTTTTGGTGACAACGTCGGCCGGGGGATCAGGTGCGGTAGTGGTCATAAACCCTTCCACGGGCGCGCTGGAAGGGCTCGTCGATCGGTCCTCATGCCAGTTCGCCTCGCCCACAGCTCTCGCGGTTGACGGGGACAGTGTGTTCGCCGCTAGCGAAGAGGGCGGTGTCACTGAACTGCGTGCCGGGCGCTGTGCCGGGGCGGTGGAGGGTTCTCCCTATGATTTGCACCTACCGACGGCAAGTACCGTAGCCGCTGGCGAGCTTTTCGTGGCCAGTTCGTTCTCGGAGGAGCCCGCCAACGGGCCAATAACTGAAATCAGCACCAGCACGGGGGCCGTCCTGCGCGTACTGTCCCAGCCGGCGAGCACCCTCGGGCCGGACGTGGCGGTAGTCGCGCAAGCCAACAGTCTTTATGCGGCGGGCCTTTTTGGCCAAGTGGTGGAGTTGAACGCTAGCACGGGGGCCGTTGTCCGTCGCTACAACGAACCCAATGTGCCCGATGGAACTTTGGTAACGGGCGCAGTGCTGAGCGGGACAACGATCTATGAAAGCGAAGAGCAGGGTGGTCTTTTGTCGCTCGACGTCGTCACGGGGCGGGCGCGCCAAGTGGTGAGCGAGCCGGCTTCGGACAATGAGACTTTCGACCTGGACGGGTCGCCGTCGCCTCTCGCAATTTACGGGGACGACCTTTTTTACTTCTGGTCCAGCCAGAGCGGGAAGGGCCGGATCGAGGAGTTCGACATGGCCACAGGTAAGGTCGTTAGGGCCCTCTCCAGTCCCGGTTACCGCCTGGGCCAGTTCTCGGAGGTGACCGTGTGGGGCAATGACATCTTTGTCACAGACCCAGGGATATCGTTTGTCGCGAAGGGCAATGTTGGTCTATTCACAACTCACGCTGGGGCACTCACCGAGATCGACGCCAGGAACGGCCGATTGGTCCGACGGATCTCTGGTGCTCGCTATGACTTCGGGGAACCGGAGGGGATAGCTGCAGCCGGCAACGACATTCTCGTGGCCGATTCGAGCGCCAATGCCGTCACCGAGGTTGACGCGCGCACAGGGAAACTGGTGCACGTACTTAGCGGTGCTCCGTATGAGTTCGAGTCGCCTGTGGGACTGGATGTGTACGGCGACCACTTGTTCGTGATAAACGAGTTGGGCGACAGCGTAACCGACATCGACCTCGAGTCATAACCTCGCACTGACAGTAACTGCTTCTAAGGGGCGTCAGACAGGATCTCCGCCGCAAGGCGGGCGGCCCAGAGGATCCAACGCAAGCTGCGGCGATAACCCCCTTTGAAGCTAAACAAGCCGTTTCCAGACTGCGTTCGGCCCGCCGTTTGTGCAGAACCACAACCGGCCGGTCTTGTCACAATAGAGATCACCAGTTTCACCGGCTCCGGGGTGTGAGGCAAGGGGCCCGGTGTGAGCTTTATCTGGGCAGCCCCGCCTGAGAAGTTACCGCCCCGGCCGGCCTTACTGTGGCCGCGAACACCGTCGCCTCCTCCACTTAGCCCCACCATGCCGGTCGCCTCGTGGCTATCGCCAACGACGCACCCGATGGCTGACAACCCGCTGCCAGGTCCAGTTGTAGCCCTGAGCGCTGGCCCGGTGCCGGCGTTGGTCGCCACGACGGTGGCCGACTTGCTGGCCGCAGCGGCCACGATCGCCCTCCCCAGTGGGCCTGTCCCGCTGACGGAGACACCGGTGGGAGCATGGGCCGATAGTGCAACAGTTGTGCCACTTGCGAGCACGGCTGTCGGCCCTGACGCTGTGACCCCGGTGGTGGTCCCGGAAGCGCTGACAGCTACCGGGCCGTTGGCGGTCACCCCAACCGTCGACCCGTTGGCAGTCAGGGCCGTCGCACCCGAAGCGACCACCCCTATTGTCGCCCCGCTCGCAGTCACCGCCGTCGGCCCGACGGCAGCTAGGCCAACGGTCGTCCCCGTCGCTTGTACGGCGGTGGGGCCGGACGCACTGATACCTGTCGTCCCCCCGGCGGCCGACACCGCGGTAGGGCCGGACGCACTGACACCTATTGTCCCGCCGGTGGCTGACACCGCGGTGGGGCCGTGGGCGCTGACACCCACCGTGCTGCCGGTCGCCGCAACGGCAGTTTCCCCGGCCGAACTGACGCCGACGGTTCCCCCATTGGCCGCCAGAGCGGTTGCTCCGGATGTCTCGACCCCAACCCCCGTCCCACCGTCGGCGTTGAGCCCTATGCCGCTCACGCTTGTCGTGTACATCCCCCAGCCCGACCCGGCGTGAGACGCCCAGGCACCGATGCCGAGGCCGCCGGTGCCGTTGTTTTGAGCGCGCACTGCCGAGGAAAACCCTCCCGGAGAGCTGCTGCTGATCACCGCCAATATGGCTGTGGCGTCGCCATCGGTGCTGTCGCAGGTGCCCGACACGGCCGTGCCTTTGGTGTTGTGGCCCTGGACCGCGACATTCTTGGCTCCCTGGGCCGTGCCCAGCACCCCGGCCCCCGAGCCTGCCACTAACGCGCTGTTCACGCCCACGACACCGTTACCGTTCCCGTTGTCCGTAAAGCCGTAGACCCCGTTGCTGACGCCGCCCTTTCCTGCAGTCACCCCGGCCCCTGCCCAACCGCCGAGGCCCGCCGGGTAGCCCGCGCTGGACCCGCTGTAGGTCGAGTCGTTACCGAGCAACACGACTCCGCCGAACCCGGCGGCGCCGTCATAGACGACAGTTGTCGAGGCCTCCGCGGTCGTACGGTCTCCGGCGATCACGTTGGAGCCGGTAGAAGCGGCGGCAGGCAGCGCAGTGCGGTTGACCAGGGCGGCACCCCCCACTACCGTAACTGCCGCGGCCCCGATCGCCTTGGTCATCACGCCTCGCCTGCTGATCGCGCTACCCGCGGTTGGTCCGGGGGTTTGAGAGATGCTCTTCGCGAGCACGGTCGGGTTCTCCAAGCGGTCCCGAAGTTCTGCGTTGTCGCGTACCAGCTGAGCGCAAATTACCTGGAGCGCTTCCACCTCAGCGGCCAGTGTTTCAAGCCGAACGGTCTCTACTTCGCTCATTTACAACCTCCCGGGAACCTTTGAACCGGATGCTAGACGAACGATTTCTTGGTAGTCGGAGCGCCGAGGCGTGTCGAGCACGGGTACGAGTGGGTACCTGTAGGGCGCGCGGGGTCTGCCTTTTTCGTCAGCTTGAGCCGCTGAGGGCGAGCAGGCCGAGCGCGGCGGCCATGGACAGCGGCACCGCGACAACACCAATACGGCTCGCTCTGGCGATCGAGGGGTCTGCTCCTGCCGATCGGGCCGTACGTAACCACAACAGCCATGCCAGCGACCCGGTCACGAACAGGTTCGGGCCGAGGTTCAGCCCGATGAGCAAAGAAAAGGGGTGTTCGGGCGCGCGTGACGCCAGAAGGGACGCGGCGGGGAGGTTGTTGACCACAACCGAGGTGACGGCGGCAAAAAAGGCCGTCCCCCAGGAGCCTAAATGCGAGAGCAGGGTGGCCGGCCCCGACCACGTCCGGCCCAAAGTGCCGAGCCCGACGGCTACGCCGAACAGGCCGACCAGCACCGGAACGCCGAGCACCTTGGCGACGTGAGGGAGCTCTTCCTGCCGGCGGATAATGCGGGTCCCCACTGCCACCCCGCCGACGACAACCACGGGCAAAGCGGGAGAAGACAGGACGACAACGAGTACGACGGCGATCCCTACGGCTAGGGCTCCCAGGCCAAGCACCGGACGTTCGGGCCGCTTGTGTGCGGCGGCGCCACCGCCAAAGCTACGGTGCTCGAAGACTGCGATCACGACGGCGGTCACCACCAGAGCGGCCAGCGCAGGTGCCCACATTCGCGCCAGGAACGCACCGCCGCTTAAATGGCGATGACCGAGCACAATCAAGTTCGTCAGGTTTGACCCGGGCAAGAACAGTGAGCCCGCATTGGAGAGCAGCAGACATCCGTAGAGGAGCGCCGCGTCGCTGTCCCCTCGGCTGCGCGCACTGTAGACGAGCACGGGAGTGAGGAACGCTACCGAGGTGTCCAGGTTCAATACCGCGGTCACAACGCCAATCAGGACGCTCGCCCCGAGGAACAGGACCGTCCCGTTCGGGGCGGTCCGCGCCATCCTTTGCCCGACCGCGGCGAACAGGCCGTCGTCGTCAGCGACGAGCCCGATAAGCAGCAGGCCAGTCACGAGCACGAACGGCGACCAGTCCTGAGACGCCGCCGACTGGGTATCTCCCGGCCTGGCTACAGCGGCAACGACCAGAGCGACGACGCCGACAACTGCGAGGACGTGGTCGGGGCGAACGCCAAAGCCGCTTCCGCCACGATTTCGCATCTAGTCAGTCTCACCGAACCAGGCTCCCTCGAACCACCCGACAGAACGATTGCACCCCGATCTCAGACCCGGCCCCGTTCATCGCCGGACCGCCCCGGGCGTAGCGGCGGCCTATAGCCGTGCTTCGGCACGGTGGGCCAAGACCATACGGACCGTTTCGAGAGCCGACTGCTCGCAATTGTCGATCCAGAGGCCCATCCCGATCAGTTCTTCCTCCAACAAGGGTTGAAGATGGGTGAAGTATTGGCCAACGTGTTTCCCCGAGCGCTCGAAATCCCGTTTTTGGCTGACCGAGAGCGGCGGGTTGAGGACCACCAGGTGCAACGGGTACGGGTCGAGGGCTCGCTGGCAAATGAGCACCTGGCGCCGGTGCACGATGGCACCTTCGAGGACGCAGACATATCCGGCGTCAAGATAGTTCTTGGCCATGCCGGCGGCATTTAGCACGGCGAGATCTGCCTGGTGGGCTGCGGTCTCTGTTTGCTCGGCCGGTTCGTGCAGGCCAGCGACAGTGAAGTGGTGGAGCACCATGTCGACGTCGATGTGGGCGGCGCGGTCGAAATGTAGAGCCAGGAGCCTGCCAACGGTCGATTTGCCGGCCCCGGGTACACCCGAGACGAGGTAGGCGGCCACTCCCTCGGAGGCTGGGAACCGCAACGCCGGCGCTACCCGTGCCACCTCTCGGCGTAGGCCGTCCTCGCGCTCGGCGACCATGCCGATCAATTCCGCACCGCAGCCGCACGGGCAGAGGATCAACTGGCTGGCCATCCTCCGATCATACGGCCGCCCCAACTGGCGGCATGGGCCGCCCTCGATGCGCAAAGTTCACCGCTGCCCAGGGAGCAAAGCAAGGAGGCGCCGTACTAATTGCTCGGTGCCACGTAACTGGCACGGTCGTCCCAAACGGCCAAACAGGTGCTGGCACGGTGCTGCATCTGGCACGCTGTGATAATGCGAGAACCCATCCGGTTGCGACTTATGCATAAACCCCGGCCGGAGGTCCTCGGTGGCCTGGCAGTCGCAGGTAACGTGCGCTTTCGCAGGTTCGCAAGCACCCCGTCGGTCACGGTCGCGGTCATGGTCACGGTCGCGGCCATGGTCATGGTCGCGGTCACAGTCACAGTGCTCCCAGCCCCCGGGGCGTGGGCCGCGCTCAGCGCTACTACTGGAGCCTCGTTCTCAACCTCATATGTCCGTCCCGGCGCCACCGGCGCGCAGGCAACATTCGTCGTGCCGTCCTTTCGTTGCCCGGCGTCGAGACCGGCATCGGCAAGCCCGGGTGTCGGGCTCACGGTCATGCGGGCCGGGGCGGCCAATTCCGTGGTCGCAAGCGTGAGCATGGACTGCCAGGGCGGAGTGAGCAGCACCGAGGTCAACGTCGTGGTGAGCGGAGGCCCCGAAAGCTACCCCTATGGTGAGGCACGCGCCAACGAGATCCAGCCCGGGAACAAAGTCACAGTGGACGTGTCGGCGACGGCCTCGCGCGCCACGGCATCCGTACTGGACGTGACCACGAACAAGAGGTTCGAGGCTGTGGGCGCCGGCGGTAAGGCCTATTCGATTAGTGCCGAGGTGGACACGGCCGGCACGGCGACGACGACGTGGCCGACGCCGTCGTTCGGGCAAATTGCCTTCAGCCCGGTCCTTTTCGACGGCAAGCCGATGGGCCATTTCCCGTTGCGGGTGACGAACCTGGTCTATGACGGCAAGCCGGAGGTGACCCTCAAGCTGACACTTGCCCCGGGGCCGTTCCCAGTCCACTCTGCGAGCTCCTTTACGGCCCTCTACCAAGCTTCCTGAGAGGAAATCAGCATGACCAGCCCGAGCTTTCGCAGCGCCCCGAGCTCTGGAGTACGGCTCCGAGAATGGGGCGAGCCCGGTCCACCAGGAGATCCTGTTGTGGCCGGGCCTCGGCTCGACCGGAGCCTATTTTGCCCCTATAGCAGAGGAATTGCCCGGCCGGGCGGTGGCCGCCGACCCGCCTGGCTATGGTGGCTCAGCGCCGCTCGAGCCGTCCAGCTTCGAGCGCCTCGTCGACGTGGCCCGGGTGACCGCTGGCGACCGGCGTTGCAAGGCCATGGTTGGGCACTCGTTGGGGGCCTACGTCGCGTTAGGCGTTGGCTGTGACCCGCCAGAGGAGCTGAGCGCAATTGTTCTCATGGACGGTGGCTTCTTGACGGCTCGCGACTTTGTCGCAATCGGGATGCCGGTCCTCTCCGGCTATAGCGACCTGGTCGCTTGGATGCAGTCGAGCGAGCTCAATTTCCCGAACTGGGAAACCGCGACTCGTGAGCTGGCGCGGATGCTATCTGCCGACGTCACCCCCGCGTTTGAGGCCTACCTGCGCGAGGTGATGGTAGAAGTGAACGGCGAGATCCGCGAGGCCAGTTCCCCCGAGCGGGCGGCAGAGTCAGTGCTCGCTGCCGCAAACGCGGACGTCTTGGCTCTGGGGTCGGCTTTGAAAGTGCCCACGCTCCTGGTCGCCTGTGGCCAACCGCTGAGCAGCCGACCGGTGAGGGAGAAGGCCTGGCAGGACTTTGTGGCAGCTTCCCCGCTCGTCGAGTTGCATGTCGAAGATGAGTGGGCGCACAACCCTGTTTTGCAATTCCCACAAGCGACAGCCAGGTTGATCGGGGACTGGCTCCGAGCTCACATTTAGGGGCTGCTCGCCTCGGGCCGCAGCGCACGACCCCGTACCACAAGCCGGAAGTGGCTTAGCGGGCGCGGTCGCCCTATGACGATATCGAGTACGTGGCTGAGACGGCCACCGATACGACCTGCTGGATGGTGCCAGTGTTGTAGTCGCCGCTACCGATATTGACCGAGCCCGGTGCGTCCACAGAAAACTGGCCAACCGAGATCGAAATCAGCCTGCCCAGGTGCCCACTGCGCCCGATAGCCGCTCGGGCGCGCACTTTGGCGTCCGCGTTCGCATCGGCCGTGAGGACCGGGCGCAGCCGCTTCAAGCCGCTGAAGATGTATTCAGGGCTCTGGGCGATGAACGGGACGTTCGCAGCGAGCAGTTGGTTGCTCACTCCTAAGACGTGACCTATCGCGGACAGCCGGCTCGATTGCACCGTTACCGTCTGGCTCTCGGTGAAACTCGAGACATCGCCGCTGTCGTCTGTATTCGGTTGCACCGTTACCGAGCCGAACGTGATCTCGTCGTCATGGGCGCCGGCGTTGTCGAGCGCTGCCCGGATCTGGGCGGTCCACCGATTTAGCTGTGCGAGCGCCGACGCGGTAGTCGGCTGTGTGCTTGCGATGGAGGCGTCCCACTGGAAGGTGTCGGCGGTGACCGCCTGTTCGGCAGAACCTGTAACGGTGACCTGATCGCTCTGAGGCAGCTGGTTCCGGCTCCGTAGCCCATCGTCCACCGAGAGCGACGCAACAACTAACGCTACTGACAGGAAGACCATCCCGACGAGTTGTTCGTGCGGTCGGGCCGACCATCGCCTCCGTTTGGGGGCCGGCTGTGCGGGGCCGTCCCGGCCCGTGCCAGCTTCCTGGATATCCATGCCGGGGATACTCGCAGCGACGTCGGCAGGTTCCACGGTTCGTCGCCGAAGCTGGCGAGAGGTCGCCGCTGGTCGGGACTCGGTACGATCGTCCTTGGTGCACGGCTCCGAGGAACACGGACTCAGGTTCAGACCCCGACCAGTTGTTCGGTCGCATCGGTCGAGTGACCGTCCCGATCCCCTCGGACGGGCCCGGCGAGATAAGTGTTGCCATCCGAGGCGGGACCGAGCGGTTTGCGGCCTGGTGCGACGGGCCGCTGCCCAAGCACGCCTCCGTGGTTGTTGTCGAGGTCCGCTCGCCGCGCTCGGTACTCGTCGCACCTTTCCCTGAAGCCGACAACCTGTGAGGCTCCCATGTTCTTCTGGCACGTTCCCGCACCCGACGAGGCGCTCCTGATCTCAGGCTCCAAGCACAAAGACGGAGCGACACAGTTCCGCATCGTGACGGGGCACGGCTCGTTCGTGCTGCCCATTAAACAGAAGGCGCGGCTGCTGTCA
This sequence comes from uncultured Acidimicrobiaceae bacterium, assembly GCA_963699075.1. Classification (GTDB taxonomy): domain Bacteria; phylum Actinomycetota; class Acidimicrobiia; order Acidimicrobiales; family Palsa-688; genus Fen-671. The sequence goes on along the minus strand of CAVOTF010000007.1, from coordinate 91,216 downwards.
CTTGCCTTACGGGAGGCCGAACTGTTGGAGGAGTGCGTTACCACCCAGGGGATACCGCTCAAGCTCACGGCGGTCGCAGTGTTCAAAGTAGGCGACGACAACGCGTCGATCGCCAATGCGGCCCGTCGCTTCTTGGCCGAGCAGAACCGCATGGAGGAGCTCTGCGGCCGGATCTTCGCCGGCCATTTGCGCTCGATCGTCGGCAGCCTAACGGTCGAAGAGATAATCCGCGAGCGGGACAAGGTCGCTCAGGAGGTCAAGGACGGCAGCCACCCCGAGATGGAGAAACTCGGCATTGTTGTTGACGGTTTTCAGATCCAAGAGATCGAAGACCCCACCGGCTACATCAAAAACCTGGCTGCACCGCATGCCGCGGCGGTGGCTTCGGCCGCTCGGATCGCGGCCGCCGAGCGGGACCAGGAGGCCGCCGAAAAAGAGCAACAGGCGGCGCGTGCGAAAGCCCAGTTCGAGCGGGAGACCTCCATCGTCAGGGCCAAAGTCGAAGCCGAAGTGCAAGAAGCTCAGGCCAAAGCCGCTCAGGCTGGGCCACTGGCCCAGGCCCAGGCGTCTCAGAACGTCATCGCCGAGCAGACCGCCCTCGCTGAACGCGAAGCGGTCCTCACCGAGAAGCGGCTCGAGTCTCAGGTGCGCCGGCCCGCCGACGCCGAGGCATACAAGCAACGCACCCTGGCTGAGGCCGCGCGCGACGCCGTCATGCACAACACCGAGGGCGAAGCGTTCAAGCAGCGGGCCATGGCTGAGGCAAATCGGGATACCACGCTCCTCAACACCGAGGCCGAAGCCTCACGCCGTCGTTCGCTCGCCGAGGCAGAAGCCGATGCGCAGCGCGTCTCTGCCCAAGCCGGGTCGGATGCCGTCAAAGCTCGCGCCGAGGGCGACGCGTTCGCTCGAGCGCGCCATCGCCACCGCGGAAGCCGATGCCATAAATGCCCGGGCTGCAGCGCTCTCCGGGGAGAACCAGGCCCTCATCGCGGCCAACAAGCTTGTCGACATGCTCCCGTCGTTGGTCGAAGCCGCGGCGGGGGGTATTTCTGGTTCCAACCTCACGGTGCTGAACGGTTCCCAGGGCGTGAACGAGATGGCCGTAGGAGTGGTTGCCCAAGGCCTCAGCATCTTCGAGACTCTCCGAAAGAGCCTGGCATCTGGCAACGGTTCGTTCCGGGGCTCGAAGGCCGCGGGAGCCGATGGCAGCAACGGCACCAGCGACGACGACGGTGTCGGCGGAGTCGGCGGGGAGGACGATGACGGTGGCGCGCCGACGACCGCCGGCCGGTCATCTTTGCACTGACCGTCCCACAACAAGCCGGCGTAGGCTCTTGAAAGACCTACAAAAGTGCTTGTTGGGATCCGCCGGGACCGGTCATTGCCCCGTTGCCTTGAAGTTCAACATCACGGCCTCCACGCCCGGGAGCTCCGTTGCGTAATGCTGTGAGTCGGTTTGGAACGCTATCCAATAGGCAGTGCCACCCTTTTCGGCGTACAGCCAAAAGGACGTGATCCCAAGGCCCGGGTCGTTTGCCAACGGGGTCGGCCGGGTCCACTCGAGACCAGGAGCCCCGTCGTTGATAGTGACGAGCCCACCAGAGCCGGGGCCGTGCGTGCTCAAATATTGGAGGGTACCGGCTAGGTATTGGGTGGCCGTTTCGCCCGCCGTCGGCGCCTCTTTCAACTTGGCGACCTGAAGGAAAGGCTTGGACGGCCCAACTGTGGGGCCCGGGACCCGCCACGCCTGGAGGAGTGTGGCCCCGCCGCTCGGAAAATTTGTCACCCGTATCGGCGACCAACCCGGGACTCCGCCGTTGAACCAGGTGTGGCCGGTGACCCTGTCGTATGCGGGCAGCCCGAGGGCAACCAAACCGCCTACCACCAACACTACGGCTGCGAGCGTGGCGGTGATGATGAGAGCGATGTGGGACTTTTTCGCCGGCTGTGGGGGATCGGGCGCGTAGGTACCGCCAGGCCCGCTCTGCCAGGGCGTGACCTCGGGCCCCGTACCATGCGCTGCACCGGGCGCGGGCGCCGCACCGTACGCGGTGCCAGGGCCCGCCCTGTGTGACGTACCGTACGCGGCGCCGAGGGCAGCCCCCCGCGCTGGACTGGCCGCCGTACCTGGTGCCGCGCCGGGTGAGGTCGGCGACGTTGGGGACGTTGGCCACGAGGTCGGCTCCGGTTCAGGGGAGCCGCCCCAGCCGAGGCCTGGCCAGGAGCCGGGTTGCTCTGAATAAGCGCGCTCAGGCTCAAATGGAGCCGTCTGGTCGGTCCAGCTTGCCCCGTCCCACAACCGCAAGCGCGAAGCGGGACCGCCCGGGTCCGGGTACCAACCAGGAACGGGGTTAGCAGGCCCACTCACGAACGGCGACGCTAGCCAGGTCCTTTACGCCTGTAAAGCGCTGCGCTGAATAGCGGTGCGCTAAATAGCGGCGCGCTAAAAAGCACCGCGTGGCCGGGCTAGCCCTGGAAAATCGCGAAGGTCCCGCCCTGGGGGTCCATAAGCACCGAGAAACGCCCCATGTTGGGTACCTCCGTTGACGGGACGACGACGGTGGCACCCAGTTCCTTTGCCTTTTGGATGTCCGCATCGAGGTCAGCCGAGCCGAAGTAGATGAGCCAAGTGTCGGGGACCTCGGCCGGCATTGCCGGCTGGCGCGCCATCAAGGCCGCTACCGAACGGCCCCCCACTTGGACCTCCGCGTACTCGGGCGCCCCGCCCCAGCCCCACCCGAAGACCTCGCTGTAAAACTCCTTCGACTTGTCGACGTCGGAACTGTGCAGCTCGCTCCAAGTGAACGATCCCGGCTCGTTCACGAGCTGCGCGCCGGCGTGGTCCTTGGCCTGCCAGGCCGAAGCCACGGCTCCGGTGCTGTCCGCGAATACGGTCATCCGCCCGGCGGTCATGACGTCCATCGGGGCTGCCAGGACGCGCCCACCGGCCGCTTCCACGGCCTTCGCGGTCGAGTCGACGTCATCGACGTTGATGTACATGGTCCAGCGGGGCGGGCCAGGGTTCTGTGCCGGCCCGACGCCACCCACCAGCCGCCCGCCTTTGCTGACCATGTGGTAGTGGCCTGTTTCTTCACCCATGTCCTGGGACTCCCAGCCGAACAGTTGACTATAAAAACTGAGCGCCGCGCTGGGATCGGGTGCTCCCATGTCAACCCAAGAGGGCACGCCGTGTGCGTATTTCGTCATTTCGGCCATGGATATACCTCCGCTAGTTCGCCGAACGCCACTCTTATCTGTCGGTACCCAAATTGCAAGAGGCGGCAACAGAGTTCGTCGTGGTGTCACGCGGGGGATGTCTGCCCGTCATTTTGCTTAATGCCCTGGCGCAGGGAACGGCGCCACATGCCAGGTACCCCCCGCATTGGTCAGCACTGACCGGGCCGGCGAGGCCGGGTCGGCCATCTCGAACGCGGGGCCGGTCGACCCCGGGTAGGAGACCGCTTCGAACCACCCACCGGAGGGCGCCTGAAAATAGTTGAGCGACAGGGGGACCCGGTCCACTTGGCCCTGCTTCACCCACACCGTGCCCGACCACCGGTAAATCGATGCATCGGCCCCGGGGCTAGCGGCGCTCCCGACCGGTTTTTCTACGACACACCACTGCGCAGCGTCTGCGGTGATGACGCCATTGACGTACGAGTACCCGCCCATTGCCGGCGAAGCGATCAACGTTGCTGTTGCAAGTGCGGGGCGCAGCTGCGCTCCCAGGCCAGCGGCCAATTGCTGCAGGAGTGAAAGAGGGACGTCGTAGATGCCCGGGTCCGACCCAAGGCTGGCCCCGTTATCGAGCTGGACCACGCTCCAGGCGGACTTGCCCGCGTCGAAGAGCCCGACGACCTGGCCCGTAAAGCCGGCACCGGTGCCGACTGCCAAAGCCCAGCCATCGGCACAGGCAAACTTGGTCAGCTCTAGGACGGCCAGCTCCCCGGGGTCAGCAGCGAGCTGCAGAGCCGCCAGGTTGCACGGCGCCGACGGGCCCGGTGGGGGAGCCGGCTTGAAGCCACCGTGTTGGTAGGTCTCGAACATGCCAGTAGTCGGCCCGGAGGCACTGCTGCTGGCGTCCACCTCGGTGTAGACGCCGTGGCCTGACGGGCTGCCGTTCACAACTGTGCTTTCCGCGTAGCCGTAGTCGAAGGGGACGAGCTGCCAGCGGCCGCTGACATCGGAGACGATGGACAGCCACAGGGTGTCCGCCGCACCTCCGCCGGTCAAAGCGAAGTCGGGGTCGTGTGACCCGGTAAGAGAAACGGCGGCGATGCCGCAACAGCCCCCGATCGGCCCCACATAGCCGCTTACCGCGCCCTGCTCGGTCCACCCCGCCGACAACCACCGGTAGACCGTGACCGTCCCGTCGGGATAGGGGCTGGCTCCGACGGCGGGGTTGTCCGACTCGGCTGAGTCGGCTCCCGCGCCGACGAACCAGGCCTGGCCGCCGGCTCTCAGGACGGGGCTCGAAAGGTAAGCGCCGGCCGCCTTCAGGGCTGCTTCGTGTTCGGCCGAGCCGTCGGCCAACGCCCCGGCATCAACCAGCTGGCGGACCGAGGTCCAAAACGGCCGGGCCAGCTGTTGGAGCAGGGCGGGGCCTACGCCTACGCTCGCGAACTCGCCTGGCGTCCAGGCAGCGAGGCCATCGGGCGATCCCGTGCTCACGACCGTCCAACCCCCCGCTTTTTGCCGGAACAGGTCGAGGTACTTAGGCCCGGCGGCCAAGCCCCATTCCTGGGCGCATTCGGTGCGGGTAAAGCCGGTAGCCGTCGCTTTGCCCGCTGCCCGGTCGAAGTCGGGGACCGTGCACGAGGCGACGGGAGCGCCATCGGGCGCCGCCGCTCGCTCGATTGACGAGGTAGCTATCGCGACCGCCGGTGCGGCAGCAACGGGAGCTTTTTCGGCGCGTTGATGGACCGCCGTGACAGCCAAAGGGCCCGTGGCGATGAGCGTGGCCACCAAGACAGTGGCATTGAATGCGGTAATTCGGCTATGTCCAGGGACCATGCCCGAAAGACTAAGACCTGGGCGTCGCAGGGTGTGCGACAGTACGGGACTCAGGGGGGCGTGCGACAGTGCCGGCCTCAGGGTGCGGGCCGGATGGGATCGGCGCCAGGGTTGGCACGGCCGGGGTACCGTAGCCGGGTGGGCGAGTTCAGGCTGGAGACGCAGCGACTGGCCTTGCGCGACTGGCATGATGCGGACCGCGCTCCCTTCGCCGCAATGAACTCTGACCCGGCCGTCATGGAGTTCTTCCCGAGGCCACTGTTGAGAGCGGAAAGCGATGCTCTCGTGGCCATGTTCCAAGCCGAGCTCGACGAGAAGGGCTATTGCCCGTGGGCTGTCGAGGATCTCTCGACCGGCGCCTTCATCGGGTTCGTGGGCCTCCACGCCGTCCCCGCCTACATGGCGTTCGCGCCGGGCGTCGAGGTGGGCTGGAGGCTGGCGGCCCCATATTGGGGACATGGCTACGCGAGCGAAGCGGGAGCCGCTGCCCTCCGGTTTGGATTTGGCACGCTCGAGCTGGACGAGATCGTCTCGTTCACTTCAGTAGTCAACCTGCGTTCACGCCGCGTCATGGAACGGCTCGGTATGCCCCGTGACGAGGCCGACGATTTCGACCACCCGAATATCGACGAACGCCACCCCCTCCGGCCCCACGTGCTTCACCGCCTCTCGCGGGGCGATCAAAGCCCCTGAAAGTGACATCTCCGGGCCGGTTCCGCGCGCTGCGCAATAGAAAGTCCTGGTAGAAAACGGGTGAAGGCGCGGCGCCCGGCCCGCAGAGCGAGGAACCGAGGAGCGCCCGGAGCGGTTGCTTCCACGAGGAGGTAGTAACCGGTGCCCACCCTTTCGATACGCCTGCTCGCCACGCTGGTCGCCACGTCGGTCGCGCCGACGCTTCCCGGACAGACCGCCATCGGCCAGGCTCACGCCGAGGTTGCCGCGACTGCGACCTTGCCGGCGGTCTGCCGGCTGGCAGTGCCGGAGATTACTGGGACTTTGCCATCATTGCTCGACGCGGAACTGCCCGACGGCACCCTTGTGCTCGGCGCTTCGAACGTCAAAGCCGGCAAATTGCTCACCGTCCTGCACGCCGTCTTGCCTGATTGCCAGCCCGACGTGGGCTTTGGCGTGAACGGTACCGCAACGGTCAGCTTGGCCGTGCATTCGACCTCGGCTGTCATCGAGGCCATTGCGGCGACCGCCGACGGCAGAATCCTTCTTGGTGGCGGCATCGGCCCTGACCTGGTCGTGGGCCGGCTTCTGGCGGACGGCCACCTAGACACCGGGTTTGGCGCCGCGGGCTGGGCACGCCTGCAATCACCGGTGAAACCGCCAACGGGGATGTTCTCGGGGTACGCCATCACCTCGCTCGCGCTTGGCCCCTCGGGCGTGATCTACCTGGGCGGCAACGACGGGACGGCGCATTGTTGCGTGGACGATTTCGTCGGTGCCTTGAGCCCCGGTGGCGTTCTGGACCGCTCGTTCGGCAACGGTGGTTGGGCTATCTTGACCGCCCTGGAGGGTTCGTACGACACGCAAATTTTCCCGGGGCCGAGCGGGATCCTGGTCATGGGTTTCGTGATGTACACCGGCTGTGGAGGGCCGGTGCTCGCTCGCTTAGACGCGAGCGGGCGCTTGGACGAGGCATTCGATAACACCGTTCGGCATTCGCTGGCCGGTGCAACCGGTCGCTACGTGCTGATAGGCCCGGCCCTCTACGCCCGCCCGGGCGGTGGCTTCGCCTTGGTGGGTGACCTCGTACCCTCAGGGTGCCAGTCGCAGCCGGCCAAGCTGGTCGGGCAAAGGCGTTGCCCTCGGGTTCGGCAGCAACGGCGACATCGACCCCTCGTTCGGGACGGGCGGGCGGACGGGGTTCACCTACGCCGGCACTTCGGGGACCTGGGCGGTACCGCTGCCTGACGGGCGCACGGTCGTGGTTACCGACGAAGTCCCTGAGGGCTCTTACGGGGCCCGCGCAGCCTGAAGGTCCGGGAGCTGTCGGCGTCGGGCCATTTCAGGGCGGCCCCCTGTGCCTCGGGTACATGCACCGTAAACCTGTCGTGGACGGCGGCCGAACACCTATCCAGCGATCGACGCGACTGCTGGCCCTTACGGTTCGGCCGTCATCGTCGTCGCCGCCAAGCAGCGCGCCAACATCTATCGGGTGGCGAGTTAGCGGGGGAGAAAGGGCGCCCGCTCGCGCCGACCAGGTAATCGGGCTAACGCCGGCGCTCCATCGGCGAAGATAGGGGCATGGCAAGCGCGATCCAGGAACTGGAGGAAGTCCTGCGGCAACGTCGGGCTCAGCGCCCGGCGGGGTCGTACTCGGCGGAGCTGTTCGACGACCCCGAGCTCGTCCAGCGAAAGATCATGGAGGAGGCCTTCGAGGTCTGCCTCGAGCTGGGCCGCCCCGAGTTCAACGAGGAACGCACCGTGGCCGAGGCGGCCGACCTTTTCTACCATCTGCTTGTCGGCCTCGTGGGATGCGACGTGACCTTCGACGCCGTCCTCGCCGAACTGGAAAAGCGGCGGCGGTGACCGCACGGGTTGCCGTGCCGTCCCGGGGACGGCTTCGCGACGACGTGATGGCGCTGCTCGACCGGGCCGGTTACAGCACCTCGAAGTTCCGGGGCGCCAGCGCGAGGGTGACCATCGATGACATCGAGTTCATCGAGATGCGACCCCGCGACGCTGCTGCCTGGCTCGCCGCCGGCCGCGTAGAGGGGGCCTTCATCTCCACCGATATCGCCCTCGAGGACAAGCTGGAGGAACTGGCCACCATCCCGCTCGGGGTGGCCGTGTCGGAGCTCGTGGTCGCCAGCCGCGACGACGACGGCAGGACCTCGGTGGACGATCTCGCGGGTGCCGTGATCGCCACCCACATGCCGAGGGTGACAAGTGCCTGGTTCGAAGCCCGTGGGTTGGCGACCACGGTCGTCACGATGGGTGGCGCGTTGGAGGGGGTATGCGCAGCCGGTATGGCCGATGCCATCGTCGACCTCCGAGAAACCGGCACCAGCCTTAGCCAGAACCGGTTGCGTGTGCTGGCAACGATCACAAACTGCCAGGCCCTGTTCGTCCAGCGCGACGGGGCCGGCCTCGACAACATGACCCTGCGCCTCGGTGCAGCGTTGGACGCCCGCCAGCAACGCTACGTGATGCTCCACCTGCCACGGGCCGAGCTGGACAGGCTCGTCTCCATCTTCCCCGGCCTAGCCGCCCCCACGGTCCTACCGCTGGCGGGCCGCGACGACCTTGTCGCCGTGCACCTGGTAGTCGATGCCTCGTCGTTCTGGGCGCATCTCGGCGAGATCCGTGCGGCCGGCGCGAGCGGTATCGTTTCTATGACGCCCGATGCTCTTTTGAGGTAACCGGAGTCGACCCGGGATTATCCGAAGAGGTTACTTCCGGCGATCTCGCACGACGCGGGCCTCGAAGCTCGTCGCCCCTTCAGTACAAGGGCCCAAAAAGCCGATGCGAGGAACCGTCAGGTTGCAAAGGTACTGGGACGCCAAAGCGGATCTCCCTGGGCAGGTCGCTTGGCAGCACCGGCGCGAGTTCGTGGTAGGCGCAGCGGCGGCCCTTAGGTCTGCGGCAATCCGCCGCCCCACAGTTCAGGGCCAGTCTTGGCCACCCTCGATGCCCAGTGCCCTGTCCATCTCGAAAAGCATCGGCAACCTCGCAGGATGGGGCCTGTCGAGGCCCTGGTCTACGCAGGCCATTGCGAAAGTCATTGCCAGCCCGTCGGTATTGGTGAAGTCCGGGCGCCGTTTCAATGTCCGGCTGTCCGGCTTACGGTTGACAAGATGCCCGTAGGCGTGTGCACCGAAACCCTTGAATTCTGGCGACGAAATGAACTCGCGCCACAGGAGCCATACCGCCAACGACGGCATCTCCAGGTCTCCAGGAGCAAGCACGTGCAGGCGGAGCCATTGTCGCAACGCGCTCTTGGCCGGGGCCAGCGAGGCGCCCGCCGGGCAGCGACGGCGCAGGTCCCGGCCGAGCCGGGCCGGTAGGACGTAGGTTGCGACGAACTTTTGGCGGTGGTAGTCGATGCTCAGGTGCACGACCATGGTGGTGATGGTAACCGGCCCGGGACCTGCAACCGAGCCCAGTGCCACCGAGTTAGAAAGCCATGAGGCCTAAGCCAAGGGCACTTGGCCGGAGGCGCGTGCAGTGCCTCGCGTTGGTTACCGCTTCCCTGCTCCCGGTAATCGGGACGTCCTCGGCGGCCGTCGCTTCAGCAAGGGCCTCGGCCACATCGTCTGCCACATCGGCTGCCACGTCGTCCGCCAGGTCGGCCGCCATATCGTCCGGCACGTCGCACAAGAAGGCCGTCATGCTGTCGGGCGACGCTGTCGACGCCGTCCGCTTCGGTGAGCCGGAGCAGAAAGCCGCGAGCGCGTTGGAGAAATTGGTCGGGCCGTCCGAAGGCGGCATCAAGGGCGCGAAGGGGAACTGCACCATTGATGCCGCGCTGTACTGGGCCAACTTTTCCACCTATTTCTTGAAGGGCACGTTCGTCGGTTACCAGACCGGCAACAATCTCACTGGCAAAGCCGTGCCGGCGTTCAACGGGAAGACGCCGCAAGGTCTCCGCGTCGGGGACACGTTGGCCGAAGCGCGCGAGCTCTACCCTGGCCGGGTGACGACCAGCGGCGACAACGGCGGCGTCTACGCGGTCAAGACGGTCACCGGGACGATCCGTGGTTATTTGTCGCTCGAGATCTTGAACCCGCCGGACAAGATCCACATCGTGACCATCTCGGCGGGCTCGGTCGGCTGCCCGGCGGCATCACCCGGCTAAGCCCGGCCCAGCCCGTCTCCGGCGAGCCCCGGTGAAACTCGGTGGTGCTCGGTCAGCGGGGGCTGCTTAGCTGGCGCCATGAGCGACTTAGCTGGCGCCATGAGCGACGTCCGGACAGCGCGCCTGCAGCTCCACGCCATCGACGTCGCAGAGGCAGAGCGCATCGTCGCTCGAGCTGCGGGGCCCGGCGATGCCTGGGCGGACGATTTCCCCTTCGAGGGCGACGTTGGCGCCGTAGGTAATTTCCTTCGCGCGACGTCCGAGCGCGGGGAACAACGGCCGTTCGGCTTCTACCGGATCACCCGCCTGGCCGATGGGCGGGCCGTCGGCGGGATCGCCTTCAAGGGCCAGCCGCAAGGCGGTTGCGTCGAGATCGGCTACGGCCTGGTCCCCTCGGCCCGTGGCAACGGCTATGCAGCAGAGGCTGTATCCGCCTTGTTGGCCGTCGCCGCCGAACACGGAGTGTCCCGGGTGATCGCCGACACGGCCCTGGAAAACGTCGCTTCGCAACGGACGCTCACCCGGGCTGGGTTCCGCATCACCGGCAGCGACAATCAGCTCCACTATTACGAGGTCCACCTCGGTCCCGCGCAGCCACCTAAGTAGGCCCGCCGGAAGCCCTACTACTGGGGACCGGTCGCCTCCCCGGCGACCCCTGGCATGTCCCGCTCGTACCGGGCGTTGGTCGCCGTCGCCTGGTCGGTGAGAGAGACTGTTCGTGACGGCACAAGGCCCACCGTAGAGGGCGGAGCCAGAGCCGGCTTCAGGTCGACGGTGTCACGCCGAGGCGCGCCCGCCACGAGAACGAGAGGCCCGGGAAGGACGCCGACTCCCTGAACGCCAGGTCCACTTCACGGCGGAACCGGGTTTCACCTATCTCCTCATCGGACAGGCCCACACGCTTGAGCGCCTGGTAGCTGCCCTGGCTGGCCATCAGCGCCACAAAGCGTTCGGCACCGCCGGGCAAATCCTGGTTGAACAGCACTTCCCGGGTGAACTCAAAGTGGCCCGACGCCATGAGCCGGCCGAGGTGCCCCGCCTTGGACCAGGACCGGGCGCCCCCTGGCATGAGACGGTTGAGGTGTGGGTCGGCCAGGTCTTCGTCGACAAGGGCCGGGTCGTCGTCGCTGACCGGGCGGCGTAGCTGCTCACCTTGCTCGCCGGCCGCGGCACGAGCTTCGAAAACCCGGATGCGCCGGTGCAGCGCGGCCCACGCCTCCTCGGCCCTGGCGACCCCAGCCACCGGTGGCCAGTCGGCGTCGACGACAGCGAAGACACCACCAGGTCGCAGGACCCGAGCTACCTCGGCCAAGGTCGGGCCAGGTTCCATCCAGTGCATGGCTTGGACAGCCAAGACCACGTCGGCCGAGCGTGCGGGGAGCCCAGTGTCGTGTGACCAGCCCTTGCGAAAAGTGACGCCCGCTGTGGGCCGGGACTCAGCCATGTCCCTCATGTCGTCGCTCGGCTCGACACCCACCACAAAGGAAGCCCACGTCGCTGCCCAACGAGAAGAGAGCCCGGTCCCACTACCGATGTCTACGACGACCGGGGCCGAAACGTTGGCGTAGCTAGTCAAGAGGGGCCAAGCTCAGCTGGGGGTGACGGCCGGTTGGCGTCGTAGATGTCGGCGAAACCGCTGAAGCGACCAGGGTTACCGCCACCCGCGTCCACGCCAGGATCGTATGCAACCTCGTGCGTGAATGCCAAGCCAGGTTTTGCGCCGTCTACAGCTGAGCCCCGGCTCGCAAGGCCGCCGCTCGGAACTTGTAAGCCTGTTGCGCGCTTGGTTGCGCGATCCTGGAACTGGAATGTTCGAGCGCTTCACCGACCGTGCCAGACGGGTCCTCGTGCTAGCCCAGGAGGAAGCGCGCTTGTTGAACCACAACTTCATCGGCACCGAGCACCTGCTTTTGGGGCTGCTCCGCGAAAGCGACGGCGTAGCGGCGCGGGCTCTCGAGCTTCTCGGCATCCGACTCCAGGTGGTGCGCGAGAAGGTGGAGGAGACGGTCGGGCCGGCCGGGGTCGAGGTGGCAAGCTCGCCGCCGTTTACGCCCCGTGCCAAAAAAGTAATGGAGTTCTCCCTTCGTGAGGCCCTCCAGTTGGGCCACAACTACATCGGTACCGAGCACCTCCTGTTGGGGCTCGTCCGTGAAGGCGAGGGTGTGGCGGCGCAGGTCCTGGTTAGCCTGGGCGCCGACCTGGCGAGCGTGCGCAAGCAGGTGGTGCTCCTGGTAACCGGCAGCTCCGCGCAAGGCGCGACCGCGGCTCAAGGCCAAAGAGGTGTAACTGGGGCACCCGTGGCCCCGGGCCCGCGCTGCGCTCGCTGCGGAGCGGGTTTGGCGGGTTTCGTCCGTTATGCGACCCTCGAGGCGCTCCCAGGCGACGAAGAGGCGGGCGCGGCCTCGCGGCCATTTACGTGTGACCGTGCTCTATTGCGCCCACTGCGGGGGTGTCCTCGTTCCTGCCCGCGAGACCGGTGAGGAGCCTGGGCGGCCGCGGCCCGCTCCGAGGTCGGTGCAGATGGGTGGCCCGGGCCACGGTGGTGCCACGTCTTCCGGGCACGGGGTTGCCACGACGCCCTCCGCCAAGGTGCCGAGCGACCCGCTGGGCCCCGTTGGCCTGGAGAGCGTCCCAGACGAGGCTCGGGTAGAACTCGTCTACCACGCCAGCGGGGTCATCGATGGCACCGTTGGCGGGACCAGGGTGCACCTGAGGGGGCTTGTGCCCACACGGCAGGGCTCGGCCGATGGCACCTGGGGCGGCTCGACCTTTGAGGCTGAATGGAGCATCGGCGACACGCGCCACGACAACGCCAACCCCTGTCCGGTGGTTGTGTCGGGCCGCTTTGGTGTTGCACCCGTCAAGTTGGAGGGCGAGTTTCGCCTCAGCGCAGACCGGTCGCTCGAGGGGGCGCGGCTAGCCGGGGACCTGGGTGGGCAGGACATCGGTGGCGAGGTGAGCCCTGCCGACGGTGGCCTCGGGACGACAAGTGCCGTGGTGGCAGAGGGCACTCTAGGTGGAGCCCCCTTCGAGCTGTTTGCGGCGTTCTCGGACGACTCGAAAAAGGCTGTCGTGCGGGGCTCAATTGGCGGATGGCCGGTCGCCATCGACGCAAAGCGAGCCGGGCCGACGGCTCCTGCACGTATCGTCGGCTCGTACTCCGGGGAGCCCGCCTTGCTCGTCCTTCTCCTCGCTGTCGCTGTCCGCTTCCTTTAGTTAACTGATTGTCACTCGGGCGGTGCGGCCGAGCACGTTCCCGTTGGCGTCAAGGGCATCTATATCGAAATAGAGCGCGCCGTCCCCGATGAAATCGATGGTCGTCTCGAAGCCGATCTTCGCCGCGGTCGCAAGTGGTGAGAGCGATGTGGGCGAGGGCCCTCCATTGACCCTCCAAGCGACCACCTCCGTGGCTCCGTTCCAGCTAACCCAGGCGGTGAAATGCCCGTTGACGTCTGCGGGCCTCACTACGGCCGCCATTTCGCTCAAGGGTGGGTTTCCCACCCAGTCGAACAGGAAGCTCCTGTAGCTCGCCGCCCCATCCGGGAAGCGACCGTCGAGCACGAGCGGGGCGCCGAGGGTTTCATCCGACGATGCGCCATAAACGCTGAAATATGGCCGGAAACCCCAACCGACGACGTGGCCGCCGTCGTCCAACAGCTGGCAATTTCCTTGGCTGGGGGTGTTCATCAAGCCGTCGGTGTGGAGATAGCGGTGCCGCAAGCTCACCGTCTTGGAAACCAGGTCTAGGTTAAGGACCTTGCCGGAAGCCCATTTTTCAGGGCACGGGGCAGTGGCGTCGTCAAATATGCTCATCCCTGAACCGTCGGCGAGCGCTCGGGCGTCGTGCTGGTAATAGAACGAACTTCCCGTTCCCATGGAAAAGTCGCTCTGTTTGCCACCGAGCCGCCAGGCGACACTGTTTGTTTGCCTATTTACCAGGTATAGCGCTGAGGTGTTCCGCGACGAGATCAGCAGGTCCCTTGCCGAGCCAGGCCAGAGGTCGATCGAATTGATGTGGAAATAGTCGAAGTAGCCACGGCCGGCCCGGGCGTACGACAGGTCGAGGTCGACCTCGGGGTAGCACGCCCAGTCGAAGACGAGTTCGTTTGTCGCGATGTCCACTTCTTGGGCGTGGCCTATGAAAACAGGCACGCCCTCGTACTTGAGGGACTTGTCGTCGTACGCCGTATGGAGGGCGGTGCCTTCAGGGGTGACAATAAACTCATGGAGGTCGCAGGGATAACCGGTGCTTACGACTTGGCCGACCTGTTGGTAGGTGTCGTCGGCGAGGACGTAATGGCCGACGCCGTGGGCATCGATGACGGATCCCTGGAACCACGTCAAGGTCGGCTTGCCGTTGTACGTCTGGACGCGGAAGTTGAAAGGGACCTCGTTCTCGCTCGGTAGCGGCTTGAACCACACGAGGTCACCCGAGGTCTCCAGGATCATCAGCCCCGGTGCCGCCCCGGGCGGGAACGGGTGACGCTGCTCGTGGCCCGGGTTGGCCGCAAGTGGGTTCTTGGGGGCGCAGAAAATGTAGCCGGCGGCCCGCCCGAGCGCGAGGAGCTGCGGGGTTGCGTTGACCGAGACTCCGACCGGGGTCAAATCTGGGCGAGAGACATACCTGGAGAAATTGGGAGGTCGGACGGGTTCAGCCCCGACCACAGTGTCGAGAACGCTGGGCGTAGCCGCCCCAGTTGACGACCCAGCCCCAGCCGCCTGCCCCGCCCCGGCCTCGCCCGCCACGCTGTGCCCGGACCTAATGAGGTTGCGGGCGGACCGGGCACCCAGCCCGAGGCCGATACCGGCCTTGATGGCGCCCGAAAGTAGCGCGCGCCGGTTGAAGCTGCCACCTTGCATTATCCGCCTCCGCTCTCAAACCTAGGTACTGCCCGCCACTACCGTTCTGTCTAGCCGCTCAGCAGACGATTGGGCGGTCGGGCCACGTGGCGCCCTTCCGGCATCGTGGGGACAATTGTCCAACTACATCAACACAGATTGGCGCGGTCCTACGGCCGCTGGGCGAGCCCCGCTCAAGAAGCAGGAAAAAGGGGCCGACCTTGACTTAGTGAGGGAAGGCGAGGCAACTCAGGCGGACCTCGAGCGGTACGCCTCGGTGCTCCGGGAAAGCGTGACGAACGGCACGATCAGCCTGGACGAGTTCGAAGCCAAGCTCGGTGCGGTTTATGCAGCGCAGACGGTTGCCGAGCTCGAGGTCCTCGTCCCATGGTTGTCGACAAGACGGACGACGCCGAGCCGCCACATTCGCCGCGTTGCGATCGGCCTGCCGGTTGCGCTGCTTGTCCTCGCAGGTGTCGCGACGGCGTTGGCCCTGACGGTGTTTGCTGGGCATTCTCCGGCTCGCCGAGCCGGGCCCTCCATTCACGCTGGCGCACCAGCTAGCGCCGCCGGCACCCCCAGCGCGGCCCCGGCTACGACATCTCTCAGCACGGGGGCCTCGCTGCCCATGGCCGCATCGCAGGCGTCGCAGCCAACCTCGGGTTGGCCCGGAAATGGGACGGTCGCAGTGGTGGCCGTCGATGTCAGAGGCCATAGTTTCACCGTCGACACCTGGGAGCAAGATGTCACCTACCCGACTTGCAGCCATTTCGAGGCCGTGTCGGCTGCGGGCAAAAGATCGGGTATTTCAGGTTTAGCGGTGGGGGACTTTGCCACGCTTACGACAAACCCAAGCAGCCTTTGCGCCACCTCTGTGCGCATTATCGCGGCGCCGAGCGACGCCCAGTGCAGCGGGACGGGAGACGGCGGCGACGGCACCGTCGTGCTGCTTGCGTCGAATGTGGGAGCCCACTCGCTGGTTTACCGGGGGACTGACAGCAGCTTCATCCAAGCGGTCCGGTGGTGCGGCGCCCTGACCGCCGTTGGTGCCGACGGCCGGCTCACGTCGATCTCGACGATCCCCGCCGGCACGCTTGTGACGACTGATTTCTCCCAAAGCGACTGGGTGACGGCCCTGACCGTCGGGCGGCCCTGACCGTCGGGCGGCCCTAACCGTCGGGCGGCCCAGCCTCGACCGGCTCAGCGACGCGTGGCGTCGGTAACGGTGCCGAAGGTCTCGGAGGGCAGTTTGAACTCCTTGCCGTTCATCTCCTGGCGCTCGTATTTCTCGATGGCATTGCCGATGCCGGAGGCGTTCTCGATTATCGTCTGGATGTCGCCCGGCTGGAACTCCGACAGCAAGTCCGAGATCCCGTTGAGGTAGGTGCGGGTCGGGCTCACGTACCATGCCCCATTTTCTTCGGTGGTGACAAAACCCGTGTCCAGCTTCATCGTTGTAAAGCGTTTGAATATCGGCTGGACAGGCGCAGGCAGCAGGGCCAGCAATTGGTCCTCGTACTGGTCCCCGTTCGACACGCATTTATGCTCACTGGTGTTCGGGCCGGTTACCGTGTAGCAGCCGTTTGCGTATTGGACGTCTACCCCGTGGGCCGCTACGTTCAAGCTGAGCCCACTGCCGATTTTCACGAGGGTCCCGCCGCCGACCGACTGCGTCGTGAAACTTAGGTTCCCGAACTGGATGTTGACCTGGCCCCGGAGCTTGTCGAGGGCGCTTTGGGCGCTGGGTAGCCAGTCCCCCGCGTAGGCGTCGACCGCAGCCAGCTCCTCGGGGTCCAAGTCTGCCAGCAGCCCGGTCAGGTCCAGCTGCGAAACCGAGGTGAACAGGGCCTGCACCGCCTCTTGGGGCGAAGATGCGCCGACGGGCTGCACTTGGCCACTCGTCGGGGGCGCCCCGCTCTTGCCGTCCGAGCGCAGGGCGTTGATAGCAATGCTGTAGCCGATGCTCACGTACCAGCCCCCGTCGACCTTGACGGTCCCCAACGTGGTCTTCCCGCTGTTGGGGCCTGAGGTGCTCACCGATCGGTTGTTCATGGCCTTGGTGACCAGGCCTTGAAAATAGCTCCCGAGAGGTAGCTCGTCCGGGTCGAACGCCTCGGAGTTCGTACCACCGGAAATGGTGACCGCAGCAACGTCGGGGGTCAACTGGTCGGTCGAGGTCGCCAGGTCCTGCTCAGAGATGTCTACGCCGGTGATGTCGCTGATATCAGCGGTGGACGACAGGACGCCTACACGCTTGAGTTGCCCGAAAATGTCCTCCAGGCCGGGTTCGATGGCGTTGCGTTCACCTGGGGCGAGGTTGTCGAGCACCCCGACCACGTCGCTTTTGTTGAGCGCATCGATCATTTGTTGCACCGCGGCGGCGGGCGAGCTCGCACCGGCCCCGCCGTTGAGGCCGGCCAGCATGAACGAGGCCCCGGTCCCAGCCCCCACGAGCACCACGGCAGAGGCGATCGCTGTCAGCGCCCAGCCGCGAGCGCCACGCCGGGCACGGCCGTCGCCGGCCGCAGGTGCCGAGCCCGTCGGCAGCAGGTCGTCGGTGGCCCATTCCTGGCCACCGGGCGGGCGCGGGCTGGTGGCTCCGAAGGAGCCCCGGTCCCCGGTTGCACCGACGGGGCCTGCAGGCCCTTGGCTGGTGCCGCCCGAGCTCTGGCCGGGGAGTTGCCACGACTGGCCCAGCAGCCCCCATCCCGTTCCTTCTGCGGGCGGCAGTGGTGGGGCCTGCCCCCAACCCTCGGCGTGGCCCGTTTCTTGGCGGTCTGGCTCCTGGCCACCGGTCTCCTGGCCACCCGGCTGGTCCGCCGGCGGCTGTCCCCAACCTTGCGCGTCAGGCATTTTGGACCTTCCCTTGTTCAGTGGTGAGAGATGCTCGCCGAGGCCACACGTTGGCTGAACGGCGAGCTGAGACAACGATTGCTGCGGCAGCGATAACAGCTCCGAGCCAAGGCCCTATGGGTGCGTGAGCACCAAAGACGGTGAACATCTCGAGCGAGAACGCCGCTACGACCAGGCCGGCGACCCCAGACGAAATTGCCGAAAGCAAGGTGGCTCGCAAGACGGCGGCCGCGCACGATAGGGCGGCAAGGGCCGGCAAGGCAAAGACAAAAGCCTCGAACGTGTGGGCCCCCGTGCTGCCCAGGAGCCCCGCCGCGCTCGCGGCGCGCAGGAACGCGAAGCCCGAGCGTGCGGCCGTGCCCGTTGTCGCCCAGGGCGCGAAAAGTATGGCGCAGCAGGCCACCGCAGGCACCACGGGGGACGCTGCTCGCCCCTGTGCGTTGCTCACCCTGATGGTTTCGGCATTACGCCGCCCACCTGGAGGTTTGGGCGAGCCTGTCTTGTGTGCCCACGGGTGCAGGTGGCCAGCCAGAAAGTTCGTGTCCGTACGGGACACCTTCTGTACGGTGACGCCAGGGCGCTCAAGGAGGGGAGAGCGCTGCAACGAAGATAGGTGTCGATTACCCCGCCGTTGGTTCGTCACTTAGGTGCCACAATCGAAATTCGACCCGAAAGGACGGCAGTCATGCGGTACACGCTCCTTCTCCACTATCCCGAGCCAACCGCCGAGGAACTCGGCCCTGAGGCCCTCGCTGAGGGAATGCGCGCGTTCCAGGCGTACGCGAAGGCGCTCGACGACGCCGGCGTGCTCGCCAGCGCCGAGGTGCTTCAGCAGTCGCACCTGACCACCACTGTTACGCTCGCCGGCGGTGAGCTGGTCGTTCAGGACGGCCCGTTCGCCGACACGAAGGAGCAGCTCGGCGGTACGTTTGTGATCGACGTCGCCGACCTCGACGCGGCGATCGAATGGGCTAGCAAAGCACCATCGGTCGCGTGGGGGCACGTCGAGATCCGCCCGACCGCAACCCGCTACGTAGACGGCTCGTGGCAGGGCGAACAGCCGGTCAAGTGACCGCCCTCGACCCCCGCGCGGCCGCGGCGCGTGCCGCGCGGGAGTCGTACGGCCGGCTCTTGGCCTTGCTGGCGGCCTCGACACATGACATCGCCCTCGCTGAAGACGCCCTTGCCGACGCTTTCGAACGGGCGCTGCGCACTTGGCCGGCGACCGGAGTCCCCGACAACCCGCCGGGGTGGCTGCTGACCGTGGCCCGCAACCGCATCCGCGACATTTTCGCCTCAGCAGCCGTGCGCACCGCCGCGCCGCTGGACATTCGCGTCGCCGCCGCGCTCGAAGGTCCCGGTCCAGGTCCAGGTCCAGGTCCAGGTATAGGAACTGCTCTCGAGCCCGGTGCCGGCCTCGACCCCGAGGCTGGCTTGGGCCCCGATGCGATCCCCGACAAGCGCCTCGAGCTGCTGTTCGCGTGCGCGCACCCGGCTATCGACCCCGCGGTTCGGACCCCGCTCATGCTCCAGGTCGTGCTCGGCTTCGACGCCGACCGCATCGCTCGCGTGTTCTCGGTCCAGCCAGCAGCGATGGCGCAGCGCCTGGTCCGGGCGAAGCGCCGCATCCGCGACGCGGGCATCCCGTTCCAGGTGCCGACGCGTCGGGATCTGCCGGCCCGGCTGCCCGCTGTGCTCGAGGCCATCTACGGCGCGTATGCAATCGACTGGCTCGATCAGCACGAACGCATACGCGAGTCGATCGCAGACGAGGCGCGGTGGCTGGCCGTGCTCACCGCGAGCCTGCTCGACACCGAGCCGGAGGCATGGGGCCTTGCCGCGCTGCTCACGCTCGCGCAGTCGCGGGCGCCCGCCCGAACAGGCACGCCGTGGCCAGCGCTCGACGAACAGGACACCTCGTTGTGGGACCGCTCGCTCATCGCCGAAGGAGAGGCGCTCCTGCGGCGTGCCTACGCACTCGGCGCGCCCCTCGGGCGGTTCCAGCTCGAGGCCGCGATCCAGTCGGCGCACTGCGACCGCGCCCGCACGGGAGAACTCGACCGCGTTACCCTCGCCCAGCTCTACCGTGGGCTCGTCGCGATCGCACCCACAATCGGGGCGGTCGAAGCCCTGGCGGCGCTCACCGGGAAGGATTGACGACGGGCTCCGGGGAAACCCATGCGTGCTCGGCTGCACGGCTGCCTGGGGTGCTCGGGTGCACGGCGAGGCGCTGCGGCGCCGTCAGTCACCGGTCGCTACGACACCGGCCTTTTCGATCATGAGGACTGTGCTCCGAACGGGCACGACGGGCCGGTGCAACATCCCAGCCGGGACGGTGAACGCCTGCCGCGGGCCAAGCTCGACAGCCCCGGGCCCCTCGAGCTCGATGCGGAACAGGCCGTCCAGGACGAAAAAGAACTCGTCTTGTTCGTCATGTTTGTGCCAGTGGAACTCGCCTTCCATCACGCCCAGGCGGACAAGGACGTCTCCGACTTGCACGAGCGTCTGGTTGTACCAAGGGTCGCCCACCTCGTCCACCTTGTCGACCAGCGCTGCCACGTCGATCTTCTGCAAGGCCACAAAAAGCGGCTCATAGTGAATTGCGTACTCGGGCGCCACTGGCTCTCCAGTCGTTTAGCGGGTTGCGATAGGTACCACGCTCGGGGAGGCCAGGCGCAAGTAGTCCTCG
Organism: uncultured Acidimicrobiaceae bacterium; assembly: GCA_963699075.1. Lineage (GTDB taxonomy): Bacteria > Actinomycetota > Acidimicrobiia > Acidimicrobiales > Palsa-688 > Fen-671. The sequence goes on along the minus strand of CAVOTF010000007.1, from coordinate 71,012 downwards.
GTAGCGAGCGCCACGGACCGGTCCAACCTCGCCGCGTTGAAGTAAAGCTCTGGGACACTCAGGAGGCCCGGGTCGACGACTAGCTCGAGCCGGGGATCGTAACTAAAGGGCAGGATCGTTCCCGCAACGCTGCCGGCGAGTTGTTCGGCCTTGTCGGTGTCGGCCATCGCCGCGTAGCTCCCGCCGAGGTGGGCCTTCAGGGAGGAAATGTCGACGCGGGTGTCGCCAGGGACCACGGCGAGCACATAACGAGCCTGTTTCTTGGAGATCTTGACCATGACGACCATGCACTTCGCCGCGCTCGCGAGCTCGTTACCCCGCAGCGCACTTACGAGCTCGGTGCGCCCCTCGGGCGCGTGGTCGATAAGGCGGTAGCGGGCCTGCCCCGCATCGAGTTGCGCCACCAGCCGCTCGTAGGCATCGACAGGGGCTGCAGACGGGTAACCGGTCTCACCGCTCACTTGCGCAACAACTCCTCACCAGTCACTGCGCAACATCTCCTTCACCTCGGCGATGCGGGCCTCGTTTCGTTGGTAGAAGACCCATTGCTTGATCTTCTTGGCCTTGAGCAGACCGGCGTCGCTGAGCAGGCGGAGGTGCTCGCCGCATGTGGGCTGGGTCACGCCGAGTTTCTCGGCGATCAGGAGCGAGCAAACCCCGTCGCGGACCAGGTCGCCATCACGCTGCGGGGGAAAATGGGCCTCGGGGTCGCGCAACCAATCAAGGACCTGGAGGCGCTTCTCGCTCGCAAGGGCCTTCAGGAGCTCCACATCGACCACCCCATACAGTATGGCACTTAGCTAATTCCCTGTCTAGTTTCGCCTGGGCCCCTCAGGCAGGCCAGCGCCGGTGGCCGGACCGGTCCACTCCGCACGCTCGTAGGGCACGACCGCTAGGCCGGCTGCGTTAGACCCCCGCCGGAGCTCGTCCGGCCCCAGCCCGCCAGGCGCTAACCCTGCCCACGCAGGAGCAGGCGAGGGTCACGCCACGCCACTCGGTAGACCGGGGCAGTCCCCCCGCCTGCGATGGGCCGGGCAGGTTCCTCCGCGACCACGACCCCCCCGAGGGCGGCATAAAAACCCTGCGCCGCCGCGTTTTGTTGCAGGACGTACAAGTAGAGCCGGCTCGCCGGCCGGCGTTCGAGGAGGGCTGCAGCACTCTTCGCCATCAGAGCACGGCCCACCCCCTGCCTCTTCAGGTCGTAGCGGACGTGGAGGTTGTCCAGGAGCGCGCCCCACTGCAGGTCGGCGTCCAAGCAGGTGTGGGCGAAGCCGGCCAGGTAGCCCTCGCCCTCGGCCTCGCCGTCGCCCTCCGGCTCGCGCTGGGCGACGACCGTGAACTGGTCTTCCGACGCCACCCGGAAACGTTCCCGCCAGAGCGTCCGGCGGTCCTCGGGAGCCTCCCGGTCGAGATATTCGTCCCGGTAGGCGCCCCGGTAGTGCCGCCTCCAGCTGTCGACATGCAGGGCGGCGATGGCGTCCGCATCAGCGGGAATTGCGAAGCGGTACTGGAGCACGTCATCGGGCGTCAACTCGTCTAGAGGCGGCACCCTAGTGACTCTCCCATGAGCGGCGGGGCCGGTCGACCCATTTTCCAGCGTCTCCGCCGAGGCCCGGCTGCCCCGCTCCCGCTCGCCGGCGACGTGCCAATAACCTGTGCTCCTGGGCGAGGTATGCGTCGGTGAGCCGTTCGGACGGGCGGCGCTGAAGGAGGCTTTACATGGTCAAGATTTCGCGTGCGTTGGTGGCAGCGGCCGGCCTGTTGGCACTCGCCGTCTCTACTGCCTCCGGGATGGCCGGGGCCGCCACAGCCGAGGCCCTCACCCCGGCCGCCGCCCCCAACGTCCTGACGGTGCCGGTCCGCGTGGCGGTCACCGCTGACGGCGCAGTCGGGTACAGGGAGCTGGGCAGCGGGCAGCCGCTTTTGCTGATCATGGGCCTCGGCGGGACCATGGACAACTGGTCGCCGTCGTTCGTAAACGCCCTGGCAACCGAGCACAAGGTCGTGGTGTTCGACAACGCCGGCGTGGGCGAGACGGCCGCCATTTCCCCGCCTCTTACCATCACCGACATGGCCGACCAGACGAGCGCTCTGATCGCGACGCTGCACCTGGGCAGGCCTTCGGTGCTCGGTTGGTCGATGGGAGGCATGGTCGCCCAGGCTCTTGCCGTGCTGCACCCATCGCAGGTCAGCAGGCTCGTGTTGGCCGCGACGCAGGCCGGCACCGGCAAGGCGGTGCCGCCGCCCGCAGCCGCTGCGGCGGCCGTCAACAACCCAAGCCCGAGCGTCGAGCTGAGCGTGCTGTTCCCGGCCAGTGCCGGCGCTGCAGCCCAGCGGTACGCGTTCAGCGTGCTGCGCTACCCGAACCTGTACGGAGTGCCCCCGAAGGTCAAGGTCGACCAGGCGGCCGCCGTCAACGGGTGGCTCGCAGGCTCGGACGCCGCCGGGCGAGAGGTGACGTCGGTGAAGGTGCCGACGCTGGTGGCGGACGGCACGCAGGACGCCCTTGACCCCGTCAGCAACGACAAGCAGTTGGCCGGGCTCGTGAAAGGTGCGCAGTTGGCGCTGTACGGAGGGGCCGGCCATGCGTTCTGGTTCCAGGACGAGAGCGCCTTCCTGGCCCGGCTCGCGCCGTTCCTCGGGTGAGCTCGGTCGTTGCTCCAACCATGAAACTGTGAGCTATGCCTCGAGCGTTGGTCCTCGGCGGGAGTGGCGTCCTCGGCACCGCGGTCGCGCGACGGCTGCTCGTTGCCGGGTGGGACGTCGAGCTCGCCGGAAGGGAACCAGCCCACTTGCCGGTGGAGCTTGCCGATGCGGGCGCAAGGTTTGTCACCGCCGAGCGCAGCGATCCCGACCAGCTGCGCAGCGCCCTCGGCAATGGTGCCGACCTGCTCGTCGACTGTCTTTGCTATACCGCAGCCGGCGCGACCATGCTGCTTCCGCTGCTCGGCGACGTCACCTCGACGGTGATGGTCTCGAGCAAAGCGGTGTACGTCGACCAGTTCGGCAACCACTCCAACTCGACGGTCGAGCCCCATTTTGCCGCCCCGGTCAACGAGACCCAGGCGACGCTTGCTCCACGCAGCGACGTCGATTTCGACACGGCCGAGGGCTACGGCGCCAACAAAGTGGCCGCCGAGCAGGTCCTCCTCGACAGCGGGCGACCGGTCAGCGTCCTGCGCGCCTCCAAGGTCCACGGCCCCCGGGCGCGCCAGGCGCGGGAGTGGTATTTCGTCAAGCGGGCGCTCGACAAGCGTCCTGCGGTGCTCCTCGCCCGACGCGGCGCCGGTGTCGACCACACGACAGCTGCTGCAAACTTCGCCGCACTTGTCGAGCTTGTGGCACACGTGCCCGGCCCGCGCGTCCTGAACATTGCGGACCCCGATGCACCGAGCGGGCTCGATATTTCCCGAGTGGTGGCGCGCCGTCTCGGGCATGTCTGGGAAGAGGTGCTCCTCGAGGACGTCGAGCACTCCGAGGTCGAGGCGGAGGGGCTCGGCCGGCATCCTTGGGACCGCCCCTTTCCCATCGTGCTCGACATGACCGCCGCGCTCACGCTCGGGTACCAGCCCGTCGGCGACTATGCGTCCACGGTCGGCGGAGCGCTCGACTGGCTCGTCCAGTCGGCGACCCGCCGGGACGGTCGGTTCGTGATCGTCGGCTCAGAGGACGGTTTTTTCGCTCCGATGTTCGACTACGAGGCTGAGGACCGGTACTTGGCTCGCCGCCCGGTCTGATGACCGGGGTGCATGGCACCTGACCCGCTCACGCGGAAAGGGCGAGCAGTTCGCGCTCCCGGGCTGGGCTCAGCCGGACCGGCGTTTTGCTAGCTGATGGCCCAATTGTTTCGTGCTCGTGGACCTCACGGACCGTCTGCGCGAGCGGTCGCACCCGGAGCCCGGCTGCAATAGCCCGCGCCGGGCTGGCCGCCAGGACCTCGCTGTCCGGGCACCCCCTCCCACAGGGGCAGCTCGGCGGCGGTCACCCCAACGTGGGCCAGGACTTCGGGCGCCACCCAGACGAGCTCTGTCCCGGGCGGTCCGACCTCGTTTAGCACCGCGGTGAGGAAGTCCTCGAACGAGAACGGGGGAGCCGGCGAGACCGCATGGAATGTTCCCGCGGCGCTCTGGCCGTGTGCCAGAAGCACGACGAAGCGGGCCAGGTCGCGGGCGTCGATGACCTGGGAGGGGTTCTCCTTTGGCCCGGGAGCCAACACCCGGCCGCCCCCGGCTACCCGCTCGACCCACCACGTGAAACGTCCCGTGTGGTCATAAGGCCCGGCGACGTAAGTCGGGCGCACGATGCTCACCGGCACCGCCACCTTGGTCGTGACGGCTCCCGGACGAGTGGTCCCACCGAAGCATTCGAGCGCGGCTCGCTCGCACAGCGCCTTCAGGCCACCATAGGTTTCGTCGCTGACCACTTCGGTAGCCGGGTCGTCCAGGACCGCCAGCGGGACGTCTTCGTCGAACCCGGGGTGAAACGGGCCGGCGTAGGCGGAAACTGAAGAGATGTGCACGTAACGGCCGCCCCGTCCCGCGAGGGCCTCGGCGAGGCTGCGTACCTGACGGGGAACGTAGGCAGACGTGTCGATAGTTGCGTCCCAGCTGCCCGTGGCGAGTGCGCTGAGGTCATTGTTGCGGTCACCGAGGCGATGTTCCGCTTCGGCGAACAGCCCCGGGTTGGTCAGGCCACGGTGGAACAACGTCACGTCGTCCCCGTCGGCCAGCAGGGTAGTCACGATGTGGCGCCCGACGAATTGGGTCCCACCGATCACGAGGATCTTCATGAGCGCATGCTAAATGCTGCCGGCGAGGGCGGGCATCTCCACGACGGACCACCGCGTGCCCCCGTCGACGGTCCGGTAGAGCTGGTCGGGATGGCCCCCGTAGCCGTAGTGAGTTGGCCCGACCACGAAGGCGGTCGTGGCGTTGACGAAACACAGGTTGCCCCAGCCGTAGAAATCGTCCCCATCTCTTATAGAAGTGCGCCATTGCCGCCCGCCGTCGACGCTCGAGTCCAGCTGGTCACCGGCACTCTGGGTCGCCAACAAGAAATCGTCCGAGCCGTTCCATGCCAAAGCGGCATCGGTGCCCCGAGGCGCAGCGGTGCCGGCACTGCTCCAGGTCCGACCGGCATTAGTCGTAACGAAGATCCTGTGCTGGACGTCCATTGCCTGTGAGCTCTGGCGATCGAGCTGGCAATCCACCACCCAGCGTGCGGGTTTGTCAGGGGAAAGGGCAAGCGAAGCCGCCGACCCGTCTAGTCCGGGCTGACAAGGCAAAGCGACCGCTCGCCATCCATCGCCGTCGGTCGTGGTCGGCCAAATGCGGCCGGCCGGCCCTGGATAATTGAACCCAACGTCGGCACCCAGCTGAAGGAGCAGGACCTCGTCGTCGCCTGAAAACAGTCGATAGACGGCACTAGTTACCGGGAGTGCCACTTTCGACCAGGCGTCGGAGCCGAGCGATGCCCGCCAAAGCGTTGGTAACTCTTCCCCGTGCTCGTTGTTTGATGTCGTCAGCACGTAGGCATAGCCTTCGGCCGTCGTCAGCTGGACAACCTTGCCCAAGGCCGCCGTTTCCCACGACCCACCACCGCTACTAGTCACTTCCAGGCCCGGGCCGTAAAGGTAGCCGTCCTGGGTGTTGGCGAAATCTATGGCGCTCACAGATCTGGGCACATTTTCCGCCTCGGCGGAGAGGCCCCAAAAGAACTTGACCGATGGCACCGGGAGAAAGTGCCAGGATGTCCCGCCGTTTTCGGTCCGAGCCAAGGCCAGGCACGGCGATGAGCCTGCTGGGCGGCCGTTGCAGGCATAGTCTCCCAGCAGGTAGCCGCGGCTCGAGCTGATGAAGCTGGCGCCCACCGGGGCGAGTGCCGTACCCGTCCTCGTTTGGGCCACCCCGGCGTTCGGCGAGGCGGCGCTCATGCTCGTGCCAGGCCCCGCCGTTCCGGCGACCAAGAAAGCAAGGAGCCATGCAGATCCGGGCACGATCTCAATACAACCAAGCGAGAACTGTTCGGCGTTCCGCTGGTCGCCTTTTACACCCGTTCGCCTCTATGCCCTTGGCGCCCCGAGTAGGCCTCGGTCCCGGCCGGAGCGGTCGCCAGCGTCTCCAAGTGCTCCGCGCCCACGCGAGGCTGGCTCGATGGACCGCAATACCGTGGTCCAGGGCCAGCACCACGTGCAAGGCCGCGGCTGGTACCTCAGCCCGGTACCGCTCGACGTCGGCGACGAATTTCGAAAGGGCATCCATGAGCTCCCGCAGCCACCCGAGGACCTCGTCCCTGGACACCAGCGCTTCCATCATCACGAAGCGCATGAGGTGCAGGCCGAGGTCGCGTGAGACGGTCAGGGGGACCACTGGTAGCCGGAGCCAGTCGATATTGCCGCCCGACCCGAAGGAGTGGCCTCGTACACAAGGCGGCGCCGGCCCGGCTCGGGCGTCCCAAGCGGCTCCATTCGCCCGATCAGGCCCTTGCCCGCCAACCTCGCCAAGGCCGGGTAAAGCGCCCCCGAACTCGGCTGGTAGACGCCGAGGGGAGTGGTTGCGAAGTCCCGTCTTCAGGTCGTAACCCGAGGACGGCCCGCATGCAGATCAGCCCAAGCAGTAGCTGTTCGAAGTCCGTGAGCTGCGGCGCGGGCACGCTCCTGAGCTTAGTTGTCTTAGTTGTGCCATAGGTCGAATCGACATATGATCCCGGATGGGAGCGCGGACTGGCTCGGGTTGCCCTTGCCGCCCGAGCGGGCATGGCCGTGTGTGGTTAGGAGCAGCTGATGGCGGAGATCGAGTTCGGACGGTTGGAGACCTCGGGGAAGGTAGCGACATCCAATCGGCTGCCGGGCCGGCGACGAGCAATACGACGTATGCCGGTCGCGGGGAGCCTGCCGTCGGAGCTACGCCAGCGCAGCCGGCACCTGGACCTTCGGCGCCCGGACTGTCGGCACCTGGAACTCCTGAACCTGGACCTCCTGAACCTGGGACTCCTGAGCCCGGGCTGCCGGGGCCTCCCGAGCGGCTCCGAGCGCTTGCGCCCATTCTTGTGTTCGACGTCGTCGGTCCCCTCGCCGTTTACTACGGAGCCCGTTTTGCCGGAATGTCGACCGTCCCGGCCTTGGTCGTGAGCGGGGTGCTCCCCGCCATCCGTGTGCTCGCCACCGTCGTCCGGCACCGGCGCCTGGACGCTGTCGGTGCTCTCGTCCTGTCCGGGATTGCCCTGGGGACTGTGATGGGCTTGGCCAGCGGCAGTGCGCGTCTGTACCTCCTGGACGGCATCGTTCCCACGGTCGCATTGGGATTTGTCTGCCTGCTGTCTTTGTTCTCGCGTCGGCCCGTCATGTTCCGTATCGCCCTGGAGACGATGGGAGAGGACACGGATAAGGGACGTGCGTTCGCGGATTTGTGGCAGTACGCCTCGTTCCGCCGGATCCTTCGGGTGATAACAGTCGTGTGGGGTTTGGTTTTCCTCGCCGAGTCCGCCGCTCAGGCCGTCATTGTGGAGACCGCCTCCATAAATACCGCCAAGCAGAGCTCAAACTTGCTTCCGGTTGCAGTCCTCGTGCTCACCTTCGTGTGGACCCGTAACTATGGAAGGCGTGCTCAGGAGAGGGGGGAACACCAACTCGGCGAAGACGACGAGGCCCCGGAAGACGTTTTGCCTGGGGCTACGGCCTGACGACAACGGCGCCGAGGTCACTACGGCCAGCAACGCCATCTTTGCCCCACGCCCACCACGCCCCGCGCCGACCACGCCCCACGCCGACCACGCCCCACGCCGACCACGCCCCACGCCCACCGCGGGCGAGATTTCTACCTTGTCACTTTGCTTGTGGAGGCACCGCTTCTGTGTCACCTCGGGCCAGCCTTTGCCGCGCGATCTCCGACCTTTCGATGGCCGGGCGGTCAAGGAAGCCCGTGTGACGTCCGCGTGACGGCGCCTTGCGATAATTGGACGCAGACAGACAGTGCGGCGTCGGGGTACGCCAAGATCAGAGGAGGTCCACTGTGAGACCAACAACGCTGGTGGGCAGGGCAACGGTCGGTGCTGTGGGGGTGGCGACGGCAGCGCTGCTTTTGCCGTCTGTCGGGCCTGTCGGATCAGCCCTCTTTCTAAGTGCAGCCGCCGAGGCGGCCACCCCGTCAGTGCCGACGATCCGTGATGTCGGCGCCGCTGCCTCGGCCATGAAGATAGCCGCGGTCGCTGGCGGCTTGTACCAAGGCCTGGCGCTGAGTTCGACCGGAGCGGTGTTCGCTTGGGGCTGGAATATCACCGGACAGCTCTGCGACGGGAGCACAAATGGCAGCGATGTGCCGGTGAAGCTGAGCCTGTTGGGCGGAAGGAAGGTGACCGGGATAGCTTCCGGCTTTGCCCACAGCCTTGCAGTGACCTCGACCGGTGCGGTGTACGCCTGCGGCAAGAACGACGATGGCGAGCTCGGCGACGGGGGCACGACGGACAGCGACGTACCAGTGAGGGTGGAGCTGCCCGCAGGCACGAAGGTGACCGCAATCGCGGCCGGCGGGGGGCACAACCTGGCGGTAACGTCGACCGGCGCGGTGCTGGCCTGGGGCTTGAACAACGAAGGCCAGCTCGGTAACGGCGGCACCGGCTCTAGCGATGTACCCGTGAACGTGAGCCTGCCCGCCGGCACAAAGGCGACCGCGGTCGCCGTTGGCGCCTTGCACAGCCTGGCGCTGACCTCGGCCGGCGCTGTGTTCGCCTGGGGCTACAACGCAGACGGTGAGCTCGGTGACGGCAGCACGACCAACAGCGACGTTCCGGTGGAGGTGAAGCTGCCCGCGGGCACAAAGGTGGCCGCGATCGCCGCCGGTGGTTACGACAGCCTGGCGCTGACCTCGACTGGCGCTGTGTTCGCCTGGGGCTACAACGCAGATGGCGAGCTAGGTGACGGCGGCGCGGCAAATAGCGCAGTGCCGGTCAGGGTCAAACTGCCAGCCGGCACGAAGGTAACCGCCATTACTTCCGGCGCCTCCCTCACCGGAGTGGGCACGATCGTGGCCGGGCCCGGCCATAGCCTGGCGCTGACCTCGACTGGAGCAGTGTTCGCCTGGGGCTACAACGCAGATGGCGAGCTAGGTGACGGCGGCACGGCAAATAGCGCAGTGCCGGTCAGGGTCAAACTGCCAGCCGGCACGAAGGTGACCGCCGTCGCCGCCGGCCAACTACACAGCCTCGCGGTGACCTCGAGGGGCACTGTTCTCGCCTGGGGCGGCAACAATTTCGGCCAGCTCGGTGACGGGAGCTACAAGGGGAGCGAGGTCCCTGTGAAGGTGGGCCCTCGGCCCTCTGCCGGGCTAACGGCTAAGCCGGCGCTCGCGCAGGTCGCGCTCGCGAGGCCAGCGCTCACTGGGGTGCCGGTAACCCGCACGCAAAGTACCGTTTTCGCCGGTTACAACTTCGCCAACTACATTTCGGTGCCCGGGGCTGTGAGCGCCATCATTGTCGTGCCCAGGCTCGATTGCAAGGTTACGCCACCCGCCGGGAGCTCCATTTACGTTGGCGTCGGCATCCAATCCGTGAACTCGTACGCCTGGTTGTACCTAGCCTGCACGCCGAAACACGTGGCCCGCTACTACCCCTCGCTCTTGGTTAATGGCAGCCCAATAAACATCGCGAGCGATGCGGCTCACCCTGGGGACACTGTTGAGTTCGCAGTGTCCCAGAGCGTCTCGAAGGTGACGGCCTCGGTAATTGACATGACGCACAAGTTCATCGCGACCGCAAATGGCACAGGCAGCGGCACGAGCGAGGGCGTCGTAGCCGGCGATTTCCCGGCAGTTTCTGGCACGACGTCTGGAGTGCCCAACTTTGGCACGCTGACCTTCTCGAGTGCGTTGATCAACGGGTACCCGTTCGGGTCCGCGGAACCCGGTCTTCAGGCCGACGACCTTTACGCGAGCTCTACCGGCCCGCTCCAGATCAAGACTATATACTCCGCCAGTAATAAGGAGGAGTTCGCGACCGTCTTCGAGCACTCCTGACACGGTCGAAAGCGGCGATAGGGCATCGGCCGCGTCCGACTATTTCGGTGGCTCGCTGCACGGCCCCCAATCTTGATCCCTGATCGTAGTTAGCTCTTTAGCCTGGCCAGACGCAGCGACGTGCCGACGAAAATCGTCGAAAGGGCGATCGTCTCGACGGCAATGCCGGCGATCAGAAAACCGAGATGTCGAGGCTTCACCTCGTCCAACAGCTTTACGAGCTGATGTACCGGCGGGGCGTCCGGGATTATCAAGTCGCCCAGCCCAACCATGACCCCCAAAAGCACAGAGAAGGCCGTGCGGTTGATGATCGGCCGACTGCAGAGTGCTCCAACTGCGACTCCGGCGAGGACGGTGATCGCTTGCGCGGCCGCCCCACTCGCCACTTCGTAGGGCGTCGTGCGAGCACCCGACACGGCGGGTGGCACAGCGAGGGCCATGACGATCAGCACAGCGCAATAGAGGTATGCCGTAGCAAGCTTGGCGAGGCGTACTCGCAGGCGGCCCCCGGCGGCCGAGATCGTGACCTCCTCTTGGACCGGGTCTTCACTGTTGGACACCACCACGGTGAGCCAGGTCGCGATGAAAAAGAGCACCGCCGTTGATCCTGCGTACGTCGGTAATACAGAGCCAGTCTCGGCGTCAAAGAGAGCCTGGCTGACGAAGAAGACAAGCACCGGTGCAACCCATCGCAAGGAGCGCCATGAGTCAACCGTCACGTAGCGAATGAGTGCGGTCACGGCTCGGTTGGTCCCGGCTGTTCGGGAGTCGGGCCTACGCTGACAACAGACCACCCCACCGAGATAGAACTAACCAACAGTTGGTCGCACCAGCTCAAAGCAACATCGACCACCCAGGCCCCGCCCCTCTCGCGGCCGACAGCGACAACACCGGGCGAGCCAGCAATTGATGAGGGCTCGACATCCGTAGCAGGAGTTAATCGCACGCGTCGTGTCGCCGGCTTTGACATCATTCCCTCTTCGTTCCTCGTAACTTCTGCAAGCCGCGAGTTGGTCAGGCGCACTCTCCGGTCAGCTGAGAAGCTCGTGCCAAGTTCATGGCTGGTCAGCAAGATCATTGCGCCGTCGCTCCGCGCCTGGGTTATCAGGGCCTGGGCCGCGGGTACCGCGTCCGAGTCGAGCCCACTGAGCGGTTCATCGAGCACGAGCAGGTCATTTCGGGCTAAAAATGCCTGCGCAAAGAAGAGCTTCTGGCGATTTCCCTTCGACAACTGGTCCATCGGGATGTCTGGGCCCGGACGGAGCCCCAGGATTTCGCACAGCTCAGCAGCCCGTACGCTTACCGCTTGAGCACTGGCGCCCTGGATCCGTCCGAGGTGAACCAGGTATTCGGAGCCCGTCAGTCGGATCGCAGCAGGCTGGCGCTCAGGCACGAAAGCGGTCCTGTTGGGCTTACAGACCTTTCCCAGCGTCGGGCCCGTTAGCCCCGCGGCAAGGCGAAGAAGCGTGGACTTGCCAGAACCGTTCCCTCCTTCCACCAGTGTCACGGTTGCCGGGGCGAGCTCAAGGTTGGCACCGTCGATAACCCAAGGGCCACGTCGCGTATAGCGTTTTCGCACGTCTCGGAGGCTTGAAGCAACCATATTTCCAGTCTGCCGCACAGGGGTCGCGTGCAGGCCGATCTCGAAAGTGACGTCGGGACCTCGCGTTACACATTCGCGCTTCGTAGGTAACATCTTGGTTTCGATTGGGGATCGCAGCCCGGGACAGGAGTTGGTTGGCGGGTCCCCCTCGTGGCGTCCCCGGCGCCGGCCCCAGCCCGCCGGCGTCCTGGCAAACTCATGGCGGGTCGGGCTCATTTGGACCAGCCTGAGGCTCTCGCCGGTCGGGCCCATTCAATTCGGCCTGCGGGCTCGGTGCCTGGTGCCCATCCAATTCGGCCTGCAGCGCCTGGTGCCTGGTGCCCATCCAGTCCAGCCTGCGGGCTCGGTGCCTGGTGCCCATTCAATTCAGCCTGAGCGCCTGGCGGCTTCGGCCCGTTCATGCCAACTTGTGGCGTGGGCGGGCCCAGCCCATTCGGACCGGCTTTAGGCCCAGTCGGCCCGGCCCGAGGAGCCCGGCTTGGCGGTCCCGTTCGGTCTTGGCTTTATGGTCTTGCCAGCAGAGCGCCCTGACATTGGAAAGCGACGTCTCGCCGTTGTTGGCTACAGGGTTTATATGGTCGTACTCGAGGCCGAAGCGGCTCCCGCAGTCCGCGCACTGCGCTCCTGTAAAGGCCGGCACGGGGCCAAGGTCCAAAGCGCTGCGTAGCTCTGCGCGCAGGTGACGCCCGAAGTGCTTGAGCGTGTGGACAGCTACCCCGTCGTGCAGGACAGCCTTCAAGAAGGCGTCCTTGCCAAGTTCTCGGGCGAGCTCTACTGGTATGGGGCCGCCTCCTATGACTTGGCACACCTCGCCGGGGTGGGCATGGCCCCGGCGCCAGGCGAAGATGTCACAGACGATGACGAGGTCAGCTCTTTGCGAACGCGCCGGGCCTTGCCCGACGGCCATCGCGGCGAGGGCATCTGCCGCGTAGGCCTCGAAGCGCTCGAGCTGCCCACCCGCCTGCTGCACGGCGCGACGCGCGCGCTGTGCGGACAGCTCGAGGCGGTTGACAAAAGGCACTCCGGTCTCTGGGGCAAGAGCACCTGCAAAGCGGACCATGCCGAGCTCGTCGCGCCAGTGGCGCCACTGCCGCGCGCGCAGCTGCTTTTGGTGCAGCTCGTTGACATCGGCCCTGGCTTGGCGCTGCTCGCGCGCGGCCTCGCGCAACTGGCCGAGGTCCGAGCGCTTTGCGAGCTCGACCAGCGAGGCTTCGCTGCCTGGTGCCTCTGACTCGGTCTTCGCGATTTCTGCAGCTTGGAGCAGGCTCAGCTCTCCGGCTAAAAGAGCGCTTTGGGTACTGGGACAACCGGCCAAACCAGCCGCGGTCTCCAAGCCTTGGCGGGCCTGGCCTGTCGTGGCACCCACCTGGCGGGCAACCCAGGCCGCCCCGTCGCTAAAGCCACGGCCCTTGTGAGCACCACAGCTAACCGCGCGCGCGCCAGCCAACAGACGCGCGCCGGCACAGGCCTTTTCGGTCGCAGCCAGCGCTTCGGCAAGTGCAGCGCAGTCCGTGCCGCTCAGCAGCGAGGGGTCGAAGCCGACCAGGGCCCGGCGCAAGGAGCCAGCAGCAGACAGCACAGCGCTCGACATGCCACCTCCTCCAAGGACAACAAGAACGAACTTCTAAAGGAGGAGACCGTCAAGGCCGGTCCCGAGCGCTTCACCCACTATAGCGAACGTATGTTCTCCATGTCAAGGGCCGACGGAAGATTTTTTTGTAGGTTCGCCACGTTCTTCCCTCGGATCGCCCTTAGGAGCATTGCCTGGGAACGGTGCGCGCCCACTGCGTGCTGCCGATCTGGCGACCACACTCGAAGCCGTACGAACGAAGAACCCAGTGGTTACGTTGTCGAGGAACGAGCCAAAGGCTTTCCGTCAGGGGACCAAGCTCCGGGAACCGGGCGGCGGGATGTTACGTTAGCCAGTCGTGAGCTGGACGAGGCGGGCCACAGCCAAGGCCGCGGTCTCTTGTTTGGTCGCCTTGGTCCTGCCGGCTGCCGCCGTAGTCCCGTCCGCGGCCGTTCAACCGGCCGTTCAACCCGCTGGGCATCCGGCCCTCCGGGCGGCGGGTCGACAGAGTGAGCGACAGACCGGGGGATCGGCCAGGCAACGCACCGGATGGCTCGCCACCGTATTAGCCCGGCCCGCCACATCAGCCAGGCCCGCCACATCAGCCCGGCGCGCCACATCAGCCCGGCCGAAGGCAGTGGTTACGACGAAGTACTTCAAAGGTCCGTTCCAGCCGGACCAGCTCGTCACCACCAATGGCCAGGTATGGCTTGTGAGCTCAGGGGACCAGGACGGTAGTGGGTGCCGGATCGGCCGCCTTAGGACCGCGACGCTGGCGCTCACTAGCTACCCGCTATCGGCCTGCGGGTTCAACGTGACGGCTGGGGGCGGCGCTCTCTTCCTGGAGACAACTGTCGCCGACGTCAAGTCTGAGACCTACGCAATACACATCGAGCGTTTCTCGACTTCCACCCATGTCTCAAAGGTCTTCGGCACCGTCTCGGCGACCATGTTCCTTGGCAGCGACATCGCCCATACCCAACTGGCGTACGTAGCCGGGTCGTTGTGGTTCTATGCATGGCTCCCGAGCGGAGCGGAGGTCCTGGAGCTCTCGAGTAAGACCGGAGCTGTGAAGCGGGTTTTCCGTTCCGTCCCATCGATTGGCGGGGGTGAACCCATAATCACCGGCGCCCCCGGCCAGGTCTGGCTGGCTGGCGGGGCGGGCTCGGGAGCTGACTTCCTCCGCATCGACGTGCGCAACGGGTCCAGTCGAACAGTCCGGCTGCCAAATAAGTACGCCTCGGTGTACGACCTCGCCTCGGTCGGGACTTCCCTCTTCATCCTCTACCTGGCCTATCCGGCCAGCAGTTCCACGGGAAGCGTCAGATTGACCGCACACGTCGGCCGCTTCAACAAGAATGGCCAACTTCTAAAGACGTCTCCCAATGAACAACTCGGCACATCGCTCGTGCCCCTATCGACCAGCTTGTTCTCGGTGGGGCCGGGCAGCTCCTGCACACCTCCGGCTCTTGTTTCAGGTGTGGACGAAAAGACGTTGCGGACCAATGTCGTCGCGAAGCTGTCGCCACCCGGAGGCCCCTGTGGCGGCGAGTCGGTCAATCGTTCCGTCGGTTCAGCGGGGCACAGTATCTTTGCCCTTTTCGGGGGCTCGCCCGCCAGCCTCTATCGTGTGACGCCGCTGACGGGCGAGGATGGTCACTGAGGTCGCCTGGGTGTAGGTGAGGTGCCTGTTCTGCCGTCGTCCCGGGCGTTGGGGGACCCGTTGGTGCTTGCAAGCCGGTTGGTCCGGAGGGCGGGCGGTACCGTGGCAGTCATGACGCGGGCGAACCGGTTGCTTGTGACCAGGGAGCCTGGCGTAGTCCCGACGCGCAGCGAAGCGGCCCGCTTCCGCCGCGCCCCCGCCCCGCCAGCGGCGCCCCCCGCCCCGCCAGCGGCGCCCCCCGCCCCGCCGGTGGCCCAGCCCGCCGCGGCCGCCGCAGTGTGCTTGGCGTAGGAGCGGCACTGACTGCACTCGTCTCGGTCGTGGCCGTGAGCGGGCCCGCAGCCGGCACGAGCCGTCTGGGTTCCGCCGGCGCGAGCCGTCTGGGTTCCGCCGGCGCGAGCCGTCTGGTCCCGCAGGGTGGTTTTTCTTTGACTTATGCCACAGGGGCCCTCAAGGCAACGGGCGTTGTGGTGCCGGTCACCGTCAAGATTCGGGCGCTTCGCGCACGTCGACGTGCAGCCTCTCTTACAACTCATCAAACCCGTCGCCGGTGTTCGTGAGCATTTCGCCGTTGCGTGCCGTCAACTGTCGCACGGGCCGGGCTCAGTTCAAAGTGACCCTGGGGTCGAACCTGGCGCCGGTGGTGAGCACGGTGCCGCTCCAGTTCAGCTTCAACTTGAGCAAAACGCTGAGCGAGGTCCGCGACCTTTCCCTCCAGGTGGCGGCCGGGCCGGCGAACGGCCCGCCGGTGCCTCCGACGGGGAAGGACTACCTGGGCGCCTTCGTCGACCCGGAAGGGCCAGGCAAGGCCGAGCCTGTTCAGGCCAAGGCCCTGGACATGGCTATCGGCCGCCCACAAGGCATGGGGATCCTCCACTGGGTCGTCAGTTTCGGTTATTCGCCGACCAAGACGGCGACAGCGATCGGCCAACTCGTCAAGCCGCCGCTGAACGCCGTCCCCCTCCTGGACTGGTCTCCTGCAACCTCGTGTGGGTCATCGCCGGCCAAGGGCGCCAAATGCGTGGCGTGGCTGAAGGGCGTCGCGTCCGGAGCGGACGACCGCACGATTAATGCCATGGCAGTGGCTCTCAAGAAGTTCGGCAAGCCAATGCTGCTTCGTTTCTTCGGGGAAATGAACCTTCACCTGCTGTCCGGGAGCGGGCAGTATTTCGACGGCGCGTGGGACCACATCGTGGCCCTGTTCTCCAAGCAGGACGTGCCCAATGTGGCCTTCGTCTGGGCTCCCGGCCTGCCGAGTGGCCCAAGCCCGAGCCCTGCCGGCGCGCACCCTATTGGAGCTGGCGCCACCGGCTTGGGCGGCTTCTTCTCCTTCTATCCGGGCGCGAGCGAAGTGGACTGGATAGGCGTCGATGCCTACGACCAAGGCTCTTACGGCGCCGCTGGCTTCCGCGAGCTATTCGAGCCGTGGTACGCGCGAGTGGGGCAACCAGGGCCGCCCAATGATGATCTCGGAGACGGCGGCGCGCACCAAGGGCGTGAAGCTGGGTGCCCAGGACTGCCCCGCTCCAACGCGCATCGGTGCTGTCGGGGACGAGCAGGCGGCGTACATAAAGAGCATCGGGACGGGGCTCAACCCGAGTTCGCCAGCAGTTCCTCTGTACCCGAATATCAAAGCGTTCATCTACTGGGACTCCTCTGGCGCAGGTGGGCCGTTCTGCTTCGACAAAGGCGGGCTCAAAGCGTTCGAGAACCTAGCGCAGGAGCCGTTTTTCTCCTTCATGGCGCCCGACCAGTAGCGGTAGGACGAGTAGCGGCAGGACGAGTAGCGGTAGGACCAGTAGCGCTAGGACCAGTAGCAGAACCCAACCAGTCCGGCACCGGGCCCAGCGCTGAAAACACGCCTACGGCACGGTTTTACTCCGCCCGAAGCACCGATTTTACTCGGCGCGCAGGACCAATCCGGTGGGTGTGCGGGACGCGGTGCGCCCGGGAAGAGCGGCTACGAGGTTGGCGAAAACGAGGGCACCTATGGCGACGAGGAACACCGATAGCGCCGGTGTGGTGGGGTCTGGCACGGCGTTGAGATTATGCGCGAACAATATCCAGAGCTCTCGCCCTGCGACGATGCCGAGTGGAGTGCCCACCAACACGCCGATGAGGGCCGCGACGGTCGCTTGCCAAGCGATGGCGGCAGACAGCTGCCCTTGGGTGAACCCGAGCGCTTTGAGCAGGGCCAGGTCGCGGCGGCGCCGGCGGACGGAGGCCGTGAGGGTGAGGCCGAGGGCGAGGACCGCTCCGGCAGCCAGCCCCGCGGCCAAGACAAGCGGGGTGGCCCCGATGGTGCGGTAGTTGACGATCTGCGCGGGGCGCAGGACTCCTAGGACGCTGACGCCGTCGTCGCCGGCGGCCTGGGGGTCGTTATTGATGGCTTGGTTTGCTTTGTTGGCAATGCCGTTCAGGTTGGCCAAACCGTTCTTGGCGCTCACCCCTTTAGCAAGCCGCACGAAGAC
The DNA here is from genome assembly GCA_963699075.1 of uncultured Acidimicrobiaceae bacterium. Taxonomy (GTDB): domain Bacteria; phylum Actinomycetota; class Acidimicrobiia; order Acidimicrobiales; family Palsa-688; genus Fen-671. Next base: position 53,698 of record CAVOTF010000007.1, on the reverse strand, counting down.
GTACTGGGGGCCGTTGAGTATGGGGTCCGAGCTCGTTTCCGCCCGGCGCCACGCCGGCGGCTCGACAGCACTGGAAACCAAGGCCCCGGTGCCCATAGAGGGCTGGCTGGCGATGATGCTCGAATAGCCGATGGCGGGGAAAGTGGTAGTCCCGACGACCACTAGGGGAGTCGGCGGAATATAGAAGGGCGCGCTCCTGGGGGTCCCTTCGCTCAGGTAAACCGTGTCACCGACGCGTTTGTGCAGCTCGGCAAGGGTGGCGGCGCCCAGCAGGATCTCGTTGTTAGCTTCCAGGCCGTGCCCCGACAAGACGGGCGGGGCCACCCGGGCATGCGGGCTGGCCTCGATGCTCGGCACGAACTGCCCGTCGACCTGGAACGGTGTGAGGTTGGCACCGGACCAGGCGGCGACGTCGGGGTCGCGGTCGAGTGCCTTGAGCGATTGGGGCGGGACGTCGTTGGTCGTGTCGAACATGTAGTCCCAGTTCCACCCGTACAGGGGCGGGTGCGATACGAGGGTGGTCAGGCTGGAGGCGAAGGTGAGGGCGGACACGCCGACCGCTACCGCGAGTACGGTGCCCACGATCGCCGAGCGGACGGGGACCGAGGTGCGGCCCTGTCCAGGTTCTAGGGCGAAACGCACCCCGACCACGCCGGCCACCGGCATCCCCGCCGACTGCGCCCGGCTGGCCAGGCTGGAGGGGCGGGCCGCTACCAGCCCCCGGCTCCTGGCGGCGCGATGGGGTGCCCTCGAAAAGGCAAGCAGGGCGGCTCCGGCTCCGAGCACCCCGACGAGAACGGCCACGCCAACGCCGAGCACTGTCCAGTCAAAAGCGATGCCGCGGTCGGGGTATACCGGGCGCACCGGGCCGAGCGGGGCGAGGGGCGACAACGCCACTGCCAATGCCGCCGCGAGCAGGGCACCGACGACCACGGCCGCCAGCACGCCTATGAGCCCATCACCGCCAGCCATTGCCGGTCCCGCCCCTAAGGCCCGCAAGACCCGACGGTCCTCCTCGTCCCAGCGCAGTTGCCGGGAGATGGCCTGCAAGCCCACGAGCAGCGCCACGAGACCGGCTATGACCCCGAAGGCGCCGAAGGCGACCGACTCCGGTTTGAGCGCCAGTTCTACCTGGGCCACGACGCGGGAGGTCGCGTTGAAGAGGAAAGCGGACCCCGGCCGGCTGGCGTCGACAACCTCGCCTTCTACCCGGGCCAGGTCACGGCTGCCGTGCTCGAGTTGTAGCCCGTACAGGGTCGGTGCACCCGGGGCCAGCGTCACCTGCCCGCCCGGCGAAACCGCTGCGACCGCCCGGATCAACGCCGGGGTGAAGATCACAAAGCCCGACGTGCTGTCGACGTCGTCCTCTACGACCTGGCGGTTCAGCACGACGATGCCAACCAGGCGGATGTCCAGCTTCAGGGCTGGCGCAACCCGGGGGGTCCCGAAAGCCTTCGAACTCAGCTGCGCCGCGGTGTAATAGCCCATGTCCAGGACCTGGCCGATATACGCCCCCCCTTGCGCGGCGGCGGCGGGGGTCATCACCGCTTCGTCGGCATCTTCGGGGTTCGCCATCCGTCCCTTGATGACCGAGACCCGGTCAATGTCGGTCCACATGCCGTCGTCGCTCCCGAGGGCCTGGACATTATTGCCCCCCGACCCGCCAGTGAGGTCGGGCGTGCCGTTGGCCCGGAGAGGCACAATGGCGGGCGTGATCAGAGCTGCCACCCGCTTCACGTCCGGAAGGTGGGCGATCACGGCGACCGACCTCGAGCTGAACAAGACCGGCGCGGAGCCGGTGCTCCCCACTGACAGGGTCAGGTCTGAGGGGTTCGTACTGGTGAGGAAAGTCGCGTAGGAGGACTGGGTGCGCCGCCCGGCCTCGGCCGACGCCATGGCGACCCCGCCGATCAAACCGATGAGCACTACCAAGCTCAGGTACCCGCTCCGCCGCCTGGCGAAGGTCGTCGCGAGCCGGTACCAGGTGACGCGCAGGACCTCGCTCATCTCACCAAGGGCTTCAGGAGAGGTTTCAGGACAGGCTTCACGAAGTACGTAGCCCCCAGCCTGGTTTGCCAGATCCGGGCCGTCGAGGGCGCTGGCCGCACTCTCCCGCCCCGTACTACCACCCCTCCAGGGCCCGGGAGGCCAGGCCACCGTTCCCGTAGCTGGCAGTCGTGCCGGCCCGTCACGCTGTGCGCAGTAGTTGTACTGCACTGGTGCGGGCAGCCGTGACGGCAGGCACGACGGCGAGGACGTTCGCCATGGCGATGACACCGGCCGCCAGGGCAACGACGGGCCAGGCGGGGACGACGGCGACCGGGACAACCCCGAGGTTGTCGGCGAATGCTTTCCACGCCAGCTGACCGCCAACTATCCCGACGGGTACCCCGGTAGCGGTACCGAGGAGGGCCAACGTCGTGGCTTGCCAAACGACGACCGCGGCAATCTGGCTCTTCACAAACCCGAGCGCCTTCAAAATGCCGATCTCATGCCGGCGTCGGGAAACGCTGACAACGAGCAGGTGGACAAGTGTGGCGGCGCCGAACAAAGCCAGCATGGCGCCGAAAATGAGGGGGAAGTTGACTGCCTCGCCGAAGTTGATGAGCGAGGTCGGCGTGACGGGGAGCGAGGCGATCGATTGGTACGCAGCGAGGTAGTGCTGGACTGCGGCCCGGCCGGCGGCGCCCGGTATGACGGTCACGAGGATCCCGCCCCCGCCGTTCGCGTCGAGCGCCGCCCGCCAGCACGAGGTCTGCTTCGGGCTCGGAGGGCACACGGCCGCCTCATAAGCCGCGTTCGTGAGCACGGCGCCCGTGCCCAGGCTCACCGTGCCGCCGATGACAGGGAACGAGACCTGAGAGACGACCCGGAACGGGAGGGTACGACTTGCCCCGGAAGGCGTCGTCACAGTTATCTGGACCGCAGAGCCCAAGTGGGCCCCGACCTGGCGCAAGGTGGTGCCGCCGAGCGCGATCTGACGGTCGCGGTCGGGAAAGTGCCCGCTGACGATAGAAAAGGCGGCTTGGCCACGCAAGGCAGTGGCCGCCACCGACCCTAAGCTCAACTTGTCGATGGAGAGGTCAACTGTCTCGCCTTCGGTGACCCCCGTGACGGCCTTGTCGTGTTCGAGGCTCCCCAGTAGCGCAGTGTCGCTTCCCGGGACGTAATCGTTGAACTCGACCTGGTAGTCGTCGCCGTACAACTTCGGCGTGGCTGTGAGGTGGGAAAGGCTGGCCCCGAAGACCGCTGTCCCGCATAGCGCGGTGACTGCCAGGAACATGCCTACGAGCGCCGGTCTTACAGGGACAGAGGTGGTTCCGGGCCCTGCCTGAAGGGCGTGACGGGCGCCGATCACGGCGCTCGGCGGTGCGCCGAGGCTGACTAGATCGGCCGCAACCGCCGAAGGCCGGGGCACCGCCCCCCGGTTGTCAGGCCGTAGCGTGCGCGCCGCGCGGACCGCCGGCCAGAGGCCAAGAGCAATGACGACGACCGCGGTGAAAAGCGCCCCGAGGGGAAGGACAAGTGTGTCGAAGGCCACACCCGTCGAGGCTTCGGCCACACGTGCCTCGCCGAGCGGAGCGATGGGGGACAATGCAGTCGCGAGTGCGACAGCGCCGCAGGCACCTCCAAGGCCCACCGCCGCGTTGCGTACCATTCCGAGGGCGAGCAGCTGGCGGCCATCGACCCCGATGGTCGCAAGCGTTGGGTACTGCTCCGATTCGGAGAGGCTCTGGCGGGCCAGCGCCTGGCCGATGACCGCCAGGCTGACGAGGGATGCCAGAGCAGCCAGGATCCACCACCCGGTGGCTTGGGGATGGATCGACCCCTCGACCGATGCCACGAGATCGCCTTCTCCTTCGTAGCCCTCCACGGTCCCGGCGCCCAGGGCGTGGAGATCGAAGCTAAAGCGGGCAAGGCCAGCCGTACCGTGGCCTAAGCGGACGAGGTAGGCGTAGCCGACCGCCGAGCGGGGGACAACGGAGCGAAGGAAGGCGGGTGTCGAGAAAAGGTCGTACGACGGAGCCGACCCGGAGGGGAACTCGCTCTCGGTGGCTTCAATACCGACCACGTGCAAGTCGACCGTCGGGCCCGACGGCTTCGGTAGCGTCCCCGTGGCGTTCGCCAAAGCCGATGCTTGGGAGGGCGCGTAGATCGGGACGTCGATCACGCTGCCAGGGTGTAGGTCATCGTCTTGTTCAAGAGTGAAGGAAGCCAACACCTGGTCCGCTGCCGACGGGTCGGGTAAGTGGCCCGATACGAGCTTCCAAACCGGCTTCCCCTCGGGAACCAGGACCCCCACGCTGAAGTCTCCTGGGTTGATCGGGTGAGTGCACTTGCATGTCGGTTGGCCAGTGCCCACATAGACAAGCTCCGTGGCGGAGGAGACGCCAGCGAGCTTCGCCAGTCGCGGCAAGGGCCGGGACGAGTAGACACCAACGTCAAAGCCGTGCGCGGCGACAAACTGGGGGAAGGCGGATCCCGTCCGGCGACCTGCGGCGGCCGCGGCAAGCACCAGCCCAGCGGCGACACTCACCAGGACCACGATCGCCAGCCAAGAGCGCCATCGGTGGCGTAATTCGGAGCGGAACAGTACACCGACGGTCCCCAATCAGCCTCCTCAGCTTGGTCCTCGAGCCCGATCCTCGCGTCGCAGGGACTGCTGGCCAAGGTGGCCAGCACGTGTACTTGTCGTGCGCCACCACCCCTTCAGCCCAGGATGGTCAGCGCTCGAGGAACTGTGCCGCCAGCCTCGGTGGCGCGCACGCCAACCAGCCGTCGACCAGCGCCTCTTTTACGGCGGTCTTGGTGGCCAGCTTCAGCTGGACGAGCACGGCGGGAAACCCGTCGAAATGCGGGATTGTAAACAACGCCTTGGGGTTTGCCGCTAGCACGGCTTCCTTTTCTCCCAGAATCCTCGACGCGGACGGCAAGGATTGGCCCCTCGGGGGGCGTGGCGGCGCCGAAGCGTTTGATGTCGGCCTTGCTGAACCCCCGCTCCCAGGCGAAGACCTTGCCCTCCACGGCCCAGGTCAACGTCCCGTGGCGCTCACCCTCGACGACTGCCGGCAACTCCAGTGCCAACCGGGACACGTCTTCGAGGGTCACCATGCCCGCCAGCTTGGCATACCGCACGCAGCCACATCACCCCGGCGAGCATGGCCGGGCACGTAGGATCACCCTGAAATGACGAAGCGGTCGACTTCCACTTCGGCCTTCGGGGTGTCGAAGCGTGAGAGCCACGACGCCAGCGGTTTTTACAGCCGCTTCACTTCTCCGGCCTTGTCGGCAGACTCCGAATTGGCCGCTCACCGAGCGCTTGACAAGCTGATAGTGGGCGACGCCCGCCGGATGGACGAAGTACCTGACTCCTCCGTCGCCCTGGTCGTAACCTCACCGCCTTATTTCGCCGGCAAGGAGTACGAGGAGTCGCTGGGGGAAGGTGGTGTCCCGGCCACTTACCTTGAGTACCTCGACCTGTTGCGCAATGTCTTCGCCCAGTGCGCACAAAAATTGGAGCCGGGGGGCCGCATCGCCGTGAACGTGGCAAACCTGGGCCGGCGGCCATACCGGTCCCTGTCTGCGGACGTCGTGGGGATCCTGCAGGACGATCTGCGTTTGCTTCTTCGCGGAGAGATCATCTGGGTGAAGCAACGGGGCTCGTCCGGGTCATGTGCGTGGGGGAGCTTCCAACGGCCCGGCAACCCGGTGCTGAGGGACCTGACAGAACGGGTGGTTGTGGCCAGCAAGGGACGTTTCGACCGTGCGCTCCCAGCAAAGGTACGAGCCGGTCGCGGGTTGCCTTCGGAGTCGTCGATGACTCGGGAGGACTTCATGGAGAACACCCTCGACGTCTGGGAGATCCCCGCCGAAAGTGCCACCAGGGTGGGCCACCCTGCTCCGTTCCCAATCGAGCTCCCGGCTCGTCTGATCGAGTTGTACACCTACCGTGGCGATCTCGTGCTCGATCCTTTCGCCGGGTCCGGGACCACCGCGGTAGCCGCGGTCAGGTCGGGACGCCACTATGTCGGTTATGACCTCGATGCGAGGTACATCGAGCTCGCTGAAGGACGAATTGAAGGGGAAAGGCAACGACTTTCAACTGAACCTGTCCCTCCGCTCACAGCAAGCCCGCCGGCAGCCGCGGATCCGGGCCAAGAAAACGAGGATTTCCAGTCTCGGGCTGTCCGCGAAGGATGGGCTGCGAAAGAGATTGCACGAGCAGTAATCGAGGCGGCGGGGTTCACCGAGGTCCACAAGGACCAGCACCGGGCGGGCGGGGTGGACGTGAACTTCACGGCGCGCGATAGCAAGGGACGGCTTTGGCTTTTCGACGTTACGGGGAGCTTCACAACGCATCGCTCCGGGTTGAAACGTACTGACACGCTGTGGAAAGTGCTCGGCAAGGCGGCCGTACTGCACGAAGTGGGTGGCGCCCCATTTGTCCTAATGACAACAGGTCTTCCCGTGGGCGGAAGTGCCGGAGCCGAGGCGCTAAAGCAGTTGACTGGACCGGAGAAACCGGTCCACGCAGTCATCGAGATGCTCACGAGGTCGGGCCTCCACGACCTGCGGGCCCTCGCGTCCTCAAGCGTTCCGGGCTTACCGGGTGTGACGGTCCGCCCGCATGGGCCCTAAACGTTGTCGAGCACACCGCCGGCGAGGACGAGCCCACCAAGGACAAGGGCCACGAGGTAGAGCAGACAAATACGGGCCACCGCCTTGAGGGTACTCGTCAACCCGGGCGACTAGACATCAACTGAAGGCCCTCTGCGTCGGCCTGCTACCCCCTGACCTCGATGTTCTCGTCGGTGTGAAATAAGTCACATTGCTTCGGACGTCAACGAGGAATGCTTTGGACGTCGAAGAGGAACCGCCACGAGCCGCTAGGCGAAGCGCACAGCGCCGCCCGGCGCGATGTCGGCCACCTCGCCGGCGCCGTCGAAAAGTACAGCTTCGAGCAGGACTTGGTGGGACGACCCCGGCGCAAGGAAGACCCCTTTCTCGCCTTTGGCCCGGGCAACTGCCATGCCTTGGCTCGGGATTGTCGACGCCGGCTCAACGGCGACCACGTAGGCACGGCGGAACCACGGCCAACCGGAGCTCGAGTGCACCTCTTGCCACAACCATGCTTTGTCGAACATCTCGAGCGGCCAGCGCAGCCCAAAGCCGAGGCGCAGGCGTGGGTTCGTGACAGCGAAGAAACCCGAGGTGAACCCGCCGAGGTAGGCGAGCACCGAGCGGGGCTTGCCCGGCGGCGGGATCTCACGGAGGTCGACCCTTTCGCCTAGGGCGGTTGTCACGTAGGGCCAATCGTGGCGGCTCCCCGGGGCGAGAAGGGTGCCGGGAAAACGGTCGTCGGCAAGCACGCTCGTGCAGCCGGCCGAAAGAACACAGCCGCCCTCCAAAAAGGGAGCCCCGAGCGCGGGGTGGTGTGACCACATGACTTCTATTTCTTCTGGGGATTCGTTGCTGACCGTCTCTTCAATACGCAGGAGCCGCCCCTCGAGCGAAAGATGGCGGCGCAGGCGCAGCGGCGTCAGGAACAGCGTGGCTTCGAGGACGGCGCTGGCGTCTGTGGCCGAGACGACTTCCCACGGCACGAGCGCAGCCTCGCCGTGGAAGCCCCACGTTGCACCGCGTTCGACGCACTCGGCCCCGCCGTTGGGCAAAAGGAGCTGCCAGCCTCCGGCATACGCTTCGATCCAACGTTCCTCGGAGGTGCCGCGGCGCGCCCACGGCCCCGGCGTCCTCATGCCCCAAGGCGTCTTGAACAAGACGTCGACCCCGCTGCGGCGGTCGACGAAAGAAAGAATGTCCGCGCCCTTTTCGGGAACGACGGTGACCTCGGCCAGCTGGCTCGACAGCTTCAGGCTCACCGCCCCCCCTCCGAGACGTGCTCCGGGAGCTTCCCCGAGATGTGCTCGAAGATGCGCTCGAACGTGGCCAGGTCGCCCACGTAGGGCTCGGAGGGCCGTGGCCAGTGGACGACGAAGTCGGTGACCCCTACCTCTTCGTAGTGGCCGACGGTGTCCCGGAACGCCTCGGGCGAAGACAGGCCGGCGTCGAGGGTCAGGCCGGTCAGCACCAACCGACGAAGCGACGCAGGGTCCCGCCCGACCGACTGGCAGGCTTGGTCAAGGTGCTCCATCTGAGCCGCCACCGCGGCGGCGCCCTCGGCGCCACCGAACGGGTCGTCGGATCCGGGGCCACCGAGTGTGACCCAGATGTCCCCGTGCCGGGCGGCCAGCCGCATGGCCTTTGGCCCGTGGGCGGCTATGGCCAGCGGCAGGCGCGGTAGCTGGGTGCAGCCGGGGTAGGTGCGGGCTTCGTCGACCGAGTAGTAGCGGCCTTTCCATGTGAGCGCGCGATCACGGAGCAGGAGGTCGGTCAAGGTGACGAACTCGGCGAAGCGTTCGGCGCGCTCGGCCGGCGACCAGGCGGCCTGGCCGAGCGCGGTGGCGTCGAACCCCGTCCCACCGGCGCCGATACCGGCGATCACCCGGCCGCCGGAGATGTCGTCGAGGGCGATGAGGTCCTTGGCGAAGCTCAGCGGGTGGCGGAAGTTGGGGGAGGCGACGAGGGTGCCGAGCCGGAGCCGCGAGGTGGCTGCGGCAGCGGCCGTCAGGGTCGGGACAGCCGCGAACCAGGCAAGGTCGCGGAACGAACGCCAGGCCAGGTGGTCGTAGGTCCACGCATGCTCGAAACCGAGCTCTTCGGCCCGGCGCCAGCGCGGCGCGCTCTGCGCCCACCCGAGCTCAGGAAGGATGACGACACCGAAGCGCACGGACAAGAGGTTAGGCCCGACCCGCCCAAGCACGTTGGCCTTCTCCGGCGACGGGGCCGGGGGAGGCGCAAGATCGGCCCAGTGAGGCGGGCCTCTATTACCGCAGCTTCGAGGCGCAAGCAAGGTAACGTCGGCGCGTGGCCATAGTTAAGGTCCTCGGGATGGAAACCGAGTACGGCATCATCGTGCGTGGAGGTGGCGAGCCGAACCCGATCGCGGCCTCGTCAACGCTGATCAATGCCTATGTGGCCTCACTTGCGCGCCGCATCGAGTGGGATTTCCAGGACGAGACGCCGGCGCGCGATGCGAGAGGTTTTGTGCGGGAAGCTCAGATGGCGCCCGAGGTCGAGACTCACCTGGTCAACGCAGTCCTGACCAACGGCGCACGCTATTACGTCGACCACGCCCATCCCGAGTACTCCGGGCCGGAGTGCTCAACGGCGATGGAGGCGGTCCTGTACGACAAGGCCGGCGAGGCGATCCTGGCCCGTTCCGTGGAGGCAGCCGGCCGGCTGCTCCCGCCCGGCCAGCACATCAGCGTCTACAAGAACAACTCCGACGGCAAGGGCAACTCGTACGGGGCTCATGAGAACTACCTGATGGACCGGGCCGTCCCGTTCTCGCGGGTGGTCCAGTACGCCATTCCCCACTTCGTCACCCGCCAGAATCTTCACCGGCGCCGGCAAGGTCGGAGTGGAGGTGCCCGGTGCCGACAACGTCCATTTCCAGATCACCCAGCGGGCCGATTTCTTCGAGGAGGAGGTGGGCCTCGAGACGACGCTGAAGCGGCCCATCGTCAATACCCGCGACGAGCCTCACTGCGACGCCCAGAAGTACCGCCGCCTCCACGTGATCCTCGGCGACGCCAACCTTTCGGAGGTCGCCAACCTGTTGAAGGTCGGGACCACCGCCATCGTCCTGTCGATGATCGAAGACGACTGGTTCTCCCGCAACGGTCGCGACTACACCCTGGCCACGCCTGTTCGGTGCATGCGCCAGGTCTCCTACGACCTCACGCTGGCCCAAACCCTGACACTGGCGAGCGGCCGGCACATGACGGCGCTCGAGATCCAGTGGGAGCACCTAGAGCTCGCCCGCAAATACGCCGAGGACGTCGGCCTCGTAACAGTAGGAGGCGACGAGGTCGGCAAGGAGATCCTTCGGCGCTGGGAGGAAGTGCTCACCGGCCTTGAAGCCGACCCGATGGGCCTTGCCAATAGATTGGACTGGGTGGCCAAGTACAGGATGGTGAGCGGCTTCAAAGAGCGCCATGGCCTAGGCTGGAAGGACCCCAAGTTGTTAGCGATGGACTTGCAGTACCACGACGTCCGCCCGGAACGCTCGCTCTACTCGAGAGCCGGCATGGAGAGGCTGTTGCAGCCGGAGGCCGTGGAGCGTGCCATGACGGAGCCACCGACGACGACGAGAGCGTATTTCAGGGGGCGGTGCCTGCAGCGTTGGCCGCAGGCGATAGCCGCCGCAAACTGGGACTCGCTGGTATTTGACCTTGGCAACGACCCACTCCGTAGGGTCCCGATGATGGAGCCGCTCAGAGGCACGGCGGCGCATGTCGATGAACTACTGGCAGGTTGTAACACTCCGGCAGAACTGCTGGAGCGACTGGGCTCTTGAGGAGCGAAAACGATGGCTGAGAGAGAGCAGATAAAAAAACAAGCGCCCGCGCGTGCGGAGCCTGAGCAGGTCGAAGAGGTCCCTGCCGGTTCCAAGCGCGGCGAGGAACTAAAGGCGGAACTCGATGACCTCCTGGACGAGATCGATGAGGTCTTGGAAGACAACGCTGAGGAGTTCGTGAAGTCCTATGTCCAAAAGGGTGGCCAGTAACCCCCGATGACCCTTCCCATGTTCCCGCCTGGCCACGACCCCGGGCCTAATTTCAACGAAGTTCTCCACAGGCTCGGGTTTGGCCCCTTCGCGGGGAGCGGCACAGGCGGAGCGCCGGGCGTCACGAGCGTCCCAGGGCGGATGCCGAGCGGCGGCGCGGGCATGCTGAACGTCCCGGGTGGGGGAGAGGGGCGGGGGACCGCGCCCTTCCAGGTGACTCACGGCACGACGATCTGCGCCGTGCGCTACGGCGACGGCGTGATCATGGCCGGCGACCGGCGCGCCACTGCGGGCTCGGCGATCGCGCACCGCACGATGGAAAAGGTGCATGCGGCCGATACCCATAGCGGCGTGGCGATAGCGGGCGCGGCCGGGCCGGCGATGGAGATGGTCCGCATCTTCCAGCTCCAGCTCGAGCACTACGAAAAGGTCGAGGGCCAGGCCCTCTCGCTGGAGGGCAAGGCCAACCAGCTCTCCCAGATGGTGCGCGCCAACCTCGGCATGGCCATGCAGGGCTTCGTCGTGGTGCCGCTGTTCGCCGGCTACGACCTGCGCCGCGCCAAGGGCCGCATCTACACCTACGACCCGACCGGCGGGCGTTACGAGGAGACCGACTACCACGCCGACGGCTCGGGGGGGCGCGACGCCCGCACCACGATCAAGCTCGGCTTCACCGACGACATGACCAGGGAAGAGGGGATCGACCTATGCGTGAGGGCGCTCTGGCAGGCCGCTGACGAGGACTCCGCCACCGGCGGGCCCGACGCCGTGCGTGGCATCTTCCCGACCGTTGCGACTATTACGGCGCAGGGCTTCGAGCGGGTCCCCGAAGCCGAGGTCGCCCAGGCCTTCGGCAGGGTGATCAGCCACCTCAGCTCGGCCGAGGTCAACAGGACCCCGCCCCCGGTCGACCCCGATGAGCCGGACCAGGGTCGCCCCGCCAAGGCCCTCGCGGCCAAGGCACCAGCGGCTAAGGCGCCCGCGGCCAAGGCTGCGGCGGCGCGGAAGGCGAAACAGCCATGACGATGCCCTTCTACGTTGCGCCCGAGCAGTTCATGAAGGACAAGGCCGACTTCGCCCGCAAGAACATCGGCCGTGGTCGCCCCCTTGTCGCCACCGTGTACCTGACAGGTGTGCTGATCTGCGCCGAGAACTCCTCCCGGTCGCTGCACAAGGTGAGCGAGATCTACGACCGCATCGCCTTCGCCGGGGTCGGCAAGTACAACGAGTTCGACCAGCTCCGGGTGTCAGGGGTGCAGCATGCGGACATCAAGGGGTACCAGTTCAGCAGGGAGGACGTCGACGCCCGGTCGTTGGCGAACCTTTACGCCCGCTACATGGGCAACGTCTTCACCCATGAAATGAAGCCGCTCGAGGTGGAGATCCTGGTCGCAGAGGTCGGGGCCCAGCCAGGCGAGGACCAGATTTTCCACATTCTTTACGACGGCACGGTCGTGGACGAAGACCGCTTCACCGCCCTCGGGGGCGAGGCCGAGACCATCACCGGCCGCCTGGCCAGGGCCTACAAGGCCGAATGGTCGCTCGGCGAGGCGCTCAAGGCTTCCGTGCAGGCCCTCACCGGCGGCGAGCGCGAGCTGTCGTCGCGCGAGCTCGAGGTCGCCGTGCTCGACCGGGGCAACGGGCGGCGCGCCTTTCGCAGGATCCTCGAAGCCGAGGTGGCCGAGCTGCTCGCAGGCCGGGAACCCGCTGCGCTGGAGGCTGGTAACTAGCCCTTCGTCTGGCCGCGCAAGTGGCTACAGGCAATGGAGGACCGGCACTGTGAGATGGGCACGCCTATCGCGCCGTGCCCATCTCCCAGCTGCCGGCCTCTCCATGGAGCCCCGAGCCTTGCTCGTGCCGGAGGATCGGTGCGTTACCAGGCCGTTGTGCCCCTCGCCGTCACTCGCCCCGCTCGGTCGACGGCCACCAGCTCCTCCGCCAGCAACGGCGCGACGCTCGAGCGTGAACTTGAAGGCGTCCCCTAGCCATGGTTGGGGCATCTCGGCGTGGTCCCCCCATCTCGGCTGTCTAGCCCTAACCGGGCGTGCCACGAGCCGGCGCTTTCATCCGCCGACGCCCGGAACGCCACGACCACGCCCAGAACGCAGCGCCACGCCGAGAACGCCAGGACCACGCCGAGAAACGCTGGACCACGCTTAGAAAGCTCGGTGCGAGCTCTAGGCCCGAGGCAACAGGAAGACTTGGGTTCAACCAGCCAGCCCGAGCGGGCGCCGGACAACCAGTACCTTCAGCAACCGACGCTAGTCAACTGCTAACACGCTGATTGGAAACTGTAGACAATCAAGGACAAGGTGGTTATAGTAAGGCCTGGCTTTGCCACCGGTCGGGGTGTGCCCGACCAAACATAAGGGAGGGGTGCTGCCATGAACACACGCGCGGGATTGCGTAAGTTAGGTTCCAAGTCGGTAATCGGGTTGCTTGCGACCGCCAGCGTGGCGATCGGGGGTCAGGTCCCAGCGACCGCACAAGCGGCAACTTTGCGACCGATGGTTACGGAGTCGCATGCCCTGGTCACGTCGAGCTCGGCCGCTGATCTTCTTACGACCTTCACCAAGCCGGCTAAGCCTTTTACGATCGACTTGTCCAACAACTACATCGGTAACACCTTCCGCCTGCAGATGCAGGCTGAAGCCAAGGTCGCATCGAACATGGCCCCGTTTAAGGGCGTCGTGAGCGTTCATGTCGTGACGTCGCAGAACACCGTCCAGGCCCAGCTCCAGGACCTGGAGAACATGGTCGGCCAGCACCCGGACGCCATCATCATCGACGCAGGTTCGGCCACCGGTCTCAACGGGGTTATCGCAAAGGCCTGTGCCGCCAAGATCGTGGTCGTATCTTTCGACCAGCAGGTCACCGCTCCGTGCGCCTGGAAGATCGGGACCGATTTCGGGTCCATCGAGGCCGAGCTGGCAACCTGGCTGGTGACGGTCATGCACGACAAGGGACAGATCGCCGTCGACCGGGGACTGCCCGGCACCCCGATCGCTGACCAAATGCTCTCGACCGAGCTCAGCGTTTACAAGAAGTTCCCGGGGATCAAGATCGTCGGGGAGTTCAACGGCAACTATGCCGCCGGGCCCGAGCAGGAGGGCGTCGCCGCCATCCTGGCCAGCCATCCCGACCTCACCGGGGCGACAGGCGACGGCTGGGGAGCCCTGCCCGCCTTCCTGGCAGCCGGCAAGACCGACGCCAACGTCATCTCATGGGGGCCCGCCGAGGCGCTGACAACATGCGCGCAGCAGCATGCAAAGCACCCCCTGATCAACTGCGTAATTGGCACCAACGGCCCCGACCTGAGCGTCCTGGCGATGCAGGTCGCGGTTAACGTCCTCGAGCACGACGTGGCCGGGTCGGCGCGGTTCTTTGCCACCAACGAGACCATTTTCACGACTGCCGATATCCCGCTCCCGGGCTACCCCAAGGTCGTGCTGTCGCCGATCGTGCTGGGCAAGAGCCTGCCCTCGAACCTGCCTCCGTCGCTCAACATCCCCTGGACCCCGTCCTTCATGAACATCCCCTGGCAGTCCGTCTACCAACCGGGCTAACGCACGGGCTCAACCTAAGCAATAACTCAGCACTTTTTGGCTAGTTGGTGAGCCCCGCCAAGGCGGGGCTCACCGTCAGTTGAGCGACGACGGCGTGATCCAGGAGGACCCCAGCGAACATGGCAGAGCCCGTACGGTCCGATGCCCTCGAGATGAGGCAGATCTCCAAGCATTTTGGCGGCCAGTTGGCCGTCAACGGAGTCGACCTAGTTGTGCAAGCGGGCGAAGTACATGGCCTGATCGGTCAGAACGGTGCCGGGAAGAGCACCGTCGTCAACATACTTGCCGGGCGCCTCAAGCCAAACGAAGGTGAGGTGCGCCACGACGACCGCGTGCTCGTGTCCCCCACCCACGTGGAGAAACATCTCGAGACCCTGGTAGCCGTGGTGCACCAGGAAGGCTCGGTCCTGCCAGCTCTCACGATCGGCGAAAACCTGGTCCTCGGCGAGGACCGGGCTGCCCCCTCGACCGTCAGCCGGAGAGCTATGCGAAGCCGTGTCGCCGGAGCCTACGAGGCCCTCGGCCTACCGGTACCCGACGCGTCAGCGCTCTGTTCAAAGCTGCCTCCTGCGGACCGCAAAATCCTCGAAATTGTCAGGGCGTTTTCGTCCGGTGTGCGCTTTGTCCTACTAGACGAACCCTCGGCGAGCCTTGACCCGCGCATGACGGACTGGTTGATCGGCGCCATGCACGAGGCCGCTCGCGTCCGCTCACTGGGCATAATCTTTGTCTCCCATCGCCTCAGGGAGGTGCAACGCGGCACCGACGTGGTGACGATCCTGCGCGACGGGAAGGTCGTTTGGGATGGGCCGTGCGACGCGATCACCCCCGCGGAAATGGTCGGCCATATTGCGGGCAAGGAGATTGCTGACAGAGTCGGCGAGGCCTCCCAACAACAAAAGGGGCGTCGTGGCCCGACGAACGACGGCCCGCCTGCGCTCCAGCTGACCGGATTTACGTGTGGGACGGCTCGGGATATCAGCCTGAAAGTGGACAAGGGCGAGATAGTCGGGGTGGCAGGGGTCGAAGGCCAAGGCCAGCGTGACCTTTTTTATGCATTGGCTGGGACGCGGCGTTACCAGGGCGTAGTTGAGCTGGCGGGAAAACAGGTCAGGCTGCGCAGCCGGCGGGCTGCGATGCAAGCGGGCATCATGTTCCTCCCCGATGACCGTGCTCGCCAAGGGGTGATCGCCCCGATGACAATAGGCGACAACATGATGGTGGCTTCGATCGGGACGCTGGGAGCGGTGCCGGGCTGGCGGAGCCGCACCCGCGAACGCGATTTCGTCGAGAAGGAACGGGGGCGCTTCTCCATAAAGATGTCAGGCCCTCGTTCTTTTATGAGGGAGCTGTCGGGAGGTAACCAGCAGAAAGTCCTGCTGGCTCGTGCGCTCAGCAACGAGGGTCGCCTCGTCGTGCTGTTCGAGCCAACGCAGGGTGTCGACGTCGGAGTGAAAGCCGATATCTACGCGCAGCTCTCTGAGCTTGCAGCGAGGGGCCTTGGCGTGCTGCTGTATTCTTCGGACGAAGACGAGCTCAGCCTTGTGTCAGACCGCGTGCTCGTGTTGGGAAGGGGCAGGGTCGTGGCCGAGTTCACCTCCGAGAACATCTCGCGCGATGTCATCGTCGAAGCGATGGTTGGCTACTCGGACGTGGAAGCCCAGCTCGGGCCGGAGCCCGTGGGCAGGACGGCAATCACGTGACCCAGGTCGAGCGAGCTCCCGCGCCGCCGCCGCTGCGCGTCTGCGGCCTCCAGGTACCGGGTCTCCTATTTCCTCACGCAGCCGACGCTGCGGGTTTGGGTGCTCGCCGTTGGGCTGTTGATCTTTTACTTCGTGCTCTCGCCCAGCTCGACGAACTTCGGGAGCCTTAACTTGCTCACCGAGAACGCCCTACCGCTCGCCTGGGTGGCGGCCGGCCAGATGGCGGTAGTGACGGCCGCTCAGATCGACCTGAGCGTCGGAAGCGTCATGAGCCTGAGCACCGCAATTGCGGCAACGCAAATGGGATCGTCGGCTGTGGACGTTTTCGCGACAATCCTGGTGATCGTCATAATCGGTGCGGCACTCGGCGCTGTCAACGGCTATTTCGTTGCCTACCGCGGCATGAGCGCGTTCATCGTGACGATCGCCACATGGAGCATGATCGACGGTCTCGCACTGTTGGTCCTGCCCTCTGCCGGGGGAGCTGTGCCCGCTGGCTTTGCCAATGTGATCAACACCACCTCACCGGTGAGCTTCGGAGCGATTGCCCTGGTCTTGTCTCTGCTGATTTGGATGTGGGCCCGCACGACGGCGGGGTTCATGCGCCTGCGGGCTGTCGGGTCCTCAGCCGAGAAGGCGCACTGGGCTGGGGTCGCCGAGCGGCGGACCACGCTCATGGCGTTCATGTTCTCAGGGTTCGCTGCGGCGTGCGCGGGGCTGGTCCTGGCCGGAATAACCGAAAGCGGTGACCCGAACATCGGGACGAGCTATATCCTCAATGGGCTGGCGACAGCCGTCATCGGCGGTGTCAGCCTCTTTGGCGGGAGTGGGAGCTTCGCCGGGGTGGTAGGTGGTGCGATGGTCCTGACGGTGGTCAACGACGTTGTGTTCGCACTTGGCCTCAACTCATATTTGGAGCCCGCCATTGTCGGCGGCATATTGGCCGTCGCGGTGCTCACGACCGGCCTGGGTTCGCAAGGCTCCATCATCCAAGGCGTCGACCAATGAACCAGCTCCTCGATTTCCTGGGCAGCGGCGTCGACCTGTTGCGCAGCCGGAGGTTCCCGGCGGCCTTGGCCATCGCGGGCATCGCCGGGCTGTTCCTGGCTGCACTCTTCATGTTCCCGTCCTTCGACAGCTATTCGGACATATCCGAGCTGACGCTGTTCGGGGCGTTCGTCGGATTTGTTGCTGCCGGCGAGACCCTCGTGATCCTGATAGGCGGCGTCGACCTGTCTGCACCGTGGGTCATGACGACGGGGGGGATACTGGTAGCGGGCTGGGCGACCGCCCAGCATGTCCCGACTGTCCTCGCAATATTGGGTGCTCTGGCTGTCGCGGGTGTCGTCGGCGCCTTCAACGGGGTAATCGTGGCGTGGCTCGGCCTGTCGCCCGTGATCGTGACGCTCGCCACGAACGGCCTCGTCGAAGGCGGCCTGCTCGCCTACGAGCGGGGCCAGTCGCCGCTCAACGTCCCCACGCCGATCACCCATTGGGTCTACACCAAGGTCTGGGGCCTTTCCTCGGCCGGCATTTTCTGGATAGTGGCCTCGATCATCCTGGCCATCCTGCTGCGCCGCTCGACGCCGGGCTTCAGGCACCTGGCAACGGGTGGGAACCGCATTGCGGCTGTTCTTTCAGGGGTCCCGACGCGCTTGGTCACCGTCGGTGCCTATTGCGGCTGCTCGGTCCTGTGTGCCCTTGCCGGGATCCTGTACTCGGGGTTCGTCCAGATCCCTTACTACGGCATGGGCGACCCCTTCCTGTTCGAGGCCGTCGCGGGCGCCGTGATCGGCGGCTTGGCGTTCACGGGCGGGGAGGGGAGTTTCATCGGCACGCTCGTCGGCGTGTTGTTCATCGTGACCTTGAACCAGTTCATGTCGGCGTTGAACGTCTCCGCCGGTGTGGTCGACCTCATCTACGGGGCTGCGATCCTTTTCGCTCTCGCCGTGTCGGGGCCGGGGAGTGCTCAGAAGGCGTTGGCGAGAAGACCTGCGCGCCGCCCCGCCGCGCAGGAGGCCGGGACAGCGCCGTGACCGGTACCGTCGAGAGCCTGCCGATGATCGGCCCGGCACGTCGTCGCGTCCTGTCCGACGAAGTGGCGGATGCGATAAGAGACGCCATATTCGACGGCAGGATCGACCTCGGCCAACGCCTCGTCGAGGACGAGCTGGCGAGCATCCTCAACGTCAGCCGCGGGCCGGTGCGCCGGGCGCTCGTGCTTTTATCCCAAGAGGGGCTCGTGAACACCGAGCACCATCGCGGGACGACGGTGGCCCAGCTTGGCGCCGACGATATCCGCGAGACCGCCAGCCTGAGGACGGCGCTCGAGCGCCTCGCGGTCGAATGGTTGTGCCGCAACGCCACAGACGCAGACTTCGCGCGCATCGCGGTAGTGCTCCAGCAGGTCGGCGACCTGCCCGGGCCCTCTCGCCCTCGAGGGTGGCTGCGCTTGATGTTGCCTTCCACGACGCCGTTTTCCGGGCGGCTCACCACGAACGGCTCTACCGGTCCTGGCGTTCGCTGCGTTCGCAGATCTATATCGACCTTCGCTACCGGCGGGCACTTCGCGACGACGTCGGCCAATGGGTAAGCGACCACCAAAAGTTCTTAGAAGTGCTCATGGGGCGCAACCAACGCCAGGTCATGCAGCTGGTCGAGGGTCACGTCGAGGGGCCGCATGGCCCGACAGGGCCCTCGCCGGCCACCTCCGCCTGAGGGTGAAGACCGGAGCCGTGAGATGGGCACGCCTGGCGGAACGTGCCCATCTCCCAGCTGCCGGTTTCCCCACGGAGTGCATTCGAGGTGGTTTACGGGTTGACACTTGAGGTTTACGAGTTTACACTGGGGTCTATGGCAAGCGCTCTCGACCTGATCCTTGACGGCTTTACTCGTGAACTCTTAAGTGAGATAGATGTTGAGAAGTTCCCGCCCGCGATGGGCGAAGAAGAGCTTCGAGACCTGGGCCGGCGGGCAGCCCAGGCCGCGGTAGCGCCGTTGCTGTGGAGTGGCGAAGTGAGCGAACGTTGGGACGTTCGCCGGGTCACCCAGTTCCTGGACATCTCCCGTCAAGCTGTATACAAGCGCGCCCGAACGGGTTCTCTCCTCGGCCTGCAAGGGGCGGGGACGACTTGGTTCCCGGTATGGCAATTCGACCCCGACGGCCGAGTTGTCCGTCCCGTGGTGGCCTCGATCATCGAGGCGTTCCGGAAGGCTGACCCTGAGGTCGACCCTCTTGTCATTGCCGCCTGGGCCACGGCACGCAATCGGTACCTCGGTGGGGCCAGCCCGGCCGAGGTCGTCGCTGGCGCCGGCGAGGACGAACATGTTGTGCTGGCTGCCGCTCGCGCCGCACGGGGCCTGGCCGCGTGAGCCCGGCCCCCTTGCCGGGGCCACCTGAGGACCACACGCTTCTCGTGGAGTTCCCTTTTCTGGACGAGGAGCGGCTGCCGGAGGTCCTGTTTCGCGTCCACCGTGTGGACCATGAGCCGCAGTGGTTCGCCACCTCAGGCACCGGCCGCTTCGACCCTCCGGCTCTAGCCGCCGACCTGTTCGGCACTTGCTACCTGGCCGCCGATCCCGTGACCGCGGTGATGGAGGCCTTCGGCGACTTGCCAGTGGTAACTCAAGAGATGGTTGACGGCCGCGCCATGGCTGTGGTCCGCTTGCCGCCGGTCCCAAAATTGGCCGACATGACTTCGCCGCTCATTGTGGGGCGGTGGAGGCTCGACCGGCGCATCTCGACTGGCGACGACTACTCGGTTTGCCAACGCTGGGCTCATTCTCTGCGCCTCGCCGGTTTTGCCGGGATCTACTACGAGCCCCGCCACGACCCCCGCCGCCGGGTCCAGCCAGCCTCGGTAGCGCTGTTCGCCGGTCCAGGCCTACAGCCCGAGATGATGGTTCTTGCTGACGACGGCCCCATTTCCTCCGAGGTCATCCTCGCGACAAAAGAGGCCTTCGGGCTGCGAGTACTACGGCGCAGCACCTTGCTGCCACCGCCATGGGGTTGAGCAGGAAGCGCGGGTGACTCCGCAGATTGCCTCTAGGTGCTCCACGGTCGCCCCCATCGCAATATTATGCCTGTAGGTAGCTGTTCTAAGCCCTATGTCTTGTGAGAATTACCCAAGATGGGCGCCATTCGTTGTGCCAACTAGGCAGGCAGGGTACCCTCTGCCCGTATGACTGTCACCGCTGACGTGAATGCCAAAAGCAGCTCCTGCGCCTGAGACGTTAGAGGTCCTCGAGGAGCTGCAACGGCGAGTCCTCTGGTTGGCCGTCAGCATGGTCCATCATGCGAACAAGGTGCGCGAGACCCGTGACGGTGTCAAGGTCGGCGGGCACCAGGCGTCGTCCGCATCGATGGTGAGCATCATGACGGCGCTCTACTTCGAGAACCTCAGAGCCAGCGACCGAGTTTCGGTAAAGCCGCACGCCTCGCCGGTCCTGCACGCCATCAACTACCTTCTGGGCCGGCTGGACGAGCGGTACCTCACCGAGCTGCGTGCCTTCGGCGGCCTCCAGAGCTACCCAAGCCGGACGAAGGACCCCGACCCCGTCGATTTCTCGACCGGGTCGGTTGGGATCGGTGCGACGGCATCAATATGGAGCGCAATTGCGCAGCGTTATGTGACCACCCACTTCGGCCCGTCCGAGCGGGGTCGCCACATCGCGCTCGTCGGCGACGGCGAGCTCGACGAGGGCGCCGTGTGGGAAGCGCTCGTGGACCCCAGGGTGCCGCAACTGGGCGAGGTCCTTTGGGTCGTCGACCTGAACCGCCAGTCGCTCGACAGGGTCGTGCCTGGCATTGCTGCGAACCGGATCCGGGGCATGTTCGAAGCCGTGGGTTGGAACACGATCACCCTCAAGTACGGGGCGCGCCTCCGCGAATTGTTCGCGTCCGAAGGTGGCGAGCTGCTCGAGCGGCGCATCGACGCCATGAGCAACGAGGAGTACCAGCACCTGTTGCGCCTGCCGGCGAGCGAGCTCCGCCGCGGCGGTGGCAGGGGAGGGCCGGCAACGCCAGAAAATTGCTCGTGTTCTCGGCGACCTGGACGACCGGGCGGTTGCCGGCGCGGTACGCAACCTCGGTGGCCACGACCTGGGCGACCTGCTGGGCGCCTTCGCCGAAGCGGACCGTGTGACGGACCGCCCGTCTGTGGTGCTCGCTTACACAATCAAAGCGTGGTCGTTGCCGACGGAGGGCCACCCGGGGAACCATTCGGCCCTTCTTTCGGTCGAACAATGGCGCCAGCTCGGCCTCGAGCTAGGGGCAGACCCCGAGATGCCGTGGGCCAATTTTGCTCCCGGCAGCCCCGAGGCCGTTGCGTGTGCCGCCGCTGCCAAACGCCTCACGCGCCCCGAGCCGCAGCTGCGGGCCACCGAAAAACCACCGGTCGAGCTCGGGATTTCCCGCCGCGGTGCCGAGTCCACGCAGCAGGCACTCGGGCGGTTCCTCCTCGACTTGTCAAGAGTTGCGCCCGAAGTCGCAGCTCGCGTCGTGACCGTCAGCCCTGACGTGGCGTCGTCGACAAACCTCGGTGGTTGGATCAACCGTGCCGGGACTTGGGACCTGGACACTTCCCCAGACTGGTTCGCGCAAGATAAGTCTCTGCTCGTGCACTGGGCGCAATCGCAAAAAGGTCAGCACATCGAGCTCGGTATCGCCGAGGGCAACCTGGTTGGGCTTCTTTCGGAGCTCGGCCTCACGTGGGCGCGCGACGGGGAGCCACTGCTGCCGATCGGGACGCTCTACGACCCGTTCGTTGCGCGCTGCCTTGAGCCGTGGTCCTTCGGTATCTATTCCGGTGGCCAGTCGATCCTGGTGGGCACCCCGTCGGGCGTCACCCTGGCCCCCGAAGGCGGCGCGCACCAGTCGGTGATCACGCCTTCGATTGGCCTCGAGCAGCCGCGCTGCACGTCCTGGGAGCCGGCTTTCGTGCAGGATTTTGAGTGGGCCATGTTGGACGCTTTGGGCAACCTCGGCCGCCCAGAAGGCACTTCTGCCTATTTCCGGCTGAGCACGCGGCCCGTCGACCAGGCATTGGCAGCTTTGCCAGAAGGCAGCGAGGGGCGCGAACGTCGCCGGCTTTCGGTGCTGGCAGGCGGCTACCGCCTCGGTGAGAGCCCACAGCCGCCGATGGTCTGCTTGGTGGGCATGGGCGCCGTCATGCCCGAGGTGCTCGCGGCCGCCTCCCTGCTCGCTCAGGACGGGGTGGCCTGCGATGTCGTCTGCCTGACCTCCGCCGACCTTGTTTTCCGTGCCAGCCAAGCCCGACGAGGCCTAGCCAGCTGGCCGACGGATGTCCTGGAGTCGCTTTTCCCGGCTGAGCGAGCGGCCCCGATAGTGGCCGTGCTCGATGGCCACCCGCACACGCTCTCGTTCCTCGGGGGCATCAATTCGTCCCCGATTGCCTGTCTCGGCGTGAGCGACTTCGGACAGGTCGGTGAGGTCGACGACCTCTACAGCCACTTCGGCATCGACGCCGCGACCATCGTCGGGGCCGCCTGGGACCTGCTCGACGAGGGCTAGCGGCCGCGGCTTGTCACGGTGGCTGGCCGAAGCAGCCGCCGCTCGGCTACGGGCCGACGCGTTGGCCGAGTTCCTCGACTCCTGGGAAGCCGAGCATGGCGAGCTGACCGCCGAGGAGCTCGCCCGTGCTACTGCCGAGCTGGGGCTCACCCTCGAGCCGAGGGTAGCGTCCGCCCTTTGAGCGCGCTGGTCCTCGACGCAGGTGCGTTCGTGGCGGTGGAACGCGCCGACCGCGAAATGGTGGCGCGGTTGCGTGCCGCCGAGCGCGCCGGCCTCGAGCTCCGCAGCAATGGCGCCGTGGTGGCCCAGGTGTGGCGTGACGCCTCTGGGCGACAAGCTTCGCTGTCCCGACTACTCCGATCTGTCGACGTCAGGGCAGTGGACCGTGATCTCGGCCAGGGTGCGGGGGTCCTTTTGGGACGCGCTGGCAAGGGCGATGCCGTCTCTGCCACGGTGGTCGCTGTTGCCAATGCGGGGGACCGGATCGCGACGAGCGACCCGGAGGATATTCGTGCCCTCGTGCTCGCCTCCGGGCATGCCATCCTGGTACTGCGCTGCTGACCGGGTTAGTCTCCCGACGCACCGAGGTGGTTGACTGAAGCTTTCGGGCCCCGTTGTTAGCGGGGCATGAGCCCAAAACCAGTGGAGGTGCAGGTGGCCGAACCCACTCAGCCCGCGCAACGAATGCTTGTGGGCCATTTCATAGTCTCGGACGACGTCGAGCGTTCCAAGCGCTTCTATACAGAGGTACTCGGCGGCACGGTGGTCTTCGGCCCAGTGCCGACCAATGTCGCACTCGCCAACACTTTCGTCATCATCAACGCAGGCGGAGGCCCGACCGACGACAAGCCCACCGTCACCCTTGAGACGCCGAGCGACCCTGACCGGGTCAGCAGCTTCCTGAATATCCGGGTCACCGACATCCATGCCGCGTACGCCGAATGGAGCGCCCGGGGGGCGCAGTTCCTGACGCCTCCGAAACAGCACGCCTACGAGACCCGTTGCTACATCCGCGATCCCGACGGTTACATCATCGAGGTCGGGCAAACCACCGACCCGCAGGGAGACTGGTGGCCCGACGGCTGGCCGTCGATCGACCCAGGCGGGCAATCCGCCTGAACTATGCGCCGTAGCGTTCGGCGACCTTCCCACGATCTGACCCGAGGGCTCGCGGGTGGCCTGTCCCCATTTGACAGCACCCGCAATGCGAGCGTGGTCTAGGAGTCACGGTCTGCCAATATCCCCGCCTCCCGAAGTGAGGCTTGGGTCGGCGGGGACATCTGCGATCTATGACTGCCGGCTCGCCAACTGGCCGCTCTAACGAACTGATACGGCATGTCCTTGCGGGCGAGCCGATGCGACGCTCGGATGCGCAAGAAATCTAGGGCATTGCGTGCCGCGCCGACTGGTAGATCCAGACGACGGACAGCACCAAACTTGCCAACGCGAGGGCGATGCCCCACTTGGCTAGGCCTCGGCCGCGCTCGTTCCTTTGCGTCGCCTGCCGATGCCCGACCAAGCCAAGAACTATCGAAACGATTGGCGCAACAACCGGGAGCGCTGGGACGAGTGCAAGGACGAACGCGGCAATGGCTAGGCCGTTCCATCGCACAGGTGCCTCGCGCCGGTAGGGGAGCGTTTCTGGGACAGCGTTGGTCCTTACCTCCCAGACGGGTGTTGTCTGACCATCCCTGGACGTCACGTAGGCAAGCTGCTTCGTACGCCGCCTCGATTGGCTCTGCTGCACGTGCGCCACGGCCGCGTCCGCCTTGTCCTCATCGACCGAGCGGACGATGAGCTCTTGGCCTTCGAAACGATGAGGCACCCGCTGCTCGACAAGCTCGCCGATCAGGCGCGCCAAAGACGCGCCGTCCCATTGGTAGATCCCGAATGCCACCTCCTCGTCGGCCGCGCTCGGTTGCAGCTCCACAAGTGGCGCCCGCGACAGTGGCTCTGCGCAGGCGTCGCATATGCCGGGCCCGTCAGTCTCGTAACCACAGTTTTTGCACCACCAGATGTTCGTGGCCATGGGGTCTCCGGGTCTGCGGCTCTTCGGCGAGCGTACCGCCACCACCACGGCCTTTGCCCGAACACGCTGTAAGGGTTCGACTCCGTTATCCCTCAAACAACTAGCGGTAGCGCTGGCGACTAATAGCGTGGCACCCTGGACTGCAGTGACATTGCAGGTACGGACGGTGTCGTTGCTGGCGGCGGGTCTCGTTACTGCCGCGCTCCCCGTGGTGCCGGCCAAGAGCACATTCTCTACACGGCCACGGCTGCCCCAGGCCGCGGTACAGCGGTCCGCGGGGTCGCTGGTGAAGGTCATTGGCGGTCCGGCGTACCAGTTCGTCAACCCGCTCAGCGCAGTGCTAAATGGGGCCGACCTATTTGTATCAAACGGCGCGCCGGGGGGTCACTTGACAGAACTGGACGCCTCGACTGGAGCGCTGGTCAGAGTTATCGCTGGTCCCAGCTACGGGTTCAAAATCCCGGACGCCATGGTTTTGGACGGCCCTGACCTTTTTGTAGCGAGTAGCGACTGCGTTACCGAGCTGAATGCTTCAACCGGGGCGTTTGTGAAGGTCTTGGCGGGGTCGCACTACCGTTTCGAGGGAACGCCGAACGGGATGGCCTTATACGGTCCTGACCTTTTCCTGACGCGCTTTGCTAGTGGCTCGGTGACAGAGCTGAACGCGTCGACGGGAGCGCTTGTCAGGGTCATATCCCGCCGGAACTGGTTCCTTTCGGGCGGCGTGGCGCTGGACGGCCCCGACCTGTTCGTTCCAGGAGCAGCCATATCGCCCGAGAACGGTCTCCCGGCGGCGGGTTCCCTAGTCGAGCTAAACGCATCTACTGGGGCACTCGTCCAGGTCATCTCAGGACCCCAGTGGCGCTTCAGGGCGCCTTTTGCGGTAGCGTCGGATGGGCCCGACATTTTCACGACTGACCTGCCCAACGGACTCCGTAAGGGGATGGACACCGGCTCGGTAACCGAACTCGACGCTTCCACCGGCAAGGTGTTGAGGGTTGTGTCCGGCCCCCAGTACAGGTTTCTTGATCCCGCGAGCATGAGCTTCTACGGAGGGGACATGTTCGTCAGCGATTTCGGTGGTTCGTGGGTCACAGAGCTGGATACTTCGAGTGGAGCCGTCGTGCGGGTTATCTCAGCTCGGCAAGACTGGCTGTCGAACCCGGTGGGCATGGCGCTGTTCGGTCAGGACATCTTCATCACTGACGCTCACGGGCCTAGCTCCGGTCATGGCGCAGTCACTGAACTGCGGGCCTGAGTAATAAGCGTCGGCTGGGTGATAGCGCTCTGGGCAGCTCGGGCGCAGTCTTGTGAGACAGGGAACCCGCAGCTCGAGCGTGTTCCAGCAGATCACCCTGCTCGAGTGACTCCTTGCCGATCGACGAGCCTCCTTACCTGCGCCTGGATATCGTATCCAGCTAACGCCGAGCCCGACGCAAACCCGTCGACACGCCGCCGGGCGCAATGCAGAATGGTTCGCGTGAGCAGCACCGCCGACGAGGGTCCCGCGAGTTCGCCGATCGAGGTCGCGCAGGACATTTTCGAGCGGGTCAACGCGCTATGTCTCGCGCTCCCCGAGGTGACGGTGCGTGTAGACGCCTCAATGGTGAGGACGAGATCGACGGCACACTCATTCGAGATCCGGAAGAGGTCGTTCTGCCTGCTCGTGGCACGGGCGGGCCCGACCGGCAAGTCCGTACCGCTGCTGGTGTTGCGTGCAGACCCCGACGAACGCGACGAACTGACGGCCATTGGCCACCCGTTTTACGCGTCGCGTGCCGGACGTGACCGCATCGCCGTATGCCTCAGCGACGACACGGACTGGGAGGAAATCCGTGAGCTCGTGACCGAGAGCTACCGGAGGCTCGCGCCGAAGAAGCTCATCACGTTGCTCGATTAGCAACGCCGTCGGGACGCGGAACGACCGGCACTGTGAGATGGGCACGCCGGTCGCGCCGCGCCCATCTCTCAGATGCCGGTCGTCTCCATCGGGACCCAGTCTTATTTGGGCTCGATCCTGTGGGAACTGTGCCTTCCCTATCCCCAGGTGGCGTTCGTCACGTGGTTGGGGGCGATTGCGACGGTCGTGGCTACCGAGCCATCCACCTCCAGCACGGCGTAGTCGCCAGTAGGCAGGCTCGGGAAGACGGCCGCATAGACCGTCCCGTCCCTGCCTTCCCGCGGTAAGACCCAGACGTGGGTGCGCCGCGAGGGGTCTGAAACCGGGTGGATCTCGACCTCCATTCCCTCTCGCTCCGCGGGCGCCCTCAAAACGAGGGCTCCCGCGTGTTCGCCGATGTCTAGTAACACCGCCCGGCTCGGTTTGGTGGGCGCGGTCGGTTCCGCCCCAGGCAGGGATGAGCCCACACCCGCCATCGCTCCGAGCCCGCCATGTTGATGGGGGTGGGCTCCCTCGTGAGGGTGCACATGGGTACCTAGCTGCATCGGCTGCCCCTCGCTAAGGTCAAGGGTTGCCACGGACGGCCATGTTCTGAACGGATGGGTTGTCATAGCCGTCCCAGGGGTCGCTCAGGTAGGGGAAAGAACCGGGATAGCTAAAGGTGAGGCCCGCACTGGCTAGATCGGCGATGGTCGTCGGTTCGGTGGTACCGACATCGAAGAGCGCGCCTGCCACCCCACCGGCGTCGGGCTTGAAGCTCGGCACGACGTCCGGGAGCAACGCTCCCGCCACGGCTTTCAGTTCGACGCTCACGACATCGTCGAAAACGCGACGGCCGTTCGGGAACCCGGCAATGTCGCCGCCGATGACGCCCAGAATGCTGACCGACGAGGCTGAGGTTGTCGGGGGGATCGCCACGTTCAAGCGGAGCAGGTCCGCTTTGGTAGCCCCGGTGTAGTTCTGGAACCCAGCGAAAAGCCCGGCTGGCACGCCGGTGAGCAGGACGGCGTCAAGGTCGGGGCGAGTGGTCGAAGCCATGGCGGTATAGGCAGAAATATTGGGGAACGCCCCCGGGTAGAGCGTGTTGAGCAGCGAGGCCAGCGCTGGGTGGTCGTAAAAACGGCTGAATTGAGCGTCCTTCTTTGGCTCCTGGGAGTTCCAGTAGTCCTTCTGGCCCATGGCGATGATGACCTCGTTGATGAGGGGCATACCGAGGCGGGACAGCTGCGCCCACGGCCCGGCCGAAAATCCGCCGTAGCCTCCGATGGAGCCCTTCTGGCGGCTCGCAGTCGTCCACACGCCGATAGTCGAGTCGCCCGCCTTGTAGTTGCTTGGCTGACTGCCGTCGTTGGTGAGCTGCGTGATCGGCACTTGGATTGCGATGCTGTGGACGTTCAGGCCGGCGAGGCTGTTGATGCCGGGCATGGCCGGGCTCTTGATGAGGAAGTCGGGCTGGAAAGGCCGGAGGTCACCCAGGTCGAACACGGAGCCCAAGTCGACGTAAAAACCGTCGGCGCGTTGCCCGGCGAAGACTTTGCCGCCGCTCCCGAGCGGATGGGTCGCCTCGGAGGTGAGCACGGCGTAGCTCGGGATCGAGTTTTTGCCCACGTTGCAAGGTGGGCACGGCAAGTTCGTGGCCAGCACATGCGAGCCGTGACGGTCGAGGCGGGTCACCGAATAGAACTGCTTTCGGTTCCAGGTTGTGTCGCTGATGTGCATGATCTGGCCGGTGTTGTACAAGAAGATGTCGTTGGGCCCCGGTGTCGGTCAGCACGGTGTTGAAGCGGAACTGGTAGGTGATATTGGCATCGGCGTCGTTGTCGTTGTCGATATGGATCTCGTAGAGGACGTCGTCGCCGAACTCGTAGAAGTTCGGCCCACCGGCCGGCTGCTGGAGGGGCACGTAGTTGGCGATTATCGTGACCGTGCTGGGGTCATCGGGGCTGACGAAGGCGTAAAGGTCGGTGCTATCGGCGACGGGGTCCTTGGAGATCTCCGGCGCTTCGCGATGTGAGGACATGATTTCCTTTCGGGTTCTGACGGACAGGCAAGCTCAGCGGGACAAGGCGGAGAACAGCTGACGGGCCAACGCGGGGTCGCGAACGACGAACTCCTGCTCGCCCTGGAAAAGGGTGATCTCGCCCGTCGACAAGTCTCTGATGTGGGCCAAGAGGGGGCCGCTGAGCGACCCTGCATCCTCGCTCACCTCGTTGGCCTCGGGTTCCACGGCGGGGACATCCTCGGAACCTGCGGTGAGCAGGCCCCCCAACCCGGGCATGCTCCCTGCCACTCCAACGGCGGCGGTGGCCATGGTGCTGCGGGCAAGGAAGGCGCGTCGGCTCATCCCTTCCCACCAGTGCGCAGGCGACGGGACAGGCTCGGTCGAGCTCATAGAGAACCCCCTCTAGGTGGAACAGTCGTGCGGCGGGAAACCCCGTACATCAAGCGCCCCGTAGAGCCCG
The DNA here is from genome assembly GCA_963699075.1 of uncultured Acidimicrobiaceae bacterium. Taxonomy (GTDB): domain Bacteria; phylum Actinomycetota; class Acidimicrobiia; order Acidimicrobiales; family Palsa-688; genus Fen-671. The sequence goes on along the minus strand of CAVOTF010000007.1, from coordinate 24,876 downwards.
GGCTCGCTTCCGTTGTGCTACGTAGCGCCGGGCGGAGTTGGATTTGGTCCGGCGACAAGTTGTGCCGGCCGTTGCCACAATCTTCACCGGGAGTGGCGGGGAGACCGTACCCAGTCCGGACCAGGTTTCTGGTCGACTTGAGGTGGTGTGGAGCCTGGTGGACCGACGGCCCTGTAAGATGAGACACGCGGGTCGAATGTGGAGGTCCCCCAACTTCCGGTCTCTCATTCGAAACGAGGCCAGAAATACAACCTGTTCCGGGTCGTGGGCCGAACCCACCTTGTAGGCTCACGGCAAGCGGAAGCCGTCCACAACCGCGGCAAAGCGGAATATAGAGAGAGGTGCACAGCGTCGGGGGCGCTTCCGGTCAAGGTAAGGAAGCCGTCAGGCCGAGTTGGAGGATTGGGCCTGGCCTGTTCGGTCGCAACCTTCGTAGCGGCAAGCCTGGTGCTCCTGGGGGCACATCCTTCAGCCGCTCTGGCGGCCGCACCCAGCTCGCCTTCTGGCACGATAAGCACTGTGGCCGGCAACGGCATCGCTGGCTATGGCGGCGACGGAGGCCCGGCCACCGCGGCCGAGCTCAACGAGCCGCAAGGGGTGGCTATAGACACGAGCGGGAACTTGCTTATCTCCGATACGAACAACAATCGGGTGAGGCTGGTCATCGAGGCCGTGCCACGGGCCTGCCACCTTCGTCCTGGAGGACGCGTCGATATCCCACGCTTGTCGGCTTGGCAGCCGAAACCGGCGCGGGCGTCTCCTGGCATATTGTCGGTGGTCGCGGCCGCCAGATTAGACCCTCAGTCGTGGCCAGACGACCCGGGGCTCCGCTTGTGCGGTCAACTCGGGGACGAAACCCACGAGAACGCTCACCTGCTCTCGCTCAACATCATCACCCACATGGTCCCCATGACGCCCCCTTAATGGTGTGAGCTTTCTCACACACCATTACCGCAGCAATACTTTGTGGGTCAAATACCCGGGTGAGAGACAGCGGAAATCCTTACATGGGTTCAGTTTAGAACCATCGACTATTTCTTGGGGACGTTGGCGTTTGGATTTCCCTTTCGCCGCCAGGAGCGACCGAAAGACGCGTTTATGCGCAGCTGGAAAACGTTGTCCGAGAAGATTTCAACTCGGCTGACTATCGAGACCACGCACGCGACCGCCCCATTGTGCTAGAGACGCTACTTCCGCGGGCCTACTCTGTCGATAAGCAGCCCGTTCCCGACTGAAAGGTCATCCCGGACCGGGAGAAGGGGTGCACCACGCGTGACGGCGCCTTGCGATGTGGCAGTCAGTGGCTCGTTTGTTCCGAGCGACGGGCGATCGCATCGGGGCCATAGCCCTTGCGGCCTGGACACGGATTCTTTGTTCGTATCCTTCGGCCAGACGGTGAAGGGCCTAGAATTGTCCAAGCAAAGGGTGGGTGATAAGTGGCGCTATTCAGACGAATGCGGGCCCGTGTTTCCGGGCTAGCAGCAGCGGTCATGGTCCTGGTTGGGGGAGCACCGGCGGCTAGCGCTCCCGCTCGTGCCCAAATAATCTCGTACCAATCCGTACCCCGCGAGCTGGGACCGGGCGGCGGCCTCGTCGTCATCCAGGCCGATGTGCGCAACGCTCTTGAATGCAGGCTCAAGCTGCTTTCGCATCAAGATTTCGCTGTCGTGTACTCGCATGCGCCGAGCTACGGATGCCAATCTGGCTACTTCAGCCCTCACGTCGAAGTCGGGGCGAACCCTTCTTCAGTGAGCCGCACCATCATGTTCGAGGTGATTGTCACCAACGCCACGTCCAAAGCCGCTGCCCTCGTCCCTGTGAGGATCGCCGCCCGGTCCTGAGTCGACGGCGCTGGCCCGGGCTGATTGCCGGGCCGAGGCCCAGTTCGAGCCGGAGCTGCTAGCTGCTGGTTACTTCCCTACCGGGGCTGACGGTGCCAGCGACCCGTACCCGACCGCAAACCCGGTCGGCGTTTTGAGCGAAGGGGTGGCTACCTGCACCCCTGCTTCGACCAGTACCAGGGCTGCGGTGGCGGTGGTATTACCGACCGTCTGGAGGTTGGTGAAGTCGATGGCGGGCGAGAAGGACGCCAACGGAAGAACTGTGGTGGGCGACGTCGTGGACTGGCGACTGGCGCTTCGACCACGAAGTCGGCGGTAGACCCTGGGCCTGTATAGGTCTGCTCAGTCCGGAACAGTTGGCCGGTGGTGTCGTTGTCGACTGCTATGGCCCAGAGGTTTGAGGCGCCTTGAAGATCGTTACGGTCACCTGGTCGCCGGGGCTGACCGTCATGGATATCGGGTTGGCGAGGTTGGGCAAGATCTCCCAGAACGCCTCGTCCGGCTGGCCCGGCTCTTCGATGACTCCCGCCTCGATCAATGAGCTGCTGGTAACTCCGTCCAGCCCTACCCACTGAGAGACCTCTGACGGGCACGTCGTGGTGCTGCTTGGGGTGCAGACAGCTTGCCCCCGCCGTTGCCTGTCCCGACGGTTGTCGGCACGGTGAACGTGCCCGTTACCCCGGTATAGGTCCCGGTCCCCACGTAACCGCTCCAGTTGGCCGCAGTATTAGCAGCGATGATCGTCATAGTCGCAGTGCTCGTCTGCTTTGCGGCGACGAGTCGGTGACCTCGACCGTGAAGGTGTAGACGCCGAGCGTCGAGGTGATGCCGCTGAGGTAGCCAGCACTGGACATGACGATGCCGGGCGGCAAGGTCCCCGACGTGATCTGCCAGGTGAAGGGGGCGGTCCCGCCGGTGGTGGCCAGCGCGGCGGCGTAGGGGTTGTTGAGCGAGGCGGCGGGCAGGCCCGTAGTCGAGATGACCATTCCGACCGGGTCCACCACTATTTTGAAGACCCTCGTTGTCGAGAGCTGCTCGGAGGAGGAGTCCTTGGCCCGGATCCTGACTCGGAAGGTGCCTGGCCTGGTAGGCGTACCCGATATGGCCCCGGCCGACGTCATCTGGAGACCAGCGGGCAGGCTGCTGCGAACGATCGAGAAGAAGTAGGGGCTTGTCCCTCCGGTGGCCGTCACAGCGTGACGGAGTACGGCGTCCCAACCGTGGCAGGGGGGAAGGACGTGGTGGCGAGGGAAAGAGGTACTGGGTTTCACGGTGAGCTCGTAAGTGGCCGTGGCGACCAACGGGGTCGTTGATGAGTCGGAGAGCTTGACAGTAAAGCGGGATGTCCCTGCCGCCGTAGGTGTGCCGCTCAACGTCCCTGAGCCGCTGAGCGACAGCCCGGCAGGCAGCGAGCCCGACTTGACGGACCAGTTCAGGGGCGGCAGGCCGCCCTCGGACCCGAGCTGGACCGAGTAAAGCTGACCGATCATCGCTGAAGGCAGTGACCGTGTCGTGATCAATAGTCGCGGCGTCGTCACGACCAGCGAGAGGCGGCCGATGGTGGTCACCGGCGGCGATGCAGAGTCGATGAGCTGGACCTGGAAGTCGTAGGTGCCCCTGTTGGTCGGTGTACCGGTCAGCTCGCCGCTGCCACTCAAACTGATGCCGGGAGGCAGTTCACCGGTCCACAGTTTCCAGCCGTAGGGCAGCACGCCGCCCGCAGCGCTCAGCTGATAGCTATAAAGCAGCCCTGTCGGAGCTTTGGGCAACGAAGACAGTAGTGATGTGAAGGCGCCGCTGGGGTGACGATCAGGGCGAGGTTCTGGCTGGCAGTGGCAGGCGTGGGCCGGCCCGAGTCGGTCACCTCGACCGGTATGTCGTCGTGCCAGGCGTCCCTGTTTCGCCTGACAGCAGGCCGCCGGGGACAGGGATACCCCTGACGGCAGGTTGCCATCGCTCAAGCGCCAGGAGTAAGGCGCGCGACCGCCGTGGGCCATTAGGCGGTCGTTGAACCTCTGGTTGACCTTGACCGAGGGCAGGCTTTGGGTCACGATCGCGAGCGGGACCGTGGTAACCGTGGTCGTGCTTTTCGTGGAAGCGGCGGAGGCGGTCGAAGCCGTGCTTGTCGAGCGCTTTACTGTTGCCGCCAGAGCCGTGCCCACGCCCGCGCCGAGGACTGCAATAACGACGCCAGTAGTGACGCACGCTGTTAGATGCGGGGCCGTGCGCGGTCGACCCGCCCGACCCGCAGTTCGCCGAATGGCTCTTGACATATTGTCCTCCGCTTAAAGTGGGAGCCTGTACAAGCCCGAATTCCCTGCCCTGCCGCCGGTGACCATGTAAACGCACTGAGAGCAGGGCTGACGTTGATGGTACCATTCGCCCTTTAGGCGAGGAAGCCTGTGATGAAGTATGGAAGTGGCGAACAGGAGGCCGGCACTGTTAGAGGTCGAACGACTGCTGAGCGGCCGTCGCTAACGAAAAATAGCGACAATTCGGGCGTCGTACCTTGGGGCACTCTGGCTACAAGTCTCAAACTTCTTTCTCCGTAAGTCGGACGGCGCAAGCTATGCAAGACGCGATTTACGCCAAAATACCGGAAATGGTCCAATGGGCGCGATTCGGAACAACTGGTCCTCCTATCTGGTCGCGGTCCTTGCTCCTTCCGGACGAAGGTGACGAGGAGCCGGTGTCCCTTGGCGTGACACGGGCACCGGTCGCCCAGCTCCTCGATCCGCGCATTCTTCTTGACGTAGATGACGTAGATGACGTAGACGGACCCGACGAGTGCCCGCAGGGTGAGCGCCCCCAGGCCGAGGGCAGCTTCTCCAAACGCCACCCAGCTCCGATCGACGATCAGGAGGATCCCGTGTACAAGGGATGTCGCTCGTGCCGGTACGGCCTTTGGCGATGACCCGTTGATCGATGCTGGTCATGACCGTGTAGGTGAAGTACCTGTCCAGCGGTAATTTCGCTCAGACTCGTTTGGCCTCCCTGGTAGCAAAAGAGCACCAGCCCGACCGCTACGGGCACAAGCCGCCGGGGGATCCCTGTGCTCGGAGCGATCTTTGGCGAGCCGATGAGCACCACGACGGCCCGGATGATTGTGATACCCAGTTTGGCGCTACTGACCCTGTCGATCATGGTGGCTTCGTCGCAGCTCCGTGGATCCCCGGCGACTTCGATGATCCCCGTGACGGCCCGAAGTCAGGCCCAAACCAACCCGAAGGGATGGGTTTCGACGTAGTCCTCATGAGAGGAACAAGCGTTACCATCGTAAAAGCTCTCCAACACCTGAGTCTGTTTTAGTCGCAATGGGTATATGCCGATGGATACTGAAAGAACCGTGGCGTTCAGAAGGCCACGGTGCGTCCTAGGAGGCGACTATCACGGCTACCGTCCTGGCCCCGACCATCCCCGGGGGTATTGCAGAGCCATCTGACGGGGTACTTCCTTCCGGTCGTCCCAGCTCTCAGGGGCTTTGGCGGCTCGTGTCCGTGCCGTGACCCTTGGCGCCCTGGTTGCCCTCGCCCTCCTGAACGGTGCCGACGTCGTGACAACCCACCTGCTCCTGGGCCATCGGGGCGTTGAGGCCAACCCACTGTCTTCTCTGCTGCTTGCGAGCCAGAGCCTACTCTGGGTGAAGTTGGGGATCCTTGGGCTCCTGGGGTTGAAGGTCCTCAACAGCCGGCCCTCGCCTCGGCGTCATGGGCGCTGCCTGCTTTGCTGCGGGCATCTACGCGACCGCGGTGCTCTCCAACCTGCTCGTTCTCCACCTTGCTGCCTCGCTGAACTAGCGTTCCTCGCGGGATCGCGCAAGCTCGAGGTGCCGGTCGCTATAGGCCGTTCGGCTCATTGCAGCGCCCATCGACGACCACGTAGCGTGGTTGTCATATGGCGAGCTGGCTTTGGCGTGAGGAAGCTCGGCCACCGCTGAGAGCGCGTTCACGGCGACGGAGCCGGCGGTACGGCGACGCGGTCTGCGCTGCCTGGCGGGCGGCCGTGCCAGGTAGTACTTCTTCGGAGTACGATTCCTCGAAGTGCGTGGAGCAGAGCGCGTGCCCGTGAAAGTAGTGAAAGAGGAGCCAGGCCCCGTTGATGCTGAGCCGCAGCCAACCCCGCAGGCAAGAGAAATGAGCACCGTCGACACGCCTGGTGGCCGCAAGGGCATGGTGGTCGTTGTCGAGCAGGACCCGCGCTTGCTCTACTCGATCGCGCGGGCGCTACCGAAGCCGTTCGGCGCTCACAGCCTCGCGAGCTTCGACGAGCTCGACCTGGGCCGCTATCAAGATGGCAGGATCGTAGTGCTGGTGCTCGGGCCGTCCCAGGTGAGGGAGGACGTGCTCGACAAGGTCGGCTCGCTGCTGCGGGACCGGCCGGGGACCGGCGCCGTCATGGTTGTTGCCGAGCCCTCCACCGAGGTGCTCCGCCTGTCGCTCCGCGCCGGCATCGACGACGCGATCGCGTTCGGCGATATCGAGCGCCAGCTGCCCCAGGCTGTCGCCGACCTGCTGTTGCAGTTGGACAACGAGATGAGCGCTGCAGCAGCAGCCGCCGCTGCAGCAGCCGAAGCCATCCGCAGCGCAGCGCCGCCCCGTGAACAGAGGGGTTGGGTGACGATGGTCTTCTCGCCGAAAGGCGGCGTCGGCAAGTCCGTGGTCTCGGTGAACCTGGCCACGGCGTTGGCACGTGAGACGAAAAAGCCCGTGGTCATTTTCGACCTCGACCTCCAGTTCGGCGACGTGGCCGTGATGTTGCGGCTCAACCCGGTCCACACGGTCGTTGACGCCGTCTCTGCGGGAGACCTGCTCGACGAGAGCCTGCTGCAGACCTTCCTTGTCCACCACGAAAAGAGCAATGTCTGGGTGCTGGCCGCGCCGACGGCTCCCTCGGAGGCCGACCAGGTCGACCCCGCCGGACATGCTCCGGATCCTCGGCCTTCTCCGCCAGATGTTCGAGTTCGTGGTCATCGACTCCCCGCCGCACCTGAGCGAGGTAGTGCTGCAGGCCGTCGCCGAGAGCGACACGATCGGTTTCATCGTTGCCTTGGACGTCCCCTCGGTGAAGAACGCTCGCCTGGGCCTTCAGGCCTTTGGGCTTTTGCAGCTCCCGATGGAGAGGGTGTTGCTGATACTCAACCGGGCCGACTCCAAGGTCCACCTGGCCGTCAGCGACCTCGAACGAGCCCTGGAGATGAAGGTCGAGCTGGCGCTTCCCTCCGAGGCGGCCGTGCCTCAATCGGTCAACCAGGGTGTCCCGGTAATGCTCGAGTACCCCAAGTCGCGCTTCGCGACGCAACATCACCCAGCTGTCCTCGATGGTCCTCGCCCGCGCACAGGCTGCGGCCGCGCCGGCCAAGGTACCCTCACGATGAGAGGCGCCGTACATGCCTGAACCAACCGACACCGCCGCGCCCTTAGATGGCGACGAGCAAAGACGACGCGTCCAGCTTCCTGGAGAGCCTTGGCCTGTCGAAGGTCGGCCAGTCGCCCAGGCATGCGGCTGCGTGGCCCCCGCCGGATGGCCCGCCCGTCGTTGCCGACCGGGCGCCGAAGGCGCCGGCCCTGTCAGAGGCCGCCAGCGCTCGGGCCGCTCGGCAGGCCGGCGCGCCCGGGCCTTTACACACGGCTTGCGCGACGAGGTCGGCGTTGCCGACCCGCGGGCCGAGGTGCTGGAGGCTGTGCGTGACCGGATCCACCGGCGGGTCATAGCCGAGCTCGGGCCGGTCTTCTACAACACCGTCGTCGACCAAAAGGAGCTGCGGACCCGGGTCGAGACCGCATCGTGCAGTCGGCGCTCCGGGGCGAGAAGGCCCCCATGTCGCTGCCAGGAGACCAACCAGGTGGGCCAGGTGGTCACCGACGAGATCCTCGGGCACGGCCCGATCGAACGCCTGGTGCGAGACCCAACGGTCAGCGAGATCATGGTCAACGGCCCTGACCAGGTCTACGTTGAGCGCAACGGCCGGATCGAGCCCACCAAGGTCTCCTTCGTCAATGAGGCCCACCTGCGCCATGTGATCGCCCGGATCGTCGGCGAGGTGGGGCGCCATATCGACGAGTCCTCGCCCATGGTGGACGCTCGTCTGCCCGACGGCTCCCGGGTCAACGCCGTGTTCCCGCCGCTGTGCATCGGGGGCCCGTTCCTCACGATCCGCAAGTTCGCCACCGACCCGTTCACGCTGGAGGACCTGATCGACTTCGGGACGCTGACGCCCCAGGTCGGCGGAGCTGCTCCACGCCTGCGTGCAGGGCAAGGCCAACATCATGGTCTCGGGTGGTGCCGGCACCGGCAAGACCACGATGTTGAACGTGCTCTCGTCGTTCATCCCGTCGACGAGCGCATCATCACCATCGAGGACGCCAAGGAGCTCCAGCTCCGCCAGGACCATGTGCTCTGCATGGAGTACAGGCCGCCGAACACCGAGGGGACCGGCGAGGTAACCATCCGGGACCTGCTGCGCAACTGCCTGCGTATGCGCCCCGACCGCATCATCATCGGCGAGTGCCGTTCGGGCGAGGCGCTCGACATGCTGCAGGCCATGAACACCGGCCACGAAGGTTCGCTGACCACGGTGCACGCCAACAGCCCACGGGACGCTCTTTCCCGAGTAGAGACCATGACCCTGATGGCGGGCTTCGACCTTCCCGATGCGGGCCGTCCGCGAGCAGATGGCCGCAGCCCTGGACCTGATCGTCCACCTGACCCGCATGCGGGACGGTAGCCGCCGGGTGACCCACGTGACCGAGGTGGGGCGGATGGAGGGCGACATGATCCTCCTCCAGGACGTGTTCACTTTCGACTACCGGATGGGCCTCGACGAGGATGGCCACTCGCTGGGCCACCTCAAGGCCACCGGCCTGCGGCCGCACATCACTCAGCGAATGGCCGACCGGGGCGTCAAGATCGACCCGACCATTTTCGACGCCGACGCGGCTCGCAGGGCCGCCGCACCACAGGCGGGCGCGACCTCTCCGGCTCCATCGGGCGCACCCGCCATGCGAAGGTAAGGTGCACTAGCCGTGTTGGTCGCCTCGCCGCCCGCACGATAGGGCACTTGTTTACTTCAGTGGACCACAGGATCAGCCCGATCGGGATCGCCGCGATCGGCCTGGCGGTGGTGGCCCTGGTCGCTGTACGTGGTCCTGTGGGTGGTGAGCCGCTACCAACGGCCCAGCCTCGCAGCTGTCCTCGAGCCCTACCAGACTGACCGCCGGCGCAGGTCAAGAGGTGGCCGAGGCCGCCGCCCCTCATCACCGTGCCGTGGCTCCAGAGGGTTGCGGCCAGGGTGCAAGCGCCGCTGGGCGTAACGCGCTTCGGGCGCTGGCTCGACGACATGCTCGAGCGGGCGGGCTCACGCATTGCGTGTCGGGGAGCTCCTCACGATCTGGGTCATCGGCGGCGTGATCTTCGTGGCCCTGGGGTGGCTGCTGGCGGGCCTGGTGGGCCTGGTCCTCGTCGCTGGTCCTTGTCATCGTCATTCCGCTGGCGGTGCTGCAGGCTTTCGTGGACCGCCGCTCGCGAGCTGTTCGCAGCGCAGCTGCCGGACGTGCTGAAGCTCACGGCGAGCTCGTTGCGAGCGGGCTTTTCGCTGGTGCAGGGCCTCGACTCGGTCACAAGGCAGGTGCGGGAGCCTTCCAAGGGCGAGTTGCAGCGGGTGCTGGCCGAGGCCCGGCTCGGGCGGCCCCTCGACGAAGCTCTGGAGGACGCTGCGGCCCGGATCCACAACCGGGACTTCACCGAGAGCGTCGTCGCCGTGCGTATCCAGCAGGAGAGCGGCGGCAACCTGGCGGGCCTGTTCGACACCCTGGCCGAGACCATGGTCCAGCGGCTCCAGATGCGGCGACGAGGTGCGGACGCTCACGGCAGAAGGCCGGCTCAGCGCCTACATCCTCGGCATCATGCCCCTGGCGCTCGGGATCTTCATCTTCGTCGTCGACCGGCCCTACAGATGGTCCTGTTCCACAGCTTCGGCCGGCAAGATCATGCTGGTCGGTGGCCTGGTGCTTGATCGTCGTGGGCTTCTTACTGGATGTACCGCACCGTGAAGATCGAGGCCTGAGATGTCGGTGATCGTTATTGTTGGTGCCGCAGTGGTCGTGCTCGCCGTCATGTGCGTGGCTGGCGCTGTGGTGGGACAGGCGCGCCGGCGCGAGAGCCGGCGGCGACCTGTCGATGCCGTTGGCAAGTCTCGCCGCCGCGCCGTCGCAGCCACCCTGGAGGTGGCGACCGCCCAGCTGCCGGCCCCGGCGCTCACGCTCAGGCCGTCCGAGGAGGGCAACTTCTTCGAGCGGGTCCTTGGCCCTGCAGCGCCGGCGATCGGCAGGCTTGGCACGCCGCATCAGCCCGCCCGGCTACGTGGAGAGCGTGCAACGCCGCCTTACCATCGCCGGACGCGACCGCCGAGTCGGACTTCGACCGCTTCCTGGCCGGCAGGCTCGCCACGATCACCCTCATCCCGGTCGGCGTTCATGCTGGTCGAGCTGACCTCTCTGCCCAAGTTCTACAAGCTGCTGGCTTTCTTACTGGTTACGGTCGCTCTTGCTCCTCGGCCCGGAGGCTTCGCTGAACCGGCGAGCGGAGGCCCGCCAGGACAAGATCCGCAGGGACCTCCCGTCGTTGGTGGACCTGCTGATGATCAGCGTCGAGGCAGGCCTCGGCTTTGACCAGGCCTCGACCAGGGCGGTCACTTCGTTGCCCGGGCCGCTCAGCGAGGAGTTCGGCCGCTTCCTGGGAGAAGTGCGCATGGGCGGCGAGCGGACCGAGTCGCTCGAGGCCATCGACGCGCGCACCGACGTGCCCGAGCTGCGGTCCTTCCTGATGGCGCTGATCCAAGCCGAGCGCTTCGGGGTCTCCATCGGCTCGATCCTGCAGGTCCCAGGCCGCCGACATCCGCGTTGGGCAACGCCAGCACATCCAGGAGCTCGCCCAGAAGGCCCCCGTCAAGATGCTGTTCCCGCTGGTGTTCTGTGTTTTGCCGGCCCTCTTCATCGTGGTGATCGGCCCGGCCGGCATCGAGATCTACAACACGATCGTCAAAGACCATGCACTCGGATGAGGCCGAAGGACGCGTCGTCGATCGAAAGTTGGGCGGATATCCAAAGTCCGCGTAGGCGCCGTATTGTCGTCTGGCGTCGGTCCGACAACGACGAAGGTTCAGTCCTCGTCGAGTTCGCGCTGGTCTTTCCCATATTCGCCATAATGCTCTTTGGCATGATCCAGTTCGGGGTCGTCTTCAACGGCTGGACATCTCTGCGCAACTCGGTTCAATCTTCTGCGCGCCTGGGGTCCATAAATGACCTTGGCTCCGACTGCAGCGTCGAGTACTCCGGGTAGTTGCAGATGCCCGCAAGGGAACGATGCGCTGACGGCCGGCGTAAACCAGGATACCGCGAACATGATATGCACGGTCTCGGACCTTATCGGGCAGCCCGTGGGCATAACCGGTACCCCCAAGATTGACCTTCTGGTCCAAAACGGTCTTCTAACAGCGTGCAGTCAAGTTCAGGCGGAACCGCTTACCGGCTTCTTCCCGACGATGACGCTTTCTACAAGCAGCACCTACTTCATCGAGCAGCCGGGAGCAGCACCTTTGACTGCGACTGTTCTAGCGTCAACCGTTGTCACGGCCGGGCCTACTGGAAACAATATTCTGACCTACGACATTAATGGAGTTCCAGCAACCCCAGGTTACTATCGCCGCCAGCCCCGCCATGGGTTACAACCCAACTCAGCTGGCCGCGGCGATACAGGCCGGCATAAACTCGGCGTCAACGGGTCAACCTCAATATGAAGTACCCTTCGTAACGGGGCAGTACAACGCTAGTACTGGCCTGGGCACTATTGAGTTCACTCTCGTCCCCGAACCTAATACTCCTTATTTGGATATGGATAACCCCCAGGGTTCGGCTACAACTGGTAGCTCGGCTTTCCTAGTGTTCTCGGGGACCGCCCCGTCGACGAACAATGGTCTGCTTGAGAATTACGATCCGGACTCGGTCCAGGCCTGTGCGGCGCCACTGATTGTTACCGCGCCGGCGGGTGATAGCGATAACGTCCAAATGAGCGTCTCCGCGCAACTACCTGGCTCCAACAGCTCTCCGGGCGGCCTGATCACTTTTGGTTACTTTGAGCAGCCAACGCTCCGACTCCGATGAATGCGCAGCCGGGGGCACTTGTGGCTGGAACAGCAACGGTATCAGGTGATGGGACGTATACGTGAACTTCACGCCGACCTCCCCGGGAAATTACTGGTGGTACGCGTCCTACAGCGGCGACCCGAACAACGGAGCGACTACCAGCGTGTGCGATAGTGGTATGCCCGAGACCGTGGTCGGCCCGTGATGGTGCTCGGCGAGAGCGTTTGGCGGGATTAGGCGGCGTCTGGGCTGGCGTGCACATGAAAATGAAGCTGGGGCCATTCTTGTTCTTTGGACGGTGGCGCTGACGGCGATATTAGGCTTCGTCGCTCTCGCAATCGATATGGGAAACGACGTGCAGTCGTCTACGAACATCCAAAACGCGGCGGACGCGGCCGCAGTCGCTGGCGCTTCCCAGTTGGCCAATGCGGCGCTGACATGCTTCCGAAGCGCAGGAGCAGGCAGCATCTCCGTGGCGGAGGCTGTCGTCGCTAAGTACGGCATTACCGCAAGCTGGAACAGCTCGAGCTGTAACCGCCCACGACTGGGATTTCGAAGTAGGTCCACCGCCTTCGACGCCCTGCATTGCCTTTGACCAACATCGAACCGGTCAGACCATCTGGGTCGATATCATCCCCCCGAAGATGTCTCGTCCCTTTTCGGCATATTGGTGGGGCAGACGGTGGAGCGGTAGGCGTACGCCTCCGTCAACTCGGGGCAGCCTGCCTTGTGCTATACGGCCACGACGACGGCAACGACGATCCCTGGAGAATGTTCGTAACTCGCGATATCGCTGGTCACAGATTGCCCGGGTTGTCGAGTCGGCATCGTGCAGCTGAGCCAGTGGCACGTGTGAAGATCGCCGGTCGTGGCGCAGGGTCCTCAGCTCGAGGGTGTGCTCCAGTTGCCGATCACGAGCCTTCTGGCGATCGCCGCTGTTCTCTGTCTCGGGATCGGAGATGCGCTCAAAGGGGGTGAGTACAGCACTGCTGCGATTGTTTTGGTCTTACTCGGCGTGGTCCTTGTGTGGAGCGCTAGCCTTCCTGGGTGGGGTCGGGTTTGTCGTGTCCGAGCGCAATACTCGCATCGCCGTTGGACTTGCGTTCGAACGTCTGGTTCTTTGCAGATCTTCGGTTCCGAGGTGGTCTTTACGCGATCGGGTCGCTGCCGAGTCCGTCAGCATAGTCCTGGTCATCTTGGCTGCAACGCTGGCTCTGGTCTTTGTCACTCTTCGGTTTCCCCGCCAGGCCCTAGCGGCCAGTGTCCTGCTGATTGGGGGCGCCTGCATCGCCATGGTTATCGCCAGTCCCGCGCCCCGGATCGATGTTTGGGAAATGTACCAGGCCGTTGCCCGCGGGCTGCTCCATGGCCATAACGTGTACACACAACATTGGAGCCCGAAGCTTCCGGGCCAAGCGACCATATATGCGTACTTTCCCGGCTCAGCGGTGGTGCTCGCGCCGTTCTACGCTTTGTTTGGCGACGTTCGGTTTGGCGTAATTCTCGCGTGGTTGGTCTCGGCCGTCCTGATCGGGAGGATGGCATCGGGCCGCGCAGGCCGCCATCGTTCGGCGCGCTGCTGTTGCTGTTCCCTCTCCTCACCTTCTCCGTTGAACAGTCCTGGAGCGAACCTCTGATCCTTGTTGCCCTGTTGCTCATGGTGTGGGCGGTAAAAAGCGGGAGACATGGTTGGGCGATCGTGGCGTTCGCGGTACTGCTTACCTTTCAACAGTACGACCTGATATTTGTCCCTCTAGCAGCGGCCTGGACTGACTTTGGGGTGAAGCGGACATGCGGTGAGCCTGGCCTTGGCGGCTGTTGTTCATCGCGCCCTGGGCGCTAGCCGCGCCGCACGCGTTCGTGCAGGGTGCCATTGTCTACGAGTTCCACTACCCCTTTGCCTCGCAATCGTTGTCCGTGTTTCACCAGCTGTCGGGCATCTCATCGGAGGCTTGGCCTACGGCAGCGCTCGTTGTGGGCGTGGGAGCGGCCTTGCTGGTCGCGATGGCGAGGGTGCCACAAGGACGGAAGCTTTCTGATGGGTTGCAGTGTCGTGCTCGTGACGTTGGACCTAGTTGACAAGCTTTCCCGGTTCAATGAGTGGGAGCTGGCGGCAGGAGTGGTTTTGGCCGCTGGAGCCGAGGCTCTCGGGTCGTTCGGGTGTTCGGGCTCTCAGCTGGCGGGACGGAGCCGAGCTCGAGCCCTACTGCGCGCGTCGAGGCGCTGCGCAGGGCGCCTGAAGGCCATGATCAGCTCGGCCCGGGCGATGTAGCGAGTCGCTTCGTGGGTTAGGCCCTTGCTCTCGAGGAGGCCGATCAGCTCGGCTCTTGTGTAACGCGCATTGTGCTCGTTGGCGACGCCGGGCACGACCCTTTCGTAGAGCTTCTCGATGTAGACCCATTCCCGCCGGGAGTAGTCAGGAGTTCCGATGACGAGGCGACCGCCAGGTTTCAGGACCCGGCACAGCTCGTCGATCATGGGGGACTCCTTTAGGGACGTGCTCGATGACTTGGGACGCCAGCACGCAGCTGAAAGAAGCATCTGGGAAAGGCAAGTGCAGGCCGGACGCGTGCACGAGCGGAACCCCGAACCGCCGGCTGTAGCGAAGCTTTCGGCTGAGGATGTCGAGGCCCACGCTGCGCTGAGGTAGGGACCCGAGTATCCTGCTGGACCCGCAACCGACGTCGAGGACCGGCCCTTCTCCGTTGATGAGGTCAGCTGACGATCCGGAAGCGCGTCTTCTGCCAATAGCGCTGGAGCGGGATCGGGCCGTGAAAGGCACGGTAGTCATAGTCGGCTGCTTGTATCGAGTTGCGTAGCTTCCAGAGGCTCCAGAAGGACCGAAGATAGGCTTTGCCGAGGCGGGTCAGCCGGGCCGAGGAGCTGCCATGCTCGCGAGGCATGTAGTCGAACGGGATTTCTTGGACCTTCCATCCCTCGCAATAGGCCTTCACGAGGATCTCCTGGAGCAAGTCGAAGTCCCGTCCCTTGAGAGTGTCGGGGGCGAAGACGCTTCGGCGGTAGAGCCGGAAGCCGCTCGACAGGTCGCGGAGCGGCATCGAGAGACCACGGCGGAAGACCACATTGAGTACCTGGCTCAGGTATAGCCGGTACTTAGGCATGGTCGCGGACCCACCTGGCACGTAACGAGAGGCGATCGTGATCTCAGCGGCGTGCCGTGCCTTCCACATCTCACGCACAAAATCGGGGCGGTGCGAGAGGTCAGCGTCCAGCGTCAGGATGTACTCCCCATGCGACGCTCTGACCCCGTCGATGAGGGCACCGCCGTACCCTTTGGAGACCTGGAACAGGACTCGCGCCCCGGCAGCGACAGTCGCTTCGATTGTCCCCTGATCGCTCTCGGTCGTGACGACGATGACCTCGTAAGAAAGGTCAAGTTCCTCAAGAATTCGCCTCAACCACGGCAGGAGGATGGCAAGGTTCGGGCCCTCGTTCAATGCCGGGATCAGCACCGATATATCGGTCTTGGAGCGCACTAGTTCAGTCGCACTGCTCAAGTGCTGCACGGTTTGTACCGGGGAAGCTGCAGGAGGCACATCAACAAAAGTACTCGACTGGTCATAACTCGCCATAGGGCGTCCAACCGGCTTCTTGGCTTTCCTGATTATTAGTGCGCACCGCGGTCACATCATCCGCTCGCGGGGCACGGGCACTGTTCCGCGTCATCCGCAGTCAGCCTTTCGGGCTCGATGTGGATGTCCAGGCTAATTTGCGGAGGACGCGTTCTGACCGCGGTTCCGAGGTCGTGCCGGGGTCCTGGTCCCACTCTGCGTGGCTGTGCGGCGCTAGTTTGCTAGGGGTGTTGCAAGGATCGCGCGGGTCGTTGGTACGGCCGGGCGGGAGCAGGTGGGCCGTTCTGCGGATATTTCGTCACAACGGCGTTACTGACCTTGCCCGCTTGGCTGAACCCAACGAAGCAATGGGTCGGTGGCCCGGGCGACCCCATGAAGTTCATGGAGTTCCTGGGCTGGTACCCATTTGCAATTAGCCACGGCCTCAACCCCTTGTTGAACAGCTATGTTAACCTGCCTGGCGGGACCAACATGATGTGGGATACCACGATGCCCCTCGCTTGCGGTTGTCCTCTGGCCAGTCACGAGCATTTTCGGTGTCATTGCCGCCTGGAACGTCGGCGTTGTTGGGGCGCTCGTGATGGATGGGTGGTGCACCTTCCTGTGGCTACGCCGCCATGTCCGGCACTCCCTTTCCGCCTGGATAGGTGGGCTCATGATGGTCCTCGGTCCATTCGCCGCGGCTCGGGCTCATGGGCATCTGAACTTGTTGTTCTTCTTCCCGATGCCCCTGCTGTTCATTGAGATTGAGAAGTTCGTCGAGAGCCGCGGACGAAGACCTCTGGCGTCGGGAGCACGAATCGGCTTACTGGTTGCCGTCCAGTTGCTCTGCTGCGAAGAGTTCGTCGCACTGGCTGCCATCGTGCTCGGGACGGTTGTCGTGATCGGCCTTCTCATGGACCGGCACGCGATGACGAGTCTGTGGGCACGCTCGGCCACAGCAGGCGCAATGGCCGTGGTCGTCTTCGTAGGGCTGACGGCCGCGCCTCTTCCCTACCAGTTCTTCGGGCCGGGCATATGTGCCGGTTCGCCCGGCGCATGCTGTTTCAACGGCTTCGATGATGGCGCTAGAAATGTGGCGCGCCGCATTGGATTGACGCTTGCAGGGTAAGAGCGCCGCCCGGGGTGACACATCTGCGTGGGATAGTTCCGTATTCCCTGTAGGTGCATCCGGTGTCTCAGACTGTCATGGCGAGCGCGGTCGAGCCATCTTTTTCTTCTGCGGCGGCGAAAAACATAGGGTAGCTCCACTCCGCTTCGCTCCGGTCGCCATGACATCCTGATCGGGAATTTTCGAAACATTTCTAAACAAGGAACTGCTCTAATTCTGTCGCTTCTCCGCTTTCGCGTCGAGCTGTTTGGCCGGATAATATCCATCTCTGGCTTGCACCGCGAGTTCCTCCAGGGTCGTGGTCAAATGGATTTTGCGGTACTCCGAGGGGTTGCCAGTGACTATCTGGCACATAGCCGAGGCTGTACTGGTTCCGAAGGTCTTCCCGGATCTTCTGATAAATCTGATAGATCGTTTCCTTCACCGCCTGGTTCCTGGCGGCCTCCTTGGAAACATCGAACATGCGACCGCCGGTTTCGTTGGAAATACGCTCCAGTGTTTTCTTGCCGTTGATGTGGTTTGCGAGAGGCTTCGGAGAGCCAGGATACCCTCCACTGCGGCGTCCCATGGGTCCGCCCCATCGGACCACGCCCATGTGATCCCAGCGCGTCCCCGCCCGCCTTCACTGCCGGGGGCTCTTGCAGGGCAGGAATCAATATCGAGTAGACGATCATGTTGGCCCGCTGGGCGGATTCGAGTGCCCGCTCCAGCGTCACTTTGCTGCCTCGATCAACACCGTCGGAAAGAACGACGAGGGCCTTACTCCCTTGCTGTTTCAGCATCAGTTCGTTGGAGGCGAGATAACGGAGTCGTACAACATTGTGCCGCTTATTAGCGAACGGCCTGAAGCGCCCCCTGCTTCTGGGATACTCATCTCCGTTGGAAGAGTCGCCTTCATCCCTTTTTGAACTGTTGTTGTTCGAGGAGCGGGAGTCCAGCGCGTCATTCAGCTTCTGTTTCGACGGCGTAAGGTCCTGAAGCAGTTCGACTTCGCGATCGAAGTGGATCAGGAATGCCTTATCCTGATCATTTTCCCGGAGCACCTGATCGATAAAATGGCCGCTGGCAGATCGTTCCGGCTCAAGTGCCGAGGCGCTGGCTCGAACTGGTGTCGATCAAGAGCCCGACCGTGAGCGGAAGATCAACCTCCCGACTGAAGAAACGAATGGCCTGCGGACGGCCGTCTTCCTCCAGGATAAAGTCCTTCTGCGACAGGTCATTGATGATGTTTCCGTGCTTGTCGTGAACCGTGGCAACCACGTTTACCAGTGTTGACGTCCACGGAAGACGTGGGGGCCTGCTGGCCAATAGCGGTCGGAATATCACGAATAACACGGCCAGCCCACGCCAGAAGACAGTCATTGAACGTCTGGAACGGCCTTCGGAATATGGCATGAAGCGTAACTCGCATTGAAGCTAGAGTGGTTTTCGTTGATGGTTCGTTGAAGGATCTGGCCTCTGCCGATCTGGCGGACGCGAGAAACTCCGAAAAGTTTACAGCGCTGGCCCGCCAAAGTTGTTTCGTTCCGAAGATTTTTTTTAACTCAGCTCTCAGGAAATTGCAACACGGAAACGCCATAGAATTGTTGTACAGTCTGCTTGGCGAAAGTTTTGGAAGTGGTTGAAAGTACCGAGAAATGCACACCAAGCCGAATACTCATAGGAATTCATTGGGGTTTAACGATAAAGTAAGGTAGAGTCTTCAGCTACGCACAATAATGAGACTCCGAATTCTTTTTTCTTCATTATCCTCTTTCTGGTCGCAATTGTCCAAGCGCACGCCGGAGCCGCGCCTGTATTTGGAAGAGCCTTTCGGCAAATATGGCTACCTGAACCCCACGGGCCACGCCGCTATTTATTTGACCCGGGTTTGCGCGGCCATCGCCGACGCTGTTGCGACGATGCGAAATGGGAGAAGCCAGGTGTAGTGATTAGTCGATATTTCAAAATCGCCGGATACGACTGGATCGCGATCCCGCTTATTCCATACCTTTATGCGGTTGACAATGTTCAGAGAGATACCGCAAACCGTCAGACGCCAATGCCGTGAGATCCCTCCGCGATGCCTATCGGCGAAAGCATTTGCTGGCGCTTGCGCCCGATGATGCGGCAGGGCAGATGCCAGAGGGCGATTGGGTCCAGTTAGTCGGCTCCTCCTATGATCGCAAGATCTACGGCTTTGAAATCGAGACCGGCGAACGAGCAGGATGATGCTCTGATGGCCGTCAGTTCAATCGACGGCCGAACAAGAGTCATTTCAATCTCTTTTTTCATAATTGCGCGAACTTTGCCGGCGCTATCCTCAACCGTTATTATCCAGGGTCGGTGCATCGCAGCTTCATTTCAGACGCCGGCATCTGGCGCCGAAACAGGTGGCAAAGTCACTCGTCAGCTACAGCAAGCGCCATCCGGAACTGGAGCTTACCAGGTTCGTGATTCCTCAGGTCCCGGGCAGCATCTCACGCAGCGACTCCGTCGATGGCGTCATTGAGAGCGTCCTCAAGACTAAAAAGGTTTCACTGCCCTCTGGCCGTGTTGCACCCGGTGATTGCCGGTGGTCTGGCGGCGGCTTACCTTACGAAGGACGATTCAACCCGAAGCGGGACGCGGCTGTCCTCGACATAGGCGAAGTGATTCAAGAGCAAACGCCCGACAAGGCACCCGGCCGGTGCTGCCTCGTTCCGATTCCGATGGTTTACCGAGGTTCGTCGGACGCGAGAATACCAGCTGTCCCTGCGGCACAGGCTGGGCCCGGAATAAACTCCGCTGATTAGTTCTCAACCACGAAAGATTGAGGCATCTTCCGCGAATGTGGTCTAGACGGCTGCTGAAAAACTCAGACCAGTGTCATCCTGAGGTCTCACCGATTTTGCGCTTGGGATCTGCTTGCTTTTCAGCACGCGCAGACAGCAGATCCTTCGCTTCGCGGAGGATGACACCCTCAGATAATACAGTTTTTCAGCAGCCTGCTAAAAGAGCGCTGTGCTGAGGTACTTTCAATCCCCGAATCATTAATGGTGAGCGCGATATTGGCGCCCTTTTTCCGTTCCCGGAGCAACTGCAGAGCGGCGGCGACATTAGCCCCGGAAGAGAATCCGGCAAAGATGCCTTCTCTCTTGGCAAGTTCTCTCGTGGTATCGATAGCCTCCTCGTCAGAAACCTGCAGATAATCGTGCACCAATAGAGCGCTCCAGGAAACGGCAACTCCATGCTGTAGCCGCCGCCCTGTATCTTGTGAGATTGGTTGCTGACCGTCTTGCCAGCCAGGATAAGCGAGCGGATTTTCGGTTCAATCAGATAGCAGCGGATTACCCGCCTTATGCTTTTTAAGTCCCTTTGGCACAGCCCACAGAAGTTGCCGCCGGAGCCTGAGAAATCGACGAATACATCAATCTGTCCGGCCGGCTTGTTCCCACATCTCCTCCGCCGTGTGATATTCATGCGCGTGCACATTTCCCTGGTTCCTGAACTGATCGGCACGAAATGCATTGCGCTCGACTGTGAGGCGCCGCGTAGCCTCTTCCACCAGTTCGAGGTCCTCGCCTGAAACCTGGCCGGGTACGCCATTCGGGGCTTGATCTACCAGCACGACTTCCGCGCCGAGCGCTCTCATCATGCGCGCCCTCTCCAGCGAATTTCCTTTGGACATGACCGCGATGAACGGATAGCCTTTGACGGCGCAGACGATGGAAAGGCCGGTGCCCTGGTTTCCGCTGGTCAGCTCTACCACCGTTTGGCCGGCCGACAACGCCCCCGCCTGCTCCGCCTCAACTATCATCTGCAGCGCAGCCCGATCTTTGCTGAAACCGGAATTTCTTCAAATATTCCAGCTTGGCAAGGATACGGCCTTCCAGCCCTTTGGTCATGCGGGAGAGACTCACAAACGGGGTCTTCCCGATCGCCTCAATCACGCTGCTCGCTAACATCTGGGTCATCCTGAAATTCTTCCTGACCTGCGAAGGTCTTGCCGTCGGCAAACGAACTATGGTTTGAACCCGAGTTCCTGAAGCGCGGCTCGGACCGCGGGCTCGCGTAGAAGTTCGCAAAAACGCCGTACGGGGGACGATCGAGCCGGTCCCTGGGAACGACAAAGTCATATTGCTCCGCCTGCAACGGCAGGAAGCCCAGACCGTATTGATGAGCCACGGTCACGATCGCCACGCCCCAGTCCGCGCGCCCTTGCACGATGGCGGCCGCCACCGCATTGTGCGTCTTTGCCTGGTTGCTGTAACCGGCGGGTCGCGCTTCCTCAGCAGGCGGTCGATCAGAATTCGGGTTCCGCTGCCGGCGTTGCGATTGATCATCAGGCAAGAGCTCGGCGAGCCGCGATGGCGAGCGCTCCTCGATCAACCTTTTCAAAGCGCTCATCGCCCGGCGGAAGACGATCCCTTGCAAGCGGCCGTAACCGGGAACCAGATCCAGCTCTTCCGTCAAGAACGGCCGATTGTACTCGCCGCTGGCGGGGTCCATCAGATGGATGCCGGCGATGTCGCATTCGCCGCGCTTCGCCGCCATCAGCCCGCCGGTGCTGCCGACCTCCAGCACTTTGGCCGCCACCCCTTCGCGCTCCAGCCGCGTCCGATCAGCAATCGAGGCCGACGCAATGGCTGCCGATGACCATCAGATCCGCGACTTGTGCCCCGCCGATCAGCGTGACCGCCACCTTCGCTTCCCGCCGGCACGATTTCGGTCTGCGCCGGGATGGCGAAGAAGCCGTCCGCCTGGCTGAACGCCGTCACCGCGCCGGAGCCCTTGCCTATGGGATAGGCCGCGAGTCCGCCATCGGCCGTTCGCACAGCGACACCATGACGTATTCGGTCCGCCCAAGTTCGGAGACCATGCTCATCGGCAGCGTCGCCGACAGAGTCTCGCGACGCTCGGCGGCAGCCCGGCAAAGGCGCGGATCACCGGCGCGACGAATTCGTGGAAGGTGAACATCGCCGAGGTCGGGAAACCCCGGCAGGATCACCACCGGCTTGCCGCCGGTCACCGCAAGGCAGATCGGCTTGCCGGGCTTGAGCGCCACGCCGTGCACCACGATGCCGGGATCGGAAGGCGCCACCACGTGGTAAGCCATGTCGCCGGCGCCTTTGGACGTGCCGCCGGAGAGCAACACCATGTCGCTTTCGAGCCCTTGTGCAGCAGGGCCGACAGGGCTTCCTCGTCGTCGCGGCCGATGCCGAACGGCACCGGGACGCCGCCCAGTTCCTCCACCGCCGCGGCCAGGATTGCGCCGTTGGATCGAAGACCGATCCGGACGGGCGGGTTGACCCGGGGCGACCAGTTCGTCTCCGGTCGAGAAGATGGCGACGCGCGGCTTACGCCAGACGGGGATCTCGGCGAAGCCGATTGCCGCCAGCGACCCGATCTCGCGCGAACTCAGCACTTGGCCCGCGCGCAGCACGGTTTCGCCGCGCGCGATGTCTCCGCCCGCGGCGGCTACGGCTTCTCCGGGCGCCACCGGACGGTGCACTTCGATGAGCAATTCGCCGCCCTCGTCGCGCACGTCCGTGTATTCGATCATGAGGACGGCGTCGGCTCCGCGCGGCACCATTCCTCCGGTGGCAATGATGGTCGCGTCCCTCGGCGACCGCAGCTTTCGGCTGCGCACCCGGGGTCAGGATCTCGGAATTGAGCGCGTAGAAGCGCGGTTGTTCGTCGGTGGCCCCGCGGTATCGGCGGCACGCACGGCGAAGCCATCAACGCTCGAGCGGTCGAAGCCAGGGACATCGATGTCGGCGACGACGTCGCGCGAGAGAACGCGGCCCACTGCCTTGATGAGAGGAACGACCTCTTCCCCGAGTGGCGCTAAGCTGAGATGCTTGCGAAAACGGGCTTCCGCCTCCGCGCGATCAAGCACCTCCAGAAACTGCTCCTGGCTCGCCGCCCTTTCTTATGCGCAATCTTGAAGTCTTCCAGTCGCCAATTGGATTTCCTCGTATGCGCACTCGGTCGGCTAGACCGGCTGCGCTTGCAGCGCTCCTGAACGACCTCCTGATCCTAACTCGCTAATAAAGACGCACTTCGACGCGGTGCCGGGCGCGTATCCCTCGAGCGGAGCCGGAATCCACCACGAAGCCATCGGCCAGCGCACTCGATGCCAGCCCGCCGAATTCAGCCGAGCCAACCGGCTCGACGCGCCCTTCGACGAGTCGAACACGACAGAGATCGACGAACCCGATTGCGGAAACTATCTTGCGCCCGACTTCCGCCTCTCGCACGCAATGCGGAAGTTCCGGGCTGCGGCCACCGAGACTCCTGATCAACCTTCCGGCCAGCAATTCGTAGGCGCACCAGCAGCCAAGCGGATCGCCGGGCAACAGAAGCACTGGAGTGGCGCCGGCGAGACCCATGCCCGTCGAGCCTCCCGGACGCATTGCCACCCCGTGTATTGCCAGCTCTCCCGCTTTGGCAAGTGCCAGCGGGGCTTCGTCGTCCGCTCCTGTACCGGTACGGCCAGCCACCAGGATCACATCCGCTCCCGGCGCGGCGATTGCTTCGCCAATGGCTTCGCATCGTGGCTCCACGGCGTTCATGGTTTCGACCATTCCGCCGTCGCGCTCGATCAATCCGCGCAGCATCGGGCCATTGGCATCGCCCGTGGATGGATGACCCGCAAACCTCTTCGGCCCGACGATCACCAGCCGGACACGCGGAAGCCGCGCCACGCGCACGCGATCAATACCTAAAGAGGCCAGCAGTCCCGCATCCTGAGGCCGCAGGATTCGTCGAGCCTCGATCAACGCCGTGCCGGCTCGGACCTGCTGCCCTCTTCGTTCCACACCCGAGCCGGCGGCAACCGCAGCGAAAATCTCCAGCATCGTGCCCTTCGGCTGGGTCGCGTCAAAGGGCAAAACGGCATCCGCTCCGCCAGGCAAGGGAGCGCCCGCGGAAACCAGAGCTGCGCCCGCTAAAGGCAGAGGATGGGTCGGTTTGTCAAAAGTCTCTATAAGAGTAAAGAGAAGCGGATTGTAATCGCTAGCACCCTCGGTCTCGGCCGAGCGGAGGGCGTAACCATCCACCGCCGCGCAATCCATGGCGGGAACATCCGCCGGGGCGCCGATTGGCTCGGCAAGCACTCGTCCCTGGGCCGCGTCGACGCTTATGTTTTCTGTATTTTCGCGGGCAGGCCAGGGCGAGCGTGGAGATCCAGCCAGGCGATCGCCTCTTCGAACGAAGCGCGATCGGAGAATCCCCTAAGCCGAACGTCACCGCATCGTCTTTGCCGACTCTGTTCTTCCTGGCGTGGCATGAGGGCTAATTCTACTTGATCACTCTGCGATACAGCAGCGAGTAATGCCGGAATCTTGCGGGCATGTGAGAGCCGATGGAGGCAATCGCCACAACCGCGAGCAGGATCGGGAACCGCTGTTTCCACGCGAACGGTATGCAACATAGCAGGGCCAGTTTGCCGAGAAGAAGCAGCCCCCAGCCCTCGAATACGAAGTGCAAGCTGGGGCCAGTCTCGAGCAGAATCATACCCGCGCCGGTCGCAATCGCCACATAAAGCAAAGGTCTGAGTGCGCTGACAGGCGCGTTGAAAGCATGGCCGCCAACCAGGACGCTGATCGCCATCAGGTGCGCGGTTCGCAGCGTCACCTTATAGAGCCGGGCGTGCGGAATGGGCAATGGCTCCTTCGGCTGAAAGAGTCGATGAAGCCAGCCTTCGTTGTGCATGTCACTCCTCGATCTTTGGCCGGGTCGCCCGGCTTGCGCCCTCGCTCGTTTCCGCTGCGTCTGATTTAACCACATCCTTCTGGTATGCACGCTCGACCCATGATTCAGGGAATCATCGTCTATTTAATCCTGACATCCATCTTCCCGGGATACGCACGTCCCGCAAACGTTATAATCATCCATCATCTGAGAAACGGAGCAGAGATTCCATGGATAGCGCTCGTTTCACATTGTTCGTCAAGCAGGATTGCCAGACATGCACTCTTCTGGTTCCCGTGTTCGAGCGCCTGCGCGAATCGTTGCCAGAACTTGCCATCTACGTGCAGGATGACCCGGCGTTTCTGTCTTCCGCCGGCGCCGCCTACGACAAGACGCTGGAAAATTCGTTTCGCGCCGACATTGAGATCACTCCGACGCTGATCCGTATGGCGGGACAAAACGAGACAGGCCGCGTCTGCGGGTGGGTTCGGGACGAATGGCAGAGTATCACGGGGATCGCCGATTTAGGTTGCGAC